>JAHHHJ010000001.1 GCA_019359445.1 Kastovskya adunca ATA6-11-RM4 | reverse complement strand
TCTTTTAGCTGATTTACTTAATGGTCTTCCACTTTCTTTGGGTCCTTTGTCTGCGACTACAACTGTGACTTTCTTCAACTCCGCTTGATTGTAAAAAACCTACACCTGTGAGCCTCGGAGATCCCCCGCACCCCTGCACCTACTTCAGGTAAATCAGCAAATTAAGTCCGGGGATGGTGCGGGAGAGAGTCCAGAGGAGAAGGGCAATGTAGAGGATGCCGAGACTCCACTGATACCAAACTAGGGTGGTGATCAGTCCTGGTAGGTGTTCGTCGCGTAGGCGGATGTCGTTGAAGCCGAATTTGAGCAGGTTGTTGAGGCTGAAGTCGTAGTAGTTGAGCCAACTCCAGCGGCGTTCCCAAAGGATGGGCATGTAGCGATCACGAAAAAGATCAAACCGGGGTCTTATGGGTAGGCGTCCAATCAGCAAGCGCAACTGGCGCAAGCTCCCGTCTTCGACAAAGTAACTTTGCTCTACTGCTTTGCGGTCGCCACCAAGCTGATAAAGCCGCATCGTTAGCATCAGGGGGATAGGGATAAGAATGACCGCTAGACAAGCCAGGGTGAACCACGGCTGCTGGCTATTGCGTAAGATGCTGGTAATGCCCACACTGGTTACTGCCAGGTAACTACTGAGCATGTAAACGCTTTCTAGATACGGAGGGACAAGGGGTGATTGGGGTCGCCAGCGGTCGATAAACCAGAACAACAAGCCAAAAAGAGCGATCGCGCAACACCCTACCCCAAACACCAGCTCAAAACTGGTACCATAGGCGCTCAACAGCAACAGCAAACTCAATCCCAACCAATGCACAGCATTCTTCGCCCAGTTCAGGGGCGGTATTTCTCTGGGTCGAGTAACCAGCAAGCTTTGCCCCAGTTGCTCTTGCCGTAAGCGTTCCATTGTGTATTCCACCTGATTGGCATCGGGAATCTGCTCCATTTCCCGGAAATTCCGCACCAGGTTCCGCAAGACATCTTCATTGCCTTGCAAAACGGGGACAGAAAGTACTCGACCAATTTGCCCCGTGTTGCCAAAAATTTTTGCTTGGTCGGAGTCAAAAGTCATCCCCGCCACATTCAAAAAGGCAGCTTCGGTAAAGCGCGCGTTGCTAAAGTCGATTTGGTCGAGTAGGCTGACATCGCGTAATAGCACAGGCTGCTTGAAGCGGCTTTCCCGAAACGTTGTAGACTTTTCAAAAGTTGCGTCCGTCAGCAAAAGTGCCTGTGAGAAGAGATTATTGCTCAGCAGGGAACGGTCATGCCAGATAACTTGCGAAAAATCAGCCTTTTGCAGCCATTTAGTGCGGGTCAAATTGGCCAGTTGGTCAAACTCTGCGCCACTAAAATTGCTATTTGACTTAAAGGTGCTGCCGGAAAAATTGGCACTACCGAGAAAATGTGCTTTCTTAAAGCCCACTTTCCCAAAAAAGGTACTGCTACCAAAATTGACATCTCGCCCAAAGGTCGCCCCAGTAAATTCGGCTGAACGGCTAAAGCGCGTATCTGACCAATCTCCCTCTTGAACAAAAGTGACATCAGAGGCTTCGACGCGCTGCAAAAAGAATGTATTGGCAAAATTTACCGCTCCCCCAAAGCGTGTCTCTACCAGTTTGAGGGGACCGCGAAAGATCGTGACGGGGGTGTCTTGCTCAGAGAGTTCAAAGATAAAGCGCTGATCCCGCTGCAACTGTTCTCGTTCAGGCTGTGTTAACAGAGGGGGTAAGGTGGGGGCGGAAAGTGGCGATCGCAAACCCAATTTACTCGCTACAAATTCCCCTTGAATCAAAGACTGACTCAAATCCAAACCTAAGGGAGTCTTAGAGCGGTTAATTTGAGTTTGCACTTGGCTATAGAAGCGATCGCGAAACTCCACATTCTCACTCGTCAAGTCGATAACGAACTGCCGCAAGTCGAGCGTCAAAACACCGTCACTTTGAATCGGTGACTCAAAACGTTCTTGTAGCAACTCCCAAGTCAAAGGAGTGCGTTCTGGCGAAGTAGTTGCTGCCCAAACAGGTGCAGGAAGCAACATCAGAAACAGCATCAGGCATAAACAGCAAATCTGTTTCCACATCTAGTCAATGGTCAGGACAATTTTGCCTGTTGTTGAGCCACTTGCCAATGCCTGATGAGCCAAGGCGGCATCTTCCAAAGCGAAAGTTTGACTGAGATGAATTTGCAACTTTCCCCGCTCAATCCAATCGGCACACTGTTCTAAAATCTCCGCTTGATGTCTTTGAGCATCAGTTAACCCCTCCAACATCGGAGTTAGCATCAGCTCTAGACTGGTGCGGATATTACGCAACCTAGCGATTTTCCAATTGATGTCAGCCGGATCGGGTTCCAAAATTGTCACCATATCCCCATAAACCCGAATCGCTGGGAAGGTGTCGTAAAACGTTGCTCCCCCTACGGTGTCAAAGGCCAGGTCTACACCTTCTCCCTGAGTCCAATCCAGCGCTGCTGTAGCGAAATCTGTATCCTTGTAAAAGATAGGATGATCAGCCCCCAGTTGACGGACAAATCTGGCTTTTTCCGAGGAACTCACAGTTGTACAAACCTCAGCCCCCTTCAGTTTTGCTAACTGAATCGCCACATGACCAACGCCACCTGCACCCCCATGAATCAACACCCGTTGTCCCGCTTCTAGGCGTCCTCGGTCGTAGAGGGCTTCCCAAGCTGTAATCAGTACTAAAGGTGCTGCTGCGGCTTCGGCAAACGACAGAGAAGTCGGTTTACGAGCGACAAATTGTTCCTCAACAACCGTCAACTGAGCATAATTGCCTGTGCGAGATTTGCCCAACCCGCCAGCACAAAAATACACCTCATCCCCAACTTTGAAGCGTTGAACTCCTGAACCAACGCCTTCTACAACCCCCGCACCGTCACAGCCTAAAATTGCTGGCATGTCATTTGGGTAAAAGGTGCCGCGTTGCCGTAGCTTTGTGTCAATTGGGTTGACCCCAGCGGCATGAAGACGCACCAAAATTTCAGTGTCATTTTCAATTTTTAGGTCGGAAACATCTTGCACCTGCAAGACTTCTGGCTTTCCCGCCTCTGTCATCAAAACTGCTTTCATTGAGGATTTCGCTAAACTGACAATCTTTAAATAGTCTCGTCTAGATAGTGATCAGTGGCAAACAAAAGATCAAATGTAGTGCTGCGTCTATCGCTTGTTGTGTTGGCGTGCGGACTAAAGACAAGGCGTTGAGCAGGATGGGCTTGAATACCCCGTCTGTTGCTGTGGGCAATTTGTACCTGGGATGAGCAAAGACGTAGATTATGCATCTGCTTCTGCCCACATTACGGCTTGCCGCTTGGCGTTGATGTTTTTGATGTGCTTTTTGACGGTGTTGAGGGAGATGTACAGCTTGGTAGCAATCTCTTTGTAGGAGTATTTAGCGTGGCGAAGCGCCCACACTTCTGCTTCACGGCTAGTGAAGCCGTACTTTTTGATGTCAGAAGCGGCTTGATCCTGGAGGGATTGACCGTAATCTTCTAGGGTGATCAGTAGGTAGGGACGATCGCCATCTACTAAATCAAACCAACGCACTCGTAAGCGTAGGGTTGTGTCGCGATCGCTAACGATTTCTGACTCTAGTACCAGTTGTTCTTCTGGGAACAAATCACGGCTTTCGATCAAGGACTGACACACCTGCCAAATGGCTTCGGGGATCTGACGACGTGAAGAGTTCTCCTGAAATTGCTGGCAAAAATACCGCCCTCGGTGATTGGTATGAACTAACTCTCCCTCTGTGCTGACAATCAAAACACCGTCAGCTAATCCTTCTAGCACCGCCTGGAAGAAGTCAAGCTTTGAGGCTGCGGGTGGTTGATGCTGATAGTACTGTTGGGGAAAAGATAGCGCTGATTGGTTAATAACAGCAGAGGTAAGAACAGACATCACTAACTCCTTAAAAATTCCTCTTCAAAAGCCGAATCGTTAGTGTGCGATTTAGCTTCTAGAGTCATTCTGTTTGCTCTTATGAGGAAGCAGCAATGAGGATAAGGCAGGCTGGCGCAGTTTTACCTAATCGGCACAAGTAGGGTGAACTGGTCTGAAGTAAGGTGAAGTTTTTAGTTTTTTAAAGCATCTCAGTACATTTACGTAACGTCGCCATTTATTTTTGTAGAGCTAGTTAAGAACCGCGACGAAATGACTATTGAATGCAAATAATAGGTCTAGTTAATTATGTCTTGGAACCAATGTGCGCTCAATCCAGAAAGGCTCGATGAGTGGTTCCCCCTTGAACAACAACGCGATTATGTCTCAATGCTAGTCGGTCGAATTGGGTTTACTCGTCGTCGGGCGGAGTATTTTGTCCGCTTATGGGCATATCTAGCGCTAAAACAGCAGCAAGCATCAGGAGAGAAGCTAAAGCAACCGCTGGCTCGGCTCAGCTTACCAGAGGGTTTTATTCCCTGCACCCATCGCGAAGCTGCAGAACTTTTCTATGCTCAACAAGATAGAGGAAGCGATCGCGCGGCGGGAATGATGCTCGATAAGTTAGTCGCCTTAGGGTTATTAGCAAAGCAATTTGACGGTAATACCATTTGCTTGCAAATCAAAGCCCCCGCCAATCTGATCGAACCTCCCACCAAAAAACCCTCACCGCAGTTTTACACCAACAGCTTTAACCCGAAAACAGATACGATTCCCGTGGCAAGTTTCCTGGCGAGTAACTACAACTGGATGAGTAACAACAGCGCCGCCGTGCAATATCGCATTACTTGCTGGCTGCGTCAGTGGGCAAAACTCTATCCCCAGGGAATGCGCGTTTTGCGTCGCTGTGACACCCAGAACGCTGTCGGGTTTTACATTCTCTACCCCACAGCCCAGGAGTCGGAAGAAAACTTCTTTTTGCCTCCCAAAAAGAGCTTGCATCTGAGTGCAGCAACTGAAATTGACCCGATTCAAGTAGCTCCACCGGGTGACTTGAACTGTCATGCTGTGTTTGTCCGGAGCTGGATGATTGATGCTCCCTACATGCAACCACCGCAAGTTTGCCAATTGTTGGAAGATACCCAGCAAACCCTGATGCAAATGCTGGAAGATTTTCCTAACTTGTGTGACTTCTATGTGTTGGTGATCCATCCCAGTTACGAAGAATTGGCGAGTACTTTGGGTTTTCAAAAAATCGGTCAAGATCCATCACTAGCGGTGTACTGGATGTATATACCAGTGGAGCGATATTTGCAGTTGGATGTTCAGCAGGCGGTATCGCAGTTAGAATTTCACCCTACGGCTGCTAGTTCTTGGTGTAGTAAAAGTTGATTAGCTTTTGAGGATGGCAAAACCGCGATCGCTATCCCATAGGTTGTTCAAACTGCTGTCATTGAGTACATTAACTACCTATTTGTATAGTCACAGTCCCCTCAAACTTTGGCAGTACCCATTATTAGTAATCTCTTGAGAAGCTAGGGACTTGCGGCGGCGGTTCCAGTTCCTGCCTTTGAAAGCCTCGCCTTACAAAGGAGAACTGGGGGTAAGTCTTATACTAGTTACAGCAAAGGGAGTTACTAAGTTATGAGTTATGACTACGATTTATTTGTAATTGGTGGCGGTTCGGGTGGTATTGCCTCCGCCAGACGAGCAGCAGAATATGGTGCCAAAGTCGGAGTTGCTGAATATAGCCGTTTAGGGGGAACTTGCGTCAATCGCGGCTGTATTCCTAAAAAACTGATGGTTTATGCTTCCCATTTCCCTGATTTATTTAAAGATGCTCAGGGTTACGGCTGGAGTGCCGTCAATAGCACCTTGGACTGGAAAGCGATGACTTCCGTCATTAACAAGGAATTGGAACGCCTGAACGATGTATACGACCGGATGCTGGATAAAGCTAACGTCGATTTGTTTCGCAGCTATGCCAAGTTTGTCGATCCTCATACTCTAGAAGTGGGCGATCGCAAAATTACCGCTGACAAAATTATGATTGCTGTTGGTGGTCATCCGGTGATGCCAGATATCCCAGGAATTGAACACGCCATCATCTCTGATGCGATGTTTCAGTTGCAGGAGCAACCGCAGCGGATCGCCATCATTGGCGGCGGCTACATTGGTGTAGAATTTGCCTGCATTATGAACGGCTTAGGCTCCGAGGTGACGTTGGTTATCCGGCGAGACTTGATTTTGGCAGGATTTGATGACGATTTGCGGTCTTCCATTCAAGATGGGATGCAACAGCATGGGATCAATATTCTCAGTGGCTCTGAAGCGACAGGAATTGAAAAGACCCCAGAAGGGCTGAAGCTGATGATCGGTGAAAATCGCTCTGTCCTCGCCGATGTAGTGCTTGCGGCTACAGGTCGTCAACCCAATCTCACTAACTTGGGGCTAGAGAATGCGGGAGTAGAAATTCAACCGTTTTCAAACTTATCTGTAGTTATTCCTCCATCCACCCCAGAGAAGGGTTATGGCGAAGCTTGCGAGTCTATTGATCAACATGCGATCGCTGTTGATGAATATAGTCGTACCAGCCAAGAGCATATTTATGCAGTTGGCGATTGCACTAACCGCATCAATCTCACGCCTGTAGCAATTCAGGAAGGTCGAGCGTTTTCGGATACGGTGTTTGGCGGTAATTCCCGAAAAATGAGTTATGAAAATGTGCCAAGTGCCGTTTTTTCAACTCCAGAAGGCGCAAGCGTTGGTTTGACTGAAGCGGAAGCCCGGAAGCAATGGGGTGAAGCGGTGAAGTGCTATCGTGCCAAATTTAAGCCAACCTACTACAGTCTCGCCAATCGCGATGAGCGGACGATGGTGAAGTTAGTCGTTGAAGAGGGTAGCGGGAAAGTGGTTGGTGCTCATATGGCTGGCGAAAACGCCGCCGAAGTGATTCAAGGAATTGCGATCGCGATTAAGATGGGAGCCACCAAGAAAGACTTTGACTCTACTGTAGGGATTCATCCCACCATCGCTGAAGAGTTTGTGACGTTGCGCTAAACCCACCATGGGCGCGATGCAAAGAACGCTCTCGGTGTTGGATTCAGTTTGGTTGAATACCTGAGGCAAAATCCTCCCACAAAACAAGGGAACGAACAGATTAAATTTGTTCGTTCCCTTAACTGTTTTTGGAACAGCGCTCAGTTCCCGGAGGATAGATTCTACTTAGATTTCAACTATAGCAATCGCCACATAGGTTAGGACATTCCTGATTCTCTAAAAGCAAGTGCTGGTTGAATCTTAAACTCACCGACTCACCGACTTTGCTATACCACTAGTTTTTGGATGTTGAGACAAATCCTAGAGTCAAGCTGTCATGAGCCAGGAAGTGACCAATGTGGTAGGCTCTTTCTTCAGTTTTGATCAGGATTGTTTCGTAAAGGTAGCGAGTAGCGCGATCGCCTAAACTTTCCGCTTGTCCAGCTTGACGACGAATTAGCTGAATAATTGCTTGTTCCGCCCCTAAATCGTGCTCTAGCATCTGACGAGCTGGGAAAACACCATCCGCTTCTTGCTCCCAGCAGCATAATTCAGCCAACTTGGTAAAACTCGCCGCCGGAACGCCACCCAGCCCATCTAAGCGTTCGCCAATTTCATGAACATGCTCTTGCACTTGTTCGTAGCTTTCGCTAAAGAATTCGTGTAGGGAATAAAATTCTGAGCCTTCAACAACAAAATGATGTTTTTGGTATTGCAGGTAGAGTGCTTGGAAACTGGCGAGTACGGCGTTTAAACCTTCACAAACTGGGGCGGTAACCGTGTGCTCCAGCAGGATGGGATTATCATAAACTTCGCCGAAATTCCGTAATAAACCCTGAGTTTCAGCCATGGTTGTGTTCCTCTCATTAAGCAGCAATTATTGCTACCCGTAAGTCTAGCACTCCCATCACTATTCAGCACAAAATAAACCTCAACCCTTGTCGAGGTCGTCAATTAGACGGCTGCCGTTCTCATTAGGAACACTCAGCTTTTGAGATTTTCTTCAGATTTTGTTCCGGTTTAGTTGAGAATTGTTGGCATTTAGTTTATATCTATTGTAGTGAGTCAGGCTTCTTGAAGGCAGAGGATAGGATTGTGGTTCCAAACTCTTCTGTAACATCACCGCCATCACTAATGATAGATAATTGCATCTTTTGAGGCAAATGAATCCATCCAGCTTCCAATCTGAAACCAAACAAACGATCGAAGTGGACTGGGTAGACCGCTGGCAAGTCTACCGACGCCTGCAAGAACTCTCTATTTCCTGTCAATGTGGTTCAAATCAGCCGTTAACTGTCCAAATTGACGATGTCAAAACGGCGGTGCAAGTTTGGAGCGTTGTCAGACAGATAACCGTACCCCGTTGGGGGCTAGTGGGCTGGTTGGAACGCTGCTGGTGTGACTAATAATCCCTACCAAATTGACCGTTATTTATTCACTCATCCTTAAAACCTGTTACCGCTCATGACCAAACCAGCAACTCTACATTTAGAGGGCATCACCAAACACTTCTCTCAAATGGCATCCCCCGCCGTGGCTGATGTAACGCTGACGCTAAATCAAGGAGAATTGTTGGCATTACTAGGCCCCTCTGGCTGTGGTAAAACCACCCTCTTACGAATCGTTGCGGGGTTTGAACGACCGGAATCAGGAACAGTGAAGTTAGGAGAACGAATCGTTGCTAGCCCCGATCGCTGGGTAGCGCCAGAACAGCGCGATACGGGCATGGTTTTTCAAGACTACGCCTTGTTTCCCCATTTAGACGTTGCAGAAAATGTTGCCTTTGGTCTCAAAAAGCGGCAAAGTCGGGAGAATAGCGCCTCGATCAAAGAACGAACCACAGAAGCGATCGCCTTAGTGGGATTAACAGGATTAGAAAAACGCTATCCCCACGAACTCTCTGGTGGGCAACAACAGCGAGTTGCCCTCGCCCGCGCCTTGGCACCTCAACCCAGCTTGATTCTCTTGGATGAACCCTTGAGTAATCTGGATGTGCAAGTGCGTCTGCGGCTGCGCCAAGAAGTGCGAAGCATCCTCAAGGAAATTGGCACCTCCGCGATCTTTGTTACCCACGATCAGGAAGAAGCTCTCGCCATCTCCGACAAAGTTGGCGTTATGCACAAAGGCTATCTGGAACAGTTGGGCACCCCGGAAGAACTTTACACCGAACCCGCGTCCCGCTTTGTGGCAAAGTTCGTTACGCAAGCGAATTTCCTCCCCGCCCGTCGTCAAGGGCGGTTTTGGGAAACAGAAATCGGTTGCTTTGATGCCCTCGATTCCTGGACGGCTAAAAACCAAATTGCCACAGCCGAGAACGCTGAAAAAGCGGAATTGATGCTACGCGCAGAAAGCATCAGTCTCTACCCAGATGATACTTCTCAGGTGGTGATCCAAGACCGACAGTTTCTCGGTCGCGAGTACCAGTATCAGCTACGGACGCCTTCTGGACGCCAATTACAGGCTCGAACGACAACGGAGACGAGGCTGCCAATTGGAGCGCGGGTGCAACTATCGATTGCCAATAACGCCCTGCGAGTGTTCCCGATGGATTCCTCAACATTAAGCGATGCCCAATCCTCCGCTCTCTCAGTTTCTTAAAATACGGATGGTGTCCCAACACCTGGGTTTGGGGGGCAGAGGTGATGGTAGTTCCCTCGTCGTCTTTGTTAAACAGCACTCCTATATCTGCCTATTTACCGCGTTAGCCAAACTGACTGGAACATCTTGCCAGCGATCGCCTTCAACAGGTGCTGAACCAGTGGCAAAGCGCCAACGGCATCAAGTGCAGTCAAGCCATAGGATGTTGGGTAGAAGAGGGCACGAGTAGGAGCGACAAAATTATGAGTTTTTATGATTTGATTGTTCAGGGTGGCCCTGTGATGTGGCCACTTTTAGGACTTTCCATCATTACCCTTGCCTGTGCGCTGGAGCGGGGCTGGTTTTGGTATCAGTTATTAAGTCGGGAAGACCAAATTGCTCACGAGGTTTTGGCAGCAGCACAGGTCGATCTCAGCTCATCCGCCGCGATCGCCTCCCAGGCTCAAGACCTTCCTATTGGTCGCTTTTTACTTGCCCCCCTCAAACTGCGGCAACCCACACCAGAAACCTTTCGTCTGGCAATGGAAGCCGCAGGCGACAAAGAATTTGTCAAAATGCGCCGAGGTGAGAAGCTCCTGGAAACTATCGTCGCTATTTCACCCCTATTAGGACTTCTAGGGACAGTTACAGGATTGATTGCCACCTTTTCCAGTCTGCAAATCGGCAGTACCACCGGAACGGATGCCACCAAAGCCGCCGCCGGGATCGGGGAAGCTCTGATTACAACTGCCACGGGTATGGTAGTAGCAATTCTGGCGCTGATCTTTTTCAGACTCTTCATCACCCTGCAAGCGCAGCAAGTTGACTATTTTTCTGAAGTTGGCAGTGAGTTAGAACTGATCTATCGCCAAGTCTGGTACGAACCCAAACAGGATCAGTAAATTATTCAGACTCCGAGCCGGGTGTAGAGTCACCCGCTAGGGCAATGCAATCAATTTCAACTAGGGCATCTTTGGGTAAACGAGCCACCTGTACGCAAGCCCGCGCCGGAGCTGTCGCACTATCAAAGTACCGAGAATAAACCTGGTTCATCGCCGCAAAATCATTCAAATCCGTGAGAAAAACGCTAGTTTTCACCACATCCCCAAACTTAGCACCCGCTGCGGCGAGCACAGCCTCTAGATTTGCCATTACCTGCTCGGTTTGTCGAGCAATATCGCCTGTACCAACAAGCTCACCCGTTGCCGGATCGAGGGCAATTTGACCTGCCGCAAAAATCATCTGACCGCTAGCGGCGATCGCCTGGTTATAGGGGCCTACAGGTGCTGGTGCATTCCCAGTCCGGATAACTTTTCGCGTCATTAACTTCAACTCAAAAATAATAAGTAAATACGGGAGAATCAATCAAACTAAAGGAATCTGTGCTTTCAGGGCACTTGAGAACTTATCTTAATTTAAAAAGAGGGGCTTTCACTTTTCGTCTTTTATTATTCCTGCTTTCTGGTCATTAATTGTCAGGTTAACGGGAAAAGTGACTGTGAAAACTGAGCCTTCTCCCAGGGTAGAAGTTAAAGTTATTTCACCCTTTAAAAGGTTAGTTAACCGAGAAACAATAGCTAGCCCTAGTCCGGTACTCCCGGCTCTGGCTTGCTTAGATCCGGCGAAAGGCTGCGAAAAAGGCTCAAAAATATATTTTTGAGCTTCTGGGGCAATTCCAATTCCCGTATCGCGAACTGTGATGAGCCAATTTTGGTCGGGTAGGGTGGCGCAGTGAACTTTAATAGAGCCTGTATCGGTATAACGAACCGCATTACTAAGAAGATTGGTGACAATTTGTTGCAATCGAAAAGCGTCGGTCATAACTTCGCCTGGAGCTTCTTGGAAATCTACTTCTATGTGTAAATTTTTTTCCTGAGCTAGCGGTTCGATCATCTCGACGGCGCTTTTAATAATAGGAACAACCGCTATAGAAGCAAGGCGCAGCTCAATTTTTCCAGCATCGTAACGGGATAATTCTAGACAATCATTCACCAGACGCAGTAACTGGCGGCTTGAGCGCAGCAAGCGTTCGATATGGGTGCTACTTTTAGGAGCTTCTGAGGTATTTTTTTGCTGCTGACGCAACAGCAACTCAGAATAACCCATGATTGAGTTTAGCGGTGTTTTTAGCTCATGAGCGAGGTAGGAGAAGCTCTCTTGGTTGCCCCGGAGTAAGCGCGTGAGTTCTTGATTAGTCAGTTTTAGTTGGTTTTGAACATGATTAAGTTCTTGAGTTTGCTCTTCCACAAATTGATTGAAGCACATAGCGATCGCTTCATCAATCACAGCATTAATTAGGAAAAAAGTACGAGTTTGGACTTGATTTTCATCTTTGATAAAGTCTGGTTCTAAAGCAGAAAAAATAACCTGCCGAAGTAAACTATATTCGCGGGCAATCTCGGCGGCGTTGTATCCTTGTGCTGCTCGCAGCCGACCATGCTCTAGACTTGCCTTGGCAATCACCTCAAAATCATCATCATCTGAGGAATCAAGTGCCGTTACCATGCTTTTAAGAAGCTCAGGCATCGAGTTTCCTAAAGCAGTGTCGGGCAAATCTTTTGAGCTTTGAATTTTCCGGTCTTTACGAACCTTTTCCTTCCATTCTTTAAAGATAAAATCAGCTTTTTCAGCAAGAACTTTGCTAGGAGTTACCATAGATTTAAAAATAAGTGTTTCTCCGAAGTGGTTACTACTCAGAACGATGTTGCTCCGACTCAGATTCTATCTCTGATTCTGAAGTATTTTTAAGGGGGTTTACAACCCGTGCGATCGCTTCTTGAACAAATACCTTGATAAACTCATCTTTACGATTTAGTTGAAACTGTTGCTGTACCACTTCCGCCATTCCGCCATCTCCCCAATCTTGATCGTGGCGGAAGTATTCAATAAAACTTCTCCCAGCAATTCGTGTTAGATAGGCAGCCGTCACGCCTTGGATGGCTTTGCCAATTAAATAGGTAGCGATGTTGAGCTGCAACGCTGTAGTTAAAAGCTGAATTGCCCCTTTAACAATTCCCAAACTAGCAAGGGTCTTACCCAAAGAAAGCGCTAATTCTCTCCCGCGCTCCATATTTAGGTCGCAGCCGTAGATTTTACCAATTTCCACGACCATCTGAGCATTCACCGCCACCGTTGCCAGTAAGTCCACTACAGGTAAGGGCGTAACAGAAATTACCCCCGCCCCAATCCACTGAAAGCGCTCAACGACTTTCTCCGCCTGTCGCCGACGCTGCCCGTCCAATAAGTACCGTGCTTCTTCCCCTAAGCGCTGAGATTGCAGCAAAATGTTATCGGCAACCAAATCTTCCCCTTCTGAGCGCAGAACTGCTGCCAGTCTACGGATTAGGGGCATTACCTCAGGGTCAGGTTGAAGAGTTTCCCCTGTTTCCAGTTTGGCAGGTCGGGGGTTAGCGGCGATCGCCACCACATCTGAGGCAGCAATAAAACTCCCTACCCGCTGCCGCAACCGTGCCAAGATCGTTTCTTTATCAGTGTCAGTGTAGAGGTCAGTTTTGTTCAAAACCAAAAGACTGCGCTTGCCAATCTCTGCTAACCGACGCAACGGTTCATATTCCGACTGCCGCAGGTCATTATCTACCACAAAAAGCAGCAAATCCGCTTTCGTTGCCAGCTGCCGTGCCATTTGTTCGCGCTCCGTTCCGGCTACCCCGGCTTCTAAAATCCCTGGAGTATCAGTCACCAAAATCTCGCGATTTAGCCCCTTGAGTTGCAAGCTATAGGTTTCCCCCACCGCCGTTGTTCCCATCGGCGCACCTACCTGTCCCACCATCCGCCCAATCAAGGCATTCACCAGGGAAGTTTTCCCGGCGGAACCTGTGCCAAATACTACCACCCGTAGTTCCCCACGGGACAAAATCGACTCAATTTCCCGCGAACGGCTGAGTAACGCCTGTCGTGCTACTTGATCTTGAATCTGCGTCACCTGTCGCCGTATTGCTTTTAGGGTTTCTTCTGCTGCCTCGGTTTTCTCGACAGGTACCTTCGGTGTTTGCCGCCGCCGTGATGATCTTGGGGAACGCCTAAATAGCCCTAGGTAGTAAATAAATGCCCAGATCAAAATTCCTAGCAGGACAATCAGCAATAACACCAACACATAGGCAAGCAGTGGTGCTGTAAAGGAAATCTGCCAATAGAGCTGATAGATAGAGTTAATCAGCCACAGCATTAGCCCTAGAATCAGGCTAATTCCTAAAACGAGCGTCAACAAACGTGACAGAGGCATGTAAAGATGGGGGCTTTTTGTTCACATTTTAGGTCAGTTGCCCATTGTCTGTTTTCAACACCCCCTTTTGCCTCATCTTCCTAAGGATTAGCTTTGTTGCCCAACTTTCTGCTGCTGGCTAGAGGTAAGCTCGTGGAGGGGTGTGAGATATTCAACAGCAGTAAGTAAGCAATAAAAAACTATGGGACTCTTCGATCAGATTTTAGGCGCAATTGATAACCCCTCTCAGCAAGCTAGTTCTAGCCAACTGGGTAGCATCCTCAGTACGGTTCAAATGTTAAGTAATAATTCCCACACCGACCCCTCGACAGTGCAGTCGCTAATGTCAATTGTCGGTAAATATGCTCGCAATTCGTTACAGCAAAAGCGATCGCATGAGGGCGGTCAGCAGGCGCAATCTTTTGTTAACCAGTACAGCGGCACTCAGCCCAGCACCCAAGCTGTCCAGTCACTGTTTAGCACCCCTCAACTCCAGCAACTCGTTCAAGAAGGAACATCCAGAACTGGGCTAAACGCTGGAACGATACAATCGATGTTGCCCGTTTTGGTACCGTTGGTGCTGAATTTCTTGCAGACTGGAGCCAGTACCCAAAATCCCCAAGGGTCAAATTCTGTTTTGGATTCCTTCTTGGATGCCAATGGTGATGGTGAGGTAGATATTGCTGACGCGATGCAGTTAGCAGGACGCTATCTCAAACGCTGATTTTTAACAGTTGAATATCCAATAGGGGCATAAAACTTTATGCCCCTATTGGGATAGAGACCATTTACCAACGCGCCTGGGGGCCTGCCCAGATATGATTGACGAACTTACCAAAAACGATCGGTTCTTCATCTGTGGCAATGGCAGTATGACCCTCAAGATTGACCGCCCACACAGGCCAGCGTTCATCTCCTAAATTACCAGCTCGAAAGAGAACCTGATCGGGATTGGTGGGACTCCAACCGAGTAACACAGCATTGGTGTACTGCACCCGATTGGGGGAAATCGTGTTGGTACGATTTTGGTGACGATCCCAGATGACTGCGTAATCTGAGGCATCGGACGTGCTGAACATCCCTTCAAACTGTCGGGCTAAAATGCGATCGCTACTTTGTGACCAGGAGACAGGAATCAAAATTGCGATCGTCCCTGGCATATCTCCCTCTTCAGTCGTGTCTAGGGGATTATCTGCCAGGGGTGAAGCCGCAGTAATGGTATGTAAGTCTCCCGTGTGCAAGTTTTCCAGAAACATGACGCTACTTACACGGCTGCGATACAGTTCCGGTTGCGACTGCATCTTAATTCGGCTGTAAGCTGCGTACTGACCATCAGGAGAAATTAAAGACTCAGAACGGTAGTAGCGCGAACCAGAACTTGCACTAGCACTAAGTTCAGCATGGGTCGCCATCACCCAATTCCAGGGAATGGGATGAGGACTATCAAGCGGATCGATCTGCACTGAGGGTTGATTCATATCGGGGACAGCTTCAGGCACTTCAAGGGACGATGGGGAAGATGGCACCGTTGACGAAGTTGCGTCCATAGATGACAAGCTCGTTGATTCACCGTGAACTGACGAGCTAGAAGCTATGAGCGTTGCAGCGACAAGAAGGAGTAAGTAGGCTTGGGTAGCATACCATCCTGAGAAGAATCTTCGTTTGAACATTGATTGGCTGGCGGTGAGGTTGCTAGACGGCATTCCTTGTGTGAGGAGCAACGCTCAAGAAAGTAGATTCCTTATGTTATGTATAACAAGTTAAGAATCCTTCAACTTACTCTTTTACGAAAATTATCAAGTCAGTTGAAGCTCACTGATGCTAGTCTTCAGTCAATCAAGGGTTCAGTTTCTGACGATCCCATCTCAAAATCTTGGATCGGCTGTACTCAGTTATCTTTATTATCTTTCTATTGTCTGGATGAAATTCAGGAAAAGCGGTGACCCAATCTGCACGCACAACCCCCAATCCCTCCTCTGGCAAGCCAAAAAGTAGACCTCCTTGGATACTCGTTTTAATTTTCCGGCTGCTACTCCTGGGTGTAGGGAGTGGACTCGCGATTATTTTGGGCATTTTGATTGCGAACTTCTACCCCCACCCAAATCCCAGTAAGCCTTTAATACTCAGGCTGCCAGAACGTTTTAGCAATGAAGCTCCTGTTGACTCAACCCTAGTCAATGCCCCCCCTGGTGAGACAAGTAGCTCGCTCCCGCCCCTGACGCCCGTACAACGACAGCAGTTGCAAACCGAACTCAACCAGTTACAGTCGCGATTAAAGGCATTAAGCGATCGCACCACCACCTTAGAAAACCAACTTGACACCAATCGCCAAGAAGCCACCAATCGCTCCATCGAGGAACGGCTGCAAAGCGTTTCCCTACAGTTGCAAGGCCTTACCACAACTAGCAACAACAATCCCAGCGCTACTAACACAACCTCTGAGTCCGACACCGTCCTCAAAGTAACGCTTCCTAACGACGTTTTATTTAAAGAAAACAGCGTTTTACGCCCCGAAGCTGGCTTGATTTTAGACAAAATCGTCGCCGACATCCGCAACGTTGAAAACAGCACCATCCGGATTGCTGCCCATACTGATAGCGAAGACCCTCAAAATAGCCGAGAATTGTCCTTTCGCCGTGCCAAAGCGGTTGAACAGTACTTAGCCCGCGCCTTAGGTCAAGGATACCGCTGGGTCGTCATTGGCTACGGTCAAACTCGTCCTATCGTTCCCAACGACACCAGCGCCAACCAACAACGTAACCGCCGCATCGAAATTGCAGTTGCCAATTAATCATTGCTAATGGAACATGGTTCATAAATTAAACCCTTGTTTGCGATGAACATCTTCCCGATCGCTAATCCCTAATCGCCAGTTCGCCAATCACGATGAAAGTAATCTTCTTTGGCACCCCGCAATTTGCCGTGCCGACCTTGGAACGCTTGTTAGAGCATCCAGATATGGACGTTCTCGGCATTGTTACCCAACCGGATAAGCGTCGAGGACGCGGAAACAAGCTCACTCCCTCCCCAGTAAAAGGCATTGCCCTAGCGCATCAACTCCCTATTTGGCAGCCACGACGGATAAAAAAAGATCCCCAAACCATTGCTCAACTGCAACAAGCCAAAGCAGATGTCTTCGTTGTCGTCGCCTATGGACAAATCCTCTCTCAAGAGATTCTCGATATCCCACCATTCGGATGCATCAATGTCCACGGCTCAATTTTGCCCAAGTATCGAGGCGCTGCCCCAATTCAGTGGTGTCTCTACAACGGCGAGACCCAAACAGGCATCACGACAATGCGGATGGATGCGGGGATGGATACAGGAGCAATGCTGCTCAAAGCCTATACACCAATAAATTTGTTGGATAATGCTCATGATTTAGCGCAAAGGCTGACAACCTTGGGAGCTGACTTGTTAATCGATACTCTCTTGAAGTTAGAGCGCCAGGATATTCAACCAATTCCGCAAGCTGATACCGCAGCCACCTACGCACCGTTGATTAACAAGCCAGATTATTGTCTCGATTGGTCGCGCTCCGCTCTGGAGTTACACAATCAGGTGAGAGGATTTTTCCCCAACTGTGTCACCTCCTTTCGAGGTCAAACGCTCAAAGTCATTGCAACAGCCCCTCTCGTAGGCTCCCCTTATTGGTCGCAGTTACCCCAAGACTTGCAAAGCCTGGAGCCTGAGGTTGCCTCTGTGTCTGATAGTTCGGCAAGCCCAGCAACAGTGGTCAGCCTGGCTAAAGGGATAGGCCCGATTGTGCAAACGGGAGAAGGGCTGTTGCTCTTACGCGAGGTACAGCTAGCAGGTAAACGAGTTCAAAATGGTTGGGATTTTGTGAATGGGATGCGCGTAGCTGTAGGAGAGACATTGGAGAGTATTGAGTATTGAACCTCAGCAATTAGCGAATCACCAACCCCTGATCGAGATTTCCCTGAAAACTCAAGACTCATCAACTGAGATTTGTTCATATAGCCGACATTCAGCACAGGGCCCTTCTGGATTCACGGCACAGCGAAGGATTTCTGAACGAGCATTAAATCGACAACTAGCATCTCCAATAACCCAGCGCCCTTCGATTATGCTTTTTTCCGTTGGTTGTTGAGCAGACTGCACGTATAGAGCAATTTTTTGTAATCGGTAACGTCCTGACTTTAATTGATAACGGTGGCGACGCTCTAAAACGGCATAAGTTTGACCCTTCAGTTCTAGATAGTGACCGGGTTGAGGAGTCCAATCAAGTTGGACTTTGCCGAGGGTCTGACGCGGATGCGTCAAAATCACCTCTGTCGGTAAAGAGTCTGGCTCCATAACTGACTTCAATGTAATGCTGACTACCTTTGGATGGTATCGCACTCATAGCCTGACACTCTTTTACTTCATCTTCAAGAGAGATTTTTCTTTAGTCAGCGAGTAGTTGAGTCCTGGCTAGGGGTGCCGGGGTGCCGGGGTGCCGGGGTGCCGGGGAGCAGGCTTCGACGTAAGCTCAGCCGAACGGGGTGCAGGGGTGCAGGGGTGCAGGGGTGCAGGGGTGCAGAGGAGAATGTTTTACCTCTTACCCTTCATACTTCATATTTCATACTTCATACTTTCTTCCCTACTCAGGACTCAGGACTCAGAACTCCGTTCTTCCTCGCTCTCCCAAGTCGAGACAGAGCGCAAGACGGCGGGTATTTCTGGTTGGGAAAGGGGAAACTCTAGTATTGTCTCGCTGAGTCCCAGATAGCCAGATTCAGCAAAAGCCAGTAGCATTCGCGTCATGGCTAGCCATACTTCTTTTTCGTATTCCCAATCCCGATAACGGGGAGCTTGACCTGCAATAGAGCGCAATGCCCAAAAGTAACTATTTCGGACTACAGAGCCGCCTTTTTTAAACTCTGGTACGTCTTGGTTATTGAGGAAAATAACGTCGTTCTCGATTCTGGCTCTCATCCCATCCCATCTTCACTCTTAAGCCTTTCTATCCAATTGTGACATGCTCCTAGAAGGCTGATTCAGGATGAAAGGGCGAAGTATCCGGATATAAAAATGTTGAATTTAACTGCCAAATTGACCGCCCGAAGGTTTTGCGTCCCTACAGCATCTTTTGACTTGGGGGTAAAGCATAGCTGAATGTAACTGACTTGAATGGAGAATCGTTGTTGATGGCAAGCCTGAGCAAGGTTTGCCACATGCAGGTTGACTAATTCTTTAGGGAGAAGTTGTTAATCTGGAATCAACACACACAATGGGATACTCCAAGGGCACAGCAATGAGTAGCCAGGAAACCAAAGCGATCGCTCGTGAATTTAAAACGCAACTCAAGATTTTAGGCGGATTTGTTGCAGTCTTTTGGATTTTGGAAATTATTGATATTGTAGTGCTTCAGCGATCGCTGGACATATTTGGTATCATCCCTCGCAACGTTATTGGGTTACGGGGTATCCTGTTTGCTCCGTTTCTCCATGCCAGTTTTGCTCACCTAATCGCTAATACTGTTCCCTTTGTCACTCTCGGCTGGCTTGTCATGCTGCGAGAAACCAAGGACTTTTTTATCGTGACGATCATCTCAGCCATTGTTGGAGGGCTGGGTGTTTGGCTATTTGGCGCAAGTGGCGTCCATATTGGCGTAAGTGGGGTGGTTTTTGGTTACTTGGGTTTTCTCCTCCTACGCGGCTATTTTGAGCGTAATTTCTCCTCCATTTTGCTTTCTCTTGTGGTAGGCGTATTCTACGGAGGGCTAATCTGGGGAGTCTTACCGTTACAGCGAGGGATTTCCTGGGAAGGGCATTTGTGTGGCTTCCTCGGCGGTGTCCTAGCCGCACGCCTTTTGTCGCGACCTAAGCGTCAGTTGTAAGCTTTCATAACGCTCCATTGTCAGCCTTTGAGATGTGGAGAGTCAGTCAATAGTTCATCAAATTAAAAATGCCAAAAAAGCAGAAGTTTCCCCATTTGGTTGGTTCAAAATGGACAGCCCAGCAAAAAACATGGGGATGGCGACACTTTCAAGCGGTTAATCGCAAGAATGAGGGGAAATGGGTCTTTGCCGAAATGGTTGCTTCCTGCGATCCCAAGGTTCGGTTCTGGCTTAATGCCAATCAGCTCAAAGATGGGGCGTTGTGGCAAGCAGGCTGGCAAACTTTAGAAGAAATGGCACAAAACGAAGGTGTTGCCCAGATTCAGTATGAGGAGTGAAGTATGAAAGATGAAGGGTGAAGTATGAAGGATGAATGAGATTATTGGTTCTCCTCATCTCCCGTTCGGCTGAGCGTTCGACTGAGCGCTCACGCCGAAGTCTCACGTCGAAGCCTGCTCCCCCACTCCCCCGCTCCCCATCTCCCCTACTTAGGACTCACAGACTCACCGACTCAGGACTAACAAATGCCTCGTTTAGCTACGCAAATTGAAGCAATTCTTTATCTCAAAGGTCAGCCCCTCTCAATTCCGGCGATCGCTGAATATGGGGGGTGCAGTCGTGAAGAGGCTGAAGATGCCTTAATTGAACTAATGACAGATTATTCGCGTCGAGATAGTGCCCTGGAAGTTGTAGAGACACCTGCTGGCTATAGCTTACAACTGCGGGCAACATTTCAGGACTTGATGCAGAATTTACTGCCATCTGAATTGGGTATAGGTGCCTTACGGACATTAGCGGCGATCGCGCTTCATAACACCATCACCCAATCTGACTTAGTCAATCTGCGGGGAAGCGGTGCCTATCAGCATGTACAGGAACTTGTCACTCAGGGGTTTATCCGCCGACGCCGCCCGACTGAAGGGCGTTCCTACCTGTTACAAGTGACAGAAAAATTCCATCAACATTTTGAAATCGACCAACTTGTGCCACAAAAGTCTGAGTCTTGACCCCACACCAGCCAAGGCTTCCCAGCAACTAATTTTTATCGCAAATTTCTCTCTAAAGAAATAGAACTTATTTGTTCAGGTAGACGCGGGCTTTGAGCGCAATCGTTTAGAGTAGAAACTAAGAAGTCAAACCTCAACAATTTTAATGGTGTTTAATTCTGACTTTCTCAGCTCCGACCCAGAAGAAGATCAATCTAATCAGCTTCTGAAATATCTTCAGCACCAGCCGCCAGAAGTTTTGGCGCGGGTTGCTAAATCAGCGAGTCCTGAGATTCAACAAATCATTTCTCAAAATGTTCAAGGACTGGTAGGGATGCTGCCCTCGGAGCATTTCAATGTGCAAATTACCACTGACCGGGAAAATCTAGCCGGGTTGCTAGCAAGCGCTATGATGACTGGCTATTTCTTGCGTCAAATGGAACAACGGATGCAATTAGAAGGCACGTTAGTAGACTCAGTATCCATGCATCGCCAGCCCCGTTCTGGTGAAAACTCTACTAGTTCTCCTAAACCAAAAGACCAGTAAACCTCTAACTTGCTCACCCCCTACCCAGCCGATTTAACCGATTGCGGGGGAAGCTTGTAGCTGCAATCAAGAGCTTCTGCCTAAATATTCTGGAGACCGGGAACTCCCTATAAAAAAGCCATGCTGGGATATGTCCAGTTCCTCTGAGTCAGGAAGCATCAACATGGGGACTTTGAGCCAGTTCCCCTATTTTTCAAGGGAGGCTAGGGGGAATCTCCATGATGCCAAGTCATCTCGTCTAAGTACGTAAACCGTAGATAAAAAAGCAGGGAATGTAGCGTTTCCCTGCTTTTAATGTGAGGTGGGTGCCTTAAGACGCCCGATAGGTGCTAGCAGCGTCAACGCCGCCCTCACAGAATAACACCATGAAGTTAAGGTTTAAGACGACCGGAGAGCGGGATTTTAGGCTGTCTTGGTTAATCTGTGTTCTTTAGCCGCCAGCCGCAAACGAAAGCATAATCAGCACCGAAAGCAACAGCCCTGGAACAAGTAATACTACCAACATCAACAAATCGTGGGCAGTCATAAACCTCTCATCTTTATTAGCTATATTCTTACGCTACCTCGCTACATCAACAGACGCACACAAAATGAATAATTTCTTTTATATTCTTGTTCCGGCTATAAGAGAGGTTGTCAGATCTCTATGACGTCATTCAGTTGCATGTAGGGTTGAAGATAGCGAGGGAACGACTCTCCAGGACGCCCCTGCCACTCCCAGTGCAGGTTTATAGAATCCATTTGATATCTATGAGGATGCTGGATTAAACTCAAGCAAAAATAGCATACTCCAGCAACCTGAGCGACGCAGAATGGAAAATTATTGAGCCAACATTCTTGATTTGCAAGTGCAACCGTTTGAACAGACGAAAACTATAACCGTAGAGAAGTTTCATGACCAGTTATCGCTTCCTGCTTAGACAACACAGTTGGCATATACTGAGCTCGTATAACTATTATCCCTGTAGAGAATCTAAAAATATATGGAAAGATTTGGGCTATTCAGCTTGGGTAGCATATTATGCAGAAATAATCTACCTAAGTACTAAATTGGGGGCTTTATGTCGAATCGTTCTGCCTATTCATCCACTATGGGATCTTAGGCTGAAACTTTCTGTCCATTTATTTTCCATTTATTTATAGTTGAGCTGCCTGGTAGCTACTGTTAGTGCTTGGTAACCCTCTAGTGTAGCATGGCACCCCCCAGCCGCTGAGACCGCTTATCGGGCTGGGTGCAATATTTTCATTGATGCCTGTAAAGTAATATTTTAATATTTCGCGGATTTTTCACTCTATAACGTGGATAGAGAACAATAGAGAGTACACATTCAAATTAAATCAAGAGGTTAAAAATGAGTACGGAAAGAAATGAGTTGGTACTTGTCATCTCAGATAGTGAGGGCAACATCTACACCCTTACTCCAGAACTACTGGCTTTGGGTAAAGTCAATAGTGATGAACACAAAAACTTGGTAAGGGAATTAGTGTCATCAGAAGAATGTCAACAAGTTCAAACTATTGCTGATGCATTTCCCCAATACAGAGTAGAAGGTGCTTTTGAGAGAAGTTTAGATCCAGATATCCGTCGGGAATATGCTGAGCCACAAATGGTTGTGGTGGTAAATTCCGTAGCGAATCCGTAAGAATCGTTCTTTAAGTCTTGTATGAGAATGGAAAATTATGCTCAGCAAACATCCTCGGTTTGTGAATTGGCACTACACATACAATTGCAACTTCAATTGTGATCACTGCTATAGTCGTTCACCTAGCTATCCAGAAGACCTATCTGTTGTTGACTATCAGTTGATTGTTGAGAAGCTGATTGATGCACAAATATTTAAAGTTGCCTTTGGAGGTGGAGAGCCATTAACTCGTGCCGATCTTGTACACACTGTAAAGCGACTCAGTGAGGCAGGCATTTTTACGCATATAACTACTAACGGTTGGCTAGTGGATACTGCTATGGCTGAAAAACTTAAAGAGGCTGGATTAGGTACCCTCTCATTCAGTATCGATAGCCCTTTTCTTAAGTACCACGATGAATTGCGAAATAAATCAGGGAGTTACTCACGAGTGCTTGAAGGTATTAGATCTGCAAATCGTGTTGGTCTTAAAGTTCATTTTTCTACTACGATCACAGTCGAGAATCATGAATACATCTCAGAATTTGTGAGTTTAGCAGAACAAGAACTGATTTCCGAAATAAATTTCAAGCTATTTCGGGCTGCTGGTAACGGATTAGTGCTTAAAGATAGATTCTCTATCAAGCAAGATGTTTTAGAAGATTTAATTGCTCGTGTAGATGATTCGAGGAAAAAAAGTAAAGTCAAAATCTCAATGTATGGGTCGGAAAGCGGAGAAAATTGTAGCTGCGGCAATACAACTTTAACATTACGCCCCAATGGAGATCTAGTTATCTGCCCCTACAGTGGAGATTCTATTGGGAATATTTTAAAGCAGACGTTATCAGAAGTTTGGCTAAATTCTTCTGAACTATCTGAGAGACGTAGAGAACCTAATAAATGCTTTGGAAAAGAAGATAATCAATGGCCCATTAATTCTGATAGGGAGAAGATGCCATTAAAGCCTTACACTGAAAAGCTGATGCAAAAACAAGTAGCTAAGGGAATCGTCCATGCAAACAAAGCCTGAACTCAAACAGTGTATTAGAAAAGTTAAACCTGTCTTATGCCATCGCCACTATAAGTTGGAATCATATCCTGATATACCATCAGCACTAGTTGATCCTAATTTCAATACCTTAGCTAGTAAGGATGTTGTTTTAGCTTTGAGCCACAAGGGACAAGAATTTGAATTAACAATGGTTGCAGCTTTTATTTGGGATCTCTTAGATTTAGATACTGAACCGGATGTGCCGATAATTGCAGACAATGTCTATACACGCTTTAAAGTTGATCGCATGACAGCTATACGTGATACGAAGTTGTTTCTAGATTTGTTGGAATCTCATGGACTGATAGAGATTAGCAAATAGTGAAAATGGAATTCTTTTTGTTGTTTTTGTTAAGAAATGATTCAAAGATTCAACCCTAAAGCGTTGGCAAAACATTCCTCTGAGTTTTCTATTCGTGGGTTTGTTATTATACGAAACCTGCTTACACCTGAAGAAGTCAATATTTTTTCTGAAGAGTGCGATCGATTGCTGAATATACCAGAGCTTATTCATGAAGATAACTGGAGATCTTGGTTTAGAAAGACTACTACTGGTGAAAAACTTTTTGAGAAGCTTGATCCGGCAATAGATATTTCACCTCTAATTCGCAAGCTTACCTGTAGCAAGAACATAATCTCGATTGTAAGTGAAATTCTAAAAGATGAGGTTTTATTGTTCAAAGATAAACTAATATTTAAACCACCTAGGCAAAATGGTTATTCTCTTCATCAAGATTACGCTTGGTGGCAAGAGTTCAATGCAGATGATCTATGTTCTGTCCTAATCTCATTAGACTATTCTGATATAAGCAACGGTGGGGTTGAGTTTTTTCCTGAATGCCATAAACAACTTCTAACTCCGATAGGAGAGGAAAGGAGCATTTTCTCATGGGAATTCTCACAACTGAGGATAAGTCAAGGTGAGTTAATCGCTCTACATCCCGGCGATGCTGTCGTATTTCACAGCCTTTGTCCTCATAGAAGTGGTGAAAATCAATCATTGAGTCAGCGACGACATATTTATCTAACATATTCTGCTGCCCGTATTGGAGATCAGTATCAACAACAACAGAAGATGTATAGGGAAAGTTTGAAAAATCGCACAAGTATGAGTGAGAAGGAGGTCGCCCAAAAATTCTTTAGGTAAGAGCTTGCGTAAGGTCAGCGATGTAAATCTGTGTTTCACCTCGCAGCATCTATATCGGCTTAGACCACGTGTGTCGAGGTTGGAGTACTACTTTATGAATAATCTGATGGCTCAACTGAATCAGTTGTTCTAAGGTGTCTTCAGAGCAAGAATCAGCAATCTGTGATTGAAATAGTTCTCTGAGTTCCTTTGTTGGAATATGCTCTGTGACATTTGTTGAATCTAACAAAGATGTAGAACTCGAAGAACTATCTAGGGATTGCACAATCTCTGCTTGGTCAGGCTAATGCTCAAGAGGCTTACAGCCCCTTTCTGAGCAGAGTCAGCCCACAAAAGCAGGGGGAGGAACCTGTACTACCTTTAACGGCAACTGGGTATGAGAAGACTGCTCTCCGCAAATACCTCTGGCTGTCTATAGTTGTAGAAAGCGAATTTAAAACAGGAGACTAGTATGTTTGGTTTAGGATTACCGGAACTCGGTGTTGTTACGGTTATTGCTCTTTTGGTTTTTGGGCCTAAGAAAATTCCCGAAATGGGCAGGGCGTTGGGTAAGACCTTACGTGGCTTTAAGGAGGAAATGAACAACCCCACCTCGGATGCCGATGACTTGGAACCAGAGCAGCCCACAACTAACGATTAAAGCTTCATCTCTGGGATGAAAGTCTCTTGTTATTCACCAACTCAAGACTTGCGGCTAATTGCGCCTTAATGCTGCCTCAGTCTACTTAACGCTCAAGCTTTGAAGAAATCTTG
Source organism: Kastovskya adunca ATA6-11-RM4 (assembly GCA_019359445.1). Classification (GTDB taxonomy): domain Bacteria; phylum Cyanobacteriota; class Cyanobacteriia; order Cyanobacteriales; family Coleofasciculaceae; genus Kastovskya; species Kastovskya adunca. The sequence continues at coordinate 324,144 of JAHHHJ010000001.1, read as the reverse complement.
GCGATCGCTTTAGCGACTTCTGTTATGGTGCTACCGTTGCTTTGGGTGAGGCGATCGCATTGTGAGAGCTACTGCATCACCCAAACAGGCTTTTTATTGTTCAAGAGAACTAGGCTGTGACTCGTTTAGTGGTAATAACGACTTCCAGCCCTTCCGCACAACAATACGCAAAATAAACACCAGTAAAACCGCCACCAAAACGGCTGCAAAAACAGGCACAACGATCGCGAGAATCGATAACGTAATGGAGGAGCCTGCTTCAATCGTAGAAACAAGGGCATTGCCAATGCCACCCGTGAGAGCCGTTGAAGAGAGACGGGTAATTCCCGTAAAGGCTTGTACGATTCCCGCCGAACCACCGCCAGCGAATACCGCCACTGTCCAATGCACTAGAGGATCGCTATCGGGAAGCAACGCCTTGGCGATCAATGTACCAACAGCGATCGCTGTTGGTGTCGAAACTGCATCCAGTATGTTATCAATCCAGGGAATGTAATAAGCGCCGATTTCCACAGCCGTTGCTATAGCAAATGCTATCAGTGCTGGATAAGTCCCGATCCAGTCAAAGTCCGACGACAGTGGTAGATGTCCATACATTGCCGCAATACTCATCACCAGTGGCGGCACAAATATCCGAAAACCACAAGCGGCACTCAGCCCAATACCAATACAAATGCTTAATAATATATCCATCTTAATATTTCAGCCTAAATCCTATATTCTCTGCCTATAAAAACATGATCGAGCCAAAGACTATCTATCGACCTCTGTCAGACGGAACAACCTGGAAACCGCTCTGTAAAATCTTTTTGCGTCTTTATGGCTCGTTTAATTTAGTTCTTTCACCTTCTTAAAAAGCTGTTAGGTTCTGCTGCTTTTAACGCAGAAAAAATTTTAGATTTTAGTACAATTTGCTAGTTAAGAAGTTAATAATTGTCGGTATTTGGATATTTTGTTTGCCAATATTTAGCCGAGGGCGATCGCGTCCAGCGCAAAAACTGAGGATCTCCCAATTCTAAAAACCCGCTGGGCGTAGGTGGCTCAACATTTAACGCTGCCATCACTTGTTTCCCCAAGGCTCGTCCAAGTAACGGCGGTACAGAATTACCAACTTGCCGGAATCCGTGCCACTTGGTGACGTGAAAGCGGAACCAATCCGGGAAAGAATGTAAGCGTGCTGCCTCGCGGACAGAAATTACTCTGGGGTATTGGGGATGAATCGGACGGGGTGAGGTGTGGCTACCGCGATTTATACCTGTTCCGGCGCGTAGGGTGTGGCAGCATTTATCCCAATCTAGCCGTCGCAGGCGACTGATGGGGTCTAACTGTCCGGGGTGCATGATTGCAAAGCGCTCAATTGAGGTGATCCTGTGGGTGGTTCGCATTGCGCCTGTGATAATTTGCTGATTCCACTGGCGGCGATAGGCAAGGTTGTCATCATCTGCTTCTAGCGATCGCAGTTTTTTTACGTAACGGCTAGCTGTTGCCTGCATGTGCCGGAGTTGGGAGTCGGTGAGTGGCAGGGAATCGGTCTTTAATAGTTCCGGAAAATCATCTAAATTGGGTAAATCCGCGATCGCCTCCTTCACTGTTACCCGTCCAGACTCCACCGCCTGTGGATAAACCAACGGCGTTTCCCCCATCCTACTGCCCAGCAAAAACAGCCGTCGTCGATTCTGCGGCACACCAAAATCCGCTGCATTTAAAACCTTTACAGGTTCAGTAATGTTATACCCGGCTGATTGAAACTCACAAATTAGCTGCTTCAGAATTGGGAGGTGCGTTTTCTGACCTAAGCCGGGAACATTCTCCATCACAAAATAACGGGGTTGCAGTTCCTTTACCAAACGGCAGAACTCAAACACCAACTCGTTTCGGGCATCATCAGGCTGACGCTTGCCCATGATTGAAAAACCTTGACAGGGAGGTCCACCAATTACTAAATCAATCCTGTCATCGCCACTCCCACCCCACCCTACCCTTATCCATTCCCTCGCTGCCTTCCGGATTGCCTCCACCGACAAGGTAGTGATGTCTGCACAGCACACTTCAGTATCGGCAAAATTGAAGGCATAGGCAGCCGCATGAACTGGGTCTTCTTCCACCGCTACCGCTACATCAAACCCCGCCTGTTCGATTCCCAAGGAAAAGCCCCCTACCCCGGCAAATAAATCAATCGCCACTGGACGACGTTGGTTGTCTTGTCTTTTTCCCAGCCTCCCGCCATGAGTAGAACAGGGAGCAACCGTTGTCAGGGTGTCGCCATCCAACAAGCCAACCCCAGGTAGTGGTTCGTTGTAGTAGGAATCAGTATTAATCTTCTGTCTCCTCAGGGGTGTAATGATAGGTACGGCGGCAAAGGTTGTTGGTTATTAGATAGATAGAACGCTTCAGATGTCTGTTGAGCAAGACTTACAAGAGTTTCCTAAAAATCAAAAACTTCCCCTCAGATTCTTGACGCAATTGTAGTATTTATGTAGTATAAAAGCGTCAGGGTTAATCAAAGTTGCAAATCTCTACTGTGAATTCAGAGTGAACTTAAACAGAGAGAGAGCGGCTCAAGTTAGCTCTTTGTTTTGTCATGGCTGTATCAGGTACGAACCTGATTTTCCTTCAGTTTCAAGGTCGTTATTATAATGTCACGGAGCGCCACTCTTGGTGTAGTGCTTTGCAAAACCTGATTCCTTGCTTCCCTGCCCTCAACAAAGATCAAGTCCCGCTGGTCGGCGAAGGCACTCGGAACATTCAACCCTATGATAAATCGCTCTGGCTTAGTCAAAATCAGCAAATATCTCAGCAAGCATTTGCGGCACTCGCCGGAGCGCATTGGTTTAAAACTGGCTCCTGGGGGTTGGGTTGCCGTCGATGACCTCCTCGCCGCCTGTACCAAATACAACTTTCCCCTGACTCATGACCAGCTGATGGAAGTCGTTGCGAAGAATGACAAACAGCGCTTTTCCTTCGACACCACAGGTACCCTGATCCGTGCCAATCAAGGGCATAGCGTCGAGGTGGATTTACAACTAGAGCCTGTAGTTCCTTTCCCCGTGCTGTATCACGGCACAGGTCACGGGGCAGTTGAGGCAATTCTCAAACAAGGGCTGTGTAAGATGTCGCGGCACCACGTTCACCTCAGTAGCGATATGGCAACCGCCCGGAAAGTGGGAGCAAGACATGGGCATCCGGTGGTGCTAGCGGTAGATGCCGCCCTCATGCACGAAGAGGATTACACCTTCTACTGTTCAGAAAACGGTGTCTGGCTAGTGGATGAGGTGCCACCAAAATACTTGTCCGTAGTGTGAAGGGGAAGAAGGCTGGGGAAGGCGATCGCTTCTTGCCCTAAACGGCTCAAATGCCTGTCCTGGCGTGGTTTCCTCATCCCTTCAAAACAAGCTTAATCACAGATAGCACATAAATAGCGCCAGCATATCAGGAGTATACCAGAAAAAAAACATGACTTCAAACTATTACGAAAACGGCTATGGAAGTAATAATTCTGCACGCAACAATACCCAGAACAAAGGGCTACTTGGAGCTGGATGGCGACCTTTATCTCGGCAGCTTGATTGGGAATTTTTCTGCCATCTTGCTATCAACGACACCCAAGAATTGATGCAGAAAACTCTCGACATCACTAGCGATCTTGCTGATACTCTCGGTCGAAATCACTATGCGTGGTGGGCAAACTTATTGAGCGTTTTCTCTGGAAACACCCGCTACGAACTAGATGAGTTTTGGGCGTATATTACTCCTGATTCTCCGTTCCCCGATCATCGCTACGGAGATATTTTGGAGGTACAAACACCTGTTACGCAATTAGTCAGTCGCCAGAATATCCCTATTGACTATGTTCTGACTCGATTTCAGGAAATTACAATTTTCAAAGTACTAGATTTATTAGGCAAACCCGATTTAATTAATCAGTACTATATGGAGCGTAGTTTCTATTACCCACGAGAACGTTTTTCAACGTGGGAACGTTTGGAAGTTGTTGGCACAGTTTATGCCCATTGGTCAGAACATCAAGTTTGGCTGCAAATTGATAATTTGCAGCAAGGACGGCGACGTTATAGTTTGATGGTTAAGGATATTGCACCACTAGTTAGCAAAGCGACCTACAACTTAGCCTTAATGCTCAGTGGGTATCAAAGCCGGGTGGGGCAAGTCAAGAGCCAATTTCCGATTCATTCGTTTCCAGCTAATATTCAAAGCTTTACAGATGCTGTACAACAGGCAATTTTTGAACAAGAGCAGTTGGCGGTATTAGTCAGCGGAGAACCCGGAACTGGAAAAACAGCATGGACGCAAGCGGTAGCCAAAGAAATTCTTGTACCCTTAGGTTACGTAATTTTTATCTTGGATCATGATGCCGTTGAAAATTTTGTTCCTCCCAGTTATCTAGAGCGAGTTTGCCTGATCATTAATGAAGCAGATAATTTGGCACAAAACCGCGCGAGTCTCCCTGCCCAGCACAATAGTAAGACTGAGCATATCCTCAGCTTGCTAGATGGAACGTTGCATCAAAGCATAGTTGATGCAGAGACTCAAGCGCGGCAGAAGTTGGTGGTGTTGATGACTTGCAATACTACTGAACGATTAGATCCAGCCATCCTCCGCAAAGGAAGAGTTGATTTGATGTGTGAATTTACTCACCAATTTGTTTGAAGATATCGCAATCCTCAATGATTCGTGAAGGCGAGATCCGCGACTTCTTTAAGAAGTTAGAGATCTGATCTGTAGCAATATATTCGGAGTGAAGCTAGATACTCAATCCTGACAATTTTTAAAGCTTCACTCCGCGAGTAGAGCAATCCAACAACTCCATCGGGTGCTTAATTGCCACCTCCTTGCCTTGTAGCCGCAAATGCTTAGTAATTTGCAGAGTACAACCTGGATTTGCAGAGGCGATTAACTGCGCCCCAGTACCAAGGAGATTATCAACTTTTTGCTGCCCTAACTCATCGGCTACTTCTGGTTGCAGCATGTTGTAAACCCCTGCACTACCACAACATAATGCGGCATCAATGGGTTCTCGTAGCTTAACGTTGGGAATCTGCCGCAAGAGTTGGCGCGGTTGCACGCTGATTTTTTGTCCGTGCAAGAGGTGACAGGCATCTTGATAAACCAGTGTTAGGGGTTCATCAGTCAGGGGTGAAAGCTTCGCCGTCAGTCCTACCTCCGCCAAAAACTCTTGGGCATCTTTAACTTTGGCGGCAAAGTCTTGGGCTTTTTCCCGATACTCTGGGTCATCTGCCAAAATATGACCGTATTCTTTTAGAGTGTGACCGCAACCTGCGGCATTGATAATCACCGCATCAACTCCTGTGCCCTCAAAGCTATCAATCATCTGTCTGGCTAAGGCTTGGGCTTGTTCGTGTTGCCCTTGGTGTTCTGGCAGTGCCGCACAGCAGCCTTGCGTTCGGGGAATGACGACTTGGCAACCGTTGGCAGTCAGTACCCGCACAGTGGCTTCATTGATTCCAGAGAAAAATAATCGCTGCACACAGCCTAAAATCACACCCACCCGATAGCGCTGTTTACCTTCGGCGGGAATGATTTCGGGGAGTTTTTCCTGGAAGGTATCGAGAGTGAGTGTCGGTAGATTCCCCTCCATACCTGCCAAGCGGGGAGAGAGGCGTTTTAGTAAACCCGTAGCGCGGACGAGTTTCTGCATCCCAAGTTTTTGGTAGAACAGCAAGGGGACTAGCAGCACTCGCAGGCGGTTAGGGTAGGGAAATAGAGAAAATATCAGTTGTCGGTAAAGCCGATCGGGTAAGCTGCGGCGATGGTTGCGCTCAACTTGCGGACGAGTGGCGGCAATTAGCTTGTCGTACTGTACCCCGGAAGGGCAGGCGGTGACGCAGGCAAGACACCCCAAGCAGGTGTCAAAGTGTTCCACAGTGGCATCAGATAGGGGAATTTTTCCTTCATTTACCGCGTCCATTAAGTAGATACGACCTCTGGGAGAATCGGTTTCTTTGCCAATGACACGGTAACTCGGACAGGTGGCAAGACAAAAGCCACAATGGACGCAAGTGTCGATGAGATTGGGATTGGGGGGAGAATCTGCGTCAAAGGTGGGGAAGGGGAATGAGTCTTTTCCCTCAAGGGCATGATTTTGAGGAGGAACAGAATTAGGCGTGGGAGGAGAAGTCTGCATATTAATCGAAAGTTTTTTAATGGGTCTTTAGTGTTTTTTAGATACCGCCTACAAAGCGGTGAGAACTTAAAAGGGATTTCGGATCAAATTTTTGTTTAATACCCCGCATCAGTTCTAAGGCGTTGCCGCTGTATCCCCAGACATCTAATTGTTCCTTTAAGGAGATGGGAGCTTCCAAAACCGTGAGAAAACCGTTATGTTCTTGACAAATTTGTCGCATTTGTAAAATCGTGTCGGCACTAACTGTTGGCTCAAGCCGCAATAGCCCTAATCCACTCCCGGCGTGAATTAAACCGATTGTCGGCCCAGATGTGAGAGCTTCTAGCTGGGTGAGAGTAGTAGTCGCGGCAGTCAGGGATACTCCTATTTTGCAAATAATTGCGGGTTTATGGGAGGCGGCGAAGATTGGTTCGGGTAATCGTTGCCATAGATGAGCGTCATCTTCTAAGTAGAGATTGCCTTGCAAGCCTAGTTGCGTTCCCATTTCCAGGGTTTGGGCGGCTTGTTGTTTGACGCTGTCTGTAATGCTTTGAAAACGCACGCATAAACCCATCCCTTCCCCAATACCGAGCTGGGCGACAACGGCGGGAGAGAGTAAATCGGCGGCGTGGGGGGTCAGGGAAGAAGCAAGGAGGGTTTTGGTGATACTGGCGATCGCTTCTACTCTTCCTGTTAGTACAACGGTTCCTGAGGCTTCTGGGATGGGGTAAACCCGCAGGGTGACTTCTGTTAGTATCCCCAGGCTGCCATAGGAACCGGTAAACAACTTCATTAAGTCGTAACCCGCTACATTTTTGACAACCCTACCCCCGGCTTTGGCAATTTGCCCATCAGCACGGACAAAAGTAATTCCTAATAATAAGTCCCGCACCCCACCATAGCGGTGACGCAATGAACCCGTATCTGCTGTGGCAATGATGCCGCCAATCGTCGCCTCTTGGGGATAGGCTGGATCGAGGGGGAGAAACTGACCGGTCGGGGCGAGAGTGGCTTGCAAATCGCTGAATTTCACTCCGGCTTCCACGGTAACGGTTAGATCTCCAACCGCATGGTCAACAATTTGGTTGAGGCGTTGGGTGCTGATCGCCAGCTGAATATTTTTTCCGATTCCGCCCCAATTTAGCTTACTACCACTGCCATAGGGGAGGATACCCCACCCATGGCGATCGCTGTGGGTGATAATATCGGCAAGTTCAGCAACAGTACAGGGGTAGGCGATGCCGCTAAGAGAGGGATTAGTTCCCAACGCTTGAGTAATTGGCGATCGCGTTTCGGCACTAAGATCCCACAAGCAGAATCCCCCCTCACCGAGTAGAGGTGCGAGAATGGGCGCGATCGCATCCGTTGATTTTGCTCCTGAATCTGAACTAATACCTATGTTATTCAGCATAAATTTTTGTAAAAAAACTAATAAACTCGCAAGAATGCCGAGGTTAAGCGTAATTAACCCGTCTAATCTAGGATCGTAGACTATCACTTCTGCGCTGTGGCGCTGAGGGCAGATAGTGCGGCAAATTTTATACGGTCATTTGGGCTGGGAGTAACGTGATGGCTCGTCGAAAAAAGGTTCTTCTCCGGGAGCAAGTCCTGGAGCGAGAAGATTTGCTTAACCGCATTTCTACTAAAATCCGCTGCTCTTTGGAGCTGCAAGAGATTTTGACGACCACTGTACAAGAAATCCGTGCCTTTTTAGGGGTAGATCGCGTCAAAATCTACCAATTTGCTGCTGATGACAGTGGCGAAGTGATTGCTGAATCTATTCGGGACAATCGCCTTCCCTCTTTGCTAGGGCTGCGGTTTCCCGCTGAAGATATTCCAACCCATGCTCGCGAACTCTTTATCAAAGCCCGTCAACGAGTGATTGTTGATGTGCTTTCACAACAACAAATTCAAGAGCACTTAGATTGCCCAGTCACGGGGAAAAGGCTAGTTCATCAAGACATTCGCTATGCTCCTGTCGATCCTTGCCATATTGAATACTTGACGACAATGGGGGTGCGTTCTTCACTGAGCGTGCCAATTCTGCATCAAAACAATCTGTGGGGATTGTTAGTCTGTCATCATGGGGCGCGACAACGATTTAGCGAGCGAGACTTGCAAATTGTGCAATTGCTCGTGGATCAATTATCGATTGCGATCGCCCAATCCAATCTGCTCCAACGTGCCAGACAACAAGCTCACCATGAAGCCACCCTTAACCAAATCAGCAGCTTACTCCACTCTCCGCTCAACGTCGGAGCCATTCGTCAGAGCGTTCTAGAAGACACAGTCAAAGCTCTCAAAGGCTCTGGCGGACGCCTATACATTACACCAGAACCCACCCATCAAGCCTCTCGCCTTTATACCTGCGGCGAACAGCCAACAATCCCCTGGATTGAAGAAGATCCGTTATGGAAACAAATAATTATTAACTTAGACGCTGCAGCTATAGCGGATAATGGCGTTGCCGGGCATTCCAGTACAGCACATTGGCATACCTGGGAGTTAGCGCGGGAGCACCCGATGCCTATCTTCCAGGAATATAATCTTCCCCAAAAATCGGCGACACTACCTCTCGGCTTGTCACACTATAGCTCTTTGGTAGCAAGCAGCGAGCAGGAACCCCATAACAACTACTTAGTGCCGCAACTCTATAGCATTGACGATCTTTACAAAGAGCCAAAATTACAAAGCTTAATTTCAGGTTTTGAGACAACAGCGATCCGCTCAATGCTTGTCGTCCCTCTGCACTACCATCAGCAGTGCGTAGGGTGCCTAACGATCTTTCGCGATGAGATAGAAACAGAAACTTTGTGGGCGGGGCGTGTCGATCGAGATCAACGCAACTACCGTCCCCGCGCCTCTTTCAACGCGTGGAGAGAAATCATCAAAGGTCAATCCCTACCCTGGACAGTTGAAGACATCAAACTCGCCCAAGTGCTAGGCATTCACCTTTATATGGCGATTATGCAACGGCGGGTTGAAGACACAATTCGCCATCAAGCTTCCCATGACCGATTGACAGGTTTATCCAATCGGTTACTCTTTGACGATCATCTCTCTCTCGCCCTAGCTCAAATGCACCAGCAAAGAGAAATGCTGGCGGTGCTATTTCTGGATTTGGATGGCTTTAAGACGATCAACGATACCCTGGGTCATGCGGTGGGCGACCAACTGTTGCAAAGTGTGGCGCAGCGCTTGCAGGAAGGTTTGCGACAGACCGACACCATCGCTCGTTGGGGTGGAGATGAATTTACAATTTTACTCTCACCGATTAACAGTACAGATGAAGTGGAAACGACGGCAAGAACAATTCTCGATACTCTCAATACACCATTGGTGCTTGATAACCAAGAATTGTATATCAAAGCGAGTCTGGGGATTGCTCTTGCTCCCCTGGATGGGAAAGACGCTGACACGCTGTTGAAGAACGCCGATGCGGCGATGTACCGCGCCAAGCAAAAAGGGCGCAATAACTACCAGTTGTATACCCCAGCTATTGGGACAAAGGTACAGGAGCGCTTAGTTTTAGAAAACAATCTCTATAAAGCCTTAGAACGCGAAGAATTTCGGCTGTACTATCAGCCCCAAATCGATATTAAAACGGGTGAAATTGTGGGGATGGAAGCCTTGATTCGCTGGCAGTGCGGCGAGCGGGGGTTGATTGCACCTAACTTATTTATTCCCATGGCAGAAGAAATGGGGTTGATCGGTGCGATTGGTGAGTGGGTTCTCCAAACCGCTTGTACCCAAAATCGCATCTGGCGATCGCTTGGCTTACCTGCTTTGAGAGTCGGTGTTAATCTTTCTGCTTGTCAGTTCCAGCAAAAAAACTTAGTCCAAAGCATCGCTCAGGTTCTCAATTCTACCGGGCTTGATCCTCATTACCTAGAGCTGGAAATCACCGAAAGCATTGCCATGCAAGATGTTCCTTTAACCATTTCTGTTTTGCGATCGCTCCGGGAAATGGGCATTCAAATTGCCATGGATGATTTTGGTACGGGCTACTCTTCTTTGTCGTCCCTCAAACACTTCCCCCTCGACAAACTCAAAATCGATCGCTCCTTCGTTCAGGACTTACCAACAGATTCCCACGATGCAGCCATCATTACCGCTGTTGTCGCCCTAGGGCGGGGGTTAAATTTAGCCGTTGTCGCCGAAGGTGTGGAAACAAAAGAACAGTTAGCGTTTTTAAAGTCAGTGGGATGCGATCAGATGCAAGGCTACCTATTCAGCCGTCCCCTCAGTGAGGCTGACGCTACGCAGCTTTTTTTGCTGCGGCAAGCTTCCTAGAGGATGATTGATCTAGCTGTCTTAAAAATAGCAATGATCTGACTATTCTTTGGCGATCGGTATCCCTAACCAGTTACTTAATTCTTGCGCTAACCACTCTAGTTCTCCCGTTGTGAGATAGCCGTAAAATTGCTTTTCGCGACCTGGAACCAACGATTGCCCGATGCGATAGCTGATGATGTTGTTACCTGTGACACGGTCACGCTGTTGCGCCCAAATATTTAACTCTGGTGGTACCTCTGTGATGCCCGCTTCACCATCTGGACGATAGAGACGCTTAACGTAGGTCAATTTACAGAGGCTATTGCGACTTGCCCGAAAAAACCGTCGCTGTATTCCAAACGCTGTTTTAGTTACATTCATCCACTTGCGATCGATACGGATGCACGTGTCTGCATTCAACATGAAAAACCATTTCCATACCCCGTAAGCTCCGCCCAACAAAAACAACAAGTATATTAAGATTCTAAACCAGTTAGTACTAGGCAAAAAGCCAAAAAATATCTGGTAAATCACATAGCAGGTACCGATATAGAAAAGACAATATGAAGCGAAATCAACTAATAGTTCACCAGCATAACCTGATAGTTCACTATCATCTAGTGGAGGTATGGATATCTCTAGAATTTCTGCATTTTTGTACAGAGAAACTTTGCTGTGATCCGGCTGCTGCAAAGTTAGAGGAGCGGTTTTTGTCGATGACTCCAGGAGTTGGTTTTGCAGAACAGGCTGCTCCAACGTAGCGAGAGCAACTTGAGCAGAACTAAATCGCTGCTTGCGGTTGGGATGCGTCATTTGCTTGAGCCATTGCACAAAGCTTGGAGCTAGATTTGTCACAGGTTCAAACTGAAGCTGCAAATCTTCTTGTAACAAATCAGCCGGATGCGTCCCTGTCACCAAGTAGATTAATGTTGCTCCTAAACTATAGAGATCGGAAGCGGGGAAGGCACGTCCGCTGAATTGTTCGGGTGGCATATAACCATAGGTGCCGACAGTCGTCATCGTGCCGATTTCTCGGACAGCCGTTTGCACAGAACCAAAGTCAATTAGGTACAGCTTTCCAACTTTATGGGCAGAGCGATCGCCTTTTAATAAAATATTGCTGGGCTTAATATCGCGATGAATTACAGCCGGGTTGCGGTTGTGCAAGTAGCTCAACACATTCAGTAAGGCTTTAGCGATGTGTTTGACTTCATCCCCGCTCAATGTTCGCCCCCGCTTAATCCATTCCTGCAACGATATGGCATCAATGTAAGTTTGCACGAGGACAAATCCCCGCTGAGCAGGCAAATCTAATTCAAAGAAATCGAGATAACGGGGAATTGCTGGATGGGATAGGGATTTGAGAGTTTCTGCTTCTCGTTCAAACAGTTTCAAATCCTCCCAACGGAAGCCACTATTAAAACTGAGAATCTTGAGAACAACGAGTTTTTGAGTATGTAAGTCTAGAGCGAGTAGGGTACGCCGTCCCGCATTTTGTCCTAACTGGCGTTGAATACGGTAGCGATCGCGTAATACCTGTTTTTCTGCAAGCATAAGGAATTATTGCTCCTGCAATGTATGCAAAAACTTATTCAGCTTTACCGATGAGGGTAAAAGCAGCCCATTGTCTAGGATTGAGATCTTGTTTCATCTTTGTCAGCAGCGCTTGATCTTATATCTCTCTGACGACTAGGACGTTATGCAAAATCTTAAGCGATCGCCTATTGATCTGGCGGCTATCAATCCCTAAGAAATCCTAAAGCTGTGCGATCGCGTCCTTGGTTTTTGGCTTTGTAGAGGGCGATGTCGGTGGCGGCGATTAGCTTAGAGGGAGAAGTCTCCAGGGTGGGGATGATGCTGACAACGCCTAAACTGATGGTGACATACTGACTCACAGAGGATTGGCTATGGTCAATCATTAAGCCTTTTACTAACAGCCGCATCGACTCAGCGACGTGCAAAGCCCCCTCAGCTTCAGTATTGGGTAAAACTACCGCAAATTCCTCGCCTCCATAACGAGCAACGAGATCCGCCGGACGTCGAGAGGCTTGCACTAAGGCTTTTGCGACTTCCTGCAAACAGCGATCGCCAGCTTGATGTCCGTAGGTATCGTTATAATTTTTGAAAAAATCGACATCGCATAAAATCAGCGAAAGCGGTTTTTGTTCGCGGATAAGACGCCGCCATTCCCGTTCTAGAAACGCATCAAAATGTCGCCGATTGGCAACTTGCGTTAAGCCATCGAGGGACGCCAGCCGATGCAACTCCTGATTTGCTACTTCTAATTGTTGAAAGAGTTCGGCTTGCTGAATAGCGATCGCCAATTGGGTGGAAAGCTGTTGCAACAACCCGATCTCCAATGTCTCCCAATGGCGAGTTTCAGAGCATTGATGGACACACAGCAAACCCCAAAGATCGCTCTTGTAGACGATTGGCACCAACAGCACCGCACGAACCTGAATCTGCTCTAAAAGCTGTAGATAACAGGGACTCAAACCCGCTTGATAGATGTCATCAACTGCTGAGACATACCCACGCTGATACTTAGAGATATAAGTGGACTCAAAACACGCGTCTCGTAGGGGAGTACCAACAACCGGGCTGCATCCCGGCGCAAGAGACTCCACCACAAACCGGGCATCTTGAGCGAACTGGATTCGATAGATTGCCACTCGTTCCACTTCTAAAAAGCGGCGTACCTCTGCTACCGCCGTATTTAGAATTTCATCCAAGTTCAACAACTGGTAAATGCGTTGGGTGATACCTGCTAAGAGCCGCTCCCGATTGGCTTGATGGCGCAATTCCTGCTCAATGCGTTTGCTCTGGGTGATGTCTCGCCCTACTGCCTGAAATCCCATCAGTTTGCCCTGTTTATTTAAAATGGCGCGATGAGTCCACTGCTGCCAACGACTATTTCCCTCCGGGGTTTCGACACAGTATTCAACCGTTGCCACTGCTCTTTCTAGACTAAAAACCGAGCGCGGCTTTTTGATATTTTCCTGCTGAGAAACAAGCTGGAAAAAATTGCGACCGAGCAGTTCCTTATCAGGTAATCCGACATAACGACAGTACGCTTCATTGACAAACGTTAGCGTCCCATTCGGCAAAAAGCGGCAAATCAGTTCCGTTTGCAGCTCAACAATCGAGCGGTAAAACGGTTCTTCCTGGAGCAATTCTTCTGGCATTGATTGATGTTGAGGAATACCTGGCATTCTTCCACCCTCAACCAGTCTTCCTTCCCAGTCTACTTGCATCGATAAGGACGTTGGGGAAACCTCATTCAGTTCTACTGACTCCTGTTTAAGGTTCATCGGCAATTTCAGCAAGTTAGTAGGCTGTTGGCTCTCAAGCTGATCCAACGGTGCTAAATTGGTTTTCCCATTGACGAAATCCGGCTGTGATTGAGCAACAAACGCGATCGCCTCGGCAACAGACGACTCTGGCGTCATTGTCAGGATGTAGCGAGGGATAATGGGGTTAAATGAGGTGGCTAGAACATTCCACACCGAACTGAGCCTTTGTTTGAGGAAATGAACTGAGCAAGAAAAGAACGGATACATTCCTTCAAAGGGGCTTTACAACTAGAATTCTCCCTTCTAACAATCCTGTCTGCAACGGAGTACGAAGGGATATTTTACTTTATTGAAAGTATTGCCCAAACGTACTAGCCAATAGGTAGAAGTTGCCACAGCAGTGAGCAGTCCCCCCTTTAAGAGGGATGCGCGATCCAGTTCCTCCATTGCTCCTTTTTTTAGCTTAAATATTGATACTGTTCGGAATCTGGGAGGGTAGTAGGTAGGGATACGCCACACCCGATTTAGCGAGGCGTTGCTGGTTGCGGCTTTTGATAGTGCCTTCAATGCTTTGTAACTCGGTCTGGAACTGTTTTAAAATTTTGCGATCGCCAGGATCGGCAAACTGAATTAAATCCGAACTACCGAGTTGTCCCCAATTGACGCCTGATAACGCAAAAGTCAACTCCATCTGCCCTAAATCCTGCTCTAGGGGAGGCAGAATTTGCTCTAGGGAGCTAGCATCATTGGGTTTAGCATAGGCAGCCAGAGGATTGTTGGGTACATGACCGAGGTAGTCAAATTGACTGAAGTTCACCGCTGCGTGCTGAGGGCCGCAGGTGAAGATAATCTGCGTGGCAATGTCGATTAACTGTTGCAGCGTCGTTAGTTCGCCCAGTTGCTGACTTTTCATCTCAGAAGGCGGAAAGTCAGGAACGCGGGGATGGTGAGGTAGGGAGTCAATTTTCAGTCCGGCTGGTGCGGTGAGTTCCCTAGGTAGCCAAGCAGGTGCCTGGGGAAATTCTGCTGGGGAGCGAGAATCCAAAGGTGCGCCTAATTCCGCTGCCCAAGCTTGCAGGTAAGGGTCTTGCTGCACGGCTTGATCGTCCCGATAGTAACGAGTCAGATAAGCGCTTACATAACGGGCGATCGCTTCCCATAGGAGTGTGGCATCATCCCGGTAGGGAAATTCTGGTAAAAATTCCTGGCTGAGTCCCCGCCGTTTGATGTCTTTGGGTAGGGAATAGTCTTCAAAGGAGCGTTGGCGATATCCTTGGTTGATTAAATCTAGAGAGGTGGCTGACGTGGGAGCCAAAAGCCGAGCGGTGGCGCTACCTTCTCCCAACAAAACCGTGTTACCCCGCATATTAATGGCTAAGAGAAAGCGGAAGTGAGGCGCTAAGAGCTGATAAACCGGATGAGTAGCGGGAAGTTGGCGGGGAGTCGCGATCGCAAAAACTTCCATGGCAAAGTGGGTATGGCAGAGGTGATCGATCAGCTCGTGGTGAGTCGCATCGGCAACCTGAACATACAGCTTGGCTCGCATCCACTCATCTGCATCCCTTGTCGGCGTAAAAATTTTGCCCCCGGCTTCCAACTGAATCAACAGCGGCTCTAGCCCCTGCTGGGAGCGGTAAAACAGAGCTTTCGGGCTACCGACATAACGCCCTGGTTGTAAGTTAGCCGTCGTGAGATTTTTTAGTAGGGGATAATCGGCGATAAACAGCCGATTCTGGGTAGCCAACCCTTGCAGATCCACCGTTTCACCATTTGCTAGGGTATAGCGCTGTGGTGCTTCCCAATCCTGGAGTAGGGTGCGTTCTGGTTCCTGTACCCGGCGCAGAATCATCGGATTTGATCCTGCAAGGCGTTGGCGAGCAAATTCGCGATCGCTTAAGCCCCCTTCCTTTTCATGGATCAGGCTAACTTGCGGACGCTGACGCTGCTGTTTCTCAATCGCCTCATAAAACCGCTGTCGTTGACGCCGACTCAGTTCTACTGAATTAGCTGAGGAATCTTTCTCCGATTGAGCTGCTTTTCTCGCTGCCAACAACACATCGACCATTGCCTTGCGGTGTTGCATATAGTCGCTACTAAATTGCTCGTCCGGAGGCAAATTAAAGTTTAGTAACCCCGATTGAAAGATGTTCCAATCTGCGAGTTTTGTCCCAATTTGTACCCACGCCTCATCTAAAAAGAGGAGGGTGGAATCAACCTGCTCTAGCAGCAGCGTCCACGGTTCTGAAAGCTGACCTTGTTTAACAAGATTGCGTCGAAATTCGCTGGCGACATAACGCAAGATTCCATCTTCTCCGACATAGGGAAAAATCCGTGCCGGGCCACCGTTGGGGATACCTACGGGGTTATAGCGATAGTGACCTTGCTGTTGGGTGGAAGAAGGAGAGGAAACCATAATCTAGCCTGAATTAAGATTAAGGATTGACGGAAGGATGAAGCGATGTTGCCCAAAAAAAGCCTTCGTTTTATTTGCTTCAATTCGATCTTTCTTCAATCCGTAAAACTACTTAATTCTTAAAATTTGCATCCTGAAGAATGACAAGGAGCAACAATTTTTAGAGGGTTAGATTACAAATAGGAGAACCTAACCCCCATCCTCTTTGTAGGGAAGGGGAGAAAATTAAAGCCTCTCCTACAACAAGAGAGGTCGCGTGGTCTATTGATTAATTGAAAAGTTGCTATAAATGCGTAGCCGCTAATTACCCGCCTGGGTACTGCAACGACATACTGATCAAAATTACGGTGGAACCATCAAAATGCCTAACAGCTTATTGATCAATAAGCTTGTCAGTGGTGGGGAAGGTGTTGCAACCTTCCCTTTTTTGATTAGCGTCGACGGAAAACTCTAGCTTTTATCTGTTGTTCCCAAACCTCAAGCAAGCAGCTAAGAAGCGTCTTCTATTCCCATCGTTATATCTTCAGTTGCCCGCTCTACCTTACCCATCTCCTTTTCAGTGGTGGGGTCTATTTTGCCAGCGTTGTCAGCTTCTTCGTAGTCTTCGACAACTTCATCAACGGCTCCTTTGTTCAACGTCGGATCGTTAGCTGCAACATCGGCGGCTTCTTGCTCTTCAGGTCGAGGTGTTTTGTTTGTCATTAATCAACTTCTCCCAGTGCTTATTGCTTTCAGCATCGCTCCAAGTCTATGGGAGGCTCATCTACCTATGGTCAACAGTTGAGAAAGGCGAGCGGAACAGCAAGGTAAACTGTTGAAATTAGTAGTTCATCCAGCCTCTCATCGGTAGGTTATGCCTAATTTTTTATTAGAAGTCGGTACAGAAGAATTACCTGCAAGCTTTGTTAGTGGTGCGATCGCGCAGTGGCGATCGCGTATTCCCAAAACCCTGGATGAGCAATTTTTAACGGGTGCAGCCATTGAGGTTTACGGTACGCCCCGACGCCTCGCTGTACTCCTTAAAGGGCTACCTGCCCAACAACCTGACCGGGAAGAAGAAATCAAAGGGCCGCCTGCTGCTGCTGCCTTTAAGGATGGCAAACCCACTAAAGCGGCTGTTGGTTTTGCCCGCAAGCAAGAGGTGGAAATTGAAGACTTGGAAGTGCGCCAGACGGAGAAAGGCGAGTTTGTTTTTGTCCTCAAAAAAACGGCTGGACGCCCAGCGACGGAGATTTTAACAGAACTCATCCCGCAGTGGATTTTCAGTTTGGAAGGTAAGCGGTTTATGTCTTGGGGAGATGGAGATGTGCGGTTTTCCCGACCGATTCGCTGGCTGGTGGCGTTGTTGGATGACCAAGTATTGCCGTTGGAACTGGTGAGTGGTTCAGAAACGGTGAAGAGCGATCGCCTCTCCGCAGGACACCGGGTTTTACACCCAGATCCTGTCGAGCTTTCCCAAGCGACTGATTATGTGGAATCTCTCCACAATGCTTTTATTCAGGTAGACCCCCAGGAACGTCAAAGCAAGATTCAGCAGCAAGTTGAGGCGGCGGCTCAAACCCTGGGGGGTTATGTCCCCATGTACCCAGATTTGCTAGCAGAAGTTACAGATTTGGTAGAATGGCCAACTGCTGTTGTTGGGAAGTTTGAGCCAGAATTCCTCGATTTACCCCCGGAAGTCAGTACAACGGTCATGGTGACTCACCAGCGGTATTTCCCTGTTTTCACAGATACCACGGCTCAAGAACTGAATCCCTACTTCATCACGATTTCCAATGGCGATCCGGCAAAATCTGATGTGATTGCGGCAGGAAATGAGCGAGTCATCCGCGCCCGATTAGCCGATGGACAGTTTTTCTACAAAGCGGATTTATCCCAGCCTTTAGAAAGCTACTTACCCCAACTGGAGAAAGTCACCTTTCAGGAGGATTTGGGTTCAGTGCGCGATAAGGTGAGGCGCATTGAGAAGATAGCGGGGCAAATTACCGCCCAGTTGCAACCCAGCCAGCAAGAACAGACTGATATTCAACGGGCGGCTTTGCTGTGTAAAGCAGACTTAGTTACGCAGATGGTCTATGAGTTCCCAGAGTTGCAGGGAGTGATGGGGCAAAAGTATGCCGCCAAGAGTGGGGAAACGGCAGCCGTAGCCACGGCAATTTTTGAGCATTACTTGCCCAGAGGCGCGAATGATGTTTTGCCGCAAACGCTTCCCGGACAAGTGGTAGGCTTGGCTGACCGTTTGGATACGTTGGTGAGTATCTTCGGTTTAGGGATGATTCCGACGGGTTCCTCTGACCCCTTTGCCTTACGGCGGGCGGCAAATGCGGTTGTTAGTATTAGCTGGGATGCTGATTTATCGATTAATCTACAGGAATTAATTGAGGCGATCGCCACTGATTTTGTCGGCGCTCATCCCGCTAAAACTTCTCCGGTTGAGTCACTACAAGATTTCTTCCTCCAACGCTTCCGCACCTTGCTGCAAGAAGAACGAGGTATTGACTACGACTTGGTAAATGCGGTTTTGGGAGAAAACGATCCGGAGTATGCCGAACGGGCGTTACAGGATTTGTTGGATTTACGCGATCGCGCCTTATTCCTCCAAGAAATCCGCAACAATGGGCAGCTAGATGCCATCTACGAAACCGTCAACCGTTCTACTCGTCTGGCGGCTCAAGGCGATTTAGAGCAGCAAAAACTAGACCCTAGCACCGTTGTACGTCCTAACCTCTTCCAGAAATCCTCAGAACAAGCCTTCTACAATGCCCTGGTAGAGTTAGTCCCCCAAACCCAAGCCGCCCAGGAACAGCGCAACTACCAGCAACTAGTTGATGCCTTAGCAAAGATTGCCCCCACCGTCAGCAGCTTCTTTGATGGAGAAGAAAGCGTTTTAGTGATGGACGCCGACCTAGAAATTCGGCAAAATCGCTTAAATTTGCTCAGTTTACTGCGAAATCATGCGCGAGTACTGGCAGATTTTGGGGCGATCGTCAAGAGTTAGCCACCCAGGTAGGGGCGATCGCTGTTCGTCCTTACCGATTGTTAGGGTTTACCCTTGGCAAAAAAAACACAAATACTAGTGTTGCGCTAGCCCTTGGTAGTAAAAATTTACACAATAGTTGTCGTTTCCTATCCCCTAAAAGGGAATCTTTAAAGAAACACTAACGTTAACAGGGAAAGCGAAGACGATGAAGCTAAAAACCTTAACCACCGCAGTATTGCTCGGCGTAATTCAACTGGCAGTAGCTCGCCCCGGCTTATCGCAAACGCCAGCTCCTGCTCCAGCTAGACCCGATCTCAATGCCCAGCTTCAGCAATCATTGTGCAGCCAAAACTGGGGTCGAGCTATCCAAGTGGTCGATCAGATGCGGCGGGTAGCAGCACCACAATATTCTTCCCAATTGCTCTTGTATCGAGGACGACTACAAGCTTTAGTACAATCGCGCTCAAAAGTCCCTGTGGAAACGTTTAACTGTGCGGCGGCGAATACGACGGCTACACCAAACACCACAGCTACTAATCCACAACCTTAAAATCGGCTTGAGCCTCAGCAATATCAGCGGTAGGATGAGGTTTGCTCTATTCAGGGAATTCTGCCATTCAACTTATGCCGAAGGCTTACGTTATCGGACTGGGAAAATCAGGCAATGCAGCGGCACGTTTGCTGAAACAGGAGGGTTGGGATGTGATTGTAAGCGATCGCAACTCCTCTGCAACCCTCCAACAACAACAACAGACTCTTCAGGGTGAAGGCATTACGGTTCACATTGGGCATTCTCTAGAACTCAACGCCACTGAGTTACCCCAACTGATTGTCGCCAGTCCCGGCGTTCCTTGGGATATCCCGGTACTAGTAGAAGCCAGAGTAAAAGGCATTGAGACAATTGGCGAGATGGAACTGGCGTGGCGACATCTCCAATCTTTGCCGTGGGTGGCAATTACCGGAACCAACGGCAAAACCACTACGACTGCCTTAGTTGCCGCGATCTTCCAAAGTGCCGGGTTCCAAGCCCCCGCCTGCGGTAATATCGGCAATGCTGCCTGCGAACTTGCCTTATCATCAGCGAAGACTTCAGATTCCCTAGATTGGGTAATTGCCGAGGTTAGCAGCTACCAAAGCGAATCGTCCTCTTCTTTGTCTCCACGGATTGGGGTATGGACAACCTTTACCCCGGATCACCTCAGCCGCCACAAAACCTTAGAGAACTACTACAACATTAAAGCCAAACTCCTGAGTCAGTCTCAGTTGCAAGTGATCAACGGCGACGATCCGTACTTGCACAGTATCGGACTCCAGCAGTGGCAAAATGCTCACTGGACAAGTGTTAAAGGCAAAGCTCATCTGATCGGCGATCCAGAAAAGGGGTTTTATATCGAAGATGGCTGGGTTGTTGCTCAGGATGAGCCAATTGTCGAGGTAGCCTCTTTACCCATGGTGGGGACGCACAATCAACAAAACTTACTCATGGCTGTGGCGGCGGCGCGGTTAGCGGGAATTAAGAAAGAAGCGATCGCTCAAGCCATTGCCAACTTTCCCGGCGTTCCCCATCGCCTAGAACAGATCATCACTTGGCAGGGAATTGACTTCATCAACGACAGCAAAGCTACCAACTACGACGCCGCACAAGTTGGACTGGCTGCGGTTGCAAGTCCCGCTATCTTAATTGCAGGTGGAGAAGCCAAAGATGGCGACGACACAAGCTGGATTGAAACCATCCAGACAAAAGCCGCCGCTGTCTTACTGATCGGTAGTGCTGCTCCTGCTTTTGCTCAACGCTTAGAGCAAGTCGGTTATACCAACTACGAAATTGTCGAAACAATGGCAAACGCTGTCCCTAGAGGGGCAGAACTTGCCAAACAGCACAAGGCAAATGTTGTTTTACTCTCCCCTGCTTGTGCGAGTTTCGACCAATACGACAACTTTGAACAACGAGGCGACGACTTTCGCCAACTTTGCCAAACGTCTTTGCCAGGGTAGAAGGCATTTTTAAAGTTGCAGTTCGTGAAGATCTACCACGCATCCCCTAGAGCGTCCCAGTTTATTGCATATAAGTTGCATTTAAGTGTTAAAAAATAAAATGAATGGGGTGCAATTGTCAAGAAAAAAATTTGAGGCGATCGCGGTGGATGTATCTAGCTATCGCAAAGTGCTGAGTCTGTGAGGACTGAGTTGATGAGTTTAAGATTCAACCAGCACGCGCTTTTTGGGAATCAGGAGTGCCCTAACCTATAGGTTGACGGCTATACAACCTAGACTTTTTTTCACTTAACCCCTTGACAAGGATCAGCATTAGTCATATTTCTATTGAAAAGGTTTGTCAATATTGTTTTCTACAATATGCCCCCTAGCTGACGCTAGCTAATTGAATTACCATTTCTGAAAGTACATGCCAATTTTTAACTTTTTTCAGGCGGGTGGAATTGTCGCTTGGCCTTTACTCATCTTTTCCCTCGCGGCTGTCGCCCTGATTGCCGAGCGATTGCTGTTTTGGTTTCGGATCAATCGTCGGCAGCGTCGAGTTGTCAGGGAGGTGATGAGGCTGTACCAACAAAACCCGCTCCTGGCTGTCAATCATCTACGGCAAAACGGTGATCTGCCCATAGCCAAAATTTTTCTAGAAGCTTTAGAACTAGATCGCCCCAACCCGGAAGAATTTCGCTTGGCTTTAGAGAGTGCGGCACAGGCAGAACTGCCGACGCTAAAGCGATTTAGTACTGTGTTTGATACGATTGTCAGCATTTCCCCACTCTTGGGTCTTTTAGGGACAATTTTGGGCTTGATGACGGCTTTTTCTTCCTTAAAAATTGGCGATGTGGGGGGTAGTGGCACAGTAGGAGTGACTGGAGGGATTAGTGAAGCGCTAGTTTCGACAGTGATGGGATTAGTTGTAGCAATCTTCACTCTCTTTTTTGCCAATATGTTCCGTGGACTTTATCTGCGACAGATAGCATTAATTCAGGAGTACGGCGGTCAGTTGGAACTACTTTATCGTCGTCAATATGAACAAGGGAGAGATGTTTATGCGGCTTCCCGATGAGTCAGACAAACCAATGGAAATCAACATCGTGCCGATGATCGATGTGATTTTCTCAATTTTGGCGTTTTTCATCATTTCGACGCTGTATTTAACTCGCTCAGAAGGGCTACCTGTAAATTTGCCCAGTGCTGCGACAGCAAAAGCTCAGCCCAGTACGCAAATTACAGTGACGATTGAACCAGATGGAGACCTGGCGCTCAACCGTAATCCTATTGAGCTAGAAGCTCTTGAAGATGCGGTACGTTCTCTTGTGGTTCCGAACTCAGAAGCCCTTGTGATTGTCAATGCTGATGAAAAAGTCGATCACGGTCGAGTCGTGAGTGTGATGGATCGCTTGCGTCAGGTTGAGGGGGCAAAATTGGCGATCGCGGCTAGAAGGTAGTATACAAAGTGCTGAGTCGGTGAGTTGAAGATTCAGCACTCACTTACCTTTGCGTAAGCCCTATCCATAAGAGATGCATTCCCCCAATCGTGACACAATGGTTTCCGGACTGCTGATCAACTGAACGTAACGGGAGCTTCAATTTTATGTGGCGAGTGACTATCCAATGTTCTGCTGAAGGTTGGCGCAACTATGCCACAGAGTTTAAAGCGATCGCTGATAAATACTCAGCTATCCCAATGGCTTCTAAAAAAACCATGGGTGACAATCAGCGGCTTATGGAATTCCAGCTCGAAAGCGTTAGCGACACCGAAGATTTTATAGAAGAGTGCATGACTCTAGATGGCTTCACGGGTAGCTTTGAATCTGTTTAGACAAGACGCCTGATGTAGGTTTCTATATCAGGCTTACTGTTGCAGAGTAGGACTTTCCGAAAGAGGGAATTTTAGCCGACTTAGTACTCTTGCTCGATTAGGTCTTCCAAGTCTTGGGAATTATCAAAGCGTTGAATTAATTCATCAATCAGACGGGGGTCTGTGGTTCGCAGTCCTAACTCTCGCACGGAAGCTTGGTCGCCTGTGGAAAGGAAGTGGTGAGTCCCAATGACAGCAAACGTGCGATCGCACACTATGTAATTTTCCTGCGTCCCCAAAATCTTCAGCCGGAATTGGTCGGGGTAGTCTTCTTCCAACTCTTCTAAATACTCTAAATTTCTATAGCGCTTATTGGCTCGCAAGCGATCGCGAAGAGAACCTGTTTTGAAACGCCTCAGCGCAATCTCAACGTCTTGACGAGAACCCCAGCCAATATCAATTAAAACGTTGGGGTCTTCTAACAGCGCTTCTAAATAGTCCAGCAGCTCATAATCATTCCAGTCAATTCCCCACGTCAACCAGGGGGAAATCAGAATCAGCCGCGTTTTAGCATTCGACGCCGCCGTGAGCAACCAGCGACGACCAGAGGCGCGGTCAAATAGTAAATCATACTTATAATCCGGTCGAGTTTCAGTCAGGAGTTGGTTGAGTTCGTTTACCCGCTGCTCAACAGAGCTTTCTACCTCACCCATCAGCTCAAGACGCTGCTGTTGCAAAGCCATTTCTAACACTTCGCGATTTGAGGAGATAGTTGCCAATTTATTGAGTTCATCAAGCTGCGCTTGCGTAGCCGCAAGTTCTTGCTCTAACTGACTCATCACCTCACGGCGCTGCTCTTGCAGTGCGGCGTCTAAAGTTTCGGACGTGGAAGAGTTGCTGGCGGAGGCGTGTAACTCATCAAGTTGCTCCTGCATCGCTGCAAATTCTTGCTCTAGCTGAGCCATCACCTCGCGGCGCTGCTCTTGCAGTGCGGCTTCTAAGGTTTCGGACATGGAAGAGTTATTGGCGGAGGCGTGTAACTCATCAAGTTGCTC
This sequence comes from Kastovskya adunca ATA6-11-RM4, assembly GCA_019359445.1. Taxonomy (GTDB): domain Bacteria; phylum Cyanobacteriota; class Cyanobacteriia; order Cyanobacteriales; family Coleofasciculaceae; genus Kastovskya; species Kastovskya adunca. The sequence continues at coordinate 300,199 of JAHHHJ010000001.1, read as the reverse complement.
CTGCATCGCCGCAAATTCTTGCTCTAGCTGAGCCATCACCTCACGGCGCTGCTCTTGTAGTGCGGCTTCTAAGGTTTCGGGAGCGGAATCACTGGCGGCTGCACGCACTTGCTCAAACTCCTCCTGCATCGCCGTTAGCTCCCTAATCCGGGCTTGGAGTTGGGACGTGCGATGCCGTAAGGTAGCATCAAGCTCCTCAATTCTGGCTTCTAGCTCCTGTAGCTGATCTGAGTTATCTGTCGTTTCTCCAGGTGCGATGAAGCGGTCTTGAAGTTCGCTGATTTGAGCTAGTAGTTCACGCCGTTGCTCTTGCAGTGCGGCTTCTAAATCTTCAGGAGTTAAGATGTTTTTGATTCGCGATCGCCAGCTCTCAAACTCCTGCTGCATTCCCCCAATATGTTTGAAGCGGTCTCGAAGTTGTAATGTTCTTTGATCTAACTTCGCCGCCAACCCCGAAAGTTCTGCAAGCTGCTGCTGTACCAGTTCTAGGGAGCCACTCTCCCTTGGTAAGGTGAAGTCGTCTTGCTGTTGAGCGATCGCTTCCCTGATTTCTCTCAAGTCTGCTAGTTCGCTGGGTAAAGGTAAGGTTTCCAGCCGCTCCCGTAGTCGCTGAATTTCTTCGGAGAACTCCTGTTGTAAATCTCTTAATCCCGCCCGTAGTTCATTCCGTAACGGGGTAGGGTTAAAGTCTCCCGAAGCCGCAGGTACTGTTTCCAGTTGCTCCCGTAGTCGTTGAATTTCCTCGGAGAACTGCTGTTGTAAATCTCCTAATCCCGCCTGCAGTTCATTTCGTAACGGGGTGGGGTTAAAGTCTCCCGAAGCCGCAGGTACTGTTTCCAGTTGCTCCCGTAGCCGCTGAATTTCCTCGGAGAACTCCTGCTGTAAATCTCCTAATCCCGCCTGCAGTTCATTCCGTAACGGTGTGGGGTTAAATCCCGAAGTCGTTGTTACGGCGTCTAATCGCTCAGACAGGGAGTTAGTCAGGTGGGTTAATCGCTCAAGTTCTTGGGGTTCAAAGTAATCGCTAAACTGCTCAACGAAAGACTGCTCTTGAGCCTGTAACTGTCTGACTTCTGCTTTAATTCCTTCCAGTTCTTGTTTGGACGCCCCTTCCATCAGGGCTTGCTCGATTTGGGCGATCGCCCCATGTAGTTGAGCCAACTCTCGTTGGGTTGCACGTTCCGTTGTCGCTTGTTCAACTTGGGCGATCGCGGCTCTCAGTTGCTCGAATTCTTGTAGTAACGGTGCAGGATCAAACGCAGGTGGAGGAGCCGGGAAGGTATCTAGTCGCTTTGATAGAGAGCGAGCCTCCTCCCTCAAACTTTGAATTTCCTGTGGCTCTGGGCGATTCTGGAACTGCTCGTCTAAAGACTGTTCTCGCTCGTACAGTTCTTGAAGCTCTTGGGTTAGCTGTTCTAGCTCTTGTTTCGTTGCACCTGCTGTTGTGGCTTGTTCGATTTGGGCGATCGCCGATCTCAAATCTTCAAGCTGTTGCAGTAACGGTGCGGGGTTAAATTCTGGCGGCGGAACGGGGAGATGATCCAGCCGTTCTGATAGAGCCTGAGTTAGATCGGTTAACCGCTCAATCTCCGTCGGTTCTGAGCGATGATTAAATTGCTCAGATAACGACTGTTGTGCAGCGTTGAGTCGTTGAATTTCCTCATCTCGCTGCTGTAGCTCCTGTTTACTCGCTTTCTCTTGGGCTAACTCTTCAGCCTGACTGATTGTTACCCGTACGTCTTCTATTTGCTGCTGTAGCTCCTGTTTACTCGCTTTCTCTTGGGCTAACTGTTCAGTCTGAGTGATTGTTACCCGTAAGTCTTCCAGGTTCTGCAATAGCCAGCTCGGGTCAAACGGTGGAGGAAGTTGAGTAACCTGCTGTGTTAGCGCTGTCAAAGAGCGATCTAAGCTATCGACTCTGGCATTGGGGGAAAAACTTCCTAATGTCTGATGTATCGCGACGTAATCGCTTTTAAGCTGCTCTAGCTCTTGATGAATGGGAATCAGGTTAACAGGTTCTGGAGGCGGTGGTAAGGCAGCGAATTCCTGGCGTAGAGATTGAATTTCACTGCCCAATTTCTGTTGATCTTCCGACAACCGAGAGCTAACCTCACCATACATTGCCCTAGCTCGCTCAGTCAGAGCTTGGGATTGCAGGCGACGATTTGCCAAATTTAACGCCAAACCAAGAGTTAGGGGAGTCGCAGCATAGGCGAGTTGTTGAGTCGCGATCGCGATCGCACTCCCAACGACAGAACCCGCCACAGAGACGTATTCTGCAATTTCTAGCCAGCGACGGTGAGCAGTGTTTTTCATCATTAACTATTGTAGATGCCAGTTGGTGCTACAGAGCAACAGCCGCCTACTGTGACCGTTGAAAATCTCAATTTTGCTTAAGGATTTGTACCAAATTTTGCGATCGCCACGTTGAGGGGAGTCGCCCTCAACCGCCAAGGAACGTTCAAGACAAATGGTTGACGAATTGCTCCAAAGAATCCACTGCAAGAGCTACCTCCACCAAATCTTCCAATTGATTGACATCGCGTGCCTGCAAGCTTAACTCCACATCCACGGGTATCGTCCCAAAGCGAGTAGCGAGCAAACGCAACAACTGCCGCAGCGCACCTTGCTGCAATCCTTGCTGTTGCGCCGCATCAGCGCGTTGACGTTCCGAGTCCGCTCGTTGACGTTCCGAGTCCGCTCGTTGACGTTCCGAGTCCGCTCGTTGACGTTCCGCTTCTTCTGGCAGTAATACCAGATTGCCTGCCTCATCATAAAATCGCAACCAAATAGCCGTCTCTCGCTCAATCGTTCCTTGCCAAGTTCCCAGCCATAAACCCAGACTCTGACACCATAACCACCCCTGCTCATTGGGGATTAGCGGCTGATAACCCCTACCCGCCTCCAGATGCCACCCTTGTAAAGAATTTGGGTCAAACGGATCGAACACAAAGTAATCTGGGGTGCGGAAAATCTGCCCGTAGATGTCTTTTTTAGCACCCGTATCCACGGCGGCTGTAGACGGTGACATTAGTTCCACGATCGCATCAGGGTAACGACCATTCTCCTCCCACACAACCCAACCTTGGCGATCGGTTCTGCCATCTACATTCAAAACGGCAAAAAAATCTGGCCCCCGGAAGTCCCGGTTCCGTGCCTGAGTGCTGCTGTAGTAGATGAACATATTGCCTCCTGCAAAGTAGTCCTCGCGATCGGCAAAGGCGATTAGCATCGACCGGATTAGGACGTTCATCGCAAGGCGGTGGCGATTGCTTTCCAACGGTTCTCCATCATCAAAAATTAGGTCAGTGGGTGGCATGGGGGGGTTCCAGTCCACAACGGCTGTCGTCTGGGCAAGCGCTTCTGTCTTTTTTTCCGTTGTCATGACACCAATCCCTATTTGATAACCCTTCTGTATCTATTGTGATGATTGAAGGCGAGTAGCTAAACCTGCCAAATCAAATAGGCACCCCAAATCGCAGCCAAGACAGCAAGAATCGTTAGCCAGAGGGGATAGTTACCACGACATTCTTGATTGTTGGGAGTGCGTAGAGCATCCAAGTCCATCCAAGGGGTAACGCCACGACGGAACCAACCAGAGGCTGTCACTTGCTGATTGACTAAATCGCTAGGACGAATCGCTTTGGGCAAAAGGTTTCCCACTGGCCCCAAAATGGAGAAGTAGTGAAGTTTGACTAAGCCTGTCGAGGTTTGCAAAATTAAATCCTGCCCCAGCCAATTCAGTAAACCGGGACGCCCTAAGAGTTTGCCCGTAATCTGAATCGGCAAACTATCAGGAGGAAGAGCAGTTGAATTAGTGAGTAAGTCTTTGAGATGGGGTTCCGTTTGGAGTTTAGGCGGTTTGATGTCGGGGAAATAGCCGTTGATATAGAAAAAGATACTGAGGCTAAAGGCAATCAGCATACAAGGATTGAGAAAAAGATCGGCGTTGTACAACCAAATCAATCGCCAGAATCCGAAGACACTGCTAATGCCGCCAATTATCCAAAGAATCAGCCGTAGAACTATCCCCAGAATCAGACCATAGAGCAGTGCCATTTGGGGTAGCGGTAAGGCTTTGTAACTGTTTTGCAGTTTGGCAAATAAGGCAGCTCTACTACGTTCCGGCGGGACAAGTGGCGGCAAATCTAGCTCTGGTGCAAGTTGCCAGTATTGGGCATAACGGGCGAGAAGATGCAGGCGATCGCCCATTAAAGGATGCGTCGCCGTTACAATCAACCAATTGCGATAGGGGTTGGCACAATCCCATTGCAACAGTGACTCAAAATAAGTTTGCGGCGGCAGACTCCCCAGCATCAGTGCTTGCTTGTAGCCAACGGGCATCATCAAGTCGAACCCTTCTAAAATTGCGTTGGTTTGTCCTTGTTGTTGAACATCATCAGCAATGCCGAGGGCAATTTTGAGGAAGGCGCGAGTCAAACCGTTGGGGTTACCCGTTGTTTCTACCGCGAGGCGATCGCTAAAATAATGCCTCGCCCTGGAAAACCATAACAGGGGTAAGCGCAGCACCCAAAAAATACCGTAACTCAAAGAGGCGATCGCTCCCCCAATTGCCAACAAAATCGGCGGTAACCAGCGCTGATAAGACGGCAAGCGTCTAGCAATCAAATCGGGCAATTGATCTGTCCAATGCGCCACCTGCCAATAAATCGTGTAAGGCACCTGAAGCACCAACGTTGCCACAGACATCAACACAAAATCCCAGTGGAGGATATGCCCCAACTGCCCAGCATAAATCGCCGCAATTTCGTTATCGTCCAGTTGTTCCAACAACCCCTGACTAACAACAATTCGCGCCGTGCGACGGAGATTGCCATAAGTCATAGCTACGGGTGCATCCGTTGGTAAAATACCCAGCTTGGGTAACGGTAAACGTCGCTGACGGCATAACCGCTGAATTCCCTTTGCTGATTCTGGGCTGCGAGAGGCAAGCTGCGTCAGCGGTAAAGCCTCAAACCCATAAAACCGCCGCAACAGCCCATCCATCAACCACGGAGAAGCAACAAGCAGTATGACAAAGAAAATCAAAATTCCCTGAGTAGGGTCGCGGTAAAAGGGTTGAAACGGCTGTAAGTAGGGCAATCTGACCAATATATTGTTGATTGTCCCCATCAAAAAGCGCAGGACAAAACGCAGCACCCAAAACAACGCTATGGCAGTACCCAGTTCGATCAGCCAGAGGCGCGTGCGCTTAACAGGTTTTAGCGCCTTCCACCGTTCGGCACGTCCGCTATTGCGCCAGCGAGGACGAGGGGAGAAGACACTAGGGTGCGGCGTCGGTGGGGGAGAGTAGGGAACCGGGAGTAAAGGGCGAGGCTCCTTTTGGGAAGCGCCTACGGCATCGCTGGAATTTTTCGGGGCAGGTTTTCCCGTCGCTTTTGGGGAGGCGGGTTGCTTGGGAGAACTGGATTTTTGAACCTCAGATGCCCCACGGCGCGTCGGTTTAGTCTTAGACGTCGGTGGATTTGAGAGGCGCTTGTAGCCTTTCGTTGGTGTCGTTGCTTGAGGCGGCGTCCCATCAAAGGCAACAAATCCTGTTTGAGCGGGAGGCGGGCTATCTAAGGGAACAAACCCGGTGACGTCCCTTGTAGGAGCGCTCGACAAATTGGCTAGAGTACTTGCTGCCCATTCCCTTAGCTGAGGATCAAAACTGTTTTGGAGGCTTTGCAAGAGCGCGATCGCATTTTCTACCTTCCCACTGCCTTCGTAAGCCCTCACCAATGCAACAGACGCACGGGTAACTAAGGCTTCATCCAATTCCGTCTCACAAACACCCTGCAAATGTGCGATCGCTCTTTCATAATCGCCTCGTTCCAGGGCAGCTAAACCTACCTCAAGGGTCGGATTGGGAACAGAAGTCATAATGTATGTTCTCCCACTAGAACTGCTCTAGGATACCCTTGCTGCGGTAGTTTGCCATCGGCAATTTACCAGCCGCTTTGAGTTGATAGTTAATTGGCGATCGTAATTCTTAACTATTCAACGGCTGAAAAAGAGCATTAATGGGATGCTACAACGACACTGGTTCTTGACCCGCAACTACGGGCGCTGTTGCCTTTAGCTTCAACTCTGGATGGTCAGATTCTATCTGCTGCAAATTCCATTCATTCTTAAATAGCAACACCGGACGTCCCCAGTTATCCTTCACAGTTACAGTGTTGAACAAACGCCCTACCTTTTCCAATGCTTCCCAACCGCCAGCTACCCAACGGGCAACGCTGTAGGGCAAGAGTTCTAAGAGGGTTTCCACGCCGTACTCGTTTTGCATCCGAAACTGCACAACTTCAAATTGCAGTTGTCCGACGGCTGCCAGAAGCGGGTCGCGTCTGGATTCATCGGCGGAGTACATAATCTGCACTGCCCCTTCTTCCCGCAACTCGGTGACGCCTTTATGAAATTGCTTGAACTTGGAAGGATTAGGGTTTTTCAGGTAAGCAAATAGTTCCGGCGAAAAACAGGGAATCCCTTCGTACTCCAATTTCTTGCCGTTATAGATGGTGTCGCCAATGGCAAAAACACCGGGATTATTCAAACCAATCACGTCACCCGGATAAGCCACATCGATTGATTCTCGGTCTTGGGCAAAAAGTTTCTGAGGTCTTGCCAATCGCACTGTTTTACCTGTGCGGGCGTGACTTACGGTCATATCTTTTTCAAACTTGCCCGTGCAGACGCGAACAAATGCTACTCTATCCCGGTGCTTCGGGTCCATATTCGCTTGCAGCTTGAAGACAAATCCGGTGAACTCTGGGTAAGTTGGGGGGATTTCTCCTTCTGTCGAATTACGGGCTTCGGGCTTCTGGGCGTAGTCGAGAAAGGCGTTGAGGAAGAGTTGCACCCCGAAGTTGGTCATCGCACTGCCAAAGAAGACAGGTGTCATTTTGCCTTGCTGAACTAGGTCTAAGTCTAGTTCCGGGCCAACGCCTTCAATGATTTCTAAGTCTTCTTTTAACTGGTAGTAGAGGTCTTGTTCTAACAATTCCTCAATCCGAGGATCGCCTAAATCGATAATGGTTTCGTGCGCTTCCCGCGCACCGTGGGCGCTACGTTCAAACAGGTGAATTTGCTTGGTGCGGCGATTGAAGACGCCTTTGAAGCGATCGCCTATTCCAATTGGCCAATTCACGGCATAGGTCTGTAATCCCAATTCCTGCTCAATTTCATCTAGCAGGTCTATGGCTTCTCGTCCGGGACGGTCTAATTTATTAACAAAAGTAAAGATGGGAAGCCCCCGCATCCGACAGACTTCAAACAACTTTCGCGTCTGCGGTTCCAAACCCTTTGCCACATCAATTAACATCACTGCGTTATCGGCGGCGGCTAAGGTTCGATAGGTATCTTCACTAAAATCCTGGTGTCCTGGTGTATCCAGTAAGTTGATCTGACAGTCTTTATAGCTAAACTGCAACACCGTCGAGGTAATCGAAATTCCCCTTTGTTGTTCCATTGCCATCCAGTCGGAGGTTGCCTTCCGCTGTGCCCTACGGGACTTTACTGCACCCGCCTCATGAATCGCACCTCCGTACAGCAGCAGTTTTTCGGTGAGGGTCGTTTTCCCCGCGTCGGGGTGAGAAATAATCGCAAAATTACGGCGATGTTCAACAGCTTGTTGCAGTTCGGTTTGAATTTCAGTGGACATCCTGAAGCAATAGTGAAGGGGCTTTCAAAAAACATTATAGAAGTCAAGTCTTCGCAATGACTGTTTCTCCTAACTCCTGACTGAATTAGTGTTTGGCAAAGTAATCCCCCTATTGTTGAGGAGATAGAGGTACTGCAGTTTGTGCTTACAGCGATCGCTTCACGCTCAACGGCTAAAACCTAAACCTACATAGGTAGGTAGCTTTGTTTTGTATCGCTTTAGCTCAACGGTACGGATATCTAGCCAACTAGGGATAGGCTTTCAGGTCAGTCTCCCTAGCCTATCAGTGTTAGAGTCGTGACTAGAAAAAGATTATTAGTCATAGGGGCAATTTCATGGTAACTGAGTACGATCCGGACAAACGAAAGCTTTTGTCAGCCGTATCTCATGGGTCAATTTTTCTTAGCGGGTTGTTCGTATCTGTCGGGATTCCGATTGCAGTTTTGTTCGTATCCGATGACCCCGTCGTTAAAGAAAATGCTAGAGAAGCTCTTAACTTCCACCTCAATGCCTGGCTTTATGGCGTAATTTTTGGGTTTTTGACGCTTCTCTTAATTGGTTGGCCTCTTCTCGGTCTTTTATTTCTGGCAAGTTGGATTATGCCTGTTTTTGCGATTCTTCACGCTCTTAATAATCCCAACTCGTCATACCGATACCCCTTTATATTCCGCATCCTCTAAGTAGAAGCATCTAATTGAATTAAAGGTAAGGTGGGCATTGCGGAGAAACGAATTTTTAGAACTGATGTCAGGTTTATTGCGGCTAATGCCCACCCAATAACCCAACTTTTTTCTGAATTTCCCAAAAAAGCAATTGTTAGTTATTAACGTTGCAGATTTCAAAATAGAAGTAAAAGACTACCAATCAGTTGTAGCAAATAGATTAATGCTTCAGCTCTAACTGCTTCAATATTCACTGACTAATTCATAACAGCTAATTAACAAACTAGCGGACACTTCCAGAACCTACATAAAATTGGTAGACAATTTGATCGCGTTTTAGCAGCGAGTTCTAAACCTTTCTTCAAAAATACTAACTTACCGTTGTTTATTAATTGCTAGAACTACTCTGCCGTGCTTGAAGAATGGTTTTGGCTTGCTCCTGAATTGTAGAATCTTTTGCTTTATCCCGGTCATAGTTGCCATTAAGTACTCTATCAAGAACTTGACACGCTTGGTTGATCGCTGATGCTATTTTTGCTTCATCCCATAGTTCATTTTGGACTTTCTCGCAATACTTTTCAAACTGATTGGAATTCATTTGAGGGATGGATGTTCCAGCAATTTGCATTCGCAAAATACCTAGCAAATGGTATTTAAACGCTCTATACTTACCGTCAATTTGCTTTTTTCGCAAAAAAGATTCTATCCGAAAAAGCGCATAAGCACTGACATAATATGCAATTGGGAAATGACCATTAACAAATATCCTGTTTTTAACATCCTTTAAGAGAGTGCCATAATATCTACTAGCCTGATGAGCACGATCTAAAAACATTGATGCAAAGGCGCGAATTTGAGTGGAAATCGTAACAATCTGTATTTTCTCAGGACTGTCCTCTGAATCCAAAAAAGAACGATACTGTTGTGAGCGTCTCTCATAGTAAAGCCGATGTTCTTCTTGAATAGCGTTGTAGTATTGTTCCAGAGTTTTCTGAAAATCTGTTAATGCAGATAGTTCTTCCAGCTTGACTACAGTTTGTCTATTAGTCGCTTTAGTTATTTGATTCTTTAAAACATCTTCAGGAGAAACAATTAGCTTGATAGGAATATACACATTGTCTGATATGGTAGCTCGATTATTGAAAAGAACATGGCTAGTTTGGCATCCATTGACAATTTGAAAGCCAGTCAAGTTAAAACTATCTCCAGTTACACTTAAATCATCTGCAACTAAAGTAACACCATTATTCAATAAGATAAAAGTTTCCTTTGCTTGGCTCGTCAAAGTTTGCTCAATTTCCTGATTTACAGGATTATCTCCTTGAAAATCCCGAACGTTATCATAAAATGAACCCCGCAAGAGATTACCATTCTCATCAGTGATTAGGCTTAAATAGGCTGAGACAGGCAAGTATCCAAGATAGGATTCTTTAACTCCTGTCATTGCAGGTAAAGTAACTCTCTTAGAAAATATGATTGTTTTGGAGAGAGTGTTTTGTGCCTGACTAAAGAATTGTTGTAATTTCTTTGCATCAACGGCTTCAAACGCAGGTAATGTTCTAAAGATATTTAATTCTTCAAGGGTTGACAGTTCATTCTCTATACGTGCCTTTAACTTATCATCATCCTGCCACTTACCAGTGGTGACATAATAAAGTTTAAGTTGTGGATTGCCACGACGAAATATGGAGCTTTTGGTATAAATATGTCTAAGGATCTTCTCCTTCTGACAAAGAAGATCGTTCCTTGGCAATGTAGGAGTTGAAGAAAATAACTCTCGCACCCCATAAAACATGTTAGAAATCTCGGCACCATCAAAGTTTTTACTAGATTTTGCTTGAATAAAAATAAACTCTGCATCAATATACTTATTGGTAGTTGCTAAGTCATCAATTTCCTCAATTGTGTTGACGATTAATCCGTTTACGATAACTGTAACCCCATCTAGCTGAAGGTCGTTACCACCAGCAACATGAACATCTTCAACTTCAAATTCATCAGCATATTCTTTCGATACTACACAGTAGTTTACAAAATGCTCAAAAAGTGTTGAGTTATGGATATCTTCTGGGAAGCCTTGCTCCTGCTTAAAGGAGTTGACAAGATTTTGAGTTACTAAATCCATACTCATACTTAGGGATAACTTCCCCTAGCCTACACCTTCTAAGGATTTTTTAGAGAGTTGCTTTCCCAGCAGATAGCTTAGCACTGCGCCCTTGCAGATAACTTAAAGCATCCTAACTATGTATTCACCGTCAAATAGGCTGGATAATACCTTTACTTTCCAGGATTATCTGTCAGATTTGCTGAATAACACCCTAGTTTTAAGGGATTAAACAGAAACTTTGCAGGTTAAGTCCGGGCTTTTGGGGTGTTGTCTGTTACTTCTGATAGTCAATCCTGAAATCTGGGATGTTATCCGTCATTTTTGCTGGATACCACCTCCTATATCGGTCTTATCTAGCATTAACCTAATGTCGCAACCTACTCCGATGCGGCTTTGCCGCTTGCTGGAGGCAGAGCCTTCGCGGAGCATCCCAAGGCGGAGTATTGGAACGAGTGAGATCGCCCGTCGCTGTAAGTTGGGTTGAGTACTGTTAAGTCCTTGCTTGTGAATCAGTCGGTAACGTGAAACCAACCATGACTCGATTGGGCGATCGCACCAGGGTTTGAGTGGAGAAGCCGATCTTACACGGTGAGATACAGTCAATTTTTCTCTCTTCTCTGTAGAAAATGGGCTAGTGGGATAGGATGCACCTCACTAACATAGAAAACGCTGTATATAAATGGCGAATAAAGTACTTGCTCAAGTTATCGATTTTTCTGAACTACAGGAGCAAGTGTTAATTTTCCGAATGGCTGAAGTTGGTAAAAATAACTAATTTTTCGGGTTTATCTGCTTATATTTCATAAATATTACTCTTGACAAAGTTGCTAAAAGTAATATTTATATCTAAACCCAGGAAACGTTCCGTCTGTTCTAACAATTTTTGCTAGCTAAAACTCATTGTCATTATTAAAGAAATCATCAGTTTCATCACCCCACAGAACTTCATGCTCGTAATAGGTATGGGGGAGGGGGGGATATTCGAGTTGGAAGCGGGTGTGCTGAAGCGGCACAATCTCTTCGAGTCGCCGCTGAATGCCGATCGCTCGATTGTATAACCGCTTGTAGATAACCAAGCTGGGGCAAGTGACGATAAGTTCTATCAAACCATTGGGGTGCGGGGTGATTCTCCACTCGCAATGGCTAAAAAGTGCTTTGAGAGAGCCGTCTAACTTGTTGTAGAAGCGTTGACGCTCTATCCTAACAGCTCTGAGTTCTCTGGCGATCGCTAAATCTTCCGCACTTAAGGGAAAAGAGCGATCGCCACTATTGCTATTATCTGAACTCATAAAACTTCCTCCCAATGGATCGCGTTTCAATACTCCGCTATCAAGCCGATGAAGAGATGATTCTCGTTTAGAGGCGAAATGTAACGGAATGCAAACTATAATGAGTGCGAGACACTTTACAAGCACTTATTCAAGAGTAGTACTGATAAAACATGCGAGTAGCGATCGCCGGAGCGGGTCTAGCAGGACTCTCCTGTGCCAAATACCTCACTGACGCGGGTCACCTCCCTATCGTCCTAGAAAGTCGAGACGTTCTTGGGGGCAAAGTGGCTGCCTGGAAAGATAAAGATGGAGACTGGTACGAAACAGGTCTGCACATCTTCTTTGGTGCCTATCCCAATATCTTGCAGCTTTTCAAAGAGCTAAATATCGAAGATCGGCTGCAATGGAAAGAGCACACCATGATCTTCAACCAGCCAGAAAATCCTGGCACCTACTCAAGGTTTGATTTTCCTGATCTGCCAGCACCAGTTAATGGCATCACTGCCATTCTCCGCAACAACGACATGCTCACTTGGCCGGAAAAAATCCGCTTCGGTCTTGGTCTGATTCCGGCGATTGTCCACGGTCAGAAGTACGTCGAAGAGATGGATCAATATACCTTCTCGGAGTGGATGAAAAAGCAAAATATTCCTCCACGGGTGGAAAAAGAAGTATTTATCGCCATGGCGAAGGCGCTGAACTTCATCAACCCAGACGAACTTTCTGCAACAGTTGTTTTAACGGCGCTGAACCGCTTCCTCCAGGAAAAAAATGGCTCAAAGATGGCGTTCTTAGATGGTGCCCCCACAGAGCGTTTGTGCCAGCCAATGGTAGATTACATCACCGAACGTGGTGGCGAAGTGCGCTTAAACGCACCCGTTAAAGAATTTTTGCTCAACGACGACGGCACAGTGCGGGGATTCTTGATTCGTGGGCTACATGGGGCAGAGGACGAAATCCTCACCGCCGATATGTACATCTCTGCCATGCCTGTAGACCCCTTGAAAAGAATGCTGCCAAAGCCTTGGCGAACTCAGGAGTACTTCCAGAAACTTGATGGCTTAGAAGGGGTTCCGGTGATCAATTTGCACTTGTGGTTTGACCGCAAGCTGACGGATATAGACCATTTGTTATTTTCCCGGTCGCCTCTGCTCAGTGTCTATGCCGACATGAGCAACACTTGCCGCGAGTATGCTAATCCCGATCGCTCGATGTTGGAGTTGGTCTTGGCACCTGCGAAAGATTGGATTAAGAAATCTGACCAAGAAATTGTTGAAGCAACGCTTATCGAACTAGAGAAACTTTTCCCCAATCACTTCGGTGGTGAAAACCCGACAAAACTCCTGAAATCCCATGTAGTCAAGACTCCGCGTTCGGTATACAAGGCAACATCAGGTCGCCAAAAGTACCGTCCTTCCCAAGAAACACCGATTGCGAATTTCTTCTTGACGGGTGATTTCACTATGCAACGGTACTTGGCGAGTATGGAGGGAGCCGTACTTTCTGGTAAGCTGACAGCGCAGGCAATAAATCGCACTCAGCACTCAGCAATTAGCGATCGCTCCTCAGACGGAAGTCAGGACGTGGAAATTGGCACTGCGGTGCAATCTCCTGTCCACCCCGTACTCCGAGCTGAAATATGATTTTTGATTGTTGCTCGCTTCCACTCTTCTAGCTTGCCACGAATGCTGCAACTGCCTAACTCCCCGAGCATGAGAAAGCTGGCCTCCCGGTCGGATGCTTACGAATTCTGCCGTCAGGTAACGGCGAAGTACTCTAAGACGTTTTACCTCGGCACGTTATTGATGCCGGAGGAAAAACGACGAGCTATCTGGGCGATATACGTCTGGTGTCGGCGAACTGACGAGCTAGTGGATGGCCCTCAGTCGGCGCTGACAACCCCAGAGACGCTTGAGCGATGGGAAAAACAACTGGAATCGGTCTTTGCCGGAGAGCCTTTAGACGACCCAGATGTTGCTTTGGTCGATACGCTGCAACGTTTCCCGATGGATATTCAGCCCTTTCGGGATATGATTGCCGGACAGCGGATGGATTTGTACCGCAGCCGCTACGAGACTTTTGAAGACCTGAAGCTCTATTGTTATCGGGTGGCAGGAACGGTCGGTTTGATGTCCAGTGCCGTGCTGGGGGTAGATAGCAACCGTGGCACTGCTCCCTGGGAGCAACCCGATAGCTATAATCCCACCGAACAAGCGATCGCCTTGGGAATTGCTAACCAATTGACAAACATTCTCCGCGATGTTGGGGAAGATACGCGTCGCGGTCGCGTTTATCTACCCTTAGAAGAGTTAGCACTATTCAATTACACCGAAGAGGACTTGTTTAACGGCGTTGTTGATGAGCGATGGCAGGAATTAATGCGTTTCCAAATCCAACGCGCCCGCAAGTACTATACAGAAGCCTCAATGGGCATCAGCGCCCTCAACTCTGACTCCCGTTGGCCCGTCTGGGCGGCACTGATGCTATATCAGCAGATTCTGGATGTGATTGAACGCAATCAGTACGATGTGTTCACTACAAGAGCCTACGTACCTAAGGTGAAAAAGTTCAGAACTCTGCCTGTGGCATGGCTAAGAGCGCAGGCGCTTTAAAAAGGATGAAGGATGAAGGATGAAGTATGAAGGGTGAAGTATGAAGGGTGAATGGGGTTGGTTATTTTCTCCCCTGCTCCCCTGCTCCCCTGCTCCCCTGCTCCCCTGCTCCCCTGCTCCGGGTGCTCTCCATCACCTCATCCTCCATCGCACTGATTACGAAAGAATAAGTAAAGGTTTCTTAAGGAAAGTGGGTTCCTACAATTAAGTAAATTCACGGTGATAAATTACGTAAATTCACGGTGGACTTTTACATTAGTTAGTTGGGTGAGGTTCGCTCATCGGTAAACCGGCTGCATTAACCCCGACGACAAGGAAACCCAAACATGAATAAAACGAATTCTTCGGCAGAAATTCACGATCAGGCTCATCCCCAAACACCTCCTTCCCCACCTCCCCAAAGAAAAGCTGCCTCTCGCTCAGAATCGAACCGTGTGCTTTCTATTCAGCAAATGGTTAAAGAGGCTCATGCTCGCAAGGCATCGGACATTCATATTCGAGTCGGGCTACCCCCTAGATATCGTGTTCGGGGTGAAATGTTTGTCGCTGAGGGTCATGGCAAGACGACTCCAGAGATTTTTGCGGCTTATCTGTCTGAAATTCTCACTCCTGCCCAGAAAAGACAATTTTCAGAGACCAAAGAGCTGGATACAGCGATTTTTTATCCAGGCTTTCTCCGTTGCCGGGTGAATTGTTTTGACTCTCTGACGGGGGGAGCGATCGTGATGCGACTGATCAGCCTGGATGTTCCGTCTATTGATACCTTAGGGTTGCCGCAGGTTCTCAAGCAAATTGTCAGCAAGCCTCAAGGACTGGTGTTGGTTACGGGGCCAACGGGTTCCGGGAAATCAACAACGATCGCAGCGATGATTCGCTATCTCAATGAGACGGCACACAAGCACATTGTCACCATCGAAGACCCGATTGAGTACGTTCATCCTTCCCACAAGTGCCTAATTAGTCAAAGGGAAGTGGGCTTGCACACCCATGAGTTTTTGCAGGCGTTGAGGTCAGTATTGCGGGAAGACCCGGATGTGATTTTGATTGGGGAAATGCGCGATCGCATTACGATTAACACCGCCCTGCAAGCCGCCCAAACCGGACACTTGGTTTTGGGTACCCTCCACACGCGCAGCGCTGTTAATGCCGTTAACCGCCTGCTAAACCTCTACAATCCGGATGAACAACATACCATGCGGATTCAGATGGTGGAGTCTCTCGTGGCGATCGTCGCTCAACTTTTGCTGCCCACCACAGACAAGCACCGCCTTGCGGTTCACGACGTTCTCATCAACACCTTGGCGGTACAAGATTACTTGATGAAAGGGGAAGACGAAGAAGTCCTGCGACTGATGGAAACCGACACCATGGAGGGGATGCAACTGATGAATCAGGCACTCTACGAGCAACTCTTAATGGGTCGGCTTACCATCGATGATGCCCGGAAAGCTTCCCCCGATCCCAACGACCTAGAACGGAAGCTACGAACTGGTGGTATAGACGGCGCATCCTCAAGCCGTGAATGGATGATGAATAAGTGATATCCTCCCTCGTCAAGCGATCGCTGTAATGCGAGTCTTCAGGAGCGAGAGATAATTCATCAATAAAAATAGCCCGCACAGGCGAGGCGGGCTGTTTTTGTGTAGCCGCAAATTGAAATCTGCGGACTACTATATTTTTTGCGCTTACCGTTTCGCTAGCTTCTTCGATACCTTCCGCAAGCGAATCGACTCTGGTGTTACTTCCACCAACTCATCTGGGCCAATATACTCCAAAGCACGCTCCAGACTCATATCCATAGGGGCTTGCAACTGCACTAGCTCATCACCCGTTGCCGCGCGATGGTTGGTCAACTGCTTGGTCTTACAAACATTCAACTCCAGGTCTTGAGCACGATTGTGTTCGCCAACAATCATCCCTTTGTAAACCTTGGTGCTAGGAGTGATGAAGAAGGCACCCCGGTCTTCGCCGTTTTTCAGGGCGTAGAACGTTGCCACCCCTTCTTCAAAAGAGATGATTACACCGTTGCGGCGAGTTTCAACATCACCGGATAGGGGGCGATAGTCTAGGAAGCTGTGGTTCATAATCCCTTCACCGCGTGTCAGGCGCAAGAATTCACCCCGGAAACCGACCAAACCCCGCGCCGGAATCACAAACTCTAGCTGAGTGCGACCATTTGCCCCGACTTGCATATCCTGCATTTCACCCCGACGCTGTCCTAGGCGCTCAATGCAGCCGCCGACAGCAACTTCTGGGACATCTAGCACTAGACATTCGTAAGGTTCGCACACATTGCCGTTGACTTCGCGATAAATCACTTTCGGCTGAGAAACTTGAAACTCATAACCTTCACGGCGCATAGTTTCAATGAGGATGCCCAGATGCAATTCACCCCGTCCAGAGACGAGGAATTTATCCGGAGAGTCGGCTTCTTCGACGCGCAGGGCGACGTTTGTCTCCAATTCTCGTGTGAGGCGATCGCGCACTTGTCTGGAGGTCACGAAACTCCCTTCTTGACCCGCAAACGGCGAATCGTTCACCGAGAAGGTCATCTGCAATGTCGGCTCATCCACCTTGATTAGGGGTAACGCCTGGGGGTCAATGGGGTCAGTAATCGTCTCGCCAATATTGGCATTGGCAAACCCCGCAACGGCAACAAGATTTCCGGCGGTCGATTCTTCG
This sequence comes from Kastovskya adunca ATA6-11-RM4, assembly GCA_019359445.1. GTDB lineage: Bacteria > Cyanobacteriota > Cyanobacteriia > Cyanobacteriales > Coleofasciculaceae > Kastovskya > Kastovskya adunca. The sequence continues at coordinate 283,205 of JAHHHJ010000001.1, read as the reverse complement.
AGATCGACTCGCGAAAGTCCTTTAAAGCCCATCAGTTTTGAAATTTTGGCTTTGACAATCTCACCTGTCTCTGTCACCAAAGCGGCTTGTTGTCCAGATCTGATGGTGCCATTGTGTATCCGTCCAATCACAATCCGTCCGAGATATTCGGAATAATCTAGGGTTGTGACTTGTAATTGCAGCGGCTTGTCCGCATCGCCAACAGGGGGTGGAACGTGGCGCAAAATGGATTCAAACAGCGGCTGCATATCTACGCCTTCGGCATCCAAATCTTCTTTGGCGTAACCGTCTAAACCGGAGGCAAATAGATAAGGAAACTCACACTGATCGTCATCAGCCCCTAGTTCCAGGAACAAATCTAGCGCCTTATCAATGGAGCCGTAGGGGTCTGCTTGGGGACGGTCGATTTTGTTAACAATCACAATCGGACGTAGTCCCTTTTCCAGCGCTTTTTTTAGCACAAAGCGCGTCTGAGGCATCGGCCCTTCATTGGCGTCCACAATCAGTAGACAGCCATCTACCATGCCCAATACTCGCTCAACTTCACCACCGAAGTCTGCGTGTCCAGGGGTATCAACAATATTGATCAGCGTCTCTTTGTAGTAGACCGCTGTATTTTTAGAAAGAATGGTAATTCCGCGTTCTCGCTCCAAATCGTTGGAGTCCATGACGCAGTCTGGAACGTCTTCCCCTTCGCGGAAGATGCCAGATTGTTTGAGGAGGGCATCGACAAGGGTGGTTTTGCCGTGATCGACGTGGGCGATGATAGCAACGTTGCGAATGGGGAGAGACATAAAAGCGTCAAAAAAATTGCTAAGACTGTTGAGCGTTACTCAAGGTTTCTTAATAATTCTAGCTTATTGTTCTACCTTTCGACTGTAAGATCAGTTTTCGCTATGTACTGCTTTTGTTGAATTCAGAACCTGATCCATTTGCCGCCGTTGATGCGGTAAATCTGTTCGGGCTGGAGTTGGAGGAAAGGAGCGATCGCGGCATCACGGAAATTACCATTAGAGGAATTTACGCTGCCAAGGAAGCTGTGGGTAGGTAATTAGGACTTCAGTTACCTGTTTCACCTATCGAAATTATTATGAGAGTATCTCCTCATAGGAAATTTTCATTTCTCTTTAAAAGCGGTGGTGGCTCTAAAATGACCCAAACTAATCCCGAACAAGGTAGGCTTTATACGAGATTTATTGCAATTTTGAAAGCAATCCAATATTTTGGATTCTTCATTACAGCTACCTTTAGCGCCATTATTCTGCTAGGAAGTGGTTCTGTGCAACTTGGGGTTTCTCCTTTCTCGACTATTTTCTTTTTTGCCCTATTGCAACTACTCATCGTCTGTTTGATCGGCTGTTTGATCGTCTATATTTCTACACAATCACTGATAGCGATCATTGACCTTCTCAGCCGGATAGAACTACATACGAGAGCTAGGTGAAAAGAAAGGATTGCTCTTGGTAAAAAATAAGGGTTAAAAATTATGCAGATAGAAGATTAGTTTGACTTTGTGGTATCACCGAAATGAAATAGCATGACCCAGTAGGCAAACCTAAAAGTTTTGGCACAACTGGCAAGCTACGATCGTCAAGCAGTGTGAGGAGTGCGGACGTGAATCTTGTGAAGGTGAGAGGGATGGGTAGAGCTTTGCGCCTGATTGGTTGGGTTGTTACTGCCATTACTAGCGTGGTTGGGGTTGATAGCCTTGCTCAAGCACAATCTAATGCGTCCCCCTGTCAGCCGCCTCAAAGGGGGGAGTACATCCTGCTGGTGCTGAGTCAGACACAGCAGAGCCAAGCACAAGTTCAACGGGCTTTACCCGCCAATACTCAGGCAACAGTTTGTAAGTATTTTGAAGATACAGTGACGCGGATTGCTGGCTTCAGTCAGCTAGAAGATGCCAGCAGTTGGGCGCGGTATGTCAAAGATATTGTGGGGTTAAGGGCGGTGGTAGTAAGACCTACCCAAGCCCAAGCGACAGCCGCCAACTCCTCCAGCTATAACCCTCTTCCTTTGGGGAATGGATATGCTGTGTTGGTCGATTACTTCAATCAACCAGAAATCGCATCCCAAATCCGACAGTTAATGGGTGGTGATGTTGGCTTGGTGTCTTATGGGCAACGCCCTTACTTGCTAGCCGTCTATACTACGAGCGAGGGTGCCGCCAATTTGGCCTTACAGCGATTGAGCGATCGCGGTTTTTGGACAATGGTTGTGGACAGCCGCCGTGTGACGTTACTCAAACAGACGGTGGGAAATTAGGAGAAAGGGTGCATTATTGACATCCTCCCCGACCTGAAGGTGCGGGGATTCCTCACCACGCCAAAACCTACGAATAGGAGAATGGTCGCTGAATGGGGTTGACGCTTCACAGGTGGCAACCAAGCCTAGCTGGGATTTATGTCTTCCTCCACGTCCGTTTTAAATCTCGAACTGCCCGCCCGCGATTAAAGTTGATGAACTTGCATATTCAGTTTTTTTAGTGCCTTCAGGTCGGATCGTCCGTTGCCCTTAGGTTCTTTCCCTCTTACCGTCCCAGTCCCGGTTTCACAGCCTATGGCTGGTATATCGCTGCAAGATGAGGTGGGTATTTCAACCACCATCATTGTATCAAAAAGCCGTCCTTATAGGACGGGGCTTGTATCCCAATGTTTTTAGTCATCAACTACTGATTAATTCAATAAGCGGGGCTGGCAATCCAAGAAATGGTAACGCCTAGGGCTAAACCAACGATGACTTGGAATGGGGTGTGTCCTAAAAGTTCCTTCAGGCGGTCTTCATCAAATTCTTTACCTTTAAACATCTCATCAATGATTTGGTTGAGGATGCGGGCTTGTTTGCCTGCGGCTTGACGAACCCCTGCGGCATCGTACATGACGATGACGGCAAAAAGGGTGGCGATCGCAAACTCATTACTAGTCCATCCGGCTGTTTGCCCCACCCCCGTTGCTAGGGCAGTCACCAGCGCGGAATGGGCGCTAGGCATCCCCCCGGTTGCCACCATTACGCGCAAGTTAAATTTGCGATTTTTGGCAAGTTCGACAAAAAGTTTGATTAACTGAGCGACTAAACTAGCGAGGATAGCAACCAGTAGTACCCGGTTGTCTAAAATGCCGCTAATATCCTGCATGACGACTTCTGCTGATTTGAGTACCACTATCAACTAAATGCTAAATAACGACTTCACGAGGTGCGAGCAGTAATAAAATCGGCGAGAGCCAGTAACGGCTGGGCTTTTTCCCCAAACGTTGCCAGTTCCCCTTTGGCAGCCGCAACCAATTGTTGGGCTTGAACTTTCGATTCCTCCAGTCCCCAGATACTGGGATAAGTTGCCTTTTGCGCCTGGAGGTCTTTGCCTGCGGTTTTGCCTAATTCCTCTTGGGTAGCCGTGATATCCAAAATGTCATCGACAATTTGAAAAGCTAACCCAATATTTTCAGCATAGCGTGACAGCCGTTGCCGCTCGTCTTCGGCGGCTCCTGCCAAAATCGCGCCAGAAACCACACAAGCTTTTAGCAATGCCCCAGTTTTGTGAGTGTGAATGTAGTTTAAGGTTTCAAGGGTAATATCATTTTTGCCCTCAGATTCCAAATCTACGACTTGCCCCCCAACTAATCCTGCTGCCCCAACTGCCCGACCTAAATGGCTAATCACCTGCAAAACCTGCTGGGCGGGCACATCCTGAGTTTTGGAGGCAACCCATTCAAAGGCATACGCCAGCAAGCCATCACCTGCCAAAATAGCGATGTCTTCCCCGTAAACTTTGTGATTAGTGAGTTTGCCTCGACGGTAATCATCATTGTCCATCGCCGGGAGGTCATCATGGATTAATGACATGGTGTGGATCATTTCCAGGGCGCAGGCAGTCGGCATTGCCATTGCTGCTGTCCCTCCGGCTAGTTCACAGGTTGCCAGACAAAGAATCGGACGCAAGCGCTTCCCACCCGCTAGCAGCGAGTAACGCATGGCTTCGTAAATCTTGTCTGGATACGCTTGGGGGAGAGACTGCTCTAGGGCAGCTTCGACTTGAGCTTGCTGTGCCTCTAAGTAGGACTTGAGGTTAAAAGTAGAGGATTGTTGATTGGGGGCAGGTCGCCCATCGGTCGCTACCATGCCAAGTTCCTTAGATAGTGTTAGTGTCCTAACAATTCTACGGGGCGAGAGGTCGTTATGAATGCGCTTTTGTATAGCTAAGTACTGTGTTGTGCAATAGCATCGCTACTGTCATCGGCCCAATGCCACCGGGAACGGGGGTGATAAATTGGGCAACTTCTGCCACGGAGTCAAAGCAAACATCCCCTACCAAGCGGCTTTTCCCGGTATTGTCGGTAACGCGATTGATCCCGACATCAACGACAACAGCTCCGGGTTTAACCATTTGAGCCGTAATCAGTTCCGGGCGTCCGACAGCAGCAACTAAGATATCCGCGTTGCGGGTAATTTCTGTAAGATTTTGTGTCTGGGAATGGGCAACTGTCACTGTCGCATCGGCTTCTAACAGCATCATGGTTAAGGGCTTGCCGACCAAAATACTCCGCCCGACAACCACGGCTTGTTTGCCTTTTAGTTCAATTTCATACTCTTGCAACAGCCGCATTACTCCCGCCGGGGTGCAACTGCGTAACCCGGCTTCTCCCCGCACTAGACGCCCTAGGTTTACGGGATGCAGTCCATCGGCGTCTTTATCCGGATGAATTTGGTGCAGCAAGGATACAGCATCTAGGTGTTTTGGTAGAGGTAGCTGAACCAAAATGCCATCAACGCTTTCATCTTGATTTAATGCATGAATTGCTTCCTCTAGCTCGGTTTGGGAGGTTTCTGTGGGGAAATGACGACCATAGGAGGCAATGCCGACTTGAGTGCAGGCACGCTCTTTGTTACGGACATAGGCGGCGCTAGCCGGGTTATCCCCGACCATCAATACCGCTAATCCTGGTGGGCGTCCGTTTATTGATTGCAGTTGCAGTACCTGGGCTTGCAGGTGCTGCTGAAGTTGTTGAGCCAGGGCTTTACCATCGAGTAAGCGGGTGTTGCCAGAGTCCATGAGGATGTATTTTTCTATATGCGATCGCAACAAGTTACTTTGATAGTCTCAAATGAGTCTCTTAAAATGATGCCGTTATTAGGTAAGGCAAAAGCAGTGATTCTTTGGGCGCGATCGCCTATCATCTCACCAGACACAGGGAGTCTTGTACCATAGACTTTTCTAGTTTCTCAGATTTCGCTCGCGGGTTGTTAAGAATCCTGACAACTGGCTCCTCAGTTGGGAGAGAATGTCAATCAAAGCAGGATAAAGTAGCCTAGTTGCTAGCCCCGGTCTATACCGCACGTAATTTTGACGGCAAGGGTGAGACTAGTCTATTACGGTAAGACGCAACAGAGGAGTTACACCGCGTGTATTTGCGATCGCTAGATTTCCGCAGCACATTACCAGCAAAAATCAAGACGATGCAACCGAAAAAGTCTCTAAACCGCTATCTCTCAATGTTTTCCGGCTTGCTCTTGGGAGTAGGACTGGTCAGTTGTAGGGGCGTATCCCCCTCAAATTTTGTGGCGATCCCCATGAGCACTCACTTTGGGAATGTCAACACAGTTAGCGAGATCAAGCAAAATAAAATAGTCACCAACATCGTTCACCTCAGAGGTCAAGTGAGCAATCGTGCCCCCTTTTTAGGCAATAACGGTGCCTATGAACTTCAGGATGAGTCCGGCAAGATTTGGGTGATTACCGACGCAAGCGTCCCCAATCTCGGCGATGAAGTATTAATTCAAGGTCAAGCCTATTACCAAAGTATTCCCGTCGCTGGGCAAGAATTAGGAGAAGTCTATGTTCAAGAAGAACAACTGCTAGAACGCAAAGCGGGACGAACGGCTCTACCTGTTGCCGTTCCTGCACTTCCCGAAGGAGTCTATGAGTAATCAGCTCGTTGAAGTTGCGATCGCGATTATCCATCGCCAAAACCAGTTTCTCATGCAGCTTCGAGACAATATCCCCGGCATCATCTATCCCGGCTGCTGGGGATTTTTTGGCGGACATCTAGACCCTGGCGAAACTCCAGAGGTGGCAATGAAACGGGAACTCCTAGAAGAAATTGGCTATACCCCGCCAAAGGTCTTAGAGTTTGGCAATTACGTCGATGCTCAGGTGATTCGCCACGTTTACCAGGTGCCTTTGACTGTAGAACTAGATCAACTGGTACTCAACGAAGGCTGGGATATGGATCTATTTACACCAGAAGAAGTTAGAAAAGGGGAGCGTTACTCCGTCAAAGCCAAAGAGGTGCGACCTCTAGGGCGTCCTCATCAGCAAATTTTGTTGGATTTTATTGAGTCCTGAGTCCTGAGATTCTGAGTCCGGGAGAAAGTATGAAGGGTGAAGTATGAAGTATGAAGGGTGAAGTATGAAATAGGCGATTGGAGTCATGGCTAATCGTCGTCAATTTTTCTCTCCCCTGCACCCCTGCACCCCGGCTCCCCTGCACCCCGGCTCCCCATCCCCTACTCCGGTTGCTCCCCAGTACTCCTATCCTCTAAACAAACAGGTAAAACCAAAGTAAAACTGCTTCCGCTTCCAAGCTCTGACTTGAGGAGGATATCACCGCCATGTAGTTTTGCTAACTTCTGTGCCAGCGCTAAACCCAAGCCTGTACCTTCATATTGGCGATTTAGACCACTATCTAATTGCTGGAAGGTTTGAAACACCTTTGCTTGCTCCGCTTCGGCAATGCCAATTCCTGTATCAGTCACCTGAAACTGCATACAGTCAGATCCATTGAGAACGTCTAGGGTGATCAAGCCACTCTCTGTAAACTTGATGGCATTGGAGAGCAAATTTAACAAAATCTGTTTTAAGCGTCGCCTATCGGCAATGCAGCTTTTGAGGGTAGGTTCAATACTCAGGGATAGCTGCAAGCCACGACGCTGGGCTTGCTCGTAAACTAACGACAAGCACCCTTGACAAACCTCTTGAACTGAACAGTTTTCTAGGATTAATTCTTCTCGCTCTGCTTCGATTTTAGACAAATCCAATAAGTCGTTAATTAGCTCTAACAACTGATGACCGCACTTATGACTCTCCGCCACATACAGTCGCTGTTTATCGTTGAGCAAACCCAACTTTTCCTCTAAAAGCACGCTGGAAAAGCCGATGATCGCTGTTAAAGGTGTTCGCAGTTCGTGACTCATATTGGCAAGAAACTCAGTTTTTGCCCGATTAGCGGCGTCTGACAGGATTTTTTCCGCCTCTAGCTCTTGGGTGCGCTGCTTTACCAACTGTTCTAAGCGTTCTTCACTCTGACGCAGGGCTTCAGTTTTTGCCAGTTCAGCACTGAGACGCCGACCAAAAAAAGAAGCAATCAGTGCGACGATGAGCATTAACAATGCCCCAATGCCAATTGTCACTGCCAAAAATGAGTGGTCAATGACCGAAAAATTGGACATCATCGGCGGGGCGGCGTGGAAGGTGACGGCTGCCATGGCGATGCCGTGCAAGCCACTAATCGCCGTCCCCATCAGCAGAGCGCTGCCTAGCTTCCGTACGCTTTCTTGTATCCTGGACTGAAAATTCCTTCCGAAGGTTATTCTCAAGGTGACAAAGGAGGCACTAACTACCACCACACCAGAGAGAATCACTAGTTTCGGGTCGTAGGATTGGTAGACTGCTGCTCGCATTGCTGCCATGCCGATATAGTGCATCCCCATAATCCCGATGCCGATCAGAGTGCTTCCCACTGATAAGGTGAGAGTGCTCGGTTCTGGCTCGCGGCTGACGACAAAAATCCCGAATCCCGACCCCACTACTGCTATGACCATGGCTAGAAAAATCAGTAGATGGTCATAACCAACTAAAACGGGTAACCTGTGGGCAAGCATAGCCGTGAAGTGAGTTACCCAGATAGTGATTCCTAGGGTGAGGGCGCTGCCAGTCAGCCACCAATACCGCGTTTGGGTTTTAGCGAGAGTAATTTGTTCGGCAATATCCAACGATGTATAGGAACCAATGACTGCCACAAGAATGGCAAGAACAATTAGACGGATATCGGACGAAGTCGTCAGAATTGTGCCTGGGTAGGACATAAGGGTTTGGCTTGCTGGAAAGCCTAGAAGGTAAAGATTTTTTAATTGTTTGAGTAAATTTAGAGGAAGGCGCGAACAACCAAGGGGTAAGCTGCAGATGCCTACTAAACTAGCTCAACGCGATCGCGTGATGGTTTCTCTCACGGTAACTTTTCTGTTCAGGAGAATCATTATTCAACAAGAAACTCTAGATTTAACTCAGTAAAAGCGATCGCATGTCCTACTCATGACGCAAATTAACAGCTTGCGATAAAGTCAATAAGGATTGTCAACTCACTCTCTTTGTCCATGAGCGGATACCTCGAAGCCTCTACCTCTCCCGAACCCAATGCGGCTAAGTCCACGCGGGCAACTGAAAAAGCAAAGAGCGTGAAGGCGGAAAATGCTGACCATCGGACGGTAAATCGCGAGCAGCTAACCCCGATGATGCAGCACTTTGTCGAGGTGAAAGACCAGTATCCCCAGGCAATGCTGCTGTATCGGGTGGGGGACTTTTACGAGACGTTCTTTCAGGATGCCCGAACACTGGCGGAGGAGTTGGAACTGGTTTTAACCAGCAAGGAGTCAGGGAAAGGCGTTGGACGGGTGCCGATGACGGGGGTACCGCACCATGCCTTAGACCGCTACTGTACGATGCTGGTGGAAAAAGGATATGCGATCGCGATTTGCGATCAAGTGGAAGATGCGGCGGTAGCGGCAAAAGAAGGGCGGCAGGTACGGCGGGAAATTACGCGCATTCTCACGCCAGGGACACTGATGGATGATGGGATGCTCAAGGCTAGCCGCAACAACTTCCTCGCCGCTGTGGTGATTGCCGGGGAACATTGGGGTTTAGCCTATGCCGATATTTCCACAGGGGAATTTCTGACGACGCAGGCGAGTAACTTAGAGAAACTCTGCCAAGAATTGATGCGTTTGCAGCCGTCTGAGGTACTATTTCCCACCAATGCGCCAGATTTAGGGACGATGCTCCGTCCGGGAGAGAAATCTGACCATTTACCGGATTGTTTGCCCAATTCCTTTTGCTACAGCTTTCGTCCGCAAGCGCCGTTTTCGGCAGTGGCTGCCAGAGAGCGATTGCAGGAACAATTTAAAGTGCGATCGCTAGAAGGGATGGGCTGCGAACATTTGCCCTTGTGCGTCCGCGCGGCGGGTGGTTTGCTGGAATACCTCGAAGACACCCAAAAAGACAATCATGTCCCGCTCCAGACTTTACGCACCTACACCCTGGCAGACTACCTGATTCTCGACCACCAAAGCCGTCGTAACCTAGAAATCACCCAAACCGTAAGGGATGGCACCTTTAACGGCTCTCTGTTGTGGGCGCTCGACAGAACCAGCACAGCCATGGGAGGACGAGCCTTGCGCCGTTGGTTGCTGCAACCCTTGCTAGATATCAAAGGCATCCGGGCGCGACACGATACGACTCAGGAATTAGTAGAAAATAGTTCCCTCCGCCAAGATTTGCGGCAACTGTTGCGCGGCATCTATGACTTAGAACGGCTCACCGGACGGGCGGGTTCCGGTACTGCCAATGCGCGGGATTTGGTGGCGTTGGCAGATTCGTTGCTGAAGTTGCCAGAGTTAGCCGAATTAGCGGCTTATGGTAATTCTCCTTACCTCAAAGCTTTGCAGAAGGTTTCCCCAGTTTTAGAGGAGTTGGGGCACAAAATCTGTCAGCACATCGTGGATTCGCCGCCGTTGCATCTAATGGAGGGGAATTTAATTAAACCGGGGATCAATTCCCAGTTGGATGAGCTGCGGATGGCGGTAGCCGATGACCATCAGTGGATTGCCAATTTGGAAGTGACGGAGAAGTCGCGTACGGGTATTCCAACGCTCAAGGTGGGGTTTAATAAAACCTTCGGCTACTACATCAGTATCTCCCGCTCCAAGGCAGACCAAGTGCCGGATAACTATATCCGCAAGCAAACCTTAACGAATGAGGAACGTTATATCACGCCGGAGTTGAAGGAACGCGAAGCGCGGATTCTCACGGCACGGGATGATTTAAATCGCCTGGAATACGAGGTTTTTGCGGGCTTACGGGCAGAAGTGGGAGAATTATCAGAACCTATTCGCCACGTATCGCGTGCCGTGGCGGCGATTGATGTGCTGTGTGGCTTGGCGGAGGTGGCGGTGTATCAGGGCTACTGTCGTCCGCAGATGGTGGAAGGGCGAGAAATTGAAGTTATTGACGGGCGTCATCCGGTGGTGGAACAGTTGCTTCCTTCCGGGTTTTTTGTGCCGAATTCGGCGTATTTAGGGAGAGGGTTGGAGGGAACGAACCACGGAGGCGCAGAGGACGCAGAGTTAGGAAAAGAGTATCCTGATTTGATTATTCTGACGGGGCCGAATGCGAGTGGGAAGAGTTGCTATTTGCGGCAGGTGGGGTTAATTCAGTTGCTGGCGCAAACGGGGAGTTTTGTGCCAGCGACGGCGGCAAAATTGGGGGTATGCGATCGCATTTTTACCCGTGTGGGTGCGGTGGATGACCTGGCAACTGGGCAATCAACTTTTATGGTAGAGATGAATGAGACGGCAAATATTCTCAATCACGCTACTGCTAAATCCCTAGTGCTACTTGATGAAATTGGCAGAGGGACGGCAACTTTTGATGGGCTTTCCATTGCTTGGGCGGTGGCAGAATATCTGGCAATGGAGATTCAATCCCGAACCATTTTTGCCACTCACTACCACGAACTAAACGAACTCGCGTCAATTTTGCCCAATGTGGCGAACTACCAGGTAACGGTAAAAGAGTTACCGGAGCAAATTATCTTTTTACACCAAGTTCAGCCGGGAGGTGCGGATCGTTCCTATGGTATTGAAGCTGGACGATTGGCAGGTTTACCCGCAACCGTGATTCAACGCGCCAAACAAGTGATGGGGCAAATCGAAAAGCACAGCAAAATTGCTGTTGGCTTGCGTCAAGGTGGCGATTTTCCGGCGCAGCAGCGAAGCACTAGGAAAAGTCAGCCAGCCCAGAATTCCTTAGAGGAGCAGTTAGATATTTTTGACCCCTAGGGCGTGTTTTCTTGCCTTCCCTGTCAGATTCAGATCCCCCCAGCCAGGGTTAAAAAGGGGGGAGAATCTTCTCAAAGTCCCTTGTGATATCAAAGGCAAAGCAACATCTAGCTTCCCCCTTTTTAAGGGGGACGGGAGGGGGATCTCCGAGGGGGACTTAGGGGGATCTCCAGGTTTTAATACTAAATGGGGTTCCTAAAGCGGATTTAGGACTACTCCTCTGGCTGCAACTTCTCCAACCTCGACTTTGCCACGCTATCGTTAGGATTGCGCTCGATTGCTTGCTGCCAAATAAGTTTGGCTTCTTGAGGTTTCCCTTGCAGGTTTAGAGCATCGCCCAGATACCAATAGGCGTCGGCGCGTTTACTATTGAGGCGGATGACTTGGCGATACTCCGAGGTTGCGGCATCTAAGTCGCCCTGCGCCATAAGAAGATTGGCTAGATTTAGGTGCGCGATCGCTTCATCCGGATTTTGCCCGATCAGTTCCCGATACTCCTCAATCGCTACCTCTAGCTTCCCCTGCTGAGACAATATTTGACCCACCTGCAAAGCCACTTCTGTACTTTTAGGAATCCGCTGAATTAGCGCTTGAAATACAGCTATTGCTTGATCGAGTTTGTCTTGCTCGATTAAAGATTCTCCTAAGCGTAAATAACCATCAATATTTTTAGGCGATCGCTCAACTAGTTCTTGAAATACAGGAACGGCTTCATCCACCTTACCTTGCTTGAATAAAGAATTTCCTAATAGTAAGCGCACCATATCATTACTACGATTTTTCTCAATCAGCCGACGAAACGCGGTTTCTGCGCCTTGATAATCTTTTTGTTCATAAAGCTTCGTTGCTTTCCTAAAACGGTTAAAGGTGATCGCCGTTTTAATAATCAAAAAGCTGAGGATAGCCAAAACAAACCCGACGACAGTAGCCGCCAGAAAATCAAACTGTTGAGACGTTTCAACCATTTTTAGTCCTTTTGAGGTTGTTTTCTTTTCCCTACCAATATCGCGCGATCGCCTTCTAGTTCCTCAGACTAATTACCTACTTGCATTCTCAATGTAACCTGTTAAATCTTCCGTCCGTTGTTCTGTCACTCTCGCAATACAAAGGGCATGATTTGCAGGTGCAAAGGAACCCCCTTCGTACTTACCTCTAGCATATTCACAATCAGCATCTCGAAACTGAATCCACTTTTGTTGAGCGCTAATTAGTCTTCGCTTTTGAGGTGGATTTTTAATCGTTGCCTGAAGTTGTTGATAGACTTGATTGAGCTTTTTATCAGCCGTTTTTGCCGCCTGACTAGCACATTGATTGATTTGGGCTTGAGTTTGAGCACTCTCGCAGGAGGGGGATGAGTTATTAGCCGTCTCTACTGGCGGGGAAACTTCAGAGGATGACGGTATGACAGAGGTTGTGGCAGAAGCAATAGCATTGGGTGAATTATTAGAGTTTTCTGATGTTGTTGTACAGCTAGTTGTTAGGGCAATACAGCAGATAGTTAAGGTAAGTTGAACGAGACTTTTAATTTTCATCCTACGTAGGATAGATTTGTATCAACACTCTTTTTATGGTTCAAGTTGCTAGTTAATAGGGGAAAAAGCAAGAATTATTAACACCGCGATTAATTTGAGCAATCTCAAACTAAAAAGCAGGTAATTGGAAAAATTATGTATTCGAGGAAAAAGAGCTTCCAAATAAACTGATAAAAGCTGGCGATCGCACTTTTATCTTGTAAATCTACTTGTGTGCTGCGCCACCACATTACGCTCAATAGCACTAGATGTGTCACTACCAGAAAAACAGGATTTACTGAATCTTTTAACCACAGTACACCTGCGATCATCATCCCCAAATAACAGCTAGTAATCACCCAGCGTGCCAAGCTAAACACCACGGGTTTCCCCAACTGGAGAGTAAACGTTGTGATGTTATACTGCTTGTCGCCTTCCATATCGGGAATATCTTTGAAAATAGCGATCGCAAAGGTAAACACAATAATAAATACCGTCAACGCCCAAACGGTTTCTGTCGGTAAGAAGAGCGTTCCATCTTGTTCCTGTAGCTGAGCCGTGAAGTGTAAAAACAGCCCCAGATTAACAACTGCACCCCGCACTGTAAAAATACACAAACTCGCCCAGAAGGGAAATCGCTTTAACCGCACTGGTGGCAATGAATAAGCTGTGCCAATCGCTAAACTTACCGCCACCATCAAGAACAACCACCACCCCAGCAATCCAGCAATTAGCAGTGCTAAAAGTCCCGTACTTCCAATAATTAGTTGCGCTTGCTGCCGGGAAAATTCTCCCGCTGCAATGGGTAAGTGAGGTTTATTAATTTGGTCAATTTCTACATCTTCAAGTTGATTTAAACCAACTATGTAAACATTTCCACACAAGCAAGCAATCCAACTACCTAATAATAACGACATGCCATAGTGTGACCCCAAAAGCATCAAGTTTGGATCGATTGCCGCCACCGAAATCCCATACAATGCCAACACACTTAAACTCGTACCAATAATGGTATGCGGTCGCGAAAATTTCCAAAATGCATACAGCCACTCTCCAGGCTGCTGAAACAAACTCAGTTGAGAATCGGATGACTTTTTCTGAGAAATTTGGCTCATTAATAGTTGCTAGTTAAGTAATTAGGCGAGAATATATCAAACTTTGTGTTGCAAGGTAAGAACTTTTAAATGGGTTATAGTGAGGGCTTTATCACTCAAAATAGGGCTAAAACCCTGACTACGAACCTTTAATTATTTACCTCCTCCTACTTGTTTCTTTTCAATTGTTAGTTTTTATTAGCTAATGGGGACTGACGGCTAGGAAAAGAGGATTGAGTCAGTCAATCCATCACTTCGTCCCGCAAAGCAAGCCGAAGCGAACTAATCCTCGGTGATACCCGGAACTCATCAGGTTGAGGAAGAGGGCAGCTTGGAGGGTAGTCCATCCACTGGTAAGTAAGCCGAAGATGGCACTGGGTTGCAGGGCAGAATCGACGACGACATCCCAAAATGGCGCGACAGCATCCGACCAATCGGCAGTACGAATATTTTGGAAGGAGAGCTTAGAGGCGATCGCGTCGTACTCTGATAAGGAAATAACATAGGGTACGCAGTAAACTCGGTAGATTTCCGCCAGATGCCGCTGCTCATCCACGGTTAGTGGCCCCGTAGCGGGTGTAATCGGGCGATGACACCAAGTTGCCATCAAAAAAGTTCCCCCTGGTTTTAGCACCCGATAGCACTCTTGAAGGAACTTTTCCTTATCGGGCATATGCTCCCCGCTTTCCATTGACCAAACAAAGTCAAAGCTGTTATCGGCAAAAGGCATACTCAGGGCATCCGCCACCTGAAAGCAAACCGTTTCTCCCAATCCGGCGGCTTGGGCGCGTTCTGTTGCCCTTTTTGCCTGCACGGGGCTGAGGGTGATCCCCGTAGCACTTGCCCCATATTTTTGTGCTAGGTAAACAGAACTGCCCCCAATGCCACAGCCAACATCAACAAGGTGTTCAGCCCCTGTTACTCCTGCCCAAGTCAAGAGTTCTTCAATTAAGTCAATCTGCGCCTGACGCCGTTCTTTTTTCTCCTTACCTGTGGGCCCATAGTAACCGTGGTGCATGTGTTCGCCCCAAACTTGTTCCCACAGACCAGAAGAAGCGTCATAAAATTGTTGAATTTGACTCTGTAAGGTTGCAGTCATAGATTTCCACAGGTGTGCAGACCGGAATCAGCCTACCAGACACTGCTGGTACTTTAAATGAATTTTCCAACTTCCGATGGAGATACATTTGGGTCGATCATATGGCTCTACCGAGAGGAGGAATTTTGCGGCCAGTTTGTCTAAAGTCACCCTCTGCTCATGAGACACTGCACAAACATAAATCCCGTTGTCTAAATTAACCTCTGACCCTGGCTCCCTCAACCCATGACCATCTCTCGAACTGTTTGCTTCGGATTCCTGGCTCTCATCGCCGTAGGGACGCTTCTACTGATGCTGCCGATTTCTACTACTACTGGGACGTGGAATGACCCGATGGTGGCGCTATTCACCTCTACCTCCGCTGTCTGCGTTACAGGTCTCATCGTTGTCGATACTGGCACCTATTTTTCCTTTTGGGGTGAGTTATTTATCTTGATGCTGATCCAGATTGGTGGGTTAGGCTACATGACAACCACAACCTTTCTCATTCTCTTGGTAGGGCGAAGGTTTGACTTGAGGCACAAAATTGCGCTTCAACAAACCTTAGATAGACCCGGTCTCCAAGAGAGTGCAGGCATGATCCGCTCAATCATCGCCACCACAATAATTTTTGAAATTACAGGGATATTTCTGCTACTCCCCACCTTTACTAAGGACTATGGATGGGACTACGGGCTTTGGCTATCGATTTTTCACAGTATTAGTGCTTGGAATAACGCCGGGTTTAGCCTGTTTGTTGATAATTTGATTGGCTATCAGTCTTCTGTACCGATTAATCTGGTAATTTCGTTTCTGATTATCTTTGGAGGAATTGGGTACCAGGTAATTTTGGAAATGTATTTGTGGTTGCGCGATCGCCTGATGAGAAAAACGCGACGACCGTTCTTTTCTCTAAACTTTAAAGTCGTCACTAGCACGACAATTGTGCTTTTGATGGGGGGAACAATTGCTTTCTTTTTTACGGAGTTAAGCAATGCTGGAACTTTACAACCTCTCAGCTTTGGAGAGAAATGGTTAGTTGCCTGGTTTCAATCGGTTGTAACCAGAACGGCGGGCTTTAACAGCGTTGATTTCGGTCAAATGACAACGGCAGCACTGTTTATTACCATTGCTTTAATGTTTGTTGGGGCGAGTCCAGGTGGTACGGGTGGGGGACTAAAAACAACAACGTTGAGAGTGTTAACCAGTTGTACCCAGACAATTTTACAAGGCAAAGAGGAAGTCCATTTATACGAGCGCCAGGTAGCAACTCATATTATTTTGAAAGCCATTGGCGTGCTGGTTGGTTCAGTGGCAACCGTTATTCTTGCCACCATCTTAATCTCTCTTACGGAGCCGACCCTTGACTTTATTCAACTCTTATTTGAGACAGTATCCGCGTTTGCCACTGTCGGGCTTTCTACCGGAATTACCGCTAAGATTTCCTGGTTGGCAAAGTTAGTGTTAGTGATGACGATGTATGTCGGGCGAGTGGGCGTTTTCCTGCTGATAACGGCGATTTTGGGAGATCCTCGTCCTACCCGGATTCACTATCCGGAGGAAAATCTCCTAGTAGGGTAGTCACAACCGTTACTATCCCTTGCTAGGCTGGAGATTACATTAATCAGTTGTTCTATCCATTCCGTAAAGTCAGTTGATCTAGGGCATGGAATAGAGGTGCCTAAAAGCAGCGAGCTAAAACAAAGGAATTAAGCGTGAATTTGTCGTCTCTAGGTTTTTTCCGCAATATCCGCAAAGAAAATCAACAGTTTGCTGTGATTGGGTTGGGGCGTTTTGGTCGAGCCGTTTGCGGTTCGCTGCATCGTTTGGGCTACGAAGTCTTGGGAACGGATATCGATGAAAAACGAGTTGCTCAAGTCTTAACTGACCAACTGGCTGCCCATGCCGTGCAGCTAGACTCTACCGAACCTGCGGCATTGAAACAAGCCGGAATTTTTGAGTTTGATACGGTAATTATTGCGATTGGGAACTACTTACAAGAAAGCATCATTACGACGCTGAATGTGAAGGAGGCGGGTGTGCACTACGTCGTTGCCAAAGCCTCATCGGAAGTCCACGGAACGCTTTTGCGGCGAGTCGGAGCGGATCATGTGGTTTTTCCGGAGTCTGAAGCCGGTTGTGCCTTGGCGCGATCGCTTACTAAACCCGCCATCCTAGAACACTTCGAGCTTGACCCTAACAATAGTATTGTTGAAGTGATGGTTCCCGAAGAGTTTCATGGCAGAACGGTCACGGAAGTCGAACTCCGCAGCCGTTATGGGTTGAACTTACTCGCCGTCGGTCAAAGCGAAAAGTTTGAAATTAATCCCGACCCCAGTCGCCGTCTCCACAAAGGTCAAGTCATGGTTGTCATTGGCTCAAACCGGGATATTGACCGCTTGCCGATTTAGAAAAGACAGGGAAAAGGGAAATAAATTTTCCTTTTCCCTGCTAGCGGTGGTTTATTGAGCAGGCGCTACTACTGCCGGAACTGTCGCTGGAGGTGCAGAGATTTGGAGGACGTACTGATCGATTTCGTCAATTTTCCCAAAGTTGCCTTCCTGGTTGTACAGGTTTCTGGCTTCTCGCAAAGAAGCCAGCGCCTCGTCTCGTCGGGCTAGCTGCTCTAGGGCAACACCCAAGTTGTAGTAGGCTTCCGGTAGATTACGGTCAAGGATGATCGCTTCTCTGTATTCAGGAATCGCTCTAGCATAATCCTTGTTCCGGTGTAGGGCGACTGCCAGGTTATAGCGGGTTAGGGCGTCATTGGGTTGCAGGCGAGCGGAAGTTTGCAGAGCGGCGATCGCTCTATCAAGTTCCCCGGCTGCGGTTAATGCTACACCTAACTGCTGATAAGCAGCGAGATTGTCCGGTTCGAGGTTGGTTGTGTATTGGAGGCGATCGCTGGCTGCCTCAAATTCACCCCGCTGAAGCAGCACTAAGCCTAAGTTGTACTGAGCCGGGACAAATTTCGGATCGAGTCGGGTCGCCGTTCTTAACGCCTCCTCTGACTCCTCATATCGCTGTTGATTTGCCAGCAATAATCCCAACTGATAGTGGGCTTGTACTAGCTCAGGATTGCTATTGACGGCTTGCCGAAGCGCGGTAATAGCAGGCTCGGTTTGGTTTTGTTTGGCAAGTAGTAATCCTAAGTTGTACTGAGCGAGGTCGTAGTCAGG
This sequence comes from Kastovskya adunca ATA6-11-RM4, assembly GCA_019359445.1. GTDB lineage: Bacteria > Cyanobacteriota > Cyanobacteriia > Cyanobacteriales > Coleofasciculaceae > Kastovskya > Kastovskya adunca. The sequence goes on along the minus strand of JAHHHJ010000001.1, from coordinate 265,237 downwards.
CTGAAGGCGTATTGCTTGTTCGTACTCAGCAATAGCCGCGTCTGGTTGCCCCTGCGCTTCCAATGTCAAGCCTAAGTTATAGCGAGCCGCAGCGATATCAGGATTGATAGACAAAGCGCGTTGGTATTGAGCGATCGCCTCAGGTAGGTTTCCTTGCCGATACAAGGCTAATCCTAAGTTGTAGTAAGCCTCTGACATATTCGGGTCAAGCCCAATTGCCCGACGATACTGCTCCGCCGCTAGTTCAGTTTTAGCTTGCTGAAAGAGGGAATTTCCCAAGAGATAATGCGCCATCGCAATAAAGGGGTCAGATTGTAAGGCTTGGCGAAAAGCCTGTTCTGCCCCGCGAAAGTCACTCCGGTTATAGCGGTAGATCCCTTGTTGAAAAGAAGACGCCGCCTTTATGTCTTCTGAGTAAAGTCCCTCAATCAGTTGCTTCGTTCCAGGCGTTGAGGAGACTTTACCCGCAAAAGCTGGATGAGCCGCAGTTGTTACACCTAAGCTGAGGAGTGCAGCGGCAAACAGTCGCATCCGTTTATAGTGTTGGGACATAGGTATAGGTACAAGACCAGCACCAATGGCAAGTCGCAATTTTTCCTTAGAGTACAGTTTAGCTGTAGTTCTGGGGTAATGGGTGTTGGAGTTTGGGAAGCAGGGAAGCAGGGGTGCAGGGGAGCCGGGGAGCCGGGGAGCCGGGAGGCAGGGGAGCAGGGGGGCAGGGGAGCAGGGGAGCAGGGGAGAGGAAGAGAACCAATAACCTCTTTCATACTTCACCCTTCATACTTCACCCTTCATACTTCACCCTTCATACTTCACCCTTCATACTTCACCCTTCATACTTCACCCTTCATACTTCATCCTTCATACTTCATCCTTCACCCTTTCTACCCGACTCAGGACTCAGGACTCAGGACTCAGGACTAATTAGTCCTTACCTCTGGCAAAATCAACATCGCGTCACCGAAGGAATAGAAGCGATATTGCTCTTGTATCGCCTCCTGGTACAAATCTAATAAACGCTGACGCCCGATCAGAGCACTGACGAGCATCAGCAAACTAGAGCGCGGTAAGTGGAAATTGGTAATCAAACCCTCCACCACTCGCCATTGATAACCTGGATAAATGAACAACTCCGTCTTGCCTTGGAAGGGTTGCAATTCGCCATCCGCCGCCGCACCTTCCAATGCCCGTACTACTGTGGTACCAACGGCAATTACTCGCCCCTTTCTGGCTTTTGTCTCGCGAATCTGGTCAACAGTGGCGGGGGGGACTTCCAGCCATTCGCCGTGCATTTGATGAGCGGTAATGTCCTCCGCTTCTACGGGGCGGAATGTTCCCACGCCGACGTGCAGGGTTACGGATGCCTGCTGGATACCTTGGGCTTGTAATTGTTCTAGTAGTTCGTCTGTAAAATGTAACCCGGCGGTGGGAGCCGCGATCGCGCCGGAGTGTTGGGCATACACGGTCTGATACTGCTCTGGTGATGCCTCAGAATCGGTAATGTAGGGGGGCAGTGGCACCTGACCGTAGTAGTTCAATAAATGCTCTAGAGATTCCCCCTCAGGGACGTTAAACTGCAACAAACGCCCACGGGTTGCTTCATCTCGTTCTACAACAGTTGCTGTGAGACTGGCGATGGAGGTGTCGCTTTGTTCGTTTGGGGTAAAGATGATCGTTGCCCCTAGTTTGATCCGTCTGCCTGGTTTTACCAGCGCTAGCCAGCAGTTAGGCGCTTTCTCCTCTAAAAGCAACACTTCCACAGGTGCTCCTGTGGTTTTATGTCCATACAGTCGCGCTGGGATGACACGGGTGTTATTGAGGACTAACAAGTCTCCAGGTTGCAGCAGTTGGGGTAAGTCACGAAAAATACAGTGGTGATGCGTGGGTGAATCCACCACCAGCAAGCGAGAACCATCTCGCTTACTCAGGGGAGTCTGAGCAATTAAAGCACTTGGTAGCTCGTAGTCGTAACTCGATAGCAGTTGATCGGGGAATTCATGGCTATCCATCGGGAACAAAGAGTCTGTCACGCTACTAGGGGGATCTACTGCCTGAATCAAGTTTTCCGTGTCGAGGTGGGGGGGATTGCTCTTATCGTCGATTTTAGTCATGTTATTGTTTTGCTCTTAAACCGCGCTAAACCTGATCTGTTATAGCGGGAGAGGTGCATCCTTTCTGCTCACTGTTTGGACTTTTAGGACTCGCTAATCTAATCACATTCTCACTAATCGCCAATTCCCGTCATCAATCATTCTTCATCCTGATCCGGGTTTGGCGATCGCTACCTGTCAAACTACTGAAAAGCCTAGTAAAAAAAGTTTTGGAAAATTGGGTAAAGTCCCCCATCTTATATCGGGGGAGTTGCCCCTACCCCCATCCAGTAACTCTTGGGAGAATAAATGTATAGAACTCCTCGGATAAAGTCCAAGAACACTTATGGATTACCTTTTTTTCTTGGCAAATGCCAGTCTGACTCTACGGGTGGTCGAGTACTTACACAGAACGCCCCAACTTCCCGTCCGTTTCATGACGGTGATTCATCAAATTGATGGTTGGGTTGTGAAAGTAAAAATGAACCGACCCCTAAGTCCTCACCAACATGGAGACTTCCGGGCATTTATGCATGAAATTGGCATCCCCTACGATCCCGAAATCCGCCTACAGATGGCGCTTTGGAGCCTAGAAACAGGACAGTCGCCTATCGAGGTTATGCGCCGTTATCAAGTCGCTGTCGTCTCTCATGGTAATCCGGATCATAGCGATATTGAAGCGTTTCGCCAGCAATTCACAATGGGTTTGGGATACTGCCCAGAAACCTTAGCTTAAGTCAAGGTAGCCCTAAGCTACATAAATTTATTTAGCCGTTTTTGTTTCCATTAATCATTAGACCAAAGTCAAGAGACGACGGACTAATGATTAATTTTTTTTTAAAGAAGTAGGCGAGAATAAATCAAATTGTGTAAAGTTATGTAAAGCTATTAAAATTGTTTGGAGTTAGGAATTTAGCCCTGACTACAAACCTTTAATTATTTACGCCGTCCGACGGCTCAAGTTAAAACCTGTTGTTTAATCAAAAGCCGACTGGATGTAGTCGTGTAGGGTGAGTTGGTACCCGGCTACAGACACGGGTTGCCCAAAAGTGACAGAGGGAAATTGTCTAGGGAAAATCCCTACCTCTAATGCTTCCTGCTCCTGGCGGTGTAGTTGTTGTCTGTTTTGCCTGGTGCTACTCACTAGCGCCACATCAAAGCGGCAAGGAAAATCTGTTAGCTGGGGATGCTCGGCAAGAAACATTTGGGCAGTTTTCCGCATTTTTGTTTGTTTTTGCGGTGTAATGGCAAGTAATCCATCGGCATCCCAGTTGCCTGAAGTGCGTGTCTTGACTTCGACAAACACCAAAATTGGGCATGAGGAATTGTTGCTGGCAATGGGCTTACCTGTTCCCTCCCCGTCAGACGAGACGCCGACGCTACGAATCGGCGCGTATTGGGCAATCAAATCAATCTCTCCCCAGCGACAACGCCAACGATGCTGCACAATCAGCCAGCCATTTTCCTGTAACCATTGCGCGACGAGTTGTTCTCCTAATTCTCCCAAATCGGGCATTAAGTTTATCAAGTGGCTAGGGTGGGTTTGGTGCCAGGGCTTTTAATGCGCTGAGATGACTTGCTGGTAAAATTACGGAAAAATGCCACACCTGATCTGAAGGTTACTCAAGGTTGTGGTTACAGAGCAGTACAGTTGTTTGTGACAAAAAATTCTATGAAACGTTGGCAATCTCTAAGTTTCCCCACAATTGTGTCTAGTTTAGTTCTCTTAGTGGTTGCTAGTGTATTGATTTTTGGGGCGATCGCTACACCAGCTCTAGCAATCGATTACAACCGAGAAAATTTAGTCGGGGCTGACTTCTCTGGTCAAGTGCTGACGGATTCGCAGTTTACCAAAGCAAACATGCGGAACAGTAACTTGAGCAACACTGATTTACGGGAAGTCAGATTCTTTGCTACCAATCTTGAATCTGCCAATCTCGAAGGAGCAAACCTCAGTTACGCGACCTTGGATGCGGCGCGTTTAACTAACGCGAATTTAAAAAACGCTATCCTTGAAGGCGCGTTTGCCAGCAATGCCAAGTTTCAGGGAGCCAATATCGAAGGGGCAGATTTTACTGATGTTTTGTTACGTCGAGATATCCAAGAGCAGCTTTGTGACGTGGCGAGTGGCACCAATCCGGTAACGGGACGCGATACCCGCGATACGCTGTTTTGTCCTTAAAGAGCTGTCATCTCAACAATCTCCGAGAAAGCCGCATTACGAACTTTCTCTAACTCCTTAATCTGCCGATCTGCCTCGGAGAACTGTTCCCAGTAGTCTTGCTTGCGTTTGAGATCCTTTGAAGGGTCGAGTTTTTGCCATTGTTCTAGGCAGTAACGCCGCCGATGAGCGCACGCCACCTGCTCTAAACAGGCAATAGCGGCGCGAATCACTAAGGGAGTACGACTAATATCTTCTTCCTGTTTCTCATCTAGATGAAACAGATGTGCCACCTGAGCCATTTCTGTAGGAAACTGTAGGCTCTTTTCTTGCAGTAGGGAAATTAGGGGGTCAAGGGCTGGCGTGGATGCCTCAAGGTCTTGTTGGAGTTCGAGAATTTGCTGCCATAAAAAGCGGTGATGGGAAAGGCTAAAAATCAGGTCTGGTACTTCTAAGGCATCAACGATCGCCTGTCGATATTCTGGCTGGTGCAGGTAAATGCGGAGCAACAGCGCTTCGGCTTCTTCTAAAAGGCGGTCTTCTGAACCGATAGGTAGGGCAAGGTTTGAGAACGGCTTTTGAGGAGAAGTGTGAGATTTTTTGGGTTTGTTGCTCAGGGGTTTGCCCACTTGAGCCAGTAAGTTTTCAATGTTGAGGGAGACGAGGCGCGAGTCTCCTTGACTGAGCAGTTCTCCACAGTGACGGATGTAATGGGTGCGCTGGTTGTCATCAATGATTTGGCGGAGTAGCTTCACCATTTCTTGGGCAACTTGCCCAAAGCGATCGGCTTGTTTGAGGTCTTGATTGCTCAGGAGTTGGCTGATCTGCCAATCGAGCCACAAAGGAGCACTTTTTAAGAGTTCCTGATATTTTTCTGCGCCATCGGGATTGGCTTTGAGGAATTCGTCGGCATCCTTACCCTCTGGTAAGTTGAGAACCCGCAGTTGCACTTGCCCGCTATAGACTAAGGGGGTAATTTCTGCGATCGCCCGTTCGGCGGCGTTGGTTCCAGCGGCGTCCGCGTCAAAGTTGAGGACAATCTGCTTGGAGTCGGTGTAGCGTAGCAGTTGTCGGACGTGGTGGTCGGAGAGGGCGGTTCCTAGGGAGGCAACAACGTTGGTTATTCCTGCCGCATGGAGGGCGATCGCATCAAAGTATCCTTCCACGACGACGGCTTGGTCTTGCTTGCCAATCGCGTCGCGGGCTTTATCTAGGGCAAACAAGGTTTTGCCTTTATCAAACAGTGGAGTTTCTGGAGAGTTGAGGTACTTGGGTTGCTCGTCCCCCAAACTTCTCCCCCCAAACCCAATCGTTCTCCCTTGGGTGTCGTGGATGGGAATAATTAGGCGATCGCGAAACCTGTCGTAATACCCATCACCTTTTTTCCTCGGCACAATTAAGCCCGCTTGCTCTACCTGTTGTAAGGGTTTGCCTTTTTGTTCCACTAGGTAACGATAGAGGGTTTCCCAACCTGCGGGGGCATAACCCAGGTGAAACTGTTGAATTGTTTCTTCCCTCAACTGCCGCTTGTCTTTGAGATACTCTCTTGCTTGCCCAGCTTGCGGTTGCCGCAGCGCGTGCTTATAAAACTCAGCCGTGAGTGCCAAAATCTCATAAAGCTGTTCTCGCAGCGATAGCTGGCGTTGGAGTTCCTGCCGTTGTTCCGGTTCTAGGGTTTTCACGGGCACCTGATAGCGTCCCGCCAAGTCCAGCACCACATCACTGAACGAGCGCTTGCCCAATTCCATCAGGAACGTGATGCTATTTCCTCCGGCTTGGCAGCCAAAGCAGTAGTACATCTGCTTGCTGGGGCTAACGCTGAAGCTGGGTGTCTTTTCTTCATGGAAGGGACACAAGCCTGTATAGTCTTTCCCTCGCTTGCGTAAAACAACGCGTTCTGAAATCACATCCACAATGTCAGCACGCTGCTTAACTTCGTCAATCGTTTCTGGATGTAGGCGGGGAATTTGCACTTCAGTCGATAGGGAAACTCAGGATATAACTTATTTTAAATTACCTTGATACTCACAATTATTAATGTTAGAGCCTTAATGTTGAAACTTTAGATTCTGTAGAGACGTTGTATAGGATATCTCTACAGGATTTGTCAAAACCATTTTCTATAATTTATGTAACCATGAAACTACAAAAAAGCTGTTTATTACTGGTATTAACTTAAGTAATTTATTTAAAATAAACCTTAAAAAAGACTACATCTCATATTGGAATTCAGAAAAACATCAAGTTTCATAACTGAACAAATATCGCTTCAATTTAGGACAAAATTAGGCTTATATATAAAAAATTTAGTTTTATCAAGGCTTTGTGCCCTCTTGCCGGGAGACAACCAATGTTATATATGATTGAGTGCTGAAGCCGTGTTGGGACATAGCGCCAGATGGGACGAATCTTTATTTCTGCGGGTCATGGTGGTTTTGAGGGAAGTATTCGCGATCCTGGAGCGATATCGGGAGGGACAACAGAAGCAACTCAGATGATTTTGCTGCGCGATCAGATTGTGGCAGAGTTGCGATCGCGTGGTTTTGAAGTTTTCTCGGTTCCGGATGATTTGAGCTTAAGAGCGAGTATCCAATGGATTAATGCCCGTGCTCGTCCGGGTGATGTGGCACTAGAAATTCACGCCGACGCCTTCTCTAACCCCAGCGTCCGAGGAGCCAGTGTCTTTTACATCACCAACAACACCGAGCGCAAGAACCATGCAGAACTGTTGCTTCTAGCACTTTTACGCCGCCTCCCTCAACTACCTAGCCGGGGAGCGAAACCAGACACGAACACAGCCGTTGGGAGTTTAGCCTTTCTCCGTCAGGTTTCCGTTGCCTCACTGTTGATGGAAGTAGGCTTTCTCACTAACCCCGATGACCGGGCTTTGATTATTAATAGAAGGCGCGACATGGCTCTAGGTATTGCTGACGGGCTAGCAGCTTGGAGTCGGGCTGTCTCCGGCACAAGTCCTACAGTCCCGGAGCCAACTTATCCTGGCATTAATATCAACATTAACAATCGAACCTACCAAGAACAAGGCGTTCTGATCAACAGCAATGCCTACGTCCCCATTGACTTAGTAGATCGCCTGGGAATCGATTTGACCACTGTCCCTGATATTCGTCGCGTGCTCTACCGGGGTGTAGTCTATGTCAAAGCGGTTGACTTGCGGGATTACAACGTCTCTGTCGGCTGGGATAATGCCACACGTACCGTTATTTTGCGCTCAATTCTGCAAATCTGTCCCGGTCAGATAGACCGGATTATGGGGCAAGGGAATACCTCAGAAGTGCAATTGATGATGTTCCTTAAGTCCAATAATGAAGATGCCCTCTCCCAGTTTCCAGACATCGCTAGACTCTACCGAGAAGAGGCAGCAATTGAGGGAGTTAACTACGACATTGCCTTTTGTCAAATGTGCGTAGAAACTAGCTTTTTGCGTTTTGGTGGCGTGCTCAAACCGAGTCAAAACAACTTTGCGGGTTTAGGAACAGTCGGTGGCGGAGCTGAAACGGCTTCCTTCCCAAGTGCCCGTATCGGCGTCCGAGCGCAGGTTCAGCATTTGAAAGCCTACGCGAGTGTGGAGCCGTTAGTGCTGGAGATCGTCGATCCTCGCTTTCGATTTGTCGCCCGTGGGATTGCACCTTTAGTTCCGCAGCTCAGTGGACGTTGGTCAGCAGATTTACAGTATGGTGCGAAGATTATGGCAACAGTCAGGCGTTTGTATGAGTCTGCGAATTTGTTGTAGTCGAGGCAATTAATTGTATTTATCCTCACTACTCCAAGAATGATGTCATTCTCAAATTCTCCAACTTACAAATTTTCTAAAGACACCTCGACGGAGACATTTGCCCGATTCAAGATACTAAGCTTGCTGCAAGCCCTAATTTGGTCACACTTTGTTTAGAGGGCTGGTTAAGCCGTTTTCACGAAGCGGATGATTTCGCGGACGTGGTCGAGGAATTGGCTATCTACAGTGAGTTGGGCGATCGCGCTTTGAGCTTCGCGGGCGAGGCGTTGATGATCGGCTTCGTTTTTAGCCTGTAATGTTTCTAATGAAGCTACAAGGCGTCGTAGTTCCGTTTGCGTTTCTTTGCTCTGGCGGTTGTAAGTAGCAACCCAGGAGTAGGGTTCTTCTGGGTTCATTTGTTCTTCGATATGCTTAATTTTTTCTTCTAGTGCGCTGAAGCGGTAACGGAGTTCTACCACGTCTTCGCGGGGATAGTTAAATTCTTGCCGAATCATCGCCAGTCGGGCGGCGAGGTATTGATAGGCGCGGACTATGGGGCGCAGGACGGTTAGGAGTAAGGCTGCGCCTGAACTGACGTAACCCACAACACTAATTCCGGTGGCGGCGAGGCTGTAAAGCGCGATCGCTGAAAGTAAGTGCAGCGCGATCGCAATTAACAACGAGCGACGCGACACCGTTTTAACGTAGTCTAGTTGCTGGGTATCAAGGGCAATTCCCTTTTCATCAGATACCGACGCCTCAGCTAAGACTTCCCTCGCTTCAAAGTGAATATTCCACGGTATCGTCACAATTACCAGTAACCAGGAAAAACTAGCCGCCGCGATCGCCCAATCAATAAACTGTCCCGCTGAGACATTTAACCATTGCAGCAACCCAAAAACTAGCAATGTTAAAATTCCGAATCCAGCACTTAAACCAATGTAGTTAAGAAACATTTACCCTGTCTCGCACGTCGAAAGATAGTTTCGATCCTGCATAAGAGTCACTGCTTTAACTCAAAGCCTTGTGCTAGTTTCGTCAATTTCACAAAAGCCCCTTTTCCCTTTTGTCTAGCACCGGGAAAGATAGGAGAGTAGGAGTTTCACTACGCTATGACAATCTTTCTACTGTCATAGCAATTCTCTAAATAATTACTACTAATGATTTAGCGGATTAAGTAGCTTCGCCAGACTTGCGCCGTATTTTTACCCGTCACTTCCGGGCGCAACAAACGCCAAGTTTTGCCTTCTTTCTGGCGTTGCAAGTAGATATCAAAAGTATTGTTTTCCTGAGTCACTTGCTGAGCAGGCAGATTGAATTTGAGGTTATAAGTACCGCGAACGTGATAAGTGGGTAAGTCTTCAACAAAGATCGCTTCTAGTTGCTTGAGCTTGACTTGTGGGACTTCAAATTTCGGGGGAGAAGCTTGTAGTTGCTGGGTTAGGCGTTGTTGGGTTTGACTAAGCTGGAGAGCGATCGCTTTTTGTACCAGTTGCTTACTCGGTGCTAGTCCCAGAGGTGGCGTGCTTGTACCACAGGCTGTCAGCAGCCCAATCAAAATCACGATCAAAACTCGCTGGCACCATTGAGCGTTCATTTATAACCCTACTTTTTCACAAAAACCCATTTCCTAGAGTACCGATTCTGGCTCCTGGAAAACCTCCCCCAGTCTCTCCAGCTCATCTCACCCAACCACAGTAAGGCAGTTTGATATTCCCTAGGAAAGACAATTTCCTTCATCCCCACCATCACTTAAAGAAAGGCGATCGCACAAAGAAAGCACAGAGCCTGACTTCTTGAATCAACACCTCGATACTATAAACATTAGGTAAGCCCAACTTTTAAATTGCCAATGTCAAATAAAACTCTCAACCTTGACGACCGACTTTATGATTACTTTCTCTCTACATCCTTGAGAGAGCCAGAAATTTTGCGGCAATTGCGAGAAGAAACGGCTGAGCATGAAATGGCGGTAATGCAGATTGCTCCTGAACAAGGGCAGTTTATGGCACTGTTAGTACAGCTCATGGGAGCAACCAAGACGTTGGAAATTGGTGTCTTTACCGGATACAGTTCCCTTTGTGTTGCCCTCGCCCTGCCTCCCAATGGTCAGATTGTTGCCTGTGATATCAGCCAGGAGTACACCACTCTTGCCCGCCGCTACTGGGAAGCCGCAGGTGTGGCTGACAAAATTGATTTACGCATCGCTCCTGCCCTAGAAACCTTAGACCAACTTTTAGCCAACGGGCAAGCAGAAAGCTTTGACTTTGCCTTTATTGATGCTGATAAGGGAAATTATGACGGGTATTATGAGCGATCGCTGCAACTAATTCGCCCCGGTGGACTGATTGCCATTGACAATGTTCTCTGGAGTGGACGAGTCGCCGATCCCAATATCCAAAACGGCAGCACCAAAGCCCTTCGAGCTTTAAACGAGAAGCTACACGAAGACGAGCGCATTACTCTAAGCATGGTTCCAATTGCCGATGGACTCACCCTCGCTCTGAAAGGTAAATAGAGTCCTGAGTCGGTGAGTCCTGAGTCCTGAGTAGGGGAGAAAGGATGAAGTATGAAGGGTGAAGTATGAAGTATGAAATAGGCGATTGGAGTAATGGCTAATCGTCGTCAATTTTTCTCTCCTCTGCTCCTCCGCTCCCCTGCTCCTCCGCACCCCTGCACCCCTGCACCCCTGCACCCCATCTCCCTCGCCCTAACTCTCGGTGTCTTTCAAAGCCCAATGTTGGGAGAGGCGATCGCGTACATCAAAAAAGTCATTCCAGGGAATGTATGGCTTGTGGCGTTCCTCAAGGTATTGGGCAAGGCGATCGCGAGCAAAGACAACTGGGGCAGCTAGAGCCATATTTAAATCTGTCACCGAGTCACCAACGGCGATTTGCTCATCGGCGGGGTATTGTGCCATTACCCGCACTTTGGCAACCAGTTCTGTGTCTTCCTCAAATTCAGAATGCACCCGCAGCAAATCGCCACTGCTATCCACATCCACCGCATAGATCGCCGCCACCCGCTCAACGAAGGAACCCAACACCGTCTCCACCATCCCCCGCAAGCCACCGGAAACAACCACAAGGGGGACATTTTCGTGGTCAAGAAAATCTAATAATTCGGCAAATCCAGGGCGGATTGGCTTTGGTCGGGCATACTCCAGGATTTCGGGATAATTCGTTGACGAAATAGACTCTAATAGCTGCCTAACTCCTGCTCGCAGCGTTAGCCGCATGGCGTACATTTCTGGCATTAGTTGAGCAGATAACTCTGGGGCAAAGGTTTTTAGCATCCCCACAAATGTTTCTTCTGCTGTTATAGTGCCGTCAAAGTCGCAGAAGACAACCCGCTTCATAATTTGCTCCGCCATCGATACATCTAAGTCTGAATAAAGTCTGATCTAGCAATCCTAAATCAGTAGGGACGTATAGCTACACGCCCCCACACCACCCTTGTAAGACAAAGAGAAGGGATCTAAGACCCTAACCGCGCTTGTAGGGCATCTCTAGCTTGTTCCCGGTCATCAAAGTGGATTTTCTCCGTCCCTAAAATTTGGTAATCTTCGTGACCTTTCCCGGCGATTAAAATACCATCTCCAGGCTCAGCTTGCAGAATAGCGGTGCGAATGGCTGTAGCGCGATCGCCAATTACCATCGGTTCCACTGTTGCGGGTATTCCCACCAAGATATCCTGCAAAATCTGCTCTGGCTCCTCTGTCCGGGGATTATCTGAAGTCACGACAGCAACATCCGCTAAGTCAGCAGCAATCTTACCCATCTTCGGACGCTTTGTGCGATCGCGATCGCCCCCGCACCCAAACACGCAAATCATCTTGCCCTGAATAAACGGTCGCGCCGCTTTTAGTAAATTCTCCAAACTATCCGGCGTGTGGGCATAATCAACAATTACGCTCACATCCTGTTCTGGGCTAATTTGCACCCGTTCCATCCGTCCAGGAACGCCGTCAAACTGAGGCAACACCTGCACAATCTTCTCTAAATCCACACCTAGATGGAGTACGGCTCCTACGGCTGCCAAGAAATTTTCTAAATTGTACTGACCGACCAAGGGTAAGCGAAAATCTGCCTCTCCTTTCGGTGTATGCACCCGTCCGCTAACGCCACTCGGCTCATAAGTAAGACCGCTAGTCCACAAGTCAGCCGATTGGTTTTGCACGCTATACTTCCAGACGCGATCGGGATCTAGTTGCCCAATCAAGGTGCGTCCGTAGGAGTCATCCACATTAACAACCGCCCGCCCTTGTAAATACTCTTCACTAAACAAGAGCGCTTTAGCCTGAAAGTAATCTTCCATGTCCCGGTGGTAGTCCAAGTGGTCTTGAGTCAGGTTGGTAAACACCGCCACCTCAAAGGGACATTCCCGGACGCGACCCTGTGCCAATGCGTGGGAACTAGTTTCCATCACGGCATACTGAGAACCCGCCGCCAGTGCTTGCGACAACTGCTGCTGCAACTCCACCGCAAACGGGGTGGTGTGAACTGCCGTTTGTGTAAAACCGCCCCAGCGCACGTACAGCGTGCCGAGTAAGGCGGTTGGTAACTGAGATTGGGTCAGCAAAAATTCGATCAAATGAGTTGTCGTGGTCTTCCCATTTGTCCCTGTCACCCCAATCAGTTGCATTTGTTGCCCCGGATGACCGTAGAACGCCGCCGCTACCTGGGCGCAGGCACTCGCAATATCTTTTACTGAAATAACTCGCTCATCGCTTCCAGCTTTTTCAATTGCCTGAGGAGAAATCAGTGCCGCGATCGCACCACTAGCGATCGCACTCTTCCAAAATTCTCCCCCATCCACTCGCGTTCCCGGCATCCCAATAAACACATCTCCCGGTTGACAAGCATGGGAATTGGTACTCAGTCCCTTCACTTCTGCATCCCCAGCCGGATGGTTAGGCATTGGTGAAAGTTCTGGAACCTGTGCTAATAACTCACGCAGCTTCATCTCCAACACTCCTCACAAGTTAGTCATTAGTGTTTCTATCGGTGAGTCGGGGTGTAAGGATGAAGCATGACAGTTATTGGTTCTCCTCTTCCCCTTATTACCCCATCCCCTCATCACCTCATCCCCCACCTCCCTTGCGCCTATTTTGGCTCATCTGCGGGCAAATACTTCTGTAACAATTGCTCCAATTGGGGCACGGTGGCACGAGGTGAAGGACGAGGAATCAGTTTTTCCGTTCCAGCCATCTCTTTACACAGTACAGGCACCTCATACTGATAGGCAGCGAACCAGTCCTCACGAGTAGTGATATCGCGCACCTCTAAATCCAGGCTTTGAATTTGCTCAAGCTTTTCCTGCAAACCTTCACAGAGATGACAACCAGGCTTGCTGTATAGAATTAATTGCATGATTAAAATCCCCTTTTCTGGTCGGGTTATGTGCGTTTACCGATAGAATCTAAATTCAGAAACACTTAGTAATTATTCACTGAAAAACGTTTATGAGCGATCGCACACAAGCCTCAGTTCAAACAGCCCAGTTTGACTTGGAGGCACTCAATCAACAATTTGAAAACGCCCAACCTAGAGAAATCCTCGCGTGGTGTGTCGAAAATATCCCCACCGGACTAGTACAAACAAGCGCGTTCAATGTCGATGACCAAATCATCACCGATATTTTCTACCGCGACCTGAAGCCAGCAACTCCCGTACCAGTGATGTTTCTCGACACACTGTACCACTTCCCACAAACTCTAGAACTAGTAGCTAAAACCAAAGAAACCTACAACTTAGACCTCAAAACCTATAAAATCCCCAACATTGATACCCGCGAAGCCTTCGCTGCCGAATACGGCGACGCTCTTTGGGACGAAGATATTGAAAAATTCCACCACCTCACCAAAATCGAACCTCTACAACGGGGCTTAGATGAATTAAATACTGTTGCTTGGATTACCGGGCGTCGTCGCGATCAAGCCGTCACCCGTGCCAATATGCCCGTCTTTGAGCAAGACAAGCAAGGACGCCTCAAAATCAATCCTCTTGCTAACTGGACTCGCCAAGCAAGTTGGGAATATGTCAATCAACACGGCGTCATCTACAACCCTCTACACGACCAAGGCTACGCCAGCATCGGCGACGAACCGATCACAACTGCCGTTGCTGAAGGCGAAGACGAACGTGCTGGACGCTGGCGTGGGAGCGGCAAAACCGAGTGCGGTATCCACATCTAAATCCTGATTCTCTAAATGCTTGCTACAGATACTTTTCTTGCTCCCCCCTTTTTAAGGGGGGTTAGGGGGGATCTAACTGTAGCTTCTCAAAAGCGAAATGGTATAACTTAGGTGCGCCTCAATAAACCTAACTTGCTTGTAAGGTGAGAATTGTTCAGAAACAGCTTTTTATCTAAATTTCAAGCGTTATCGTCAGCAATGCCCACCCTAACTTAAATTAGCTCCTTCTTGCTTGAGAATCCTGCGTATTTCTGCCTCAACGACATCTGGCTGTTCCAACATTGCCAAATGCCCGCAGTCAGGGATTTCCACCACATTGTCGCCACAAGCCCCAAAGAGTTTATGGAAGCTGGCAAGGTGGTGTACATACTTGGGTTCCATCACCTGATCTTTCACGCCAGCAATAAAATAAACGGGCTGCTCCAGTTTTGACACAATCTGAGGCAGTCGATGCACCTCAGCTTCCGTTGTGGAATCTAGTAACGTTCCTAAAGCCGCATCTGAACAGGCGGCTACAAAATCTATCACCCGTTTCCTACCCCAACGACGGGCAATTGGGCGGGCTACCTGCGTCCGTGTAAATATTAAATCAATCAACGGAAGATAAAGCAGCCAACGCGGGCGTCGCTTGACAATTTCTTGACCTGCCGTCCGAAAGCGCTCAAACTCTTCTTTGAGATAAATCCCCCCTCCAGCATTGAGACAAATTACTCCCTGCACATACTCAGGTAACTGGGATGCCCCAAACAAGGCGATTGTCCCTCCCAGTGAATGACCGACTAACCAGGCATTGGTGATATTAAGTTGTTGCAACAAAATTCCCAAATCCCGCGCATAAGCGGCTGGGGTATAGTTGCCAATTCCTGAGTCAACAGCACTCGTCTCTTGCACCTCTAGGTCAAGAGATGGGGGTTCCCGATCATTGTCCAACTGGGGCTGAGAATCCCCAAAGCCCCGGAGGTCATAGATTAAGCACTGATAGTCTGGTGCTAATCTCTCTACCAAGGGTTGCCAATAACTACGACTGAGAAGCCAGCCGTGAATAAAAACTAGGACAGGGGTAGATGATGCAATCGGAGGCGTCAATTCATAGACATGACTCGCCCCCAGGATATTGATGGTAGCCATAGTTTCATCCTATCCTGAGCTTTGGGCTGTTAGTGCTTTGTGCTCATTGTCAATTGTCCATATTTAGTTAGTTGTCTGTTGAAAATAGTCACGGGTTCCTATTTATCAGCAATAATTTGGCTAAACCCTCCCTATTTTATTTTCCAGTCCCCAATTGCTAAAACCGCCGTCCTAGTAAACGCTGCCGCACACTCTCAGCGATCTTTTGACCCAAATACTCCGGGATCAAGCTTTCATTGGGGCCTAGCAGGTAGAGGATTAAGCGCGTTCGCCCCCGCCACACTAGCAAGTTGGCGTTGACGACTAGTAAATCTTCCTGCCAAATGGCGTACATCACCTTATAAAACAGCCCTGGCTGGTTGTCTGCCTCAATTAACAATGCGGGAAGATGAAAAACTGGGTCTACATAAAATTCTGTTTCTACCTGCTCTAAACCCGCATCAAGATTAAATTCTACTGCCAGCATTTCTTCGACTTCAAAGCGCCCTGCTAGGGCTTCTCGCACGGCACGACAGACATTTTCTGCCGTTTTATCGGTGAGGGCTTTGCTTCCGCGAGACACCACCAGCTTGATAAAGACCAGCATGGGGGGGCTAATCTGACCGTAGAGACTGAGGCTATGAATTGTCAGTCCATAAGCTGCCAGTACGCCAAATATGTCACTTAAAAGGAAAGATTGATTGCGATAGGCAAAATGTAAGGCGCTTTTACTGCCTTCTGGTTTAATCTCGATGACTGCCCGCTTGCTTTTGTAAAGTCGGTAGGCGAGGCGGAGATTTTGCAGTTGGATCTCGCTACTGACAAACTGCTCATAGAACTGAGGAAACGCTCGGTTGAAGCGTTTGAGGAGTTCTAGTGTTGATGATTTTAAACCTGCAGCCATAAGTAAGGAAAAGACTCGCTTGCCAGGTTAAAAGCCCTTTCAGTTGAAAGGGAGCTTAATTGTCCTTCAATGGAAGAACCTTCGATGCTGGTGAATAGTTTCAATAGCCCCAGTCTAGCTAAATACGGTCACTTCTTTAGCCCTTTGCTAGTGCGGCGGTTGGGCAATAGAACGACGTAGGTTGTGTTATTATCTATTTCGCAAGGTTTTGGCTGAATTTAAGGCTTTAGGAGTAGTCTCCGCATCCTGTCTTTCTGCCACTCTGAATATAATGAGAGTATATATCTACCTAGAAGCCCCCTGAAAGGTTAATTATCTTTTTCCTGATGAGGTTTTTAGAGGGTAGGGGCGTTTGCACCTCTAGGGTTCAGTATAAACTTTTAGTAGCCACTCTCAGCTCCTCAAGCCAGGTATACGCTGACTTTTGGAGAGACCTAGTCTAGAAATACCATTATCACACCTGCATGGGTTTTTGGAAAAGCTTGTTTAGCAGTTCTGACGCAGCAGCAGCGTCCCCTGTAACACCACTAGACGGTTCCGTTAATGGTACAGGCGATCGCTCCGGCAATGAGCCGCGTATTTTCTTTAGTACAGACCGAGACATTGACCTCTATGAACTAGAGGAACTATGTGATGCAGTGGGTTGGGCACGGCGTCCGCTACGCAAGGTCAAAAAAGCAATTGAGCATAGCTTCTTGGTGACTTCGATGTGGCAACAACGGGGAAATACCAAGCGACTGATTGGTTTTGCGCGAGCCACCTCCGACCACGCTTTCAATGCGACCATTTGGGATGTGGTTGTTCACCCAGAATTCCAAGGCAAAGGGCTGGGGAAGGCACTGATGAAGTATACGATTAAAAAACTCCGTAGCGAGGACATCAGCAACATAACGCTTTTTGCCGATCCTCAGGTGGTGAATTTCTACCGGAGTATGGGTTTTATGCCAGATCCAGAAGGTATTAAGGGTATGTTCTGGTACCCAGACTAGCTCTTGAAAGTTTACTGATCTTGTCGTTAGAAGTGCCAAGATCAGCTATAATGACATAGCCAACGGAATTTTAGTTTTGGTACGACCCATCTAAAAGTCTGTTAGCTAAAGTCAAATTCCGGGATGTAGCGCAGCTTGGTAGCGCGCCTGCTTTGGGAGCAGGATGTCGCAGGTTCAAATCCTGTCATCCCGATTGAAAAATTTCTTCATTACCGCTCAAAGGTATTAGCATTAATCGTTAAGATTAGTGGTTTGTTGTTTTCTAGTAACTAAACCTTGCAAAAATCCGCAGGACAGTTCTATAACAACAAAGGACGGTGCTAATCAGTTTAGGGCTAGGGTGTAGACACTGATGAAGGTTGGATCAGTTGCGAGATTTTCATAAATGTAATGTGTCAGGGTCAGTACCTTGATTTTTGAGCAGTGATGCTGAACAATGCTCTGGAACTAGTGGAACTATTCAAAATCGAACAAAGTCTGGGAAAAACACTGCTAGTCGTCAGAGCAAAGTCCTGTTATCAAAGAATGTAGACATTGAACAGCAGCAATCAGTCTTTGTGGATAAATCTTTGCTTCGATTAGCCGTTAACTCAATATGCCCTTGCCTTGTCGGAGCATGATTTTAGTTGCGACAGGTTGTCCAAGATAAAACTATTAAGGTGGTAATGTCGATGAAATCATTGGTTCGCTGGAGCGCAACGCTAGGATTAGTAGGGAGTACTCTCATCGGCTCCTTGTTTGCAGGTAACTTGCCGGCGATCGCGTTACCCGACGCACAAGTCAAAGAAAAGCTACAATCTGTTCCCGTGTTCACTGTCACCGATCCCCAAGGGGCACCTCTAGTTGCCTCGGTTCCCAATGGGCAAAACAATCAGACAGCGAATGTTGCTGGTGTCTTCATCAGCCAACGGGATGCTCAATCGTTTGTAGAGCGACTAAAGCGGGACAATCCAGAATTGGGAAGAACGGTACAAGTTGTACCTGTATCTCTGGGAGAGATTTACCAACTAGATCGAGAAAACAATAACAAGCCTGATGGTTTGGACTTTGCATTTATCCCTGTACAGCAGCAGGTGCAAGCTGCCCAATCACTCACGGCTGGAGGTCAGCAGCAATTTCAAGGGGTGCCTCTATTTGTTGCCAGAGGAGGGCAGGACAAGGGTTATCTAACGCTCCAACAGGGCAACGAGCCAGTCATTCCCTTCTTTTTTGATAAAGAGCAACTCCAGACAATGGTGGAGCGCTTTAAGCAGCAACAGCCAAATCTTGCCTCTACTGTCGAGATTCAGGCTGTGCCTTTAGAAGGCGTGATCGCCACGCTGCAAGAACGCAATGACCAGCAACTGAGCCGGATCGTGTTGGTGCCATCGCGGGAGTCTCAGGAATTTTTGCGGACGATGCAAGCTGCCCCTGCAAATGCGCCTCAAAATCAGCGGCGATAAGGGATAAAAAAGCTGATTGGGGATAAGTAGCTTGGATATTTCGGAAGCAGACAAGACATATTTCGCCCACACAGCTTCGCAGACACTGGCGGTATCTGGCTGGGAACTCTGGCAATGGCGTCAGGATGCCAAACAGTCTGCTAGTGCTGCGGGGATTCCTACAGCGGAAGTGGACTGGCTGCTGCAAGAAGTATCTGACCTTGAGGCGCTGGCACTGCGTTTGGAGTCATTTAAAGGGCGATCGCATATCAACCTGCGATTTCCGTTAACTGTGCTGACTCAACTGTGGCAGCGCCGCCTCAAGGAGCGCTTACCCGTACAGTACCTGACAGGGACAACGCCTTGGCGTCATTTTTCCCTAAAGGTTTCTCCCGCTGTCCTGATTCCCCGTCCAGAAACTGAGTACCTAATCGATTTGGCAGTCGCTGCTGCCAAAGAACGCCCCGCTATTTCCTTGGCGGCTGGACATTGGGCAGATTTAGGGACGGGAAGTGGCGCGATCGCCCTAGGACTAGCAGATGCCTTTGGGGCGGCTACCGTTCATGGGGTGGACTGTAGTGCTGAGGCGGTCGCGATCGCCCAACAGAATGCCCAGGAGAATGGTTTAGCTGACCGTATTCGCTTTTACCAAGGCTCTTGGTGGGAGCCTCTAGCCGCCTTGAAAGGTCAGTTCAGTGGCATGGTGTCCAACCCGCCCTATATCCCCGCTTCTCTAATTCCCCAACTCCAACCGGAAGTGCAAGAGCATGAGCCATTCCTTGCCCTCAATGGCGGTGCGGATGGTTTAGACTGCATTCGGCAGTTAATTGCCACAGCACCGGACTATCTTCGTTCTGGCGGCATTTGGCTGATTGAGATGATGGAGGGGCAAGCAGAGACAGTTGCTCAGTTACTACATCAGCAAGGCAGCTACCGCCAGATTCAAAGCTTTTCTGACTTAGCAGGAATTGAGCGCTTCGCCCTAGCGTATCGAGTGTAAGGGTCAGCTTCTCCCGTTAAATCAAAGATTCTAACGGGAGCTTGAGGAGAAACACTGGACTCCAAGCGTAAAGCAAGCGGTCGTTGAGCTTGCCGAAACGCTGAATAGCCCACCGCACTTCGGCTTAAACGCTCAGTGTTCGAGTTCTTTGGCGTTACACACCTCCTTGTGCCACACCAGCAAGGATTACCTGTTTGACCTAACCAGTTGTTAGGAATCGCGACAAAGAATGGGCGAGGTGTAGCTGGACAACGTTTCGACTAGGCTACTTCGACCCGTTCGGACTTCGGCGTGAGCGCTCAGTCGAACGCTGACGCTCACGGCGGAAGCCTTCGGCAAAGCTCAGGACAACGCAAGTCAACGACCACCAACAAACACAGAGTTATCTGGATTATCTCCAATGTTCAACAAACGTGTACCAGTTCTTAATCCTGATGGGACTCCGGCGATGCCCACCTCATCATCAAGAGCAAGGCGCTGGATTAGAGACGGCAAAGCCAAAATAGTACAGAACGACTTGCGGATATTTTGTGTTCAACTTGTTGAAGAACCATCAGGAAGAAACACTCAAGACATTAGTTTGGGTATCGACCCAGGCTCGTGCTTTACCGGGGTGGCTATTCAGTCTAAACAAGAAACCTTAATTGGGTTGAATCTTAATCTGCCCAAAAAGCAAGTCCAAAAACGACTAACAGAACGAGCTGTACTTCGGAGAACACGACGGGGGCGACGAATCAAACGAAGTCTTCCCTTCAAACGTCGCAACCACAGACAGAAGCGATTTAATAATCGTCGGCAATCTAAGCTACCTCCTAGTATTCGAGCCAACAAACAGCTAGAACTAAGGGTTGTAGATGAACTGCGACGACTATACCCAATCACTCACGCCTACGTGGAGCGGCTCAACAAGTCAAATAGACCTGGCTTTACTATTGCCGCCCAAGGTCAAACATTTCTCATCAAAGAACTAGAGAATCACTTCCTAGTGATCTTAGTTAAAGGGTGGGAAACTGAAGCGACAAGGGAGTGGCTCAAGCTGCCTAAGTCCAAAAATAAGGCAGAGCAAACACCTGCCGCACACGTATCGGATGCCATAGCGCAAGCAGCTAGACACTTCATCCGGTATGCAGTTAGTACAACAGGGATGCAAACAGGTAGAGAGTGGAAGGGGTTAATCCAAGTGACACCTTTCCCCTTTGGTATCGTAGAACGCCTTCCTTCAAGACCTCGTAAAATGCACGACTTAACCGTTCAAAAAGGTGGAGTTCGTGACACCTACGGCGGGTTTGATGGGACGCACTCTTTTAAGAATGGAGATTATGTGGAGTACAAAACCAAGCGCTCAACACTTCGGCTTGGCTACTTCGACAAGGCTCAGTACAAATCAGTGACCACCCTTAAAGGGTATATCAGCGCCAACGACTTGTATCAATTCTTCCCTGTTAAAAAGCGACTCAAGCAGGGCGTAACTGACAAAAACACCCGATTGATTCGTTACTCAAGTCACTTAATTGTAAACCTACACAGAGGACTGGCATTCCTCTCCCGCTAAATCAAAGATTGTAACGGGAGTCTCCTGCCAGAAGAAAGATGACATTAGTGTCAATGGATGCCCTAGTGGCAGGGGCGATCGCTGGTCGTGTAGTGAGCTTTCCCACGGATACTGTACCCGCTTTGGCAGTACAACCGGAGCAAGCATCGTTAATTTTTGCGGCGAAACAGCGGAGCCTGGATAAGCCCTTAATCTTGATGGGAGCCTCTCCTAGGGAGTTGTGGTCGTTTGCTAGTGCTAGCCCCCAGGAATTGGAGATTTGGCAACAAGTAGCTGAACGCTATTGGCCAGGAGCCTTAACATTGGTTTTACCAGCTTCCGATAAAGTTCCCCCCGCCATGAATCCCACCGAGCCGACAACGATTGGACTGCGGGTGCCAAATCATCGCCTTGCCCAGATGATTTTGTCTCAGACAGGAGCAATGGCAACGACTAGTGCTAACCGTTCTGGAGAGCCACCCTTGCAAAGCCTGAGAGAAATCTCAGCCACCTTTCCTGAGGTCTTAGCGCTGCAACCAGAAGGTGTAGAAGCGGAGCAGCCAGCATCAATGGGCGTCCCTTCGACAGTTGTCAAGTGGATGGGTAGTGGTTGGGAAATTTTGCGCGAGGGAAGTATCAATTTTATTGGAGTGGGATAGATTCAGGATCAGTTCGGATGTAATACTGTTTGGGTTGAGACTTGCTAGCCTTTAATCGCTAGAACTATACGACTAGCTGAGTTTTTAAAATCCAAAATCCACAATGGTGCGAACACATGGATGGAATTGATTGGGTATATCTACTATTGGGAATAGGGATCGGGGTGGTAGGAAGCCGGGTTGTCCGTTCCCCAGAAAAACCCCCAGCTTCATCTGTGTCTGCACCGCAACAGACGCATCCACAAGATGATTTGTCCTTGCAAGAAGAATTAAAGCAAACTCAACTGGCTTACCAAATGGCAAGGGAAATGAGCCAGTTCAAATCGGGATTTCTTGCCCGAACGTCCCATGAATTGCGATCGCCTCTGAGCAGTTTGATTGGGATGCATCAACTGATTTTGTCCGATCTTTGTGACAACCCTGAGGAAGAGCGGGAATTTGTTGCCCAAGCCAACGCCTCAGCGCTGAAAATGGTCAAGCTTTTAGACGAAATCATTGGTGTGGCAAAAACTGAACATGGCACAGCCCAGCTAGAAACTCGCCCTCTACAACTGGCAGAAGTGTTTGAGGAGGTGCATCAACTTACCTACATGCAAGCGGCGAATCGCAACTTTCAGCTACACGTCATTGCGCCTGACCCAGATTTGTATGTCCTGAGTGATGCGCGACGTCTCAGACAGGTATTAGTCGCTCTAGTAGATACCGCGATTTCTCAAATGGAGAGTGGTAGTATTCACGTTTCGGCGGCAGCTTCCCCAACTTCTGAGTCTGTGCAAATATGGGTTGACTCGTCCTGCCCTAGCCATGTTTGGAGCGATCCTGTAGATTTACTCGCCTCTGCTTCTGAGCTGCAGTTATATCCACCTGGGAGTTTCCCAGAATCCTCACCGGGTTTTACGCTCTTAATCGCTCGTGCTCTTGTGGAAGTGATGCAGGGACGCTTGGAAATCGTACCCGCCTCGGAAGACACTGCTGAGGCAAACAAGAGCGAAAATTTAACCCGGATACAATGCACTATCCCCCTAAGTCGTGATGAGACTGTAGAGCAGGGGTTGGCAGATGGCTAACTACAGGTTTGTTGTATAGCACCATCGTCGTGCTGGTATTGCTCTCAAAACCAATGCGTTCGTAAAAGCTTTGTTGGTGGGTTGTCGTCAAGTAAACCCGCTCAACTCGGTTCATGCGGGGATGGCTCAAGACAATTTCCACTAGTTTTTGCCCCAAACCCGCACCTCGAAAATCTGGATGGATAACAACATCCCAAATCGTGGCGCGGTAAATTCCATCGGAAGTCGCTCTGGCAAAACCGATCAGCTGTTCTTTATTCCAGACGCTGATCACGGGTTCGCTATTAGCGATCGCTATTCCCAAATCTTCTACTGTTCTATCTTTCGCCCAAAAGGCTCCAAGTTGAAATAGCACTTGGAGTTGATTGAGATCAATCTGAGATTTATAGTCACTAAATTGAATATGACGACAATCCATGCTTCCCAAATTTCCTTGTTGCTTCTATGTTATGCAAGCCAAGAAAAAGCTTCTTATAGGAAAAGTTTTAGGGTTTGGCTTGCCCAAGTTTGGATGACTACAATGATTCTTTACAATTGCCAATTGTAACGATATTCAACAAAGGTAGAGACTCAAAACTCGTTTTTTTGTAAGTGTTTCCTAACATTAGGAGACAAGGGTGAAGCATGAACTTAACAGGGACGAGCCAGAGCGCCATCAGCAATTGAACGATTAACGAATTACATCAGCACTATGCCCTTCTGATCTTTGCTGCTGGCAGGGCATCAGCATAGCGTTTTCTTCATCCAAATCTTTGATTGCCGCTTCCAGGTCTTCGGTTAACTGTTTGGCACTTTGTTTACTTGACTTGGTGGAGTAATCCCCGACGTTTAATGGCTCTCCAATGCAAACGCTGACATCACAGCCCCAGTGAGGGAAGGGGTCACTATAACGAATGCTAATCGGCACAATCTTCAGCGATGGATCAGGGTTACCTGCCTGAGCTTGGAGGGCGATGCGAGCCATTCCTGGCTTGAGGGGATGAACCTGATTGTCGTGGAAAATATTGCCTTCAGGAAATATTACTAGGGCTTCGCCGTTCCGTAGGAGTTCCACAGCGTGACGGATGCTGCCAATTCCTGGGTGTTTAGTATTAACCGGAAATCCTCCCATCTTGCGGACGAACCAACCTTGTATCCCCTTGACTTCATCCGCACTAACCATAAACCGTAAATCCCTTCCAGTTATGGGTTTACCTGCGGCATAGGGAATCATTAGCCCATCCCAGCGAGAGCGATGGGTAGGAGCCAAAATCACCGAACCCGTCGCGGGAATATGCTCTTGCCCGGTCACGCGTAGCTGACGGAAGTAAAGCGGTAGAACGATATGACGACCGAAAGGATAAAGAATAGGAGTCAACCAGTGAGCCACACTAGAGGTCACGGGGACTGTTTTTGTCTCTTTTGATGACTCTGGAGTCGTTTCTGCCGATTTTGTCATAGCTGCGGTGTCTTCGCGGGAGTCAAGCTGCATCATTGGGGTAAAAGTGCTTTAACTATTCCTTAATTCCACTCTTACCTTAAGTTTGTCAGGGGTTAGTGTCTCCCACCGTGGGGACACTTTTGCTGGTGTCATGAGAGGGATGTTTTAGCCGGAGGGACGGTGCTGGCGACGCTGGCTAAACCAGGCTTGTAACTGCTGGCGACAGGCAGCTTCACAAATCCCACTGATGACTTTTAGGCGATGATTTGAAGCCGCACTATCAGGAATATTAGCAACTGTCCGAATTGTGCCAGTTTTGGGATCGTCCACTCCATAAACCAATAAACCGAGCCGGGCTTGAATTATTGCCCCAGAACACATGGGACAAGGTTCTAAAGTTACATAGAGGGTGCAGTCGTTGAGATGCCAGGTTTGCAAGGCTTGTCCTGCTGCCCGGAGAGCGAGAATTTCTGCGTGGGCTGTGGGGTCTAGGTCGCGCTCTTTACGATTTTCCGCCGCTGCTACCAGGTTACCTGTACCATCAACCACTACCGCCCCCACAGGCACTTCTCCCGCCTCTCCTGCTGCCTGGGCAAGGGTAAGAGCCTTGCTCATCCATTGCCGATGGATGAGGTAGGGAGGGTGATTAATTGCTGGGGGAGGAGGTGGCATGAAGGGTGAAGTGTGAAGGGTGAAGTATGAAGGATGAAAGGTAAGAGGTTGGAGGTTATGGTTTCACTTAATTCCCCATCATTTTGTGCCCTCATCACCGAGCTACGCCCCGAATCGCTAACATCACCTCATCTCCCCTGCTCTGGGTGATCCTCATCCTCCCATCACCCTATTTATCCCGCAGGTTGAGCCAGCATTGGGTCTAACTGACCTCCTCCGTCTAACCGATAGAGGTCATCACAGCCACCAAGATGTGTGTCATTAACAAAAATTTGCGGCACACTCCGGCGTCCGTTGGCACGTTCAGCCATCTTTGCTCTGGCTTCTTCATTGCCGTCAATTTTGTACTCGGTGTAGTTCACTCCTTTCCACCACAACAACAACTTTGCCCGGATGCAGAACGGGCAAGTCTGCCAGGTGTAAATTTCGACGTTAGCTTTATTTCGTTCTGGATGGCGACCTAAAACAGGATTGAGAAAGTCCAGCATGGAATATTAATAAATTCTGCCTATATCTCTAGCCTAGATCGAGATTGAGTTATTGGCGATCGCTTCTTCGATATTGTTTCTTGGCTAATTACTGATCGCCCTTGTCCCTTGAGGAGCAGAGGAGAAAGATTTTTCGCTTTTCCTTAACTGGGGAAGGGCGGAATTTTAGGGAAGAGATTTGTTGAAATTGCTACGCTTACCCACTTAAATCAAGTAAATGAACAGTTCTGGAAATAATAAAAAATATTAAAATTTAAAATTAATCCGTTAACTTTTTTGGCATTACCGTTAATAAAATCGCTTCATGTAATTAATTATCTTAATACATTTCTCATTAATTCTATTGCTAGAAAAATTCCAAATCCGCTAACTTTTGCAGTTTAAATCAGGGCAGTTAGTGTGATTGTATCTACGATTTTCGAGGACTGACGTGACTAATTGCATCAAAACTTTACACAATCCTGTGCTTGACTAGATTTCGGGTGCAACCCTAGGTCTGATAGACTTTTACACTGGGGTCGGCAGACAAAACCACGCCAAATAAAGCAGTTGAGAGGAAATGTTCTGTGGAAAATACACTGGGTTTAGAGATTATTGAGGTCGTGGAGCAAGCCGCGATCGCCAGTGCGAAATGGATGGGCAAAGGCGAAAAAAATACCGCTGACCAGGTGGCTGTAGAAGCCATGCGGGAGCGGATGAACAAGATCTACATGCGCGGTCGCATCGTGATTGGGGAAGGGGAGCGGGACGACGCCCCCATGCTCTACATCGGGGAAGAAGTCGGGATCTGTACTCAAGAAGATGCCAAAAGCTACTGCAACCCAGACGAGCTGATTGAGATTGACATCGCTGTTGACCCCTGCGAAGGCACTAACTTAGTTGCCTACGGACAAAATGGCTCAATGGCGGTACTAGCGATCGCTGAAAAAGGAGGGTTGTTCGCCGCCCCTGACTTTTACATGAAAAAGCTAGCAGCACCCCCTGCTGCTAAGGGGAAAGTTGATATCAACAAATCAGCAACCGAAAACTTAAAGATTCTCGCCGAGTGCTTAGACCGCTCGATCGAAGAACTGGTGGTTGTAGTGATGAAACGCGAGCGCCACGATGACCTGATCAAAGAAATCCGCGAAGCAGGAGCCAGAGTTCGCCTAATTAGCGATGGGGACGTTTCTGCGGCTATTTCTTGCGCCTTTGCTGGAACTAACATCCATGCTTTGATGGGCATCGGAGCGGCACCTGAAGGAGTGATTTCCGCTGCGGCGATGCGCTGCTTGGGTGGACACTTCCAAGGACAGCTAATCTACGACCCCGCCGTTGTGAAGACAGGTCTAATCGGTGAAAGCCGAGAAAGCAACCTCGAGCGGCTGAAATCGATGAATATCAACGACCCGGACAAAGTCTACGATGTTGACGAGCTAGCCTCTGGAGAAACCGTACTGTTTGCCGCTTGTGGTATTACCCCTGGAGTCTTGATGGAAGGCGTGCGCTTCTTCCACAAGGGCGCGCGGACTCAGAGTTTGGTCATTTCTAGCCAGTCTAAGACAGCTCGGTTTGTCGATACGATTCACATGTTTGACCAGCCGCAGTACATCCAACTGAGGTAGAGCCATCCCGAAAAGGAAAATTGCTGACTGGCAATAATTATGGGGTCAGCTTCTACTCCCCGTTCAAAAAGGGAGTTTGAAGCTCTATAGATTTAGAGTTCTGAGGGGCAAAGCGAGTACTTCCCCAGGAAGTTGATCGGGCGACGATAACGTACCTTCCCACTCTGAGTCAGGATTTTCTCTGGTAAGACCGGAGCTTAACTCAGAACTCAGGACTCAAGATCGTTCGTTGTGTGGGCATTCCAGCAACATGGGTGTAACAAAAAAAACAAAATTTAGGACTCCCGAAGGCTAGGTAAGTTGTTAGGCTAAAGATTGAGTCAAAAATTACTCTGCTTTGCCGCTCAACGGTGTAGATGATGAGGGAGGAGCCAGCGATCGCCCGACTTGCCGCTCAAAAGCAGAAAACGCGATCGCCAAATCGCAAGTACTAACATCAAGCCTGGTTATCAGGATTTATTTCCTACACCCCTACAAAAAGAGAGAATTGAACTTGTTTTCAAATATTTATTGGGTAGTTTGTTAAGTTCAATTCTTTAAAATTTACGCTGGATAAACTGCCCCAAATTTTTACATTCCAAATATCTTGACATCTTAGCCGCAAAGATTAGGACAAACCTTGGGAGAGAACATGAATATCGCAGTCGTAGGTCTGAGCCATAAGACAGCCCCCGTTGAAGTTCGAGAAAAATTAAGTATTCAAGAAGCCAAATTAGAAGGAGCGATCGCTCAACTGTGTAACTATCCTCACATCGAAGAAATCGCCGTTCTGAGCACATGTAATCGCCTAGAAATTTACATCGTTGCCGAAGAAACAGAACAAGGCGTGCGGGAAGTTACTCAGTTTCTTGCAGATTTTGGTCAACTGCCCCTCGACCAGTTGCGGAAACATTTGTTCATTTTGTTACACCAAGATGCGGTAATGCACCTGATGCGGGTCGCATCGGGTTTAGATAGTTTGGTGTTGGGAGAAGGACAAATTTTGGCGCAGGTAAAGCACTGCCACAAACTTTGTCAGCAACATAAAGGGGTCGGTAGCGTCCTCAATCGTTTATTTAAACAAGCTCTGAGTGCTGGCAAGCGCGTCCGTACAGAAACCAGCATCGGTACGGGAGCGGTTTCCATTAGTTCTGCGGCGGTGGAATTGGCGCAGATGAAAGTGCAGAACTTAGCCGCCTGCCGAATTGCGATTGTTGGTGCGGGGAAAATGTCACGGCTGTTGGTGCAGCATCTGCTGGCGAAAGGCGCAACAACCATCACGATATTAAACCGCTCCTTAAAAGGGGCTATGGAGTTAGCCAGTCAGTTTCCTGATGCAGAATTGCAACTGCACGACCTCTCAGAGATGATGAATGCGATCGCCACATCAGATATCGTCTTTACTAGCACTGCCTCTACAGAAGTGCTGCTCAACGCTTCAAAACTAGAATTGATTCTAGAACCGCATCGCTCTTTAATGCTGTTTGACATCTCCGTCCCTCGCAACATCGATGCTGATGTCAATCAGTTAGAGAACGTCCAAGCCTTCAACGTTGATGACTTGAAAGCCGTAGTTGCCCAAAACCAGGAAAGCCGTCGTCAGATGGCAATGGAAGCCGAAGTGCTGCTAGAAGAAGAAGTAGACACCTTTGATATGTGGTGGCGATCGCTAGAAACGGTTTCAACCATTAGCTGTCTCCGCGATAAAGTCGAAGCGATCCGCGCCCAAGAGCTAGAAAAAGCTTTATCCCGCCTCGGCACAGAATTTGCTGAAAAGCATCAAGAGATCATTGAAGCCCTCACACGAGGCATTGTTAATAAAATTCTTCACGATCCAATGGTGCAACTGAGGGCACAACAAGACATCGAAACTCGACGCAACGCCATGCAATCGTTACAAGTACTCTTTAATTTAGATACTGAAGAGCAATTTAGTTAATGGCGATCGCCTGATCCCAAATAACATCCTCAACTCGTCCGTTGTTAGCCACTAACTAGCCGTTCTACTAAATTACAACGACTAGTTAGTGACTAAGAATTAACGACGAAAAACGAAAATGACCAGATACTTCAGGAACTCCCTTTTTCGCGCGATCGCCCTATTACTAGGGGTGTTACTGGGCTGGGATTTGCTGTCTCACCTGATAGCAGAAGTCTTATGGTTCAACGAGCTGGGTTACTTATTTGCGTTCTTAGTCCGCTTGCGAACCCAGTTTGGTCTGTGGGCTGTGGCGAGCATCATCTCTGCTGGCTTTTTGCTCGGTAACTTGTTTCTTGCCAATCGGCTGAAGTATTCCGACACCAGTTTATTATCTAGAGCCTTTCCCGAAGCCCAACCCGTCCACCGCCAGCACCTTGACAGGACAAATTCCGGACTCCGGGCAGAACCTCAGACAATTCCCCGCCCGATTCGAGTCGGGACGCGGAAATCTCTCCAGGAAGACCATGTTGAAGCTTCTGGCCCCTTGAGATTGCGATCGCTGCTTCCTGTAGTGTTCTTACTCAGCTTGCTGGTAGGGTTCATGGTGCTGCACTACAGCCAGATTGCCATTTCCCTTTGGCATCGTGACATGAGCCTCGTCAATGTTACGCCGCCACTACCCACTCCCTTCGGTTGGACATCCCTGCAAACGCTGATTCTCTCGTCATGGATCAATCAGATTTGGCCCTTAGGAGTGCTGGTTGTAATTACGATCGCCCTGATTGTTAATCCCCAGTTCTGGTTAACGGCGATTGCTGCTGTATTTTCCTTATTCTTTGCGCTGGTTTTGTCTGTTCAGTGGGGTCGGATTTTGCAGTATTTCTACCCCACTCCCTTCAATGCCAGTGAGCCACTCTTCGGTCACGATATCAGCTTCTATGTCTTTAGCATTCCGGTGTGGCAGTTGTTGGACTTTTGGCTAGGAGGGCTATTTCTCTTCAGCTTAGTGGCGGTACTCCTGATTTATTTATTAGCAGGAGATAGTTTTTCTCAAGGGAAATTTCCCGGCTTTTCTCAAGGGCAAATGCGTCACTTGTACGGGCTAGGGGCTGGTATGGCGGCGATGGTCGCTGTCCGTTATTGGCTTTCGCGTTACGAACTGCTCTATTCCACCCGTGGCGTCACCTACGGAGCCAGTTACACCGATGTTAGAGCGCAATTACCCATCAACACAGCTCTGAGCATTTTAGCCGCCGCGATCGCCCTCTTCCTGCTCTTTCAAACTGTTTTCTGGTTCCATCGTCTGAGGCTCAGTGGTCGAGCCAAGCTGATGGCATTGGGACTGTACCTGATAGTCAGCGTGGTTGCCACTAACATCGCCCCCGCCGTTGTGCAACGCTTCGGCGTCCAACCCAACGAACTAGCACGAGAACGACTGTACATCGAACGCAGTATTTCCCTGACCAGGGCAGCCTTTGACCTAGATGATATTGAGGTTGAAACCTTTAATCCCCAAGGCGCACTCACTACCTCCGTCCTAGAAGACAACGAGCTAACGATTCGCAATATCCGCCTGTGGGATACGCGCCCCATCCTGCAAACCAATCGTCAGCTCCAACAAATCCGACCCTATTATAGATTTCCTGATGCTGATATCGATCGCTACCTCCTAAGAGCAGACGCAACCGGGGTAAGTCCCATCACTGGAGGGCAAGAAGCAAGGCAAGCAGAACCAGAAGCGGATCAGATAACCGTTACTCCCGACGAAAGCTTTACTGTGCCTTCAGAACCGTTAGCGATTGAAAAACAACAAGTACATATTGCCGCTAGGGAGCTAGATTATCAGTCTGTTCCTGAACAGGCACAAACTTGGGTAAATAAACACCTGATCTACACCCACGGCTATGGCTTTACCGTCAGCCCCGTGAACATAGTTGCCAATGCGGGACTACCAGCCTATTTCGTTAAGGATATTGGCACCGCGTTGGATGCGGCTGAAGGGAATTTATTCACATCCAGTGAATTCATTCGGGAGGCTATTCCCATTTATAATCCCCGGATTTACTACGGAGAACTCACCAATACCTACGTGATGACATCAACGCGAGTTGGGGAATTGGACTTCCCTAGTGGCGATGAAAATGCCTATACCGTCTATTACGGCGCTGGTGGTATAGGTATTGGTTCACCTTGGCGGAGGCTTTTATTTGCCGAGTATCTCAAAGATTGGCAGATGCTCTTTACGCGGGATTTTACGCCTCAGACAAAGGTACTGTTCCGGCGCAATATTAATCAGCGCATCCGCACAATCGCGCCGTTCTTGCATTACGACCAAGACCCCTACATTGTCAGCGTCGATCCGGATGAGACCGAGCCTGGGGCGATGGAGAGCCATCTTTACTGGATTGTTGACGCCTACACGACTAGCGATCGCTACCCCTACTCCGACCCTGGTCAACACGAGTTCAACTATATCCGCAACTCCGTAAAAGCGGTTATTGATGCCTATCACGGGGACGTGACATTCTACGTTGCCGATCTCACTGACCCGATTATTCAAACCTGGAGCAAAATTTTCCCAGGTTTATTTCAGCCCCTGGACGCGATGCCAGACCCGCTACTGCGTCATATCCGTTACCCACGGGATTTTTACAGCGTCCAATCAGAACGCTTGTTGGCGTATCACATGACCGATCCCCAAGTGTTCTACAACCAGGAAGACCTCTGGCGGATTCCCCAGGAACTATACGGCGTTGAATCCCAAGCAGTAGAACCCTATTACCTGATCATGAGACTGCCCACAGAAGCATCAGAAGAGTTCATTCTGCTCCAACCCTATACTCCCGTTGCTCGTAATAATTTGATTGGCTGGCTAGCGGCGCGTTCCGATGGCGCTCAATATGGTAACTTGCTGCTGTATCAGTTTCCGAAGCAGGAGCTAATTTACGGCCCTGAGCAAATTGAAGCGTTGATTAACCAAGACCCCGTCATCTCTCAGCAAATTTCTCTGTGGAATCGTCAAGGCTCGCGGGCAGTTCAAGGTAATCTTTTGGTAATTCCGATTGAGCAATCCCTACTCTATGTCGAACCCGTATACTTAGAGGCTGAACAAAATAGTCTGCCGACTTTAATACGGGTTATTGTCATTTATGAAAACCGAATTATTATGGCAGAAACCTTAGAAGCAGCACTAAATGGGATTTTCCAACCCGAAGACGCAACGCCCCCAGCTATTATCAGACCATTAGAAGCAATCCCAGCTGGGCCAGTGGAGGGCGATCTAACTCCTCCTTAATTCTTTGCACAAACTTCGGTACTTTTTGGGACGCCAATGGAGAAGTGCTGCCTTGGTAGATGCATAGAGATGAGGGGAATTGGGAGCTAATTGGCAACCAACTGACAGTTCCCGACGTCAGTTTAAATAGATCAATTTTGTTCAGGCAGTTCTTGAGCATAATTTTTTACTTGCCATTTATGCATCTATGTGTTTATCCCTTGCCGATTTCAAATCTGTCTGTAAGAAAGCGATCGCATTCCGCTACACTCCTCAATTCTTGGTTTTCTTAGGAGTTGGGGAGTTTCAACTTGTGAAATTGGTAAAACTTGCTAACAACTGCGATGTGTCAGCTCTCTACAATATTTATAAATTGATCGGAAACTTGCTGAGAGACGGAAAAATCCAGGTTCTGACTGTGAATACCTGCAAATAAGGCTATTTGTGCAACTTCTTTAGCCATTAAAGTTTCGAGACTTGACGTATTCTTTGACTATCATTCTCCAGTTGTTGCCATACGTAGTTCTGCCAACAATTTTTTGTCCGTGACCTAGTGACAACAAGAACTTGCTAAATTACATTATCTCAAATCGCGCTGACGGCTCAGGACTCATGGAAATGAGATGGTTTTGACTATGTCAATAGTAGCCACTCAGCAATCATGGCAGTGAAACGGAGGCGATCGGGTGTGAGGGAATGCGATCGCAGGCGATCGGAAATGGTACGGTAAGGAGTCGTCGAGGCAATCAGTTACTCACGCATAACACTTGATGCCTGTTATTGATGGTGTCAGGAGAAATAAAAATGACTAATCCTCCTAATCCTGGTAACGAACCGGAAACGAATTTAAAAGGCGATCGCGAAAAGGTCTCCCCTCCTCCTAATCCGGGTAATGAACCGGAAACGAATTTAGAAGGCGATCGCGAAAAGGTCTCCCCTCGTTCTTCATCACGCCGACGGCGATTGCGGCGTGTAGGACTGGCAATGGGTGTGCTTTCCCTAGTGGGAATTGGGGGAGGTTTAGCGTGGGCGTGGCTGTTTGTCGTGCGAGACCTAGCACCGTTAGTAGAAAAGAATCTGTCTGAAACCCTCAATCGTCCGGTACAACTTGGCAAGGTAGAAAGCTTTTCCTTTAATAGCTTGTACTTTGGGGCTTCCAAAATTCCGGCGACTCCCACCGATCCCGATCGCGTCACGATGGAAGCAGTTCAGGTCAAATTCGATCCGTTGCGCTTACTGTTCAATCGCACGCTGGAACTGGATATTACCCTCGTTGAACCCAATGCCTACATTGAGCAAGATCCAGAGGGACGTTGGATTTCCACCGCCATTCAATCCTCAGATGAAGAAGGATTCATCTCCACTGAATTGCAGAGTATACGAGCTAAAGATGCAGAGCTAGCGCTCGTTTCGCGTCAGCCTAACGGAAAACTGAATTCCCCCGTCGTGGCATTCCTACCGACGGCTAAGGCTCGCCGCTTTGTGGAGGCTGACGATAGCCAACGCTTTGAGTTCGATCTAGCCGGTCAACTCGCTAGCAGTGGTGAGTTCAAACTTGCCGGAACTTACCTCCCGGAGAACGGCAGAACCAATTTGCAGGTTTCTGGACAGAACCTCAATGGCCCGGCTCTAGACCGCCTGTTGCCCTTGCCCCTCAGTGTCCAAGCCGGAACAGTGGACGGGGAGTTGGAAGTGCGACTGCGTGAAGACGAACCCACGTTGTTTCTTGGTAACGCTACCCTGGAAAACGTCACGGCAAGAATTGAACAGTTACCGCAACCATTCTTCAATACCTACGGACAACTGCGCTTTAAAGGCACTGAAATTGGCTTAGAAAACGTCAAGACTCGACTGGGTCAAGTTCCTCTGGTAGCCAATGGAGTCGTCGATACCGAGGAAGGGTACAACCTCTCGGCACTTACTACTTCTGTTGCCCTACCGAAGGTTTTACAGACCTTTAATATCAAAGAAATGCCTGTAGAAGCGGCAGGAGAAGTGCAGGCAAAGGTCTTGGTAACCGGGCCGATCGAAAAACCGATTGTTTCCGGCTCGGTGGCAACAACGAAGGTGGCACGAGTCGATCGAGTGAACTTTCGCGCCATTAGCACCAACTTCCGCTTAGTTGACTCACTACTGACTCTCAATAACTTTCAAGCCCAGCCTGTTGTCGGGGGTCAGCTTACCGGGCAAGGTCAAATCCAACTGGGAGATAAAGGGAGCGCCCGCTTTGATGTTCGGGCAGTGAATGTTCCGGGAGGGGCGATCGCGCGCAACTACAACGTTGACCTACCCGTTCCCATTGGTACCGTCTCCGGTACTGCCCAGATTAATGCTCCCTTGGCTGATGCCAAAAACCTGCGTGCCGTCGGTGCCGCCGTTATCGAAGCGGCAGGAGGGACGGTCGTGGCGGATAACATACAGGTAGTGGGAGAGCGCTTCCGTGCCCAAGTTCGTGCCAGTAGCGTCCAACTGAGCCGTATAGAACAAGTTCCTCCCCGCTTCCAAGGAGCCGTATCGGGTGACTTCATCCTCGCCGGGAATCTGGAAAACTTGAGTCAAACCCTAAGCGGTAGTGGAGAAGCCCGTTTGGCGATCGCTGGCGGCACTGTCACTATACCAAGCCTCCAACTTGCCGACGGTCGCTTCCGTGCCCAAGTTCGTGCCAGTAGCGTCCAACTCGGTCAACTGGCGGAAGTGCCGCCCCAATTACGCGGGCCCGTCTCTGGCAACTTTGAGATCGCCGGTAATTTAGAAAACTTCAGCACTGAAACCCTTGCTGGCAGGGGAGCCGCCACTCTCAATGTCGCTGGCGGCACTGTCACTATACCAAGCGTCCAACTTGCCGACGGTCGCTTCCGTGCCCAAGTTCGTGCCAGTAGCGTCCAACTCGGTCAACTTGCGGAAGTGCCGCCCCAATTACGTGGGCCCGTCTCCGGCAACTTTGAGATCGCGGGTAATTTAGAAGACTTCAGCACTGACACCCTTGCTGGTAGTGGTTCCGCCAGTCTAGGGATTGGAAACGGCACCGTTAATGCGCCCAATATCCAATTTGCCAACGGTCGCTTCACCGCCCAAGTTCGTACGAGTAGCGTCCCCGTCGGTCGTCTCGCGCCAGATGCGCCCGCTCAGTTACGCAGTAGTCCCCTCACCGGAAACTTTAATATTGCTGGCAGTCTCGACGACTTTAGCCCTAGCACTCTAGAAGGTAGCGGTTCAGGAGTCTTGAATGTCGCCGGAGGCACGGTCGTTGCTAACAATATCCAACTTGATGATGGTCGCTTCCGCGCTCAAGTTAATGCGAGTAGCGTCCAACTCGGTCAACTTGCCCCCGTCCCACCACAACTTCAAGGTCCCGTTTCCGGAAATTTGGCGATCGCGGGTAATCTCGAAGACTTTAGCCTAAATACGCTGCAAGGAACAGGTTCGGGAACGGCACAAGTGGCTGGCGGTACAGTTGCCCTAGAAAATATTCAACTCGCCCAAGGTCGCTTTAGCGCGATAGCAGAACCTACAGGAGTGCAGTTAGCCGAGTTTTCCCCAGAGCTAGAGGGACGCTTAGGGGGTAGGCTGAATATTTCTGGTTCCCTAGATAACCTGTCCCCCACAAGTATTAATGCCAGGGGTCAGTTGAGCTTTAGTGAAGGACTCGCCTTAATCGACCGTCCCCTCACTGCCGACATTACCTGGACAGGTCAACAGTTGCAGATTGCTCAGGCAACCGCCGAGGGGTTTGATGCTAGCGGTGTTGTGAATGTAAATCCGGCAAGGTCAGGGTTAGAAGCAATTCAAGGGTTTGATCTCAACGTGCGAGCCGAGGACTTGGATCTGCAACAATTGCCTGCGGCGGTACCGGATGCGGTGCAGTTGGCAGGACGAGCCGATTTTGACGGTCGCCTTGAAGGAACTGTTGCCGCACCAAATATTGATGGGTCTTTGGCATTGCGAAACTTTACCGCTGGGGGTCTAGAGTTTGAATCGCCGCTTGTAGGGACGGTGAGTGCTGTACCTGGAACCGGGGTGAATTTGCAACTTCGTGGTGACCAAGACCAAATTAATTTGGCACTCGGAGCAGATTACCAGCCAACGGCCTTTTTCATTCAACGCGAAGACGCGATCGCCCAAGGCACCCGTTCTGGGGAACAGTTGCTCGTAGATGTCCAAAACTTCCCCATTGCCACCCTCAAAACCTTGGCACCCACAAGTCCCATCGCCGCCCAACCTCTGTCTGGGGAACTGACTGGGGATTTAGCGATTAACCTTAGAACTAGGGAGGCATCGGGTAATGTAGCGATCGCCGATCCAATCTTTGGTGGACTGCAAGGCGATTCCTTCTCCGGTCGTTTCCGCTACTCAGATGGTGTTGTCGCCCTAGAAGATGGCATCTTCCGCCAAGGCGAAGGTCAATACTTACTCAGTGGTGAACTTATTCAAACTCCTAGAGGGCCGCAATTTGTAGCTCAACTGAGGGTTGAAGAAGGACAACTCCAGGATGTCCTGACTGCCCTGCAATATTTTGAACTCGACGACCTACAGCGAGGAGGAACTCCTCCCACCTACGGCAGGGCGGAGGATCTCCAAGTTGCCTCCGTGGGTGTGCCAGAAAGGCCCCTGCAAACGCAGTTGCGGCGACTCTCAGAAATTGAGGCGCTTTTGGCACAACAGCGTCAAGTACGAGACGACTCCTCTCCCTTACCGGATCTCCAAGAAGCAACAGGCACGTTTACAGGCACTGTCGCCGTTAGAGGGTCTTTGGATACAGGCATTACTGCCAATTTTGATATCGCTGGACAAGACTGGAAGTGGGGCCCTTACACAGCAGAGCAAGTGATTGCTGAAGGTAATTTCTCTGATGGCGTCCTCACCTTCCTCCCCCTACGCTTCCAATCCACCATTCCTAATCCCCAAGATCCCGAAGACCGTTTCCGTTTCGTTGCTTTCTCCGGCACCATTGGCGGCGAAGAACAGTCCGGTCAGCTACAGGTACGTAACGTCCCGATTGAACAGCTACAAGCCTTTGTTCAGGACGTGACCAACTTCCCTGCCGACATTGATTTTACAGGTCTACTCAATGCCACAGCCACCGTCTCCGGCAGCATTAACAATCCCAGTGCTAGAGGCGTCCTTTCCTTAGAACAGGCAACGCTTGATGGTACTCAAGTCCAGGATGCTGAAGGCAGCTTTAGTTACAACGACGCCCGCCTCAACTTCAACAGCGAAATTTTAGTTGCTGACGCTGACCCCTTAAGAATCAACGGCAGCATCCCTTACCGCCTGCCTTTTGCCACGGTTTCACCTGATAGCAACCAACTTGCCCTCAACATTGATGTCCAAGACGAGGGACTAGCGCTGCTCAACCTCATTTCTCGGGGTCAAGTCGATTGGGTAGAGGGAATGGGTAATGTTCAGCTTGCCATTTCCGGCACCTACGACGAGGAAGCGGGAAGACCAACGGAACTTTTGGCGGAGGGAATTGCCACCGTAGAAAATGCCACTATCCAGGCACAGGCACTGGCTGAACCCCTTACCGATGTCACGGGAACAATACTTTTCGACCTTGATAATATCCGGGTGGAAAACTTGCGATCATCATTTAGCGGTGGTGAAATCACCGCATCCGGCACGCTACCCATTTCTAATGCGGCTGCACCGCGAGAAAACCCCTTGCGGGTTAATATCGGTGAACTTGCCTTCAATCTCAAAGGTCTTTATAGTGGCGGTGTTCGCGGCGATGCCGTGATTACGGGTTCTGTCTTAGAGCCTGTAGTCGGCGGTGAAGTGGAGTTGTTTGATGGGCGGATACAGTTGGCAGAGGGAGGAGGTGCGCCGACTAGTGGCGGGGATACTATCCCAGTTGGAACCGCCGTTGGGCAAGCTCCACAAAACGATAGCCCGATTGCCTTTGATGACCTGATGCTAACCCTTGGGGAAGATGTTCAGATCACCCGCGCACCGATCTTAAACTTCCTTGTCGATGGCAGTCTGCTCATCAATGGCACGTTGAATAATATTCGTCCAGACGGAATTATTAGCGTCAAACGCGGACAGGTCAACCTCTTTACCACGCAATTCCGTCTAGCAAGAGGCTATGAAAACAGGGCTGAATTTAGCCCCGCCCAAGGACTTGACCCCACTTTAGATGTCAGACTTGTGGCATCAGTTGCTGAGGCGACGCAACGAAGAATGCCTACCGATCCCTTGACGAGTGAAATTGCTGACGTTCCGGCAAGCTCCTTGGGTCGCGTCCAAACTGTTCGCGTTGAAGCCAGAGTCGAAGGTCAAGCCAGCCGCATCGCTGACAATATCGAACTCACTAGTGACCCATCTCGCAGTGAAACAGAAATTGTTGCCTTGTTAGGTGGAGGCTTTATCGATACCTTAGGGCGAGGAGACACCACTCTGGGTTTAGCGAACTTGGCAGGTTCAGCCCTACTGGGAGGCGTGCAAAACATCATCGGTGATACTTTGGGATTGAGTGAATTTCGCCTCTTCCCGACTTTAACGACGAATGAGAAAGGACGCAGCTCCACGTTGGGATTAGGTGCTGAAGCCAGTGTGGATCTCAGTCAGAACCTCTCTGTCTCTGCGCTGAAAGTCTTGACAAACCAGCAGCCCATCCAATACGGTTTGCGCTACCGCATCAATGATGAAATTCTCTTGCGCGGTTCCACTGATTTGTCAGGAGATAGTCGAGCGTTAGTGGAGTACGAAAATCGGTTTTAGGGATTGCATCGCGATTAACCTATCCCTAGGAGAGACGCTCCCCGACTTCTCAAAAAAATCGGGGTCTTAATATCGATCAAGGAAACTTTTTTTAGTCAGTTATACCAATTTCATAAAATAGCGCTACAAATCGACCCCCCTAACCCCCCTTATTAAGGGGGGAATCACATAGTATCTGTAGTAGACATTCAGGAAATTGATATTAGGGGTTGTCGCTGAGAGAGGACTAAGCCAAACCATTGATTAGGATCAGTCCAAATTTTCAGCGGCTTTAAGCCTTGGGTCTGGAGGTACTGCTGCATTGTATCTAGGTCAAATTTGCGAGAAATTTCTGTGAGGATAGTTTCGTCGGCTTCAAAGTTAACAGTTAGGTCTAAGCTACGTAGATAAACAGAATGCTTTTTCTGACTTTTTAGATGCATCTCAATCTGATGCAATTGCTCGTTATAAAACGCCCAATGTTCAAACAAGCTGGGGTCAAAGTTGCCCTCAAATCGCCAATTAAGATGATTCAGCATGTTGAGGTTAAATTCAGCCGTGACTCCCTGACTGTCATTGTAGGCAGCATTTAATAAGTGCTTGGGCTTTTGGAGGTCAATTCCTAGCAGGAAATACTCCCCTTCCTCTAACGCCGCCGTAATTTGTGAGAAGAAAACATCGCAGGCTTGTGGATTAAGGTTCCCTAGGGTGCTTCCTAGGAAGAAAATCATCCGACTGGGTAATTGGGTAGGCTGTAACTTTGCCAAGGCTTGCTCGTAGGTACTCACCAAGCCGTGAACTTGTAGGGAGGGGTAATCTGCCAATAACTGCCGCGCACTGCTTTCTAAAATGCCTGCACTGACATCAATGGGAAGATAGCGCAGAGGATATCCTAGTTCGTTGTAAGCATCAAGCAATAGCCGGGTTTTGGTGGAACTACCGCTTCCTAGTTCTACCAGTTCGCAGGGCCCTGTCATCTGAGCGAGTTCCCCGGCGTACTGGTGCAAAATCCCAGCTTCTGTGCGGGTGGGGTAGTATTCTGACAATTCACATATCTGCTCGAATAGCTCAGAACCTCGGTCATCGTAGAAATATCTGGGCGGTAGAGACTTGGTCGCTGACGTCAATCCGGCGATCGCATCGCGCCCTTTATCTGACTGAGAAAGGGTAGATTGAATCAGTAAATGCTCGATCCGTAAGCGATCGCTTGTTTGGAGATTGCCTTGTACACTCTGAGATAAATCAGCTTTCATCCTGTTTTTTCCTACGATTGTCCAAAAAATTCCTGCCAAGCGGGACTATGCCACTTGACATTTGCGTCTATTTGCGGTATCAAATTCCATCAACCGATTCAAGAAGAATAACTTACAACAGGCGATCGCTCGCACATCGAAAACCCGATAGAATCTGCCGAACCCCCGGATGATACCAGTTGCGAAAACTCCCTCGCATCGCCCAAGGGCGAGTTGCCCAACTGCTCCCCTTAAGCACTCGATGCTTCCCATCAAAATAAGCTTGAGAATATCCCCGGTAAGGATAACTCTTAAAACCTAAATAGCCATCAAACCAGCTATCAGTCCATTCCCAGACATTACCCAGCATGTCATAACAGCCGTAGGCACTTTGTCCGGTAGGGTAAGCATCAACCGCCGTTGTCTGTCCGACCGCGTTGTCGTGATTGCAACGGCTGGTGCTGGGAAACTCTTCTCCCCACGGGTAAAGGCGTTGCTGTTCGGTCGCCACGTCCCAAGTCGCCGCTTTTTCCCACTCCGCTTCTGTGGGTAGGCGCTTGCCAGCAAAACGAGCGTAGGCGTCAGCTTCGTACCAACTTACCCCACAAACGGGATGGTTATCCCAGGCGGAGTCCGCTGACCAATACAAGGGCTGGGCAACGGGATTTTCCTGAAGCCATTGCCACCCCTCTAGAGACCACCAGCAAGCGTTGCGGTAGCCATCGGCGGCAATAAATTCTCGATACTGCCCACAGGTGACGGGGTAGCGGTCGATGTAGTAGGTGTCTAGGTGCAAGGGATGCCGACAACGTTCGTTGTCCGAAGCATCTAGGGAATCATTTCCCCGAATAAATTCCCCCGCCGGAATTTCAATTACCCCGGCTGCGGGTTGCAGCGTCGGAACTAGGGAGGGGGGAGTTTTCCCTGTCCCAAATCTCCTGCCAATTCCCAAGGCATCCCAACGCTGCAATTGCAGTACAAAGGTGATGGTTTCACTGTGTTGGCTTTCGTGCTGAACCAGCCAGCGCCACAGACGTTCTTGCTGATCTAGAGGGGCGGTTTCTAGGTAGGTTAAGACCTCAGTTCTGACGGTATCGAGGTAGTGACATACCTTTGCCAAGGGCGGCAGATTTTCGCGCTCGGCTTTCGGTAAGCCATCGGCAGCAAACAACTGATGGTACTCCGGAAACATCGGTGGTTTGCCAGCACAGCGCTCTAGAATCCAGTAGGCTTCGATAAATGCAATGTGACCGAGGTGCCAACCTGCGGGACTAAATTCTGGATGGGATTGGCGGCGGTAAGCGGTATCGTTAATGCCTTCAAATAAAGCTAGAGTGCCGATGCGACATTGATGCAAGGCATGATAGATCGTGCCTCTA
Organism: Kastovskya adunca ATA6-11-RM4; assembly: GCA_019359445.1. Lineage (GTDB taxonomy): Bacteria > Cyanobacteriota > Cyanobacteriia > Cyanobacteriales > Coleofasciculaceae > Kastovskya > Kastovskya adunca. The sequence goes on along the minus strand of JAHHHJ010000001.1, from coordinate 223,711 downwards.
GGTAATTTGGTCGATGTGAATGTCAAGGTCTTCTCCCACACTGAGAATGGAATGATTCGGGCAACTATGCCAGTTACTGGCAAATAGCGGCTCAGAAGCAATAATTACAGCATTAGGGAACATGGGGTCATCCCTCAACCAGTATAAAGAAGGAGCACTTGTCCCAACGGCATGGCGACTGACAACAAGATTGTGCCCGTTACTCACAATGCAGTTGGCAGAAAAGGAGAGGTCTGCGGCTTGTGCTAACTCGCTTATTGTCGTTAGGGCGTAGTGCAAGGCGGCTTTGAGGTCACTCTCCCCAGAAGCTTGTAAGTGGTTGAGCAGCAAGGCAAAAATATGTTCCGAGTCGGTGGTGCCAGTGACGGACTGGTAGATTGTATCCTTGAGGCGATCGCGTATCGGTCGATATAAGGTTTTCCGAAAGTTTTCGATCAAACCGTTGTGAATAAATAACAGGCGCTCGTCGGTAAAGGGCTGACAGTTGCTCAAATCCAACCCTTGACCCGGTGTAGCACTGCGAACATACCCCAGCACGCACCCCGACTCAACATAGCGGCTCAATTGCGGCAAGTTTGTATCATTCCAAATCGGCACCGTGTTTTTGTAGGTGAAGGGGCTAACCTCGCGCTCAGGGTGATACCAGCCGACTCCTAAGCCGTCGGCATTAACAACACCAGAGGTCATTTCTTTAGGCTGATAACTTTGTACGATCAGCGAGTGTTCCGGTTTGTACAACAAATGCTCAAGCTGAATCGGCGCTCCCAAATAACCTAGTAAACGGCACATAAAAAGTTACTACTCCTAGAAGTCTCAAAAAATGCCCTATCTGCCAGGATAAACTATGCTCTGGAATCGCCTTTAGTTTCAGCAAGTATTTGGTGGTTCCTTACCTGCAACCGAATACTTCTTTGCTCGTCACAGCAGTTTGGATAGTCTAAAATACATCAAGATTTAAAAATCGACATCTTACCTGCTGTAGTTGTCCGAATCTGATAGCAATGGTAAAGACTAATGTAGTCCAATTTGATGGGCAATAGGGTGTGTTTCCTGGCGAGTAAACAACAGTTTTAAAAGGGAGTAATAATATGCAGACAGTCAATCAAGGATGGCTTCTGTTGAAAAATAAGAAAGCTGTGGCACTGATTTGCCTATTTCTAATTACTATAGTCGGAATAGTTGTTCACACACAACTTTGGGTATTCGATACCGCTGAGGAAGATATTTACTATGTTTGGCTAGAAGGAAAACGCCTGCTCGCTGGAGAAAATCCTTATGCAAGAATTTTGCTGGGGAATATGAGGGAAAATGACAAATATGCAACCTACTTCCCTTTGTTTTACTGGCTTTCCGCTTTAACTCAATTATTAGGATTTAGAGACTATTCTACCTGGCTTGCTTTTTGGCGTCCGGTGTTTTTAATGTTTAACATTGGAATTGCAGGCTTAATATTTAGTCGATTAAATAAAAACAATTTATTCACAGTCGGATTATTTGCCGCGTTGTTTTGGCTGCTGAATCGCTGGACACTGCACGTCACTCAGATTGCTCACATAGACTTTGTTCCAGTCTTTTTTCTCCTGAGTTCTCTAATGACGTTTAAGCGGTACAGATACACCTCCTTGTTATTGTTTAGCTTGTCCTTAGCCTTCAAACAAATTGCAGTATTTCTGATTCCTCTTTACTTAATTTGGGTTTGGCAAGCAACTGAGAGGGAGAAGGTCAAAAATGTAGCGATCGCCTTACTGATCATCCTCAGTATTCCGTTGATCACCTCCATTCCCTTTCTCTTGTGGAATGCCGAAGGATTCTTTAAATCAATTCTTTTTTCTGCCACCCGAAATCCCGGCGGACATTTTAATGTTTCCTCATTAGATGATTTTATTGGAGAGGCATTTCCTGAGTTTGTAGGGTTGAAAGCCAAGTTACCCATGTTATTTCTCATGGGATTGGTGTATCTCAGCGCCCTTCGAGGCAAAATTGGTATTTACATGAGTGCTTTGTTGACTCTGTCTGTGTTTGTTGATTTCAACTCAGTATTGTTTCGACAATATTTTGTTTGGACTGTGCCTTTACTCCCGTTAGCACTCTGTGATTTTGTTTCTCCTATTTCCCTAAATAAAGAAATCAATCAAACGAAAGAATTGGAGCTAGTGAGGTGAGGCATCGGTAGAACGCCTCATAAAATTACTCCAATTCAATAAATGGTTGTGGTTAAGCTAGACACTACTTATAACTAAAAGCCGCTAGAAATAAACACCCCCAACCAACAAGAAAGGCAACTCCTCCTAGCGGTGTAATTGCCCCTAACTGCCTATTTCCTGTCAACGCTAGGGCATACAAACTACCAGAAAAAATCAAAATTCCGACTACAAAAGCAAATCCTGCTGCTGTCAACAGACCTTGAGCGGCTTCTGCCCGACTTAATAGCAACACCACAAATAGAAGAGCCAGGGCATGGTACATCTGATATTTTGCCCCGGTTTCAAATACTTCTAGCGATCGCACGCTCAGTTTTGCTTTCAAGGCATGGGAGGCGAAGGCACCAGCGGCGACGGATAATCCGGCAAACAGAGAAGCTAAGGCAAGGAAAAATCGAGTCACGATCGTCCAATAATCCTAAAGAAGAAAATGATAGCAAATGCTACCTTCATCACTGACTAAAAAGTCAGCGTCAAATTCTCTGGCTTTTTCATTTAAGTATTGCTCCGCAGTGGCGGCGGAAACTTCTGCTTCCATTGCCAAGCGGATGACAGTAACGTTTCCCTTGCCTTCTTTGAGCAAATGGTAAAAAGTAGAGTGGAGGCGATCGCGTGATTCTCTCTCTCCTTGCCGAGACAACTGCCGCATCAGCCATCCTCCCCAAGCAACAACAGGCACACCTAAAACAAGCCCTCCCATTGCATCTGCCTGATCCTGTTCGGTTGCATCTTCCTTCGTCAGCACGTAAACAGGCACCATCAGGAACATGAGTCCGAGAGTGAGGAGTAAACCCGCAGATAGTTTTTTGAGCCGCTTCATTGGTGCAAGAGTGCTGAGTCCTGAGTCCTGAGTCCTGAGTCAGAGGGATTGAGTTAGTAGGGTTGAGGAAGAAGATGGCGGCAACTTTTAGAGATTTTTTCCCTGGGCAAAGAGGGCGAAAATTCCTGGTGTTGCCGCGATTTTAACCTCAGTTACGGGTAGCTTCTAGAAGGCGAGAGAAGTAAAAGCGAGTACTCGTCATGCCACTGCGCTGAATCTTGAAACCTTGGCTTTCCAGGATGTTGATGACATCGGCTTCCCGGTGTAGGTAGGCACGAGTTGCTTTACTGGAACCAGGGAAGAAACTGCCGATTTTTTTGAGTAGACTCAAGCCCAAGGTTTTCGGCGCAAAGCTGAGAATCAGGCGCGACTCTGCCAAAGAGGCTAAGTGAGCAATCATCTGTGCGGCTTTGTCTTGGGGATAGTGAATCAAGACATCTAGGCAAATAACGGTGTGGTACTTGCCGCTGAGGGCTTCCAAATCCTGCACAGTGAAGATAGGGCTGTTTGCCTCACCCAAGACTGCCTGAGCACGTTCCTTGGCTTCACCTACCATTTGCTCAGAGATATCGCTGGCAAAAACTTTCGCCCCGGATTGTGCTAAGGGAATGCTGAGGCTACCAACGCCACAACCCGCATCACAAATGGTTAATTGTTCTATGTTGCCGTCATCTTGCAGCCAAGCCAGCACGTTATCAACCGTCTGTTGATGTCCAGTGCGGATATCAAGCTGTACTTTGCTGACTTCGCCGTCGCCATAAATCCTGCGCCAGCGGTCAAATCCGGTGGAGTTGAAATACTCTCTGACAACAGTTTTGTCATCAACGGTGTTCATATTGAGTTTTTGATTGTGGATGGGGATGGTCTAATACTTTACCAAATGCCCGGCGATCGCTTTGAGCGCTCAATGAGGATTCGTCATGACTATCGGCACGTTATTATCAGTACTTCAAGATTTGTTGTTCTTCATAAATCGAGAGGGAATTGAGGACGTTTTATGACGACAGACGCACCGACAATTAAACTCGACCAATTTCTAAAATTTATGGGGATTGCCCAGACGGGTGGCGAAGCTAAGCTGATGATTCAAGGAGAGGAGGTGATGGTAAATGATGCGCTTGAGACGCGGCGGGGACGCAAGTTGGTGTCAGGCGATCGCGTCACCATCGAAGGCAGAACCTACAGGGTTGAATTAAACTAACTTTTTGAGGATAATCGCTGCCAGGTGAGTTCTGTTGTCGATGCTTCTGAGTGCCAGCGCAACAGTTGGGCGGGTTGTCCTACACTCAGCCCTGATAGCCCAATTGCTCGTCGTGGAGCATCGGTAGCCAGGGAAATCGCCTTCTCCGCCTCACAAATCCCCCACCGCACCAAATTCTGCACCCCCACCAATAGCGGCAGCGTTGTCCCCGAAAGCGTACCATCCGGTAAGCGGGCAGTGCCGTGTTTTACCTCAATTTGGCGCGAGTCCCAAGGATAAACGCCATCTGGGAGTCCGATGGGGGCTAAAGCATCGCTGACGAGGAAAATTCCCTCTTCGTACCCACTAGCCCGCAATAGCAATTGCATCATAGCCGGAGAGACATGCTGCCCATCGGCAATTAAGCCACACTGTACGCCGGGATAAACTAAGGCAGCACCTAGCAATCCTGGTTCTCGGTGATGCAGTCCTGGCATGGCATTGAAGGCATGAGTCACCATGGATGCACCGAGTCTAAAGGAGGCTTCCGCTTGGGTAGCGCTGGCTAGGGAGTGACCGAGACTGATGGTAATGCCGAGGGAACGCAAATAGGGAATCACTTCCCCGGTAGTGTCTAACTCTGGCGCGAGAGTCATCACCTTGACAACGTGGGCGTAATCACCTAACACCCGCTTGACATTCTCAATCGTCAGGGGTAACAAAAACTCTGCCGGATGTGCGCCTCGCTTGTCGGGGTTTAAAAATGGCCCTTCTAGGTGGACGCCAAGGATTTGAGCAACTGCTTTTGGCTCTACCTCCTTCCCTCTGTGATTCAGGAATTCGGCAAAGACACGAAGCGATCGCCCAATCTTCTCTACTGATGTTGTCACCAAGGTTGGTAAATAGCCATCAACCCCCTGATTCCACAGAAATTGACCAATTTCCGGCAATTTGTCCCTATGGGTTGCATCAAGGTCAGTAAACGCTAACCCTAAGCCGCCATTGATTTGCAGGTCAACTCCCCCCAGTGACAGCCAATCCCCCGCTAAGTCTAGGAGTTGGGGGGATGGGGAGAAACTTTCTGTGGTTACCCCAGTAAATTCTTCCTCCCCCTCTTTGAAGGGAGGCTGGGGGGGATCGTTCAGTTGCACCCACTCACTCATTGGGGTTATTGCCGCGATCGCACCCTCACGAATCCGGAGATGTTGCAAATCTCGGTATCCTGGTAGCCGCGCCTTGATAATATCCAGATTCGGAGTCATTTGTCGCTACGATCGCTTTATCCTTTGTTAAGAATACTCAACGATCGACGACTAATGACCAATGACAACCCCTTGATTGGCGTGATCATGGGCAGCGATTCTGACTTGCCTACAATGCAAGATGCGATCGCTGTTTGCGAAGACTTCGGCGTCCCTTGTGAAGTGGCGATCGTTTCTGCCCACCGCACCCCAGAGCGCATGGTGAAATACGCCCAAACGGCCCACGAACGCGGGATTAAGGTAATTATCGCCGGTGCTGGAGGTGCTGCCCATCTCCCCGGTATGGTAGCAGCCCTCACCCCCTTACCTGTAATTGGCGTCCCAGTAGCCAGCCGTCACTTACAGGGCGTTGACTCCCTCTACTCCATCGTGCAAATGCCTGGAGGTATCCCTGTGGCAACCGTAGCGATCGGCAATGCAAAGAATGCCGGGTTACTAGCCGTACAAATCCTGGCATCTCACAACCCAGAACTCCTCAAGCAAGTCCAGCAATATCGACAAGACCTAGCCAATTCCGTAATGCACAAGCAAGAGAAACTAGATGAAATAGGCTATCAGCAATATTTGCAGGGGATGGGGGGATGAGGTGCAGGGGAGCGGGGGTGCAGGGGGGTGCAGGGGTGCAGGGGTGCAGGGGTGCAGGGGTGCAGGGGTGCTAGGGGAGAACCTCTTACTTCATACTTCATACTTCATCCTTTACTTCACCATGTTCCCAACCTATTCTCTAGTTGTTCCGATTTATAACGAGGAAAATAGCCTTCCCGAACTGTACCGCCGCCTCAGTGCAGTGATGGCGCAGTTGGGTGAGGTAGAGTTGATTTTGGTGAATGATGGGAGTCGCGATCGCTCTTTGCAGATGCTGCGCGAGTTGAATGAAAAAGACCCCCGCGTTTGCTATATCAGCCTCGCCCGTAACTTTGGTCATCAAATTGCAGTTACAGCGGGTTTAAACTTTGTCCGGGGTCAAGCGATCGTTGTTCTCGATGCCGATTTGCAAGACCCCCCAGAGTTAATCCCTAGTCTGATTGAAAAGTGGCAAGAAGGCTATCAAGTCGTCTACGCCCAACGCACCCGCCGCCGCCAAGAAGGCTGGCTAAAACGCCTCCCCGCTTACTTGTTTTATCGCCTCCTGCGACGACTGGCAGATATTGAAATTCCCACAGATACGGGGGATTTTTGCTTAATGGATCGCAAAGTTGTCGATGCCCTCAACACTATGCCAGAACGGAACCGCTACATTCGCGGATTGCGTTCCTGGGTGGGCTGGCGACAGACTTCGATTCGCTTTGAACGCGACCCCCGCTTTGCTGGGGAGGTGAAATACACCTTCAGTAAGTCGATGGCGTTGGCGATTAATGCCCTAGTTTCCTTCTCCATCGTTCCCTTACGCATGGCAACCTTCATCGGCTTACTCGCCGCCGCCGTAGCGATTTTGATGGCAATTTTGGTGCTGTACTGGCGGATTGTTGCCCCTACGTCTCCCATCACGGGTTTTGCCAGCATTCTGATTGCAATTTTCTTTCTCGGTGCTGTTCAGCTAGTCAGCATTGGCATTCTAGGAGAGTACATCGGGCGCATCTACGAGGAAGTTAAAGGTAGACCTTTGTACCTCCTTTCCGAAGTTGGAGGATTTGCTCAGTCGCCTTCAGTTGATAGAGATTAATCCTCACGTCGCCAACTTCCGACGCAACTCCCGAATTGCCGCGCTAGTGTTACGCTCGTAGGCAATTTGCAAACACTCTCGGACAATCTCTGAGACATTCATATTAGGGAAATAGCGGCTGTTGTTAGTGCGAACGTAGCTATTATCCTGCAAGCCATGAATTGCAAGCTGGTTCTTTTTAAATAACCAAACTTCCGGCACTCGATAGGGTAAGTAGTCATTCGCATCCGTGTAGCTGGTTACGTCTATCTCAATAACTAAATCGGGTGGCGGTTCAACGCTCCAGTTGATGCGATCTTTGCCTGCAACGGCTTCCCAGTTATCGATATAAAAGCAGTAGTCCGGTTCGATGCCGCTTTCTTCTGGCAGTTCCATCGTCACTGGCGTGAAGGCTTCGTATTCCTGCGCCAAAGAATCAAGCAAAACTTTGACAACATCGGCAAGTATATTTGCTTTACGTCCGTGTTCGGGTAAGGGTGACATCAACAAAATCTCTCCCGGTCGATATTTGATCCGAGGAATTGAGCGATCGCCCAACTGTTGACTTAGTGCTTTATAGTCTTGCCAACTACCAGGTAGCCGCATGACTGCGCCTGGAGGTAAGTGGATTTTTTCTGGGGTGACTACTGCGAACATGGAACTGATCTTCCTCTGTACTGCGTAACTCTTATATTTGTAACCAAACAACAGCAAATAATTACTCCGAAGAGGAAAGCCCTATCTTTGGCTGGAGGCTGGAGTCAGCGTACTCTTGAGTTGCGAAAAATGCGTCATCGCCTAAATTAAAATAGTTCAGCCAGCCACAGGGCGGCGAAACCTTGGGAAACGATAGAGTAATTTAACGATGCCAGCCAATTACACCGAGATTGAAAAGCGCCTTTGGGAAGCAGCGGATGAACTCAGAGCGAACTCGAAGCTCAAACCCTCTGAATACTCGGTGCCAGTGTTGGGGCTGATTTTTCTTCTCTACGCTGATTATAAGTTTGCTTTAGTCGAGCAGGAGTTGGCAGGCAGGAGTAGCAGGCGACGCACAGTCGGTAAAGAGAATTACCAGGCAAAGGGGGCGTTGTTTCTACCGGATGAAGCCCGTTTCGATTATTTGCTCAATCTGCCGGAAGCGGCGGATATTGGCGGGGCGATTAATGCGGCAATGAAAGTGATCGCAGATGAGAATGAGGAACTCGGCGGTGCTTTGCCCAGAGATTACAACCGTTTGGAAAAGCCGATTCTGCGGGAGTTGCTGAAAATCCTCAACCGGATACCCAGAGAAGGGATTACTGAGGATGCGTTTGGGGAGATTTATCAGTATTTCCTGGGAAATTTTGCTCAGAAGGAAGGGCAGAAAGGCGGGGAGTTTTTTACCCCAATTTCATTGGTAAAGCTGATTGTAGAGGTGATAGAGCCTGATTACGGGCGAATTTTAGACCCTGCCTGTGGTGCTGGCGGGATGTTCGTGCAGAGTGCGGTGCGGATTCGCAATAAATTAAATCAAGACCCGAATAAGGTGATTAGTGTCTACGGGCAGGAGAAGGTAGACGGAACGGTGAAACTCTGTCAGATGAACTTGGCTGTTCATGGGGTTTCTGGGTTACGCAACATTCGCGAGGGCAATACTTATTACCAAGATATTCACAACAGCGCCACTTATGACAAAGATGCTCAAGACAGCATCGGGGCGTTTGACTTTGTGATGGCGAATCCGCCATTTAATGTCAATGGGGTGGATAGGGAGAAGATAAAGAGCGATCGCGCTCACTATCCCTTTGGTGTTCCGACCGTGGACAATGCCAATTACCTCTGGATTCAGTTATTTTATAGTGCTTTAAATCAGAACGGACGGGCGGGGTTTGTCATGGCAAACTCGGCGTCGGATGCGCGGGGTTCTGAGTTGGAGATTCGCCGCCAGTTGATTGAAAAGGGGGCGGTGGATGTGATGATTGCGATCGGGTCTAATTTCTTCTACACGGTGACGCTGCCCTGTACGCTGTGGTTTTTGGACAGGGGGAAATGTCGTAGAGACGTTCCGGTGGAACGTCTCCCTCGCAAGGAAAAGGTGTTATTTATTGATGCGCGGCATATTTATCGTCAGATTGACCGCGCCCATCGGGATTTTAGCGAAGAACAGGTTGAGTTTATCTCGAATATTGTGCGGCTGTACCGAGGGGAAGCGGTAGTGACGGGTGCTGACTCCGAAATGCTGGCTGAGACGTTCCCGGAGGGGGCTTATCGGGATGTGGCGGGATTGTGCAAGGTGGCGACGTTGGCTGAGATTGAGGCGCAGGGATGGAGTCTCAATCCTGGGCGTTATGTGGGGGTGGCCCAACGGAAGGAAGCGGAGGATTTTGATTTTGCGGAACGGTTGGAAGAGTTGAATGAGGAGTTGGAAATTCTTAATGTTGAAGCGCGAGAATTAGAGGAGAGGATTGCTGAGAATGTGGCACAAATTTTGAATCTTTGATGAATGAGCCTATTACTATATGAGGCTCCCCAATCCTGAGCAAGCTATTATTGATGAGGAAAAACTATCAGGTTACTGTCTCAATCCGAGACATTCAGATGGTCAACACAAAGCGCGGGTTTTTCAATCGGCTTTAGGGATTGGGATTGATGATGCTGATGAGTTAAGAACTGCATTGATACAAGCTATCCAAATTACTGATGCTGTTCTCGATAAATGCAATCCATATGGGCAGAAATATAGAGTAGATTTTTTGATGGTTAGAGAGGACAAACAGGCAAGGGTTCGCAGTGTTTGGCTTGTTCGTGATGAGGAAAAGTTTCCGCGATTGGTTACTTTTTTGTTCTGTAAGAAGAAATAGGGAGGGAATATGAACCCACAAATTAAGTTATTGGATGTGGTGGCACTCCTAGAAGATTTACCAGAGCTTGAATTATATCGAGGTCAGGTTGGAACGATTGTTGAAGTGTACGAACCGGGAGTTTTTGAAATTGAGTTTAGCGATTTGAATGGTTGTACTTATGCAATAGAGACTTTAAATGCTAATCAACTGATTGTTTTACATTATTACAAATTGACAGAAGAAATGTTAGTTCAAGCTTGAGGCGATCGCGCTTTTAAAGCAAATGCCAAAGGCGGAAAATTTTGATTTTGCCAAACGGCTGGAAGAGTTGAATGAGGAGTTAGAAAGTCTTAATGTTGAGGCGCGAGAATTAGAGGAGAGGATTGCTGAGAATGTGGCACAAATCTTGAATCTTTGATGCGTTAGTACAATTAAGTTAATCAAATTAGGAGTTTTTAAGAGGATGAATATCACGTTCAAACCAGAAGAGGAGCAGTTGATTCAAGAAAAGCTCAAAAGTGGAAAGTATGCAACGGCTTATGAGGTAATTGTTGAGGCGTTGCGGCTACTTGAAGAGCGAGATAAGCAGTATGAAAAATGGGTGGAAGAAACCAGGGAAAAAGTAGCGGTGGGTATGGCACAGCTTGATAAAGGGGAAGGGATTGATGGGGAGGTTGTGATTGCCAGACTGCGGGAGAAGCTGAAAAAAGCTGGTGAAAATCAAGGATGAATCGTTACATTATTTCACCAGCAGCGAGTCAGGATTTAGATGAGATTTCTGATTATTTTTTGAGCCGGAGTCTAGAGGCTGGCGAACGGTTTGTGAATTGGTTTGAGCAGAAATGCAAGAACTTGGTGAAGTTTCCCAATATGGGGCGTTCTTATGCTGAAGTTGAGCCGTCGTTACGGGGGGTTCCTCTTGAGGGTTACATCATTCTTTATCGGGTGATTGAGGATGGGGTGGAAATTGTGCGGGTGGTGAGTGGATATCGGGATTTGGAATCGTTGTTTTCTGAGTCGGATGAGGAATGAGGCAAAGGAATGAGTGAAATTAAACAATTACCTGTCGCAATTCCCAAGAAAGAAATAGAGCAATTTTGCCAGCGTCACCATATCCGCAAGCTGTCTTTATTTGGTTCGGTGTTAAGGGATGATTTTACACCGGAGAGCGATATTGATTTTTTAGTGGAGTTTGAGCCAGGAAAAACTCCGGGTTTATTTAAGATAGTCAGAATGGAAATGGAACTTTCAGAACTGCTAGAGGGGAGAAAGATAGATTTAAGAACTCCTGAGGAGTTAAGTATTTATTTTCGAGACAGAGTGATGGCTGAGGCGGTGGTGGCGTATGACAGCAATTGATGAGGCGCGGGAGTTGGAAGAACGGATTGCTGAGAATGTGGTGAGGCTGTTGGAGGGGACGATTTAATGGCATCGTATACTCAATGGAAGGATATCCGCTTAGGTGATGTAGCTAAAGTTATCTCTGGTTTTGCTTTTAAAAGTAAAGATTTCCAGCCCGAAGGGATACCTATTATAAAAATCAAAAATATTCGAGTAGGGGCAGTTGACCTTTCAGAGGTTGACCATGTTGATTCGAGTTTTCTCTCTTTAGATACCAAGTATCATGTTAAGGGTGGAGATATTCTCATATCATTGACAGGCTCACACCTCACACAGCCTAACTCTGTCGTTGGGAGAGTAGCACTTCATTCATCATCATTAGGTCACTGCCTTTTAAATCAACGGGCTGGAAAAATAATTGTCACAAAACCTGAAATTTGTAACAAATTATTTTTGTTTTATTCAATATATGCAGAGGAAAAACGAAGAAAAATAGCTCTTATGGCTTTAGGGGCTGCAAGTCAGGCAAATGTTAGCCCAAGTCAAGTTGAAAGCGTCGAGATTAAACTTCCTCCCCTCCCCACCCAGCGCAAACTTGCTGCGATTATCTCAGCCTATGATGACCTAATCGAGAACAACACGAGGCGGATTGAGATACTGGAAGAGATGGCGCGATCGCTCTATCGTGAGTGGTTCGTCAACTTCCGCTTCCCTGGACATGAACAGGTGAAGATGATTGATTCAACTTCTGAATTTGGGTTAATTCCAGAGGGCTGGGAGGTATTGCCAATAGATGAACTAATAAAGAGAGGAATTTTGGAAAAAAACCAGGATGGTAATCATGGAGAAAAACATCCTAAATCAACGAATTATGTTCCTGTTGGTATTCCATTTATTATGGCAAAAGACCTAGCTAATAATATTCTTAACTTGGCAAATTGCCAATTGATTTCCAATGAACAAGCTCAATCGTTACGAGTTGGTTTCGCTAAGAAAGGGGATGTATTATTAACGCATAAAGCCACTATGGGGCGGGTCGCTATAGTCCCACAAGTGGAAAATTTTATAGTTTTGACACCTCAAGTAACGTATTTTAGGATTAAAAATTCTTCTTCACTAAATCAAGCTTTCTTGTACTGCACCTTCACGTCCGACAGGTTTCAAGATATTTTGTCTGGGCAATCTGAGCAATCAACACGAAAATTTATAAGTATCACCAATCAAAGAAATATCAAAATTCTTTATCCTAGTCCTGATTGGATTAATAAATTCGGCAAAATAATTAATGATGTTTTGAACTTGAAACAATCACTCTACTCAAAGAACGTCAACCTTCGCCAAACCCGCGACTTACTCCTCCCGCAACTCATCTCAGGTGAAATCGACGTAGAAAACATCGACATCAACACCGGAGAAATAGCAGCTTAAACTTCACCGTTTGCTAATCAAGCTGAAAATTACAACAGAAACTTACAAAATAGAGCAATTATGGTACAAACAAAACCTATCTCAAAACCCATCACCAGCTTACTTGACCTCCGAGAAAGATTTAATCTGACTCCAACAAACAATGAGCAATTCTCCTCAGAGTTTACGCAAGACTTACCCGAAATCACCGACTCTGAAATAGCCACATTAGACCAAATTAAAAACCGATTTTTGCGCCATAGAGAATGTGGTTCATTAGCAGAAGGAACCATCAATCACTTAGTCATATCCCCCTTATTAACCCTAGCTGGTTTATACGACGAACCCTTCTTCGTCACCACAGAACCCGAAGTCGAACTCCTCCTAGAAGACAGAGACGAATTACTCAGAGGACGCATCGACACCTTAATTATTCAACAACAACTCTGGGTATTAGTCGTCGAATCCAAATCAACCATCGCCTTCTCCATCGCCTTACCCCAAGCCTTCACCTACATGATGGGAAACCCCAACCGCCAACGCCCCGTCTATGGATTAATCACCAATGGCGATGAATTCCAATTTATTAAACTCTTGATTCAAGATAACCCTGAATACGACTTATCCAATATTTTCTCCCTGCTTCTCCCCCACCGCAATCAACTTTATGACATCATGCGTGTTCTTAAACAAATCAGACAAATCATGCTGCAAAACTGAGCTGATTAATCTCAAAGTAAACACTATGTCACACCAACTCACAATCAACTACCCAGAAACTTTTCCCGATGCCCTGCAACAAACCAGAGAACAATTTGAACAAGAGGCAAAATGGGCAATGGCAGTCAAACTTTTTGAAATGAAGCGCTTATCTTCAGGCATGGCAGCCGCATTAATCGGTACAGATAGAGTCTCATTCCTCCTTAACTTACATCGTTACGGCGTAGCCATGATTGACCTAACCGAAGAAGAGTTATTATCCGATTTAGAAAATGCCTGAAACCGAGAGAATTGTCATCAAGACTGCACCCCTAATCGCCCTTAACAAACAAGCCAAAAAAGTTAGATGATATGGCATACAGTGACTTTACTTTAGCAAAAGTAATAAAAACCTTTGGTTTGACGATTTCTGAAAAAGTAAATATTTTTGCAGAAGTTCCAGAATTCAACAGCAGCGATTATTTAAAAGAAACCCTGCAATACAATTTACCTTTAGCCCTTGCCATTAACACAGAAAAATCACGCTCAGAAATGATTATCGCCCCTGTGTTAATTGAGTTAAAAAAGCGGTTGACGCATCCTATTAGTTTATTCTCCGGCGTAGATTTTACCGTTGATGCAAGCCAAGGATTAAACGGAACCTGTGACTTTCTCATCAGCCGTTCTCCAGAACAGCTATTTATCAACGCACCCGTTATCACGATTGTAGAGGCAAAAAAAGAAGATATAAATGCTGGCTTAGGTCAATGCGTAGCGGAAATGTTAGCCGCAAGATTATTTAACGAACGAGAAGGCAACCCAATTCACAAAATTTATGGGACTGTCACGACTGGGGATAGGTGGAAATTTTTAAAATTAGAAGAGCAAATTATTGAAATAGATTTAGGAGAGTATTTTCTCAACAACGTCAATAAAATTTTGGGAATCTTAGCCTACGGTATTAACGAATCAATGACAGATTGACACTCCCCTCTATCCCAAACTCTTTTATCTCCATGCCCCACCCCGATTCAGAAGAAGCCCTAGAACTCTACACCATCGCCCTATTTGAACAACTGGGCTACACCACCGCCAACTGCTACAACGAAATCTACGGCGATGGTAGAGACGTTCCGGTGGAACGTCTTTACTTAGGGCGAGAAACCAGAAGCGATGTAGTCCTAATCTCCAAACTGCGCCCAGCCCTAGAAAAACTCAACCCTCACCTTCCCGAACAAGCGATCGCCCTCGCTATCGAGGAACTCACCCGCGACAGAAGCGCCCTCACCCTCGCCAGCGCCAACCGGGAAATTTGCGATCGCCTCAAAGATAGAGTAAAAGTCACCTACCGCAACGACGATGGCGAAGACATTACCGAAAACGTCACCGTCATCGATTGGCAAACCCCCACCAACAACGACTTCTTCCTCGCCTCCCAACTCTCGATTGTTGGGGAAATGTACACCCGCCGCCCCGACTTACTCGGTTTCGTTAACGGCATTCCCCTCATCTTCATCGAACTCAAAGCCTCTAGAGAACGAGTCGAATTCGCCTACCAAAACAACTTCTGCGACTACCGAGAAGAAATCCCCCAACTGTTTTGGTACAACGGCATCGTCATCCTTTCCAACGGCAGCATTAGCAAAATCGGTAGTCTCACCGCCACCTGGGAATACTTCTCAGACTGGAAGAAAATCAACAGTGAGGGTGAAGAAGGAATCATCTCCCTCGACACGATGATTCGCGGCACCTGCGAAAAAACCAAACTCTTAGATATCGTCGAAAACTTCACCCTATTTAGCGAAGAACAAGGCGGCTTAATCAAACTCGTTGCCAAAAATCACCAGTATCTCGGCGTCAATAGTTGCCTAGAAGCCGTGCAAAACATCCGAGAAAATCAAGGCAAACTCGGAGTATTTTGGCACACCCAAGGCAGCGGTAAAAGCTTCTCCATGCAGTTCTTTTCCCAGAAAGTTCACCGCACAGTTGAGGGAAACTGGACGTTCGTAATTATCACCGACAGAGAAGATTTAGACGACCAAATCTACAAAAACTTTGCTAAAACAGGTGCCGTCACCGAACCGGAAAAAGAAGTCAGGGCAAAGAGTGGCGAACACCTCAAACAACTATTGACAGAAGACCATCGTTATGTGTTCACCTTAATTCAGAAATTCCGCACCAAAAAAGGCGATCGCTACCCCAAACTCTCCGATAGAGATGATGTAATTGTGATTGCCGACGAAGCCCACCGTTCCCAATACGACAGCTTCGCTGGAAATATGCGAACCGCATTACCCAAAGCCGGGTTTATTGGCTTCACTGGCACACCCCTACTTGTGGGAGAAGAAGCCACGCGGCGCGAATTTGGCGACTATATCAGCATCTACAACTTCCGCCAATCGGTAGAAGACAACGCCACTGTTCCCCTGTTTTACGAAAACCGCATCCCCCAACTGGAACTCACCAACAGCGAACTCAACGAAGAGATTACCGATGCCATCGAATCAGCCGACTTAGATGAGGCACAAGAGAATAAACTGGAACGGGAATTTTCGCGGGAATATCACCTGATAACGCGAGAGGAACGCTTAGACGAAATCGCTCAAGATATTGTCACTCACTTTTTAGGACGGGGATACCAGGGCAAAGCAATGGTTGTCTCCATCGATCGCTTCACCGCTGTCACAATGTACAACAAGGTGCAGCACTATTGGCAGCAGCAGTTAACCCAGTTACAGAACCAACTCACCACCGCCAGCGAGAGTGAACGCGAACAGCTAACCGCGAAAATTCAGTACCTGGAAGAAACCGACATGGCGGTAGTCATTTCCTCCTCCCAGAATGAGGAAGAAGCGTTTAACAAAAAAGGCTTAACGATTAAACCCCACCGCCAGCGCCTCGTCAAAGGAAAACCGGGACTGGACGTAAAATTCAAAGACGCCAGCAACCCGCTGCGTATTGTCTTTGTCTGCGCGATGTGGATGACAGGCTTTGACGCCCCCAGTTGTTCCACCATCTACCTCGACAAACCGATGCGGAACCATACCTTGATGCAAACCATCGCCAGGGCAAATCGGGTATTTGGGGAAAAGGTAAACGGGCTGATTGTAGACTATATCGGCGTGTTCCGCGACTTGCAAAAAGCACTGGCGATTTACGGTTCCGCCTCCGGTGGCGGCGTGGAAGCAGGCGATACCCCGGTGCAATCCAAAGAAGCCTTGGTGGAGGAATTGAGAAAGGCGATCGCAGATACTCTACAATTTTGTAGCGATCGCGGCATCAACTTCGACCAAATCCAAACCACCACCCAAGCCTTTGCCCGTACCAAGCTATGGAATGATGCCGTCGAAGCCATCCTGGTGAACGACGATTCCAAGCAGCGGTATCTGGCACTAACTCAGAACGTCACCAAACTCTACAAAGCGATTCTCCCAGACCCAGCAGCGGGTGAGTTCAATCCCACGTTATATGCCTTGGGTGAAATCACCAAGCGAATCAGAAACCTGGCTTCCCCGGTGGACATTTCCGAAGTCAAAGCCGCCGTTGAGGAAATTCTGGATGAGTCCATCGGTACGTTGAAGTATGTCATCCCCGAATCCAAAGACGTTCCACCGGAACGTCTCTACGTTGACCTCAGCCAGATTGACTTTGACGCCCTCAAAGCCCAGTTTGACAAAGGGTACAAGCACACGGAAGCTGAGAAGCTAAAAGGGGCGATCGCCAGCCAGCTAACCCAGATGGTACGCCTCAACAAAAGCCGGATGAATTACCTGGACAAGTTTCAGCAGATGATTGATGAATACAATGCTGGTTCGCGCAACGTGGAAACCTTCTTTACCGAGTTGGTGGAGTTTGCCCAGGAACTGAAAGTTGAGGATAAACGTGCGATCGCGGAGAATCTGGAAGAAGAAGAACTGGCGATCGTTGACCTACTGACGAAACCAGATATCAGCTTAACCGAGAAGGAGAAGCTGGCAGTTAAGAATGTGGCAAAGGAACTTTTGTCAACCCTCAAGCAAGAAAAATTAGTACTTGATTGGCGTAGGCGGCAACAATCGAAGGCAGCAGTTAAGGTTGCGATTGAGGAGATATTAGACCAGCTACCCGAAGGTTACTCAACCGATGTGTACCAGCGCAAGTGTGAAGAGGTGTATCAGCACGTCTATGAGTCTTACTCAGGGGCAGGACGCAGTATTTACACTCCTGCTGCTTGAAGGCAACTTGAGGGGAATGAGCCATCTTACTCCCCCTAATCGCATTTTATCGTCTCGCCTGTTGCGGCTGATTGACGCGCCGCATCCGCAATTTTTAGGGCGTAATAACTTGCCTCCGGCGATACGTAGAGGGGCGTACCTTCACTGAAATAATCCAAGACCATCCCCGTATCTTTCCCAAATAACCCACGACGCCCGCCAACCTCAATCGGTGTCGTTTCTTCATCCCGAATCAGTGTTCCTTCATCGCCTTCAAACAGCAGCGTTCCTTTATCTCCATGCACCTCAAAGTTGCGTAAACTTTGCCAGAATACTTCCCCTTTGCCATAAGTCACTTCCGCAATTAACCCATTATGAAAGCGCAGTTGGGCGGTGCAAAGACAGGCGGTGAAGTAGTCTCCCGTTCCCCAGTACCGCGACTGACAGCTAACGGTGGCGACGCTGCCAAATAAGTCGGTGAGGCGATGGATGCGGGAGAGCGCCCCACTAAAGGGAAAGCCAAATAGTTCTCGGTGATACGTCCAACGGCGAGGGGCGGGACGCTTGGGAGCAATGGTGACGTAGCGGGCGTAGAAGGCGTTACCAATCTCTGGTAAAGACTGCCGCAGGGCTTGATGGAGTCCGCCTAAAAGTTCAATATGTTCAACGTGGAGGAGTTTGCTTTTGGCTTGTGCTAGGGCAATTAGGGACTTGGCTTCTTGGGGATCGAGGGCGAGAGGATATTCGATGATAACGTGCTTATTAGCTTCGAGGGCAGCACGGGCGATCGCACTATGATCGCGGTTAATTGTACAAATGACGACCGCATCTAAGTCGGGATGCTGGACAAGTTTTTGCCAGTGATCAATCGGGGAGGCGTTGTAGGTTTGAGCAAATTCGTTGGTCTTTTCCGGGGTGTGTCCATTGACAGCAAGTAAGTGCGATCGCTCATCGGCTTGCAATGCTTCTGCCCTCAGCCTTGCTGCAAACCCTGTCCCCACTATCCCTAGCCGCAGCGGTAACTCAACAGATAAATCAGACAAATTATTAATCGGCATCGCTGACGGCATCAAAGAATTACAACACTCTTTTACTACAATTTCACCCCTTCCTAAAAATGGGTGGTTGCAACGACCGCTCTAAGGTACTCAACCCTACTTCCGCAATCAGTGCTAACACAGCGACGGGAATTGCCCCAACTAGGAGAATGGCGTTGTCGTAAAGGGAAAAGCCCAGAACAATAAAGCTACCTAGCCCACCAGCACCAATAAACGCAGCCAGGGTAGCGCTGGCGATCGCTTCAGTGGTTGCGGTTTTAATCCCAGCGACAATTACAGGAAGTGCTAAAGGAATTTCAACTTGTTGGAGTACCTGTAGAGGTGCCATTCCCATGCCTTTGGCGGCTTCGCGAATGGCTGGATTAATGCTGCGAAAAGCAACGTCGGTACTGATCAGAATTGGCGGTATGACGAGTAGAGTCAGGGCGATCGCCGCCGATTGGAAGGTTAGCCCAAAGTAGGGAATGGCAACAAACAAAATCGCCAAACTGGGAATGACTCGTAAGCCGTTGAAGGTATTAATCAATACCGTAGAAGCGGTACGCGATCGCGAACTGAGTAACCCTAAGGGTAGCCCCAACCCCAAACCAATCGTTAGGGGCACCACCACCAGCCGTAAATGCTGCCCCAAGGCGGTCATCAGGCGATCGGGATTACTAGCGGCGTAGTCTAGAGCTTGAGCAAAGATATTCATACTAAGGGACGTTCAATCATAGAAGCCTTGTAACGCTACGCTATCCCGGCGAACGTTAATCCCGAAGACTTTCGCTCAGTTGTGGTTTGGTGCCGCCAGTTCAATGCTACCTTTGGCTACGCACCCCTTGGCACTTGAGGGTTGTAGAGACAGAGCGCGATCCGTCTCTACAGGTCTTTTCAACTGATCACTAGACCTCTTGCAAAAATGTACCAGACCCCTCCCCAACCCTCCCCTTACTAAGGGGAGGGGGCAAGATTTCAAGTCTCCCCCCTTACTAAGGGGGGATTAAGGGGGGTCTATTCGACTTATGCAAGAGGTCTACTCAATAGCGCGATCGCTACCTAGCTCGGTCAAGGTGAGTTAATGAATCTTATGTGTATAAAAGCTATCCCCAAACAAAGACCTTTGCTTCGTAGCCGCCGATGTCAGTCTTAATCTCGTTTTCGACTTCGACGTTGTAGTTGCCCGTCCACTCGTGCCAAGAACCAGCAGCAGGGAAGTTGCCAATCGTATAGTCACCCAGGAATTGGTCGGAGAAGTTAGCGACAACAACAACGCGGGAGCCTTCGTCAGTCCAGCGCGTGTAGGCGAAAACGTTGGCTTCGTTGTCTTCGTGGAAAAACTCAATGTTCTCAGTGTAGAGAGCTGGGTTGTCTTCGCGTAGATTAATCAAGCCTTTGTAGTAGTCGAATAAGCCGCGATTATTGTCACTTTGCAGTAATGTCCAATCGATTTTGGCGGATTCGATCGTTTTGGGCTTGTACTCGCCGAACTCTTCCCCCATCCAAACCAGGGGAACACCCACAGCCGTCATCAGGATAGCTACTCCCAGTTTGAACCGCTTGAAGGCTTCTTCATCCAAGATCCCGCGATTGCCCAGCTCTACCATTAAGCGATCGTGGTCGTGATTGGTGAGGTAATTGATCACATTGGTCGCCCCCATAAAGCCTTGCCGCTTACAGTCAATGACATCCTTGAGGCGTTCCAAATCAAAGGTATCGCCGCTGAGGTGTTCCACTAGACAGTGATAAAAACTATCATGCCAGCAAGCATCCATCGGGCCATCAAAATTAGTGATGCTGGTGGTTTCTGGGATATGTTCGGCGATGCAGTAAAACGGCTTTGACCCGGCTGATTTCTTGGCTTCATCAACAATCCAGTGCATGAAGTCGTAGTTGGCAATTTGCCGCGCTGCATCGTAGCGAATGCCGTCGAGGTGATATTCCTCAACCCAAAACCTCACGGTATCACCGATGAACTTCCACGCGGGCTTAATGTCTAAATTTTCGTCGTAATGCTCGTAGTTAAACTCTGGGCCCCAATTATTATCTGGGTCGCGGGGTTCGTGGTGATACCAGTAGTCGTGGTCAATTTGGGTTAGAGGACTTTCAGATTCTGAGTGGTTGTAAATCCCATCCATAATCACACGAATCCCTCTACCATGGCATTCGTCAATCAA
The DNA here is from genome assembly GCA_019359445.1 of Kastovskya adunca ATA6-11-RM4. Lineage (GTDB taxonomy): Bacteria > Cyanobacteriota > Cyanobacteriia > Cyanobacteriales > Coleofasciculaceae > Kastovskya > Kastovskya adunca. The sequence goes on along the minus strand of JAHHHJ010000001.1, from coordinate 202,930 downwards.
ATGCTTCAACTCTGCGGTTGAACCATAACTGGATTCAGTTGCAAAGAAGTAGCGCGGATTGTAGCCCCAACTGTGGTCGCCAGGATACTCCTTCACAGGCATCAGTTCAATGGCATTGATACCCAAGTCGCAGAGATAGTCTAACTTCTCCACAACGTGTTTATAGTTGCCGCGTGGGTTGGGGTCATCTTCGCCACCAGAGAAGTCGCCAACATGCAATTCGTAAATGACTAACTCACAATCGCCAGGTAGTGGCTTGTCGTCATGTTGCCAAACGTAGGTATCGACAATGCGTTTGCCGTCTTTAATTCGGACTATGCCGTTTTGAGTCGCGTTTTCGATGTCTGTGGCGTAGGGGTCGTTGACATCTACCCACTGATCCGGCTCAAAAAACCAGGATTTGGACTGCACGCGAAATTTGTACTGATGAACTCCATCCTCCAGTTCAACAGAGGTGCGAAAATAGCCATCTTCTCCCTTCTCCATCGGGATTTCTTCCCAATCTGAAAAAGATCCAATTAGTGCAGCGCCTTCGTTATAGGGAGCAAATAGATTAAATTCAATCGGACTTGTCATAAAACCCAAGCTTTAAAAAGGATTTAGAAACTGGAAGTGGATAGTAATATTGTCCACGCCTCAACCGAGTTATGAGATCGTTCGGAAGAGATAAAGTTGTATTTAGCTGGCTGGTGCTTGAGGAATAGGGCTGAACGAGGAAGAGAAGTCTTTTATGGCTCAATGCTAGGTTTTGCTAGTTATAGCGCTGATATTCAAAGTAATTTGCTCTTGGCTAGGGATTGATTAATCGCGATCGCCATTAATCAAAAACCTCAAATTTCGTAGTTATCCAGGAATTTTCAGAAGCATAAAACACAGATAACGTTCTTGTATCAGTTTTGGAAAATCAAACTCCAAGCCAAACTTGGAAATCCTCCCAACGTAAGAATCTAAAGGATGAATTCCCAATAGAAACTCAAGAACGTCGCCCAATAGTGAGAACTCCCGTCAAAGTAGGCGATAACCACTTGGTTTGGTCACCAGACAGCAAAACCCTTGCCTTCTGGCACAATGACCGAGAGGCGCGATATTACTGACTCAACCAAGCGATCGCGTTTTTAATCCAATCTTCTGGGTTGGTACTTTTCGCCACTAAGTTGTCCTGACTGACTACCGCCAGCGCCTGAGAAACTTCCTCACTGCTATAGCCAATCGCGAACAAAGTCAGCTCCACATCTTCTAGAATTTCTGGTGCGGGCCCAGTAGAAACGGTGGATGTCGCTGTCCCAGAGGTGTTGCGCCATTCTGCCAGTTTAGTTTTTAGCTCCAAAGCCAAGCGTTCGGCGGTTTTTTTCCCTACTCCAGGGGTTTTGGATAAGACGCGGATATTACCTGTGACAATGGCTTGTACCAAATCTGCAAGCCCCAAAGTATCGATGAGAGCGATCGCTAACTGGGCACCAATCCCACTCACACTCACCAACTGGCGAAACAAATCCCGTTCCGCCGCCGAAGCAAAGCCGTACAAAATCTGTTGGTCTTCCCGGATTTGCAGATGGGTAAACACTTGCACTGGCTCATCCCCCGCCGCCTGGAGATGTTGCGCCAAACGCCAGGGAATTTGCACTTCATAGCCAACCTGCTTCACGTCCAAAACCAGCGTGACGCGATTGGCGGCAGTTTTTTGAATCGTGGCGACAGTTCCCTTGAGATAGCTAATCATCACTGTTAGTCCTTGGTTATTAGTCTTTGGTAATCACCAAGGACTAATCCCTACTGAAGAAATCCGAAATGTTGCAAGCCTTCCAGGATACCACCTGCACAGTGCGCTTGTGCTAAGTAGTGGCGATCGCTGGCATTGGCGTCGTACCACTGGCGCAGTTCCGGGCGGGCATTACCGACAATGATCCCTCGCGATTCCCCAACGCTAAATAGACCGATATCGTTACCAGAGTCCCCACAGACAACGGTGCGCGTCCCATCAAAGCCCCATTGTTGCCGCAAGAACTCTACAGCAAGCCCTTTATTACCCAAACGGGGCAAAATGTCTAGGTCTTTCCCGCCGCTATAGATTAACCTTACGTCAAGACCGCGCTCTTGCAGTTGGGCTTCTAGGCGAGGTACTACTTCCACCGCCGCTTCTTCGCTCAGATAGTAGCTGGCTTTAAAAGGACGCTGTTCCGACTCTTCTTGAGGAACCAGATCGGAATAATGGGCAGCGGTGGCGACAGCAAGTTCTCGATTCCAACCTTGGGAAAGTTTTTCTGACCAAGTTGAATCTGGGACATCTTTACTATCATCTTCATAAATTTCTGTGCCCACAGCGGTAATTAGAGCATCAGGATCGATCAGGTGCTTTTCGGCTTTGAGTTCGTGGTAGAGAGTCAGCGATCGCCCCGTGGCATACACAATCTTTGCCCCCTGTTCTTGGCGCTGCTGGCTCAGGCGTTGCTGAAGTTCACCCAGGGCATTGTCATCACCTACAAAGGTGTGGTCTAAGTCAGTTACGAATAAAAATGCTGTCACAGTAACCTCTTTAGTGCTTGCAGTCTAATTACTGCTTTATTGTCCTATAGGAGTGCCTACCGCCAGCAATCTGTAGAAAGGTTACCTGCAACCTCTGTATAACCTGTCGCTTTTCTCCACAGCGATTGATGGGTTAACGCCATTTTTGGCTTTAACCTGAGAGGACGTTTTGACTTTTTGATCACGCCATTCTGTGACTAATTTGATGAAATCACTGTTGACCAAGCTGTTTTCCTGGCTTCCCCAACTCAGTTATCAAGTTTGGATTCTTGCTGGGGGTCGGCTACTCTCCCAAGTGGGTAATGGCTTCACGTTGTTTTATGCCCCAATCTTTTTTGTCAATCAAGTCGGTTTGTCGGCAACGGCTGTGGGAATTGGGCTAGGGAGTGGTTCTGTCTCCGGTGTTGTCGGTCGCTTTTTGGGGGGGTCGTTTACCGACTCGAAGTTTTGGGGACGCAGGCGAACGTTGTTACTTTCGGCGGCGGTGTCGGCGGTGGCGGATGTGGTGTTGGCACAGACTTATAACCTCCCCACATTGATCGTTGGTAACTTGCTGATGGGGTTGGGAATTGGTCTATATTGGCCCGCCACCGAAGCCGCCGTTGCCGATTTAACGACGATTGAACAGCGCAATGAGGCATTTGCTATTACACGTCTAGCAGATAATATCGGCTTAGGGTTTGGGGTTGTCTTAGGAGGGCTAATCGTTTCGACAACAGGAAACTATCGCCTGCTGTTTGTCATTGATGGCATTTCTTTTTTGGTGTTCTTTGGGATTATTTATGCGGCGATTGGTGAAACCTATGCTTTTGATCAGCAGCCTCACAAACGCATCGCTAGGGGATGGGCAGTAGCACTGCGCGATCGCTACTTGATGGTCTACGTTCTAGTCAATATCTTGTTCACCACCTATCTTGCCCAAGTGAACAGCACAATGCCCTTATATTTCAACAACTTTGTCTCCGGCGGCACTGCCCAAGGCGGATTTTCACCCCGAATTATTAGTGGATTGTTTACCTGGCATATTGTCTTTGCCGCCTTATTGCAGTTGCCTATTGCCCGGTGGCTAAATCGCTTTAGTCGTCCCCATGCTTTGATGCTTTCCATGGTGTTGTGGGGATGTGGCTTTGTTTTGATTTGGGTAACGGGGGTGACGGCAACAAATCCCTTAGTTTGGGCAATCGTGGCATTAGGAGTATTAGCGATCGCCACCGTCTCTTACACCCCATCTGCCTCTGCCCTGGTCGTAGACTTAGCCCCCTCATCCTTACGCGGAGTCTATCTTTCCATTAACTCTCAATGTTGGGCGATCGGCTACTTCATCGGCCCCACCCTCGGTGGTTGGGCATTAGATCAATCTCGTAGCATCGCCAATAGTTTATGGCTAGCCTTGGCGCTAAGTGTGACGATTGGTCTAGGCATTTTGCAATACCTGGAGCGCATCCGCACTAAAAGGGACGTATAGCCCAATAGCACTGACTCAAGCAATAAAACTCCTCACAACCCACCGATCAACCCTTGTGCAGGGGGTCTGGGGGAGGCACTCATCCCCCAGTGGGGGGTTTGGGGGGAAGCCCCCCCAAGCTGGGTTTTTCTCAAGAACGATTATTCCACTCAAGTCACTGCCATTCGCCTATAGCTAAGCTATCCCCCCCCCTACAGCACCACCCTAAATTCAACTAGGATGGCTACGCCAAGTCAAACAGCAGCATTTCAGCATCAGATGTCGCCTCAATCGCCACATCCGTTTCTTCGCTGATTGCCGCACCATCACCCTGTTGTAATGTCACACCATTGAGGACGACTTCCCCACGGGCAACCTGTATCCAGGCGTGGCGATTGGGATGAAGGGTATGGGAGACGCGATCGCCTTTCCCCAAAACTGCCGCATACAACTCCACATCCTGATGGACAGTAAGCGCCCCATCTTTGCCATCTTTAGCGGCGACTAAGTGCAAATTCCCCGGCTCTTTGCTTAACCCAAAGTTTTGCTGTTCGTAGCTGGGTGAATTTCCTTGCAGATCTGGCAACAGCCAAATCTGCAATAAGTGAACGGGTTCCGTTTGGGAGTGATTAAATTCACTGTGGAGAATACCAGTTCCGGCACTCATGCGCTGGACATCACCGACTTGCATGACTGAACCCGTACCCAGGCTGTCTTTATGTTCTAGCGCTCCTTCTAGTACATAGGTAATGATTTCCATGTCGCGATGTCCGTGGGTACCAAACCCAGCACCCGGAGCAACGTGGTCTTCATTAATCACCCGCAACGCCCGAAATCCCATATGGTCACGGTCATAGTATTGTCCGAATGAAAAGGTGTGGTTTGTGTCGAGCCAACCATGATTGAAATGACCTCGGTCTGTTGCTTTGCGTAGAGTAATCATTATTCTTGCTACTCCTTACTTTTTTGGGGCAATACTTTAAAACCCTTTCACTTTCAAAAAGCCAGATGTCAACCAATGCCAGTAGCGAGTAACACTCTTCGCCATTAGCACAGATAGCACCTTCTCTCTAAGTCGGTATTGAGTGAAATGGTATCGGTTAATTTTTACTATTTAATTTTACGATTAGTAAACTCTTTTGGGAAAGTATGCACTTTAAAGTAAGGTACTTACTAAAAAGACACTAAGGAGAGAGGGTATGATTAATAAAAGCAAATTAACCTGCCCCGTAGAAAGTACATTAAAAGTTATTGGCGGGCGCTGGAAAGTTTTGATTCTCAGAGAACTATTTCAGGGGGTGAAGCGGTTTGGGGAGTTACACCGAGCATTGAACGGCATCACCCAAAAAATGCTTACCCAACAACTGCGGGAAATGGAAGCAGATGGCATAGTCCATCGGGAGGTGTACTTGCAGGTACCGCCGAAAGTAGAGTATTCCCTCACCACCTTAGGAGAAAGTCTCAAACCGCTCGTTGAGGAGATGCACAAATGGGGCATTAACCATCTCAACGAGCAAAATCAAGAACCATTAACTCAAAGCCTTACAGACAATAGTAAAATTAGGTGCAGTCTGCATCGATAACAATTACTTAATTTTGCTGGCATAAGACAGGCATTCTGACCAAAGCGCGATCGCTTACTGGCAACGGCTGTGTCTAGCCAGTCATGGAAATTAACTGAACCTAAAGTGCTAAACAGTTTCGTTTTATCTCAACGCTTTTCCGCATTAAATCGCAAAAATATGTCGATACTTTGGGGAAGAAAAAGCCCGAAAGGGCAGAGGCGCTACCAAAACCCGCTCCTTCATCCCTTATCCTTTATCCTTGAGACTTCTTTAGTCAGGTTTTCTTCCCTTAATTTGAGGGATTAATAGTGCCAAGTATAATCGCGGTTATCAACGGCAAAGGAGGCGTTGGTAAAACAACGACATCAGTCAATTTAGCCGCCGCCTTAGCGGTAAAAAAGCGCGTCCTCCTAGTTGATAGCGATCCGCAAGGCTCTGCAACGTGGTGGTTTGAGCGTGGCGATCGCGACATGGGATTCGATCTATCTCAAGAGACAGACCCTACCCTATTGAGCAATCTGCGGAAAGTTGAAGGCTACGATATCGCCGTAGTGGATACGCCGCCAGCGCTGCGCTCTGAAGCCTTGGCAGCCGTGATTGCGATCGCCGACTATCTCGTCTTGCCCACACCCCCGGCCCCAATGGACTTGACTGTTCTCATTGAAACCGTGCGAGACGCGATCATCCCCGTCGGAACAGCGCATCGCGTCCTGCTAACACGGGTAGACTCTCGCAGTCTCCGAGAAGCCTTAGAGGCAAAAAACACCCTCAAAGAACTAGGAGTGCCCGCCTTTGATGCCTTTGTTCGCGCGTACAAAGCGCATGAACGAGCCGCCCTTGAGGGTATACCGATCAACCAATGGCGAGGCGCTAACGCCCATGAAGCTCAGGCAGATTATCGCCGCGTCGCAGAAGAATTACAGCACGAATGGGGAAGCTAATGGCAAGAAAAAAACTCACAGACCTACTGCGCGAAGAGGTAGAAAAGCCTACCGAGCAAACAGGTGAAAAAGTTCGAGAAATTAACGCCGTAAATAAGTCGCAAATGAATACACCAGCAAATCGTTCTCAACGCTCTAATCCCACCAAAGCCGATTTAGAAGCAACCATCAAGGAGCTAAGAGCCGCCCTTAGAGAAGCACCAAACCCAGAAGACTCTTCCACTGAATTAAAAGATGCTTTGCAAGCAGCTAAAGAAAGAGAAACCACTTTACAAAAGCAAGTTGCTCAATTGCAATCCGAATTAGAACAACAGCAAAAGTTAGTGCAGGATCTCAAAAAAGACCTACAAAAATTAAACGCGCTCCAGTCCGAACTGAAGGAAGCGAAAAATGCGGCTGTTAACTTGGCAGACGTGAATGAAAAGCTGATTCAGCAAGTTAATAGCGTCAAAAAAGAGACAACTGCCCTCGCACCGCAAGTTAATAGCGTCAGAAAAGAGACAACTGCCCTCGCACCGCGGGTGAATAGCGCTTCTGAAAGTCCACCTCAGGAAGTTAATAGCTTGAGAAAAGGCACAAATATATTCAAAAATCAGGTCAATAGCGCTCTCGTACCGCAGTCAACCATGCCGAAGTATCAAGGACACCTCCGACCGATTGAAAAAGAGGGAGAGAAGCCGGACGATTTTGCCAAAAATACTTGGTTGCTATAATTTTCTTGACTAAAAATTGTTAATAACAAGCCCTGCCTAAGTATTGCCTAAGCAGGGCTTTTTCGTGTTTATTTCTAAAAGGCGATCGCTATCGATTCACCCTGACTACTCCCACTTCAGGATCGGTTGCCGGAAGAGTTCTCGCCTCCCCTGAGTCACCGTTAAGAAATCTCCTTTAGCCGTTCCCCGAATCAGCAGGTAGTTGACATTACCGTTGACTGCCGCAAAGTAGTTACCCTGTTGATCGTAGTCAACCAGAGGAAGGCGGATAGAATTACCATTGCGCTTGTTAACGCCTACATAGGTACCAGGATAATCCCCGCCACAAATATTTACCCAAAAGCCTCTCGTTTCGGCAGAAACAAATAAACTCTCACCTTTTCTGCAATAGTTCCGAGTCTGAGCAACAAGTAACGGTTGTGACGACTGACTGATAACTTCTCCTGTATCGCGCTTACCTGTCTCTACCGCAGCAGGACTCTTTGTTGCCGCTTCTACCCCAACCGCCGCCGTTAACAACAAAGAAGTTCCTAAAAGTGCAACTCTACGAAGACCAATCGGTAAAATATTCATAATTCCAGAGCTTTCTAAAAACGACCAAGATGTTCTTTGAACTGGTGAAGAGACAAAAGCGTCTCCTGCTCAGTTATACTCCACTGAGTTTGAAGCCAGTTCCAGAAAATACCCCTTTCAATACCTAACACTTGGAATTGTAATTATTTACTACGTTCTACTTAAGTAAAAACCCTGATAAAAAACTCCCTCAGACAGATAAATTAAATGTCTGAGGGAGTTCTTGTTAGGTACTAACCGCAATATTACTAATTAAGCAGGGTTAGCTTGCGCTCTTTTTTGGAGAAGCTGCATCACAGATGTTTTTTCTAACAACCCAACCAAGACACCATTGTCACGGATGACAGGCAGTTGGTTGAGTTTTTTCTGTTCTAGGAGTGTCACAACTTCCAGCAGTGACTGATCAGACTTAACGGTGGTGGATAATTCCGTTGGCTGCATGAGTTCCTTTACAGAAACTTCTGTCCAGTGAGAGGTGGGAATATTCCGCAATTCATCTACGGGAATTGCACCAATCAGTTGCCCTTCTTCATCAGTCACCAAGAATCTTGCCCATTTGGTTTTGCCGATGATGTAGTTGTTGGCAAATTCTCTCAGGGAGATGTCAGCAGAGACAACCGGGCTATCTGGTAGGACGGCATCTTCAGCTTTTAGACCAGACAGGAGTTGTTGAATGTTTGCAGATTGGGCAGAACGACCAGCATTTTGTAGCAAGAACCAACCAATCAGGATATTCCAGAAATTACCGAAGCTGCCATACAGGAATAGCGGAATCAGCCCAGAGATAATCGCTAACCAGCCTAGGAACTGACCAGCTCGGCTGGCAAAAACAACACCTTTGTAGGGGTTACCAGTGATTTTCCAAACCGCCGCCTTGAGGATGTTGCCACCGTCTAAGGGTAAGCCAGGAATCAGGTTAAACAGTGCCAGGATTAAGTTAACCGAGGCAAGCAGCCCTAGTACTGCCCCTAAAGGGCCTGAGAGCGGCAAGGCGAAGTTAACGGCGGTGAATAGACCAAATAGGAGGACGCTGACGGCGGGGCCGGCGATCGCTACCCAAAAGGCTTCACCAGGGCTTTCAGATTCTTTCTCTAAAGCCGCTAAACCCCCAAACAGAAACAGAGTAATAGATTTTACTCCAATGCCTTGCTTGATAGCGACGAAGCTATGTCCTAGTTCGTGAGCTAATACTGAAGCAAACAACAGCAACGCAGCGACTAAGCCCAAAAGCCAGGGAGTAATTGCACCCAGGGAGGGAAATTGAGCGCCTAGCGCACCGCCGTAGCTCAATGTCACTAAACCTAAGACAAAAAACCAAGAGGGATTTATATAAAAGGGAATTCCGAATAAATTACCGACACGTATATTGCCGCCCATGGGGATGACCTCAAACCTTTATTATGAAGACGTTTTATCGACTACGTCTGTATCAATGCTTTTATCGTAACGAAATGTAAATAAGTTTCTCATCTATCGGCTGTCGTAAGATCCGTCTGTTGTAGTTCGGTTATGGGAATAAGGCGTTAATCTGATCTCCCTCAGCCTTCGGCATAATAGAATCAGCACCCAGTTTGCGTTTGCAAGCTTGCGCTTAGGCATGGTGGGTGCGCCTCAGATTGCCTATTGATACCCCCTAGCGCTCATGTCAGTTCCAGAAAGCAAAGTAACTCGCTCTTATCACCAAGAAGATATTCAGCAAATTCTCAACTTGGCGATCGCTCGTCAGGCAAACAGTGGTGAATTTTCCCGCACTCAACTAGTGGAGATTGCTGATGAACTCGGCATTTCCCACCAAACTCTCCTAGAGGCAGAGCGCGATTGGCTGCTACAGCAAACAGAGCATCAAAAGCGCGGCGATTTCAATCTCTACCGACGTAGCCGCTTCAAGAAACGTGCGGGTAAGTTTTTAATCATCAATGGCTGTTTAGTCGGTGTGGATCTACTCACCGGGGGTCAGCTTTCTTGGTCTTTATATATCCTATTGTTCTGGGGAACAGGACTGGGGCTTAATGCTTGGAACACCTATCAGCCAGACAGTGAAGCCTACGAACGGGACTTCCAACGCTGGTATCGCCAGCACCAGCTCTCCCAGGTTGCTCGCTCACTTTTTAACCGCGTAGATAACTGGCTAAAGACTTCCTTCTAAATTAAATGTTTGCGATCTCTCCCAACTCAGAATTGGTGAAGGGCGATCGCCCTGCTGTCTGGTGCGGCACAGTATTCGCACTCTTGGGCTTTCGTCTATCCATGGCGATCGAGTTGTTGGATGGCTACCCACCACATCCGCCACTAATCTAGCTCTATCCGTTAAAAATCTTTTAACGGATTATTTTCGTCAGCCACTTCAAACTCAGCCATACAATTTACCTCAAATCAGAAAAATTGCGCCTCAAATGTAGCATTGCAACAATCAAAGGCGGCGTTCTAAATTTGTATTCATCCCGTTATTTCTCTCCAAAATCTCATCGATAAGCGTTCAATTCAGATAGTTTTTGAGATTTATTCTTTTCGATAGAGGGCAAAATACGGCTGTGAGATAAGCTGGCAGTAGCTTAAATAATGCTGCTAAATATATTTTAGGAATATAAAAATTATGTCTAAGCCTTTTTTGCTGTCGCGTGTGCTTCTTCGCTTTAACAGTGAAGCAGAGGACTTACTAGGAGAACTCTCGGCAGTGGCTTTAACACCAGATGGGAGTTTGTGGTTAGGTTCTGATGAATTTCTCTCTGTTGAGCGATTATCCCTGATTGAGCCATGCATTTACGGAGAACACGAACCCTTTGCAATTGGCGATTTTGTCGAACTCTTCAATCAAGATGATGAAATTGATATTGAGGGCATGGATTATGCCGATCATTATCTCTGGCTAACAGGCTCCCATAGTACAAAGCGCAAAAAGGCAAAAGGCAAAACAGCAGCAAAGGATATTGCCAGATTATCAACAATTAAAACTGAACCTAATCGTTATTTACTAACCCGTATTCCTGTTTTTGGAAAAGAATTATTTAAAACCTGCTCTCATCCCGATAATCCAGATGAGCAACTGACAGCAGCCTGCTTACAAAAAACGGATCAAGGTAACATCCTCATCGATGCGTTAGCAGAAGACGAGCATTTAGGCCCATTTTTAACCTTCCCCCTACCGAGTAAAGAAAACGGCTTTGACATTGAAGGATTAGCCGTTCGAGGAGATAGAGTATTTTTGGGATTCCGAGGCCCAGTTTTTCGCGGCTGGGCAATTATTTTAGAAATAGAAGTAGAAGAAAAAGAGCCAGGAATCCTAACGCTCAAAGAAATTGGTAAAGAAGGAAGGTGTTATAAAAAGCATTTTGTTCAACTAAATGGCTTAGGCGTGCGGGAACTATGCCTAAAGGAAGACGATTTGATTATTCTGGCAGGCCCCACAATGGATGTGGAAGGTTCAATGCAAGTCTTCCGTCTCAAAAATGCCTTAGATCGCTCTGAAGATACTATATCTAGTCAGGAATCGGGAGAGCTAGAAGTGATGTTTGATCTGCCTTTCATACCAGGAACAGACCACGCTGAAGGATTAGCACTGTTTGCCTGTTTAGGACAGTCAGATTCTCTATTAGTTGTTTATGATTCCCCTGATGAGAGCAGAAAAGTGGAGTCGAATGCGATTTACGCCGATGTCTTCCGGCTTCAGTAACCCCCACCGCGCAGTTAACCCTTGTTCAGTGAGAGAAAACCGATGCCTACTTCAAACCAGTTATTGATCAGTGAGAAAATTCGTCAGGCTCCTAATTATCATTTAGCTGAGAATCTTGATAAGGAGTTACCAATAATTGAGGAGAATGTTACCAAATCAGAGTATTTAGATGCTTTAGCAGAAATCAGTGCGATTCAAATCTTTAAAGATATACCTGGCATCAAAAAGACGAAAATTTCCATTGGCTTAGATAATTTTCTTGAAGTTTGGCAACTTATACCCAATCGGGTGCTATTAAAAGAAGACTTGCAGCTTTTAGAGCAAGATAAAGAGCGAGTTGAAGCCATTACAGCTCAACTTATGCAGTGTTGCGAGTGTTATTTAAGTTCAGAGATCTTTGATAACAAGTTAGATGTTCAGTCTTGGCAGGATGTTTCTCAAGTAGTTGAACATCATAAGTATGATTTTGAATTTCTTAATATAGATTACAGTTTTCCTGAAACACTGCCGTTATCAGACCATATGTTGGAAGCGACTGCCTGTTACAACATTTCGTTAATTGCAACTCGTCCTTTTAATGGCGGATATATTGAAGATGATTACAACTCTCTTTATAACTTCAGCATTGAAGCGCGGTTAAAGAGTAATAGACCTCTTGCATAAGTCGAATAGACCCCCCTTAATCCCCCCTTACTAAGCTATGCATTACTCACATCTTTCTTAATAAAATCTGGCTTGACAGAAGTAGTGGTAAGGCGGGAAAGTAGCAACCAAGTTTGTGTAATGTCATGTAGTCGTCGCAGACCTTGCCAAATTGTTTTCACACCTGGTTCTCCATCCTGCTTACGTGCCAAAAACCCGCCCAATTGGGCAATCCACCGGACACAAGCCCTTAAATTGGGGGGCACATCAGGTGGCAAAGGAGTTTGATGAATAGTGCAGTAAAGTGCTTGCCATTCATGGGTTTGCAGAACCGTATCAGCCGGAGTATCCGGGTGGTAACGCGCCAGATAAGTAATCCACAACAAACGCCAAGCCACAATCGTATAGGTGGCTAAAGCACGGTGGATGCGGTCAGCCGCTTCTAATTGCAGTTGTTCGAGGCGACAACCGCTCTTAAGGACGTAATGATAGCGCTCAATCAGCCAACGATAAGAGTACCAGCGCAAACATTGCACGACATCCTCAAAGCAAGTAATAGCTAGGGTAGTCAGGAGTAACCAACTGACTGCCTCCATACCGGGCGGGGGATTTTCTTCTTGTGCCAAAATCACCTGTACAGTAACAGGTTGGAGCTGTTGACGCTGTGGATGAGTGGCTGGTGGTTGCAACTCAAGGGTAGTAGCACGTAGCGTCAGGGTAGCGACTCGTGGCTCACGTTCTGGATGCCGTCTAAGTTCTAAAGTGAGTTGACCCCAAGCAGGAATTTGCCCAATAGCTTGCTGTAGGCGTTGCCGTTGTTGGTCTTGAGTCGTGGATTTGACTACATCGGTTGTGGTTGGCGCGAATCAGAAACTCACAGTTCGGGCGACGTGGCAGGACAAACAACTCATAGATGTCTGCTTCCCGGTCAGCCACTGTGACCACCATAATTTCCTCTGGGATTAGACTCTGGGTGGCATCCAAGGCAGTTAACCAACGCTGGCTCTCTTTATCTTGGATGGGTTTTTTGTGTCGTTGATGTTTCTTGCCGAGTTCGGCAGGGTCTCTAGCCCAAAGCTGCTGATGCAATATCCCCAAGGGTATACCATTGGTACTGCTACACAATACTGAGTGGATTTTTAAACCCCGTGAACTGGCATTGTCCAGATACCCCATACCCTTCTTACTGGCATGGTGGGTGAAGTTCGCTTCTGTAGTGTCTTGAATGGCAATAACTACGCTGTGTTGCTTGATTCGTTCTATCGTACTTTTTTGGTGGGCGAGGCGGATAGCTTCGGGTTTGACGTGAGGAGAACTCCAAAAGTCATAAGCCGCTTGAGTCGCCGCCCAGTCCCCTGACGCTTGCGTCACACTGGCATTCGGTTGGGCAGCTAAGTCACTGACAAGACGTATCAGCCGTTTGTTGCGGCGCACGTCCCCCAAATCAGCATATTGCAGTTCTTGTACTGCCCAATTGTTCATCCTGTGTGTCTCCTTTGTCACCAATGATCGCTCTTGCCACCGGAGTTTACAAAAGACTTTACCTCTACAGCCAGTTAATTGCACAGGCATCCGCTTAAGTGTCCCTTGCTTGAGACACCTGTGTGTCACTGTCCAGCAACCTGTTACAAAACATTAACTGATTCCCTGAAACTTTGCGCCTATAAGCGTTGTGGATTGTTAAGAAAGATGTGAGTAATGCATAGCTTACTAAGGGGGGAGACTTGAAATCTTGCCCCCTCCCCTTAGTAAGGGGAGGGTTGGGGAGGGGTCTGGTACATTTTTGCAAGAGGTCTAATGTATGAACGAATATCACTGACTTGAGAGAAAAGAGTTGTTCTTGAGAAAAACACCGCTTGGGGGCTTTCCCCCAAACCCCACAAGGATTGAGCGGTTGTGATGAATTTTCTTACATTCAGTGCCATTCACGTATGAACTACTTTTTTGTCCGTATTGTCAACACCTGCGGCGGCGTTGAATCTGGTGGATAAATCAAATCAACGTCAACCATTTTTCGACTTCCTGGCGGCATTATCAATGTCTCTAGTGGCTCTAATACTTGCCCGGTGCGTTGCCACACATGCACGTAGCGCGTCAGGGGTTGTCCTTGCTCATTGCTGTAGCGTAAGCGCACTGTCCCTCGGAAGAAGCGGTAATCCAAGGAAGGAATCCGAAAACGCAAACCGCCTTGACTCAGCTTGTCTTCTTTCAGTGGCGTTTCGAGGGTGAATGTCACCGCCTGGGTTTCTGATGTGGGATTGTACAACGGCAACTTGAGATTATATTCCACCGCGTAGTTCCCATGGGCAGCGTAAGCGGTATCGGGATAACGCGCCAGCATCGGTGCGGTTTGAATCTGAGATGTGCCCAACGTTCCACCCCGGAGGGTATTAATTCCATAGGAAAACGCACTTCCAGATTGAGGAATCGTCAAGTCTTTACCCCCAGCCGGATCTACTAGCCGTGCTTGCCAGCGCGAACCTTCTGCCACACCCGCCACGCGACCATATATAAGTTGACCTGTGGCTTGTTCCGGCGGCGTAGGGGCTTTATCTCGCGGCCCGGCTAAATTTCCTGTATTGAGTAAAGCTTGCCATTCTGCAAGGGTTGGAGCTTTATCGCTTCCATCAGCATTTTTCTTGGCAAACATCATTAAACTCGCTGCATGAACCGCACCATTACTGTTTAAGTGCATCAAGCCAGAACGTCCGTTAATTGGCTTTTGAAGATTCCGTACTGGCATCGGATGATTGAGTAACATCCGACTCTGTCCCGGTGGAATAACTAGCTTTTGGGGAAAGTTTGCTTGGACTTTACCTTGGAGAACATCAGTAACAACGCGATCGCCTGGCCCTGCATAGACGGTATTATCAGGATTCTCTAAATAATTAGGCAAAGTGATGTAGGGAGACTCTGTTACTAGATACGTTGCTGCTTGCAACACCTCTACCGTGACAGGTTTGCTTCCAGGATTGTGCAGCATCACCCCTAAATAAAACGTCTGCAAATCCTTAGGTGTGTGAGTTTGGTGGTGAACAAATAAGTCAAATCGTCCGGTGAAGGGGAAGTTGAGATGAGCCTCTGCCACCGCTTTCCCTGTGGGAGAAAATGTAGACAGCAAAATTCCTTCTGTCTTCACCCACTCCGGACTATTGCTGTTGAACATCGGCACCTTGTCTAGCTGTCCTGGTAATGCCCGCACTTCCTGGGGTTGCACTACTTCTTGGATTGGCGTTGGTGCGGGAGAAGCTTGTGCAAGGGAGGTTGATTGTGATGACTGGAGACGTGTTTTAGCCTGCTTGCTGAACCCCCAGCAACCGCTACTGATTAACCCAATTGTCAGGAGTGACAGCACAACGATAGGCGTTTTATGTTGGGGAAGCATAGAAGACTTGGGCGTGGGTGAAGGAAGAATTACGCCCTGGTTAATTAGATACAATCTCTGTTGCTGACGTTCCTCTATGTATGAAAGATAGCCAGTTTTTTAACTGTCCCAATCCTGAAAAGAGGAGCCGTAACGGTTTGTCTGGTGTTGGAAAAAAATCACAACAGGTGTAGAGAAACTGAGGAAAAAAGCAAATTTTTGGGGAGTTATAGCCAGAAAATGACCAGAGCGATCGCTCTACTACATTAGACACTTTATAGAAGTGGTTGGCGACTCTTCCCTATTCATAAAAGTTGGACGCAAATTAAGGACATCAACTGCCAATCTTCTAAAGATGTTGCAATTTATTCCTTCTGCCTTAATTGTCTTGCGTTTTCTCCTGGGTCTTTTGCTTCTGTTGAATGCTCTTGATGGCAAAACAGACGCCTGGTTTATTTTGGGTTTTGTGGCTGCCTTTCTCTGTGATATTTTCGATGGAGTCATTGCTCGTCGCCTGGGAGTGAGTACAGCAGGATTGCGTCAAGCAGACAGTTGGGCGGATCGTTGCCTTTATCTCTGCATTGCCGTGAGTACCTGGTTAGTACATCCTGAGGTTTTAATGGCGTTTAAGATGCCGTTGTTGACGGTCGTGTTTCTGCAACTCATTTGGTGGGTAGTTAATCTGCTGAAGTACGGACAACCTGCCAGTTATCACACCTATACGGCAAAACTTTGGGGAATTACATTATTTATCGCTACAGTTGCTCTGTTTGGTAGCGATCGCGCCGGAATTGCTCTGTGGAGTGCGATTATTGTCGGCGGCGTTCACACCATTGAAGAGATTGGGATGACGCTGCTGCTGCCCCAATGGACTCACGATGTACTGAGCATTGTACATGCGCGGCGAATAGGTCAGCAGATGCAGAATACAGTGGTTTGAGTAATTACATTAGTTTTTCGCTATGGCTAAAGCGGATTTTTACTTCGCTGGAGAACTCAACTTCTTTTTGCCTCTCCAGAGAAAAAACAAACGGTTTTCCCATTATTTTGAAGAACGAGCTGCGATTAAGGACACGATTGAAGCCTTAGGGATTCCTCATCCAGAAGTTGACTTAATTTTGGTCAATTCTGAACCTGTGGATTTTTCTTATATCGTGACCGATGGCGATGAAATTGAGGTTTATCCCGTTTCTGCGGCTATTCAGGGTCAGTCAAGTAATAAAGAATTAGGCGATCGCTTTATTTTAGATGTCCACTTAGGCAAACTTGCCAATGCCTTGAGAATGTTGGGCTTTGATACCCTGTACCGCAACGACTACGACGATGAAGAGTTAGCCAAAATTTCCGCCGCTCAAAACCGAATTCTCCTGACTCGCGATAAAGGTCTTTTGATGCGAAGCATCGTAACTCGTGGCTACTACGTCAGAGAAACTAATCCGGAAGGGCAAGTTAAAGAGGTGTTGCAACGCTTCAACTTATTCGATCAAGTTTCGCCCTTTCATCGCTGCATCCGTTGCAATGGCTTGTTAGAACCCGTATCCAAAGAAGCGATCGCTGACCAATTGCTTCCCAAAACTCGGCAAGCGATTAATGAATTTCATCGCTGCTGTGAATGTAGACAGATTTACTGGAAAGGCTCTCACTACGCAGGTATGCAGCATTTCGTTCAGGAAGTGCTGAACTCCAGAGGTGAAAGGGCGCAATCCTAAATCTGAGTAGTGTGTAGCCGCGTTCGGTAGCTTAAGTCATGGTGATGATAATTTTGCCAACGGCGTGTCCGGCTTCACTGTAGGCGTGAGCCTCGGCTAGTTCTGATAGGGGAAACGTTCTGTCTATGACTGTACGAACCTTGTCGGCGGTGATTAAATCCTTGAGATAAGCCAAATCCTGACTATTAGATTGAGCAACGATCAACTTTGCCTTTTGACCGGGTAGAACAAATGTAATCGCACTTTGCACTAAGCTTTCGGTAGACGGTAATGTCGTTACGTACACTCCATTCGGTTGCAAAACCTTTTTGCACTGAGAGAAGGATTGCTTACCCACAGCATCAAAAATGATGTCGTACTGCACCGCATTTTTAGTAAAGTCTTGGGTAGTGTAATCAATTACACGATCAGTCCCCAAAGACTCTACTAATTCAGTATTTTTGCGACTGCAAACCCCCGTTACCTCTGCACCAATCGCTTTGGCAATTTGTACCGCGAAGGTTCCGACTCCCCCAGAAGCACCATTAACGAGTACTTTGTGTCCCGGTAGAATCTGCCCCTGATCCCGCAAACCTTGCAAGGCTGTTATAGCAGCTAGCGGTACCCCAGCTGCTTCTTCGTAGCTCATGTTGTCGGGTTTGACGCAAGCGGCGCTCTCTGACACGGCTGCATACTCAGCGTCAGCGCCTCCGGGTAAGGACTTGAGATAAGCGTAGACACTATCTCCTACTTGAAATCGGGTGACGGCGTCTCCCACGGCTGTGACGATTCCCGCCGCGTCGAAGCCTAATACTAAGGGGAAGTTGTAGCCAGTGAGCAGTTGCAGGTGTCCGTAACGGATTTTCCAGTCTACGGGGTTAACGCTGCTGGCGTGAATTTTGACAAGTAGCTGGTCAGGTTTGATTTGAGGCTCAGGAATGTCTGTGTATTGTAGAACTTCGGTGCCACCGTATTTATTGATTGCGATCGCTTTCATGTTTGACTTCTTGATCCGTACTAATTCCCTCTACTCCCAGATTCAGCATTCCTGTTGATTCCCGCCTTCTGTCGAGGGAGGTAACCGTTTTACTTTTCAGGTAAAAACTGCCTTTATGTATAGATTTTAAAAACTTTCGAGCCATCTTTGCTTAATCAGAATTACTTGGCGATCGCCAACGCTGCAATTCTTCTTCTAGGAAGTAATTGACTAAATTTTGATACATTTGCTCAATCACATCGGGATTTAATCCTTCAGCTTCTGCCCAGAGCCGTCGCTGCTGCAACATAGCTTTCACTCGTTCGGGAGCTTTGACGCTTGTTTGACTGATCTTAAATTTTGCTGCCGCTTTGACGTAAGCAAATCGTTTGCCAAGTGCCGCAATAATTTGGCGATCGAGTTGATCTATTTCTGCGCGAATGTCTTGCATATTGGCGCATTCTTCTGGGAGTTTCATTTTTTCAGTTCAAGATAAAAAAGAAGGCGAGATCCCCAATTTCTCTAAGAAGTCGGGGATCTGAGGCACTGGCATCTTACAAATCATTCAGACATTGAGTACGGGCTTCATTGCCAATTAATCTGGATTTAAGAGGGAATTTCGGCAAGAACCGCAAGAGGACGATCGCCAACAGCTCAATGAGCAGTTGCATGGGCAAAGGAGCGATCGCCAAGCCCCAAATTAGTAGGATTACCCCACTAACGACGACCGCGATCGCATAAACTTGATCGCAAACTTTGATTCCTGTCCAGATTATTCCTAGACCAATAGCTAATAAAACGATATAGGTTGGCAGCATATTGTCAGTTTTTAAATGTGTCGATCGAGTTGAAACAGAATTCCAGCTTTTTTGGCTAATTGCTAAAAATAATTAGCGATAAATTAGCAATTAGCCTCGACTCTCTAAACGCGATCGCCCTCACCTCTTCAACTTGCTTGCTGATCCAGAAAAGGATAGTCTGTATAGCCCTTCTCATCGCCACCATAGAAGGTTGAGCGGTCGGGTTTATTTAACTCAGCATTGAGCGCAAAGCGTTGGGGGAGGTCAGGGTTGGCAATAAAGAGGCGACCGTAGGCAACTAAATCAGCTTCTCCCGCTGCTAATACCTGATTCCCCTGCTCTCGGTCATAACCCCCGGCGGAGATGATGGTGCCGTTATAGATGGGGCGGAAGAAGCTGGAGGGGAAACCGTTAGAGGATTCGCCGGGGGTAAAGTTGTCATCCGCTCTTGGTTCAACCAGGTGGAGATAGGCTAAATCAAAGGGATTGAGGGCTTTGACAACGTAGCTAAAGGTGGCACCACGGTCGGAGTCGTGCATGTCGTTGAACGTACCGCTAGGAGACAGGCGTATCCCGACGCGATCGCTTCCCCAGATGCTGGTTACTGCTTCTGTGACTTCTAAAATTAGCCGAGCGCGGTTTTCAATCGAGCCGCCATACTCATCGGTGCGCTTATTCGTGCCATCTTGCAGAAACTGATCGAGGAGGTATCCGTTAGCCGCATGAATCTCTACACCATCAAATCCGGCTGCTAGGGCATTTTCTGCTCCTTGGCGGTACTGTTCGACAATGCCAGGAATCTCTTCTGTTTCCAAAGCCCGAGGCGTGACAAAGGGCTTCGAGCCTTCGTAAGTATCGGCTTCTCCCTCAGGAGCGATCGCGCTAGGAGCAACAGGAAGCGCTCCATCGGGTTGCAGGGAAGGATGGGAAATCCGCCCCACATGCCAGAGTTGCAGAAAAATCCGCCCGCCCTTCTCATGCACGGCTTTAGTGATTAGCTTCCAGCCTTCCACTTGTTCCGGCGAGTGAATCCCTGGTGTTGAGGGATAGCCCATTCCTTGCGGCGAGACTTGGGTGGCTTCGGAGATAATCAGTCCGGCAGAGGCTCGCTGGACGTAATAGGTAACATTTAGTTGATGGGGGACATTACCCTCGCCCGCCCGGTTACGAGTTAAAGGAGCCATTACGACCCGATTGGGGAGTTCATAGGGGCCAAGCTTGTAGGGTGAGAGTAGATTTACAGTACTGTTACTCATTGAGGTTAAACCTCCTGATTAATTATTAATTGGGCTTTTTAGGAAGCCCCCAATTTCTTGGGGGCGAAGACAGACTCCCACAAAAAGAGTCTCTGTTTCAGTCAAACGAGAAGAACGCGATCGCTCAATCTGAAGGCTTAAGCTGCTGTTTGTGAGGCGGAAGGCTCAAGCAGGACATTCAACTTGTCAGCGATTTCTTCCTGGGGAAGTACTCCAACAATTTGATCGACGACAACACCATTTTGAAAAAACAACAGCGTCGGTACAGCGTGAATGCCATACTTGCTGGCAAGACTAGGGGCATCATCAATGTTCACCTTGCCGACTTTGGCACGTTCGGCAAAATCCGCCGCGATCGCCTCTACAATAGGCGCAAGCATCCGACAGGGGCCACACCAAGCTGCCCAGAAATCCACCATTACTGGCGTTGTCGTTTCGAGGACTTCGCGCGTAAAGTTTTCCTCATTCAGCACAATTGATTTTGTATACTCTGATCCTGTCATTGCCATTCTCCTTTTTCCTTGAGTCAAAGGGTGGACTAAGCTAAGTCAAGTACTTGTCTGTTGCGTCCTGTTACCGTTTCTTGTTGCTATAAAGTAGTTAAACAACCACTTAAGTAATAATATAAATTAGGGACTCTAGAAAAGTCAAGTAATTATTTAACTACTTTAGTAAAAACCCTTGGGCGCAGGCACTAAGCACAGAGGCGATCGCGCCTCCCTCTCGCCCGACTGACGACTCAAAAATCGGCTCTATATCTGACCATGATTGAGAAAAACACTCACACTCAACCCCTTGCCCTGCCTGCCATCGAACAAAATGACAGCGAACGACGGGCAAAAATCTTTGCAGCACTTTCCGATCCGACACGCCTGCGGATTGTAGAGTTGTTGGCAGCAACAGACGAACTGAGCGGTTCTGAGATTGCTCATCAAATCGACATTAGTCTGGCGCTATTTTGTCACCACTCAAAAACCCTAGCCGAAGCCGGACTGATCCAAACTCGCAAAGAAGGGCAAACTAAGTACAATTCCCTGAACTGGGAGTTAATCAGTGCTTGTTTTAGCAGTTTTACTCACTTACGCGATCGCACTTAGCGAGGGAGATGGGGTGCAGGGGAGCGGGGGAGCAGGGGAGCAGGGGAGCAGGGGAGCAGGGGAGCAGGGGAGTGGGGGAGTAGGGGATGATGATGGGATGGGGTGATAAGGAGAACCAGAAACCTCTTTCATACTTCATACTTCACCCTTCATACTTCACCCTTCATACTTCACCCTTCATACTTCACCCTTCATACTTCACCCTTCATACTTCACCCTTCATACTTCACCCTTCATACTTCACCCTTCATACTTCACCCTTCATACTTCATACTTTATTCCCGACTCAGGACTCACCGACTCAGGACTCAGATCTTAGAACTCCCGCCTAAAATGAAGGAGTGTAAAGACACAGGGAAGGCATGGACTGGCAAGAGATTTCTGGTAACTGGGTTTTGATACCCCAACGTCCCACAGGGATTGTACATTTCCTGGGCGGGGCTTTCGTTGCTACAGCCCCTCATGTAACTTACCGTTGGTTGCTAGAACAGCTAGCGAGTCAAGGCTATGCAACGATCGCAACGCCGTTTGTAAATACCTTCGATCATGCAGCGATCGCGCGCGACGTACTAAACCGCTTCGAGACAACCCTAGAGCGTTTACAAGCCAGAGGAACCTTAGGTAAGCAATACCTTCCCATCTACGGCATCGGACACAGCCTAGGTTGCAAAATCCATCTCCTGATCGGCAGCTTATTTTCCGTTGAACGTGCCGGAAATATCCTCATTTCCTACAACAACTACCCAGCTCGCCGCGCCATTCCCTTTGTCGAGCAGCTCAACCTAACTAATATCGAGTTCACGCCGTCGCCCGCGCAGACAGAAGAGCTAGCTGCCAAACGTTACCTGATCCGACGCAATCTCTTAGTGAAGTTTATCAAGGACGACATCGACCAAACCCTAAGCCTCAGCGATGTCTTGCAAACACGCTTTCCCGATATGGTGACGTTGCAAATCCTCAACGGCAACCACCTCACCCCCCTGGGACAGGATGTGAGCTGGCAAGCAGGAAATGAGTTTACCCCCTGGGATGCGATCGGACAGTGGATGAAGCAAGAAGTATATCGTGATTTAAACCAGCTCAAGCGAGAAATTATCCGCTGGCTACAACCCTTTTGAGCAGCTTGCAGCTTGAGGAAAACCTACCTCTCTGTGAAGGCTTACCGAAAACATGGGTTTAAAGCCCCGTCCTTCTCGGACGGCTTTGTTTATTTATAGCCACTCTTAGCTATAAACGTCATATAATTTTCTCATGATAGTCCTAGAGTTCAAGTTAAAAGGTAAGCCGCATCAGTATCGGGTCATCGACGACATGATCCGAACAGCTCAGTTTATCAGAAACAAAGCTCTACGGTACTGGATGGATAATCAAAACGTTAAGTTGTCCGACCTCTACAAGCAATGTGCCGTATTGGCTAAAGAGTTTGAATGGGCAGGAAAACTTAACTCAATGGCACGTCAGGCTTCGGCTGAACGTACTATTTTTGCTATCCAACGTTTCTTCGCTAATTGCAAAGCTAACAAACCGGGAAAGAAAGGCTATCCGCAATTTAAGAAATCCGCTCGTTCCGTAGAATACAAAACATCAGGTTGGCGGCTCTCTTCTGACAAAAGAAGCCTGACTTTCACCGATGGTTTTGCCGCTGGAACGTTTAAGTTGATTGGTAGCCGAGACTTGCACTTCTATGCTCAAACCGAGATTAAGCGAGTACGGGTGATTCGTAGAGCTGACGGCTACTATACCCAGTTCTGTATTAATGTAGAGCGAACAGAAGAGGTCGCCCCAACAGGCAAGGCTATTGGTCTTGATGTCGGCTTGAACTATTTCTACACCGACAGCACTGGAGCAACTATCGCTAACCCTCGCTATCTGCGTAAAAGCGAGAAAGCGCTTAAGAGGGCGCAGCGCCGAGTCTCCAAAATGAAGTTGGGTTCGGCTAATCGCAAAAAGGCGATGAATAAGTTAGGAAGAAAACACCTCAAAGTCAGTAGGCAGCGTAAAGACTTCGCCATTAAGACGGCGTTGTGCGTCGTGAAATCTAGCGATTTCATTGCCTATGAAGACTTGCAGGTGAAGAATCTGGTGAAAAACCACAAGCTTGCCAAAAGTATCAGTGATGCAGCTTGGTCGTCGTTCACTGATTGGCTGCAATATCTGGGTAGGGTGTACGGGAAGACAGTTATCGCTGTTGCTCCCCAGTACACATCACAGGATTGTTCTGGCTGTGGAACACGAGTCAAGAAGTCATTATCACAGAGAACTCATACTTGCTCCTGTGGAACGGTGTTAGATCGCGACCACAATGCTGCACTGAACATATTGGCGAAAGCTTTGCGGCGAGCAGGAGTTGAGTTAAATACGGCGGGGCACGCCGGAATCAACGCTTGGGGACAGACCGACCTCTACTCTTTGGTAGTGACATCAACGAGCAAGCCGACTGGTTGAACCAAGAATCCCTGCTGCTTTAGCACGGGGAGTGTCAAAACGGACATAATGAATAGGGGCACAGCGCATACCGTGCCCCTACTATTGCCATCAATTAAATTGATTAGTTATTAACGGCTGTAGGAACCTGCTGGCTTCCAGAACGCTTTCCATCAGGCTCAATTGAGGTACCTTCGATGAAGGAACGCATCATCCAAGCCATTTCCTCATGCTGCTCCATCAGCCCGGTGAGGAAGTCTGCTGTACCTTGGTCGTTATATTTCTCACCAGACTGGTCAACGTGATCGCGCAAATTCCGGATAACTTGCTCATGATCGGTAACCAGGTTTTCTACCATCTGTTCAGCAGTTGGCAAATCGCCATCATGCTCTGAGATCGAGGAATGCTTCAAGAATCCTGCGGCAGTACCAACAGGGTAGCCACCTAAAGCGCGGATTCTTTCAGCCATCGCATCAATGTTTTCTGTCAATACTTGGTAGTGTTCCTCCCACAGTTCATGCAGCGAACGGAACTGAGGCCCTACAACATCCCAATGATACTTTTTCGTTTTGATTAGCAGCAGATAGTTGTCAGACAAGTCGTGATTCAGTAACTCAATCACGCCATTGCGTTGCTCTTCTGATAAACCAATATTTAACGGACGCATAAATCGTTTCTCCAGTATTTTGCAGTCTATAGTTTCAGTGCAACAAATCTATACAGAAGCGCCATCAGTCCAATGAGAGAGATAGTACAAAGCTTTGGGAATAAAGAAAAAAGCTGACAAATTTAGGTGTTTTTGATATCGTCAACGGGGCTAACTTTGGCACGAAATAACAACTTTTCTCCTTGTCTATAACCTGTATAACGGACTCGCACCCGTTCTCCCAGTTGGGCAGTACCTTCCATAAGCTGATGCCACTGAGGATCGTAGGGAATTTCTGCGCCGACAGAAGCGATCGCCTCTACTCCCCAACTTTGCACCAGTCGTTCCACAGGTTCCACTAGAGGCAACAGTATCTTCGCTTCTAACTCAGGTTTTTTTTTCACCGCCGCCGCCACTGTCGGCCATTGCATCAGCCACGATTCCAGCACTTGCAGGCTAGAGCGCTGAAACTCCTGCTGTAACGCCTCCCGTTGCTCCTCTAGCTGTGCTTGCAAACGGCTATATTCTTGCCGCAACTGGGCTAGGGATGCTGACGTTTCTTTCTCAACCGCAATACTGGGAGAAGCCTCCGGGGAAAAACTTGCCAACAACTGGGTTAGCGGCACCTGTAACGCCTCTGAAAGCTGTAGCAACGTCTCCGTACGAAGCTGCGCCACTTCTCCTCGCCGCAGCCGCCGCAACTGCCGCTCAGACACTCCTGAGCGTTGACTTAATGCTTTAAAACTGGAAACACCCACCTGCTGCATCAAGTGCTGCAACTGGTGGGTGTAATCGGGATGGAAAGAAACAGTCATTGTACTGAACGCTGCACGAGTGGAGTTGTTGAATGATGCCGTGAAGGTTGCTGGTTAAATAAACAATCCTTCTGGCAACACCGAAACTCAGATCTTACTGGGGATTTACAATACTACGCAGCATCCAAGCCGTCTTTTCATGAACGCGCAGGCGATCCGTTAGCAAGTCAGCGGTGGCTTCGTCTTCTCCCCGTTCAGCCGCAGGATATACAGAACGTAGGGTCTTAGCAACGGCTTCGTTGGCTTCAACTAGCAAGCGCACCATATCTTCAGCCCCAGGAACTTCGCTGGTTTCTGGAATGGAGCCGATGCTAGCGAACTGACTGTAAGAACCAGGAGCATAAACGCCTAAGGCTCTGATTCGTTCAGCAATTTCATCGACAGCGATCGCTAACTCAGTGTATTGTTCCTCAAACATTTGATGTAGAGAGGTGAACATAGGTCCCGTAACATTCCAGTGGAAGTAGTGGGTTTTCAGATACAACGTGTAGGTATCGGCAAGAACGCGAGAAAGTCCTTCAGCAATTTCTTGGCGAGCGCCTTCTTCGATACCAATGTCAACGCTCATTTTCTTGGGGCTGTCTTGAGTTTGCATAAAATGCTCCTAATTTAGTTGAAAATCAGTGATATGTGTCGAGTTAAAGCTCTTTGCTGGTTGTAGCTTAATTTTAGGACGGCTTGAATCTGCCCTCAGGACGATACAGGTTGGCACAAACACTGTATCCTCAACTTCTACGCCAAATGGCGTTGCAGAACTGAGCGCGGGGCTTTGCGAACTCGGCAACTGATGGTTTCTTTGCCAAGACGTTGGTGCGCTTCGTAGCGGTGACAACCAGAAAAGCCGTAGTACTGTCCCTCTACCTCAAGAACATCGATAGGCTCTCGCAAACCTTCTTCTTGAATCGACTCCATGAGAGCGGCTACCTTTTTTGGGTCGTTTGCTCGCGGTAAAGGACGGCGGATTTGATTTAGCGGAATTTCCCTGACTTCAACCATAGTCGGTTGTTGCCTCCGTCTTAGAATCCTTGTTATTACCTCTAAATCATAATCGTTATGAGTTTGAATTGCAACCTTTTGCTACCTGATCAGCTGGCTTGGTAGATACAGCAATTTTCAGAAGCATCAACTTCAGCCCAAAAGATAATAGACTTCTTGCATGAATTGGAATTACCCCCCTTAATCCCCCCTTGGTAAGGAAACTATCTCCCTCCCCTTGCCAAGGGGAGGGTTGGGGAGGGGTCTAGAGGATTTGTGCAAAAGGTCTAATGCTTTGGGCTATGGCATTCAAAGTCCACCCACACGGGCTAAAGCAATCAGCCTGAGTTGGTAGGATTTGTCCTTATAGCCCAAAGCAACAGAGCGGCGGGCGTTATTTGTCACTGAAAAGGTAACTTTTAGGGCGATTTTCGCCCTAAATTATCAAATCCAGTGCTTTGCGGAAACTCTCCAATTCAGATTCAAAGTCACCCTGCTCTGCTGCATCTACCAAACAATGTTCAGCATGATCCTTCAAAAGAATCTTGGCAACTTTATTGAGAGCTGACCGTACTGCCACGATTTGTACAATCACCTCAGGGCAAGATCTTTCTGCCTGAACCATTTTCTGTATCGCTTCAACATGACCCTTAATTTTGGCTAGGCGGTTGAGAACTGCTTGGGTTTGGGTGTGGCTATGAGAATGAGGCATAAATACCCCCCTGGGGGATCTGACACTCACATTCTACTCATTCAAGCGTTATTCTTTGTTGCTATAGTCGCGATCGCATTTCTTGGAGAACTGCTCGAAGAGTACCGCCATTGGCTCAACCACTGGGGAAGAGCAGGCTCCGTCTTTATACCAGCAGCACAAAAGCCACATCTCGATAAAATGCCTACAAACCAAGAAACACAACTTATCTAAGTTGCGTCAAGCCTTCCATGAAGTCTTCCCTAATCAGTCTGACAACCTGGCTTACCAGACCATGAAAATAGAGCGCTTGTTGTTGTGTGCTTTTTCCCTGTGCTTGCTGAATGTGCCTCAAGTTAGCAGTGTCCCTGTACCTACTATCCTGGCTCAAGCTCGGACTGAAGAACAGACCAGTATTGAGGTCTATCGCGTTGCGAGTCCGGCGGTAGTCAATATCGATGCTGGCAGAGGTTCGGGTTCGGGGAGTTTGGTTAGTCCAGAAGGGCTGGTTTTAACCAACGAGCATGTCATCCGAGGAGCCAGAGGCGGTCAAGTTATTGTCAGCACAACAGCCGGGAAACGTTACCCTGGACAAGTCATTGCCGTGGATCGACAAAATGACCTAGCACTGATAAGACTCAATACAACTGACCGTTTTCCTAGCGTGCGTTTAGCAAATCCTAATGATATTCAAGTTGGTCAGCGAGTCTTTGCGATTGGTAGCCCTTTTGGATTATCGGGGACATTCACGACAGGGATTCTCAGCCGCATTGGTCGTAATGGCGACTTGCAAACAGACGCCGCTCTCAATCCTGGCAACTCAGGAGGGCCATTACTGAACAGCCGAGGCGAATTAATTGGTGTCAATAAAGCGATACTCAGCCCTGGTAGAGCAGGCAATACAGGAATTGGCTTTGCCACCAGTGCGCGAGTTGCCAGTAGTTTTATCGAGCAAAACCGCGCTCGTACCAGCCCTAGCCCTAGTACAACGGCAACGCGCCCTGCTCCTGGGACGCCGCAGTTAGGAGTAACCCTCGATACAGGGTCGCTTGTAATTGTGGGAGTACAACCGGGTTCATTAGCCGCGAGGTTGGGACTCAGACGCGGAGACAGGTTGATCGCTATTAATGGGCGTCCTCTTAGAGGAGTTGGAGATTTGCAAGCATTTTTAGATCGTCGTCCCTCGTCGGCGATTTTGACTGTGGCACGGAATCGTCGCTTGGCTGACGTTCGAGTCAGTTTCTAAGGCTTAACTTTAACTAACGCGCAGATAACTTGGCACTATCTCCATTTGTGCCTGTATTTGCGCGGATTTTTTTTATGTGCTATGTGACTAACAGGCTTCAAAATAATTAAATAGACTTCTTGCATGAATTGGAATTACCCCCTTAATCCTCCTTTGGTAAAGGGGGAAACTATCTCTCTCCTTGCCAAGGGGAGGGTTGGGGAGGGGTCTAGAGGATTTGTGCAAAAGGTCTAATATCTTCGCGATCGCTCTTTGTAGAGGCAGGTAAACAGATATCTCTCGCTAGTCGTCAGACAATCTGGAAAAACCTTCCTCTATCGCGAGGATGCTGTTTATTTTGGAAGTCTTTAGTATAAGCGTCTTCAGGAGTGAGGAGTTTAGCTCATGAAAAGGATCAATTATTGGAGCAAGTCGATTGCTCTGTTGGCAGTCTTCCTCAGCACATTGGGAAGTATCAAAGCGACGGCTACCAATGTCACTAGTCCGGCAACCAATAACGTTCAACAATCTGAATCAAACGCCTTTCCAGGCGAGTTGCAACTGGCACAGGGACTGGTCGGACAATGCCGCGCCACCAATCGGACACTTGATATTTTATCGCAGCGTTCGGTTGCCCCTGAAAGTCAAGTGCTTTACACCTTAGAACCTAGCCAGCGGGTGACGCTTGCAGGTAACGGTAGCGAAGGTTGGATACAGGTTAGCGCTCCTGTTAATGGTTTTGTGATTGCCAGATATCTTACAGCTTGCGGTGCAGTCTCACCGACACCGCCGCCAGCACCAGCACCAGCACCAGCACCAGCACCAGCACCAGCACCAGCACCAGCACCAGCACCACAGGCAAACCTCTGCCGCACTGTAACAGTCGCTGATGGTCTGAGCGTCCGTTCTGGCCCAGGTACCAACTTTTCGCAAGTTGGTGGCGTCAACTTTAACACCACAGTCAGGCTCACAAATCCGCCACGCAGTCAAAGAGATGCGACAGGACGCACCTGGATACAGATTGCCTCGCCTGTTGCTGGCTGGGTTTCTAGTGGGTTCCCAGAGGGCAACCTTAGCTCCCAGTTTCGTTGTCCTTAATACTTAATACCCGGTGAGAGGGAAATAACCTTTCAAGTCCGAATTATTAAGTAGGGATTTTTAGGGGCATGGCAGTGTTCATGCCCTTACTACTGTAGAAAAGAAAGGCGATCGCGTCTCTGCTTTAGTACGCAATTGTGCAGACAAAATCCTTTTGGTCATCTTTTCTTCTGGCAGGAGACTCCGTTTCGGCAAGACTTCGGCGTGAGGCTTCGACGGTGAGACTTCGGCGTGAGCGCGGTTCCTGAGCCTGCCGAAGGACAGTCGAACGCTCAGCTGAACCGCTCAGTCGAACGCTCAACGACCGCCGTTACAATCTTTGATTTAGCAGGAGAGGAATGCCAGTCCTCCACGTAGGTTTACGATTAGGTGACTTGAGTAGCGAATCAATCGGGTGTTTTTGTCAGTTACACCCTGCTTGAGTCGCTTTTTAGTAGGGAAGAATTGATACAAATCGTTAGCACTGATATATCCTTTAAGGGTGGTCACTGACTTGTACTGAGCCTTGTCGAAGTAGCCAGGCCGAAGTGTTGAGCGCTTGGTTTTGTACTCAACATAATCTCCGTTTTTGAAAGAGTGCGTCCCCTCAAAACCACCGTATGTATCACGAATCCCACCTTTTTGAACGGTTAAGTCGTGCATCTTACGGGGTCTTGAAGGAAGGCGCTCTACGATACCAAAGGTGAAGGGTGTCACCTGAATTGACCCTTTCCATTGATGTCCTGTCTGTCTCCCAGTCGTATTGACTGCATACCGGATGAAGTGCCGAGCGGCTTGCGCTATAGCATCCGATACGTGTGCGGCAGGTGCTTGCTCTGCCTTATTTTTAGACTTGGGAAGTTTGAGCCATTCCCTTGTTGCCTTAGTTTCCCATCCTTTAACTAAGATCACCGGAAAGCGATTATTTAGTTCTTTGATTAAGAATGTTTGACCTTGAGCGGCAACAGTAAAGCCAGGGCTATCTGACTTGTTGAGTCGCTCTACATAAGCGTGAGTGATTGGATACAATCGCCGCAGTTCGTCTATAACTCTCAGTTCTAGTTGCTTGTTGGCTCTAATGCTGGGAGGTAGCTTAGATGGTCGGCGATTATTAAATCTCTTCTGTCTGTGGTTGCGAAGTTTGAAGGGAAGACTTCGTTTGATTCGTCGTCCCCGTCGCATTCGGCGAAGTATAGCCCGTTGTGCTAGTCGTTTTTGAACTTGCTTCTTGGGTAGGTTAAGGTTCAACCCAATCAAGGTGTTTTGCTTAGACTGAACAGCTACGCCAGTAAAGCCGCTTCCGGGGTCGATGCCAAGACTAATATCTTGGTAAGCTCTACCCGATGGTTCTTCAACGAGTTGAACGCAGAATACTCGCAGGTCGTTTTGTACTACTTTGGCTTTCCCGTTTCTAACCCAGCGCCTTGCCCTTGATGATGAGGTGGGCATCGCAGGAGTGCCATCGGGATTCAGGACTGGTACACGTTTGTTGAACATGGAGATAATCCAGTTTGTTGACTGTACTTGTTGGTGGTCGTTGACTTGTACTGAGCCTTGTCGAAGTAGCCTAGTCGAAACGTTTCCCAACTACCCCTCGCCCATTCTTTGTCGCGATTCCTAACAACTGGTTAGGTCAAACAGATAATCCCTGCTGGCGTGGCACAAGGAAGTGTGTAACGCCAAAGAACTCAGTGGGCTATTCAGCTTGCTTTACGCTTGGAGTGAGCGTGTTTCTCCTCAAGCTCCCGTTAGAATCTTCGATTTAGCGGGAGAAGCTGACTGGTCGCTAGCTTGTCCCTAACGACCAACAACGCGCTCTCAACTTAGGCAGTGACCGTTTTTATTGCCTTTTCCACTACTTCCACTGCCCGCTCGACTTCTTCGGCTGTGACAATTAAGGGCGGGACGAAGCGGACGACTTTAGGGCCAGCGGGAACAAGGAGCAAACCGTCTTGAATCGCGGCTTTAACCACATCGGCGGAGGTGACTTCGGCGTCGGCACTCAGTTCCATGCCGTTAATTAATCCCCAGCCACGCACATCGGTAACTAAGTCAGGATATTTTGCAGCGATCGCTCTTAAGCCTTTGCGGAGTTGTTCGCCCCGTTCCTGCACGTTTTGGAGAATGTTTTCCTGTTCCAAGGTCTGACCCACCGTAAGGGCAGCCGCACAAGCCAGGGGATTCCCTCCAAAGGTGCTGGCATGTTCCCCAGCTTGGAAAACATCGCAGAATTTCTTGCACATCATCGCGCCAATGGGGATGCCCCCGGCTAACCCTTTAGCACTGGTGAAGATATCTGGCTCGATGCCCAAATTTTCGTAGCCCCAATACTTCCCGGTGCGACCCATGCCGATCTGCACTTCATCCATAATCAGCAGGAGTCCTGTTTCGTCGCAGATTTTCCGCAACCGTAGGAAGTAATCTAAATTTCCAGGACGGACGCCACCTTCTCCTTGCAAGCCTTCTAGCATAATTGCGGCGACTCGCTCGTTGCCCTCATCTAGGTCAGCGATCGCATTTTCGATTGCCCGTAGGTCGTTATAAGGTACGTAATGGAATCCTGGGACTAGGGGATTAAAATTCTTTTGGTACTTTGGCTGTCCGGTGGCGGTAATTGTTGCCAGCGTCCGCCCGTGGAAACTTGCTTTAGCTGTCAAGATTACAGGATGTTCAATATCCATCACAGTGTGAGCATACTTCCGGGTAAGTTTGATTGCCGCTTCATTTGCCTCAGCACCGGAGTTGCAGAAAAATACTCGCTCTGCACAGGAATGATCGATAATCCACTTTGCTAGCTGCCCTTGTTCCGGGATGTAGTAGAGGTTGGAGACATGGTGCAGCTTTTTGATTTGCTGGGTAACGGTTTCAACTAAGGCGGGGTGGGCATGTCCCAGGGTACAAGTGGCAATTCCCGCCACAAAATCCAGATATTCGCGCCCTTCGGTATCCCAAACCCGGCAACCTTCACCTTTTTCCAACGCCAGCGGAAAACGCCCGTAGGTCGCCATTACGCTGGTATCAAAATCTGCTGGGTTGTAGGGAGTTGATGTGCCTGATTCAGCAGGAATAGAAGAATTCTCTGCTAGCGTTTCTATGCTCACTCTTGGTTTTCTCCTCGTTCTTTTTCCTTATCTGGAATGGTAATGGGAATTGTTCAAAGTTTTTGTCTTTCTTGAACAAGAGATTCGGACTAGCAACCCACCTGATAAAATCACCCGATCGGGTGAGTCGAGAAGAGAATGCGCTCAAAACTTTACCCAGCTTAGCTTTGGGGTAGTTCTAAACGGGAAAAAATCTCCAGAACCTATGGAACTAACCCTCCCCGTATTAGCGTCCTAAACCTCTGTATAGTCTGATACAAGGTATTAAATTTTATGCATTACTTTCGCTCCCCAGGTGCATTGAGGCAGAGAATTTTTGCTACTTTAATTTTGACTAGCTTCTTGTCTTTGGGTGCTGGTATGTCGCTGGTAGATGCGGCATCAGCAGCAACCGCCGGACGCCCCCAGAGTGCGACAGAGTTAGTCAAACAACGACAAAATCGCGGCGATCGCTTACCGAATTCTGTCGTCAATGCCATTCGTCGCGACATCTCCCGCAACACCAATATTCCTCGCGGTCAACTACGAGCCGTTGATTATTCCCGACAAAGCTGGCCCAATAGCTGCCTGGGACTAGCCAAAGCTGGCGAAGCTTGTGCTGAAATCTTTATCGAGAACGGCTGGCGGGTGATTATGTCTAACGGTAAGCGCCAGTGGGTATACCGCTCTGATAACAGGGGCGACATAGTACGAGCAGAATCGATCACCAATCCCAATAACAGCAATTTACCCAACTCGGTTAAGACTGCCGTTTTGCAACTTGCCTCTGAGCACTATCGCGTCCCAACGTCCCAGATTCGGATCGCCACCGCTCAACAAGAAACCTGGGCTGATGGCTGTCTCGGACTTCCTAGCCCTGTAGAACGGTGTGCTGGCGTTCTCACTCCCGGCTGGCGGGTAACGGTAGAAGTCAGCGGGCAGCAAACTAATGTCTACCGCACCAACAACGATGGCTCCCAAATCAGAACGGATGCCACCGCCGATTTACCGCCCCGTACTGATCGCTTGCCCAATTCTGTCGCTAGAGCGGCGATCGCAGCGGCTCAGAGAGAACTGGGAGTACCCCCAGCCCAGTTATATATTCTCCAAACAGAACAGCAACAATGGCCCAATGGCTGTCTCGGTTTGGCTCGTTCTGGAGAAGGCTGTACCCAGGCGATCGTTCCTGGCTGGCGAGTTACTGTCAATGGCAACTCCCAAACCTTGGTCTACCGCACTAATAAGGATGGTTCTGCGGTGATGCGAGAAAATGCTGACGATCGCCTGCCCAGTGGAGAAACCCTACCCGATAGCGTCCGCCAAGCTGTATTGCAGAAGGCGCGATCGCGTTCAACGTTACCAAATCCTGACCTACAAGTTGTTCAATCTGAGCAAAAACAATGGACAGATGGCTGTCTCGGACTCGGTGGGATCAGTGAGCTTTGTCTGCAAGCCATCGTTCCTGGTTGGCGAGTTACCGTCACCGATGGTCAACAAACTCAGGTCTATCGCACCAATAACGATGGTTCTACAATTCGCTTAGAAGAAGCAGATGCCACTCCAGAAAACAGTGACGTAGTTCCCATTTCTGACAGCGAACTCCCACCTCCATTGCCCCGAAATACCGTTTTTCGGGCGATTACAACAGGTGGTATTGCCGGACAAACGGTAGAAACTCGCCTCCTCGCAGATGGGCAAGTGATTCAGACGCTGATTGTCCGGAACGGCAGCACAGTTCCACCTCG
This sequence comes from Kastovskya adunca ATA6-11-RM4, assembly GCA_019359445.1. GTDB lineage: Bacteria > Cyanobacteriota > Cyanobacteriia > Cyanobacteriales > Coleofasciculaceae > Kastovskya > Kastovskya adunca. The sequence continues at coordinate 169,000 of JAHHHJ010000001.1, read as the reverse complement.
GATTTCTCGTATTTCCCGCCAACAAGTTAGACAGTTCCAGCAACTGCTACGTCAGCAATTCTCCCAGTTTGATCGCCTCAGTTACCCTGCCTCCACAGGTGCTGATTTCTTCACGATCACGCTGACAAGCCAAGGCGGGACAACCAGATACGCCGAAACGGAAATCAACCGTCTCCCTCAACCGTTGCAGGAAGTCATTCAATCCTGGAATCGCATTACCCAAGGTTAGTATTGACGATTAGCCACCGGAGATGCCCCCGTTATAGTTTTTGGACTTGACGGGGGAAAAACTGTGAATCTACGGTTTGTCGATCGGAATATGTTGTATTCTTAGGCAGCTTTTTGCTAGAATCCCTAGTCATAGCTACAAATATCACTGATAGCCGTTGATGAGTGTTCAGCCTAAACATCCCAGCGATCGCCACGACGAAGTCCGCCGCAATTCTCCACAACAGTTGAGCAATCCCTGCCAACTAAGAGAGAATTTGCACCCCCTGCCCCTTCAGGAGCCAATGTTCTACTATTTCGCCTATGGTTCTTGTATGTGCCCGGTGGACTTGAAGCGATCGCTCGGCGAGAATACTCACCCCTACGTCATCGGTGCTGCCACCCTCAAAGGCTATCGCTTAGGCTTTTATAGCAAATCTACTCTGCGTAAATGCGGCGTGCTAGATGTGGTAGTCGAACCAACAGCGGCAGTGGAAGGAGTGCTGTATCAACTCCCTTGGCGCTTGAGCGACGCCCTCGATCTTAGGGAAGAGATTCCCACCAATGGCTATCGGCACGAATCAGTAGAAATCCACTGCCAAGGGCGCATATACAACAACGTCCGTACCTATGTAGTGGTGGATAAGTTAGCCGAAGAACTTGCCCCCAACGACTGGTACTTCAACGTCGTGCTGCGAGGAGCCGTCACCTGCGGACTCCCAGAGCCTTATTGCTGGAAACTATTTGAACACATGCACCAGCTACAGCAGGGTCGCTGGCGCTCTACCCTTTTGCGTTCCGCTTAGACTTTAGCGCCGAATCGGAATTTGAATTAAAAACTCTGTACCCTGATCGGGTTCTGAAGAACACAGCAATTGACCGCGATGTTTTTCCACCACAATCTGGTAGCTAATCGACATTCCTAAACCTGTACCTTGACCCACAGGTTTCGTTGTAAAGAACGGATCGAATAACCGAGCGCATACCGACTCCATCATCCCTGTACCATTGTCAGCAATCCGAATTTCTACCTCATTGCTGTCATTAACCTCGGTACGAATCTTAATCATGCTGGGATAATTTTTCATAGTTTCAACGGATGCTGCCAACTCCGCCCTATGCTTTTTGTGGCACTCATCTAAGGCATCAATGGCATTCGCCAAAATATTCATGAACACTTGGTTAAGCTGTCCGGCGTAGCACTCTACTAAAGGCAAGTTGCCGTACTCTTTGATGACTTGAATACCTGGATGATCGGGTTTTGCTTTGAGGCGATTTTGCAGAATTAGTAGGGTATTGTCTAGACCGTCGTGGATATCAACAGCTTTCATATCGGCTTCATCTAGCCGCGAGAAGTTCCGCAACGATAGAACAATTTGGCGGATACGTTCTGCCCCCACCTTCATTGATGTCAGCATCTTGGGGAGGTCTATTTTCAGGAAATCAAGGTCAATTGCCTCTACCTCATCTTGAATCGCGGGTGCAGGTTCCGGATAGGATTCCTGATAGAGTTCAACCAAATTGAGCAAGTCGCTTGTATAGTCGTTGGCGTGGACAAGATTGCCGTAGATAAAGTTAACGGGGTTGTTAATTTCGTGGGCAACACCCGCAACGAGTTGCCCTAGGGAAGACATTTTTTCAGTTTGAACGAGTTGGGTTTGGGTCTGACGGAGTTCGCGTAAGGTTTGTTCTAATTGCGTCGCTTGCTCTCGCAGTTGCGCTTCTGACCGCCGCAACGCTGCCTCCGCTTCCTTATCCCCCGTGACATTGCGACAAACAATCACGCCGCCCCTCAGCACTTCCTCGTCATCCCAAAGCGGTCTGCCATTGATTTTTGCCCAGAGACCTTCCGGCGTACCAGCATGGCGAACAAACATTTCTAAATCATCAACCGCTTCTCCTTTAATCGCCCGTGCCAGAGGTAAATTGTCTTTGGGGTAGGGGGTGACGGCATCGGGTAAAAATAGACCGTAGGTGGCAGACCATTCACTGGGGGCGGTATCTGTAGAACCGGAGCCAAACATTTCCTCAGCGGCGGGGTTGAAGATTAAAAACTGCCCTTGTTCGTCGGCGACGATGACACCATCGCCCATGCTATTGAGGATTAATTCAAAGATGGCTGTTTGCTGCCTTAACTCTGCCTCAGAACGAGCTAATTCGGCGGCAGTTTGCTGCAATTGGGCTTCTGCTTGTTTGCGATCGCTAATATCCTTCATAAAGCAGTGATGCCCGATAAACTGCCCTTGCTCGTCGTAAGCAGAAATCATCACCAGTTGCTTATAAAAGATCGAACCATCTTTACGGATGCCCTTGGCTTCCGCTTCCACCTTGCCATCACGCAACATTTGTTGGTAGGCAATGCTCAACTTTTCCTGGTCGTCAGGATGTACCGTTAAGGGCCATTCCATCCCGATCATTTCTTCCGGTTCGTAACCTGCTGGGCTGGCGTAGGCTCTGTTGACAGTAAGGTAGCGCCCTTGGGTATCTAGCCGCGAAATTCCATCTACGGCATTTTCCATCGCCGCCGTCAGTTGGCGGAGTTCTTCCTCGGCTTGCTTGCGTTCGGTGATGTCACTGCCAACTCCGACAAATCCTGTAATGTTTCCTTCTGAATCGCGCAAAGCGGTTACCGACAGTAGCACTGGAAAGCGACTGCCATCTTTGCGGATATAAGACCATTCACACTCATCGTAGGACTTATGCGATCGCGCTTTGGCAACAAACGTCTCAAATCCAGGCTCAATAGGGATTCCCAACTCTTGAGATAACTGTTGCGATCGCCGCACGACTTCTTCTTTGTCATGCCAAATAGCAGGCGTTGCTTTTCCTAACACCTCTGCTGCTGTATATCCTAGCAGTCGTGCGGCGGCGTCATTAAAGGTGTGGACAATACCCTCTGCCGTAGTCGCAACAATTAAGTAGTTGGTACTATTAAAAATCGCTTGCTGTAGTGCTGTTGTCTGTTGCAGTTTCTCCTCTGCCAGCTTGCGTTCGGTAACGTCGCGCGTTACTTTCGAGAAGCCCCGTAGCTGTCCAGTTTTGTCCCATAAGGCTGTCACCATCACATCTACCCAAAACAGCGACCCATCCTTGCGAACGCGCCAGCCTTCGTCTTCAAACCAACCTTGGCTTGTTGCTACCCTCAGTTCTTCCTCTGGCTTCCCTTGCTCGATATCTTCAGGGGTGTAAAAACAAGAGATAGGCTGACCGAGAATCTCCTCAGCCGCATAGCCGTTGACGCGTTCTGCCCCATCATTCCAACTGACAATCCGTCCGTCAGGCGAGAGCATGAAAATCGCGTAGTCCTTCACCCCCTCCACTAACAAGCGGAAGCGCTCTTCGCTTTCCCGCAGTTCCTCCTCTGCTTGCTTGCGTTCGCTAATGTCGTGGAAGTAGACAGAAAGCCCATCTTCACTGGGATAAGCACGGACTTCAAACCAGCCATCCAGTGGTGGGTAGAACTCTTCAAAGGTGATGGAGATCTGTTGCGTTATGCTCTTGTGATAGTAATGGTCAAACGTCGAACCCACGGCTTCAGGAAACTCATCCCAAATATTTTTACCCAGGAGTTCTGTCTGGCTTTTCTTTAAAAGCTGTTCTGCCTGTTGATTAAGATAGGTGAACTGCCACTGATGGTTGAGAGCAAAAAAGGCATCAGTAATACTCTCAAGAGTATTGACAACTTTTCGACTTGATGCAATAAGTGCTTCTTCTGCTTGTTTTCGCTCCGTAACGTCAAAGCGGATGCTGATGTATTTAACAATTTTGCCATTGATGTCAAATATCGGGGCAATGGTGGTGTCAACCCAATAGAAAGAGCCATCTTTGCGCTTGTTTTTAATCTCGCCTTTCCAGACTCTGCCTTGTGAGATCGTCTCCCAAAGGTTTTGGAACAATGACTGGGAATGCTCCCCAGAGTTGATCAAGCGATGGTTTTGTCCAATCAGTTCTTCGCGGCTGTATCCGGAGACTTGACAGAACTTGTCATTGACAAAGGTAATCGTTCCCTTCAAGTCTGTTTCGCTGACAATTGCCGCTTCATCAAGAGCATTCTGCCGATTTTTCAGTTCTCTTAGCAGACTTTTTTGCTCTTTGGCGAGCTGTTTGAGGCGCTGTTGGGCTTGCCTCTGGCTGGTGACGTTGCGGTAAACGATCGCGCCCCCCCTGAGGATACCAGATTCGTCTAATAGCGGTCTGCCGTTAACTTTTAACCACAGACCTGTCGGCTTGCCAGGATGACAGACAAACACGTCCACATCGTCAAAGGCTTCGCCTCGAATCGTCCGCGTCAGCGGTATATCTTCTGAAGGGTAAGGAGTACAACCATCAGGCAAGAACAAGCCGTAGGTCGCTGACCATTCATCGGGGGGAGTATCTGTGGAACCCAAACCGACCATTTCCTGGGCAGCCGGGTTAAAGATTAAGAAGTTACCTGTTTCATCAGCAACGATGACGCCATCGCCCATGCTGTTGAGGACTAATTCCAGGATGCGAGTTTGCTGCCTTAGTTCTGCCTCAGAACGAGCCAACTCGGCGGCGGTTTGCTGCAATTGAGCTTCTGCTTGTTTGCGATCGGTGATGTCGCGCCAGCAACCGATAATTTCTTGAACATTACCGGATGTGTCTCGTACGAGCTTTAACTCATCGTGCATCCAGTGGTAAGTACCATCTTTAAAGAGGAAACGGTATTCCTGGGAATGGTGTTCCTGCTCAAACACCTGCTTCATCTCAGCGAAGATACGCGGAGCATCTTCAGGGTGAAGGTGGTTAGCCCAAAATCCTGAATCCTTCAGGAATTCCTCTGGCAAAAAGCCCATTTGTGCCGTGACATTCTCGCTGATGAAGGTAGCGGCGAGATTGTCCGAAACGCTGGCGCTATAAATCACCGCTGGGCTATAAGCAAGCAAATGTTGGAATCGTTCTTGAGTAGCCCACAGTGCTTCTTCTGCGGCTTTGCGATCGCTAACATCAAAGATCGCCCCATCTAGAGAGAGTACCTCTCCTACAGAGTTGAAGACGCCTTGACCTTTTTCCGAAACCCATCTGACGCTGCCATCTGCCCCAATCAGCCGATATTCAATGATGTAAGGCTGTTTTTTCGCCAATGCCTCATAAATGGAGCGTTCCATTACCTCTACATCTTCTGGATGGATGATACTCGCAAAGCAGCGGACTCTGTTTTGAATAAAGTCAGAGGCAGGATAACCTGTAATCTCAGCGATCGCATCGCTAATAAAATCCATTGTCCAATCGGCATCGCAAGCACAGCGGTAGATTGCCCCCGGAACATTAGATACGAGCGAGCGAAAGCGTTCTTCGCTTTCCTTGAGGACGGCGGCAACTCGCTGGCGCTCCGTGATTTCTGCTTGCAACTGCTCAACAGCATTTCTGAGTTCCGCCGTCCGTACTTCGACTCGCGTTTCTAGCTCGGCGTTGGCTCTAGAGAGCGCTTCTTCCGCCGCTTTGCGCTCAGTGATGTCATGCATTGCCACCACTGCACCGAGTTTTTTTCCTTGAGGATCGAAGAAGGCTTGTCCGCTGGCTAAAAGCGTTCGCTGGGGTCTGCCTTTAGGAGCCATTACCATTTCCACATTTTGAATTAATTCTCCCTGAAAAGCTCGGAACAAGGGGATGTCTTCTCTCTGCATCCGCGTCTTGCCATCGACATGATACAAGTCATAGTATTCCGACCAAGCTTCGGGAGGAATGGATTGTTCTGGCAGCCCATGATACTCTCGCGTTGCTTGATTAAAGCAAGTCAAAACACCATTAGCGTCGCAGGCGACAATGCCTTCTGTCAGGTTATCAAGTAGGGTTTTTAAAAATTCTCGTTCCTGATGTAAAGCTTCCTCGATTTGCTTGCGTTCGGTAATGTCAGTGACAATCCCATCGATCCGGATCGGAGTACCGCTAGCATCGCAGGCGAGACGACCTCGGTCGTAAAGCCAACGGACTTCGCCGTCTGGACGTACAATCCGGTATTCCCTTGCCAAATTACCTGTGGTAAAAACGGTACCCGTAGAATCTACAACTCGCTCGCGGTCTTCTGGATAAATAACGTCCTGCCAAAGGTTCGGGTTATCGAAAAACTCTTGCGGGGAACGACCGTAAACTTTTTCGGTGGCGGGGTTGATGTAAAGTATCTCAAAGTTTGTGCTGGAAACAGACCAAACCACGTTATCGAGGGAGTTGAGAACGCCATTAAGCTTTGTTTCGCTCTCGTACAAAGCCGCTTCTGCCTGCTTGCGACTGCGGATTTCTGCTTCCAACGCGGCGGGACTGGGCAAGGCGAGAGCTTGAGGAACAACTGACACGAGCGCGATCGCTATACAGACAGAAATCCCAGCCGTCAAAGCTTTCACTACCCCTGAAAGCCAGTAGGTCGGATGCCAAAGCGTCCACACTCCCATAATGTGAGTTATGCCACAGGAGACGATGAAGGCTCCAAATAATAGGAAGATCCAGTTGAAGGGAAAGTCCCGTCGCTTTTGAACGAAGTAGGCGAGGGCAAGAGAAATAGAGAAACAGCCAAGGGCAATTAGAGTATCGGAGGCGATATGTAGCGACAGCAATTCTGGCTTCCACAGGTAGCAATGTCCGTGGGGGATAAATGAATCTGTTTCAAAAAAGCCTTGCAAAGATTTCAGCATACAAATTTCCTCTTTTACTCCTTAGTGCGAAGCTTTTTTGGTTTATTGGTAGTGGAGGGAAAAGATTACAGCGCAATTTTCTATCTGGAGGTTGCTAGTTTTTTGCCGATTTTGGTGTTGTCAAGGTTGCTAACTGGAACGGTTTAAGTTCTCTATTTTAGTAATTGTCTTGAGATTTTGTAGCAGGTTTATTACGTTTACGATGTTGATAAAAGAACTACAAAAGCACACCAGAACGCAGAGAAAGAAGCAAGAGATAATAAGTTTCTTTCGGATGCTTTAGGGTGGATATATCCAAATTGTAGCCAAACATAATCCTTTCTTGTTCTCCCTATCTTTCATCTTTCTATCCAATCGTTTTTTACCTGGCGAACGCAAATTGGTATTAGGAGAAGTATTCAATATTAAAATGTATCAAAAATTACATTATAAAGTACTAAGTATAATTACTAGTATAAAAATGACTAATTCACCGATCAATAGGCAGAAGTTCACGGGATACTGCTGCTCAAATTTAGGTCAACTTTTATAAAAAGTAACACTTGCAAACCAACTAATCCAATGTAGAAATGCGTAAAAAGATTTAAGTAGTATTTCTGAAGGATTCACAACTGTTCTCAAAAAGTGTTTTTATTTACTGAGCTTTAAAGATGTTGTTGATGAATTCACTGGGGGTCAAACCCCTCTCCTTGTAAGGGTTCGGTGTATATCCATCTCTTACCAGGATGCAACACATTGTCCGATCCCCCTGATTGACTGACAAAAGTCTTTCGCCCTCACCCTAAATCCGTTTGCTTCAACTCAAGCCTACTTACAGTAATTTCACTGAGATTAGATCCACGAATTTACGGAAACATCCTCAGGGGTTATAAGTTAAGCAGAGTTATTGTAGTAACGGGTTTGGGAATTAGTTAATTTAATAATATTTGGGGAAATAACGGGAATAATAAGGGTGTCTCGTTGAGTAGAAGGATGCTTGAAATTGAAGAGCGCGATCGCGCTTTTCCTACCCGTTGTGATAACCCACTGTTTGTTTTAAAAGTTACGACACCAACCAATCATGCTTCTAGACTCTCTCCACTCCTTGAATTGGAAGCAGGCGATCGCTCCCGATCCGCTCGCCGTCGCTCCTGATACGTCCTTAATAGAAGCAATCTCCCTCATGAGCCAAGGGGGAGAGGGTTGTGTTTTGGTGATGGAGCAGTTGCAGCTAGTGGGACTCCTGACGGAGCAAGAGGTTATCCGGCTTGTTGCGACAGGGCGGAGTTTGGAGGGCGTCAAAATTGGCGAGGTGATGGTACAAAACCCCGTAACGTTGAAGCGATCGCAATGTTCTAATGCTTTTACCGTCTTAGATTTATGCGATCGCCATCAAATTCACTACCTGCCGATTGTGGACGATGGGGAGCAGGTGCTTGGTTTAGCGACGCCGACAACGCTCTGCCGATGGCTGCGGCAAGCGCAGGCTGAGGGGAGGGTAGCACAAGCCCCCCTTAGAGATCAAAAAGTAACAGACGCCCTAGGAGGCGAGCCTCACCCACTTACAGAGGAGACACTACACGCTGATGCCGATTTAGAGCAATGCGCTGCCGAACTCCTGGTAACGAATCAGCAATTAGAGGCGACGCTGGAAGAACTGCAAATCGCCAAGACTGAGCTAGAAAGGCGAGTCGAGGAACGCACCGCCACACTGAAACAAACCAATCAGCAACTACAGGCTGAGATTGCCATTAGCGAGGCTATCCGCCAGGAACGTCAGTGGGCAGAAGAGGCGTTGCGGGAAAGTGAAAAGCGACTGCGTATCGCCCTAGAAGCTGCCTGTATGGGGATCTGGGACTGGAATCTGCTGACTAATGAAGTAGTTTTGTCTCCTAGCCTTGAACAGCTACTGGGACTGGAAACAGAAGCCTTCACGAGTACCCACGACCGCTTCCTTGACTTGATTCACCCGGAAGAACGCGATCGCGTTTTACAAGAGAAACAGCGTGCTATTGCACAGAGGACACCCTACAGTAATGAATTTCGGATTGTCTTGCCTAGCGGCGAGATTCGTTGGATAGCCAGCAAAGGCAAGGTCTTTTACGACGCCACGAACAGAGCCATCCGCATGATCGGGGTAAAATTTGACATCACTCTCACCAAGCAGGCAGAGGCAGAACTCCGCGAGTTAGGAGCCGCCCTAGAAAATGCCGTAGAGGGCATCTCGCGGCTGGACACCCAAGGACGCTATATCGCTGTCAACAGAGCCTACGCCAATACTGTAGGTTATCAGCCGGAAGAAATGATCGGTATGGATTGGCAGCGCACTATAGTTCCTGAAGATTTGGAAAAAATGGTCGCCGCCTACCAACAAATGCTCCAATGTGGCAAGGTGGAAGCGGAAGCCAGAGGTGTTCGTAAAGACGGCTCGCTGTTTTATAAGCAATTGGTGATGATTTCTGCCTACGACTGGCAACGGCAATTCATTGGGCATCACTGCTTTATGAAAGACATTAGCGATCGCCGGCAAGCACAGGAGCTAATCTTTCAGCGCGAACAGCATCTAGCCGCGTTAGTTGAAGTTCAACGTCAGTTGTTAGCTTGGGATGGACAAGGCGATCGCTATCAGGGCATCCTAGAAACCTTAGCGCCAGTCTCCTGTGCTAGCCGCATTTATGTCTTTGAAAACCACACCGATGAAGCTAATCGCTGCTTTATGAGTCAAAAAGCGGAGTGGTGTGGCGAGGGAATTAAACCGGAGATTGATAACCCCACCCTGCAAAATCTCTCCTATGACAACTTCTTTCCGCGATGGGCGCAAGCCTTAGCGCGCCATGAAATTGTTAACGGCATCGTGGCAGATTTCCCAGAGTCAGAGCGCGTCATCCTAGAGCCGCAGGGTATCCTTTCTATTCTGATTTTGCCCTTAACGGTCAACGATGAATTTTTTGGGTTCATTGGCTTTGATAACTGTGTAGAAGCCCGTTTTTGGGAGAAGTCACAAGTCGCTCTCCTGCAAGCGGTGGCTGTGGCGATTTCCCTGGTACAGGAACGCTTCTTTGCCGAAGCAGCACTGCGCGAGAGCGAACAAAAATATCGCTCCGTTGTTGATACCGTTAAAGAGGTGATTTTTCAAACCGATGTAACGGGTGCATGGACATTTCTCAATCCTGCTTGGACAGAGATTACCGGATTTTCCATCGAGGAAAGCCTCAACAAGCATGCTTTAAACTACATCCATCCAGGCGATCGCCAACGCAATGGGGAACTATTCCGACCCCTAATCAAGCGTCAACAAGAGTTCTGCTGCCAGGAAATCCGCTATTTGACTAAAGACGGCGGCTTTCGTTGGATGGAAGTATTTGTGCGGCTAATGTTAGATGCCGACGGTACCCTCGTGGGTAGCTCTGGCACCTTAAATGACATGACTCAGCGCAATCAAGCAGAGGAAGCCCTACGGCAAAGCGAGGAAAAGTTTCGTAATTTAGTCGAACAAACCAACGACTGGGTATGGGAAATTGATAGCAACACAATCTTTACCTATGTCAATCCCAGAGTGCGCGAGATTATCGGCTACAAGCCGGAAGAGCTAATTGGCAAAACGACGTTTGACTTTATGGCGGTGGATGAGGCAAATGAGTTTTCAGCCATTCTCCAGCTTTATACTTCCCAGCAGAAGCCATTTATAAATCTTGAAAAAACCCTAATTCACAAAGATGGTCATCGGGTTATCCTGGAAACAAGTGGCTCACCTGTATTTGATTCTCAAGGAATTTTGCAGGGTTATCGAGGTATCAGTCGAGATATCACTAAACGCAAACAGGTAGAGCAGGAGATTCGTAAGGCTTTGATGAGAGAAAAAGAGCTTGGCGACCTGAAATCTCGCTTTGTTTCCATGACTTCCCATGAGTTCCGCACTCCTTTGTCAATCATTTCCTCATCGGCTGGGGTTTTGGAAGATTACAGCCACAAGCTAGACGAGCAGAAAAAGCGGAAGCACCTACAGCGCATTCAGGTATCTGTCAGACACATGACTCAGTTGTTGGAGGATGTGTTGGTGATTAATCGAGCCGAAGCGGGAAAATTAGAGTTTAACCGGACACCCCTGGATTTAGTCCTATTCTGCCGCGATTTGGTGGAAGAGCTGCAAAGCAGCACTGACAATCCGCGGATGATATTGCAGACCTACGGTGCAAGCACCTTGAAGCCTGTAGACAACCACCTAAAAGCCTGGGTTGATAAAAAGTTACTGCGGCAAATTCTCACCAATTTGCTCTCGAATGCCATCAAGTATTCACCCCTTGATAGCACTATTTATTTCCAACTGACCAGTGAAGATGGAGCGGCAGTTTTCCAAGTTAGGGATGAGGGTATCGGTATTTCCTCGGAAGATCAAACTAGACTGTTTGAATCATTCCACCGAGGTCAAAATGTTGGCAACGTCCCTGGTACCGGATTAGGGTTATCGATCGTGAAAAAGTGCGTGGAGGTTCACGGGGGGCAAATTACAGTTACCAGTGAAGTTGGAGTCGGCACAACCTTCGCGGTAACTATTCCCACAAAGTAAACAACAGTTGATAAACAGATGGTAAAAATTTTAGTAATTGAAGATGACGCTTTAGTCCGAGAGAACATTCAGGAAATTTTGGAGCTAGAAGACTTTGCTACCATTACCGCCGCCGATGGTTTCCTGGGTTTACAGTTAGCGAAAGCAGAAATTCCCGATTTAATTATCTGCGATGTTATGATGCCTCGACTAGATGGCTATGGACTTTTGGCAGCACTCCGCCAAAATGCTACTACTAACAGTATCCCTTTGATTTTCTTGACGGCAAAAGCTGACCGCTCTGAGTTGCGACAGGGTATGGAACTGGGCGCTGATGATTATTTAACTAAACCCTTTACGCCATCTGAACTACTCAGAGCGATCGCCGCTCGACTAGAAAAACAAACTAATGTGATGCAGCACTATTCTCAGGAGCGGCATCGAGTTGAGAAGTTGCAGCGAAAAATACAAGAAAGCCAGAAAATAGCTCATATCAAAGAAAATTTACTAAAAAAGCTTTCTCAGGACTTGCGCGATCCTGTCTCTAATATCAATATGGCAATTTATCTGCTAAAAAATTCTACCTCACCCGCCGAGCGCGATCGCTATATCAATATTTTGCAAAACGAATGTGCTCGTGAAATTGCTTTATTAAATGAAGTCTCTAATCTACAGGAACTTCTCAGTCCCGAAAAGGCAAAGGTTCTTTATCAGTTTAAGCTGCTTAGTGAAGATAAACAGAGGAAAAAGGGTAATTAAATTAGGACAAAGCAAATACTTAAAGGTTCGCATTCAATGTTTTTGCCCGCAATACAAACTAATTTGAAACATCTTCCGTTACAGCACAATGTTTAAATTTATTCTCGCCTACTTATTTAAAACTTAATTTTTATCTGTGTAGCCGCAAATTATTATAGGTTTGCATACTGGAAAGACAGGGTAGCCCGGTGAGCAGTCCTAGAAAATTACAAGGTGGTATCAGTAAAGACAAGCGTATTTATTTTATGCGGTAACTTTTAAGAAGTTTTCCTGATTTCTGCTGATAGATTTTTTTTATGGTCGGGGGTAAGAATGAAGATTATTAAGGATTTATCCAATCTTTTACAAGATTTACAAAAAGTTTAATCTAATGACAAAGATTTTAGTGATCGAGGACGAGGCAGAAGTTCGAGATAATATTCAAGAAATCTTGGAGCTTGAGGATTTTGAAACTATTGTTGCCCCAAACGGTCGCATTGGCGTCACCTTGGCTAAAGCACAAGTCCCGGATCTAATCATTTGTGATGTGATGATGCCGGAGTTGGATGGTTATGGTGTACTAAAAGAACTGCGTCAAGATGCAATCACTGCTACTATTCCCTTGATTTTTTTGACCGCCAAAGCAGAGAACTCAGACTTGCGCCAAGGGATGACATTGGGAGCAGACGATTATTTAACTAAACCCTTTACCCTGGCTGAACTGCGTCGGGCGATCGCGACTCGTCTAGAAAAAAAAGCGGCGGTTGTCCTGCATTACACCAACCAAATTAAGAACTTGGGAGCTAAGTTAGAGCATCTAACCTATTACGACAGTTTGACAAACTTACCCAATCAACGACTACTGCGGGAGCGATTTAATCAGGTAAAAACTCAAGCAGATTCCCAAAAACAACAGGTTGCTGTTCTGCTGATTAGCTTAGATCAATTCATCTCATTGACTAGTAGCTTAGGGCATACAGACACTGAGGTATTACTTAAAGCAGTTTCTCAACGGTTAGTCAACCAAATCAAACCTGTTGAAGATGACATCGATACGGTGGCTCGATTAGACATGGCTCAATTCGCTATCCTTCTCAAGCCAATTTCTTGTAAACAAGACGCCGCCAATGTCGCTCAAACAATTTTAGATGTTTTATCTCAACCCTTGCTTTTAAGCGATCGCGAAGTCTTCATCACCAGCAGCATTGGCATTGCCTTCTCTCTAGCCGCCTTCAGCAACCTAGACAACTTAATTAGTCAAGCTGAGGTAGCAATGAGGCACACCAAGCAAGGAGAGGGGAACGGTTATGAATTCTACACGACAGAAATGACCGCTGATTTTGATAACCGTTTTACCCTAGCAGCTGACTTGTACCATGCGCTAGAACGGGAAGAATTTCTTCTTTTTTACCAGCCCCAAGTAGACCTCAAAACGGGACAAATTTTCAGCACAGAAGCTCTCGTGCGTTGGCAGCACCCAGAACGAGGCTTGATTTCTCCAGCAGAATTTATTCCCTTAGCAGAAGAAACGGGTTTAATCATTCCCCTAGGAGAATGGGTATTGCAGACAGCCTGCGCTCAAGCGAAAGCTTGGCAAGCGGCTCATTCTGTGCCACTACAAGTTGCAGTAAATCTGTCTGCTCGTCAGTTTAGCCAGCCTGATCTAACTAAAAAAATAGTCCGAGTTTTAATAGAAACAGGTCTTGAACCAAGCTTGTTAAACTTGGAACTTACAGAAAGTATTCTCATCGCAGATGTGGAAGCAGCTAACAAAACCCTCAATGAATTAAATGCTGTGGGTATTCAAATTGCGATTGATGATTTTGGAATTGGCTATTCTTCTTTGAGTTACCTACAAAAGTTCTCCTTTCACACCTTAAAAATCGATCAATCTTTTGTTCGTAATATCACTAACAACCCAGGCAATATAGCCATTACAACTGCCATTATTGAGATGGCACACCGTCTCAACTTGAAGGTGCTAGCTGAAGGGGTAGAGACGGAGTCAGAACTGGAGTTTCTCTATCAGCATCAGTGTGATGCGATACAAGGCTATCTGTTTAGCCCGCCCAAACCAGCGGCAGAATTGACAAGGTTGCTGAAGGCGGGTCAACAACTGCAACAGAGAAAGTAGCTCCTAATTCCCAAAGGCAACATACAATCAATCGTGTAGCGAAATGTAAGGGGTGAGAATTTTTCTGCCTCTGTTGCTGGTATGACACATCTTTCTATGTTGCTGGGAATGCCCATTTTTCCCCTGGCATTTGAATTTACTTCTCCAGGGCCCATTATCGTTGAATTTGGCCCGGTCGCCATCCGCTGGTATGGTTTGTTAATTGCTTCAGCGGTATTAATCGGCGTCAGTCTTTCCCAATATCTGGCAAAACGCCGTGGTGTCAATCCTGACATAGTAGCCGACTTAGCAATTTGGCTGGTACTGGCGGCAATTCCCGCCGCACGGCTTTACTATGTCCTGTTTGAGTGGCAAGATTACTCCCAACGTCCTGAGGACATCATCGCCATTTGGAAGGGGGGTATTGCCATTCATGGTGCTATCTTAGGTGGCATTGCAGCGGCGCTGATTTTTGCCCGAATTCAGAAAGTTTCCTTTTGGCAATTAGCTGACTTGGTTGTACCGTCCCTGATTTTGGGACAGGCGATCGGGCGTTGGGGAAACTTCTTTAATTCTGAAGCCTTTGGAAGTCCTACCAATTTGCCCTGGAAACTCTATATTCCCCCTGGACGCCGTCCCCCTGGATTTTTGAATGTGGAGTATTATCACCCCACGTTCTTGTATGAATCTCTGTGGAATTTGCTGGTGTTTGGCATCCTGATGACGCTGTTTTTCCGCGATGTGCAAGGAAAGTCGCGCCTGAAGGTGGGAACGCTGGCTTTGGTTTATTTGGTGGGTTACAGTGCAGGTCGCGTTTGGATTGAGGGATTGCGTACTGATAGTTTAATGCTGGGCCCTTTGCGGATCGCTCAACTAGTTAGTTTGGGCGCGATCGCCATCGGTTTACTCGGCTTAACGTGGCTTTATATTCTCAAGCGTCCCTTACCAGATGTTGTTCATCCGGGTAGGGAGCAGCGGGAGGAGGGATGAAGTATGAAGTATGAAGTATGAAGTATGAAGGGTGAAGTATGAAATAGGCGATTGGAATAATGGCTAATCGTTGTCAATTTTTCTCTCCCCTGCTCCCCTGCTCCTCTGCTCCCCCGCTCCCCTGCTCCCCCGCTCCCCTGCTCCCCTGCTCCCCACTCACCGACTCAGGACTAATCTCAACTGAAACCAAACAACGCAGCAAAAAAAAAGCTCTAGAGCCTAAACTCCAGAGCTAAACCAGGGTGCATCTACCACTTCTTTATTCCCCAAGTAAGCGAGCCTAATCCGGAAGGATTTGAGCAGTCACAAAATTTTTCGGCAAAACCAGATTGTAAATAATGTCTATTTTCATCGATCCCTCCCAGGTTCAAGCCCTTCCTCCCCTGTCACCTGCCGTTTATATTGTGGGCGCGGGGCCAGGCGACCCGGAGTTATTGACGGTTAAGGCGCAAAAAGTTCTTCAAAGTGCGGATGTGATTGTTTTTGCTGATTCCTTAGTTCCCAAGCAAATTTTGCAGGGGGTACGTGCGGAAGCGGAATTGGTGCGAACGGGGAGTAAAACCCTAGAGGAGATTTTGCCGCTCATGATCGAGCGCGTGCGATCGCATAAATCAGTCGTCCGTCTCCACTCCGGCGACCTCAGCCTCTACAGCGCCATCCACGAGCAAATGCAAGTCCTGGCAGAAGCAGAGATTCCCTTTGAAGTGATTCCCGGTATCAGTGCCTTCCAAGCCGCCGCCGCCAAGCTGGGTGTGGAGTTAACTGTGCCGGGGTTGGTGCAAACCATCATCCTCACCCGCATCAGCGGTCGCGCTTCCGCCGTACCGGAAGCGGAAGAACTGGCATCCCTCTCGGCTCATCAAGCTAGTCTTTGTCTTTACCTCGCCGCTCGTCATGTCGAAGAGGCACAAGCGAAGCTGATGCAACACTACCCCGCAGATACCCCAGTTGCCGTTTGCTTCCGCGTTGGTTGGTCAGACGAAAAAATGTGGGTAGTTCCTCTGGAACAGATGGCAAGCCTAACAAAAGCCGAAAACCTAGAGCGGACAACACTTTACATTATTAGCCCAGCTCTAAAAGCCGCAGGCAAAGCCCGTTCTCGCCTCTACCATCCCGAACATTCTCACCTGTTTCGTCCCACTCGTCCTTAACAAGAGTGCGATCGCTCTATCAAATCACTTTAAAGACAACGTCCAGCCCAAAGGAATGCTGCAACGCCTTAAAAACCGTTTTCAACCAAAACCCTCATCAGCCTACCCTCACCTACTCCAAACGCCTAATCCTTCATAGGGGGAATTCCGCTGGCTCAGACAGATTGGTAAACTGATGCGGTGTAAGCGATTGGGAGGTAGAAAAACCCTTGCTAGACGAACAAGCAAAAAAGACAATGCTCCGGAAAATTCCTCATGGAATCTACATCTGTGGCGTAAAAGACGGCGAGGAAGTCAACGGCTTTACCATTAGCTGGTTGATGCAGGCTTCATTTAAGCCGCCACTCGTTGTCAACTGCGTTAACACGTCCAACAAGTCCTACGAGATGATCAAAAACAGTGGATTCTTTGCTGTTAGCTTCTTGGACAAAGGACAAAAAGACCTCGCTCAGAGGTTCTTCCAGCCGCTAAAGCGGGTTGGTAATCGCTTTGAGGATGTGGAGTTTTATGCCGGAGAAGCAACGGGATGCCCGATTATTGCTGATTCTCTGGGCTACATTGAGTGCAAAGTGGTTGGGGAAATCGCAGAAGGCGACCACAGTGTCTTTGTTGGGGAAGTGATCGGCTCTGGTGTCCACCGAGAGGGCGAACAGATTTTACTTGAAGATACTGGCTGGCAGTACGGTGGATAGAGAAGTATAGGAATTTATGCTAATTGCTGCTAATTGTTAATGGCTAATTGTCTTTAAGGGCGCAATTAGCTATTAGTATTGACACTCTCCGCGCATTTCTGCCGGAGAGTAAACCTCTTGCATAAGTCGAATAGACCCCCCTTAATCCCCCCTTAGTAAGGGGAAAGACTTGAAATCTTGCCCCCTCCCCTTAGTAAGGGGAGGGTTGGGGAGGGGTCTGGTACATTTTTGCAAGAGGTCTAGTATCAACCAAATCTGGCTCCTCAACTACCGGGATTGGCTTACTTCTAGAAGTGTTAGAAAAAGCCCCGTCACGGGATTATGAGGAGATTTTCAAAATTGCTTACGCAGACTTACGTTGCTCTGCATGTTTGCCCTCAGCAAATTCTTCAATCATCTTGCTGTTAAAAGCAGGAAGGTCATTCGGGTTGCGGCTGGTAACCAAACCGCTATCTACAACCACTTCCTGGTCAACCCAGTTTGCTCCAGCGTTTCTCAAGTCAGTAGAGAGGGAAGGCCAAGATGTAACCGTACGCCCCTTGACCACATCTGCTTCCACCAGTGTCCACAGACCGTGACAGATAGCTGCGACGGGCTTACCCGCCTCAAAGAATGATTTAACGAACTGCACTGCCTTTTTGTTGATACGCAGTTGATCCGGGTTCACGGTGCCACCTGGTAAGAGGAGGGCATCGTAGTCATCAGGACTCGCCTGATCTAGCTCTACGTCAACGGGAAATTCATCCCCCTTGTCGTAGTGATTCCATCCCTGCACTTTGTCGCTTTCGGGCGAAATCAGGTGAGTTTGAGCATTAGCATCGTTAAGTGCCTGCCTGGGTTTGGTCATCTCGACCTGTTCAAAACCGCTTGCTACTAAGATGGCGACTTTTTTACCATTGAGTTCTTGAGCCATACTTATAATCTCCTTAAGTTATTACGTTTACATTTAAATAAATGCTAATTCTTATGGTATTTATTTTGTCAGGTGCCTACCTCTATCGATTGGACTGGTTTTGCATATTAGGAGCTAGAAATCTAGATGTGCAATGTTCGCCAATCCCCTAAGTGAACTCAGTAAGTAGGCGAGAATTAAGTCAGGTGTGTTCAGTGTAAAATCTCAAATTGGCTTATATTCAGGAATTAAGCTCTATTTTGAAGGATTTAACCCTGAATGAAAATCTTTAATTATTTACATATCCTACTCATTCGTCGCTCTTAAAATAGATATTCTTATAAAAATTGAGATTGTAAATATATCTAATTAACTGCATTCTTGCATTGGTTTTGTGGAAGCGATCGCCTGTTATTTC
Organism: Kastovskya adunca ATA6-11-RM4; assembly: GCA_019359445.1. Lineage (GTDB taxonomy): Bacteria > Cyanobacteriota > Cyanobacteriia > Cyanobacteriales > Coleofasciculaceae > Kastovskya > Kastovskya adunca. The sequence continues at coordinate 150,624 of JAHHHJ010000001.1, read as the reverse complement.
AGCTACTCCCAGAGTGAAAGCAGGCTGCTGTCAAATCGAGTGTATTCACAATTACAAAGCACGTTACAACAATCCCTTCCTCAAGTAAGAAGAGGAGTTAAGCCATAGGAGGTAAGTTGTATCAATCAAAATTAGCAAATTAAGCAAGAACCTACTAATGAATTCAGAATCAATTGCTCAAAATCAACAATTTGATCCGCAACAGATATTGAATCCGGCGCAGCAATCTCAGATCACTCAACAGCTCTCCGAAAGCGTCATCTTGACCACAGTAGACGATCTCTACAATTGGGCACGACTCTCTAGCTTGTGGCCCCTACTGTACGGCACCGCTTGCTGCTTTATTGAATTTGCCGCTCTGATTGGTTCGCGCTTTGACTTTGACCGATTTGGCTTGATTCCTCGTTCTAGCCCACGCCAAGCCGACTTAATCATCTTGGCAGGCACTTTGAACATGAAAATGGCTCAACCGACGCTTCGCCTTTACGAACAGATGCCTAGCCCAAAGTACGTTATTGCGATGGGAGCCTGCATGATCACGGGAGGCATGTTCAGCGCTGACTCTTATACAGCTATTCGAGGGGCTGATAAAATTTTGCCCATCGATGTTTACATTCCCGGCTGTCCTCCTCGCCCAGAAGCGATCATAGATGCCATTATTAAGCTGCGTAAAAAAATTGCCAATGAATCAATTCAGGAGCGGGGAAAAATTGAGCAAACTCATCGCTTCTACAGCACCACCCATAATATGAAACCAACTACATCAGGTCATACGGGTATATACATCAATTCACCTTCTCGTCAGCAACCGCCCAAAGAATTAATGGATGCAGCGGGAATGCCACTTCCTGGTACTCTCCAATCTGCGGAAAAAGAAGCCGTTAATCTTGGCGAGAAGGTTTAAGTTTGATGCTTTTCCATCGCTATCATGGGTAGGGGCAAGACACAATGCCCCTACTTTACTTTATTGAACCGATGTTCTAGCGGCTAACTAAAGCGATCGCCGTGACTTCTGGAGGACAATACCAACGTCCTGGGGGAAACGTACCTAAACCGCGATTGACATACAAATAATTGCTTCCGACCTGATGCAGTCCCTGTCCCCATTCCCAATGGCGAACCACTTTCGGCCATTTTGCCTCTAAAAAGGGAATCCAGGGCCAGAGGAATTTGGGAATTTTCTCCCGCGAGGCGTGAATCCAACTGGGTACAGAGCCTCTCCCCGGAATCACAATTTGCCCCCCGTGGGTATGACCGGAAAGCTGCAAATCAACCCGCCAGGGTTGCAATCGCTCAGCGCTATCGGGATTGTGAGATAAGACAAGGCAGGGAAGATTGGGGTCTAACTGCCCCATGACGGGAGCCGGATTGAACTCAGGCGACCAGAAATCAGGGAGTCCGACTAATGCTAACTCCGGCCCTAGAGGATAGGCAATCTGATTCCAGAGCACTTGAATTCCCGCATCAGTGAGGGCAGTAGTGATTTCGTTTTTTGAATAGGGGTAATGAAGGTCATGATTTCCTAAAACTGCAAAGACACCTGCACGACTTTTCAAATCCTTGAGCCGCTGTGCCAGTTTATGAATGGGCTTAGGGTTGTGGGTAACAAAGTCGCCAGTCAGCACCACTAAATCGGGTTCGGCTTGATTACTGGCATCAATCGCCTCCGCTAGCAGCTCTTCCGTTAGCAGTAAGCCGTCGTAGTGAAAATCTGTAAGGTGTACTAGTTTTGTTCCTTCTAAGGTTTTGGGTAAATCAGCGATCGCGATCTCTAAGTGCTCAATACTTAAGGGTTCTGACAATATACGCATTTTTTAATAACTAATAACTGAATAACTGTGACTACCTATATATATGACAGAGCCTAGGTTATAGCTGCCAATGAAAAAATAGCGCCAACCGACCGAGCAGGCGATTTGTCAGCGGTCGAGCTTGCCACTTTGCCAAATGGATGCGACGGCTCTTAGAAAACCCATGTTGGAAGAACTCCTCCACAAATTCCGCAAACTTAGGTTCAGCTAAGGAGACATTGAGTTCGTCATTGTGGAAAAGACTGCGCGGATCGTAATTGGCACTTCCAGTTCCCACCCAGTGTTCATCAATTAGCAACACCTTGGCGTGCATCATACTCGGCTGGTATTCGTAGATTTCAATCCCAGCTCTGAGCAGCTCCCTGTAACGTTCCCGGACGGCATAATAGACCATCTGCTTGTCATTGTGCGGGCCTACCGTTAGAACACGCACATCAACCCCCTTTTCTTTAGCCTTGAGAAGGGCATTCCGGGAGTTGCGATCTGGCAGAAAGTAAGGACTAGCAATCCACAGCCGCTTTTTTGCCGCGAGGACACTCGTGTAGAAGAGCGCATGAACCGACGAACTGGCACTAGGAAATTCACTCGGCGTGACGAGGATGGTTGGCCCATTCGTGACGCTAGGTTGAAAGATTTTTTGACTTAAGCTACCGATTCCCCCCACATACATCCAGTGCTGCGTGAAGATGCCTTCCAAAGTAGCGACAATTGGCCCTTGAAAGCCAATCTCAAAGTCAAGCCAAGGGCCCTCATCACCTGTTTCTTTCATACCGTCCCAATGGTCTGAAACCCCTGTACCACCCACCAAAGCGATCTTTCCATCAATCAGCAGTAGCTTGCGGTGGGTACGGATGTTGTAAGTTAGGGGAGCCTTCCAACTGAACTTGTGGAAGAAGCGGACATCAACACCCGCCGCCTGTAAATTCTGCCAGTACTCCTTAGGAATCGCGTTCACACCGAATCTATCGGCAATGAGCTGAATCTCAACCCCCGCCTTGGCTCGCTCGATCAAGGCAGCCGCAAAATCGTCAGCGCGGCGACCAGGGGTCATATAAAAGGTTTCAAAGTGGATTGTATGCCGAGCGCTACGGATTGCCTCCTCTCTGGCTTTATAAATAGCATCGATATTAAACCAATAACCGATTGGCTTGCCGTGGGTGAGGTGGGAGGCGGATACGCCCATCATCGCCAGCGGAAAATGAGGCTCCTCTAAGCCCGGAACCTCTTTCATCCTGTAGTCAACCTTGTTGTAAAATGCCCCCTGAAGATAGAGGATAAACAACAAAACTAGTAGTAAGACCAGGAAAACTCCAAGACTCCACCACATCCAGGGGTTTAGTGATGTTCTTGTCACACTAGATGATAGGGGGAAAAGAGCTGTTGCTTTGGACGGGGGAAGTTGAAAAATTAAGCGGCTGTGCATCTAAAGGGCATGATTTTATTAATCGTTTCAGGATTGTGGCTTGGCGATCGGGGACTGGATAAGAAGCCTTAAAACCTAACTATCTAGGATATTGACACTCTTTCCAATCCTCAACAAAAGCCAGTTCCAGGAATATGTTAGTTAAACGTGCAACAGCTTTAAAAGCTTCTTTGGGAGGAATAATTTAAGCAAACGCGAGGACGTTCTGCGACTGCCACTGAGTTTCAACCTCCTTCACTTAACTTTAAAAATCTACATACCAGTTAAATTTAAAAACCAATTGCTGATAACTAAAAATTAAAAGTATTAGCTATCATTTAGAGGATTTTCATTAAACAAGTGCGCTTAAACAACCCTAACCAAGTTGTAAGATGGGCATTCCCCAGAAACAACTTTTTGTAGAATTTTAAGCTTATCAAGGGCATTGCCCACCCCACGTTCATTAGATCCTGCTACTTATCTACCCTACTCCCCCTTCATCCTCCATCCTTCACCCTTCACCCTTCATCCTTCACACTTCATCCTTCATCCTTCACCCTTCACCCTTCATCCTTCACCCTTCATCCTTCATCCTTCACACTTCATCCTTCATCTAGGTCTTTCAAAATGATGTGGGACTTCGGGTCAAAGGCAATCATTCTTTGTTCCTGTAAGGTGGATAGTACTCGCGTTACTGTGACTCGCGTCGTGCAGCAGGCACTGGCTAAGTCTTCATGAGTCAGACGGACGCTCAGACGAGTTCCTTCTGGGACGGGTTGACCAATTTCTCGCTTGAGAAATAGCAACAGCGCTTGCAGGCGGTCTTTCACCCGTCGCTGTCCAAAAATTCTTAAAAAGGCTTCGGCTTGTTGCAACCGCTGGTTAATCAGAGGCAAAAGGGTCTGGGTTAAATGTGGGGAAGCCGCGATTTCAGTGAGGGAAATGCTGGCTAATTTGACATCTGAGAGCGCTGTTGCTTGGTAGGTTTGGAGAGTCGTCATTGCCGCTCCAAAGGGCATAGAAGGGACGGCTAATCCTACCATCACCTCTTCGCCACTGTCACAAAGGGTACTCAGCTTGACGATTCCTTGAGAAACAATCCAAATTGCCTGGGGATTGAGAGGGATCAGTTCTCCCTTTGTATAGGTTTCTAAAGGCTTCTGGTAGCAGAGATCGTGATCTTTTTTTTCTAACGCCTTGAGAGCCTGTTGGCGATCGCAAATATCGCTCACTAACCAGCGTAGGGTAACTACTTTCCCGTCTGAATTACGTCTAGTCGCCAGGGTTATAGTTGCCTCAAAGGAAACGCCGTGATGGTTTTGCAGACGGAATTTCCACTCCCTTATCTGCTCGCGCTGATCTATCTGGCTCAGTTGGGAACGAAAGTCTTGACGATCTTCTAGGGGAATCAAACCCAGCAGAGGTTTGCCGATCAAGAAATCCTGCTTGACGCCGAGCCGGGTAGCCGCCGCCTGGTTGGCTTCTCGAATCACACCGCGTACATCAGTAACTAGGTACGCCTCCGGTACGAACTCAAATAAATCTTGGTAGCGTTGGCGTTCGATTTGCAGCAGTTCGTGTGTTGCGGCTAGTTCTTCCTGCTGTTGGAGAAGCTTTTCTGCTGCTACCTGCAATTCTTCTGAGGCGCTACCCAGTTCCTTGAAGGCGGTTGGGAGCAAATCGGGTTGCGCTAGCGTTCCCACATTGGCGTTGCGGTACAACTGTGCTAGCCGCCAGTTGATTGCCTCCACCCGCTGAGTAAACATTTCTATATTCATCTCAAGCTTTTCCTAGCTACCCTTGACTAAAACTAATTTCTCTTTTCCCTGCTATCTCCTCAAATCGGTTTTAGTAAGCCGCTTCAGAGATTTTAGATCTTCCTAAGAGTCACTAGATGGCTATTTTTTACGACTCTATCGATAGATAGATATGTAGATTTGCTAATCACCTCAAGAAGCGGTTTTAGGTAATGCTCAAACGGCATAAGGTAAGAGGCGAGAATCAATCAAACTATGTAGTAGACCTTTTGCATAAGCCGAATAGACCCCCCTTAATCCCCCCTTAGTAAGGGGGGAGACTTGAAATCTTGCCCCCTCCCCTTACTAAGGGGAGGGTTGGGGAGGGGTCTAATACATTTTTGCAAGAGGTCTAGTGAAGCTCTGTCAAGTCTCTTAAATGGTTTCCTAGTCAGGGCTGAAGCCCTAGATTGAGAAATTTAGCCCTGACTACAAACCAATAATATTTACATGTCCTACTTACTTGGGCATCAACAACCCAGGGAATAGCTATTTAGTCTGAGCTTTCTAGTAGAGGTAAAAATTTTCGGATGAGTCCAATGGTGACGGCGGGAAGCTCTAATTGGGGAGTCAAGCCGACATCATCAAGTTGTTGAAAAATCCGCACGGCTTGAGGATTCATTTCGGCAAGACGACGCCCGACTTCTGGCCCTGTAAATTCTGACTTTTGTCCCCAAATGATGGCGGTGGGGACGGTAAGTTGGGTGATGTACCGGGACAAATCAAAACATAAATCTCCCCGCACAAAAGATAGAGCCGCATACTCGGCATGCGGCTGTCGAGCGGATTCCAGGTAGGCTTGTACGATTTCGGGATAAATTCGTTCAGGACGGGCAAATTGGTTTTGTTCTAAGAAGTTGCGAACGCCGAAATCTGTAGCCACCCCTGTGCTGTAAAGTAGCCGATCGAGAATTGGCGTACTGACGACTTGAGTAAAGAAGTTACGGGTGTAGTTTTCTCCAAAATCAGAAAGACCTGCGGCGGTGGTCAAAATCAGAGACTTAAATAATTCAGGATGAGCGATCGCGGTGCGAATGGTAAACGCGGCTGTCAGTCCAGAAGCAATGACAGTGGTTGGGCGATCGCTAATCTTTCCCATAAATTCGCCGATACTCAGGATATAATCCTCGATTCGGAAAAACCGGGCGGGATGGTTGGAGCGTCCCCAGCCAATCAAGTCTGGTGCCACAATGCGATAGTCAGCAGCGAAGGCTGGATAAACTTTAGACCACTCGTAGGCAGAGGAGCCACCACCAAAGCCGTGAAGAAAGACTAAGGTTTCGCGATCGCTGTCATTATTACCCTCGCCACTAGACCACAGTTGACCCTCAGAGGTGTAGTAAACAATGCTTCCCAACGTGGTGTTGATAGACTGCTGAACAAAACCGGGTGGTATAAACATAAATCGAGCTTCTCAATGGTGCCTATAACATTCCACAGCCCCCCGAAACCTGCATCACTCCAAAGGTGAAATCCCAGGGGCGTGACAAACTGCCGCGCCGACTGAAGCCATAAGTAAAGAAGCAGGAGTCATCCCACAGGAAAAAGTCTTATTGTCAATGTAGTCAACTCCCTAGTACTCACTACGCAATTTCTTCCCAGACAAGAAGCACTATGGTTGACAGTATTAAACAACCCAACGGGATTTTAAGTAAGAGCGCTTTTACCCGTCCGGCTAATGGCACTCAACTGTCCTATCCGATTTTGGTGGTTGGGAGTTCGACAGCGTCATATACCGCTACCTTGGGGGCTTTGCGAACCGATCCGCAGGTCGTGGTTTGCCTAGTAATACCCCAGCAAGTTTTAGGAGGACAGTTTACTGCCCAAGCCTTACCTGCATCGGATGACGGCGATCAGCTCAAGTCTCCCAACGGTGAGGCTTATAGCATTTCTAAAACTCATCGCAGCTTCCGTAATCTGCAACGGTCATTACAAGCCGTGAGTGGGCAAGTGGTAAAAAATCCCGGTGGCGGTTGGGTGAGTCCCTTGTGTACGACACCTGTCACCTCAGCCAGAGCGTTGAATGAGGCGATCGCCCCTTACATTACCCAAAAGCGCTTAATTATTATTCCCTTTGCTGAACCCATGCAGGTGATTACCACGACATCTGGGCAGCGTCGCCGGGTGACAGGGGTGGTTTTCCGAGATACCCAAAACGGGGCTAATTTTACCGTCTCCGGCCAAGTTGTCATTGAAGCAACTGATCTAGGGGACTTGCTGGAACTAGGAAATATTGAGTCGCGGGTGGGACAAGAAGCACGCAGCGAAACGGGGGAACCCCTCTTGCCGGAAGTAGCGTTGCCTAGATGTCAGCAGTCAATTACCTACTGCGTACTCCTAGAGCGCACAGCACCGGGAAGGGGCGTGTCCATTGGTAAGCCCATCGGCTATGGAGAACAACCCTGGCTTTTACCAACGGACTTTACAGGCAAGTTTTGGACACGCAAAAGTAATTTGGTTTGGGAGGCGCGGGACTTTTTTCACAGTTACGGCATCTTCAGTTATCGCCGCCTACAGCGCGTCAGCCTCAGGGAGAGCAATGTTAGTGTCGGCGACGTGACGGTGCTGAACTGGAGTACTAGTCCGCGAGGGCCGAGTGGTAAAGAAGGATCATTCTACATTGGTAACGACTACCGCAACGGTATCATTGTCGGGGTGAGTCGAGAGGAACGTCAGGCAACTCTAAAACGAGCACGCGATCGCTCCCGTGCCTATGCCCACTTTTTGCAGGTTAGCGAAGGCAAAGACTTAAAGCCCCGTGGCGATCTCACTTGGACAAGTGACGGTATTGCCCTAGAACCCTACATCCGGGAAGCCCGTCGCGGCGTAGCCCTGAGCACTATCCGCCATCAAGATGTGGCGAAAGCGTTTTTCCCAGGACAAGCGCGGGCAAGAACCTTTGATGATAGTGTGGGCATCGGTCAGTATCACTACCTCGACATTCACGGCAACGACGAACCGGGACAAGTGAGTTTACCCGGCGACTACGTCCTGGCTTTGCCCTTTTCAATTTCAATGGGGGCGCTGGTTCCCATCAATACCGATGGCTTAATTCTCTCCTCTAAAAGTCTCGGGACAACCCACATCACCAACGGGGCATATCGCATGCATCCGGTAGAGTGGGCAATTGGAGAAGCGGGGGGAGCCTTAGCTGCAATGGCGATTAGAGAAAACGTGGAAGCCCGCGATATCGTCCTCAATGAGCCACGCAAACGCAAGTTACAAGGGCTACTTGCCCGCAATGGCGTACCCCTGATCTGGTTTGATGACATTACCCACGATGACCCAGATTATGAGGCAATTCAGGTACTCGCCACAGCAGGTATTGTCCGCAGCGAAAGCAATGCCAACTTAAACTTTCGCCCCCAAGCTCCTGTAAACCGAGCCGTAGTATGTACAGCACTAGTAAAAGTTCTCGGTTTACCCTTAGTCACGCCAACGACTCCCACCTTCTCTGATGTCCCATCTAACCATTGGGCGTATGTCAACATTGAGTCACTGTATGCACAAGGTTTAATTGCCGGATTGGGAAGCGGACGCTTTGCACCCGATCAACCCATTACTCAACTCCATTTGTCTTTCCTAATTAGGAAGGTCGATCAGTTAATTGTGCCAGGAGTTTACAACTTGGCAATCTCAAAAATTCCCACAACAAACCGAAACTTACAGCGACGCGAACTTTCCAGAGTTCTCTATGAGGTGTATCGCATGAAGTTAGGTTTAATCGGAACTGCACGTCTTCAACCTGCATCTATAAATCGTGAAACTGATACCTCCTCCACAGTAGAAGTAGTTACGCCCTGAAGCCGCCTTTAGGATGGGCATTGCTCATCCTAAAGCTATAGATAAAGAGTTATGGCTACCACACTATTAATCCAAATCTTTAAAGTAGCGATCGCCTTATCACTCTGCTTTATAGCCATCACCCTAAGAACGCCGTTTTTAGCCAGTCTTAGAAATGAATTTTTCTGGGTAATCTTAGTTTTAGGTTTGGGTTTAATAGCATTTGAAGTTTTTAATTTCAAACAAAAATCTCTCAAATCAAAGCCCATCATTAGTTTTTTAGTTGTAGCACTGTGTTGTAGCAGCCTTGCTATTGCCATTACTCAGCAAATACAATTTAACCTAACTAAGCGACATGTTTTAAGCCAAAATGCTGCTCAACTTGAAAAGCTCGGTCAGCATTTTATCGTTGGTTATCGAGATTTGGCAGAAGTCAAAACGCTGGTTGAAAAAAGAGCGATCGCTGGTGTTTTTATCACTCGGAGAAATATAAATAATAAAACATTCAAAGAAATTCAAGAAGAGATTTCAAGTTTACAAAATATTCGTGCCTCTCAAGGTTTACCTCCCTTGTGGGTAGCCAGCGATCAAGAGGGAGGTATCGTTTCACGCTTGTCACCTCCTCTAACTCAACTCCCTCCTTTATCTAAGATTGTCGAGGAAGAAATAAGTGATGAGCAAAAGAAATCGGAAGTAATTCAGTATGCATTCAAGCAAGGTAAAGAGTTATCCGCTCTAGGTATTAATTTAAATTTTGCTCCCGTAGTGGATTTAAATAAAGGAGTTGTCAATCCTCAAGATAAATATTCTCAAATTTATCGGCGTGCTATTTCAGCGGATAAAGAAGTAGTCGCCTCAGTGGCGTTGTGGTATTGCAACGCCCTGGGTCAAACCGGGGTGAGGTGTACGATTAAGCATTTTCCTGGGTTAGGACGAGTCGAGGACGATACTCATCTAGCCTCAGCGGATTTGCAAACCTCTATTGCTGAATTAGCGAAGGACGATTGGGTACCGTTTCGGGAAATGATGAAATCTCAGGCGTTTACGATGTTGGGACATGCAAAGTTAACAGCATTAGATACAGTTAATCCCGTTTCATTCTCGCATCAGGTAGTAACAGAATTGATCAGAAATGATTGGCAGCACGATGGAGTGTTGATTACCGATGACTTTTCTATGCAAGCCGTTTATGGCAGTAAAGCTGGATTGAAAGCTGCCACTGTTCAAGCGATTAATGTAGGGGTAGATTTAATCTTAATTGCTTACGACAAAGATTTATACTATCCAGCAATGTCAGCTTTGCTAAAAGCTGAAGAATCGGGAAAACTGGATAGTGCTTTACTAGAAAGAAGTCGTGTCAGATTAGAGCAAAATCAAAAACTTCTCAAGAGTGGAACCTGACTGACTGACAAAAGTCCTACACTCCTTGATTGACCGTAGAGCGCTAAAAGTTTTTTGGCGTTGGGTTTGACGCTGTTCAACCCAACCTACCCGAAAAGATTTGTCACTCAACCAGCACGCTTCACTCTGCCCAACCTAATAAGATTAAACAAGGTCATCTTGTCAGTTGGGTTGAGGAACTTACAAAGCAGCGTTCTTGCTGAGGAACCCAACATTATCGACGAGCAAAACCGTTTTGAGGATTGGGAAGTTGGGAGGAGGTCGTGCAGTGGATACCGCAATAACAGCGCAAAATATACAGGAGCAAGTTAGCTCTAAAGACTGGTCATGGCGTTTCTGGCTCACTTTGCCACTCTACCCCTACGGCAAGCGGCGGACAATTCGCAAAGAAGTGGTTAAGGACACCGTTTGGACTTTCGACCAAGTGCAGGGTATCGTCTATGTCGCCGTGCCGATTCGCATGAGTGTCATTAGGCTCGATGCTGGGGGGCTTTTGATCTATGCGCCTGTTGCGCCGACAAGAGAGTGCATTCGACTGGTTAAGGAGTTGGTGGCAAAGCATGGTGGCGTTAAATACATTATCTTGCCCACTATTTCCGGCTTAGAGCACAAGGTCTTTGTCGGCCCGTTTGCCAGACAGTTTCCCAACTCGCAGGTTTTCGTCGCCCCGAATCAGTGGAGCTTTCCCTTAAATCTCCCCCTAAGCTGGCTGGGCTTTCCTTCCAAACGCACTCAGATACTCCCATCTAATAGCAGCAAAGTCCCCTTTGCTGATGAGTTTGACTACGCGATCTTGGGTGCCATTGAACTTGGGCCAGGGCGGTTTGAGGAAGTGGCATTTTTCCATAAGCGATCGCGTACACTGCTCATAACTGACTCGGTGCTTTCTGTACCAGAGGAACCGCCGGAAATCGTCCAACTTGACCCCTACCCGTTGCTGTTCCACGCGAAGGATGATGCCTTCGATGTTATTGAGGACAACGAGGCAAGCCGCCGCAAAGGATGGCAGCGCATCTCGCTGTTTACGCTTTACTTCCAACCCAGTGCGCTGAAGGTAGCGGAAATGGGGCAATCGGTGCGCGATGCGCTTAAAGCTCCGGATCGGTCGAAGAAAGCCTATTTCGGTTGGTTTCCCTTTAAATGGCAGGAGGACTGGAAGCAGTCCTTTGATGCTTTGCGAGGAGGCGGGCGTCTATTTGTCGCACCAATTCTGCAAACCCTGATTCTCAACCGGGCACCGCAGGAAACCCTCGACTGGGCAGAGAAGGTGGCAAGCTGGAATTTTCAGCGGATTGTTCCCTGTCACTTTGACTCGCCGATTGAGACAAGCCCGCAGCAGTTTCGGCAGGCGTTCGCCTTCCTTAAAAAGAATTCTCTTCTTGCTGAGGGCGAAAGCCAATGTTTACCGGAGGAAGACTTTAGCTTACTGAGGAAACTGGATAACAACCTGATTGGGTTTGGCATCACGCCGCCACCGCAGGAAAAGGTTTAGCTCTGAATGTAGATCCCCGACTTCTTGAAGAAGTCGGGGATCTGAGGCACAAGTTTTGCTTACTCCCTTCCCGCCAGAAGGCTACCTATTCCGGGAGTGGCTCAAATGCGAGGTCATGCTTGGGGGTAAAGGTCTCTCTACTTTACTCGACCCACCAAAATTTGACGCACTACCATACACATCTGCTATATTATTATAGTAATGACGGCATATGCAGTCATGTGTTCTCAACAAAAAAATCGAGCATACTCTTTGGCGAGAGTAGCCCGATTGTCTAAGAATCAGCGCTAAACTGATTCAGCCTTAGCTATCGCTTGTCGATTATCCATAAAAGAATAACAACGATACAGTCCATCAATTCAGGCTGCTGTAATTTAGGTATACCTGTTACAGCAGCGGATACGAGTATGGCAAGGACTAAGAAAAGCCATACTCGGATTTCTCTATTCATTTTTTTTTGTTATAGGACTCCTCTATACTAGAGCCATTCTCGGCAAACGTCTATTTTCTTCTAGTCAGTCGAATCTGATTTCTTTACTCGCTATATTCAAACCCTTCAGTATAACAAACTTCATAAGAAAATGAGAAGACCTCTTAGAGATATTTCTAGGAGGTCTGATTCGTTTTTTAGGTGAAATAAACCACGCATCAAACATTAATTTCAGGGGCAATTCCTGGGAAATCTCCGGAACCAGCGTGTACCTAAATAGCAAAATTATCAGCTTTCTCTAACTCAGCTAACACCTTAGTCTTGAAATCTTCAGAACCTTGTCAAAATTCTCACTATCAGCAAAATATTACTAAGCTCAAAAACTCGGTTGATTGGGAGCGTGTAAGAATCCTTGCTCCTTAGCCTTTTGAACCCATTTCTCCGCATTTCATAAGTATAAAATTTTAGTTAATTAGATATTGGACATATAGTAATACTCTCCCTTACTGTAATTGCAAGAAGACAACCTTCTCAAGCAGAACTTGAGGAATGAAGAATATGAACCCAATTAATCGAGTGGCGATCGTTGGAGGAATCCATGGGAATGAACTAACCGGGGTATACCTAATCGAGAAATTCCAGCGATTTCCCGAACGAGTTAAGCGTTCCAGTTTTGAAACGTTGACATTATTAGGAAATCCCAAAGCCGTTGAAGTAAACAGGCGATACATCGACAAAGACTTGAATCGCTGCTTCCACAACCAAGACTTGCACGATCCGACAAGTTCTAACTATGAAGAACGCCGTGCAAAGACGATATACCAGTTGCTAAAACCGCAAGGTAAATCCCCAGTCGATTTGCTGGTGGATTTGCATAGCACCACCGCCAATATGGGGCTAACAATTATTCTGGGGAACAACCATCCCTTCAACTTGCAATTGGCGGCTTATCTCAGTGCAATTAATCCCTTGGTAAGGGTTTATAGCTACGCTCAAGATAGTCAAAAAGATGCTTGCTTGCGGTCTATTTGCGACTTGAGTTTTTCGATTGAGGTAGGTTCTGTAGCCCAAGGCGTGATCGATGCAGACTTTTTTATCAAAACGGAGGAACTCATCTATGCCGTTTTGGACTATTTAGAAGCCTATAACCAGGGGAAAACCCTACTCAGCGATCGCACCTTCGCCCTCTATGAATACCTGGGAATTATCGACTACCCACGGAATCAAGAGGGCAAGATTCAGGCAATGATCCACCCTCAGCTTCAAGGGAAAGATTACGAAGCCCTGCATCCAGGCGATCCCTTATTTCTGAGCTTTGATGGTCAAGCGATCGCCTATGAAGGAAAATCAACCGTTTATCCCGTTTTCATCAACGAAGCCGCTTACTACGAAAAAGGCATTGCCATGTGTTTAACCCAAAAGCAATTAATTTACGTTGACCCTTCCGAATCTTCTAACAAAGTGGGGGGTTCTGCGGGCATGGGGAAGAGTAACCCAAAAGCAGACTGACGCTGGTTAGAGGGTTCGGAAGCGTTGTTCCACAAGGTTTCGTAGAAGAAGAACGATACCCCAGCAAATCCGCGTTGTCGTACCGCCTCAACCTGCCGATTGATTTGGGATAGGGGAATGGGTTTGTTTTTGAGTCCGGAAAGAATGCCGATACCAACAGGAATATGACTGCGTGCGGCTTTTATGTCGGGTTGTTCTAATTCTGAGATAAAGACATTGAAGTCATCCCGATAAATCTGCACCATCAGTTCTTCCACCAAACCGCGTCGTTCCCACGTTTCCCAATCCGCTAAGAAATATTCGTAGGAAAAACGTTGAGGATTGGGGGAAAGGGCGACGATGACATTCTGTTTCTTGTCTTTAACTGCCCGGAATACCCGCGTCATAAAATCAGTCATTTTGTTTGCCCGCCAGCGCACCCATGCGGGATCTCTGGGATTAGCAGGGGGAGATTTACCGCCATGTTCTTGTTTGTACAAGGCGACGGTGTAGGGGTCGTAACCAAAGTCAGAAGGCAAGCCAAAGTGGTCGTCAAATTGGATGCCATCAATGTTGTAGTTGCTGACAATTTCAACCACTAAATCTTGGATGAATTGCTGCACTTCTGGTTTAAAGGGATTGAGCCAAACGCGGCTGTGAACTCCTTCTTTTTCTGTCTTTACACCGTTCTGCTTTTGGGTAAGCCAGTCGGGATGGCGTTTGGCTAATTCGGAATCCGCAGGTGCCATGAAGCCAAACTCAAACCAGGGAATGACTCGCATTCCTTTTTGATGTCCCAACTCGATCATCTCTTTGAGCATGTCTCGCCCTTTAGTTCCCATATCGGGATCGAGGTTTGCGTCTAAAGGTGTCACCAACCTGACGGCTCGTCCAGTGACTTTTTCGGCCACCTGGCTGGGGTAAAGTGTATAGCCCCAGTTCCAGACGGTGGGGTAGAGGGTGTTGAAATTCAGTTGCTTGAGGCGTTCGATGGCGCTGGTCAGTTTGCTCCGGGAAAACAGCACATCGCTATCAATGTTGGTTAGCCATACCCCGCGTATCTCGCGTTTTTGAGCGTTGTAGTTGGGGGCGGAGGTTGGAACGGCGGCAATGTATTGCTTAGATATAGCGTTGGCAATGCCTGTTGATTGGCACAAGAACGCCGCGACATCGGCACGAGTAGCAGATTGATTGGGATTAAGCGATCGCACGTTCGGATAATTTACCACCAACTGTCTTTCTGTAGCAGCGGCGATCGCTTCTGTTGCATACTCAGGAATCGCTTTTGTATCTGTAAATGCTGCATTTAAGGTTGTCGCCGCCGCCTCTGTCGGCACATACTTCAACCCATTTGCCAGCGACACCAACACCTGTACGCGGGGAATTCGTTGCGTCGGTCGAAAAATTTGACCCGGATAACCAGAGAGAAATCCCGTGCGGGCTGCCTTGCTAATCACGTTATGCGCCCAGTAACTGTTTGGCACATCAATAAACTGACTCCCACTGTTTACTTCAGATGCAGTGGGAAACGCCCGCGCTAACATCGCTGCAAATTCTGCTCTGGTAACAGACGCACTCGGTTTAAAGCTGCCGTCGGGGTAGCCACTAATGATTTGCTGCTGTGCAAGCTGTTCGATACAGGGTTGCGCCCAAGTTCCCTGAACATCAGAAAAGGTGCTTTGCGAGTAAGCCGCAGGTGGCTTCACCACCGCTAGTGTGATGCCTAAGATAAATAAAAAGACTAGCCAAGCTTGACGCCCACAGGCACGACTAAAAGCACAAAGCCCATCTGCACAGGCGGTAAAAAGGTTTTTGACAAACCGATTCATAGGGGACACCGATTGAATTATCTAAAAGACACGTAGGTCTGCGATCAATTTCCCATGACTTAGGCAACTTAGCTTATGTTGCATTCACCCATTAATTAATGCGTTGCCTGACTTTAGACTTCGCGCCGCGCAATTTTCGCCGGGAGTCTCCATGCGCTTTACACGCCCAATGTGCATGATGAACATATCGAGTTTGATCACCCGCTTAAATTTTTGAGACTTCAGAGCATTTTCAGCCCCTAGGCTCTAGTAGATTTACGGAGAACTGTGCGAGTTTTATACGTGAGTCTACTGATAAATTCTTTAAGTTATGTAACGATTGCCTAAATTTTCTGAAAGATACAATAGAGAAGTGTAGGCATTAACGTGTGAAATCATCCGCTCTTAGGAAGTCAACAAAATTCCTAATCGACAGGCTACTCCGGAGTTCCCTATGATTGACCCCTACACCAACTCAGAAACAAACAGCAACAGCGTCAACTATGAGCGATCGCTCAGAAGATTAGCCAGAAGCATTGCCTTGTCTCAAGGGCAGTTCTCGCTGATTTTGGCGTGCTGCAACTCTCTACCCCTAAGAGAGCAACTTGTCACCCGGCTACATGAGTTATCTCCCATCGAAATTCAAGAATTAATTCTGCATCCTTCAGTCAATAAGCTATTTACAACCATTCAAGTAGCCCTTGCAGAGGAGCAGCCCCCAGCTTTAATGGTGTTTGGATTAGAGTCTGTAATCACCCTAGAGCAACTGCTCAAAGCAACAAACTTAGTGCGAGAGGAGTTTCGCAAACAGTTTGCTTTCCCCCTAATTTTGTGGGTGAATGACGATATCTTGCAAAAGTTGACACGGATAGCACCAGACTTCCGCAGTTGGGGAGCCAACTCTATCCGGTTTGACCTCAACAACCCCCAGCCCATTGATCTGAGGATCAATAGCGCCTAGTTTGGGGGAGCAGGGGAGCAAGCGCCGCACTAGGAGCGAACGGTTGTTCGCCCCTACTATAGGTTGTCTTCTCTTTCAAACTATGGCCGCTAGCTCTGAGGTACAGCAGGAGGGACAATTGCCTCCGTCCAGGGAAAACGCTTGTACTTCAGATAGAAACCAACGACTATCAATGCGAAAATTAACACCGTTCCTAAACCCAACGGGTTAGGCATCCAGAAGACGGCTTCTATATGGTTGATTTGTCCGGGTTCGAGCTTCCAGACTAACTGATGTCCGTTGTAGTAGACATCGGGAGCGATCGCATTTTCTGCCTTTTGAATGCTGCGTGCGCCCCAAGGGGTTTCCAAGGCGAACTGCAAATCGAATAGCGAGCTAGGGCTGACAATCACATTACCGTTGCTAGAAAGAACGCCCAGCGATCGCAAATCCAAGTCGTAGCTCAAGCGATCGCGCTGTAAAAGCAAAAGGTTACTCTGAGCCAAATGGAACTTGGAATCGAAGTTAGGCAAATTAGCTGCCTCTAGCGACGACTTTGATACTGACTTTTCCTCAGTATTGGGGTTAAAGAATTGATTGAACTTGGACTCCAACTCCGCACCGCTACTAAAAGGAATGGTGACGAGCAGATCCTTGTCAGAAACCCGCTTGACCTTCCCTTGAAGTTGATGCGATCGCCGTTCAATACTCTTGAGCCAATCCTGTACCTGATCATTGCTAAAGCTCGTCAGTTTTTCCCCAAGCTTAATATGGTGAACAATCGCTCCCTGATGTGGCCCCTCAAAATTTACTCCCAGATCGTACTTAACACAACCAGAAAGTAGCAGCGATGCCAGCAAAGGAATCACCAGAACCCGCAAACGCACCACCGTGCGGTAGGTACTCTGCAACCAATCAACCGTAGCTAGTCTCACAACAACGTCCTCCTTCTTCTCTTCCCTCTTGGCGTACAAGGTTTGTGTTCGGGGTTCCTAAAAAACTACTACCGCGCCGCCACACCCAGTCCTTCAAACAACAAACACGGTAGATAAGACCCGCCGCCGATCCATTCCGGCTGATTGCCCAAATCTACCAAATGCTGGAACCCCTCAAAAATACTACCAGCGACCATCGTATTCTTCACGCGACCGACAATTTCACCTTTTTCTACCTTGTACCCCAGATCCAGATTTACCGAAAACTCTCCAGCTAATTGATTCGACTGTCCTGCTCCCAAAACTTGATCGACAATCAATCCTTCATCCATCCCCGCAATCAACTCCTCCATTGAGGTTTTCCCTGGCATCATGCAGAGATTGACTAAATTTGGTGAAGGACGAGAAAGCCCGCCACGAAAGCCATTCCCCCTGAAGGGATACCCGCCACGAGATGCCCAGTGGCGATCGCAATAAAATTCCTGCACAACACCTTGAGCAATCAACTCCTTGCGGCTAGTGGGCGTTCCTTCATCATCAAACACACAAGCAGAAGCCCCAATACTAGGGTCTTCATAAATTGTTAAACGCGGGTCAAATAACAGCTCTCCCCTTTTGTCTGCTAGGGGGGATGATTTTTGCACCACCGCTTGACCGGAGAGAATCGTCTTAAACAAGCGTCCAATGGTACTAGCCGCCGCTCTGGGGGTAAATAAGACAGGAAACGTGCCGCTTTTAATCGTCGCTAGCTTTTCCGCTCGCTGGTACTTTTGCAAAAGTGATTGCAGGATATGCGAGTAATCTGGAACTCCGTCTCGCACCACTTCATAGCTGTACGCCTGAAGAAAATCTTCCCCCTTCACCAAGTTGCCAGACAAACTGGTGCTGATCACCTGGCTGCTCCGCTCGGCGTAAACATTCCTATTAGTAGCAATCTTGACCGTACCAGAACGGATATGAAACGCCACATCAACGAGGATATCCGGGTTGTAAGCCTGAACTTGTTCAATTAGGTGTTCGCCGACGGTGACTAAGTCTGGAGTCGGCGGTGGGGTAAATTCACTTTTTGGTAGTGTTAGCTGCACATTAGAGGCAAACTCAAACTCCGCCGGGTCGCTAATTTCGGCAGTCTGCACCGCCGCCGCCACCAGATCGTCGAGGCGCGTCAAATCGGTGGAACTAGCAAATCCTAATCTTCCTTGGCAAATCACCCGCAGAGCAACGCCTTGCAATGCTTTAGTTTGCAAGGACTTTAAGCGATTGTTCTCAAACTCAATCGGCGTGTCTTGACTGGAGAGGTAGTAAACTTCCGCCGCCTCAGCGTGCGGTGCGGCTAATTTGAGAATCTGCTCTAAGGTCGAAGCACTCACAGTACCAATGGCGAAGGTTGCGATCCGATAGTATCATCTGCTTCCTCGGTCACAAAAAAACAACCCACCAGATGCAGCGACTAAACCTCTTCGCTGGATTGGTGAGTTGCAATAAAATCAGACAAGCTTAAGACTACGGAGTGAGGATAGGTTTAACTAGTGCTAGCACCTCATCCATCGTGGCAAAACCATCAAAGGCTTCACTAGCAAAGGGAATTGGGGAATCAGGACGGACTTCTTGATAAATCACCTCTTGAGGACTTCTAATCCAAGGGCGGATGTCTGCACCTAAGAGAGTTTGCCGTAGGAAGCGGATTCCTGCCGCGTGTCGTGCTTCTACCGTGTGAATTTCTAAGGCTCCAGCGAGTACCGTTTTGCCTGCTTCTCCGGCTGCTAGCAAGTTCTGCACTTGCCCTTTGTAGGCGGCGACTCCCAAATCCTCAACATACTGCCCCGCGAGCAGAAAATCGGCAGGATTAGCAAAGGGGTCGCGACCTAAGATGGCGCTGTAGTTGGGGTTGGCGGGAATTGTGACGGCATCTGGGTTGCCTCCCAAAGCTCTCAACACCGCCGACAGGTCAACAACGTGTTGTGCCTCATCTTCTCCGTAGGAGACGATTGCTCCTTTGGCGATTTGTGGCGCACTTGCCAAACCACCGCCGTTGGTGGCATCAATAGCTTTTCTATAAAAATCAGCTTCTAGCTTTTCCAAAGTTAGGGCATACTCAACGACCTGTTGGGGCGTTGGTATAGCACCTTGAGCATAAGCCGCTTTAGCTGGGGCAAGGAACAAGGAGAGAAAGAGAATAGCTACTAGCGCGATCGCTTTAGTGAAGCGGCTAAGTTTGGGTGGGAAGTTCCAGCGAGGCGGCTTGTTTGTTGCTACCTGCTGCACTGTCAGATTGGGCATAAATTTCATGGGGGATTTCTCCTTACAGATCAAGCGACGAGCGTACCGTTGATGGGGTTATTGAGAATATTCAGTCCGCTGACGATACCGATAATCTGCTTCGGCGTGTACAGCTCGTCATAGGCGCGCCCTTGGAAGGGGTTGAGGCTTTCTACTAAGTCAACACGTCCTGTGCGATCGCCATCAGCTTCTGTCGCCGGACGACCTAGCAACCCCCGTACTCCCGCCGCGTGACGACCTTCAACAGAGACAATGGAACCCGCAGCGAGTAAGTAGGTGGGGTTCTTGAGGCTTGGGCCCGCACCGTTATAAGCATGGACGCCTGTATCTTCTAAGGCGACGGCTGTATTTAAGATGGTTTCGCGATCGCGCAACAATACATTTAGCCCAGGACGATTAAAGCGCAGATCTCTCGTCTGGAAGGTCGCATTTCCACCCAGTACGCTCCGCAAGAATTTCACATGCTCGGCTTCATGATTCCCTAACGCTCGCATGTATTCCAGTTCCTTGCGATCGCGAATTTTGCCAGAGCGGACAACCGCCGCATAAAATGCGGCTTCTAGTTCCTCTAGCAGTAGCGCAAAGTTGAGGATGCCATCATCGTCAGCATTAAAGGTGAGAGTTTTAGCACCATTACTACTCTGTGCTGTTACTGCTTTGGGTAGAGTTGTCAGGGCTAAGGTACCAATACCAAACAGACCCCATTTCAATAATTTGCGCCGCGAGGCGGACGATCTTTTTCCTAACGGCTGGATTGACAAACTCATAAAAAGTTGCTCCTGAAGTGAGACACACTTCATTGCTTTAAAAGCTCAAAAGTGGTGGTTTTTTCAATTAGCGAATTTCCTAATGCCGCAAGTTGTTTGGCACTTGCAAAACCCTCATTTGTAAATAGCTACGCTTTAAAGTCGGTGCCACTTGGTAGGTAGAAGGTATAAAGTGTCAAACAAGATGGGAAATAGGGCTAGCAAATCTTTTTGCTTTTGTTGTTTTTTTGCAGAGAAACTAAACCCAACGCACCAATCGCCAGTAGCCCTAGGGCTGAGGCGGGTTCGGGGACAGACTGACCTTCAGCTGCCACTCCCGTGGCTCCTGTGAGGGCGATGGTGTAGCTTCCGCCCTCGTCCAAAATCGCACCATCAAAACCGCTTAGAGGCGACATAGCACCCGCCGCCGTGGGTTCAAAAACTCCCGTCAAGATGGTGTCTAAGGGAACATCAACAGAGAAATCAGCAAGATCGGGAAAAATATCGTCACCCGCTTCATTGATCGGATCTAAATCTAAAACGGAGATGGCTAAATAATAAATGCCAGATTGAGTTGGCGTGAAAGGGTTATTTGCAGGAAGGGTAGATTGATCAACACTGCTGGAGGTGCGCTCGTTAAAATAGACCCCCATTCCCTCAGAGTCAAAGAGAGATAGCTGTGTTGGAAAATCAGCCCCTCCAACTGTTGTTGCTGAGAAAGGATCGCCATTCAAAAAGATTTTGAATAAATCTGCATCTCCAGAGAGAGTTCCAGAAATTGACTGGAGCATCGTTTCCTTTGAGGGAATAACTTGCGCGGTGCTAAGAGTCTCCCCCGCATCACCCATTTCGGTGAATGTAGCGGCTTGAGCTTGACTAGAAAATATTACGGTCGTCAGGACAGATAACACAGTTATCGGTGCAATCTTTTTCATTGAACAATTCCTTATTGAGGGCGCTTGTGAAAGTCCTGTTTTTAACTTGTCAATCTCTGTTTGGCATCTATTACGTATTGGTTATTTTCGACGCACGAAAGTGAAATTAAACTATCTTCCTTAAGGTAGACAATGGCTATTTTTAAATTTCGTAAGTATACGCAATAGTTACCTGATGAGCGATCGCCAAGCTGGACTCTAAGTAACTTAGGCTGTTCTAAATCCTCGTCACACTGTCCTAATACTGGGTTTCACCTGGTGCTCATTTCCAGACCAAAAACTGTCCATTTTCTAGTTAATTTTTAGCCCATCAATTTTTTTCAGCCACGTAATACATCGGAGAATTGAATTCATTAAAAAACAATGAAATAAATCTGAATTTAGATAGTTGACATTCTTCCAGAACTAAGAATGACATCACAGCCAGGATAATAGTTTTTATATTAAGGATTGAAAAGTTGCCAGTCAGAAATTGGTAATTTACATCTGTCATCAGCAGTGATCCCTATATCTATCTTCAGTGGGGTTAATCTCATTGGAAAGCATATTAAAAATTGTTAAGTGAGGAGCAGATTAACGCTGCCTCATTTGCTTGGACAACTAAGCAAGCAAACAATTCAATCGGAGATATATATGACATTTGCAACTAACGAAACCACAAAAAAAGCTTTACAAAAGTTTCAAGGCTTTGATGCTGATACCAAGCTTGCCGTTTTGTGGTTTGGTTATCTGGATATGAAAGAGCAACTGACTCCTGCTAACCAAACTTCTGCTCAAACAACGGCTGAAGCTTTGTATGACACCATCAAGGCAATGTCCAAAGAAGAGCAGTTGCAAGCGCAACGCGACATCGTTAGCAGAGCCGATAATGATATCACCCGTTCCTACCACGCCTTGAGTTCCAGTGGTAAGCTGGATACCTGGCTGCGTCTAGCACAAGGAATGGAAGAAGGTACGGTTATCCAAGTGCCGGGTGACTACGAACTACCTTCGGAAACTGAGGAGTTCACACAGCAAATCAAGCAGTTGGACTTTGAAGAGCGGATCAACTTCATGCGTAGTGCCGTAATCGAAATGGGCGCTGACAAAAACTAAGCGAGTTTTAGTTGCATTAGGGGCTTGGCAATGCCAAGCCCTTAAAAATAGTCCCGCTAAGTAGGACTTGTAAATAATTCTAGGTTTGTAGTTAGGGCTTTAGCCCCCGCGCCATTGATATAGCAAAGTGCTGAGTCGGTGAGTTAATATTCAACCAGCACGCTTCCTTGAGGAATCAGGAGTGTCCTAACCTATAGGTTGACTGCGATATCAACTGATTTCCCGTTGCCAGAGAGTTTCCGCCACTCGCGTCATTCCTGACTTGAGATGGCGGCGATAGGTACTAAAGGGTAAATCTAGCAATTCAGCCGCTTGTTCTTGGGTGGGGGCGGGATTTAAATAAGTGCGCTCTAAGGCACGGTACAGTTTTTGATCGCGGGGTGATGACTGTAAGGATTCAGTCGCTTCTTTGACAAGAGTTTGCAACATGGTAATGCCTTCGGCAGCACTCACCTTGCCTGTCACTTGTTCAACTAATAATCGCGATCGCAACAAGGGATTATTCTGAAGGGCATTAGGGCGAGAAAATTGACGAAACACATCCTGCACAGCACTAACAAACTCAGACTGACTTAAGACGAGTAAGGGTTCAGTCACTTGTGAGGGGGAAATTGCCAGGGCAGAAGCTGCCACCTCTCGTTGAGCCAGCAGTTCTTGCCAAGCGGCAGGTGATATCACTCGCCAGTCATGTCCGTAAACGCCATAGCGACGCCCCCCGACTGTAAAATCCGCCTCAGGAATACGCGTCAAGTCGGCATAGGCAAACATCGCTGTCCAATAATCTGGTTCTGCACAGGGAAAAAAGGTGAAGGCAAGCCCGGCTGTATTGCGATGATGTTGCACAAAGGTAATGAAGATCAGACTTTGTATAGGTGAAACGGCTTGATAAGTGTCGTGTGCCATCCAGAAGCGGAAGAGAGTTGCCCCTTCACCAGGGCGTAAGGGGGCATGATTTTGGAGGTAATTCCAAGCCGCCGCCGCCGCCGGATCTATTTGTAAATCTTCCTCACTGGCATGATGGAGTGCCAGCATCATGATAAATCCAGCCAGCTTTGATAAAGCAGCATCTCGAAAGACTAGCACTCCCTGCGGTTGCCTTGCTATCCAGTAGGCGGCTAGTTTTGCTGATTCTTCTCCTTCGCGATCGCTTACCATTTCTAGCAAGGCGTCTCGATCGGTTTCCTGGAGGGTGTCCGTCGTCAGGCTTTTGTTTTCTTGCCAGATAAAACTCGGTCTAACGGCTGGGTTATCGCGATGGAGAAAAATGTAATCAAAGAGAAGGCGGTGCTGTTGCTGACCTTGAGTTTGCCCTAAGCGTGTCGTGTAATAGGTGCGGGCGCGTTGATGGAGTTCGGTGTACCAATCGCGATTGCGCCAGCGCAAGTCAGCAATCAAAACTTCCCGCGCTAAGTCATGGGGAAATATACCCAGCTTCCCTGACTCAATGAACGTCAGTCCGCGCAGCCAGTTGAATAACTCATGGGCATCAGGTATTGCTAGCATCTTCGCTAATAGGGCTTCAGTTGTCAGACGCACGCTTGCACAAGCTTCCAACGCCATCCGGTGGGCGTTACTGGGTACCTCTTGCACAAATCTGTCTAGGAGTGTTTTGATCACATCTGGCACCCCTTCCGGTTGAAAGGTGATGTCCTGTCTTTGAGCCAATACATCAGCCACCATCGAGAGAGCCAGCGAATGACCGTGGGTAAAGTCGAGAATCGCTTGATGCTGCGCTTTGGGGATTTGTCGTTTAGTCAGGTAAGTGCGGCTTTCCTCTGGAGAGAGGTTGCGTAGCGGCAATAAGTGCATCAAGGCTTGCCAGCCTGGATCAGATCGCCAAGGGGCGCTAGGAGATTGGCGACCTGCTAGAACAATGAGAGTATTTTCTGAGAGGGTAGGAAGAAACTCTTGGCGCAGCCATTCATCAAGAGAGGCGAGGGTTTCGTAGGTATCAATTAAAATAACGTGGCGATCGCTACTGTCAGCTAAGGTTTGTAGGGCAGACTGCTGGGGTGGCACCATCGCCACTTCCAGCGCCCTGAGGAACGAGTTAGGTGTGGGTTCTAGGTGGCGGGCGTCTAAGTAAGTGACCTGTATTTGCGCCTCTTTGCAGAGCCGTGCAAACTCTCCTAGTAAAGTCGTCTTCCCGACACCACCAGGGCTGAAGAGGTATAAGACGCAAAAGGGTAATTCCGCTGCGGCAATCGCGCTTTTAAATAAATTCAGCTCGGGAGTACGACCAACGAATTGACGATGCCGCTCTGCTCTCAAACGCTCTTCTAGAGATAATGGCACTGGCTGTACTCCCTCAAATAACTCGGCAAGATTGAACTAGTGCCTATCGTCTGCTCGATACTGCATACTCAATTCAGTAGCGAGTAGTGTGTTACTTGTACTAGCCCTAGGAGTAACACTTTCCCAGGCTTCCCACACCACGACTTCGGGAGGAGCTGCCGCTAGCTCAACCACAGCAGCCCACCGAGGGTCAAAATCACAACGAGTAAGGCAATCCAGATAAACTGATTGTCTTTGGTATTGACTTGAGTTAAATCAAGGGGTTCTAATTCTGTAAGGTCGCGTTGGCGTTTCTGCGTCGCCATGCTAGTAGTCCCGCGACGGTCTTTAGGGATACTTTCTGCAATGGTTCCGAGGTCGGGAATTTCCGTCATCCATTCAGCAGGACGATTGAGTTGGGGCGCTTTCAGGATGTAGAGTAAGCGCTTGCCTTGTTTGCTGGTTTCGGGATCGGGATGACGAGTCAGGTTTTGGCAAAGGGCGATCGCTTCATTGTTTTGCCCAGCAGCTTCGTGAGCCATCACTAGCCAAAGTTGCGCCTCTCCTCCCAGGCGAGAGTTCTGAGAAATTAAAGCACAGGCGGCTTCTAGGCGTTGGACAGCAAGGCGATATTCACCCCCCTCAAAAGCTGCCTGACCAGCCTGGTACTCAATGTCGAATTTTTCTTTATTTTCGGAACTCACGTTTAAATTTCGTTGGTATAGAGAAATAAAAGGATTGAAATCCTCATCGCTTGGTTTCTACCTAACTCAATCGTGCCCGTTAGCCATGGGACACCAGCTTACATAGGGTTAATAACAACATCTGGAATTCTTAAAATTCTAAAAGAAGATTATCCTGAACTTAGAACTCTACGTCATCTACCTAAAGGCACCATCACACAGGCACTCTTGCTCGCAGGGTGTGGTGGAACGAATTAGCGAGCAAACGATTCAGTAACTTCTATTAAGCCCTGGGATATTTTGAGGTGAAACTATGCTGACACGTCCTGCATTTCGGCAAGGTTGTTTTAGTGGATTTGGACTTAATTCTCCGCTGACTTCCTTAAGCTTGGGGGTTATTTTACTAACGGTAGTGGCACTACCAGCAACGGCAAGACCCCGGAGAGTATTTCAGCACAATACATTTGTCCAGCCCGTGCAGCCCTCTCTACCGTATGTGTACGGCAGCCCAATTCCATCCCCCGTACCCTTACGTCAGCCTACAACTCAACCTTATTCATCACCCTACGACTCCTATGATTACGGATTTAGTGGAACGCCTACACGGGGTGTAATCCGCAATTCCACCTTGATTAACCCCACTGTGATCGATTCGCGAATTACTGATTCGGTATTAATTAACCCAACAATCGTCAACACCCCGCGCCGAGGAATCCAGCGATCGCGTATTTATTACGGTTCGCCGAATGTCCAAATCAATATTGGGCTATAGGGGTTACTCGCTCAAATCATCAACTTTGAACCAACAATCATGGAGCCAATCCCTTCGTCGGTAAAGATTTCCAGCAGTAGGGCGTGGGGAAGGCGACCGTCAATGATGTGGGCAGCGTGGACGCCTTGGGCAAGCGATCGCACGCAGCAGTTGACCTTGGGAATCATCCCTCCGCCAACAATACCTGCATTAATAAGCTCTCGCGCTTCTTGAATCGATAGCTTGGCAATCAGGGTAGAGGGGTCATGATAATCCTTCAAAATCCCGGCAGTATCCGTGAGCAAAATCAACTTTTCTGCCCCCAACGCCGCAGCAATCTCCCCCGCTACCGTATCGGCGTTGATGTTGTAGGCTTGCCCGTTTTCGTCGGCGGCAACGCTTGATACAACAGGAATATAGCCGCTTTTAACCAGGGACTCCACCAGCTTAATATCCACACTGTTGACTTCCCCAACAAAGCCAATGCCTTCTCGACCTTCAGGGCGGGCTTTGATGAGGTTGCCATCTTTGCCGCACAGTCCCACCGCCATGCCACCCGCACGGTTTATAAGGGCAACAAGTTCTTTGTTGACGCGACCTACTAGCACCATCTCCACCACATCCATCGTGGCAGCATCCGTCACTCGCAGCCCATTTTTAAATTGCGGCTCAATGCCTAGTTTTTCTAGCCAGCTATTGATTTCCGGCCCTCCACCATGCACGACGACAGGTCGCAAGCCGACGCAGGATAAAAACACGATGTCGCGGATCACCTTGTCTTTGAGAAAGCTGTCTTTCATGGCAGCACCGCCATATTTGACAACCACGGTTCGACCAGCAAATTGTTGAATGTAGGGGAGGGCTTCACTTAGCACCCGCACGCGAGTGGCTTCGGCTTCTCTGATGTAGTCGCTATCGTTGAGCATGAGCAGCAATAAAAAGAGCGGTAAGTTGTTTGAGAGGTTTGACTGACGAGTATTTGGCAGGCTCGGCAGAAGATTCCCAGAACTAATTCTAAGTTTTCCTGCAATGCAGGATGCTTGGTAATTTTAGCTATAGGCGTGCAAGACCAAGCCGCAGCGCGATCGCACTTGGCAATTGCCTATAGGAGCATTGTGAAGGCATCTGCTGGCTGGTTCTTACCGATCTAATTGTCTGACAACCCAGGCAGCTCTTGGAAGCGGCTGAGTTAGGAATGCATGACATCGGTGGTGCAGCAAACTGCTCGCGTAGCAATACTCAGCAAATCTCTCCAGGATGAGGATTTCAGCTAGGGTCAAGGCCGTGTTGCTTCAGTTCATCCAAAGAAACGTATTCCACCGCTAATGCATGAGTTGCTGATAAAACGACAGGTGGTGCCACACCAGCATCCAGCGCCTCCTTCCAGCGAGAAGCACACAAACACCAGCGATCGCCGGGTTTTAGACCTGGGAAATTATAAGTGGGGACAGGCGTACTCAGATCGTTTCCCGCCGACTGAGTGAATGCCAGGAATTCTTCCGTCATTTCCGCACAGACGACGTGCGAACCAACGTCACCAGCGCCTGTACTACATTGTCCGTCCCGATAAAATCCGGTCATAGGAGACGTGCAGCAAGTCTCCAACTCTCCTCCAAGGACGTTCCTAGCCTGTGTCATAACAACAACTTCTCTGTAAAAGCTTTCATTGGTAGATTATAGAGATCTGCTGGCGCTCGGCAAGGCGTGTTTTTTGGGTATGGGACTTCTTGGCACTTGAGCGATCGCTGAATCGGTTGGAACCCAACGGAATGAAACTTAATTACCAGCCGCGCGATCGCATTCCTAGAAATCTCAGCTAGTTTCTTATCTCAGGTATAGAAATGTACAGGAATAAAAAATGGGTTTGCATCACTTCATCAAACCTATGCTGTGCAATTTTAAATAATATTAAGTGCTATTAATATTTGCTGCATTGGAAGTTTGACTATTTTTTCCTTCACTCGATTGAGAACATTGAGTTGATACATTTAATTTAATTATTTTTTTGTTAAGGATAAGTTATAGACTCAAAATGCGATCGCGATCGCCTATGTTCCCACCCCTCTAAACGACTGAAAGTACTTCCAGCAGTTGCTCCTAGTCAAGATTGAAGCAATTATTCTGAATTACTGGCATCAAGCACAGGCTTACTTGGCTAAACGGTGAAATTCTTTATCTGTAATTAGCTAGAAAGAAAGATCACCCTGGAGATAGAGTCAGAATAGCTTCGATGGAAGCTAAGTTAGAAGTGACGTATTAAAGTCGTATCCATCTAAGCACCAATGAGTTAGATAGCTGAGTTTGCTGCTTTTAGATAAGCACTAACTCTTGTTGTAGTGCTTTTAATAAATATTAGGTGGAAAAAAGTAAACACAGGTATCTAATTGTTGTGAAAGCAACCTCGATCCCTTAGACGAGATTGAGTAGTGTTTACATTACATGAGATTATACGGATACACAGATGCAGATATTTATTTCTATTTTGAAAATAAATCTTTATGCGTACTGATGTACGCAGTTCATGGTGTCTAATTAACAAAAGGATAATTATGCTTAATCAAAATCAAACTTACTCTGCCCCTCACTGGTCTAAAAGAACAGGTGCTTGCCTAGGAGCGTTCACCCTGGCTCTCACCACCTTGCTGGTTGGCTGCGGTGGTGGTGAAGAGATTGAAGAGGGGAGAACCAACGTTACTAAGGAAGACGTTGCGGATGTTGCAGCCGATCCGACATCTCCGGTGGTCGGAAAAGAGGTGACGATCAGAAGCGAAACAGCAACAGCAGTTGGAGAGAACAGCTTTGTCCTACAGCCGGAAGGGGGTGAATCCATCTTAGTGGTTAATTCCACCGGTGATTCCTTTGTGCTTCCTAGTGAAATACCCATTCAAGCGACGGGGACAGTTGAGGAATTTGTTGTTGCCGATGTCGAGGAAAAATACGGTCTGACGTTAGAAGACGAACTGTATGTAGACTACGAGCGCAAACCCGCCATTATTGCCAAGTCTCTAGCACTTGCCCCCAAGCCCGAACAGCTAGCGCAAGCTCCTGCAGGTTATTTCGATAAAAAAATCGCTGTCGAGGGTGACCTCAGAAAACTGGAAGCAACTAACAATGCCTTTGCTCTATTTGAAGAAGGTTGGGTTGATGATGTCGGCGTACTAGTTGTTGGTACCGAGGGTAAGACTGGAGGCGGTGTACTTGACGAAGGCGAAAACGTTACGGTGACCGGCGTAGCGCGTCAGGCTAACGCTCAAGTTCTGCAAGAAGCAAATTTGGGCTGGGACGACAACAAGATCCAGGAGTTTTTATCTAGATACACTGACAGACCCGTAATTGTAGCCGATGGTGTCTATCCCTCTGCTGTCGATCCTGCTCCTGGTAACTAGTAGCCTGATTAGGGTAAAAATTTCTTTCTCTAAGTAATTAAGAGAAATCCAAACAGTTGAATTCAATAAAGGAAATAAAAATGGTCAATGCAAGAACTACACCAGAACGCGGTTACTACAAACGTGCTGTCGGTGTTTTCAACAGGCAAGAAGATGTCGAAGCTGTACTCAGTGACCTGAAGAAGTCAGCTTACGACATGGACAGAGTCTCCCTAATCGCGCGGCACATTGACGGTGTCAAGGGCGCTGAAGAGGTAACAGAACAACACGGAAATGAAGCCAAGGAAGGAGCCGGAATTGGTGCGACCACTGGTACGGTTCTAGGTGGTCTTGGTGGCTTCTTAATCGGTGTCGGTTTACTAGCGATTCCTGGTGTTGGGCCAATACTCGCAGCAGGAGCAGAGATATCGGCTATAGCCTCTACTCTGGCAGGAGCCGGAATTGGTGCGGCGGCTGGCGGTATTATTGGAGCATTGGTTGGTCTAGGTATTCCTGAAGAGAGAGCCAAGGTATACAACCAGCGCATCGAGGCTGGCGACTATTTGGTAATGGTCAGCGGAACGGAAGATGACCTTAGTCGCTCTCAATCCATTATGCGTAATCACAATGTTCAAGAGTTTGGCATGTACGATGCTCCCGATCTTGTCGGAGCTAAGCCTGCTCCTGCTGCTCCAGTAGCCGAACCCGTGGTGGAGCGAGAGGAAGTTGTTACCAAGACTCGCGACATAGACATAGACCGCGATAACGAACCAGAGGTACTTATCGTTGACAAGCGAGACGAAATTCGATAAATCTGGCAACTATTTCAGCCGTTGTATCTTAGGTCAAGCGGCGTAACCTGTAGATAGTTTCCTCGCCTTGACCCAAATATAAAGCCAAAGCGATCGCTACTCTCAGTTAGGGCGATCGCTTTGGCTATGGCTTTCGCCTAAACCCCAGTTATCCGTTCAACGGAGAGGGTGAGATTCGAACTCACGGACTCTTGCGAGTCATCCGATTTCAAGTCGGACGCAATCGACCACTCTGCCACCTCTCCAGGTTTATCTATCATATCAAGGTGGGGGGCGCTTGTTACGACTGTCTAGAAGTAGTTTGTACAACAGCTTCTGAATGGCGATAGAGAACTTCTTCAGAAGCGATCGCGTAATCTTGTCCCACCCAAACCAGAGAAACCTGGGAGACAATACCAGCTTGCATCGTCACCAGGGAGAAATTCCGCAGGCGATCGCTGCTAGTTTCGATAATCCGAGGGACGCGGGCGGAATTTAAATAAACTGTCCCCTCAGGGCTAGTGAAGAGCGATGTGCGTAACTGGTCTTTCCTATGACGCAGTTTGTGGTGCATGTGACCGAAGGTAACTAGGGAAATGGATTTACCTAAGTTTCTGGTTTTGGCGATCGCTTCCCCAAAATCCGGATCGCCATAATCCCCCCCAATCGGGTTCCAATCCTTGCCACAAGGGTCTTCTGCGGCTTCCCCTAAACCCACCGGGCCGTTGTGACCCATAAAAATAATCGTTTCATACGCCGTACTCTGTGCCGCCGCAACAATCCGCTCAACCGACTCCTCAAAATTGTTGACACCGTAACGCTCTTGATAGAAGTTCTGGTTCTTCCAAACTTCGCCACCCCAGCTAAAGGGACGACTGCCAACAACAGAGAGATTAAACTCTGGAAAGTCCAGCTTCCCATAACCGACATGTGCCTCACCGAGTAAGTCTAGTTGTTCTTGCACCCAGTCTTCCTTGGTATGGTCGTAGGGCGATTTTTTTCTTCCCCAGTCTGAGGCACTGTACCAAGCGTCATGATTGCCCATAATGGCAGCCTTGGGAAGCTCTAAATTGGCAATTTCTCGCACCACCTCCACCGACTCATTGCCAAAATCCCCCACAAACAGCACCAAATCCACACCCAGCGCTTGGAGAGCCACACCATCCTCAGCTTCCCAAGCATCGTGGATATCTCCAACAACAGCAATTTTTAGTGGCTGCTCGTAATTACTCTGATTGCTCATCTACTCTCTCTCTCCAGTCCTTTTCCAGGATAAGAAAGCCTCGCTATTTTGGCAGGGTTAATCGCAAACTTGCTAATAATTCATAGTTCATGGTTTGCCCTCCTTGCTGCTACGCAAACATACCGAACGCCAGTTCCCAACACTTAGTTTATCCTTCATCCTCGGCTACGAAAGAGCATCGCGGATCAGCGCACCCGTCCCCAAGGCTATACACACTTCATCGTTTCTCCCCCTAATCCCTCATCAATCTAGAGATAGTTGTTTTACTGCACGTTTTCTGAATTTTTCTCAAACACCATGCAGTTTTTGGTAAAAATAACTATAATTATCACAGACTCTTTTTACGGGGTAACTCAACACCTTGTTTACGACAGCACTTCCGCAACAGACGCAAGCATTCGGCGCTCTTCCCCACGATTTATTTGGGGCAATTGACGCACTCAAAAAAGACCTGAATGCCGTTATTCTCGCGCACTATTACCAAGACCCTGATATCCAGGATGTTGCCGACTACCTGGGCGATTCCCTGGGGCTGTCCCAACAAGCAGCGAGTACAAACGCCGATGTCATCGTCTTTGCTGGTGTCCACTTCATGGCAGAAACTGCCAAAATCCTCAACCCGGACAAACTGGTACTACTCCCAGATTTAGAGGCGGGTTGTTCGCTGGCGGATAGCTGTCCTCCTGCCGAATTTGCTGCGTTTAAAGCGGCGCATCCCGATCATCTAGTGGTGTCTTACATCAATTGCTCTGCCGAAATCAAGGCGATGAGCGACATCATCTGCACCAGTTCCAACGCCGTCAAAATTGTCAACCAGATTCCCGAAAATCAGCCGATTATCTTCGCTCCCGATCGCAATTTGGGGCGCTACGTCATGGAGCAAACAGGACGCGATTTGGTGCTGTGGCAAGGAAGCTGCATCGTTCACGAAACCTTCTCAGAAAAGAGACTGGTGCAGTTACAAATTGAACATCCAGACGCGGAGATTATCGCTCACCCAGAATGCGAAGCCCCCGTACTGCGTCACGCTTCCTATATCGGCTCGACAACCGCCTTGCTGAAGTATTCGCAAAATAGTCCGAAGCAATCATTTATCGTGGCGACGGAACCGGGAATTATTCACCAAATGCAAAAGGAGGCTCCCAACAAGCGATTTATCCCTGCTCCAGGGACAAACAATTGCAATTGTAATGAGTGTCCTTTCATGCGGCTGAATACGCTGGAGAAGTTGTATCTGGCGATGAAGCATCGACAACCAGAAATTACCATGCCAGAGGATATTCGCGTTGCAGCTTTGCGACCGATTCAGCGGATGTTGGAGATGAGCGTGTAGGGATGCAATTAGGATAGAAGACTTTTGTTGAATTTCAGTTAGGTATTGAATCAGTTTCTGTAAGGTAGGTTACGCTGTTGTTAACCTACCTCGTATTTTGTATTGATGAGCCAGAAATTCATATGAACACTCGCCTCCAAAGTAAATTATTAGAGGAGCTTTTTAAATTGCTTCCAGATAATTGTCAGCTTTGGATAGCAACGCATTCAATTGGCATGATGCGTCGGGCTAGAGATTTACAAGAATCTAACCCTGGTGAAGTAGTATTTCTTGATTTTGATGAGAAAGACTTTGATCAACCACAAACTCTGATGCCACAGCCACTTAACCGTGCTTTCTGGGAACGCACACTTAAAGTAGCCTTAGACGATCTATCTGACCTCATAGCTCCTCAAAGAGTAGTTATATGTGAAGGAAATCCCGTGGGTACAGGCAATCCTAAAAAAGCAGAATTTGATGCACATTGCTACCGTAAAATTTTTGCTGAAGAATTTCCTGACACTCAGTTTCTGTCGGCAGGTAATTCAATTGAAGTAGAGACAGACCGGTTGGCTTTAGTTTCAGCTATTGAAGCTCTTGCCAAGGGGGTAGAAATTATTCGTGTCGTTGATAAAGATGATAAAAGCGATACTGAGATTGAAGAGCTTGCTAAGCAGAAAATTAGAGTTCTTTCACGCAGGCATATAGAATCATATTTATTTGATAATGAAATACTTCACTTACTTGCTGAAAACTCTAATCAACTACATCAGTATTCTTCTTTGTTAGAGAGAAAGAAAGAAGCTATTGAGCGCAGTTCTGCTCCTCCCCGTAATAACCCAAGCGATGACATAAAATCGGCTGCGGGAGCTATTTATAATGCGGCAAAAGACTTACTAAAACTAGAGAAGCCTGGAAACAACGTAAATTCATTTTGCCGAGATACACTAGCACCACTAGTGACTTCAGGAACGCAGGTTTATACAGAACTTAAAAAAGCTATATTTGGTTTGTAATCTAGAACAATTTTGAAAGAATTGTAACTTTATTCTCTTTCAGAGCGAGCTTCTAAACTTCTGAAAAACGGCGATGTAGGGATTTTTCTAGAGCTAATCTTCAAGAACTTGAATTGGTGCAAGTTTCAGGTGAGGGCGGTTGAGTTTCTACCTCAACTTTTTTATCGTCCAAAGTGTTTAAGAGTTTAGTCACAGCTAATTCTGCCTTGTCGTTTGCCTCTGCCAGCAAATCCTCTCTACAAGCCGTCGCGACAATTTTCTTCAGGGTTTCTCGCTCGGCTAAGGTTTGCAACTGCGGGGCGACATCTGGCCCTAAACCGAGAAAACCTCGGTCGTAGTCGTACACACTGGAGCGGTTGACATCAATTTTGCTATCGAGGATGCGGGGAGGGGGGAGACGAATTTGGACAGTATCGCCGTTGACTTGCACGTCCTCAGGCTGCAACTCACCCAAGTCCACGCCTGCTCTGACTTCGCCGTAGGCAATATAAAGTAGGGTGGTTTTACCAAGGACAACACCGCCAACTTGCCGATCTTGACTCGTGGGGACGACGGCTTCCATCGCAAAGACAGCGGTTGTTAGTTCGCTTGCTCCTCGCACTTGCCGGACTACGAGCGATCGCACATCAACTTCTGGCGGTGATGCGTTGAAAATTGTCTGTAATCGCTCAAAAAAGTCCATCCCCGTGCGTAACATCCCGATTAGCATCAGCAGGGCTGCCATAGCAACACCCCCGGTGGCTAGGAGCGATAAATTGTTGAATATTGACGAGGTAACGCGGCGAGGACGCGGTTGGTGCTGTTCAATCATGCGATCGCTTCCATATGAAGATTACTATATCGTGAGGTTCTAGAAAAAGGTATTTCTGTCAATACCTTTTTACATCTTGTTACTTTCAGAACGATGCTCTAAAACTAATAAATCTTTGAAATATACGAGCAAAGGTTCTCTAAAAAATTGAGAATACGCTTCGTTAATTTCCGGAATCAGAGAAACTCCTCTTCCTACAAAAAGGATATCTTCAAAATTACTAGCTTGTTCATTAATAGAATCAATCAAAACCTGCGGCATTGTGTAATTTTCATCAGCAACTCTCTTTAACCCCACTTCATCCTGTTCTAAAATAGCTTTAAGTGCCTGTTGCTCACCGCTACTTAGTTGGTTAGTGAAATCTAGCCATTGCAACCATTCGTTGGGTAGAAGCGGGTAGATTTCCTGATCTAATTGCCGACTAGCTTCTTGAGGAAAACTTGTTGTTTGCCTTGCCAGTTGTCCCTGAGTTTGTAGATATTGAATCTCAAGTTGTAACTGCTCTTTTTGCTGAACTAAATTAGCAAAATCTCGCTCGATATCCTGTTGTTGCTGCTGTTTTTCTAAAACTTGGTTTTGTAATTGCTTTAACTCTGCGCGTTTAGTAGTTAGCTGATTTTCAACTTGTTGCTGCTGTTCTAGCAAGGGAGCTAACGTTTGCTTGAGGCTTTCCTGACTTGCTTCTAGGGCTTTAATTTGCGCTTCTAACTCGTAGCGTTCGCTTGTTAGAAGCTGTTTTCGTCCTTCTAAGGTAGCGAAATCGTGGATAAGCTGTGCTTGCTGGATCTGTTGTTCAGTCACTTGAATTTGTAACTGCTCTAGTTCAGCTTGTAGACGAATTAAACGCGCTTCTGCTGGCTGAAGTTGGGCAGTTTTAGCGGCGAGGGACTGATTAAGTTCAGATTGTTTTTTTTCTAGTTGATAAAGTTGAGTTTGTAGGTTGTTAAACTCTTCTTCTTGCTGTTGCTTTTGATTGAGAATGTCAGTAAATTCTTTATAATGCTCATTTCTTTGATTATGTAATTCTGAAACTCGCTCAAGGAGCAGATTACGTTCAGCTTGCAACGCAGTAATACTCGCTTCTATTTCTCGTCTTGTTACTGTTATTGCCGATAGAGACTCATACAGTTGAATTTCTTCTTCTTCCAAGTCTTCAATCTGGTGTTGAATCGAGCCTCGAAGCAGTCGTTCTTGCTTGAGGCGTCGATTATCAGCAATGATGGCTCCAATAAAGCTAGCTGGGGCAGTAATCACACCTGTAAGCAAGGCTCTTCCAAAATCTCGGTTGATCAGCAGTCCCAGTCCTAAGCTGACGCCGAAAGCAATTGAACTCAACAGAATTTGATTAACGACCTTAGTTGATTGCATGTCGCTTGTTAGTCATTAGTCAGTGCTTAAGGATCGGTTGCGGTCAAAATTCAAAACCTTCTCAATCTCTTTAGGCTAACAACCTTTGCGTCATAAAGTTGCTTCATAAAAAAGCTAACTCACCACGGAGGAAATCGATAAATTGGCGGGCGGTGCGTCCAGAACGTCCATTGTGGCGGGTTGCCCATTGCAGGGCGCGATACTCTAACTCCTCTGGAACCAGCTTAATGCCTGCATGGACAGCAAGATGGTGGACAATTGCTAGGTAAGTCTTTTGATCGGCTGGCTCAAAGGTAAGGGTTAAGCCGAAGCGATCGCTAAATGACAGCTTTTCCTGCACAGTATCCCATGACTGGATTTCTTCCGCATCTTTAGGACGCGGTCTGTCGTCAAAAAACTCCCGCACTAAGTGACGGCGATTTGAGGTTGCATACACCACCACGTTTTGCGGTCGGGCGGTGATATTCCCTTCCAGAACAACTTTTAGCGCTTTAAAAGCATCATCATCCTCTTCAAAAGACAAGTCATCCACAAAAATAATGAACTTCTGAGGCACACCCCGCAATTGCTCAACAATCTGGGGTAAGTGGTTCAACTCAGATTTAGTCACTTCTACTAAGCGCAAGCCACGGACACCATATTCATTGAGCAATCCTTTGACTAACGAAGACTTACCAGAACCCCGACTGCCATAAAGCAAGACATGCAAGGCAGGATAACCCGCCAGCAAAAATTCCGTGTTTTTTACTAAAGTATCTTGCTGTAATTCATAGCCGACTAACTCAGCCAACTGCACCGGATCGGGATGGGAAATGCCCACCAATTGCCCTGACTGCCAGCGAAACGCCTGATACTCGACAAACAAACCTGTACCAAACTGCTGATAGTGGGATACCAAACTCTCAACCGCATCTCCCCAATTATCCAGCTCTCGCAAGGCAGCAAGTACCCTAACTTCTATTAGGGCTTGGTCAGCATTATCCGTTGCTTTTTGATGCCAGACAACCGGGGCAACGGTCAATCCGGTTGCCGCTTGTACCCACTGGCTGAGTTGGTCACCACTACAGTTATAAAGGCTCTGTAACGCCTGCAAGTCATGCTGGGCAGCCGCGATCAGGGCTGGGTTTTGTAAGACCCCTAATTGAGCCTGCTGGGTGAAGGGGTTATCGTCTCTGAGAATGCGGTTTAGAAGGTACTCTTGCCAGCTTTGACCCTCGGTAGCGAGGGCTTTGAATAAACTGGCGTAGGTTTCCAGGCACTTTAGTCCGTCAAGTTCTGGGTGCTGTAAGGCTTGCAACAATTCGAGAAAGGCGCAACCAACATCTCCACTCAGGACGGATTGGTACAGCAACAAGGACGCCGCCTGACGTTGGAGAAACTGAATGGAGGAAACAGCGCGAGGAGGGAGAGAAGGCATGATTGCAATTTTAAGATGTGGATGAAGTATGAAGTATGAAGGGTGAAGGGTGAAGGGTGAAGGGTGAAGGGTGAAGTATGAAGGGTGAAGGGTGAAGGGTGAAGGGTGAAGGGTGAAGGGTGAAGGGTGAAGGGTGAAGGGTGAAGGGTGAAGGGTGAAGGGTGAAGGGTGAAGGGTGAAGGGTGAAGGGTGAAGGGTGAAGTATGAAGGGTGAAGGGTGAAGTATGAAGGAGGTTATCAGTTTTCCTCTGCTCCTCTGCTTCCCTGCTCCTCTGCTTCCCTGCTCCTCTGCTTCCCTGCTCCTCTGCTTCCCTGCTCCAACCCTGTTGACATAACAAGAAATAACAAAAATGCTGTGCACACCATCCTGTAGCTGTACAGTAGGTGGAATTCAGTACTCAGGTGTACCCAGATGAATCTTGCGGTTATTGTAGCGATCGCCTATGGTGTCTTATCTATTATCGGTGGCATTGTTGGTTACAAGCAGGCACAAAGCAAAATGTCCCTGATCTCTGGCAGCGTCAGTGGGACGTTACTCATCCTAGGGGGCGTCGTTGCCACGCTGGGACAGGCTTGGGGGCTGATATTAGCCGCTGTTATTACGGCTGTTTTGATTGTTGTTTTTCTGATTCGCTTATTTAAGACACGCAAGTTCATGCCTGCGGGGTTGATGACAATTTTAGGGGTGGTTGTTCTGGCAGTGATGATTCAGCAAGGGGCTGTGCTGGGATAATCTTGGCGGCGAAAGTAAATTGTTCACCTCCCTCTTATCTGCCCTGATTTATGGGGGGAAGTTGCACTTGCTCTCTAGCAACGAGATAGCATCCTATTTCTATAGCAGTCCTAGATGATTCTGTGAAGGTGAACTCCCCGGCTTCTTAGAGAAGTTGGGGCGCTGAGGCGATCGCATCTCACAATCAGGCAAACGCTGATTGAAAGCGTTGCTCTAGTGCGAAGGAATCGATTTCCGGTAGAGAACATGAGAACTATTATTGGTGGCGATCACTCAATCGGTGTGATCTCCGACACATGCTGGGGACTGGAGTTGCCGCAGAATATCAACGGCAATTTCCTTCAATTCTGGTTAATAAAATTTTGAGCGATATCAGTTCCGATTGAGTGACACTCAGTCGGAGCCTGTCTTTAATGAAGACAACTGCATCAAGTTTAGGGTTATGGCTCAATTTAGTTGAAGAGAAGCAAATTTTGACAGACTCCTGATGGCAGACAATCTGCTACGTTACTAAGTTTGGTTGAACAATTAACCCTTCGTCAGGTACTGAAGTTGAGCAATTTCTATCACTTCAGCCAGAACGTGACGGTCGCAGTAAGTAAATGATATGAATAGGCAACGGCTAAAAATCTTACTGATAGAAGATAATCCTGACGATGCTGAACTTTTACAGGAAATTTTAAGCGAAAGTGCGGTTGGTCAGTGGGAAGTTGTCAACGTCGAGCGCCTCAGTGCTGCCCTCCAATGCCTAAGTGAGAGCGCTTTTGATGTTGTGCTGTCTGATATCTCTTTGCCAGATGCCAAAGGATTAGAGACAGTCATAAGAATTCATGAAGCAGCCCCCGAAGTCCCTCTGCTAGTGTTGACAGGTTTGGATGATGAAGCGCTTGGTTTAGAAGCACTACGACGAG
This sequence comes from Kastovskya adunca ATA6-11-RM4, assembly GCA_019359445.1. Classification (GTDB taxonomy): domain Bacteria; phylum Cyanobacteriota; class Cyanobacteriia; order Cyanobacteriales; family Coleofasciculaceae; genus Kastovskya; species Kastovskya adunca. The sequence goes on along the minus strand of JAHHHJ010000001.1, from coordinate 111,607 downwards.
GAGCGCAGGATTATTTAGTTAAAGACCAAATTAATCAAAGTTTGCTTGTCCGAGCAATTCGCTACGCCATTGAGCGAACCCAAACCCAAAAGCAACTGAGTGAGAGCGAACAGCGTTTTCGGGCAATTTTTAACCAAACGTTCCAGTTTATGGCGTTGCTTTCCCCAGAGGGGAAGATTTTAGAAGCGAACCAAACAATACTGGATTGGCTAGAAAAGTCCAAAGCAGAGGTGACCAATTGCCCCTTAGAAGAGACACAGTGGTGGTCGCGATCGCCCCAGGTGCAAGCACGGTTAAAAAATGCGATCGCGGCGGCGGCGGCGGGGAGGTTTGTGCGAATGGAAGTCGAACAAGTCGAAACCAACGATATTGTCTCGGCTGTGGACTTCTCTATCAAACCCGTCATCAACGAAGGACGAGTGTTACTGCTGATTGCAGAAGGACGAGACATTAGCGATCGCTTATCCATCGAGAAATCCCTGCGGCGTCAAGTCGCCGCCGTAGAAGCCGCCACCGATGGCATTGCCATCTTCAACCAAGACTCGGAATACATTTATCTCAATGATGCTTACCTGCAACTTTATGGCTACAGTGATGCCACTACATTGATTGGCAAAACCTGGCGCGAGCTTTCCTCTCTCGAAGAAAATCAGCAATTTGAACAAAATACATTTCCCCTACTTTGGGAAAACGGACAATGGCGAGGCGAAGCCATCGGTAAAAAGCGCGATGGTACAACCTTTCCCGCCGAAATTGGGCTGACTCTCATTGACCAAGACGGATTCATCTGTGTCTGTCGCGACATTACCCAACGTAAACAAGCCGAGACAGAAGTTCTCAAAGCCCTTGCTCAAGAAAAAGAGCTGAATCAGCTCAAGTCCGACTTTGTGTCGATGCTCTCCCACGACTTTCGCAATCCCCTAGCAACGATTCGCTCCTCAGCGGAGTTGCTAGAACACTACGGTCACAAATCAACAGCAGAGAAAAAACATCTGTATTTCGATCGCATCAAAACCTCAATCAAAAACATGACGGCGTTATTAGATGAGGTTTTACTCATTAGCAGTGCTGAGGCGGGAAAGCTTCGCTGTCAACCTGCTCCCCTAGATTTAGAAAAGTTTTGCTACGAACTCCTCGAAGAGCTGCAAGTTAGTGCAGGCGAACACTATCAACTGATTTTCGTCCCACCTCCAAACAACGTTGATAAACCCGCCCTACCTTGCTTTGATGAAAGCCTGTTGCGACATATCTTTGGCAATCTACTCTCCAATGCCATTAAGTATTCTCCTCAAGGGGGAAGGATTTGCTGGCAACTCACCTATGAAAAAGGAGGGGCAATTTTTCAGGTGCAAGATGCGGGAATCGGCATTCCTCCCAGCGAAAAATCACGACTATTTGAGTCATTCCATCGCGCTAGCAATGTTGGCAAAATTCCCGGTACAGGTTTAGGGCTAGCGATCGTTAAAAAGTGTGTTGATGTACACGGCGGTCTAATTGAGTTTGAAAGCACCCCCGGTGTGGGAACAACCTTTATCGTTGTTTTGCCGTTGGGACGAGATGAAGTGTGAAGTGTGAAGTATGAAGGGTGAAGTATGAAGTGTGAAGTATGAAGGATGAAGTATGAAGGATGAAGTATGAAAAAAGTCCTGAGTCCTGAGTAGGCAAGAAAGTATGAAGTATGTTCGGTGAAGCCGTTGCCGGAGGCGCTTGGTGAAGTATGAAGGGTGAAGGGTGAAGTATGAAGTTAGGGGTTATCAATTCTCCCCCGCTCCCCGGCTCCCCCGCTCCCCCGCTCCCCCGCGCTATGCTGGAAGCGCCACTTTGGGGAGTGTAAAGTTAGGCAATGCACTGGATTTTATCGGGCCCATTGAGTGTCGAAAGATTGACGATCGCGATCGCTGATTTACCCGCGTCGTTAAAAGGGACAACACTCGTCCAGCTTACGGATTTCCATTACGATGGTCTGCGGCTATCGGAGGAAATGCTCTCAGAGGCGATCGCCCTTGTCAATCAAATTGAACCGGATCTAATTGTTCTGACGGGAGACTATATCACCGACGACCCCGATCCGATCCACCAGTTAGTGCGGCGGCTCAAACATCTACAAAGTCGTCTAGGCACCTATGCTGTTTTAGGAAATCATGACCTGTACTACCGTCGCTCACAGGCAATTGTCACCGAAGCATTGACCAGCATCGGCATTAAAGTTTTATGGAATGAGATAGCTTATCCCTTAGGAGCAGAATTACCCTTAGTAGGGTTAGCTGACTTTTGGTCGCGGGAGTTCGCTCCCCGTCCAGTGATGCAGCAGCTAGATGCCAAGACCCCCCGCCTAGTGCTATCCCACAATCCGGATAGTGCTGAGGATTTGCGGCAATGGCGGGTTGATTTGCAGCTATCGGGTCACACCCACGGCGGTCAGATTGTGATTCCTGGGTTCGGATCTGCCCCAGTGCTACTGGAGGAGTTGCGAGACAATTTGCCGAAACCGTTGTGGAATTGGATACCCTTTATGAAAGAATGTTCCCGCGTGATGAAGCATTGGAAATGGGCACAAGGGCTGCATCAAGTTGGAACTAATCAGCTCTATATCAGCCGGGGACTGGGAACCTATCTACCGGGACGCCTGTTTTGTCCGCCAGAGGTGACTGTTATTACGTTGGTGTAGTGGCAGGTGAAGGATGAAGGATGAAGTATGAAGTGTGAAGGATGAAGGATGAAGGATGAAGTATGAAATTAATATGGGCAATTAGCCATTAACTATTAGTAAAGGGAAAATTAATGCTTGGGTTCATCCGCTCTGATATTGCCAATCTCTCTGCCTATCAACCTCACCCTGGTGGTGTTTCGGGAAAGCCGGCTGAGATTGAAAGCCTGCCTTTAGACCGCCTCGATACGAATGAAAGCCCCTTTGATTTGCCTGACGAATTAAAGGAAAAACTTGCCTGGAGCTACAAAGAGCAAATCGAGGCAAACCGCTATCCTGATGGCAGTTATGCGGCTCTGAAGACAGCGATCGCGCAATACGTTACCGAGTCGGCTAATCTGCTTGCGGCGATCGCACCAGAGCAGATTTCGGTCGGTAATGGCTCGGATGAACTAATGCGCTCTTTACTGATTGCCACTTGTTTAGGCGGTGCAGGCTCAGTTCTTGTTGCCAATCCCACCTTTTCCATGTACGCGATTCTCGCTCAAACCTTGGGGATTCCAGTAGTTACGGTAGAGCGATCGCCGCAAGCAGATTTTCAAATCAATCTCGAACAAGCCCAAGCCGCGATCGCACAAACCCAAACGCCCCCGATTCGGGTCGTCTTTGTCGTCCACCCCAACTCTCCCACCGCCAACGCCCTCACCCCGGCGGAATTGGACTGGTTGCGGAGTCTCCCGGAACACATCCTCGTCGTCATTGACGAAGCCTATTTTGAATTTAGCCAAACCTCTACAGTAGGGGAACTGGCACAGCACCCCAATTGGGTGATAACGCGCACCTTCTCCAAAGCCTTCCGCCTAGCCGCGCACCGCCTGGGTTATTGTGTCGCTCACCCAGAAGCGATCGCTGTCTTGGAAAAAATCCGCCTCCCTTACAACCTCCCCACTTTCTCCCAATCCGCTGCTTTGCTTGCCCTTACCCACCGCCAGCAGTTACTCGCCTCAATTCCTCAACTTATTTCTGAGCGAGACAAACTTCTCACTACCCTCGCCCAGCATCCAGCTTTACAAGTTTGGCCAAGTGCGGCTAACTTTATCTACCTACGTCTCCAAACTGCCGATGGGGAAGCCTTAACCCAAATCCATCAAAAACTCAAAGCTCAGGGAACCTTAGGGCGTCAGATTGCCGGAGGATTGCGAATTACTATTGGTAGCACCGATGAAAACGCCCGAACCCTCAATCGTCTAGAAGCCATTTTGGCGGAGCATTTTCCTTCAGCCTCTGGCGTCTAAACTCCCCTAGTACCGCCGCGCTAGCTTTTCATCCCAATATCTACTCGGTCAGCCGTATCTCTTACCTTACGAATAGTTTCGGGTAAGACACCCACTAGCAGCGCAAAGGCTTCATCCGGTAGTTGGGCAATTGTTTTGGCGTCAAAGTACTGCTCAAATTGATTGAGAATCATCTGCGCCCGTTGCAGCGGTACGGGGTTATCTGTAATTTGTTTAGTGAGTCGTACCCATTGCCGCCGGATCAAATAAGCTCGTTGTCGCTCATCTGATGTTTCCGGATCAATTAGCGAGAGATTACCAACGGGCAACACTCGCTGACAATCGGCATCAAAGGAACCGCCAACCGCCGAGCCGGGGCCGGCAAACTCGGCGTGAAATTGCTTGTAAAGAATTAAGCCATTTCGTCGCCGACTATTGACAACCAGCAACTGTTGGTCATGCAACTGCTTGAGAATACCCAATGCTTGTGAGTCCTCGTATGGCTCTGGGCTATCCTTTTTCATGCCACTATAGCCTCGATTGGCGGAGCTTGGGCCGCGCCTAGGTACCTCCTCACCGTAAAGAGCCGTTTGGCTACGCTGTATATTCTCACTATCCATTGCGACTCATGTTGCTCAACGACCCGAAGGGAGAATGCACGAAAATCAAAAGTCTGGCTGATAATCTTAAATTTTTGTGAGTTTAGTACAATCCACACATGCTTTGAGGGAGCGGTGCAATTTGTTCTCAATTACCCTATCAGACAATTCGATTGATATTATTGATCGTCCTCTCCGTTAATAATTTCATTTTATGGTACGCGGCTTGCCTACAGAAAATCTTGTTATCCCAAGCTACTCTTTTTGAGATTCTCAAAACATTTGTCAAGGAAGTTCGAGAAATTCCGGACATTTTTTAAAGTAATGCTCAAGAAATTGCCCCAGGCTTCCGGAAAAATATGTTCCGGTTCAATAGCGCCAAAGCTAAAGCCTGAAGGGATTGTCTCCTCTAGGAGTGCCAATTAGTCGCCGTCTGAATTTTTTAACCAACGTTCAACAGGTGCGGTTAAGCGATCGCCGGAAGTGTGGAATGCTTATGCAAAAACAGACGTTTGGGTTGCCCCAAAAACCAGGTACCGAGGCTGGAATCTACAGAGCGCACTTGGTAGCCGAGCTGACGATAAAGCTGCCATGCTGAATGGTTGTTTTCTAGGACATGGAGGTAAAGATCAGAAAACCCCCACTCTCTAGCCGTGCGTTCACAGCTTAGAAGCAATTGTTGAGCCGCCCCCCGGCGTCGATGTGACCGTTTCACCGCCAAGTTAGAGATGTAAGGATATTGAGAACTCCCTAATTGCCAGTAGGGGGGAGAACGCAAAGCAAGTTCTACGGTTCCCACTAGTTCCTCACGATTTCCTGTGATCGTAGCCACCGATTGCACCGCCACTAAACAAGCGTAATGGGGAGCAGGCGATCGCAACCGATTGCGTAAATCTTCATAAATTCCTAAGCGTAGGATCGGGTAAGCCCAGCCACCGATCCCGGTGCGTGAGTGAAAGCTGTCCGCTAAGATTTCCGCCAGCTCAGTTAAGTCACCAGTCTGGGCGGTGCGGATCAAAAAGTGAGTCCCGGTAGTATTAGAATCCTGACTACCCCAGGAGGATTCAGAAGGCTTCAAGCAAAAGGATTTTGGGTTCACAACCACAAGAATTTTTGGCTAAAAATATACAACAAAAATGTTCAATACGAACAACCGATCAAAAATTGATAATCACTACTTGAAGAAAATAAATGTCGGCTACAGCTAAACACCAATGTTCAACCAAATCAGTTGTTTTTTCTAGGGACTTTACCGCCTCGTTTTGGACATTTTCGTGTAGCTTAAAGTTTGCAGTAAATTATGGGCGAAACGGGGGTAAAAGCGGTAGTGGTTTTCAACGTGCAGGAACAATCTCTATCCTGTCTCTGGCATCTCTTCTAGACTAAGACATCGAGAGTCTTAACGGCAGCTTGCTTATCAGGCAGCTACCTAAGCTAGCAATAGCTTAGCAAACCCCATAGGATAGTACTCTGAGGGCTGCAGATAATCTCTTTCGAGGAATATGGGTCGTCAGTTGTCAGACAACGTAGTTTAGCTACCTTTCCAGAAGGATAGTATTGTACAAATAGTGCATCGAGCGATAAAAGTAAAAGTTCAGCCATAAGCCGCTTGCGTTCTGACTTAACGCAACGCTTGCTGTCCGGATGAAGAGTAATCATCAAGGTATGTCTCAAGAGTGCTCAGATATAACTGAGTATTCAGATCGCTAGCTTAGTAGTCGCGCTCAAACCGTGGGCTTTTGAATGGAAAGTAGGATGCTAAAACGTTAGAAGCAGTTTTTTTCGGGACAACCTCAGGAAAAAGACAATAGATACAACGTTTTCAAGACTACGGGGATACCTGTGGCACAGTCTTTTGTCATTTCGCTGGGGAACGCGGTTCTTCACGCTCTCCCTTGGCAAAAAGGAGTGCCAACGACTCAACCGAGTAGGCAATCAAGAGAAGTATCATCAAGATTTGTCACACTTGAGAAGGTCACACCGTCAGACAGGAATCAAGATTATTCAGGGTGTAGGACTTACGATAACGACAGATCGCACCAACTACTACGGTGGGCTGATCGGCTATAGCCAGGAACTTTAATGATGATTAGTAACGTTTACTTAAATCAACCACCTACGTAACGCCATTTGCAGCGGAAAGAATCTGTGAATCAGAGGAAACTGTCTTTGTCCTTTAAAGCCCAGCTCACCAGGAGAGCGGTGCATGAAACCTCAAGCAAGTAGTAAGCCTAAGCTTTTGGTCGTTGATGATGAACCCGATAATCTCGACCTGCTTTACCGTACATTTCACCGCGAGTATCAGGTACTGCGGGCAGACAACGGCCCTGCTGCTTTAGAGATTTTGGCGAAGGAAGGAGATGTTGCCGTAATTATTTCTGACCAGCGGATGCCCTTGATGAGCGGGACAGAGTTTCTCAGCCTCACCGCTACCCGCTACCCGGATATTATTCGGATTATTCTGACGGGCTACACCGATGTTGAAGACCTGGTGGAGGCAATCAACGCTGGAAAGGTTTTTAAATACGTAACGAAGCCTTGGGACGCCGATGAGCTTAAGACTGTAGTTCGTCAAGCCTTAGATACGCACAACGTCTTGAAAGTGCGGACAGAGGAGTTGTGCCGGACGCTGCGCCGGGAATCGCTCCTGAATACAGTCACAAACACAATCCGTAACGCCCAGTATGGACGCAGTGGCGGCTCTCCTCTACAGCAAATTTTGCAACGGATTGTGGAGACGGTCGGGCACATGCTGGAGGTAGATATCTGCATTTTGCGACCGTTTCAGGATGCTCAGTTGGTTGAGGACTCCTTTATCTACCGAGCGCAAGCCCGTGAAGGGAGCCACGCCAGTAACCAAGAACCTCCCCTGGCCTTATTAGAGCAGATGGTGTGGGAAACCCAGGATATTGAAGTAATTAACGATATCCTGAGCGACGATCGCTTCTTGGACGATAGCGCTGAAATCCAACAACGGGTTGCGGCTTATCAGCAAGCCAATATTCGCTCTAGCTTAGTCGTCCCACTGTTTAGTCAACTAGAGTTGATGGCTGTTCTGGCGTTGCATCAATGCGGCGAACCCTATACCTGGGAAGATGACGAAATCCAGCTTGTGGTGATGGTTGCCGATCAAGCCGCCCTAGCTCTGTCTCAGGCACGGGCATACGAGCAACTCCGGGCATTAGCCACGCGGGAGGCGTTGGTCAATACAATCACCACCACGATCCGTTCTAGTCTCGACCCTCAAGAAATTTTTACGGCGATTACCCAGGAACTAGGGCAAGCACTAGAAGTCGATGGCTGCGCCTTGTCCCTCTGGAAAGATAACGATGAATTTGTTCAGTGTGTGGGGTTATATGACGGCAAGTCAGCCCAAGCCCTCTCTACCCACGAAAGCATTAGCCAGTGGCAGTTAGGCACGCAGGAGACGGAGGATTGGCAAGATCAACAAACCCCGACCACCTCTTCAGCACAACCGTCTTCCTCATCTTCAATCTCCAATCCCCATGCCTCAACGTCTTCTTTGCCGCAGTCGATTGTTCCGATTGCGGGCAATCCGGTGTTGCAGCAATTGCTGACTACCCAAAAGCCAGTGGTGATCAGCGATCTGGAAACCAAGCCCCAATTGCACGGGCTAGATTTGCCACTGCGAGAACCCGCACGGGCGCTGCTAGTTGTGCCTTTATTATCCGATGGCAGGATTATTGGTAGCATTACGTTGCGTCAGACTGACCGCTCCCGTCGCTGGCATTCGTCTGATATTGAGCTGGCTGAGGCTGTGGCTTCTCAAGCGGCGATCGCGGTGCAACAGTCCCGACTTTACCAAAAAACCCGCCAGCAAGCGGAACGTCTGCTGGAGCTAGACCGCCAAAAGACGGAGTTCTTCCAAAATGTCTCCCACGAGTTTCGCACGCCTCTGACGCTGATGATTGGCCCCTTGGAGTCAGCGATGAGTCAGAAGCAGGATTTGCCCTATGAGCAAGCCGCGATCGCCTTGCGAAATTCCCGCCGCTTGTTGCGGCTTGTCAATCAGTTGCTCGATTTGCAGCGGTTGGATGCAGGGCGAATGCAAGCGAGTTTCCGTCCTTGCGACTTAGTGGAGTTCGTCAGTCAAATCGTAGAAACTTTTCGCCCCTACTGCGAGAAAAAAGATCTTTCCATCTCCACCCATCTGACTCCTTGCTCTCCGGTTTATCTGGATTTAGAAAAATTCGACAAGGTGCTATACAACCTCCTATCGAATGCTATGAAGTTTACGAGTCCAGGGGGGAATATTGCGGTCGCTATAGAACCCGCAGGCGACCATATCCGCCTCCAAGTGCAAGACACGGGGATCGGGATTCGCAAAGAACAAGTCCCCCATCTATTCGAGCGCTTCCGCCAAGCAGAAGGCTCCGTCAACCGTTCCTATGAAGGGAGTGGTTTGGGGCTGGCGCTGGTGAAAGAACTAGTCGAACTCCACGGCGGTCAAATCTCAGTGGAGTCTGTGTATACCAAAGGCACAACCTTTACCGTTTGGCTGCAAACGGGAACCACTCACTTACCTCTAGATATGGTGCTGGAAGTGCCGACGGAAGTTCAAGCAAGCCGAGCCGCTGTGGAATTGGCGGATTTAGAAGTTGATTTTCCCATTGAGGAGGTTACGGAGTCGGAAGTTCAGTCGGAAGTGGCTTCTAGTCCCCAATCTTCAATCCCCATCCTGGTTGTAGACGACAATCGGGATTTGCGGACTTATGTGTCCCAGATTCTCAAAGCAGAAGGCTATGAGGTTTTTAGTGCTCGCAATGGGGAAGAAGGATTCCGTGTCGCCCAAGAGCGCCGTCCGTATTTGATTGTGACTGATTTGATGATGCCCATAGTATCCGGTTTGGATTTGATTCGGATGATTCGGGGAAATGAGGAGTTGAAGGGAACGCCGATTATTCTGCTGACGGCAAAAGCTGATGAGACGACCCGAATTGAAGGGGCAGAACAGGGAGCAGATGCTTATCTGTCAAAGCCCTTTAACGACCGGGAATTGCTGGCAGAAGTCCGGAACCTGCTAGCGCTAAAAGCAACGGAGCGGCGAGTCGTTGAGCTAAATAGCTATTTGACGGAGTCAGTACTCAAACGCTTTTTGCCCCCGGCGATGGTGCAACAATGCGCTACAGGTGAGATGGCACTAGATTTACGTCCGGAGCCTCATTTGGTGACGATTCTCTTTAGTGATATTGTCGGCTTTACCCAGCTTGCTAATACGTTGCGATCGCGTCGCGTTGCCGAGTTGCTCAATGAATACCTTCAGGCAATGACTCACGCGGTATTTGACAACGGTGGGACGGTCGATAAGTTTATGGGAGATGCGATTATCGCCCTATTCGGTGCGCCCGAAGAATTGACTCCCAACGAACAAGTGCGGCGAGCGATCGCCACGGCTAGAGCCATGCACCTTTCCCTAGCAAAACTCAACCAACGCTGGCAAGAGCAAGGGATTGTTGGCGGAAATGGCCCACCCCCAGTCCAGTTCCGCTGCGGCATTCACCAAGGCACCGCTGTGGTGGGGATGTTTGGCAGTAGCGAACGCTCGGACTATACCGCCATTGGCCCTTCTGTGAATATCGCTTCTCGACTACAAGAAGCGGCAGAACCCAATTCTTTACTCGTTTCCGCCACTGTTGCAGATTATTTAAGTGACGATGAAATCACTAAGTTCACTCCGCTAAAGCTTAAGGGTGTGGATGAGACGGTTCTCGCCTTTTCGGTGAAAACTGTTGATGAGAAGGATGAAGGATGAAGTGTGAAGGATGAAGGATGAAGGATGAAATTTGGGGGTAAGGCACAGTGCCAAGTTCTAAGCGGTTTGTAGTGAGGCTTTAGCCCTCGTGCCTAGAGCCTAAGCCCTTAGTACAAAGCAATTTAAGAAGTTTTACACTGAGTAAAAAACGTTGTAGAAAAAATTATCCGGTTTTTTAAGTGCTAACTGTGTATAAATATCAGGCGCTCGCATTATTTCAATTTCAGGGCACTACCAACGCGTGAATTTAACTAACTTGCCTGCTATATCAGAGCGACGTCACGCCGATCCTCCCGTGCTGTGGGGGGCTGTATTCCTTAGCTCTGTGGTTATCCATTTGTCTTTGTTTTGGTTGTTGCGTCCCTCACTGCTAGGACGCGCCCCGACTAATCAAGCGACTACCGAGCCGATTCCGATTGATTTGATCATTACTCAAGCGCCGAAGACACCTTCACCACCGCCTCAGCGAGTATCGGCTACATCCGCACCAGCCAGTCGGCAGGTTCCCTCTACAAGCCAGCCAAGGACGACTAGGACTACTGTTCAGCCGTCTCAGCAACCTGTCCCCCGTCAACCCACTCGCATTGTTTCTCCCCCGCCTCAGCCCCAAACTCCGATAAGAACTGAACGTCCCCGGATTGCTCCTACTCCTTCGCCTGCACCCAGCACGCGCCCGGATGCCGTGCAACCCTCTCCTGCGAGGACACCAGGGGAGGGAAGATTGGCTCAACTACCCTCTCTCTCTCCCTCTCGACCGTCTCCCTTCTGGCGCACACCAGAGCCATCTCCGGCTGCTCAACCTTTGCCCTCCCAAACGGCACCTTTACCTCCACGGCAAGCAATAGTGCGATCGCCTGCTGCTCCAGCTTCCCCAATCCGGCAAAGCACTCCCTCCCCTTCTCCTGCAAGGCAAGAGCCAGTGCGATCGCCTGCTCCTCCAGCTTCCCCAATCCGGCAAAGCACTCCCTCTCCTTCTCCACAACGACAAACAATAGTGCGATCGCCTGCTGCTCAACCATCACCAATCCGGCAAGCCACTCCCTCCCCTTCTCCTGCAAGGCAAGAGCCAGTGCGATCGCCTACTCCTCCAGCTTCCCCACCGCCTACACCCCCTCAAAGCCAACCTTCACCTGCCAGAGAGCCTGCACCGCCTGCTCCTCCAGCTTCCCCACCGCCTACACCCCCTCAAAGTGAACCTTCACCTTCACCCGTTGCACCACTCCCTGCACCGCAGATAGCCCAGGGAATTCTTACCACAGTGTCTAATTATCGTCTGGCGAATGCTGACAAGGATATTCCTGATGTGCTTCCTGAACCCCAGCAACGGGAGAAGTTAATTTCTGGAGTTACCTATCCTTTGCCCCAGGCGGGTGATTCATCTGTGGTGTTGCAAGTTGACTTGTTGCTAGATGACACGGGTAAAGCAGAAGTGCAGTCTACCCAAGTGCTACAAGGAAACCCGACGATTGCCCCCGATCAGTTAGCCCAGACAATTCTTCAAAACTGGGAGTTCACGCCAGCTTATCAAGCTGGTCAACCTGTCTACAGCTTGTTAAGAGTCGAATTCAGGATAGTTCCCCAGGCTAATTAAGAAAGGCTAGTTTTGGGGTTCAATTACAAGGGAAAGTATGCTACCCTATATAGGCTGACCAAAAATCAGCCAATCTGCGGGCGTAGTTTAGTGGTAAAACCTTAGCCTTCCAAGCTAATGATGCGAGTTCGATTCTCGCCGCCCGCTTTTCTTGATTTAGAGTAACTAATTATTTTTCATCAGTGACAGATTGCTGTCGTTGGGATGAATTAGATGTCTTTAAAAACGGAATGGTGAATTCTTTCCTATACTCATCCCTGATGTGCAGTACTTGTGAGGGTGATTTGTGTGCCAACGCTTCAAGTCCAAGAAGCTTACTATTTTTACAGAACATACATCCTTGAATACAGCCGCGATAAAGCGGAAATTTATCAGCGGTATGGTTTCTCCTTGCAAGGAAGCGTAGGTTCAAAAGATTGGGAGGTAGTTGCTGCAATTTTACTGAACGATAGAGCGAGAAGCGGTGATGGAGCAGATTTGGTGAACTACGAAGTTAAATCTGCTGTCATTGGAGGCAGCTTTGAGTATCAATATCATAGGAATCGTGGGCTGAACAAACTAACCGATGACAGAGATGTAGATCACATTTTTGTTGCTAGAAGTAAAACTTATATGAATGTTGAGGTTTGGCTGGTCGAGCGTACTAAGATGATTCCCACGTTCGATAGGTGGCTACCCGAACTTCTTCAAAACTATGAAATTGCAGAAAGGCAAAGGTTCCGACGCTCGGTCACTTATGGATTTGTCAGGAGTCAAGGTATTCGGCTTCTAGAAATTAGCGATGGAGAGCTAACGTATTTCCTTGAAGCAATTTAACTAGAGAATTCAATATATTTTCGGCAACCCAGGCAATGACAGGTACACAAACAGCATCACCAAATCCAGTTAAAGCTTGATTGATTTGCGATGGAATAGGGTAATTATCCGGAACGCCTTGTAGCCTTGCATATTCACGAGGTGTCATCAGGCGCATTCTGACAGTTCCTTGTCCAACTTTGACCAACATTTGCCGACTACTACCACCTTTAGCTGTTCTTAGGCAACCTGCAATACCATCTTTTCTAAGTTCTGCGCGTTGCTTTCCGTCACGAACCCGCCTGTACATCGTGCAGTAGGAGTAATATGGTAAGTCCTGCAATTCTTTTAGATAGTTGAGATTGACAGGCGACATCATATTTAAATGACGTTTCACTTCATTATCAAGCCACCAACGATTATCATCATCTGATATATTTTCTACAACACAACTCAAATTAGTTTTCACTTTTTCAGGTAATGGTGGAACTTCTACAAAATTCCAACGTAGATCATGATTAGCCGCAATCGCTTTTTCAAGAGCCTGAGTTTTAAGTGAGGAAGAACGTCTTGTAAAAATTGATAGGTTTTGATTTACATAGGGTGTATGCACTCCAATTACAAAAATTCGTGGTCTACTCTGAGGCACAAAATGAACTGCATTGATGGCATAAACATCACAGGCATAACCCAACCGATTCAACTCCTGAATTGTAATTCGGAAGTCCTGCCCACTATTTGAAGTAAGCCAACCCGTCACATTTTCAAGCATCACAAGACGAGGTTTATTCGCCTGATTCTCAAGAATTTGAGTAAAGCCCCAAAAAGCGCTAGAGTGTTGACCACTAATACCCTTTAAGTTGCCTGCCAAGGATAAGTCGATACAGGGAAATGAAGCTGTCGCAAGTAATGTATTAGGAATGTCGGCAAGACAAACAGAAAAAATATCTTGAATCCTATAATGCTTGCTTGCATCCTTAAAGTGAGCAGAGTACATCTCAAATTTGTCATGCGCCCAATCATTTGCGAAGACAACTTTCCAACCTGTTTGCTCTAGCCCCAATCTTACTAAACCAATTCCTGCAAAATACTCTGCACAGGTGAGAAGCTTGTCAGAGATTTCGGTATCACCCACACTGGGTAGAGCCTTGTGTTTCATCACCGAAAAGGCCATAGTTCTTACGTTACCGATGTATTTCGCAGATTCATAGCTAATGCGATAAAAGCATAGCGTTATTTATTATGCTAGGTCAACTAAATTTTATGAAGTGGTTTAGAGAGAAACTATATCAACTGAGAACTCGGCATGGGTTGACACTAATATATCTAGGCAATCGGTTAGGTGTTCATAATACATTCGTATCGCAACTAGAGAAGGGGAGGAAAAGTTCCCAACGCTGAGATAACGTTTGAAAGTTGCGGATACTTTCGATGTGACCACCGATCATCTAATGCGTGATGGGCTAGACTTGCCGGAAGATAGTCGCTGAAAATGCTTTATAACAAAGCTTATGCATTCAACCGACGTGAACGTGAGTCCCATATGGCTCAAACGAGCAAATTAAGTTGAAAGTCAAGCAAAAACGAAGCGACTCGATTTAACAATTAAATGCAGCAGATGGTCGAAATCTGTCAGCGGATAATGTGTGAAGCGGAGCTATCGCCCTTAACGGAATCGCTCATTCATTCCCTGCCAACTTCGACCGCAATGCTTCCCACGCCTCAATCTGCTGCTGTAATTGATGGATGCGATCGCCTAATCAACCCTCTCTTCCGGCGATCGCCTTTTCCGCTGTAAATCCTCAGGCTGTGAAATATCCACCAGTTCCCCCTCCTCAAGCCCAATCGGATCAAGACGTGGAAACGTTGCGGCTACGCTAACACTGTTTGCGATCGCGCTGCACTCAGGTAGGCTAACCTACAGGCAATTGTGCAGAGGAGAGTGCTGTCGTGAGGAAACTGTATTTCTTAGTCCCTGGAACAGATGGTAAATTTGCCTGTGGTGGTTTGTGGGCAGAGTTAAAAACCCTGAATTTGGCTAAACAGGTTTGCAGTGCTGATGTCGTGACTTACCGTCAACGAGAACAAGACACACTTTTTATTGATGACTTACTAAAAAAGAAAAATTTAGAGGATGTCATTTTTGTGATCAGTTGGGGATTTGATGTTCCCAAACTGGCGGCTAAGCTCAAACCTCACAACGTCATTTATCATGCCCACAGTGCAGGCTACGGATTCCGACTCCCTTCAAGTATTCCGATTGTCACCGTTAGCCGAAATACGATGGGATACTGGGGACAACAATCACCCAACTCACTGATTTATTATTTACCCAATCAGATTTCTGATCAATTTCAAAATTTAAACCTTGAGCGGGATATTGATGTCTTAGTTCAGGCTCGAAAGTCGTCTGAATATTTACTCCAGGAATTGATTCCCGCGTTGCAGAAGCAGTGTAAAGTATGCGTTGTTGACTCCTATGTCGAAGATATAGCCCAACTCTTCAATCAGACCAAAGTTTATCTCTATGACTCTGCTGAGTATTGGGCACAACAGAGGGTGAGTGAAGGATTTGGTCTGCAACCAATGGAAGCTCTCGCCTGTGGCTGTCAGGTTTTCTCTAGCGTCAATGGCGGGTTAGCGGATTATTTAGATCCCGGATTCAACTGCTACAAAATCGCCGGATATTCCAAAGAGTATGATGTTCAACGTATCTTAAAGATTCTGGATGCTTCTGCATCAGTTACCTTATCTGAGCAGTTTTTTGCAGAGTATCGAGCGGCAAATATTACTAAACGTCTCCAAGTAATCTTAGCGGATATCAATAATTTCTTTGACCATAAAAAACATCACCCCGCCAACATCAAAAGCTTGACGAAAATACGTGCTGCAAAATTACTCAACCAGCGAATAGTAGGAAAACTGAGAAAGAAATATAGCCGTCCTAAATGATTCCGTGAAGGCGAGAATCCCAAAGTCCTATTAAGTCGGGGATCTGAGGCGATCGCCTCTCACAAATATCTAAACCCACTGCCCAGGATCGAGTTGATAGTAATGTTGCAGTTGCTCATAAAGTGCTGGATGCTTCTTCAGTAATTGCTGCGGTTTTTCAAAGAAAGTCTCAGTCGCTACAGCAAAAAACTCTGCGGGATTGGTTGCGCCATAGCTATTCATTACAGTCTTTGCACCTCGTTGCACATCCTGACAGAGTTGTTGATATTCTTCCGTCATCACTTTTGCCCAAATCGGATAGTCTGAGCTGTGCGGCAAAATCGGTACACCCTCAGCACTACCATCTTCTTGATCCAACTGATGGGCAAATTCATGCAGCACAACGTTATGTCCATCCCTCCAATTGCCAGTGTCTCGTTTCACCTGTTCCCAAGACAGTACCAATTGGTCTCTTGTCCACGATTCCCCTAGTCTTGCTACCCGCTCTTCTTCAACAACATAATTCCCCAAAGAACTCGTTTCATTCACCAGATAAGCGCTGGGATAAACCAGAATTGAGCGCAGTTTAGGAAAATACTTTCCGCGCTCATTAAGTAAGAGTAAACAGGCGACAGCCGCAACAGTTAACTTCATTTCTTCCGTCACCTGCAATCCTCCACAGCCAATAAATTGTTTCTCCGCTAAAAACACTTGAATGTGTCCTCGAAGTCGCCTTCGTTCAGCGGGATGAACCTGGTGATAAATAGGAAGATTATTCTCAACAATGGCATTGTAAATTGCAGGAAAAGGACGCTGTCTTATTCGGTTTCGTTTTTGTTTGATCAGGATGGGATGGACTAAAATTCCCGCGATAATTAGCCCAATGATCAGAAAGACAATAATTGTTTCAACCATTAACTTTTAAGCAGATGGAAAGGCGCTCAATTTGGCGGTCAAACTCAAGATCTGATATCGGAATGCTTCGTCCCTACATCCTGAGAATTGGAGGTGCGATCGCCGTTACAGGAACAGGGGTTTTCTGGAATTACACCATCGACGTTAAGCAGAATGGCACTGATTTAAGAAAATTCATCACAACCGATCAAACCTTGTGCAGGGGGTCTGGGGGAGGCACTCATCCCCCAGTGGGGGGATTGGGGGGAAGCCCCCCCAAGCTGGGTTTTTCTCAAAAACAACTATTTGCCGCTTAAGTCAGTGCCATTAGCGTTAAGCGCGATCGCTAACTCTATGCTTCAACTACACTTTGATGCCGTATTCTGGTCACAGCATCATCGAAACATGAGGCATAATCGGGTAGTCTGGCACTAAATTCAGCGCCAATTTCTAGGCAATTATTAACCCCATCCTTACCTAAATTTAACCTTGTTTCTAATTATTACACCCTCCGGAAGGTTGATTAAGGATGCGGAAGAAAAACTTACTACAGCACTTAAATTTTCAGGACAAAAGTATGGGAACTAAAATTGAAAATCTTCAAGTCACCAAAGTTATAGATGGTGACACCATCAAAGTCTTACTAAATGGTAAAGAAGAGTCTTTACGGCTAATTTGTGTAGACACCGAAGAAAGTCAGCCGGGTGGTTCAAAGCCTGTAACAGAGGCGGGAAAAGCCGCATCCGCAATGGCGAAACAATACTTTGCAACGGCGAATGACGAACTAGTGCAAGTAGACATTGAGTTTGATACCGATGATTCAGTGGAGGTTTCCTTAGAAAAACATCGGGATAACTACGGTCGCCTCCTCTGTTATATCTATAAAGGTGAAGAAAACTACAACATAAAGCTGGTTGAAGAAGGATGGAGTCCTTATTTTGTTAAATATGGCTACTCTCGGCTGTATCACCGCCAAATGACGGCAGCCGAAGCGGAAGCACAAGCTAATAATTTAGTAATTTGGAATCCGCTAACTAATGTGCGAGGGACAACTCGTGACTACACGACTCTTCTTCCTTGGTGGTTTATGCGCGGCGCGATTGTCGAAGAACACCGCTTGTCAGAAACGACATCGGGAGTGCTTTCTGTGCGATTAGATTACCCAAAAATATTGGAAGCTGCTCAAACAAATCAACGAATTACTATTTTTTGTGACTTGCAAGGGGGTATTAATAAATCATTAGGTGGCGGGGCGTTAATTTTTGCCGGATCAACATTTCACAGATTTGATTTGTGGATACCTAATGCTTACAGTGAGGAACGCGCCCCCTTGATGCGGCTGATTGCAACGCGCTATGCGGGAATGGGACGAGGGTACGTATATGTCAGCGGCGAAGTAAAAATGTATCAAGAAAAGCCGGAAATTGTGCTGACGGGAGTAGAACAACTTTCAGACTTTCCCCCAGGAGGTATTGCTTAAAAATTCCCCCATCTCCTCTAAGTTCACACTAGGAGGGATGGGGGAAAGGTGCTTAATTTATGGACAAAACGGGCTTTTAAACGTTGACGTTTACTTTAGTAACGATGCCTGAATGACCTTCAACCTTGTCTGCGGGTTCGGCTTGACCGCCGAGATAATTGGCGAGGAACTCTTCAGCGATCGCGTAAAAATGCAAGCGGTTCTCCGGACGAGCAAAGCCGTGACCTTCGTCAGTGTAAACGACGTACTCCACAGGCTTCCCTGCTTCTCGCATCGCCTCTACAATTTGCTCGCTTTCGGCTTGCTTCACCCGTGGATCATTAGCACCTTGACCGATCAGTAAGGGCTTCTGGATACGGTCAACATAAAATAGAGGCGATCGCTCTTTCAGGAACTCCTCTTCCGTCTCTAGATTACCGACACGGTGGTACATATTCGCCAGCAACGGTGCCCAATAGGGAGGAATACTCTTCATCAGCGTCACCAAGTTGCTGGGACCAACAATATCTACTCCCGCCGCAAACACATCCGGCGTATAGGTTAAGCCCACCAGCGCGGCATAACCACCGTAGGAACCGCCCATAATAGCGACTTTTTCCGGGTCAGCAATACCCTGTTCTATTAACCAATTGACGCCATCAATTAGATCATCGTGCATGGTGGCTGCCCATTGACGATTTCCCGCATTCAGGAAATCCTTACCGTAGCCAGTCGAACCCCGGAAGTTGACTTGCAGCACGGCATAGCCCCGGTTTGCCAGCCACTGCACAATTGGGCTGTAGCCCCAGGTATCCCGCGCCCAAGGGCCACCATGGACGAGAAGCACGGTAGGTAAGTTTTTCGCTTCTAAACCAGCGGGGGTTGTTAAGTAGCCGTGAATGGTTAGTCCATCCCGTGCTGAGTAGGAAATGGGCTGCATTGCTGCCAGTGGCAAGGCTTCTAGGGCAGGTTGATTGCTAAAGAGTAAGGTGCTGGACTTGGAGGCGCGGTCGTAGGTGTAGTAGTATACCGGGCCATCATCCATCCCGTAGGCGACTAGCCACTGGTCATCCGCTAGGGTGCGGCTGCTGATGCCGAATTCGCCTTCCCGGACTTGGGCGATCGCTTCAAAATCTGCGGCAATACTTTCATCTAAAATTTGCCACTCTACTTTGTCTTTGTAGAAAGAAACCGCCTCGATGACTCGCGAGGTCGGGTGCATGACAATACTGCCCACATCATATTGTTCATCTGCTGCGACCACTGTTTCTTCGCGGCTGTCCAGATTCAAGGCAATCAGACGCTGGGCGTTAACATCGTGAGAGCCAATCATGTACAGGGTGTTGTTATCAGCAGAAAATGCTACTGCCCCACCTTCATCATCCGCTCCCCAGTGCCGGATAATTTCCCATTCTGAATCAACTGTTTCTCGATACATCAAATCCGAACCGCCATCCGGCGTTGCGGCTGTCGCTGCCCGAATTTGGAACTTGGCATCTGCCGTCCAGCTAACGATATTACCAGGGTTATCTGTATCAAATTCAACAGCACCGTTATTGAGGTTGATGCGGTAAACATCAAACTTTTGGCGGTCTTTGAGGTTTAAGCCAACGATGACTTCATCAGGAAATTCGTGGTCTAGCTCGATAGGTTGGGCTTTTACGCCTTGGAAGGGGGTTAAGTCGCGAACGACATCGGACTGAATATTGACTGAGTAGAGGTGAAAGTTCTCGTCACCGTCGGAATCTTGCAGATAAATCAGTTGTTCTGGGTTATAAGTCCAGAAATACATCCGGATACCGCGCTTTTTGTCTTCTGTCAGCTGGCGGTGATCATCTTGTCCGACTGTCTGCAACCACACCTGCAAGACGTTGTTCTCGTCAGGCGCGATATAGGCTAGATACTTTCCATCCGGTGAGAGTTGGGGACGGGTACGTTCTGGGTTTCCGAATAGCACTTCACGCGGAATCAGAGGAGGAAGTTGAGTAGCTGATTCTGCGGTAATTGAACTTTGCATACTGACGCTTTTTAAAGAAACTGCTTTCAAAATATGGCAGGTTGGCTGGGTTGCGCTTCGTCTTGCTGATTCACCTGAACGGGTGAGCGATCGCAACCGACCTCACTAATTCCTATCCTTTACATTTTGTTATTTTTTTTTGACACAGGTGGTAGAGCTATCCTCACTTGCGTCTAAACCATTTGGAGGTAGTTCGTATGTTATCGCCGTTGTGATGGGGCGATCGCGTTGTGTTTTCTGTTGTGGGTTGATGGCAGAGTAAAAAAAAGGGCGATCGCTGCTGTTTTTTGATAGTTAGCTGGTAATCCTGGTCTGT
Source organism: Kastovskya adunca ATA6-11-RM4 (assembly GCA_019359445.1). GTDB lineage: Bacteria > Cyanobacteriota > Cyanobacteriia > Cyanobacteriales > Coleofasciculaceae > Kastovskya > Kastovskya adunca. Next base: position 91,311 of record JAHHHJ010000001.1, on the reverse strand, counting down.
AGTTGGTGTGATTGCTGTACACACATCTCTGTACAAAACTGAAATCCTCGGAGATCCCCCTCGCATCCCTTTTAAAAAGGGAGACTAAGATTTCTATTCCCCCCTTTTTAAGGGGGGCTAGGGGGGATCGAACGGTGGAAAGTCCTCTCGCCCAACTTGTGTGTACACCGTAGCCTTTTTAAGGGGGGAACTGGGGGATCTAAATGAACTGGAGTAATACAGATTTTCACTTACCCTACAACCGACAACTAATAGAAAAGGCAAAAGAACTCCGAAAAAATATGACGCCAGCCGAGAAAAAGCTGTGGTATGGCTATCTAAAAACCTTCAAGTTTCGGGTGTTGCGGCAAAGACCAATTGATAATTTTATAGTTGATTTTTTCTGTGCTCAGTTGAAGTTAGTAATTGAGGTGGATGGAGAGAGTCATTTTACAAATGAGGGCAAAGATTATGACGGGGAAAGAACGCAGATTTTAGAAGGTTATGGGCTGAAGGTTTTGCGGTTTACTAATGATGAGGTGTTGCAGGATTGGGAGGGGGTTTGTTACCGAATTGAAGAGGAGATCCCCCCAACCCCCCTTCAAAAGGGGGGCTAAGATGAGTATGCGATCGCTGCAATTAATATACTTTGTATAAACTGTGCACGCTAAAAATTAGAGGAAGATCAGCCGTTGCTATCGGCTTAACTTACCTGTTTTGGTATATTTTTAGGCGTTTTAAAAAATAAGACTAAATTTACCCCGCAAAATGCAGGCAATAGGGGACTAATAGCGCTCTTGAGCCAGGTCGCGAATTAGGGAAAGTTTGGAACGTAGGTAATCGCTCACGACATGCTCTTCACAAGCATTAAGCGATCGCTCCTGGTTAAATTGCTTCACCAACCATTGAATCAAGCTGGCATCATCTAGTTTTAGCAGTAGATTGGCTTGAGTCGTTTCAACTAAAGACCATAGCTGACGCAACATAGTGGGAGTCATAAAATCTCCTGTTTCGGTAACAACCTTTGCTCTTTAGGCGCGGGGATATTTCCCCAATCTCATCAGTATGAGCATTTTAGCTCAATACTCAGGCTTAAGAATTTCTTTAGAATTCCTTTGCCCCTTCTACAATAGCCGATCTAGAGATACCAGAAACCAGATCGCACAAGATGATACAAGAGTTACCATACGCTTAACAAAGCGCACATTAACTTGACACAAGCAGGGATATCTGCCAAAAACTGAGGGTTTATAGCAATAATATGAGATTTTATATCAAAACTATAAGGAAACGGATTATAACTTCCTCCTGGCTGGCTTTTTTCATCCTTTAACCCTTCAGACTCATTCCCTTTCCCCCTGTCCCTCGCTCCCTAACTCCTCCCCTCCCTAGCTTTCTAGCTCCCCCGCTTATTTCCCATCGCCTGCTCTGTTGGGTACCCAAACCTGGTACATTTACCGAGTATTAGCAAGCAAACTTTATTGATTGATTATGAAGGTCCTGGTTATTGGCGGTGATGGCTATTGCGGTTGGGCAACCGCCCTTTATCTTTCCAATCGAGGCTACGAAGTCGGCATTATAGATAGCTTAGTGCGACGGCACTGGGACTCAGAACTAGGCGTCGAAACTCTAACCCCCATCGCACCAATTCACCAACGTCTACAGCGCTGGCAAGATCTTACAGGGAAGTCAATTGACCTGTTTGTGGGCGATATTACCAACTTTGAGTTTCTCAGCAAGGCGATGCACCAGTTTGAGCCAGAAGCGGTGGTTCACTTTGGCGAACAGCGTTCAGCTCCCTTCTCAATGATTGACCGCGATCACGCCGTCTTGACTCAGGTTAACAACGTCGTGGGAACGCTGAATCTCCTCTATGTAATGCGAGAAGATTTCCCTGACTGCCATTTAGTCAAACTGGGGACGATGGGTGAGTACGGTACTCCCAACATCGATATTGAAGAAGGCTACATCACCATCGAACACAACGGGCGCAAAGATACCCTCCCTTATCCCAAGCAACCGGGTAGCTTCTACCACCTCAGCAAAGTCCACGACAGCCACAACATCCAATTTGCTTGCAAAATCTGGGGACTGCGCGCCACTGATTTGAACCAGGGAGTCGTCTACGGTGTCTTGACGGAAGAAACCGGAATGGACGAACTCCTGATTAACCGCCTCGACTACGACGGAGTGTTTGGCACAGCACTAAACCGCTTCTGCATCCAAGCGGCAATTGGTCATCCCCTAACGGTTTATGGCAAAGGCGGACAGACTCGCAGCTTTTTAGATATCCGCGATACGGTGCGGTGTATCGAAATTGCGATCGCTAACCCCGCCGAACCGGGTCAATTCCGAGTCTTTAACCAGTTCACTGAGTTATTTAGTATCAGTGACTTGGCGATGATGGTGAAAAAAGCCGGAAGCGCCATGGGGCTAAATGTGGAAATTGATCACCTCGAAAACCCCCGCGTAGAGTTAGAAGAACACTACTTCAACGCCAAAAATACGCAGCTGCTAGATTTGGGTCTACAACCTCACTATTTGTCTGACTCACTACTCGACTCGTTACTAAACTTTGCGACTAAGTATCAGCAGCGCGTTGATAAGAAACAAATTTTGCCAAAAGTTTCTTGGCGTCGTAGTTCTTAGGTTTTTACTAAATGAGCCAGACTCGATCCTCTTGACTGACAATACAGGTAGGCTTAATCAGCCCTGTTGTTAAGCCTACCTTTGAGCACAAATCGGGAAATGACAGCTTTATTTTCAGACAAAAAAGAAAAAAATAGTCCCATAGGAAAGATTTATTTGTTAAAAACTTGCCAAAAATGATTTTTTTGTTGATTGATTTACAGAGTTTTCAATGATATTATTTTACAATGGGAATTCTTTGCGTTTTTATAAAAACCTCATATTTCCATTTTAAAAAAGCATTTCTCCTAACTATATTTTAACTCAAAATCTATCCCGAGTATTTCATCTTTTTTATAAAAACCTGTTAGAATTCACGCGACATTTAGCTACTAGCTAAGATATGCGAATTGCGCTATTTACGGAAACCTTTCTACCCAAAGTTGACGGAATTGTAACGCGACTGCGCCACACCGTTGAACACTTGCAACGCAACGGCGACCAAGTGCTGGTCGTTGCCCCAGATGGTGGCATCACTGAATACAAAGGAGCAAGAGTGTATGGAGTCTCTGGCTTCCCGTTGCCGCTGTACCCTGAGTTAAAGTTAGCGCTACCCCGCCCAGCGATTGGGCATGTCTTGGAAGAGTTTCAGCCAGACTTGATTCATGTGATCAATCCGGCTGTTTTGGGGTTAGGAGGGCTGTACTACGCCAAGGTGATGCAGATTCCCTTAGTGGCGTCTTACCACACCCATTTGCCCCAGTACCTAAAGCACTACGGCTTGGGGATGCTAGAGGGAGTGATGTGGGAATTAATCAAAGCCAGTCACAATCAAGCCCAGCTCAATTTGTGTACGTCCACTGCCATGGTGCAGGAACTCATCGACCACGATGTGGAACGAGTAGACTTGTGGCAGCGAGGTGTTGATACAGAGATGTTCCAGCCAAATCTGGCATCAGAAAAAATGCGCCAGCATCTTTCTCAAGGACATCCCGAAAGCCCCATCCTCCTTTACGTGGGGCGAGTAAGTGCGGAAAAAGAAATTGACCGCATTAAACCCGTCTTAGAAGCGATTCCTAATGCACGGCTAGCCATTGTTGGGGATGGGCCACACCGCCAAGCCCTGGAAAAACACTTTGCCGGGACGCCTACTCACTTCGTTGGCTATTTGGCTGGATTGGAACTCGCTTCTGCCTTCGCCTCTGCCGATGCCTTTGTCTTCCCCTCGCGCACAGAGACCCTCGGACTGGTACTCTTGGAAGCGATGGCAGCGGGATGTCCGGTAGTTGCTGCCCGTTCTGGGGGCATTCCGGATATTGTCACCGATGGCGTCAATGGCTACTTGTTCGATCCCACTGATGACCAGGGAGCGATCGCCGCAACCAAGCGTCTTTTAGGAGCGCAAACTGAACGGGAAACCCTACGGCAAAATGCCCGTGCAGAAGCCGAACGTTGGGGCTGGACAGCCGCGACTCGCCAGTTGCAAAATTACTATCGAGCTGTTGTTTATCCTCAGTCAATGACACCAGCTGCGTAGCTGTTAAGGTTTCCACGCGTCTTGCTGCCGTCGTTAAAATGGCATTGCCAGAATTTCCGCTTGTTCCTCCGGGAATCAGCGGATACATTCATAGGTAATAGGAATGAATTTTTTTTCTATCATGAGTAGTGATGGTAGCGATCGCTAAGCAACCCCGATTCTGCTAGTTGTCATTAGTCAGCACCCTAATGACTCACGAGCCCATGACTCACCATCCATGACTAAACTATGACCCTCTCCAACACAGGTAGCGTTCTTGCGACACTGACGCAACTTACCCAACTCAACCGCACCAGCGTCCTGACTCACCGCGTCAAAGACCTGTCTGTTCCTGAGTTTATTTGTTTGCTGGACTTTATCACCGCTGAATTCCAGCAGTTTCTACGGGCGATCGAAATGATCAACAACGAAGCCCTAGAAAGCATGTTAGAGCAGGTCATGGATGCCTTCACTCTAAAGATTGGGCAGATTTTACAAGCTGATCGGACAACAATCTTTTTAGTTGATGCCGAGAAGAGTCAACTTTGGGCAAAAATTCCTCAAGGTGAAACAGGTAAGCCAGTCGAACTACGCATTCCGGTCAATCTGGGGATTGCGGGTCATGTTGCCACCACTGGACAATCACTCAATATTCCCGACGCCTACAACCATCCGCTATTTAACAAAGAAGTAGACGAACGCCCTGGTTATCATACCCAGACGCTGCTGTGTATGCCCATTGTCAGCAGCAATAATCAGGTCGTTGCCGTTGTGCAGCTTCTAAACAAAGCTGGGGGAGTGTCCTTTGATGAGGAAGACGAACAGCACTTCCGGGAGTTTGCCGCCTCTATTAGCATCATCCTGGAAACTTGTCAATCATTTTTAATGGCAGCCCGCAATCAACGGGGGGCGGCTGCCCTCCTGCGGGCAACGGCTTCCTTAGGGCAGAGTTTAGATTTAGAAGCCACGCTGCAATCGGTGATGGATCAAGCGCGGGACTTGATGCAAGCAGACCGCAGCACGCTGTTTCTGCTGAGTAAAGAAACGGGAGAACTGTGGACAAAAGTACTAAATAAAGACGGTACCAAGATTATCCCCATTCGCATCCCTGCCAACCGGGGAATTGCTGGCTACGTCGCCTCTACTCGCCAGCCCCTCAATATATCCGACGCGTACAAAGATCCCCGCTTTGACCCCACTGCCGATCAACGCACCGGGTACATCACTCGCAATATTCTTTGTCTACCTGTATTCAACTCCAGTGGCGATTTAATTGGCGTCACTCAGCTGATCAACAAGAATCAGGGGAGCTTCACCACCTCTGATGAAGAATTTATGCGGGCGTTTAATATTCAAGCGGGAATTGCCCTAGAGAATGCCAAGCTGTTTGAAAATGTCTTGATTGAAAAGCAGTATCAAAAAGACATTTTGCAAAGCCTCTCCGATGCGGTGATTTCAACAGACATGGAGGGGCGGATCGTTACCATCAACGATGCGGCATTGGATTTACTGGGTTTGCCTCGCCAGCAACTGCACAACGCTCAACGGCAACTCTGGGAATACAAACTCACAGGTCGCTACCTTTGGGAAGTGGTGCCAATTGAGCATCTCCAGTTTCGCCTGCAAGATAGCCTAAAAACAGGTGCCAAGCATTACGTACCTGAGCAAAGCTTAACGGTTGGGTTAGTAAAAGAGGCAACGGGAGATTGGGGAGTTGCCAGCAATGGGACAAAGGAGCCGGGGAGCGGGGGAGAGAAGATTCACCTCAACACATCAAAAGAAATCCCCATTACAAATCACAAGTTGCCCGTCACCAATGCTCAATCCCCGGTGACAATTCTGGCAATTCCCGATCACAATAATCCCAACATTTTTCTGCCCTGGAATGAAACACCTTGGGAGGGAGATTCATCCACTTTCCTAGACAAAGAGCAAGTTGATCTGATCGAACGCAGTATTAACTTAACCGTTAATCCCTTAACGAACCCAGAGGGAAAAGTCCGGGGAGGCTTGGTGGTGTTGGAAGATATCAGCAAGGAAAAACGGCTAAAAACGGCGATGTACCGCTATCTCACTCCAGGGGTGGCTGAGCAGGTGATCGCACGAGGTGAGGATGCGCTGATGGTGGGAGAGCGTAAGGATGTGACGATTTTGTTTTCGGACATCCGAGGCTACACCACCATGACGGAGAATATGGGCGCATCGGAGGTGGTGTCACTGCTGAATCAGTATTTTGAAACGATGGTGGAGTCGGTATTTAACCACGGAGGGACTTTAGATAAGTTCATGGGCGATGCGTTGATGGCAGTGTTTGGTGCCCCTCTGCAACTAGAAGACCATGCTGGGCTGGCGATTAAGACAGCCCTAGATATGCGTCAGCGTCTAGCGGCGTTCAATCAGCGACGGATTTTTACGTCGCAACCTCAAATTCGCTTTGGGATTGGAATTAGTTCTGGGGAAGTGGTTTCAGGAAATATCGGTTCACAAAAGCGGATGGATTACACCGTGATTGGCGATGCGGTGAACTTGGGTTCGCGCTTGGAAAGCGTTACCAAAGAGTATGGCTGCGATATTATTTTGAGCGAATATACTTACAAACTTTGCAGCGATCGCATTTGGGCCAGAGAATTAGATAAAATTCGCGTCAAGGGGAAAAACCAAGCCGTCAGGATCTATGAGCTAATTAGCGATCGCACAGAATCCCTCGATAGCAAAACTCAAGAGTTTTTAGAAGTCTACAAGGCAGGGCGGAACGCCTACATGTCGCGAAACTTCCGCAAAGCGATCGCCTATTTCCATGACGCTCACCACCTCCAACCCACTGATCAAGCCGCTGTTGCCCATATAGAACGCGCTCACTACTATCTCAGTAGTCCTCCCCCAGAGACGTGGGATGGCGTTCATATCCTGTCAGCAAAGTAAGGGGCGCTCCCTGTTGATTTTGCAGGTAAAAACACCTTTGTCTAGCCCTCAGCTTTAGCCTCAGGGCAGCTTTTAAAGTAGAACTAACGGTTTAAAAAAACTTGATGCAAACCACTTTCACCCCTTCCTCTACTACCATCATGGCTGGCTTTCATGCCCTATCCGACCCGTTACGGTTTCAGGTGGTAGAGTTGCTACGCTCTCAAGAGCTATGCGTCTGCGAACTATGCGAAAAACTACAGGTTTCCCAGTCTAAATTATCGTTTCACCTCAAAACCCTCAAAGAAGCTGCCTTAGTTCGTCCCCGCCAAGACGGACGCTGGATTTACTACAGCCTTAATCTGCCCCAGTTTGTTGCCCTAGAGCAGTATCTCACCGAGTATCGCCGCTTAGCGGTCATGCTACCAGCTCATCCGTGCTCAGATGATACGCCATCCCTGTAACAACACTTCCTCCTCCCTTCTCCCCAGGCAGTAATCTTTTTTTACTTGACATATCAATTTTTTTTGAAATGATAGAGATGTACCCCAAGGCAAGCCACCGGGGAAAGCCATAAATTCACCCCAGAATCAATGGTCAAATTGGTTCGGATTTAAGCCTTGAACGATGAAGTAGCAGGCTTTTCTTCCTCCTACCTAGTTTCTACACAAAAAATTAAATCAATTTAAATTGATATGTAGCCTTACTGACCCCTGAATTATTGAGGAATCCGCATGAGCACCAATACTCCGCAAGCGAGTCAGCCTGCCGTCAATGCTGGGGGCAAGCTGAGTTTTTTTGAACGATATCTCACCCTTTGGGTGTTCCTATGTATTGTGGCGGGAATTGCCTTGGGCAGGCTATTTCCAGGTGTCGCTGTGGCACTGGATGCCATGAGCTTCTATCAGGTATCGATTCCCATCGCCATCTGCCTGTTCTTCATGATGTATCCCATCATGGTGAAGATTGATTTTACCCAGGCAGCACAAGCCGTTCGTGCCCCTAAGCCAGTGATTCTGACTTTGGTTGTGAACTGGTTGATTAAGCCATTCACAATGGTGGCATTGGCTCAGTTTTTCCTGGGTGGGCTGTTTGCTCCCTGGCTGACAGGTACAGAATTGATTCGCGGTACGGAAGTCACACTAGTGAACTCTTACATCGCCGGAGCGATTTTGTTAGGCATTGCCCCCTGTACCGCGATGGTATTGATGTGGGGGTATCTTTCCTACAGCAACCAGGGACACACCTTAGTCATGGTGGCGGTGAACTCCCTAGCGATGCTGTTCTTGTATGCCCCCTTGGGACGGTGGTTACTCTCAGCCAATGATTTAACCGTGCCTTGGGAAACCATTGTCCTGTCGGTGTTGATTTATGTCGGTTTGCCCTTAATTGCAGGAATGTATAGCCGTTACTGGATTTTTAAACACAAAGGCAGAGAGTGGTTTGAAAGGCGATTTCTGAAGTATCTGACTCCGATTTCTATTACAGCGTTGCTGCTTACTTTGGTACTGCTATTTGCTTTCAAAGGCGAGCTGATCGTTAATAATCCGCTGCACATTTTGTTAATCGCTGTCCCGCTATTTATTCAAACCAATTTCATTTTTCTGATTACCTATGTGGCGGCGTTGAAGCTGAATTTGGCTTATGAAGATGCGGCACCAGCGGCGCTGATTGGCGCGAGCAATCATTTTGAAGTGGCGATCGCTACTGCTGTTATGCTCTTCGGCTTGAACTCTGGCGCGGCACTAGCAACGGTAGTTGGGGTATTAATCGAAGTACCCGTGATGTTGATGTTGGTGGAATTGTGTAAACGCACAGCTATGTGGTTTCCACGGGAGCCAGAAAAAGCAACATTACGCGATCCCCGATGTGTCAGTTCTTTCAAGTAACTTCTACACTAAATTTTTAAATAGGAGAAACATTTATGCTGCTCTAAAAACTTTAATAATTAGCAACATCCTAAAAAACGATCTGCGTATTCTTTCAATTCAAAACCTGAAATACAACCACCAATAACTGCCATGAAACGAGTTATGTTTGTTTGCAAAAAAAACTCCTGTCGCTCCCAAATGGCAGAAGGATTCGCTCGCACCCTCGGAGAAGATAAAATTGCTGTAACCAGTTCGGGATTAGAGGCAAGTCAAGTCAATCCCACGGCAGTTGAGGTGATGTCCGCAATTGGCATTGATATCAGCGCTCAAACTTCCGACGCTCTTAGTGACTTTAAGCCAGAAGACTATGACGCTGTAATTTCCCTCTGCGGCTGCGGCGTCAACTTACCCGACGCTTGGGTACAGCGCGAGGTGTTTCAAGACTGGCAGCTTGATGATCCGGCTGGAGAACCAATAGAGACTTTTTACCGGGTACGAAATGAAATCAAAGAGCGAGTTGAAACATTACTTCAATCCTTGGGTGTCGAGCCTGCATCTGAACAGATCTCAGTCGGTGAGTCGGTGAGTCGGTGAGTCGGGGAGATGAGGGGAGCAGGGGAGCGGAGGAGCAGGGGAGCAGGGGAGATGAGGCGATGAGGCGATGAGGCGATGAGGCGATGAGGCGATGAGGAAAACTGATAACCTCCTTCATACTTCACCCTTCATACTTCACCCTTCATACTTCATACTTCACCCTTCTTCCCATCTCCCCTTAATCTTTAGCTGTGATCTCCACCTTCATCTCCTTGATCGCCCTCATCACCCTGAAAGGGATTTTCCCCAACCTTCAGTTGCTCTTTGCTGCGTTGCAATTGCTTCCAGAGTTCCTTAACTTGACTGTAAGCCTCTTCTGTAGAGATTTTTCCAGAGGTTTCCAGATTACAGATAAAGTTTACCCGTTGAGCAAATTCCTGTAAGTTGGCATTGAAAACCAAATTCTCTGGCTTAACTGGGCCGTAATAACGGCTACGAGGATACAGAAATTCAGACCTATCTGCCACAATTCCCCCTTGTCTTACTTACTTAGTTACTTTAAGTTGTCAATCATCTACAGTCCCCTTTACTAATCTACACACTACCTAGAAAAAGGTTATCTTTCCCCATGTCTGACCCCAAAAAACTTTACGAAGGCAAAGCCAAAATTCTTTATAGCACTGAAGATCCAGATATTCTGTTGACTCATTACAAAGACGACGCGACGGCATTTAATGCCCAAAAACGTGGTCAGATTGTCGGTAAAGGGGAAATGAATTGCGCGATCGCGAACGCCCTCTTTCAGTTGCTAGAAGCCGCCGGAGTCGCCACCCACTACATTGATTGCCCTGCTCCCAACCAAATGCGCGTCCGCCGCGTGGAAATCGTGCCATTGGAAGTGGTGGTGAGAAACATTGCCGCCGGGAGTCTCTGCAAACAGACAGGCTTACCGGAGGGGAAAATACTACCCCAACCCTTAGTGGAGTTTTACTACAAAGATGATGCTTTGGGCGATCCCTTGTTGACACGCGATCGCCTCTTACTGCTCGACCTTGCCACCCCCGAACAGATAGAAGAATTACAACGGCAAGCTTTGCAAATCAACACTATCTTGAGCGACTTTTTCTTGAGCTGTGACATTACCTTAGTAGACTTCAAGCTGGAATTTGGTTTAACCAGCGATCGCCAACTCATCCTTGCCGATGAAATCAGCCCCGACACCTGCCGCCTCTGGAACCGAGGAGAAACAGACCCCGATCGCCGCGTCATGGACAAAGACCGCTTCCGTCGGGACTTGGGGCAAGTGGAAAATGCCTACCAACAAGTCTTGGAACGCGTCTTATCAGCCACCAGTTCAGCGGGATAAACAGGCAATTTAAAAATTTATTTACAACTAGCCAACCAAGCGCGGTAAAATTTCTCAGCCGAGCTTCGGGTAAGAAATGGAACTTCTTTCCCAATCCTCAGTCGGTGAATGAGTCTGTTAGCTGCAGATTTATTGGTGTGTGGAAGTGTCCAAAGGCCTCAAAGACATGCGCTTATCTCCCTTGTTAGCAGCAGCACTTGCTGCATCAGCCACTTTCGGTATATCCAAACCCATTCATGGGCAAACTATTGACCAGCCCCCCCTGGATATAGATATAGAACAGAAAGAACCAGCAAGCAGCGAGATATTGCCGCCCGCTGGAACAGTATCCACAAAGCCTTCTGGTTCAATTTCTCAGTCTATATACGTTGATCAAAATGCTGTTTCCGTTGCGGTGGAACAGCAAGAGCCAACAGCAGTGAATTCAGCCGTAGCAGAGTATCCCGTCAAGACGATTAGCAACAACAACGTTGTCGTCGAGACGCTATCTGTACCGGAATCCGCCAGCACGAATCCTTTGAGGGCACAGGCTCCTCTGGAACCCGCTCCCGCCCCCGATACTGAAGCCCAGCCAACTGAAGCCCAGCCAACTGAAGCCCAGCCAAACGAGGCAACAGACCCCCGCGTGCTAGTTTCTGAAGTGGTTGTACAGGGGGCGGAAGGAGACCTGGAAAACGCAGTCTATCGAGCCATTCGCACCGTTCCTGGTCGAACAACTACTCGTTCTCAGCTTCAGGAAGATGTTAATGCGGTTTTTGCCACCGGATTCTTCCAGGATGTAGAAGTTGTCCCTGAAGACACTCCCCTAGGAGTACGCATCACCTTTGCCGTAGAACCCAACCCAGTATTGCGTAATGTGAATGTCTCCACAGTGCCCCCTGAAGGGGAGCGCGTACTGCCTCAAGACGTAGTTGATAGAATTTTTGGGGAGCAGTACGGTCGTATTCTCAACCTGCGAGACTTGCAGCGGGGTGTTCAGGAGTTAAATGCTTATTACAAAGAACAAGGGTTTGACTTAGCTCAGGTCGTTGATGCCAGTCAGGCGGACGAGACGGGTACCGTGACGCTGACGGTGGCAGAAGGGGTCATTGAAAATATCCGGGTACGCTTTCTCAACGAAGATGGCGAAGCGACTACCGAAGAAGGTGAACCAGTTGAGGGTCGAACCCGTGACTTCATCGTCACGCGAGAAATTCAATTGGAACCGGGAGATGTTTTCAATCGACAGACCGCCGAACGAGATTTGCGGAGGATCTTCGAGTTAGGAATCTTTGAAGATGTACGGCTTTCCTTTGAGCCGGGTACCGACCCTCGCCAAGTTGACTTAGTTGTCGATGTCATTGAACGGAATACAGGTTCTATTGCGGCGGGTCTGGGGATCAGTTCTGCGAGTGGATTGTTTGGCACCGTCAGCTATCAAGAGCAAAACCTGGGGGGAAATAATCAAACCCTCGGTGCAGAGGTGCAAGTCGGTCAGCGGGAACTGCTGTTTGATGTCCGCTTTACCGATCCTTGGATTGGCGGTGACCCTTACCGCACCTCCTACACCGTCAATGCCTTCCGGCGACGGTCGATTTCTCTAATTTTTGATGGCGGTGACGTAGATGTTAACCTGCCGGATGGCGATCGCCCACGCATCCTCCGAACAGGAGGCGGCATCAGCTTTAGCCGTCCTCTGGCTCCAGATCCCTTTACCAGAAGCCCATGGACAGCAAGCGCCGGATTGCAGTACCAAGCAATTTCTGTCCGGGATAGTGATGGTAACATCCAACCGAGAGATGAGCTAGGCAATCCCGTTAGCTTCAATGAAGACGGGACAGACCAATTACTCACTGTCCAATTAGGGGCAGTGCGCGATCTCCGCAACAACCCCCTCCAACCCACAAGTGGTTCTCTCCTGCGATTCGGTGTTGAGCAGTCTATTCCCTTGGGTGGTATTTTCCTCAATCGCCTGCGGGGTAGTTACAGTCAGTACGTTCCTGTGAACTTCACCAATTTTTCTGAAGGAGCAGAAGCCTTTGCCTTTAATGTCCAAGCGGGAACAGTACTAGGAGATTTGCCTCCCTACGAAGCTTTCTCCCTCGGTGGCAGTAACTCAGTCCGGGGCTACGATGAAGGAGACGTTGGGGCAGGACGGAGTTTTATTCAGGCAACTGCTGAGTATCGCTTTCCTATCTTGCCAATCATTGGTGGGGCTGTCTTTGTAGACTACGCCAGCGACCTGGGTACGGGAGACAACGTTCCTGGCAACCCAGCAGGCGTCCGTGGCAAACCCGGTGGTGGATTTGGCTATGGTGTTGGCGTTCGCGTCAACTCTCCCCTTGGCCCAATTCGGGTTGACTACGGTATCAATGATGATGGGGATAGCCGTATCCACTTTGGGATTGGAGAACGATTTTAAGAAGTGTGAAGGATGAAGGATGAAGGATGAAGGGTGAAGGATGAAGGGTGAAGGATGAAGGGTGAAGGATGAAGGGTGAAGGATGAAGGGTGAAGTTTTGTTCTGTCGAGCTTCAACCTTACCCACTCTTCGTCATGGATAAAAAATAACAAGCTAAACCATGTTTTCAATACCCAATCGCCAATCGCAAACTGTAAACCGCTCGCACTTCGCACTTCGCCAAACCTTGACAGGTAGCATTGAACGAACGGGGGTGGGGCTGCATAGTGGGGAGAGGGCGACGGTGCGGGTGCTACCAGAGAAAGCCGGAGTAGGGCGCTACTTTGTGCGGGTTGATTTGCCCGATGCTCCAGTGATTCCAGCGCGGGTAGAGGCAGTAAGCCAGACGACCCTTTCGACGGAATTGGCGGTAGGAGAGGCGAGCGTGCGGACGGTAGAACACCTGTTAGCGGCATTAGCGGGCAGTGGAGTCGATGATGCCCGGATTGAAATTGATGGTTCAGAAGTGCCGCTGCTTGATGGTAGTGCCAAAGAGTGGGTAGAAGCGATCGCAACAGTAGGACGGGAGTCGGCAAAAGCAGGAGACGCGGCTATTGGAGATTGTCCGTTGACGTTGACAGAACCAATATGGGTGCAGCACGGTGATGCGTTTGTGGCAGCGTTACCTGCACCAGAAACTCGTTTTACCTACGGGATCGATTTTGAGCATCCGGCGATTGGCAATCAGTGGCATAGTTGGTTACTAGGAAGCCAGGAGAGTTTTGCTTCGGCGATCGCTCCAGCGCGAACCTTTGGTTTTGCTCGCCAGGTTGAGCAACTGCGGCAAGCTGGTTTAATTAAAGGTGGAAGTCTAGAAAATGCCTTGGTTTGTGGCGATGATGGCTGGTTGAATCCGCCGTTAAGATTTGCAAATGAGCCAGCGCGTCATAAACTTTTAGATTTAGTAGGGGATTTAAGTCTACTGGGCATATTTCCAGTAGCTCATTTCCTTGCTTACAAAGCCAGCCATAATTTGCACGTCCAACTGGCAAAACAACTGCTGCGATTAATCAACGACTGAGGACTAACTCGGGAGTACCTACCTGATTAGCCCCTATCTCTGAGTCCCAACGCCCTTGCTTTTAGAGAATGCTCATGTCCACACTGACCGACCTCAATCAGCCGAATAGTTCTAATGCGGTGGAAACTGCTGCTCAACCAAGCAATCTAGACCCTAAAAAAGCTGTTTTTAGCCTCGAAGAAATTCAGCAACTCCTGCCTCATCGCTATCCTTTTTCCCTAGTCGATCGAATTATCGAGTATGTTCCAGGGGAACGGGCGATCGGTTTAAAAAATGTCACCTTCAATGAACCCCACTTTCAGGGGCACTTTCCAGGACGCCCGATGATGCCGGGAGTGCTGATTGTCGAAGCGATGGCGCAGGTAGGAGGAATTGTCCTCACTCAACTGCCGGATGTGGATGGCAGTTTATTTGTCTTCGCAGGCATTGATAAAGTTCGCTTTCGCCGTCCCGTTGTTCCTGGTGATCAGCTGGTGATGACCGTGGAACTGTTGTGCGTCAAACGCCGTCGTTTTGGCAAGATGCAGGCACGGGCGGAAGTAGATGGTCAGCGCGTTGCCCAAGGCGAATTGATGTTTTCCCTCGTAGACTAAAAATAAAACTGAGTGGTCATTGGTCACTAGTCAACCGTCATTGAGCCTTGACAAAGGACTAGTACCCCATGACTAATGGCTGATGACTAACGACTAATGACTAATGAAAACACTGATTCATCCCACTGCTGTGATTCACCCTGATGCTGAACTACACCCGACAGTCACCGTCGGGGCTTATGCGGTCATTGGAGAGCAGGTCAAAGTGGGTTCAGGAACGACAATTGGCGCTCATGCGATTCTAGAAGGACCAGTAGAAATTGGTGCGGATAATCGGATTTTTCCCGGCGCAGCGATTGGTTTAGAACCCCAAGACTTGAAGTACGACGGGGCAGAAAGTTGGGTAAAAATTGGCGATCGCAACCGCATTCGCGAATATGTCACCATCAACCGCGCCACAGGGGCGGGGCAATCTACCGTGGTTGGAAACGGCAATCTGCTAATGGCATGCGTCCACGTCGCCCATAACTGCGTCATTGAAGACCATGTGGTGATTGCCAACAACGTTGCCTTAGCCGGACATGTTCATATCGAATCCCGCGCTGTGATTGGTGGTGTCTTAGGCATTCACCAATTTGTCCATATTGGACGACAAGCAATGGTTGGAGGGATGAGCCGGATTGACCGAGACGTTCCTCCTTTTACCCTGGTAGAAGGCAATCCGGCACGAGTGCGATCGCTCAATCTAGTCGGACTGAAGCGGGCGGGGTTAAACGCCACCGAAGTCGCACAGCTCAAAAAAGCTTTTCGGGCGTTGTACCGTTCTGGCTTACCCCTCAAGCAAGCCCTAGAACAGCTTGACTTGTTGCCAGAGAACGAACAGATACAACACCTGCGTCACTTCCTCCAACTCTCCCAGCTAGAAGGGCGTCGCGGCTCAATTCCTGGAAGAAAAGTCTCAAAGGATGAGGCATAGAAACCTTCTGCATGATCAAAAGTTAGGAGCAAGCCGTGGAGAAAACTCAGCCGTCTGACGTCAGCCGTGAGGAAACCAGTCTAAAGACTCCTAACTCACCGACTCGCCCTCAGGACTTAGCCGTTAAAACTATCTTCATCAGCACCGGTGAAGTCTCTGGAGACTTGCAAGGCGCACTGCTGATTGATGCCTTGAAGCGTCAAGCCGCCGTTTTGGGGTGGGAGTTGGAAATTGTCGCCCTCGGAGGCCCGCGCATGGCAGCCGCCGGGGCAAGGCTGCTAGGCGATACCACCGCCATTGGTTCTGTCGGCATTCTGGAATCTCTGCCCTTCGTCTTACCCACCCTAAAAGTCCAACGTTACGCCAAACAGTACCTCCTAGAAAGTCCGCCGGACTTAGTGCTGCTAATTGACTATATGGGGCCAAATCTGGGCATTGGCACGTTTCTAGAAAAAAGATTTCCCCAAGTACCAGTGGTGTATTACATTGCGCCCCAGGAGTGGGTGTGGTCGGTTTCTCCCCGCAATACCGCGAAAATTGTCAGCATGAGTAACCTGTTGCTGGCAATTTTTCCCGAAGAAGCCCGTTATTTTCAAAAAAAAGGGGCTGCCGTTAGCTGGGTGGGGCATCCCTTGGTTGACAAGATGCAGGCGGCACCAAGTCGGACTTCAGCACGGAAAACCCTGGGAATCGAACCCGAACAACTGGCGATCGCGCTGATTCCTGCCTCTAGGCAGCAAGAACTGAAATACTTGATGCCAGTCATCTTTGAAGCCGCCAAACAACTCCAAGCCCACCTCTCCCCTCAAAGCTCAATCACGGCATACCCGCCCCCTACAACTCAAGACATCCTCTTCTGGATTCCTTTGTCCATGGAAAGCTTCCGGCGTCCCATTGAAGAGGCGAGCGCCCAATATGGATTGCGTGCCAAAATTGTCTCAGGACAGACTCAGGAGGCTCTAGCTGCCGCCGATTTAGCAATCGCTAAGTCCGGTACCGTAAATCTAGAATTGGCGCTTCTAGACGTGCCTCAGGTCGTGCTTTATCGCGTTAACCCCATCACCGCTTGGGTAGGGCATAACATCCTCAAGTTTTCCATTCCCTTCATGTCGCCGCCTAATTTGGTGGAGATGCGCTCGGTTGTCCCGGAGTTACTACAAGAGCAAGCCACCCCGGAAAATATCCTCAAAGAGGCGCTATCCCTCCTCGACCCTGAAAAACGCGCTACAACCTTGGCAGATTATCAGGATATGCGGCGGGCTTTAGGAGAAGTCGGTGTTTGCGATCGCGCCGCCCATGAAGTCCTGCAACTAATCTCTCAGAGCTAGCTTGTATAGCTACTCACCCCATAGGTGAGGACAATCCTGATTCCCCAAGGAAGCGTGCTGGTTGAATTTAATTCACCGACTCAGCACGCGCTTGCTATATGCGATCGCCTGCCTTAACAATCAGATTGTCCTCACCGGGTTTAATTTTTACGAAGCAATCCGATATTCATCAATTCTTGCAATCCCAACGTTAAGAATCCCTGACTTATTCCGAGAGACAATTATCATTAAAGTTAAAGTTGAGGCTTTACGCGCCTCGGCTAAAGGTGTATTGCTGCAACTCACTTCAGGAGGCGTCAGTTCTAACGAACAGGGGCAAATGACATGCAACTCAAAGCGCTATTCATTACTACAATTACAATCCCGCTCTGGCTATCAACATCCGTAGCAGCGGCTAATCTCGGACAAGTAAGACGTTTGTTGGAGACTAATCAATGTGTCGGCTGCGATCTGAGTAATGCTAATTTAAGCGGTGCTGATTTAAGCGGTGCCAATCTGCTCCGGTCTAACTTGAGAAACGCCAATTTACAAGGTGCAAATCTTAGCGGTGCTAACTTGTATGTTGCCGATTTAAGTCAAGCCCAGCTCCAAGAGGCTGACTTAAGCGGTGCATTTTTGAGATTCACAAATTTTCAACACGCCAACTTAGAATCTGCCAATCTCCGGCAAGCCAATTTAAGATACGCTAACTTCACAGGTGCCAAACTAAGACGGGCAGCGTTCGGAGGAGCAGATATCGAAGGAGTGCAACTGGCACAGGCGGATTTAAGAGAAACAGTTTTAGATGGGATATTTGAATTTTATAGGTAAATAAAAATTTTTTAAATACAGCCTATAGACCTTCTCATTTTGGTTAATTGGTAATCGCTAAAACAAAATTAATTAGTAGGAAGCACTGTCTACATCACAGATAAAATGTCTGGGATTCCCTTAAAAAACGCTGTAGTTCTTAATCGGTAATGGCTAGTGATAAAACCTTGGAGTTACTGGCTGGTTTTGGCACTTCCTCTGCTACTGACACCACCAGCCTCAGCTAATCCCTACTTCGATCGCGCTAACTGTACCTATCAGGGCAAACCTCTGTATGGCAGAGTACAGATTGTTGATAGCTTGGCGGACATTAAAGTCAAGATTGTCTCCGATCATCCCGACTTGCCAGTCAAACAAGTAACTACCTTTCCCGGTCGATGTGGTGAGTGGCAAATCGTCGATTCTTTTCCCACTCTCAGGGTGCAAATTGTCACCACTCTTCCCGATATCACTATCGGGTTTGTCAGCACATTTTCCGGTTCACCCTAAGAGCGGTCTATAAAAATGTCGAAAGATAGAACAGAGGAAGTTTCTGATAATAAGAAGTGATGAAAAAAGCTGTGATTTGAGTCCCAGATCTAACAGTTTCTACAGGGTATGAAAGACAATGCCCACCCTACCGATAATTTTGTCTGCTTACTTAGTAGCACGTCCTGCTAAGTTAGGGGAGGTTTCGGAGGATTTATGCCCTATTTTGGACTAGACGCGCTACTACTGGCTGTACCGATGTTTTAGTGGCTGCTCAATAACCCCATCGCGATCTTACCGTGACGCCACCTGCCTGCATCTGCTCAAACGCCCCAGCCGGGCCGAATTGTACAGCAGAGTCGGACACTTCTTGCTCGGTGGCGGCGGATGCTGCGGTTTTCTCTGGTTGCACCATTGTCGGGACGGCAATAGTCAGGATAGCCGTGATGGTAAATAGTAAAACTAAGTCTACGGATTTACTTGTAATGTTGCTCATTTTGCTCTACTAAAGGATGCAGGCGGTGGTTTGCCAAAGACGGAACTGTTGCCAGAAAGGTTGTTTCTATCCCCACACCAAGGATAGATGAACGTCGTAACGTTTTTTGAGTAACTTCCCAGTAAAAAAGACTGAGTAGCAGTCTATATTGTGCCTGCTACCCATTTCATAATTGCTGAGAAATAGCCTAATGCGATCTTAGTCGCCAAAATAAAATATGACCGCCCCATGTTTATGCCTGAGAATGTGGGTGAGGGCGATCGCGTCTTGTGGTTTGGCAATTCCTGGCAGTGCAGCGACCTAAGCGTTGATTTTCTTAAAATCTATGGGAAAGGTAGCAACTGGGGTATTTTCTGCCATAAATGTGATTTTCTTTGCCAATCGCAGGCGAGCGACAGGTTCTGCGATTTCTAGACAAGCATTCGCCAAAATAGCGGCAGTTTCATGATCGCGACTGCGAATGTACAGAACCCCCCAACGTCGAAATACCTTACAAGCCCGAAGAACTGCCAGTTGTTGCAGTTGCTTTGGCTCCTCGCGATAGAAGTCTAAAATCAGTTGAGCGAGTTGGGAAATACAGTTCATGGTTGCTTATCCTTAATCTTATTGGCTGACACTCAGACCAAGGCGCGATCCTGGCAATAACTAAGCATTACAGAGAGATCGGGGCGGATTCCAGATTTCTCTGAGAAAAATCTTCGAGTTGGTAAAGTCTTGGCTCAATTTCTTTTTTTTTGAACCAAGGCAATTGAATATTGCCTGCTATTGATATATTGAAGCGCGGCTTTCCCTCTGTATGAGTGAAGAGGAAAAAAGACTTAATAAGTTGCTGGTTTGACAGTATCGGGACTAAAGCCGTGTAACTTAGGCAACATAAGCAACAGAGCCATTTTTTACCCGTCGCTTTTGTAAAAATTTCTTAGGGATTCTTCAATAAACTAGACATATCTAAGTATTGATCGCCTTTCTCTAATTTAATCAGGGCGCGATCGCCTTAAATGGCAGAGGGAGTCAATTCCCCGTCCTACTAATTAAGGAGTATTAACTTGACGGAATTAAAATTTTTAGGCGGCACCCTCTATGAGGGGTTAGAAGATATTTTGGCGATCGCTCGTCATGTCGGTTGGGGAGCAGCCGATATCCTGCGCTCTTTCTATCGCGGCACCTCTAACGAGGGCAACCTGGATGTTCAGGAGAAAAAAGATGGCCCCGTCACCGCCGCCGATGTCGCCGCCAATCAGTATATTCTCAACAACCTCCAGGCAACTTACAGCACCCAAGACTTCGGCTATCTCAGTGAAGAAACCTACAAAGCCCAGACAGCCCGACAGCTACCGCAATCCTGGGTTTGGGTAATCGATCCCCTAGACGGTACCCGCGACTTCATCAACCGTACTGGAGAATATGCGCTTCATATTGCCTTAGTCCACGATGGACGCCCGATTTTAGCCGTTGTGGCTTGGCCAGAAACCGAAAAGCTCTATTTTGCCACCCTTGGTGGTGGAACCTTTGTAGAAACTCGCGCTGGCGTAGTGAGTAAACTGCAAGTCTCAGGACGGGAGGCGATCGCTGATTTATCCTTGGTTGCCAGCCGCACCCACCGGGACGAACGCTTCAACCAGCTTTTACAGCAACTTCCCTTCCAAGACAAACATTACGTCGGCAGTGTCGGCTGCAAAATCGCCACCATTGTAGAACAACATGCCGATGTCTACATCTCCCTCTCCGGCAAATCTGCCCCCAAAGATTGGGATATCGCCGCCCCAGAACTGATCCTTACCGAAGCCGGGGGACAATTTACCCACTTCGACGGTACACCCCTGAAATACAACCAGGAGGATGTCAATCAGTGGGGCGGGTTGATGGCAAGTAATGGTCATTGCCATCAAGATTTATGTGCCCAAGCCTCAGCGATTTTGGCAAAAATTGATCGCTAATTGGGCTAGGGTTGTGGCTAGATTTACTCGATACAGTTAATACCTTTTATTGACTATGGATGAGGAAATTTGTATTAAGAAACACGGTGAGCCAGGACAGCATAGAACGGATCGCCGCCGCCAACTCCTAGCATTTGGAATAAATTAGGAACAGCAGAGGAATGAACAATAACTTCCGGTTCATTAAATCCGGGGATGGATTGGAAGTAACTTTTCACAAGTTCCACACGGCTAGCTTCTGTGCCATCTCGCCAAGCCGCGATCGCTTTTTGATAAAACATCCGGTTAGAAAAGCTGATAATCGCAATTCCACCCGGTTTGAGGATGCGGTGAATCTCGGCAAATATAGCATCCGGATACTGGAGATACTGCACGGAAACGCAGTTCAGCACCGCATCAAAATCTTCATCCTTCAGAGGGAGCTTAGGATTTTCGTTGAGGTTTTGTACAAAATAACTATCTAGCCGCCGATTGTCGGAGAGTTCTTGCTCATTCATTCCATGTCCTTCGACGTGAGCAAATTTTATCTCCTCTGGCAGGTGGGAGATATGACTGCTCATCATGTCAAAGATCCGGGTATTGGGCTTGAGGCGATCGCGATACAAATTCGTCAGCCGATCGATGAAGCCTTCGTCAACATGAGTGACAAAACGGGGCTGGGAATAAAACAGCTCGTCGCTGCTATCGTCTAGCTTTGTGCGTTGGTTCGGTCGCAGTAACATCAGTACGTTGTGAAAATAGCGTTCTACTCTCAGTGTAGAAAAAATTACGGAATGTAAAGCAATTTCAGCATTGATACAACGTGAGAGGCATCCTAGACACGGGTAAGAAATCAAGTGTCGTTAAGATAGATCAACATTCCCTTCACCACCGAAACAAAGCTTGGACACTGCTTTTCCAAAAAATTCACCCATACCAGAACAACGACGCATCCTCATTTGCCAGCACCGATCTTGTGCGACGGCTGGAGCGGCTGCCGTGCTAGCTGCCTTTCAAGCGGCGGATTTGGAAGGCTACACCGTGGTGGGTTGCGACTGTCAGGGACAGTGTAGTTCTGGCCCTACTGTGCGGATTATCCCTGAAGAAACCTGGTACTGTCAGGTTCAACCCAGCGATGTACCAATAATTATTGAACAACATTTACGAGGGGGAGAACCCGTCGAGGCAAAACTGCATCCTAGAATTCATAGGCGTTTCAGCTTCTAATCTCACTTAATTTCGCAATACATAACCAACGCTGCGTACGGTTTGAATCAACCGCTTTTCGTCGTTAGCTTCCAGCTTTAGTCGCAAGTAACGAATATAAACTTCAATGATGTTTGAGTCGCCCATAAAGTCGTACCCCCAAACCTGTTCCAGGATTTGATCGCGGGTAAGGACTTGTTTAGGATGGGAGAGTAAATATTCTAATAAATCAAATTCTTTTGCAGTCAGTTCAATCGAGCGATCGCCCCGATAAACTTCTCGACTGCTACGGTTTAGGCTCAAGTCAGTAAATTGCACGAGGTCGCTGCTTTCTTCCTGCGTCCGCCGCAAGTGCGCCCTGACTCAGTAATTCCTCAATACTAAAGGGCTTGACTACGTAGTCATCTGCCCCGGCATCTAATCCGGCGACGCGATCGCTAACTTCATCCTTTGCCGTGAGCAAAATAACAGGCACCTTGTCACCCGTTGCTCGCAAGCGGCGGCAAATTTATAGCCCTGATATGCCTGGTAGCATCCAGTCAAGAATGACTAGATCTGGCGTAGACTCTCGCGCAACTGTCAAACCAGCCAAGCCATCAGAAGATACACTAACGCGATCGCCTTCGTACTTCAGTTCCAACTCAATCAGATGAGCGAGTTTGGCTTCATCTTCAATAACTAAGATGTGGCAAGACATCGCCATGACGCCTGAGCAATACGGTAATACGTCAACATACTACTGTTCGCTAGGATGCGAAAGATAGCAGCAAATCAGGAACACTTATCAAAGTAAGTAAGGGCACGACACTGTCGTCCCCTTACTAAGCGCTCTCTAGGTTTCAACTAGTATTGTCCTAGAGATAGCGTTACTGTTTGTCGTTACTACTAACGGTTTAGACGAGATTATTACTGATCGTCGGCATCATCATCAGTAGTGGTGTCGTCGGTAGTAGCGTCGGCATCGTCGTCGGCATCATCATCGCCGTCGGCATCATCAGTAGTGGTGTCGTCGGTAGTGGCGTCGGCATCGTCGTCGGCATCATCATCGCCGTCAGCGTCATCATCGTCGTCGGCATCATCATCGCCGTCGGCGTCATCATCGTCGTCGGCATCATCATCGCCGTCGGTGGTGGCGTCATCATCGTCGTCGGCATCATCATCGCCGTCGGTGGTGGCGTCATCATCGTCGTCGGCATCATCATCGCCGTCGGTGGTGGTGTCGTCGGTAGTGGTGGTGTCCTCGTCGGTGGTGGTGTCGTCAGTGGTAGTTTCGTCAGTGGTGGTGGTGTCCTCTTCAGCAATGTTCGCGGTTTCCTCAGTGGAAAGCTGTCGCAGACCCACTAAACCAGGGAAAGCACGGCTAGATGGGCCAACTAGCTGATATGCCACTTGCTGTTGCTGCTGTTGGCGACCTAGAGCCAAACCACGACCACGACCCGCACTGCGCGTGGCTACATAATACCGATTGCCTCCACGCTCCTTATATTTGACATTCACCGTTCCTTGGCTGCTGCTAGTGCTGGTGAAGCGCACAGATTGGATGATCTCGTATTGGGTTTGTGCCGTAGTGGAAGACCCTGAAAATGCGAACAAGTTAGTGTTAGCGGTGTTGGCAAATCCTGAACTTGAGCTATTGCCGCTGCCTGAGGTACCACCGCTAGCTGAGGTACCACCGCTAGCTGAGGTACCACCACCTGCTGAGGTGCCACCACCACCAGCTGAAACTGCTGCCTGTCCAGAACCGCTGCCGTCAAACACAATCGTGCTGCCGCCGCTGCCAGTGAACTGGATGTTTCTGTTTTGCGTGATAAATATGTTGCTGGAGCCGAAATTGATACTGTTGTTGAAAGTGATGTTAGCGTTGCTGATATTACGGACTAAGTTTACGTCGGTATCATTGCTAACGTTGTAATACTCATAGCCGGAACCATCGCTGGTGAAGTTGTCGCGGTTGATGGTGCGACCAACCCCAGCCACAGCGTAGAAATTGACCCCATCCTCAGCAGTGCCTTCGAGTTTGTTGTCACCTTGCACAAACTCAAACTTGGTTGTGCCACCAGTGCTACTGAAAGCGACTCCATTATTTGTGAAAATCGAAGAGAAACCAGAGACTTCCCCCTGATCTTTACCGTTGATCGAGAACTTGTCTAAGGCTTCGGTAGAGTCTATGGTTCCATCGAGAGCCGAGAAATCACCATTCAGCGTGACATCTACTGCACCAAGATTGCCTGTAGCTTTGAACTTTTGTGTGCCGCTAGCGTCAACAGTCTCAATCTCAAATGTCTTGTTGGCTTGACCAACAAAATTGATTTCATCATCGCTGGTCTCAAATTCGTAGCTATTTGCTGCCAGGTTTTCCCCTTCAAACTTAAATTTGATGCGCCGCTCAATAGAAGACTGGGAACCTCCAGTCGTAGGAGTGCTAGCAGTTTCGCGGAATTTCACGTTGGAAGGCAGATCGATCAAACCATTGTCTAAGTCAGCCTTGAAGTTTCCAATTTCCAAGTCTCCAAGCGCCGCTTCATAGCTAGACCCACTCGCCAGAACTGCTTCTACTTTCGGCAAGAAAACTAAGGGAGCATCACCAGCCGTTTGAGGGCTAATTAACGACCCGTCAAGCGTCCCTGCGGAGGCAAAGCTGTCCACGGTAAAGTTGAGAACGGTGTCTCGCTGGGAGAACGGCACGAGAAAACCGTTAGAGGTAAAGGCAATTCCTGAAAGGGTGCCTTGCAAAACACCTGTATCCCCACTGTTGGCAGTACCACTGTTATCGGTATCTGTAAAGCTAGCAGCACCGGGTGCAAACACAGAATTTGTTGTCACTCCGTTAGCACTTTCGATCCGGAGTGTGTTGACCCCAACGTCAAATAGAGTGACGTTACCAGCCGCATCTGTCTTGGGTACAAAAAAAGCAGCTTCGCCAGCGATGTTACCACCTGTAACTTCGATTTGGGCACTAGCGATAGGAGCAAGAGCGATCGCTAAACCTCCAGCCAGACCCAAGCAAATAGCATACCGACTTGATAGAGAAACCATGCTAAAACTCCACAACATGAATGAATGGAAAGAAACTGATCTAGCCCAACTCAGAACTCAACAGGGGGAAACACCTTTTTCAAAAAATTTTCCGGATTCAAACTAAGGCAACCTGGATTTAGAGAAAAGTTAATGTAGAGCGTCCTGAAATGTTATTTCGTTACCATATGGCGCTGGTATGGAAGTATGAACCTTCCAGCCCAGCATTCATATGGTTTGGTAGTATGACGTTGCCTAAAAGAGGATGTTCCGGAATAACTGCTTTTTTTTTCAAAATTGCTCGATTTTAGGTAAATATCAGTATTTACACGTAAAAATTTCCCAAATGCCCCTGCACCACTCCCCCTCCATCCGTCTTTCCTCGGAGAGAAATGAAGGGGGAGTCGTTTTCGCTTTTTAGCGTCTACGGGGCTTAGAAGCTAAAGGTAGTTCGGAGGGCACCAATCGTAATCGTCTCGTTGTCTGAGTTGTGAAGGGGATTAAAAATCACGATCACTCCAGGCGTGATGTTGATGTTATTTGATACCCGGAAACGATAGAACGCTTCTACGTGAGTTGTTGTCGAGGGTTGCCCACCCTCACCAGCAAGAGGGTTCCCCAGAGTCAGAAAGCTAGGAATATTTTGTCCGACGGGGAGGTCACTGCTAGTAATCTTGGGAGGCTGTCCCACGTATAAACCTAAGAGGTTGCCTTCGCCCAACAAATCAGGGAAATTGAGGAACGCCATCCAGTTAAACGTCTCAACATTTCCCGAAACGTTTTTGAAATCGGAAGTGGTGTAGCCTGCCCACCCTCCAGCGGTAACGCGTGGGGATACTCGCCATTCCAGACCCGCACCGATAGCATTCGTACTGATGGGAGTTCTGGCGCTAAAAGATGGTACCGATAAGAAATCATCCCCAACACCAGTTCCCAACCGACCAAAGGGTGAGTAGGAGTTAATGTATTGCAGAGAAACATCGAGGGTATCTATGGGAGAAGCAACCAACTGTGTCCCAATCGTAGTGGTTCCATTATCTCCGCCAAATAGACCGCCGTTAGCTGCATCGGCTGGTGAGCCAGCGGAATAAACGCCTTGTAAGCTAAAGCGACTGGCAAGTTGCCAGTCAAAGCCGATTCCACCACGACCCCCACCGGTGTTGATGATCGGGTTGCGTTGGGCAAAGCGGGAAAGTGGCCCTGTTCCGGCACTTTCGATGCGGTTGACACCCCGGAAGACGTTAACGGGATTAACTCCCTCAGGCCCGACAATGACGGCAAATTTATTACCAAACAACTGGCGGTAGTTAAGGTCAGTTAACTGCAAATCGTTGTTGTTGTCTCCTTCGTATCCTAAGCCCACATAGTTACCCAAGGTTCCTGGGAAATTGCTCGTTCTACCTGCGCCTGCTTGCAGACTAGTAAGCAAGATGCTGCGAGGGCTGAACTGGGTGAACAGACTCAACTGAACGTTGTTGATGACATTGACATTGGTGTCAGTGTCAGGAATTGGGTTGTTGAACAGTTCAAAGTTGCCTTCGGAGCGTCCTTGAACCCCAACAATGGCTTGTCCAAAGAG
The DNA here is from genome assembly GCA_019359445.1 of Kastovskya adunca ATA6-11-RM4. Taxonomy (GTDB): domain Bacteria; phylum Cyanobacteriota; class Cyanobacteriia; order Cyanobacteriales; family Coleofasciculaceae; genus Kastovskya; species Kastovskya adunca. The sequence goes on along the minus strand of JAHHHJ010000001.1, from coordinate 64,728 downwards.
TTTGGTTGTTGTTGAAAACTGATTGTCTTCTAAGGTGGCAAGGCGACCTTCCAGGTTATCGACTCTAGTTCCCAAGGTTGCCAGTTCTACCTCAAACTCACTTTGCAGTCGCCGGAGGGTTTCTAAGTCTTGTTGAGTTACCAAATCGCTGCCAACACCAGCAATTAAACGCTCAACTTGATTTAAACAGGAATTCAATCCTGCCGCAAATTCATAGCGGGTGAGTGCGCGGTTGCCTCGGAAGGAGCCATCGGGATAACCAGCGATACAGCCGTAGCGCTCTACCAGTTCTCGCAAGGCTTCGTATGCCCAATCATTGGGTCGAACATCCTGGAGTTGGGAAACATTAGTGACTTGACCCATTGGGTCACTTTCATCGCCATAGGCGGGTTCAAAGGGCATGGCGTTAGGAGCCAGGGACTCGTCCACCTCATTAGTCGGTAGAGTTTGTGCCTGTAGAGGAGTGGGAGACAATAAATCTTCGCTGTTTGTCTGGGTGGTTGGTTCTACCCCAGTTTCTAAATTAGAAATTTCTGGGAGGGCAGAAAACTCGGTTGGGGCTGTTGAAAGGGCGATCGCGTTAGCTTCTGTGCGATCGCTATCCGTTGCCTCGGTTTTAGGAAGTTCTGTAAGAGCCAGAGGAGTTGTCGGTATTGTATCGGCTAACTCTGTTGCTGAAGAAAAATCTGTAGATGCCTGATTCTGAGACGAAGCGTCGGCAGATGTTGCTACCGTGCTAGAAACAATGCCAGGGGTGGCTTGGGCAGCCGAGATGCTGCTTACCAAGCAACCAATCGTTGCAAAAATTAAAGCCGAGGAAGTCGTCTTTCCTAAACTTAAAGCAGATTTCACAGTTTGAACTCCTCAAAACACCACATTCGCGCTCGATTCTAGCCGAAACGAGGAGCCAACTGCCAAGTAACGTTGCAATCTTTGTAATCTTTTATGCGTTTCGTAACCAAAAGATCAGGTTATTCTCCAAAACTTCTAGGAAAACCCCTAAGTTTTCTCAGACCAAATGGAGGCGATCGCCCAACGCATTGCCTGCCCCACTGAGGAAAAACGGGCGGCTTCCTCGGCAGTTTTTTCCCAATGCAGGAGCTGTTTTTGGAATGCTGGGTCACGTTCAGCCCGCTTGATAATCATGTTTCTAATGATTTTCTTTTGAATCTCCTCGGTGGAAATTCCCTGTTGCTTGAGAAACTCAAGTAACCGCTGTACGCTTTTTACAAATTGCTCAGGAGCCTGAGACATAAGGATATGTTGGATTTGGGTGACGACCTCTTGATACAACCGTCGCCGCTGATCCAGTACAGGTAAGGGGGGTGGTGTCCCCGTTTGTGTGGGCAGGTCGATAGGCAATGCCTCAAGAGGCTCAGTAATTTCCAGCAAATCCAAGATTTTTTGACCCTGGGTAGCCAATCGCGGCAGCAGCGATTCATAAAGCACCAAAAGCCGCCCAGTTAAGACCTGCGTGTTGATTACTCGACTGGCTCCTAGGTGCAGGAGATAGTTACCGTCCGTTGCGGTGTAGGTTTTGATCATCAGTTGTAAATTGGAGCACTCCAACTCCAACTGAGCCAGGGCAAACACCAGTGTTGCCCAATGAGGAGCGGTTTGAAATTGAACTTCGATGGTGGAATTGGCATCCGCCGTGTACAGACACCCCAGTTCCCCTGGCTGGAAATCGCGGGATTGTGGATAGCGCTCGCCAGCACTTTTCGAGGCATAGTCAAAGCGAGTGAAGACATAACGACACTCAACTTTTGATAAATCAGCATCTTCGAGGTGCCAGCCGTGGATGCAACAGCCTGTCATTTCCGTCCGACTAAGATTCGTGCCAATCAGGTGAGTTTCTAATAAAAAAGCCTCACTCAAATTTGCCTCACTCAGCGTTGTCTCCCTTAGGTACGCCCCACTCAAATCCGCTCGCCGTAAGTCTGCCCCGCGTAGATTGGCATCAGACAAGTCAGCACGTAACAAATAAACGTCTTGCAAAATTGCTCGGACTAAATGGGTTTTACGCAAGCTGGCTTTTAGTAGATACGCCCCACTCAGGTTTGCTCGGCTCAAGTCAGCATTGTTGAGATTGGCTTCACTGAGATCTGCACCACTCAGAATTACCCGATGCAAATCTGCCTCAGAGAAATTCGCTCCTCGTAAATAAGCCGCCCTCAGGTTAGCTTCCGTTAAGTTAGCGCCGACTAAAATTGCGTCGCGTAAATTGGCTTCTTCGAGATGGGCTTCCCGCAGATTTGCCCCAGAGAGATTCGCCCCAATCAGGGTGGCGCGACAGAGATTCGCCTCCATCAGTTCTGTCTCAATGAGTTGGGTGCCATTGAGTTTCGCCTGCTCCAAATTAATCTGGTCTAGTTTGGCTTGATTGAGATTAGCCCCACTCAAATCAGCCTCTTGCAGCACCGCCCAATTCAAGTCTGCTTTTTGTAACGTTGCTAAACGCAAGTCAATTTTCGTCAGCTTTGCCGCACTTAAAATTGCCTGGTCAAGATTAGTTTTGTTGAAGGTAGCGCTGTGTAAATCGGCTTGACTCAGATTAGCTCCTGTCAGTTGGGCATTGTTTAAAGACGCCCAGCTCAAATTGACTCTGGTGAGATTAGCCCCTGTCAAATTGATGTTCCGAAGATTTGCCCCACTCAAGCTTGCCCCACTCAGGTCAATATGGGAAAAATCACGTTCTCCTTGGCGGTAACGGTCTAGAAAACTCTGTACTTGCATGGAGACCCTTTGGACAGGGTGATGTTACGTCCGATCTAATCCCTGTAGATATAGTGAAAGAATATAAATTTGTAAATGCAGTTATTAGCCGGACTCGGTAGAAGATGCAACCCCAATAGGGCAGTGTGGTTAAGTGGCGAGGAGTGTTGAGTCGCTAGGGTTTTGAGAAATCCAGTAGGTTTTGAAAAACCTCATGCGTTGTTGTGACTGGCTTTTGATCGCCAGCCCCTACTCAAGTTTTCGCAACTATTGCCTCAAGTTTACCTAGATTTTTGTCAGTAAAGTGTAGTGCCTGTCATCCTCATTGAGTTGCAGGGGAAGTCGGGAACAACTCTCTAGTAAGCGATCGCCTCATCGATCGCCATTACGGTAACCAACGGGGACGAAAGCCGGGTAATAACTGATCGGGTTGTAGTTGTGGCACTTCGTCAGTGGCTTCCATGTCGGGTAAGGGGAGTAGCCAAAGCAAAGCATCGGCGATCGCTAACCCTTCATTTGTTCTTAAACCTGTCGTCAAACTATCCCCAGCGGTGACGATTTGATCGAACAAAAGCCCTAATCCATCGGGGGATAAGCTAATCTGAATATCCCGCTGTTCTGGCAAGACTAGCAGCGGTTGGACAAGGGGGCTGTTGTTTTCTTGCGGTTTGTTTGCTTCTGGCTTCAGGTCAATCGCGGCGACGAAGGGGTCTTCGCGATATTCTTCCCCTTCTACTAGTTGGGTCAGTAGACAGTACAGCGTTTCTTTGTAGGGGGTAAACTTGCAGTCGAGAATGGAACCCGTAGTGCGTAATAGTTCCTGTTGAACGCCCTGGTTAGTGACCAAAAATAGCGATCGCGTGTAGTCGGTATTAAACTTCACCATCGCGGCGGCGCTTCCATCCCTGGAAAAATTCAACACCATGCCAAACTTGGGCAAAAAGTCCAACGGGTCTTTGGCGGCGGTGGTGGTCAAGGGTAAGATTGCTACCCCTTGTCCTTGGGCGATCGCTAAAGATTGGCTATCTGGTGTAAGCACAAAGTCGCCCCCTTGGGTTCCCAAAGGTCGTGGCTTCTCGTCGCCTTGCACAACCCATAGCCCAAATTCCGCCGGGTTGCGTCGATTCACCCGCTGCACCACAATAGTTTGCCCATCTGCCGATAAATCAAATTCGAGATTTTGGTAATCCTTACTATCCAAAACTCGGTCGATTTTTCCGGCGGGTTCTGGGGATGTTTCGTCTTTACCAGGAAGCCCTGTAGTTACGGTATAGAGTTGTTCGGCTAGCAGATTCTGGCTTTGGCTAGCTTTGTCATTGGCAGCAAATAAAATCTGCTCTCCATTCGGGTAATGTTTAAAGTCTGTCACCACCAAGTCAGCCGGGGTGAGAATCAACTTTTTCTGTTGTGTCAGGTTGTAGAGGATTAATCGCCCCTGCTCTTGGCCCCGAACGCCGATATAGGCAAAGGCGCGATCGCGCGTGCGAAATAGTCCCTCATAGGCTTGAATTTCCGTCCCTTGACCGTTTTCACTTTTAAACGCATCTTCTGCTCCCTTGATTTGCATCTGGTACTGTGTACCATAGGGGGCAGGCTCTGTTAGGGTATAAGCCATTTTGCGTCCGGCCCAGCTAATTTTGCCGGGTAAAGACGGTGTAATTTCTAAATTTTCTTCTACACTCTGTTGATCCATCGGGCGGCTAAAGGTGAGCGTAAACGCTGTATCTTCCGCTCCAATTCGTTGATCCTGCCAGCTAAAATTGCGTACCCGTGGGCCGGAGCGATCGCCATTCCACAACAACAGTCCCGTCACTACGCTCAGCACTACTATCAATGCCAACGCGACTTGGTCAAGCGGTTGCAGAACGTTTTTCAGTTTGAGTTTTGCGTTTTTCATAACTTCGCTGTCAGCCTTCGGTGGTGTTAGCTATCAGCTGCGATTTTTGTAAATAGTCAGCTCTGCCCATGCCGCTAATAACTTGCTTGCTGCTTATATTAGAGATGGCGATCGGCAATATTCAATCCCTAATTTCCCATCCTTAATAAAAATAAGGATCGGCGGGTTTCTCAATTTTCTCGAGGGAACTTGCTTCAATCGTCAGTTGACGCCTTCCTGCCAAGGTTTCTGTAATCATCTGACCTTCCACCTCTAACCACGTATCCGGTGGATAGGCGTTGCGGTTTGTCGTCAACTTCACGGGTAATCCCACAGGATAAGCATCTGCCGCACAGCAGGTAATTACAAAGCGGGAAATCAGGAAATACTGCGACGGCAGTTCCCCTGTATGCACGACGAACCCCTGCACGTTTACTTTCTGACCGACGTAGGCGTCTGGTTCTGGATAAACACCGAGGGTGCGTATCCACTCAACCAGATTCCGTTCTTCGGGACGGCTGACACTCCGAAATGATTGGGGTTGTGTCCGCGTTAACATCACGGAGTCGGTAATTCCCCGTTGAATAGCCGTATCGCTGGCAAACACAGTGGGCGTTACGATCAGTCCGGCAATGGCAGCGGCGAGGAGCAAAAGACTACTCCAACCGGGAGGAAACAATGTAATGTGTGGCGCGACAGGTACGGCGGGGATTTTTCCCAACTGTCGTTGACGCCGCGCCCACAGCAGTTGGGCAGTTCTGAGTATGGAGACAATTAGCAAGAAGAAGCCTGTAGCGATCGCCAACCCAAAGTAATTCGGGTGAATCAGTAGGTTTAGTTGACCCGTCAGCCAGTATTTCAGGAGCAAAACACCCCAGGTACCGAGAGCCATCACCTCTACTAGAGGCAGTAAGAAGTTCTGAAGTTTGAACTGGAATTTTTTTCTTGAACCCATAACCGCAAGCACTTATCAACCGATGACTAACTAAGGTAAAAATTGACGAACAGTGTCAATAAAAATACTAATTGTGCAGCTAAAGCAAAGATATAAACAATGGCTCTGCCACGAAACACTGACATCATTAAGCCGATTGCTTTCAAGTCAACCATAGGGCCAAAGACTAAAAAAGCGAGTAACGCTCCGCTGGTAAAGGTTGAGGCAAAGGCAAGGGCAAAAAAGGCGTCAACGGTGGAACAAATCGATACAATCGATGCCAGCAGCATCATTGCCAAAATTGAGGTAATTGGACTTTGCCCTAAGTTGAGGATGACTTCACGCGGGACAGCGACTTGAATCGTTGCAGCGATCGCACTTCCTAAAACCAAAATACCGCCCAACTCTCGCAACTCCTGCACGGTATTCTCTAGCAATAACCGCAGTCGGTCATTGAGGGGTTTTCTGGCAGTAGCGGCGGCCAAATTTCCCTGAAGCACCGTTGTATCCAGTCGTATAGGGGCTCCTGGCTCACCCAGCAAGAAGGAACCCGATTGTAAAAGTGTAGGGGTGTCGTCGATGCTGCTAGAGAAACTAGATTGCCTACGACTGTCTCTACCCCTGCCTTCTGTCGTTGGCATTGAGCGTGCCACTCCCTTTTGCAGCAGCGGACGTATATCTACCTGGGCACTGAATACCCAACCAATGATCGTGGCAATCCCTAGAGAAAACACAACTCGCAGTAACACGATTTCCGGCTGGTCTCGAAACGCTACCCAGGTAGCCCAAATAACCACGGGGTTAATCGTTGGGGCGGCAAGCAAAAATCCGATCGCCACTGGGGCGGGTGCGCCCTGAATCAACAACCGCCGCGCCACTGGCACATTGCCACACTCGCACACCGGAAACAGAAAGCCTCCACACCCTCCAAATAAAGCGCCCAAGAACGGGTTGCGCGGCATTGCCGCAATCAATTGCCGCTCATCGACAAACAAAAGCAGCACGCCGGAGAGCAAAACCCCCAGCAGCAAAAAAGGGATTGCTTCAACAAGTAAACTCAAAAAAAGGGTGAAGCCGTTGTTTAGCTGATTCATGCAGTTGGCGATGCAACGAGATTTACCAAAATGATCGTGCCGTCAGCGATATTTTACCGAAAGTTACTGATCTTACTATTTTTTGATTCCTGCGGAAAGCAAGAGTGAGTTACGCGATCGCTATTGAGACATGACGAGCGAAGGGCTGAGTTGTTGCCAAACTGTTTTTTGAGGCACCGGGCAACTCATTAACCCTTCTCGTAGATGAGCAGCAAGAGTGTTCCTACGCTAACGCATCTCTACAACTCGTCAAAAAATAATCAGGATTTAAGTCTTGAAGATTTATTTACTCAAATTGGCATAGTTTTCAACCGTTGTTTTTACTAAAAAACTCTCACTTCTAACTACTTTAAAATTGAGAACTCAAGAATTATTTGCAAGTTTTTATGTTTTAGGCAGATTGTCCATTTGATGTTTGGCGATAAAGGCTAGGGTTTTTGAAATGAAGCGATCACAGAATTTTATTCCTCAAATTTTAATTTGAATTTAAAGTCTTATTTAACTAATCTTAATTAAAACTTGACAAAAGTATTTTATTGAGATTGCTATACTTAGCACAATAGGGTATTAGCAGGATTTATACAAAAGAAATATAAAAACGTTGATTTTCTCGTAGGGGAATAGCAATGCCATGCCCTTGATTGATAAATTTTGTGTAAGTAAGTAGGCGAGAATAAATCAAACTTTGTATTATTATGTAAAGTTCTTTAAATAGGCTTTTGGTCAGAGTTGTAGCCAGATTTTGAAGAATTTAACGCTGACTACAAACCTTTAATTATTTACATCGTTCTATTTAGGTGATGTTAAATTAAAATTTGCCTTTTATTACAAATAACCAGTATTAATACAGTGTCATTATGATTGTTCTACAGGCTCATTATCCCGTGTTATCAGTAACATCTTTCACCGAGATGCCAAAGCTAAATTTAAAATCAACACTTCAAGAACTATCACTACATGATTTTCAAATAGAATCTTCTTGCCTAGGCAAGGACGTCGCTCAAACTTTTCAAGAAAACCCCCTACTACCCGGCGCAATCTTGACACACCAGGGGAAGTTTCTAGGAATGATTTCGCGGCGACGCTTTTTAGAACAGATGAGCCGTCCTTACGGACTAGAACTGTTTCTCAAGCGTTCCCTCGCCTCTTTGTATCGCTTTACCAATACAGAAGTTTCAATACTGAAAACAGACACATTGATTGTAGAAGCGGCACGTTGGTCATTACAGCGTACAGCAGAGCTAATCTATGAACCGATCGTCGTAGAAACCGAGCCAGGGGTTTATAAATTACTAGACTCCCACCAATTACTAGTTGCTCAATCTCAAATTCACGAACTCACAACCCAGCTACTGCATGAACAATCCTTAGCCCAGATGATCCAATCGGAAAAAATGGTGAGTTTGGGCAAAATGGTGGCGGAGATTGCCCATGAAATCAAAAATCCGGTTAACTGTATCACGGGTAATTTTAAGTTTCTCTCCAGCTACTGCCAGATGCTGATGCAGATTTTGAGAGAGTATGAAGTTGAGTTTCCTCAAGTCTCTGAAATAATTGAGGAGCTGAAATCAGAAGCAGAGTTAGACTTTATTTTAGAAGACCTGCCGAAAATTTTGCTAAGTATGAAGGTTGCGTCTGGACGACTCACTCAGATTATTAAAGGGTTACAAAATTTTTCTCACTTAGATGAGAATAAAATGGAGCTTTCTGACTTGCATGAGTGTATTGAAAGCACATTATTGATTTTAAATAATCGCCTCAAAGCAGAAATTAAAGTTATCAAAAATTATGGAGATCTGCCAGAAATTCCTTGCTACTCTGGTCAGATCAGTCAGGTATTTATGAATGTTATTAGTAATGCTATCGATGCGTTGGAAGGGTTTAATCTCCAAGGTCTTGAATCTGGAACTGGACTGTTGGAGCCAGACAAACTTTCCTCACCTACAATTACCCTAACTACTGCTCTATTAGACGTTGACGGCTCTAAATGGGCGTCTATACGAATTACCGACAATGGGATGGGTATACCACCTTCAGTTCAAGAGCGTATCTTTGAAACATTCTTCACTACTAAACCCGTTGGCAAAGGAACAGGCTTAGGTTTGGCAATTAGTCATCAAATTGTTACTCAAAAGCATAAAGGCAGACTGATTATGAATTCTCAGCCGGGGCAAGGAACAGAGTTTGAGATTTTGCTGCCCCTTATAAAATAGAGGCTGGGGGAATAGCCCTAGCCAGCGCTCAATCAGTAAGACTAGTTTTAGATTTTTGGCGATGAAGCCCATGTACTCTCAACTACGGGTACTTGCCAAAGATTTTTGCATCTCCAAACTCGGAGCTTACTTAATAGTTATTTAAAATCACTCTCACAATTAGGGAGGATTGAGTTTTTGAGTTTCTTTAACTCAGCACAAATTTTATCTTTTGATGCTAATTTTTAATAAAACTTGTTAATTTAATCTTGATGTTGAGAAAGATTGTGAGATGTTAGCGCTTCAGATCCCCAACTTCTTAAAGCCGCCGGGGATCTCGCCTTCTGGGTATTATTTTCTCAGAAAGCGCTTAAGCGACACTAGATAACTGACGCCCTGCTGCTTTGTCCCAAAGCTCAGTGAGTAAATGTTTGTGTTCCTGGATACCTGACTTCTTCGCCTGCAAGAATCCTGCTTCTCGTATCTCTTCCGGGACTGGCTTAGCGATGATTTCTCGTACCTCTTCGATTGAATCGTAGAGAAATCCTCCTTCCCCGACGTACTCTTGGAGATCCGGACGAATCCTCGGTACACACACACCGACGCCTGCAGCTTGGGCTTCCGCCACTGCCATCGGCCAACCCACTGTTGCCAAGTCAAAGGCTGCCGTATAGACGAGCCACTGATGCTTTTTGTATTCCGGACGCATCTGGTTCGGCTCTACGGGCAGAATGATGTTTACGGGATTCCCCTTGGCTTCGTTTAGAGCTTTGAGCTGATCGACATCGTAGCCGAGAGCGTAGAGGTTAAATTCCTGTTCCGGCATCCACGAAGCGAGCTGGATATAATCTTCCATCTTCTTCTTGGGAATAGCAGCGCCCGTATTCATGATGGCGTTGCCGTTCGGCGAGCGGTCATGGAAGAGTTCGTAGTTCACGACAGGATAGCAGTCGATAATCTTGTCGGCGCGGACGCCTGCTTTTTCCATATACTGCCGTGCGAAGGGAAAGCTTAAAATGCCCAAACAAAGCTCGTGGTTAGCCCAGTGAAGGTTTTGTTTAATTTTCGCTACCTTCTGGAACTGAGGCGTATTCCGTTCGAGGACTTCTCTGATACGACCTTTCCAGTTCTTCTTTCTAAGAGCCATCGTATCGTAGGAATGCGATCGCACAGTGAAGGGTATGCCCATCTTTTCAGCCAAGGACCCAACAAACTCTAGCTGATTCAAGTAGTGGGTGTGGATAACATCAGGTTTCACCTGTTCGACTAGTTCTCGAATCGCATCCTGTTTGGTCAAATGATGATAGGGAAAGTGGTTTTGATAAGGGACGTTGGATGGCTTTCGAGAAACGATGGTCACATCGTAGTCATCATGAATTGCTTCAAGTTCTGTCTTGACATAAGTCTGAGAAATCTGAGGATATCCTCTGATGATGTACATCACGGAAGCTTTTTTCATGTCGAACCTCTTAAAGCGTTAATCAAAGGGACTAGGTGAAATTTGCTGTTGTTTGAGCAACGCTAATTGCTCTTTGACGGTGCTTGTCTCACCTGCATGGCATAGCCACGCAAGCTTTTCCTTAAGGGCCAAGTAACTTTACCGAGGATGTGACGGGGACGGATTCGCAGCGCCCACAATACGCTTGAAAGAGCAGCGCTTTTCTGACCTAGTTCATAGGACATCAAGGCGTGTTTGTAGACAAAGTCGGCAAACATCTTTGGGTGCGCTTTGAAGAGGGATTTGTGCTTGCGTACCAGTTGGTGGAAGCTCACCTGACGCCGCGACGGATCGCGCGAGATTCTCGGCCCTTCGTGGCTGATCAGTTGGTAAGTGACCGTTGGCACACCCAGGATTGAGCAGACTGGATTGAGGCGCAAGAAAATCTCGGTGTGGACGCGGGAGCTGAAGGACTCGTCATAACCACCGATTTCTAAAATCAGCTCGCGCTCTACCACTAGTGTCTGCTTGGAGAGAAATGACTGCCCTGGCTCAATTTCTTCCAGGAAAAAATGCTTGCCTCGTGGGAGAGTTGGCGGGCGGCGAGTCTGGGTGACTTTGCCCTCCTGATTCACCACTTCTAGAGCGGACAGTACCGCCACTGGTTTTGGCAGTGTTGTGTTTGCCAGGGCGGCGAGGGACACTTCCGCCATGTGGGGCAATAGTTGGTCATCATCGTCGAGGTAGGTAATCCAGCGCCCCCGTGCGGATGCGGCTCCCGCGTTACGAGCGGCGGCGGTTCCCCGGTTTTCCGGCAGCCGAATCACCCTGAGCCGAGGGTGTTCGGGCAACTTCACGGGTTCTGGCGAGCCATCATCAACGACGACCACTTCCAGATCCTCTACCGTTTGTGCTAGAGCACTTTGAACAGCACGCGGCAGTAAGTGAGGTCGATTGTAGGTAGGGATGATAATGCTAAGGGAGGGATTGCTCATTTTTGTTTGTTAAGTTAGGCGATCGCGCTCTCAAAAGACGTTACGCTCGAATCTAAATTCAGAACGCATTAAGCACTTATTTATTAATAACTTTCCAGCTTCGGGGCTGATAAAATAAGCAGTGGCTGGTATTCTTACTCGCTTTCACCGTAAAGCGAAATGATCTAACAATATCAAAGGAGCGGACGCCACTCCTCACGTAAATTCTGGCGTTGTAGGTTCCAGGAACTAAACCCAAGTGAGGCATCTGCATTTGGATCTCGGTTTTTCCAGGAGATATCTTTAAATATTCATTCTCACTAGCCGATGTCATATACAATACCTGTTCACTTTCTCCTGCTAAAGCCGTAATTTTAATACCTAAATTAGCATCATCAATATACTCATAAGATTTACATTCAACACAGAAGTAAGCTGTTTCCCCACATAAAGGGAATTGCAAAATATTTTCTTCCTCATCCTTAAACGATACAGAAAGAATATCTAAGCCCATACTTTCACTAGCAGGCTTTTCTGGCAAAAACAGTGGTCCCGCCGCCGTTTCAGTTCCACTCAAACACAAGTCTTCTTCATAGTGACGAATTACATCTTCAGTTTCTCCCTGAGTAATTAATTCTCCTTTTTTTAGGTAAATTGCGGAATTACAAACATTTAATACGCTATGGGAGTTGTGAGAAACTAAAATAAACGCTGTACCATTTTCTCGAAGTTTTGCCAAACGATGATGGCACTTCATCTTAAACTTGATATCCCCAACAGATAGAACTTCATCCACTAATAAAATTTCCGGTTCGATATGAACGGCGCAGGCAAATCCTAACCGTGCTGCCATTCCCGAACTATAGGTTTGTACTGGTGCATCAATCGCATCCGAGATTTCAGCAAATTCTACAACTTCATCAAATTTACTATCAATTTCTTTAGTGGTTAGCCCTAAAATTGACATATTGGCATAAATATTTTCTCGTCCGGTGAGGATTGGGTTAAATCCTGCTCCTAGAGCAATGAGAGGCGCAACTCTTCCGCGAACTGTAATGGAGCCAGTATCGGGGTTAATCAAACCACTAATAATCCGCAGCAGCGTACTTTTTCCGGCTCCATTGGAACCGACTAAGCCCACAGCATCTCCCCGCCGCAGTTGGAAGCTGACATCTTTTAGTGCCCAAAACTCTTTGGCTCGTAAGGTGTCACTCTTTCTCGTTCCACCTGTTACCTCGGTGGCGATGTCTTGTACGCCGTATAAGAGAGAGCGTTTTAAGTCTCGACAAAACTTTTTTGAGATATTGTTAACTGAGACAACTACTGCCTTATCTTCTGGCGGAACTGCCATTTTTTGATTTTTGGCTTCAATTAACATCATTAAACCTCCTTAATCGAAAAAAACTTAGCCAAACAGCATAATATAGTAAAATTACAAAAAATAATTTTCATAGAATTACACTGAATTTTGTACCTGAACGAACTTCTCTGAAGCTTGCGGTGAGATTTTCTTTTTTACTTTTGTTACAACATAGGCAAGTAGTTCTGATTGACTGCTGCCTAAATACTTTTGTGTAAGCTTATAAACTATATTGCGATAGGTTACCTGAAACTCTGGATAGACGGATAGAGATTTTTTGAGTACTTGCAGGTAGTGCCAGCATTTACTATTTTCTGGATTAGAGGAATCACCATACAGATACTCTCTCCCCATTTCAAAGTAGGCTTTAGCGAGAGCTTGACGATAGTTTAAGGAAAGTCTACCGGATTGAGCGAGTTTTTTTTCGGCTTTCTCCATTACTAAACAGTGGGATCTCAGCCAGTGAAGTTTAGAGGTTGTAGAAACGGTTACTTTGCCGTGACTTCGATAGATTGAGTGGCAGATGGGCTGGTAGGTAAATTTTGCGCCATCAATAGCTAAGGATAAGAGAAAATCTCGATCTTGCGCGGCTTTGAAATTTTCATCCCAACCACTGGAACGGCTAATTATATCTCTTGTAAAGAGTAGGGCGACAGGAGGTACCCAGCGGTCGTTTGCTAGTAATGATTCCAGAAAATCCGTTTTCGGCCCGCAGGTCTTGATATCTTCCAAAAAGCTATTACCATTTGGTAGGTGTTTTTTGTAGCGCCAATCCCCATAAACAACATCTGTTTTCGTTGCTTCCAACGCCTGAACTTGCTTTTCTATTTTTTCTGGCAATAGATAGTCGTCGGCATCCAAATATTGAATATATTCACCTTTTGATAATGTAAACCCTCTATTGCGGGCATAATTTCCGCCTCTATTTGCTCCTGTCTCCCAGATTACTTTGTCTTTATAACTCTTGACAATTTCTAAACTATTATCAGTAGACCCGTCATCAATTACAATGATTTCTATCTGAGGATAGGTTTGTTTAAGGCAGCTATCTATTGCTTCTGCCACCCACTTCTGGGCATTAAAGCAAGGAATAATAACGGAAACAAGTTTTTCCATATTTTTTCTAGGGTTTTAACTACAGCTTTTCTTCCACAAGTCAATATCCCAGTGCCAGTTTAATTACTATTAATTTGGCTAGTTTCCAGTGGATTGACAAAGATATAAGGGTTATTTTGCTTGCCTAATAAATCTCAGCGTTTGAACGAGAGAAACACAAGGTATACAAAGGCTTGATTTTAGCTCTGGCGATCGCCCTTATTCCTCTGTAACGCTAATCAGGCACTCACTCTTTCAATCACAAAGGGCATTGCCAAACGGAAGGCAATCCAAGTTAGCAGCAAGCCAACGAAGGTAAGCGCACTCACAACCCAAAACCCTGGAGCTTCTGTTAACACTCCCGTAGTTGCCAACTCTCGTGTTGTCACCAACAGCGGCGTGACCGGATTATGTTGCACCAGAAATTTAAAGGCTCCTCCAGTGGGAACGGGATAAACAACCGGAGTCAAAAACAGCCAAAAACCTGTAACCATCGTTAGCCCCTTGGAGACATCCTGGTACAAGACACCTAACGGTGCTAATAAAATGCCAAACAGCGTCCCCAGCAACACCAGGTGAATCAAAGCGACAGGCGCTAAAATGACCGTCCAAGTCACGGGAACTTGGAACCAAATAAATAGCCCGATAATTAGAATCAGCTTGATGGCGAAGTTAAACGCCACTTCACCTAACTTTGCCAAGATTAGCGCTTCTCTGGGAAAGTTGATTCTCGCTAGCATTGACTTTGCTGCGGTTACTGCCTGTACTGGGCCATTTAAGGCTTCAACAAATGTTTGCCAGAGTGCGGTGCTAAACACGACATAAGCCGGATAAGGAATATCCGTGGCACCAACGTTGATGATGTTGGCATTACTCGCCAGGGTAAATCCGGCTGCCAGGACAATGGGCGGGATAAATGCCCAAGCGATACCGAGAAATGACTGACGATATTGAGCGCTGATGTCTCGCACCATCAGCCGCCAAGCCAGTTCACGAGATGCGAGCAAATCTAGCCACATCCGTTGCAACAAGGCAACAGGATGCCTCAGCTTACTTTCGGGAGTGTAAACTACCTCTGAGGATAGATGCCTCAAACCCTGACGTTGCCTCAAAATTTTCCTCCTTCACTTCAATTACCAAGAGATAGCATCTTTTGGGTTTGTGTCCTGGCTGTCTTTTTGGTAGGTTTGCTAGGAGCTTACCAGGGTTTTTATTTTTTATGTAGATATTGTTCTCTCCCGACTGCTGGCGACGTTAGAGCAAAGAATAGAGCTATCCCTAAGAGCCTCATCTAACTTTGTGTCGCGATCGCGCTGGAACAATTTCTACTACCCTGGCAATTAGCAAACTTCCCGACTACTTAACAGCGGTCATCGTTTTAGTCGGTTGCAACGGCTTTGCCGTTATAGCAGGGGGCAATGAATTCGCCGCTTGTTGTTGCTTCTGATCCAAGTACTTTTTCATATAGCGGTCGGTCAGATAACGGTTTAGCACTTTGTCGAAAGGCACTAGAACTTTCTCCATCCACTGGCTTTTGATTCCAAAAGTCAGCTTACGGCTTAAGGGGCGGAGAATGGTCTCTCTTCGCCGCCATCCCAAAACTTTGTACTTATATTTGAAATACCCGTCCTCTGTTAAGTCCCACTTTTCGCGCAAGCGCTGTAAGCTATTGAGCACCCAAGCGTCGCTCCAACGCAGCATGTAAAACGGTATATCTGTTAACTCTAGGGGGGGGCCAGGTACATAGGTAACGATAGAGTCAGGTTCAAAGTAAACGGTGCCTCCTGCCTCGGCAACCGTCATGCAGAAGTCAAGATGTTCTTTGGTGTTGAACATGGCTTCATCCAGCGGCCCAATTTTTTCAAAAATTGCGGTACGTACTAAAACACAGTGGAATTCTGCTAGTTCAGTTGGCGTCCGTTTGAGTTGGTCGCGTACCTTGGCTACCCGCTGACCTTGCTTGTACATCTTTTCCCGCAGATGACGTCTGCCTTTAACATCCTCAACGATGCGGGATTCACCTCCAGCAAAGTGGACGACTTCATGCAGAGGTAGGTGTTGGCACATTAGGGGACCGACGACGGAGGCATCTGTTTCTTCAGCACACTGAACCAACGCGTCTAGCCATCCGGGTGAGACGATGACATCGTTATCAAAGAAGACGACATATTTAGTGTCCACTTGAGCCAAACCTATGTTTCTGGCTTGGTTGGGGGAGAGGTAGTTCTCCGTGCGAACAAGTTGAAAGTTCTTTTCCTGTGATTGAGCCTCAAGATAGCAACGAACCTCACGCGGAGAGTTGCCGTCAACATAAACTAACTTGAAGGGTGTGTTTGTATGCTCGTAGATACTTTCAAGAGATTCGCGGGTACAGCTAAAACGCTCGCGGGGAGAAACAACGATTGTGACTTGCAAAGCTGTCATTGTTACTCTTTCCTTGTACAAATAAGGGTTTTCTAGGAATCTTATGAGAGGGTCGGTTTTTGCTAATCAATTAACCTTTCAGGCGGAGATCGCTTCAGCAGATTGCCTTCTGGACGGTGCAAAAATCGTCTTCTGGCAATTTGCTGAAGTACGCGAGCCGTTCTTATAGACGTTAGTATCTTTGGATTAAGCTGAATCGCTAACCGAATTTTCTGACTAGCTAGCTTCACCCCTCCACTATTAGGGTTGTGGCGAAGATAAAGTTCTGAGAGATACAAATAGTTCTCAGCTAAACTTCGATTTTTGAGATACTGTAGCTCTGCACCCGCCGCTTGAAACGCTCTTTCAATGATAATGAGATTGTACTTTTCTCTTTTCGCTACCTTAGATGTCGCTGACGATAGAGATTGACGATAATCTGTCTGATACTTAGGAACGTTTACAAACGACCAGCGCGCTGCTATTCGCAGCCAGTAATCCCAGTCTTCGGAAGATCCAAGTGAGGTGTTAAATTCACCGACGGACTCAATTACTGGTCTGCGAATGAGAGGAACAGAACCACAGGCAAGAAAATTTTTCTGTAGCATCTGAGGATAGACGTTCCCTTCAAAGATGACTGGTTGTTGTTGGTACAGAAGTTTTCCTTTTGCATCAACGAACCGAACCCAACTATAGGCAGCACCTGCTTCTGGATGCCGCCGCAGAGCAGCGAGTTGCGTTTCCAACTTATCGGGTGTCCATAGATCATCGCCATCCAGAAAAGCAATGAATTCTCCTGTGGCGCGAGCTAAACCATAGTTACGGGCAGATGACGGACTAATGGTGTCGCAGGTTAAAACTCTTAAACGCTGGTCTGCAATATTATTTAGTATTTCCTTGGAGTGATCGGTTGAGCCATTATTAACTGCAACAATCTCAAAATCAGAGAAGGTCTGCCGTTGAACCGATCGGACTGTTTCTAGTAGGGTAGAAGCAGCATTGTGTACAGGAAGAATAATAGAGATTGTCGGCATCTTGATTTGTGAATTTTGATGAGAGAGCTGTCGCTATAGGTTAGGTAAGATTAGGCCCAATTTTTAATACGTCTCTATAATTCACCGCTGACACCGTCGCTTTTTCTGTCAATACATGCTGGTAAATTTCAACAAGCTCGTCATTCAACTTGTGCATGTCGTAGCGCGCTTCTGCACAAGCACGACCCGCTTTGCCCATCGCTAACCAGATTTCCGGATGATCGATTAGATAAAGTAATTTTTTAGCGATCGCTTCAGCATCTCTCTCTGGGACTAAAAAGCCTGAAACCCCATCTTTAACTAATTCTGGAATCCCGCCATGGCGACTTGCAACCACAGGCATACCCATTGCCATGGCTTCTTTTAAGGTGTTGACTGGGGCATCTTGGTTGCCATTGTTCGCGGTGACGCTAGTCGCAACGAAAATTTGTGAATTCTTGAGAACCTCAACAATTTCTTGCTGCTGTTTCCAGCCGAGGAGCTTGATGATGTCACCCATCCCCAGCTCTTGAATCAGTTGCTCAAAGGGTTCCCGTAAATAGCCATCGCCAATGATGTTGTACTCGATATTGGGGTAGTCTTTGGCTAACTTAGCAACAGCACGAATACCATACTCGATTCCTTTTTTTTCTACCAAACGACCTGTTGTTGCAATCCGAATTCGACCATCAGCAGGTAGACGACGGGGAGAGAAGGCGAATCGACTGCAATCGATTCCTGAGCCAAGTACGACAATCTTTTTGGGATCACAACCGATGGAGATGGCTCGGCGTCGGAAAAATTCGCAGTTGGTGAGATAAAAGTGTCCTCTCTCAAACAGTTGGTCGTAAACGCGATCGCCATGCTTCTGAACGTACCAACTGATATCGAAGCCGCGAAATGAGGTAATGAACTTTCCTCGAAGAACACCCAGCTCGTGAAGCGTTAGAGCACCGACATCCTCAATTAACTTACCTCGGAGGGCGTAGAAGCCAAACTGACAGTGAATGATGTCGTAGGGCTGAGTACCTAGTGCGGGAATTACCCCATACAGCAACCGCAACGATAGGGCTTGCTTGCCGTACTTGAAAACATTTAGCGATCGTCCGCAGGCTACAGGGTTTTTGTAAAAATTAGTAACCAGTAGCCATAAACCTTTCAGCACCCGCCATAAATAGTTAACTGGAGCCTGGGGTGTGTAGTGGACGCGATCGAGGAGTCCGTATTTCTCCACACTGGGATGCATCCTATCTTCGCCTGATGGACCTTCTAGTGCGTAGATATCAACCTCGTGCCCCCGATCGATCAGACCTGTAATCTGATTGAGGATAAATGCCTCTGATAAGACAGGAAACCTGCCAACAATAAAGGCTACTTTCATTACATTTTCCCTGTAATTCTGCTTGCTTCTGTGACAGTCATTGAGCTTGAACAATCGCGCTCATACATAACAGTTGCGGCGGAACTTGAGCGAGCGACTTTTTGAACTGCACGTCATCCTACCCCAGGGTCAGTAAATGTACAGATATCTTAGATGAAGTTTCATTAAAACTTCATCTTTGCCTGGTGATTTTAAAGACATTGCAAAGTAGCCTCTAAATCCTTCCTTTGAAGGATGTGAAGATTGCTATTTTCCTGAAAAAAGTTCAGTAGTTAAGCTTTCGATTAGTCGTGGCAACCCTATCTACACTTAACTTTGCCGCGATCGTTCCTGATAAATCTGTCTCAACTTCCGCTATTAGGTTAAATTCTAGTTAAGGTTCGCGTTCTGTGCAACTTAATAGTCAATAAACGCTGACATTGCTTCCATAATTTGTGAAAATCTTTGCCAAAAAAGTCAATATTGAATACGATTGTGGGTTTGACAGCATCTAAATAAATGCTCGTCAATGGTAAGCTAAAAAAAGAGCTACATGTAGCTCAGTCATTTGTATGGATGGGTGTTGAAGTCGGTGCAAAACAAATTTTTGCCACCGCCATCGTTGTTAGCCGGAAGCGATCGCGACCTCAGTATCGACTCAACTCTTGAGGAGTTGCCGCGTTATGACTTTTCCGTTAGTCCTAAGTGCCGGGGGATAAAAGTCGCGCGAGTTTTTGAAAAGTATCCCTTACTACCGGGCGTCATCTTATTTGAAGAGGGTGAATTCCTCGGCATGATCTCGCGGCGGCAGTTGTTGGAGTGTCTGCTGCATCCTCAGGGAGTAGAGTTATTTTTGCCGCAGCCGTTGAGCAGTCTGTACAGCTATGCTCGCACAGAGACATTGATATTGCCACAGAGTACGCCGATTTTAGCCGCCACCCAGTCGGCATTGCGTCGTCGTCCGGAATTATTGGCAGAACCCGTAGTGGTGCAAACTACATCAGGCACTTATCAACTCCTAGATGTTCAGCAATTACACTTAGCCGCTTGGCAAATCAGAGGGATCGAAACGCAGATTCGCTATGAACGCATCCAAACGCAGATGGTTCAAAGTGAGAAGATGGCAAGTTTGGGGCGACTTGTCGATGGCGTTGCCCATGAAATTTTAGATCCTGTGGGATTTATTTGGGGAAATTTAACCTACATCTCAAGTTACAGCCAGCAAATTTTAGAATTGTTAGCAGTCTATGAGAAACTACTTCCCCAGCCCTCCGACGAGATAAGGTCAATCAAAGAAGAAATTGAAATTGAGTTTTTGCAAACTGATTTACCCCAAGCGATCGCTAGCGTCGAAGCCGGAGCCGAGCGCTTAAAAAAGCTAGGCACAAGTTTACAAAATTTTTGCCATATTGATGAAGTATATCCCCGACCTGCAGACTTAAACTCTTGCTTAGACAACATTATCCTGTTATTAAAAAGCCGCCTGAATAGTGAAATTAAAGTAGTCAAAAACTACGGTCATCTCCCCCCCGTTTCCTGCTTTTTGGGTCAGCTTAGTCAAGTTTTCATGAATATATTGAGTAACGCTGTAGATGCAGTAATTACCTATGCTGTGCGCCAAAATTTTGCAACCCAATCATCAGCATCAGCTCACAATCCCTGTATTGAAATTACAACAGAGGTGCGTTCTGGAGAAACAATCAACCCCAGCATTCCTTATACTCGATGGGTTTCGATTCGCATTGCTGACAATGGTTCCGGTTTGTCGCCTCAAGCTCAACAGCAGATTATCGAATCCTTCTCAACAAAGAAACGGGCAGAAAAAGAAACCAGTTTATCCGTAAGTTATTGGATTATTACTGCAAGGCATGGGGGACAGTTAAAGTTGCGCTCTACTCCTATTGAATTGAGAGATTCTCCGTCAGATATGGGTACAGAGTTTGAAATTTTGCTTCCCTTAATTTAATTTTGTTAGAGTATTAATGAATTATCCTAAAAGTCATCTTGAGGTAGGGGCGATCGCTTCTATTTTAGAGCCGTCGCTATACTCCTAGCTCTTGTTCCTATTCAACTCCGGCTTCCAATTGTTCTATTTGACGATTATCCAAGGGAATTACAACAGTAAAGGTTGTACCCACACCTACTTCACTCGCCACCTCAATTTTGCCTTGATGTAAGTCCACAACCTTCTTAACGATCGCCAATCCTAAACCCGTTCCAGCGATTTTCCCGACATTCGTTGCTCGATAGAAGGATTCAAATAGACGCTGTAGAGCATCTGGGGGAATCCCAATCCCCCCATCTTTGATCTCAAACGTTGCTTCTTCAAACTCACAGTGCAGCTTAAAATCAACATTGCTGCCTTCAGGGGAATATTTAATCGCATTAGAAAGCAAGTTAACCAAAATGTGCCGCAGCAAATTTTCATCCATATAAGCAGGGATGCCGTTTCCTTTATTGACGAAGATAATTTGTTGATGTTGAGGTGTTGTGAGTTGTAGTTCTTCTACTAAATCTTGGCAAAACGCGTCTAGATCTAACAAAGAGGGCTGAAATTCTAACTTACCTGCTTCTGCCTTGCCAATTACCAAGACATCTTCAACTAAATGAGTAATATTTTTAGCGGCTTGTTTGATGCGTTGAAAATAGGTTTTGAGTTTTTGTTCAGAAGCTCTATTTCTATAATTTTCGATTAACTCTACTCCTGTTAAAATAGTAGTCATCGGGTTACGAAACTCGTGGGAAACCATAGAATAAAAACTTGATTTTATTTCATTGAGTTCTCGTTCTCTTTGTAGTGCTTGACGAACAGCTATTTCTGCTTGCTTGCGTTCTGTAACGTCTCGACCGACAAAGACAAAATCTTGTAAACCCGTTGTTTCTGATTGAACAGCTGCACAAGAAAACTCTACAGTCATTGCTTGGTTAGTTTTTGATTTGCAGCTCACTTCCACATTTTCCAAAAAATCTTCCGATGCCAGACTCTGCTCTTGGGTTTCATTAAGAAAGTCTTGATCGCTGATAATTAAGGAAATTGATTGACCAAGCAGTTCTGACTCTTGATAACCAAATAATTTTTGAGCAGATTGATTAACTGTTTTGATTTTCCCTGATGCTGTGGTGACAAACAAAGCATCTCCCATCGCCCGCAATATTTTGTCGATGTAATCTTTGGAGACTGTCAGCGAACTGAGCAACAATTCAGCTTCACTGGCTCGCTGGACTAATGATTGTCTTAAAACCATCATTTCTGTGACATCGGCAACTAATACCAGTAACTTACGCTCAAGCGTCTTCTCTTCTTGATACTCACCCACAGAAACATCTATATACAGGGGAGAATTCTGATCAGAGGAACGTACAATTCCCTTAATTTCAAAACTCGCCTGTTGTCCTTGAAGGATGGCAGTTAAAATTTCTTCTGATCCTACTAATTCAGGAAAACCTAAGCGTGCATCCCTCCCTGGCAAAACTTCTTGAGGATGATCGGCAAACTGACTGACTCTAGGGGATGTTTCTAAAATAGTTAATTGTCGATCGAGGGTAAAATATTCTAAACTGCCAGAAGATAAAAGCTTTTCAAACAACTTGTTCATAATAAAAGTTAAACTATTTTATGAGCTAAATTCCCAAATATTTCGTCAACATTTTCACCTGTTTTTGCTGACGTTATGTGGATAGCCACTACATGCTCTCGATCAAATTGAAGTTCTTCAAGGATTTTTGGGAGCGTCTCCTGATCTATCAGGTCAAATTTGTTTAAGGCAACACTAATGACGCCTTTAGGATTAATTGATGAAAATAGCTGAATGCGATCGCCTAAATGTTCTATCGTTTCTGGACGAGTTAAATCGGCTACAACTAAAGCACCACTTGCTCCCTGTAGATAAGAAGGCGCGATCGCATTAAATTTTGTATGACCTTCTATATCCCAGATCAGTAATTGCACATCCAGGAGGTCATTTTTGTGGTCTGGAGTTACGGCAACCGTCTTCCGGGATATTTTTACCCCAACGGTTGAAAGATACTGATCGCTAAATTGACGCTCCACGAAACGGCGAATTAGGCTGGTTTTCCCCACACCAAAATCGCCAACCATACAAATTTTCTTAGATATTATTGACACGACTAGGTTCTATTTTCATCTTTTATAAAGGATTTGCCCAAAAGAATCTCTATGCAAATTTTGTGAATTTTGTCAGTTCAGTTAGTTACTTTTTGCTGGGAAGAAGTCGTTCAAATCTTACGCATCTAGCTAACCAGATCGATTCTGGGGTATCCACATCGGGAGGCGGTTGTCCGCTCCAGGTGACTTGCAATCGTTCAGGTGCAATGCCCTGTTGAACGAGAGTGTTTTTTACAACGAAGGCTCGCTGTTTTGCTAATTGTTCGTTGCTGGCTGCACTCCCAATACCATCAGCATGACCAATAATTGCTAGTTGTGTTTCTGGGTATTGTGCCAAAAACTGTTCAATTGAGCTAATTTTACCCTTGATTTCACTCGTTCTTAAAGCTGTCGAATCTTTATCAAAGTAAATACGATTGTCAATAGGTAACTTCTGAGCGTTGAGAGTAACAATGACAGAACGAACGCCTGGAATTTGCTCAAACGCCTGGACAACATCGTTTACCTCCAGCGCTTGGTTTGCCTTTCCTTCTACCCGGACACGATTGTCGGCATAAGTTGCAAAAATCTCAACGCCTTCTAGCTGGCTGAGAACCGTTGTTAGTCGCTGGACTTCCTCTGCTATCAGCACGGGGTCGGGCGGAACCTCAACGGCAATAATTTGGTTATCCAACCTCAGCTTAGGTACAGCCGAGAGGGCAACTTCTCCGGCTTTTTGGCGCAACTCTTCGTTGGGTAACAGCCCCTGAAGTTCTAGGGTATTACCGCGAACATCTACGCCTAGGCGATAAATTGCTAGCGCCGGAGTGGATGATAAGGCTGATGCGGCTTTTGCTTCCAAGCGGCGCAAACGATATTGGTAAATTCCCCAACCACCAACAGCCAGTAAAATCCCTAACCCAATTACCAGCAGAGCGGGCGGTTTATTTTTGGTTTTGGGGTCTTTTTGTTTAACCGCTTCAGAGGCGGTAGAGATCAAAGTTTCTAAACGTTGATGAACCTGCTCAGGAATAGTAGCGCGATCGCCATCAAAATACTCAATCGGCTTGCCGTAAAGTTGAATAATGCTACTGAGAGTGTGGCGTAGCTGCTCAATGAACACCTTGGGCGTCTCCCCCTGAGTCACCACAGCGATGTAGCAGTAGCCAGCCACCTCCAAAATAATCTTGAAACTTGCGTATTCAATCTCCGTCAGTTCCGAAGCATTGCCTGAGTGACCAATAAACTCGTTAGCAAAGCTGCGGATGGCGGTGAGCATCCCTCCCACCATATCTGACTCTAGCTGTTGGCTTCCTGGTTGTACCTCAGAAATTACCAAACCCGAAGTTTTATGGATTAAAAAGATTGCCTGAATACTAAAGGGAAAAGACTCTTTTAAAATCAGTTCTGCTTCGGAAACCCCTTGGACTTTGGCGCGAATCTTACGACTAACGCCCTCTACACTCAGAGCATTTTCCACCTTGGCGTTGATGTCTCGCACCGCCTCTGCCATGTATTTAGAAATCGTGTTGCCAATCACCGGATAAAGGGCATCGACCATGGCATCCCCCTCCAGGGTGACTTGCTCTTTAATCGCTTTGCCCATTGTGGGGCCAATTGCCTTGGCGATTTCCTCAGGGGAGTCCTGAATTTGTTGAGAAATTGCCGTAGGAATAATTGCGGCGAACGCCCTCCCCATAGCAGCTCGATCCTTCTGGCTTTTTTCCTGAATTACCTGATCAATAATCGGAAAAACCGCCTGAACTACTTCTTCTTTTGATTCAACGATTTTTAAGCTTATTAATTCTGCAATCAATGGCAACAGGAGAACAATTAACTCATTGGGGTCGTAAATTTTTCGCTCAAGATTTGCCAGGTTTTCTGCCAGTTTGCTAATTATTTGGCGGTCGTTGGGAATTACAGCATCGTACAAAACATTTTGCAAGCGTTGAATCGATTCTTCCTCTAAATTTGGCTGAGTTTGCCGCAAAATAGCAGAAAGTTGGCTTGTTAAGAGCGAATCCTCCGGGGCTGAAGACAGTTCGGCTATTTGCTCCTGAAGGTTCTGGACTTCCTGGAGAAAGTTTTCCGCTACAGGCGGCTGTGTATCTGAAGCCGCACCTGGAAAGCCGTCAGCCTCCAGAGGTGCGGCTTCATGGCTTTGCTGAGGTGGCGGCTCAACTTTTGTTTGGTCTTCGGATGAGACAACCGTTGAGTTTAGGAGGCTGAACTCGCTCAACAAACTGAATAACCCTTCTAAGGGAGGGGTTGAGTCGTCGTTGAAGTCGTTGCGGGTAGAATTTGAGGAGTGATTGGACATTACAGGTCAGGGGGATTTTGACCAAAGCCTCGCAAACGAAGTCTTCCTCTTATTCGTGAAATTGTCCCGGCTCTAGTAAGCGATTATCTAGGGAGTTATTCGGCTCGTTGACGGCTTGCATTTCAGAAATCATCTCGGTTTCTCGGAGTCTCAAGCCGATCTCAAACATAATTTCTGCCATATCATCTTTGGAGACTTTGGCATCTTTCACCAAGGAGAGCCGCTTGTCAAGTTCTTCGAGAATATACGATTTTAGCGATCGCATATCGATTTCGGTTTTTTCTTTGTTTTGTAAAAGCTCTGTGCGAAGGGAATTGGTTTGAAGCTCAACATCTTGACTGAGATCGTCAATGTGGCTAGAGAGATTTTTATTAATGCGGTCGGTTAATTGTCGAAGCTCAGTCGTTTCTTTTTGAGTACTAAAATTGATCGCTCTAATTTTTTTTTCTAAGGAATCAACCGCTGTTTGTAAATCCAGTGATAAGCTCTTTTGAACATCATTAATTTGGTCTTGTAAGCTTTGGTATCGTCTAGACAATTCCGCATCAATTTGATCGAAGCGGCTATTAGAATCCCTGAGCTGATTGCCAAAAAGAATGTCACGAATTTGGTCAATATTCCCCAGCCTATCTCGCATTTCTTCTTTGGTCATCTCGTTCATACTAAATTCCTGCTGCAATAAAGTTGGTTTGAGTCTAGCGCGGCTTTTGTCCCCTAAAAGGAGTGAAACCTCGCTAGTTGCAGATATACCTATAGCGCTTTTTAATCTGCTTTTATTAGTTTATGGGGATTTTGAGGTTTGGGAACATCTGCTCTAGCTCAAGGGGAAAGCTAGTGGTTAATTTTGATCCAGATAGGATTTGGCGATCAACGCCGTAGCAGCAGCCGTGTCTAAGGGTTTAGCAAAATAGTACCCCTGTCCGTAGTCGCAATGGAGGGCTTTCAATCTAGCCAATTGTTCTTGCGTTTCGATGCCTTCTGCGACAACGTCCATACCGAGGCTTTGGGCGAGGGTAAGGATTGCTTGGACAATTTCCACGCCTTCCTGTTGATGATTTAGTCGGGTGACGAAGGAACGGTCAATTTTCAACGTATTAATCGGTAAGCCGTGGAGACGGCTCAAGGAGGAGTAGCCGGTGCCAAAGTCATCAATGGCAAGTTGAATGCCCAAATCTCTCAGTTGTTGCAGCGGAGTGATGGAGAAAAGGGAATTGTCCAACAAACAGCCTTCAGTGATCTCCAATCTCAGACAGTCGCCAGAAACACCCGTTTCTTCAAGGATCTGCTTGACTTGCTCAATCAAGCTCAATTGCTTTAACTGGAGACTCGAAAGATTAACGCTCATCGTCAATCGCCCTACACCCGTATCTGGAGAGGGAAAACCAGCATCTGCCCCTCCCCACGGCAAGCGCGATGCTTGGGGCGAGAAGAGGGCAATACGCTCTTGCCAGATTTGTAGTTGGCGACAGGCTGCCCTCAGCACCCACCAATCAAGGGCTGTCATCATCCCAGTTTCTTCTGCTAAAGGGATAAACTCAACGGGAGACACCAAGCCACGCTTGGGATGCTGCCAGCGAACTAACGCTTCAAAACCAGCAATTTGACCTGTTTTCAGGGAAACGATGGGCTGGTAGTAAATTTGGAACTGGGGATTAGGGAGTAGGGAGGGGTAGAAAGTCTGCCCAGATACTTGGTAGTGGGGAGGCTCTAGTTCTTCCATTGCCCGTCGCAGGTCAGTTTCTAACTCTAAACGGGCAAAGGCGCGGGTATGTAGCGTTGTATTAAAAACGGCATAGCAAGATTTACCCAGTTCTTTTGCCTGATGTAGGGCAATATCGGCATCACGCAGAATCTCTTCTGGTTGCTCGTAGTTACAATTGCGCTGTAGGGCGTCTAGCCTTTGAGGGAGGAGGGATTCCTCTGGTTTTTGCCTTTCGCCATTGCTGTCTGGCAAGGGGTTGTTGCGAGTTTTCCCTAAGGCAATGCCAATACTCGCTGTGGTGAAAACTTCATAGTTATGGAGTTGAAACGGTTTAGCGAGGGCGGTGTGAATGACTTCAGCAACATAGGTGGCATCACTGAGGTCGTGGATGGGGGAGAGAAGAATAGCGAACTCGTCTCCCCCAAAGCGGGCGATGGTGTCGGTAGGGCGCAAGCAGGCTTTCAGGCGTTGAGCGATCGCGACTAATAAGCGATCGCCAACACCATGGCCGAGGCTATCGTTGATCACCTTAAAGCGATCGAGGTCTAAAAATAAAACGGCAAATAAGCGATCGGGTAAAGGTTTTTCCGAGGTAAGGCGTTCATTTAAGCTCGCTCTCGACATCACCCTCTCCACCGCATCAACGAATAAAATGCGGTTAGACAAACCTGTCAAGGCATCATGAGACGCGGAAAACTGCAATTGATCCTCACTTTGCTGGAGCCGCGTCCTCATTCGCAGCCGTTCTTGGAGGGCGATGACACCTCCGGTGAGACTAAATAAGACTAACGGTGTTGCCACTGGCAGCAAGTAGCCCGCTCGAAACATCAGAAAACTCACAACTCCCCACGAGACGCACAACCCTACCCAACAGGCGAGTTGTCGCTCAAAACGCCAAGGGGCAATGACGACACTGAGCACAGGCCCCCCCAGCACCCAAATCAGCAGGAACCAACCCGGAGCCATAGGACGCAGGTAATTTTCCTGGAGGAGATTGCTGAGGGCGGTGGCGTGTAAGTGAACGCCACTGGCGGCGGGATTGAGGTTAAAGGGAGTATACAAGGGGTCAAGTCCGGTAGCCGTTGCCCCCACCAGCACAATCTTGTTTTTAAAGGCAGCTCCTGGCACTTTTCCCTGAACAACATCGGCAAAGGAATACTCCGGTGCTAGTTGCGTTGGCCCTAGCCAATTAATCCATAACGGTTCGTCGAGCTTTGGGAGTTTTACTAGCTCTGCCGTCAGAGAATAAGCTTTAGCCACTGCTATGTACAATGCCGGAACGTCAAAGGAGTAGGATTCTATATAACGCGTGATGCCATCGCTGTCGGCGTAGGTACGTACATGTCCCTCTTCGAGGGCAGACTCCCGCAATTGTGGGGTAGGCAGCAACGGCGTAGTACCTTCGTCCCACACCATTGATAAAACGACCCGCCCATGACGATCCATCGCGGCGGCTAGTTGCGCGTCGGCGGGGCTGGGTTCTGGAAACAAAATGTCAAAAGCAACAACACTGGAACCGGCTTGGCTCAAAACATCAAGCAATTTGGCGTATTCTTCGCGCCCCCAGGGATAACGCCCCAGGGTTCTCAGGCTGGCTTCATCAATGGCAATAATTGCCACCCGGTCATCCCACGGGATCGGGCCCCGTAATTTGAATAAGGTTCGGTAGGCAAGCTGTTCCAACGGCTGCCAAGTCCCCAATGCCGACAAACCCGCAACAAATACCGCCGTCATGCCTCCGAGTAAAGCCGGGGAAGCCAAGCGCAGGTATCGCCGCCATCGAGGAGTGGGGGTAGGGACTGATGGATGAGGCGCTGTCCTCGAAATAAAGTCTTGCTTGTCCTGTAAATGTTTAAGGAACTGCCAATTCATAGACCTTACGGTCTCCTAAGGGCGTAGTAACAACTGCGGAAATCCGCCGATTGGGAGGAATGGGTACTGTGATATCAAAATAGCCATTGCGATCGCTTACTCCTTTACGCCCTGCAATCATCGTCAGATTAACTGGATCGACCACACCAACAATACGCGCTGTTTTTTGATCGACCGCCGTGAGCAGGCGCAGATTTAGGCGCGTGTCATTGGCGATGGGGACAGGGGTAGTTGGGGGTTGACCTGGAATCATCACAATTTGATACCCGGCGGGAAGGGGTACAGATTCCCCCTGAGACATATTGAGAACACTGCCTTCTAAAGTAGCAACACCCGTTCTACCATCGGCGTGAACGGCAACACCAAATTCCGTTCCCCGCACGGCACTCACCCCCGCCGGAGTATGAATCTCCAGCTCTGAACTCGGATTACTAAATCGACGCACCCTTAATCTGGCTTGCCCACCATTGACCTGCAGTTGGGTCACTAGCCCACCGCTATTGTTAACGTGTAGGGCTTTGATACGTACGGTGGTATCGGGAGAGACATCGACAATTCCAATCCCTGTATCTACAGCCAGAACAGCGTTAGCGTTGGAACCTGTGTCAATGGCATCACCGACTGACTGCAGCCTTGTTCCTACTTTAGCGACTTGAGATGTCTTTCCTTGATGATACGTAACATTACCAGAAACAGAGCGAACTTCTAGCCAGCGATCGACCCGAACCGGGAGGATTTGTGCTGCCGAGTTTTCACTACTGCTTAATAGACCCACTAGCAGGACAATTTGCCCGGTTAAGCCCAATAAAGTTTGAGGCACTTTACGAGAGCGTCGTCTAGTCAGGGATTCCAAGAAAATTCGCACCATTACAACCTCTGGGTAAAGCGGTTAAATGTTTATGCCTGGTTTATCACAGCAATGGTTTTTCCAAGTTAACGATAGGTGACAATTCTGAATTTGGCAGTCACCTAGCGATGTTTTGCCTTCCCACCTGCTATTAACTACATTCCATTACTTATTGTTAAATCGGCAAAGCCGCAGGGGAGAGAAAAAAAGATTCTCCTCAACACCTAAATTAAAAGCTATTCCCCTCCCTAATCCTCCCTCTCCTAACGCTGACAACGCACGGGGAGATACGCTACGCGTGCATCCAGATTTACTGAGCGTAACTGATAGCTCAGAGACTCGGCGAGGGCGCGATCGCTAAAAGAGCCAGCTTGCACATACCAACCCAACCGCGAGTTGGTGAGAAATGCTAGGGGTCTATAGGGCTTGACTTTGTCCAAAATTTTAGGGTCAGAGGCGGGAATCACTACTACATAAGTATTTTCGCAGGGTTGACCCAGAATAATAGTCTCCGCCTGAGTTGTTGGAGCGCTCAAATTCGGAGGAACCTGTTGGGCAATGGAGTACTGACTAGCTAGCCCCAAACATGCCATAACAAGGAGGATCGCGGAGAAATCTAGCCGGGGGTGTTTAACCGATGGCATGTTTGGGAAAGAGAGTCTCGTTGGGAATGGGAATACCTCTCAAACTTACCAGTTAAAGGCTCTACTCAAGACTCTTATTAGTCTGCGGATTGGATAGATCCCCCCTAGCCCCCCTTAAAAAGGGGGGAACAAACTCTCTTGGAAGTCCCCCGTGATATCAAAGGCGAAGCCTCTTCTGGCTTCCCCCTTTTTAAGGGGGACGGGAGGGGGATCTCCGAGGGGGATGCGAGGGGGATCTCCAGGGATTTACAATTCTTTAGAGACAGCCTCCGTTAGGCTTACAATGCCAAATCATTGATTAAAGTTTCTGAGTTGAGTGAAGTAGTAGAGGATTAAAGTTCTCTTGGCAAATGAGCTGAATTCCAGAACGAACCCATGATTCCACATCTAGTCGAAATTCTAAGGAAGAGGTAGGAATTTTTTGTGGAGCCAGAGATTTTGACGGATTTTCAATGACAATGCCAACGCGGGGAATTTTAGGAAGCACGTAAGTCACTAATTTGCCATACCATTGAGGAATAGCAAAAAAGCTTTGACAAAAATGATCGGGATAGGTTTCTAAGACATTCTCGATTTCTTCATTGATAATTGGCAGGATCAAATCAAGAAAATTTGATAACGGAGTGACTCCACTCTCATTTTTTTCAATATCACTGAAGCCTTTGGGTTGACAACGGACAATTTCCATTGTGCTACCTGTTGCACCTTCGTTCTCTAGCCTTTCAAGATAACTTGATTGGGCCAATTTTGCTTCTTTGGCACTGACAAAAAGACCAAGATAGTAGGTGCAACGAGGAAACTTAGTGCTAACTTTTACCCACCAAGCCAATCCTAGTTTGGCAAGGGAAGACATTGCCATCTGCTCAATGGTTTTTCCCAAATCCATAGAAGCCCTCCTCGATACGAGCAAAAATCAGAATAAGGTTTTCTGTCCGCTGATTATCTGTTTTACTGCTAACAAAGTTTTCTAAACCAGCAGGGCAGCAATAGACCTCTTGCATAAGTCGAATAGACCCCCCTTAATCCCCCCTTATTAAGGGGGGAGACTTGAAATCTTGCCCCCTCCCCTTAGTAAGGGGAGGGTTGGGGAGGGGTCTGGTACATTTTTGCAAGAGGTCTAATAAACAAGTTCTCACAATCTGACATTGGTTTGAGATTAGAGCATAAGTATGAATAACTTGTGAATAAGTTGAAACTAATGATTAAATTATATTGATTTGATAAATTACTACCTATAAGGTCTTCTTAAGCCGATAGCAATCAGAATATAGCCGTTATAAATCACTTGTGAATAGTTGATAGGCGTGTAAGTAAGTAGGCGGTAATAATCAATCAGGGATAGTAAATTTTTTATTTTCAAATTTAGACAGGACAAATGCAAAAATTTATCTCTAGCAGGGGGGTGAAGTAGATAAAACTACGGCTATTTTTCGGAAATTTTATAGGATTTGACGATTACTAGCCCCAGATGCGTTTTTGTTGAGTTTATAATTTCCATCCCAAGGTTTTAGCAATCTCTGCGGCTAAGGTCAATGGATTAAATGGCTTGGCAATCACCGCCGTGGCTCCTGAGTGTTTAAACGCCTGTTCATCACCGAATCTTACCTTTGCAGTTAATAAAAATACAGGGATGTGCTGTGTACTTTTACTGGCTTGTAGATTGGCTAATGTCGCGGTTCCATCAACATCAGGCATCATAATGTCTAGCAAGATAGCGTCAGGTTGTTCGGCTTTGGCGATCACTAAACCTTCTCGACCAGAACTGGCGGTTAATACCTCCCAGTCTGCCATCGTCTCTAAAGTCAGCTGAATAACATGCCGGATACTTGGTTCGTCATCAATAATGAGAATGCGCTTGACACTCATTGCCTTTAACCTCCTGAACTAGGGAGGGCTGATGGAAAAGAGATAGATTAAGCAGATGGCGGCATGGGTAAGGTGAAGTAAAAAGTACTACCTGCTTGGAGAGTGCTTTCGACCCAGATGCATCCGCCATGCTGCTGCACGATACTCCGGCAGATGGCTAACCCTAAGCCTGTCCCGCCGTAAGTACGCGAATCGGAAGCATCTACCTGGGAAAAGCGCTCAAATATACTATCCAGTTGCTCGGCGGGAATGCCACGTCCTTGGTCTGTAACTTGGAAGAGGATGCGATCGCCATCGGCTTTAGCACTGACAGATACTGTACTGCCATTTGGGGAAAATTTAATGGCATTACTGAGTAAGTTGGTCAGAGTCTGAATAATGCGATCGCTATCTGCCCAAACAGTCGCAGTCAGAGGAACAACCCTGAGGGTAATACCTGCGTTCTCGGCTAGGGGCTGCACAATATCTGCCCCCTGCTGCATCAAGTTCGTCACCGGAATTGCCTGGAGCTTCAGCGCTAGTTTTCCTGACTTGAGGCGTTCGACATCCAGAATGTCATTCACCAGACGCACCAGGCGCTCAGTATCCGCAACCGCCAAATTCAGCAGGCGTTCACCATTTTTGGTGAGTGTGCCCAGACGCCCACTGGTCATTAATCCTAAAGCACCACGTAGGGAAGTCAGGGGAGTGCGGAGTTCATGACTGACGACAGAGATAAACTCCTCCTTCATGCGTTCGATGTGCTTGCGCTCTGTAATATCCTCAACCATTTCCAATCCATAAATAATATTCCCATTGTGGTCAAGGATGGAACCGCAGGTGAGATTACTCCAGAACAAGTCGCCATTCTTTTTGATGAAACGTTTCTCTATCTGATAGGAAGAGATTTCTCTGTGTAGAATTTGCTCAATAAGTAACTCTTCTGCTTCCAAGTCTTCAGGAAAGCTAAACTCCCGAAAATCATGCCCGATTACTTCTTGTTCTGTATATCCCAACATCTGGCAAAGGGCAGAGTTGACGTGAGCTATCTCACCTTCCGGGGAACCTAAGGCGATACCAATCGGGGCGTCGGCAAAGATTTTACGGAAACGTTCCTCACTTTCTTGGCGGGCTTCCTCTGCTTGTTTTTTCTCGGTGATATCTTGGGCGGCACCATAGATGAGGAGACAGTGGTTTTGGAGATCGCAACGCACCGGGTGGCTATAATTCCGCAGCCAACGCACCGCACCACTTTCAGTAATGATGCGGTAATCGCTCACCTCCGGTTGACCGTTAAAAAGCCGTTGCATCCGCTGTAGGACGAGGGGAAGGTCGTTGGGATGAATGAGTTTTTTCCAGTTATTAAACTGCTTGAGTTTTTGTGGCGTTAAACCAGAGATGCGGCTAAAGGCGTCAGTGATCCAATCGACTGTCACCTTACCATCAGGCGTAATGCAAAGGGCATAGGCAAAGTCAGATATTTGCTCTGAGACGACGCGATAGCGTTCTTCACTCTCGGCGAGTAGAGCTTCAGCGTGTTTGCGATCGCTAATATCACGAACGATCGCTTGTCCGGCTGGCTTACCCTGGTATGTAATGGGGATTCCTGCTGCCTCAACATCCCTGACTTGCCCATCTAGGCGAACCAGCCTAAATTGTCTGAGGGGTGTCGGTTTTTCTTGCTCTTCAGTTTGTTGAATTCGAGACTTAATGAACGCTCGATCCTCAGGATGCACTAAATCCAAGACTGGTTTGCCGATCAATTCCTCGCTATTTGCCGCGCCGAGCAGTTGCGCTCCTGCTGCATTGATATACACATATTTCCCCTGACAATAAACAACGATCGCTTCTGGGGACATTTCTACCAGACGACGATAGCGTTCCTCACTTTCACGCAGGACGACCTCCGCTTGTTTGCGTTCGGTAATGTCGGTGTACTGCTCAATACGTCCCCCCGCATAAAGCCCCGATTGGATCGGTTGACTCCAGTGTTCTAGCCAGCGTTCGGTGCAATTTTCACTCTGGAGAACGTGGAACTCAAAATTTTCAATCTCGGTATTATTTTCATAAGTTGCCAACACCTTTGAGATAAATTCCTCTGGGGAAGCAAATAGCGGCTCCATCTGGTTACGAAGGAGCTGTCGCTTATCCTCCCCCACCACATTCTCGCGATCCCAACCAAAGAAGCTTTCTAGCGCCGTGTTAATCCAGACAATGCGAAACTCCGCATCCAAAATCAAAATGCCAACGGCTGAATTATCGAGAACGTCATTTGTTAAAGAGCAATACCTCGCTTCACTTTCCCAAAGCGCCTCCTGCACCTGATTGCGAAGGGTAATGTCTCGGTAAGCACTTAAGAACCAGAGTTTATTGTCAGACTGCATCAGTGAGGTGGAAACGAGCAGCGTTCTCTGCACACCCTGAGCATTACAAATCGTCGTTTCAACGTTGCGGCATCCCTCCTGCCGGATCGTCTTCTGGAGCTGGAGTCGGGCTTGCCTATAAGCTGGGAAATCCGGGTAGAGTAGCGCCAGAAAATCAGGACAACGGTTTGCTTGCTCCTGGGTGTAGCCTGTGATTTGTTGAATGTGGGAATTAAAAACAGCAAATTGCCCGGTTTCATCGCTGAGGGTGATCCCTTCGCCAATAGTTTCGACAATCATTTGCCAGCGCTTGGCACTTTCTGCGATCGCTATTTCTGCTTGCTTACGCTCTGTAATGTCGGTGATTGTCCCCACGTAGTCACCGCTGACATCCGCCACATCTTGACGTTCAGTTGCCACCTGCGCCAGCACCCACACAATCGTCCCATCCGGTTGCTGCAACCGACCTTCAGCTTGAAAGGGGGCGTTCTCCTGCACGGCTTGGTTCCAGGCGGCAAAAACCCTCTTCTGGTCTTCAGGATGGAATGCCCTTACCCAATTTTGTTTTAGTATCTCTGCTAGAGTCAGCCCCGTCATCTTGCACCAGCGAGCATTTACGTATAGGCAATTTCCCCAAACATCGGTACGAAAGATGCCAACGGGAGAGACTTTCGCCAGAGTGTAGAAGCGATATTCACTCTGTTGGAGTGCCGTTTCAGTGGCGATGCGATCGCAAATTTCCTGTTGGAGTTGTTGATTAGTTTTGGTTAAGGCAACAGTACGTTCTACCACCAATTCTTCTAGGCGATCGCGGTATTGTTTTAACTCCTGCTCTGAGCATTTAGCAGCAGTGATATCAATACTCACCGCCACATAACCAATTGGCTGCCCCTGACTATTGTGAATCGTGGAATCAACAACATAGGCAGGAAACGTACTTCCATCTTTACGGCGAACTGTAAACTCCCCTTCCCAACGTTTGTAGCGAAGACGGCTCATAACTTCTGCTGCTGCTACTAGTTCCTGCTCTCCAATCGGGAGGAGCAGCTCACCAATCGCTTTACCCAAAACCTCTTCGGCTTTCCATTGATAAAGCGTTTCCGCAAAATGGTTCCAATAAGTAATATTTCCCTCCAAATCCGTCGCAATCACCGCATTACGCACTTGCTCTAAAAGCGAAACTTGAAACTGGATTTGCGCTTCTCGCTGCTTGTTCGCCGTAATATCCGCCGCCACGCCGACAATCTGTTGCGGCAAATTCTCCCCATTGCGGGTGAAGACAATATCTCGACTATGAAGCCAGCGCCACTCGCCATTGGCATGTCGCATCCGATACTCAACTTCTACAACGGTTCCCTCTGAAACCGTTGCCAGTTGTTTACCCGCCGCAAACACGGTTGCTCGATCATCAGGATGGAGGAGTACCGCCATCAGCTCTGAACCCATCTGCTGCACCTCGTGGGGCGAATAGCCGAGAATCTCGGAGATTTGATGATTGCTATAGATATTGCGCCCTTCCACTAAGTCATGGAGGTACAAAATGGCTGGCATTGCTTCAGCAATGCGCTGAATCAATAACTGATTTTCCCAAAAAGCTTTCTCAACAAGTTGTTGCTCGGTGATATCTTGATTGACTAAGATTGCCCCGATGACTTCTTGATTTTCATTTCGCAAGGGGACAGCAGAGTTAAGGAAAGTTTTCCGTTTGCCATCGCCAAGGTCAAT
Organism: Kastovskya adunca ATA6-11-RM4; assembly: GCA_019359445.1. Lineage (GTDB taxonomy): Bacteria > Cyanobacteriota > Cyanobacteriia > Cyanobacteriales > Coleofasciculaceae > Kastovskya > Kastovskya adunca. Next base: position 28,851 of record JAHHHJ010000001.1, on the reverse strand, counting down.
CTCAATTTCTTCTCGGAGCAAGGTTTCCCCAGAGTTAATCGCTGTCGTTACAGCGTGCAATAAGGATTGACTTTCCTGTCCCTGAGTAGGTTCAGCCTCTAAAAATAAGAATTTAGCGATTTGGAGAACTTGGGTAGAAAGCTCTGCCAATCGCTGTTCTAGCTGTAATTTGTCTTGTTGTAAAGTGGTTTGCGATCGCGAATAACTAGTTAATGCCTGCATTAGCACAACATTTGTCGCCTGCAATTGTGCCAATCGCCTGGGCAGAGCTGATCGTTGATTGGAATAGATTAATATGCCGACAATGGAGAAGGCGATCGCCCACAACCCCGCAACCGCAATAGGCAACCAGCCCCCTACTTGCCCAAAATAACTAGAATCACAATAAATCATGTTATTCACCGAGAGATTTTAGGTAAGTGTTGAATCGTGGTGACAATTCTTTCCTGATTAATCGTGGTGACAATTCTTTCCTGATTAGCTGCAGCTTATTTGCCTATTGAATCCTTAGCTAGTAACCAAAACTTGATTTCGCCCCGCCTCCTTCGCTTGGTAAAGTGTCTTGTCCGCCGCGCGATATAGCAATTCAAGAGTAGTCCCATCTTCAGGATATTCAGCGACTCCCGCACTAAAGGTAACTTGGAATTTTTCATCATTAGTATTGGTGAATGCCTCTCGGCGCAGTATTTCCAGTACTTCATTAAGCCGCCGCGCCACCGACGCTTTGTTCATACCGTACAAACCAATGACAAACTCTTCGCCTCCCCAGCGTGAGACTATGTCCTCGCGCCTACGGAACGAACGACGCAACAACCCGCCTAGCCAGCGCAACACTGAATCGCCAATACTATGACCATGACGGTCATTTACCTGTTTAAAGCAATCTAAATCGATCAGCGCCAGACAAAATATCCCTCCCGTCCGTGCGGCTTGATCCAGAAACTTCTCAAAATCTTGAGAAGACTTAGCACGATTAGTGAGTTGCGTCAACTGGTCAATTTCGGCTAATTGCCGTAGCATCCGCACTCGCTCTAACCGCATCATAATCCGCGTCACCAGTTCCGGGCCCACAATCGGTTTGCTAACAAAATCATCTGCCCCAGCCGCAAATACCTGTTGCACAATACCGGAATCAGTATGGGCGGTCAGAAACAAAATTGGCAACCCACTCCAGCGGGGGTCATTGCGTACCACCCGACACAGCTCAACACCATCGTGGTGATTGAGTTCCACATCCAAAATGAGTAAGTCTGGTAAAGTCTCCTCCAAGGTTTCCCAAAACTGTCGAGAATCCTCCAGGGTGGTCACCCGCATTCCCCACGGCTCTAACAGGGTTTTAGAAACCGCCAAGACCTGTGGGTCATCATCGACAGCTAAAATCTCTGCCGTCGTTATTGAGCTGGGTTGCAACGCTTGGGTAACGATCGCCAGTACTTGCTCTACGGGGATAGGCTTCTGCAAAAATGCCCAAGCTCCTAAGCGGACAGCAGACTGTCGGTCGGCAAAGTCTCCGTAGTTGGAGAGGATAATCACGGGGATTTGCGAAGTGAACGTCGTCAGGTCAGCCAGTAGGGTAAGACCATTTTCTGTTTCACTTTCAAAGGAAATGTCGAGCAGGATCGCATCTGGACGTCGTTGGGCGATTTGCTGTCTCGCGGACGTGAGGGTGGTAGCCCTCTGCACTTCCATTTCCCATCCCGCCGCCTCTTGTAGCAATTGCTCAAGCCATTGTTGATCATCATCAACGATTAAGAGGAATGGGCGTTCTTTGGGTAGAGTTGTTGTGTCTTGTAGGGCTTGTAGGATGGGTGGCTCGGCAATCGGCTGCTCTACCACAGAACGCAAGGTTGCCACCAATTCCTCTAATTGCTCTACCTGGGCTGAGGTTAAGGTGTCGCTGCGTACTAAGTCTTCGATTTGGCGGGCGAGTCGCGACCCTTGCACTAAGCCAAACGTTCCCAATAACCCGATTAGTTTATGAGCCTCTGTTAGGGATTGCCTTTGCTGTTCTGGGCTGAGGGTGTCAGAGTTATAGGCGATCGCTGCTTCTTCTAGCACCGCTACTTGGTTTAAAACCTCACCTCTAAGCTGTTCCCAACTCGCAGCCAGGGCTTTCAGGAGTTGCGACTTGCGGCTAGACTGGGGCATCAACATCTGAGGAGTGATAGGAGCCGTGTCAGGCTCAGGAGGGAGGGTTTCAGTTGCTGTTGGCTCCGTTGCTTCGGGCTTGAGGCGATACCCCAAACCGTAGACTGTCTCCACTAAATCAACGGGTGCACCTGCTGATTTGAGTTTTCGACGCAACCCTTTAATATGTGAGCGCACAGTCTCTTCGCCTGGCGGGTCTTCAAAAGACCACAGATGTTCCAAAATAGCTCCACAACTAAAGACGCGATTGCTATGACGCATAAATAGCTCTAGCAGGCGGTATTCAGTGGGCGTCAGGGGGACAAGCTGGTCTTGATAAGTGACTTGACAACTGCTCAGCTCTAATGACACTTCACCCCAGGTGAGAATGGATGACTGGGAACAGTTTCCCCGACGCAGTAAGGTGCGAATCCGAGCCAATAACTCATCCCAGTCAAAGGGTTTAACGAGATAGTCGTCGGCTCCGGCATCTAACCCTGTGACTTTGTCTGTGCTGGTATCGCGTGCTGTCAAGAGGAGAATCGGCAGTAGATAACCACGAGTACGGAGTTCCCGACAAAGGCTCACCCCATCCAATTTTGGCAGCATGACATCAAGGAGCAGCAAATCGTAGGGAAAGGTTTCCACAATCCTCAGCGCTTCTTGTCCATCCCTGGCGATATCGACAACGTAGTATTGCTCACTCAAAGCTAAAGCCAAAGCTTTAGCTAAAGGCTCATTATCCTCTACCAGGAGAATTCTCATTACTGCACCTTTCTAGCTTTAGGCAAAGTTGATCCCCGTTGCGATCGCTTTTCAAAAACCCTATGACTGCAATCATTAGGGCGCATCAAATGCCCATCTCCTGAAGTGTTCGCTGCATAACCAGCCAAGCAGAGCGAGCTGAAAACGACTGAAATATATAGTTCTCAGTCACTTGAACAAGCGCGATCGCCTCTTGCCATCAATCCTGTGTTAACTAATCATCTACCTAGATTTAGTTAAATTTCACCCAAAAACCGTAAATAATCATAAATTTTTCTAAATAATGTTACGAATCTCCTCCAGAAATCCTTTTTTCATCTAGATGACTATCTTTTGAGATTGAGGGTGAAGTATCAAGGCTGAAAACAGACTGGAGACAAGGGGGAGCAAAAAGAGAGATTGTAATCTACACTCAACTGCAAACCCCTCTAGCTCTGAGGAGTACTTGCCGACGGCGTTCCCACCTCTGACGCCACAGGTGAGGCAAACTTTTGGGAAATCCCATAGGTGACAATATGAGATAGCAATCCCATCGGGCCCGCAAACAAGCACAACGCCAATGAGTGAATTGTCCACAGTCCTGTACGCTGCCCTTCTAAGTAAATATAGCGCCCGACAAACAAATCCATCACCAAAAAGTGAATCCAGCCTGTAGCGGCGGCTGTCTCATCCCCAAGGAAGTGGGCAATGTCGGCTAGCTGAGGATTAGACAGCGCTTGTGCCGTTTCTGGGGTCACGCTGCTGATGAACAAATACACATAAGCCCCAGCCAAGGGGACGAAGGGCAGATAGGATTGCATCACTCGCCGCGTGACGCCCCAATTGGGTAGCAGAATCATCAGTACCCAGAAGGGCAAAACAAAGAGATTGGCGAGATTAAATAATTGCGCGATCGTCATAGCACCAAAATGATCAAGCATAGGGTCAACACACTCAAGTATTACTAAAATTGACCGATTAGAATCGGATTTAGCCGATGATGTGTAAATACCTTTCCCGTCAATGACAGATACATCAACACCACCAGAGCAAGTCCGCGCCCACGTTTTCGTTTCCGGCAAGGTTCAGGGAGTTAGTTACCGATACTCTACGATGAACCAGGCAAAACATTTAGGAGTTAATGGCTGGGTAAGAAACCTCCTAGATAGACGGGTGGAAGCGGTGTTTGAAGGTACGGAGGAAGCTGTCAAAGCCATGGTGCGTTGGTGTCACAAGGGCCCTCTCGGTGCTGTGGTTAAAGATGTCGCGGTTGAGTACGAAAAGCCAGAAGGTTTACAAGGGTTCGAGATTCGGCGCTAGTTGTAAATAATTCGTGAAAGTGAGATCCCCGACTTCTTGGAGAAGTCGGGGATCTTAGGTAGACGCGAGGCGCTATTGAAAAAGCGATCGCATTAGAAAAATTCTTTGTACTTCTACGGAAGTTAGCCTTCAGCTTGCTGCTGCGGAGGCATAACTACCTTTTTCGCCAAACCTACCGCTTGCAACACTTGAATTGCCCACCAAGTGACATCGATTTCCCACCATTTCCGTCCGGCTGGGGCAACATTAGGTTGAGCGTGGTGATTGTTGTGCCAACCTTCGCCATAGGTGAGAATTGCCGCCCACCAGAGGTTACGAGAACCATCTTCTACTTCATAGGCTTGGTAGCCAAACAGGTGAGTAGCAGAATTAATCAGCCAAGTGCTGTGCCACAGTACCACGGCTCTGACAAATACTCCCCAAATCACAAAAGACCAACCACCCACGGCGTACAGTAACAGCGCCAAAGGAATCTGAAGCAATAGAAAATACTTATTTAGCCAGCGATAGTAGGGGTCTCTATCAATATCCGGGGCATATCTTTTATAGGTTTCATACTCAAAAAATTCTTTTCTTTGAAGGACAAGCCACAGCATATGGCTCCACCAGAAACCTTGTCGTGCAGAGTAAGGGTCTTTCACCTCATCTTCAGGGTGAGCATGGTGCTGACGATGACCTGCAACCCAGAATATCGGGCCACCTTGTAGCGCTAACACACCAATAGTTGTAATGATATACTCCAACCACTTCGGTACTTGAAAACTACGATGAGTTAAGAGTCGGTGGTAGCCTAAGCAAATACCAATGCTACCAAACAGCCAGTGGAGAAAGATTGCTACTCCCAACGCTGACCAAGAGAAGAACCAGGGAGCTAGCAGTGCTAAGGCATGAATGATGGCAAAAAAGCCCACGCTGACCCAGCTAATAGTCAAGGGCGAACTTCTTTGGGCAGTTGCTGAAAGGGAGTTGTTGGTCATAAATCTTTTTTCTTATGTAGCTTAAAAGGAATCTCTATTGAGGAGTTGATGATGATGTAAGTGTTACTTGCACTTTCTCTCCTAAGCTTAACAACAGAAATTCAGAATTGCAAGTGTCACTTGCATTAAGATTATGGCTCGAACGCATTCTTCGACTCGACAGCGCTTAATCAATGCAGCGCTGGAGTTGTTCAGCTCTCAGGGAGTGACAGAAACGACAACGCGGCAAATTGCCGAACTCGCCCAAGTCAACGAAGTAACGCTGTTTCGGCAATTTGGAAACAAGCAAGGATTACTTTTAGCCGTTATTGAAGATTCTGCGGTGTTTACCCATCTGGGTGAAGCCTTGAGAGAGCAAATTCATCACACCACCCATGTCGCGCAGGCGCTGAAAAGCTATGCACGCGATCGCCTCCAGGTATTAGAAACCATTCCTGAATTACTCCGCTCTGTCGTTGGGGAAGCGGGTCAATTCACCTTAGAAAATCGTCGCGCCTTAGGACGAGGTGTCACCCTTGCTAATCAGGAAGTTGCCCAATATCTCGCAGCGGTGATTGAGCGAGAGCAACTACAGCTCCGGATCTCCCCGGAAAACTTATCCAGCTTGCTCAACGGTATGTTGTTCGGGTATCTCGTCATTGAAATTACCAGCGAATTCCACGAACTTTGGAGCGATCGCGAGGATTTTTTGGAGAGCTTGGTGCAGTTGTGTTTGTACGGTGCAGTTTTGCCTGCGCCAGAGGCTTCAAACAACAGTATTAGCTTGAGAGACTTCCCCCAACCCCCTTTTAAAAGCAGGGCTATAGAGGAAATAGCGGATTTGCCAGGGGTATTAGTTCACGAAATTTTGCAACAAGCAAAAAAACAAAGTTTGCGAAATTATGCTTTAGCCTACACGCTGTTTGCTACAGGCTTGCGTCCGCAAGAAGTGGTGAGTTTAGAGCGAGACTCCTACAGAGCCGCTTCGCTAACCCATCAAATCAAGGACGAACAGTATCTGTTGCAGGTAAATCAAGGTGCAGTGCGACAAGTCCCCATCAATCAGTGGATTATGGGCAAGCGCTACGGCTCCTACAAGCGCAATCCTCTAACCCAGTGGCTAAAAAGCCGCAAAGATGACAAATCTGCTTTATTTATCAACGATTCTGGTGAACCCTTCTCAGAAACCGAGTTATACGTGGCGTGGCAAGAATTTACGGCGGAGTTGCTCACGCCTGAAGGTCAACCACCATCACTCTCCCAAGCCCGACAGACTTGGTGCGTAGAAATGTTAATGAAGGGCATTGATTTAGAAGATTTAAGCGTCTTGAGCGGGTGGGATACTACACAACTACAGCCTTATGCTCAAAGAGCAAAGGAAAAAGCTGCTTTAGAACGGGCGTTCAAACTCGATCGCAAGGCATAGTAGTTTTGATTTATGCTCGAAAAAGGGCGTCAGATTTTAAAGGAGTAACGGTGTCTGAAGAAAAACCGACTGCACGGGAGACACAAGTGCTGGAACCGGGAACGTTATGGGCAAAGGTGATCGAGCGAACTGAGCAAGCACTCCAATGCGGTGCGCTCCAGCCAATCCCTACAAAGTATGAATTTGTAGAGCAGGGTGGCGTTCGGTTCCTGGTGCGGATTTTGTCCAATCTTGTTCGCAAAGATGAGGCAAAGAAGCAGAACCAGGAAGTTACCAATTCTGGAAAGGAGTTCAACCCCTTCCTTCCCTATGATCAAGACCTATTTGTTGCAGACATCTCCAACACCCATGTCGGTTTGTTGAACAAATTCAATGTCGTTGACCATCACCTGCTGATTGTGACGCGCTCGTTTGAGGAACAGGAAAACTGGTTAAATTTGCAAGATTTTGAGGCGATGTGGGCAAGTCTTGCCGAAATTGATGGTTTAGTCTTCTACAATGGTGGTCAGATTGCCGGGGCTAGCCAGCGACACAAGCACTTACAACTCATCCCTCTACCCCTGGCTCCAGAAGGCTCAAAGATCCCCATTGAACCTCTGCTAACATCCGCTACATTTAAGGGTTTTGGGACAATACCAGGCTTTCCCTTTAGACATGCTGTTGTCTCCCTAGACCCAAATTGGTCGAAATCTCCCTTAGAAGCGGCGATCGCCACCCTTGAGCGCTATCACGCCTCACTACGTACCCTAGGCTTGCAGGGGGATGTTGCCGCCCCGGAAAACAGGCAATCTGCACCCTACAACTTTCTCGCGACACGGGAATGGATGCTGATCGTACCGCGATCGCAAGAACATTTTGAGTCAATCTCAGTAAATTCCTTAGGATTCGCGGGTGCCCTCCTGGTACGGAATGCGGAGGAAATGAAGCTTTTGAAAGACTACGGCCCCCTGAGTATTTTGAAAAATGTCGCCATACCAACTATTTAGAGAGCCTGTACGTGTTTTAGTGAGGAATTAGGCGATCGCGGCTGTTTTGCTCAACAACGCAACTTAACTAGCATTGTGCGCCCGAACAACTAAAAACTCACAACCAAAAAGCTAACTAAACTTTTACCTCCTCGGCAAAACTTGCCCAGCGGACAAAGTAAAACGAACCAGCCACCGAACCCCAAACTTGCTCATCGGTTTGGGGGTCGCATCCTCGGTCAAGACTGGTAAATTTGTCTTGGTCGATCTCGAAGCTGCTGTCGAGATAGGTTTCCTTACCTTGGCGAAAAACCATGCAAGCCTTACCCGGTTCAACTTCACCCTTGAAGCTATGACCTGTCCATTCAACAATCATGTTGCAGCCGGGGAGTTTCTCCAGTTGGTCGGCGGTAAGAGATTGCAGGCGTTTGAGGTCGCGGGAGGCACCGTGGAAGGGTTTTTCGTCTTTAACGGTATAGTTTTCAATTGCAATGCGATCGCCTATATCAGTCAGCTTCAACACCCGCAATCTGTAGGGGGTATTCAGCATGTAGTCATAGGCTTGTTCGACAAATAAGCTGACGCCGCCTAGTAGTTCCACCGGAAGCGGACGCATACAGACGCGGATGTGAGCAAAAAAAGGTGGATTCTCGAAGGCTTGTTCCTGGTTACTAAAATCGGCTGCCATCCAACGAGCTAGGGTAGCGATATCAGTAGAATGAGTCATTAACTAATTCTTCAAAATTGACATGATATTTTCATTAATTAATTGTAAAACGAGGGCGATCGCTCCTACATGTACTTTTGAACTCTCTTTAGCTCAAACCTTTGAGACGAAATAAAAGCAACTGCGTCAGTTGCCTCTCACTGAAGTTGTCATCGCTCACCAACACTAAACTCTGGCTACCATCAGCAAGGCGCGGCCCTAAAGTCATTGCTTCCAAGTTATCTAAATAAATTCCTAGGTCACTCAAATCGAGGAGCAACTTTTTCTGAATCGGTCTAATCCCGCTGATATCCCCATTGAAACTAGTGATGGTGGAGGTATCTGTTGACGCGGCGGCTGTGACTTGATAAATCTTTGCCCCAGCACCAGCTAGCCCGTAAGTTCGTTCTAAACTCAAGAAATGACCCCCCGGATCGAGGGCGACTAATTCCGTCAAGCCATTGTCAATTGCACCTGCAGGTGTGGGGGCGAGGAGGTAGAGATGTTCCGCCACCAGCAAGGGGGGAGCAATATCACCGAGGATGTAGTGCAGTAGGCGAAGGCGGACAGATTCTTCGGGAGCGTCGGTGAGTTTATCCTGCACTAATGCGGATTCTGTCGCCGTAAACAGGCGGAAGGGGTCGCCGCTTGCCGCTGCTAAACCCGTAGGGTCGAGGGTTAGGGACTCAAAGCCTAAATTTTCCTGCACGCCCTGTTCATCTCCAGGGAGGAAGCGTTCTGGAATCGGCAAGCTTTGTAGCTGTTGTCCGGTTTTTAGGTCAAATTCTTGAATGAAGGGAGAAATCCCTTGACTAGGGATACCTTCACTGGAGATAAACACGCTCTCTTTGGGAGAGAGGGCAATACCTTCTGGATCGAGACTCCCTTTAGCGTAAGTCTCGCCGTTCTCATCTTTGAGAAAGGTTACGTCCTCAACGATAACGTCCTCCGGTGCGATTTCTCCAGCCTCGTTGCCAGCGGTTGTGAGTTGGATTGTATAAAATCGGGCGGGAGCACGTTCACTGCGGTCATCCGAGAGGGCATAGAGGCGATCGCGACTTCGGTCGTAAGTCAATGCCGAGATCCCACCTACGGGTGTATCTTTAAACGTCAGCTTCGGCAGTTGGTACTCACCTAAATAGTCCAGTGATAAGTCTAGAAAAAGTCGGTCTTGTGCCACTCCTGGCTGGATGCCACAGGAGGTTGTAAACAGGCTCAAGCAGGCAAACACGCCTACTAATAGCCAAGACCTTAGCTTAAATTTATTCTCATTCACCCACATGCTTGCCAAAATTACTCTCAAGGCGGAAACTCTGGCATCACTGTACCAGTCAGCGAGGCAAGAGAGGCTACAACCACAGGTAGAACTGGGACGATCAAGTTAGGTGGGAGCAAGTCTGCTTAATTGCCCATCGTTAAAAATTAGTTGTTATCGGTAAAGTTTAGAGAGTGGGATGGGGGAAATGTATGCCTAATTATCAGCTCAAAATGTTAACGGCGGGAGTTTCGGCGCTGGTGGTGGTGCTGGGGGTGGCTGCGCCTGCTTGGTCACAAGAAAAGACACCAAATCCTCTGGAAATAACCACCCCTGATCTGCTGTTACCTGAGTCATCGGTAGAGCGTCCGTTGAGTCCATTGGAACTGCTGAGATTTAAGGAAGAGCTAGATCAGCTAAATGCTCAGGCAACTGCCCAATACCAAGCTGGCAATGCCGCCCAGGCTTTTGATATCTGGAACCGGGAACTGAGGTTGCGGCGGACTCTCGGCACTCTAGAAGAGGTGAGAGCTTTGGGACGAGTGGGAGAAGTGGCTTGGGAGGGAAATCAAAAAACTCAAGTGCAAGTGATTACCAAGCGCTTAGAAGCGATTCAGCAAGAGCTAGAAAAACCCTCTTCCTCTTCTTCCCGTCGCCCTCAGACTTCACAACTGATAACTAAGGACTCAGCACTTAGTACTAATAAAGAAGAACTTCGGGAAGCCTTGGGCAAAGCTTACGAGCAAGTGCGATCACCTCAACAAGCGTTGACGATTTACGAGCAAATTCTCGCCCAGGCGCGGCAAAGCAATGATGTCGCGGCGAAAGAATCGACCCTGAAAACTATGGGGCAATTGCAGATGGCGTATTTCGACTACCCAAAAGCGGCGGCTACTTATGAGGAGTTGCTGAAAATCTCTCAAGATCAGTCTGATGTCGTCGATCAAGTTGAGTATCTCAAACAGCTATCCTACATTTACGACAAGGCAAAAGAACCAGAAAATGCGTTGAAGGTAAAGCTACGTTTGGTTGAGAGTTATCAGGCGGTGCCAAACAATCCGCAGTTTCCGGCATTGCTGATAGCGATCGCCTCTGACTACCACGCCCTCAATCAGCCCGAACAGGCTAGCCAAAACTATCAGCAAGCTTACACCTTAGCCGTCGCCAATCAGCAGTTTGGGGATGCAACTGAGGCATTGCAAAAACTAGGCGCACTCTATCAGCAATACGAGCAACCAGAGTTTGCCTTACAAATCTATGAAGTGCTGTTGCAGATAGAACAACGGTCTTACGACTACTACGGCTTGATGAATACTTATGACAAAATGGGGCAAATTCATCTCCAGCAACAGAACTATCCTCAAGCCTTAACAGCCTTCCAAGAAGGGTTAGAACTGGCGCGATCGCTGCAGTATGAGGAAAGTCACTTTACAAAACAAATTGAGCAAATTAATCAACAGCCATAGTCTGGTAATTCTCAGCTGACTCCCTAGATAACTGCTGCAATTCTTCCAACACTCCCGGTATAGTAGAGCGTAACGCTTGGTGAATGGCTGCCATTTGCTGCAAGTCTGGCTGGTGCGACCATTCATCCATAAAAAACTTCTTCACCTCAATTGATAATACACAGGCGGATTGGGGAAAGTGTGAGTGAACCCAACGGGCAAAATGCCCGCCCACGAACTTGACATTTTCCCGGACATCCAATTGCCGACCGAAAAAGTCAAAGCGGCGCAAGTCTCCCAAAAAGCGCTCAACTACAGGTTGCCAATATTGCCGATTCAGGGAACCTGTACCGAGGTTAATTTCAGGGTTGAGCCACTGTTCTGCTGGAGGCGCATGTTGCCCATTGCGGTAGTGATTGTAGGTGTGGAGGTCGAAGATTACAAAGCGTCCATAGCGTTGCTCTAGGTGCGTGCAGATTTCCTCCACAACGGCATAGAAGCGGTCATATTCCGCTAAAGACTGCTCCAGGATTTCTGGGGAGGGAACCTCGCGCCAAATATCCAATCCCCAGGCGTCTTCTGGTTTGAGGTAAATTGCTTTTTTCCTGGGTCGATTCAAATCAACTTCAAAACGCGATCGCAATACCACTAACCGCGTCTGGGCTATATCTGTCCAGGCAGCCGTGAAGGGGTCTTCTTCTCGCTTGCGGTCATTTTTGTCGATGGCGAGGAGTTCAGCGACCTCAGGGCGTACGTGATGACCATCGTGAAGCGCTACGGCAACTAACGGCTGATGTCCTTTTGTCAATGCCCAAAACGGTTGTTTCATAGATTGATTTTTTCGACTACTAAGCTTGTGAGCCTATCTAAAATTTTCAGAAGAATCTGCAACTTTTTATACGGCTCTTGCCAGCGGCTTGACAAATCACTCATTTTGGGATAGAAACCGCTAATCTTGCACAAAAAAAGCGATCGCTCTCCTCAGCCCTACCTCCCTAACTTAACTTCGCTTTTACCATTGCCTGGATCTTTTGACCTTCAGCGCGACCCTTCAACCGTTGCATCGCCGGGCCCATAACCTTACCCATATCTTTAGCAGAACTCGCCCCGACCTCGGCAATAATTTCATCAACAATCGCCGCCACTTCCTGATCAGAAAGTTGCTTAGGCAAATAGGTTTCGATAATTGCTAACTCCAACGCTTCCTGGTCTGCCAAGTCATCGCGTCCGGCTTGGCGATATTGCTCGATAGACTCCCGGCGTTGTTTCGCTTGTTGGGCTAATACCTCAAGTTCCTGCACTTCAGTGAGGCTCGTTTGCCCTTCGGGACGTAGGCTCACTTCTTTTTCCAGTAAAACCTTTTTTATCCCCCGGACGGTTTCCAGGCGCGTTTTATCTTTTGCCTTCATCGCCGTTTTAATATCTTCGGAGATCCGATCTTTTAAGCTCATCGACTTTAATATCCCTCTTTAATCAACTTGGTAAGAGTCAAGATAGCAGGAAGTGATTTAATTCCCTGCTACTGCAATAATAGAACCGAAAGTTACTATTAGGATGGCGTAATTTCTGCCTATTATTCCCAAACAGGCTCACCGAAGAAGTAGGTTTTGCATCGTTTTCTAACTCAATCACCTAAAAAATTAGAAACATTAAAAAACCAGGGTTTGCAATTAATCCTAAAGTAGTTAAAAGGTAGAGCAACTACCTTAGCAATTGAGGAAACAGAAGCCTTAATAAAGGTATTGCACATGCGAGTTCTCCCTCAAAGGATACTTCTACCCACACCTAAACCTCCCTAACAACTTAGTACACTGAGATGAGTTGGTGGATATAAGTAGGAACAAAGTGGAAGTTAGAGCAGCAGTCGCCTGGGAAGCAGGTAAACCCCTCAGCATCGAAACCGTGCAGCTTGAAGGCCCAAAAGCGGGGGAGGTGATGGTTGAGATTAAAGCAACGGGAATCTGTCACACCGACGCTTATACCCTCTCAGGAGACGATCCCGAAGGGCTATTTCCCGCAATTTTGGGACACGAAGGCGCGGGAGTCGTTGTAGAAGTCGGTGAAGGGGTTACTAGTGTCAAACCTGGCGACCATATTATCCCCCTCTACACCCCCGAATGCCGTCAGTGCGAATATTGCTTGAGCCGGAAAACCAACCTCTGCCAAGCAATCCGCTCTACTCAAGGACGGGGACTCATGCCCGATGGCACCAGTCGCTTCTCCTTGAATGGCAAAAAGCTCCATCACTACATGGGCACCTCCACCTTTGCTAACTACACCGTGCTGCCGGAAATCGCCGTTGCCAAGATTCGAGAAGATGCCCCCTTTGAGAAGGTTTGCTACATCGGCTGCGGCGTTACAACGGGTATTGGTGCTGTTATTTATACGGCTAAAGTCGAACCCGGTTCGCGAGTGGTGGTTTTTGGATTGGGTGGTATTGGTTTAAACGTCATCCAGGGAGCAAGGATGGTAGGGGCAACTCAGATTGTCGGCGTTGACATCAACCCCGCCAAGCGAGAACTAGCCGAAAAATTCGGCATGACGGATTTTGTGAACCCCAAAGAAGTCGAGGGTGATTTAGTTCCTTACCTGGTTGACTTAACCAAAGGCGGTGCCGACTACAGCTTCGAGTGCATCGGTAATGTGAAGGTAATGCGCCAAGCGTTGGAATGCTGCCATAAAGGCTGGGGCGTCAGTGTGATTATCGGCGTTGCTGGGGCGGGACAGGAAATTAGCACTCGCCCCTTTCAACTGGTTACCGGACGCGTTTGGAAGGGAAGCGCTTTCGGGGGTGCCAGAGGACGCACTGATGTACCGAAAATCGTTGACTGGTATATGGAAGGGAAGATCAATATTGATGACTTGATTACCCACGTCATGCCTTTGGAGAAGGTTAACGATGCCTTTGATTTGATGCACAAAGGTGAGTCAATTCGTAGTGTGGTGACGTTCTAAATAGGTCAATTAGAGCTAATCCTTTTTTAAGGGCGATCGCAATTTTGCACAATTTGATATCATTACCGCTCGACGCCAACTGCCAAGAATCAAGCTTATGTCTGCATCCCTCAACCTGATCTCAGAAAATCGCAGTTTCGGCGGTACAGTCGGCTTTTACAGCCATGACTCTGATACCTGTAACGGCAAGATGAAATTCGCCGTTTATCAGCCGCCGCAAGCACAATCCCAAGCCGTTCCCGTGCTGTATTTTCTCTCTGGTTTAACCTGCACTGAAGAAAATTTCATGGCAAAGGCAGGCGCACAGGAGTTTGCGGCTAAGTATGGCTTGATGCTGGTTGTACCCGATACCAGTCCTCGCGATGCAGGGATTACGGGAGAAGATGCAGATTGGGACTTTGGCACGGGGGCTGGTTTTTATGTTGATGCGACGGTGGAGCCGTGGGCATCTCATTACGGCATGTATAGCTATGTTGTTCAGGAACTACCAGCTCTGATTGCCGAACATTTCCCCGTGCAATCCGGAAGACAGGGGATTTTTGGTCATTCTATGGGCGGTCATGGGGCGTTAGTCTGCGCCTTGAGAAACCCTGAGCAATATCAGTCTGTCTCTGCACTTGCACCCATTGCAGCCCCGATGCGCTGTCCTTGGGGACAGAAGGCATTTACCAATTATCTGGGTACGGATAAAGAACAATGGCGTACCTACGATGCCAGCGAACTAGTACTGACTGCTAATTACAACCGTCCCATCCTCATCGACCAAGGCACCGCCGACCCCTTTCTAGAGAAGCAGCAATTGCTCCCTGAGGTATTTGAGGAGGCGTGTAAAAAAGCCGGACAACCCCTAACGTTGCGCTTTCAAGAAGGGTACAACCACAGCTATTACTTCATCGCCACTTTTATGGAAGACCATATTCGCCACCATGCCGCTGTTCTTGTGGAGGCAACCTCATTATTATCAACGTAGCTAGCGATCTGCCTGTTGAAGAGGTTAAAAACATAGCAAACCAGGTTTCTCTTCAGTAGGATATGAGCTAGAAGTTGTTTAATGTCCATTCTCAAAGGCAGCAAAACCTTGTGTGATGAGCCGGAAAGCCCATCCGTCTTACGTCTGGTTTTATGACAAGGAGGCGGATGGGTTATTGCTGGATAATAAGCGGCAACCTGTGGCTGAGAACAACATCCTAGATTTGCAGAAGCGGTGGAAGAAGATGGTAACTATTGCATTCCAGAAAATGACGCTTGAGGAGTACCTTAACTATGACGATGGGACGGATACTCGCACCTGTTTGGTCAAGGGGGAGTTGGTAGTTATGCCGCCAGAAAGCGATTTAAATCAGCGCATTGCCATGTTCTTACTAGTCTGTTTTTCGCAACAGGGAATTCCCTCCTATCGATTGAGAATTGGGACAGAAATTGTGGTGATGGGTTCGCGGGCAACGACGCGCTTACCGGATTTGATGGTGCTTTCTGAGGAACTGGCAACGGCATTAGAGGGGGCAAGTCGGTCTACGGTAATGATTGATATGCCGCCGCCTCAGTTGGTGGTTGAGGTAGTGTCACCGGGGAAGGAAAACATAGACCGAGATTATCGCTACAAGCGGTCTGAGTATGCGGCGCGGGGAATTGCGGAGTATTGGATTGTTGACCCGATTGAAGGGCGGGTTACGGTGCTGGAGTGGGTGGAAGGATTGTATGAGGAGCGGGTTTTTCAGGGGAATGAGCGGATTATCTCGCCGATGCTACCGAATTTGGATTTGACGAGTGAGCGGGTGATGAATCCTAGAGGATGAGATTGGGGCAGATTTGGATGTGTTAGAGGAGTTGTTGGGATGAGTCGCTTAGAAAATTGTTTCCCTTGGGGACGTTTGCACTGTCATTTGTCCCAGGGATAGGAAAAGATGATGTTGCTGGAACGAAAATCCCCCTTCCCCGTAAAAAACATTTATTCCACTTCCCTCCCCTCTGTAGGGCAGGGCTAGGGAAAGGTGGGAAGGAGAAGTTAAGTTGGCTTTATCCGAACAGCATTAGGATGACTTTCCTACTCCGCCGCTTCGCCACCGACAACAACGTTGCGAATTCGCAAACTGGGGCCGCCACAACCGACGGGTAAGCCGCCTTGTCCAGCTTTGCCACAGCCGCCGGACTCATCCCAGTAGAAGTCATCACCGATGGCTTCAATATCAGCCAGGGTCTTAAAGACGTTGCCGGAGAGGGTGACATCCCTCACAGGTTCGGCAATTTTGCCATCGCGAATCATCCAAGCTTCCCCAGCACTAAAGGTAAACATCTCACCATTCGTCATCCCCCCTAACCAGTTCCGGGCATAAACCCCTTCTTTAATCCCTTGGAATAAATCGGCAACGGGCGTTTTTCCTCGCTCAATCCAGGTGTTGGTCATCCGTACGATGGGCGGATAGTGGTAGTTGAGGCAGCGGGCGTTACCTGTGGCGGTTTCGCCTAATTTGCCAGCGGTTTCGCGGGAGTGGAGGCGTCCTACTAAGACACCATCTTTGATCAGTTGAGTGGTGGTGGCTGGCGTACCTTCATCGTCGTAAAAGTAACTACCGCGATGTCCTTGGGGTGCGGCACCGTCAAAAATTTGTAACTCTTCGGAACCAAACCGACGCCCCATGCTCATCACTTCTAATATGTCTGGGTTTTCGTAAGCCATATCAGCTTCGGAGAGATGCCCAAAGGCTTCGTGGACGAATAAACCCGTGAGGATGGGGTCGATGACGACGGTGTAAACTCCGCCCTTGACGGGGGGCAAGGAGAGGGCATCAACGGCACGTTGAGCGGCACTCTTTACCTGTTCGTCCAAATTCGTCAAGTCTTCGTAAGCTTTGCGAGAGCCGACGGTTTCTCTACCTGTTTGCACAATCTCGCCATTACGAGCTGTTGCAGCAAAGCGCATTTCTATATCTACCCAGGATTGCTCAATCAGCGCTCCTTCTGATGTGGCGATGATGATGCGTTGGGTGCTGTCGCTATAACGGACAGAGGTGGTGCTGATACGATCGCTATAGCTTTTGAGAATTTGATTGTAGCGATCGCACAATTCCTTCTTCTGTGCCAGGGGAATCTTCCGAGGATCTGTTCCGGTAAGGGGCAACTGGCAAACATCCTGCACCACCTCAATCGGGGCGAGAATCGTTTCCTCATCACCGACAATTTTCGCCGCCGCGATCGCTTCTTCGACTCGCTCTGCTAACGTCGAAAGTTGATTAAAACTGGCAAATCCCCAACCGCCTTTGTAGCAAGCCCGGACTTGCCCCCCAATTGACAACCCCTCACTGAGGGTTTCGACTTTGTCACCGCGCAAAAAAATACTCGTTCCCTCTGAATTTTCGAGGCGAATTGCCAGGTAATCAACTTCATAGCGATAACGGGCAATCAAGTCAGAAAGGAGATCTTTGGCATCAGCCAGGAGAGTCGGCATAAAAACAGGCAGCAAGATTAGAAGAACTACCTCTATTCTGTAACAATTAAGACGTTGGGTGCCATTGCAGAAGAGATGAGGGATCAGGGCAGATTAGAGTCATCTCTTGCCGCCGTCACTGACAGACACCCAAAAAGGCAGCTTCCCAAAACGTAGCCGATCTGCCGACGCCAACTCTAAAATCCCGGAGTTTTTGGAGTCCACGTCGGCAGGCTTTGTTCCTATAGCCGCCCCTGAAAGGCCTTCGCTAAAACGGCTATAGAGTATCGCTAGCTGCGGTTAGCCCTACAGGACAGGCAATATTCGTCCCGCCTAGACCACAATACCCACCCTTATTTTTATCCAGGTATTGCTGATGGTAGGCTTCTGCATAGTAGAACTCAGGAGCATCGATAATCTCTGTGGTGATCTCTCCATAACCACCCTGGCTCAGAGCTTGCTGATAAGCGTCTCGCGAGGCTTCCGCTAGCTTTTTCTGCTCTTGAGAATACAGGTAAATTCCGGAACGGTACTGGCTACCCGTGTCGTTACCTTGGCGCATCCCTTGGGTGGGATTGTGGCTTTCCCAAAAGACTTTTAATAGGGTTTCATAACTCACGACTTTCGGGTCAAACACCACGAGCACGACTTCATTGTGAGCCGTCATACCTGTACAAACTTCTTGATAGGTAGGGTTGGGTGTAAAGCCGCCCGCGTAACCCACAGCCGTTGTAAATACACCCTTTTGCTCCCAAAATTTGCGTTCAGCTCCCCAGAAGCACCCCATACCAAACATGGCAGTCTCCATTCCTTCGGGATAAGGGGGCTGGAGTGGATTACCGTTGACCTGGTGACGGGAAGGAACTGGCATCGGCTGATCTCGCCCTGGCAGAGCCTCTTCAGCGGTAGGCATTGTTTTCTTTTTACCAAATCCGAACAGTACCATTTGCTCTGACTCCGATTGTTATGTACTTCTTTACCTTACTTAAAATTGTAATCAGGCAGGAGTGCTATGCGAGCGCGTCACTTGTACGGCAACCTACCCTACAAAAAAACATTCACTTTAGAGATTTTGCTTGCTCTAAGGTGAATTGCTGTTTCTTTATTCTCAGAAAGGGTTTTTAGTTTTTCATTTCAATCGGAGCGGCGGGATTTGAACCCACGACCCCCACTACCCCAAAGTGGTGCGCTACCAAGCTGCGCTACGCCCCGGCACATTTATTAATCATAGCACAAATTTTCAACTGATTTCCCACAATTTAAAATACTTTCAGAGTTTGAGCCGCTTGTACTAGTTCTGGTACAGCGGCGGCTGACCAGCTCCCCTCACAGCAACGTCCTGAGTTGAGGATAAAGCGCAGGGTGTAGGCATCGGCATACCCTTCTACTTCTAGCCAGATTAAATTGCTTTCGGCTTCACAAGAGATTTTCTCCTCATCCATCAATTCTTCTGCTATTTGATCCATTGCTTGCACGAGTTGCGCCAGCAAGCGGCAAAAGTCGTTTAATTCCGCTTCTGTCAGCTCAACAGCCCAAGTTTCGCCGCCAACTAATCCTTGATACTCGACGGCTTCCGGGTTCCATCCCAAACGCCAGCCTGTTCCGCTTTTTACAAGTCGCTCCATGCTATTCCTAACCCCGGCTAGGGTCGCAACAACTGAGCATCTCCCGGTTGGGGGAGAGGTAGGGGACTGTTTCTTCTAGAGGCGGGTGCTGTTGTTGAGGGGGGCGCACTTTGAGGAGATGGTGCGGTTTGGGGGGTGGTGTCAGGATTGAAGATGCTCACCAAAACATTGACTAAGGCATTCCGTTGAGTGCGATTTAGGCTTTCAATGGCAGCGCGATCGCCTTCCATGGGATTTTCTCGTAAATTGTCATTACCGGGATACTGGGACGCCACTAGGTATTCGTGAGCCCCCAGATAGTCAGCCAGGGTCAGCTTCCAATCAAGACGGTAGTTGGGGGTGCGGCTTTTGGTAAAGACGTGGTAACGAATTAAACGACTTGCCAGGGTATTCTCGGAATTGACCTCGCCCGTCTTGCTACTGACGTATTGGTTCTCTAAGGGGAAATCGGGCAATTTTTCATAAACTTGTCGCCAAGCATCGGCTTGAAAAAATTGAGCCGCCGCAGGTTGCGAACCGATACCATTCCAGATCCCAGAATCTTTAATCCCTGTTCCCAAAAGGAACAGGCAAGTCCCAATTAAAGTGGCAATCACAAAACGGCTAAGTTGCTTAGGAAGTTTAAGAGTAAGCTGCATATTTCCAGATTTAAATGTAAGTGCGATTAAAAATTGAGTTATAAAGCACCCACTGACCTTTAAAAATAGTCCTAAGTTCAGAGTTCGGCAAGAGAGGGAAGACTTCCTAGTTAGCGATCGCCTCAGCGTCAACTACCTAAGATGAACGTCTATTGTTACTTACCAACTCAGCACTCAGGACTTTTGAGAAGCTTGCTCCGGTAAAGAGCAACGCCAGCCGACTTGGTTGAGAGGATTACGGCTAGAGCTACCCGACTACTCACTAATCACCAATAATTTCTGGCTGTGTCAGCTCATCAGACATTTCAATAATTGCCCGTAGCACAGGCTTCATTAAAGGGTCATCCATAGTTTCAAAATCCTCATACCGACGGCGCTTGGCACGGTTTGCCACTTGTACCGTAATCCGGTAGCGATTGGAGGCGGCACTGACTAGCTCCTCTGCACGGTACAGAACCTCGCTCGAATCAAATTGGTAACGCTTGTGCAGCATAAGGAATTTTCCTTCACTAAAAATCAAAAAATACGCCTGATGACAGCGCGTCGTTGCAACCTTTAGTTTAGCAGGACTCCCCAAATCTTCAGGCAGCCGGAATAGTCCCCTCTACCCAAAAAGATATCGCCCAGATTGCAAAGAATCGTTTACTATTATTGAGATTATTTTCGGTGTGTTGAGTTTAAGTAGTCATCAAGGTGTCACAGTACGTTATGCAAACCCTTGCTAATCCAAGGTCTCAGTTGTCTAAGCAATTTTCTAGTCATCCCTTAAAGCTAGTTGCCCTGGGAGATAGTCTCGTCTATGGCTTTGGCGACCCAGTTGGTGGCGGCTGGGTAGAGCAACTGCGACTGAGGTGGATGTCGCCACCGGGTCATGTGCTTTACAATCTGGGCGTGCGGGGCGACGGTGTGCAACAAGTGCAAGCCCGTCTAGAGCAGGAGTTTTGCCACCGAGGAGAACTGAGAAATCGCGTTCCGGAGGCAATGATTTTGTCAGTTGGCGTCAATGATTCTGCACGTCTAGGACATGTCAACGGGCGTCAATATACTGATTTTGATTTGTTCAACCGGGAAATGGCAACCTTATTAGACCAATCCCAGCAACTTTGTTCGGTGCTATTTGTCGGCATGGTGCCTGTGGATGAGGAAAAAATGCCGTTTTTAGGTAGTTTTTATTACAATCACGGCGAACAGTACCGCTACAAAGAAGCAACACGCCTTGCTTGTGAAAAACGTCAGATTCCTTATCTCGATATCTTCGATCTGTGGATGGCGAGGGGGACTCAGTGGCGACGCGATCGCCTCAGTGCCGATGGGCTACACCCCAACGTCAGCGGCTATCAGGCATTGCTGCAAGATGTCTTGGCTTGGGAACCGATCGCCAAGCTGGCATCTATCAAGTCATCGGCAGCCTAGGCTGTCCCGCGTGGCAACTCCAGTGACTGGGTTAACACCACTAGCGCGATCGCACATTAAGGAGACTTGATAGCGGTCGATAATGGCATCGGTAAAATCCGCTCCGGTAATGTCGGCATCAAAAAAGCGAGTCCGTACCATTGTTGCCTCAGTAAAGTTGGCGTTGCTTAAGTCCGCTTCATCCAGGGTGGCTTGGTCGAGCATCGCCCCTGTCAGGTTGGCTCCTGACAAATTAGCCCCCAGCAATACGCCTTGAGAAAAAATCGAGTTACTCAGGTCAGACGCCTGGAAGTCAGCGCCTCGCATATCCGCTGCGGCAAACAGCGCCCCCGCTAAATCCATACGAGAAAAGTCGCGGTTTTGTAGTTCCGTATTACTATAGTTAACGCTTTTTGCCTGGGCGAAGGCAGGGGTAGCCCCCAGCAGCACCCAGAGCCAAGCTAAGACCAGCGCTAAAGCCAGTCTTAGCAAGCGTAGAACAAAGTTTTTGATGGTTTTTGTCTTCAACAATTGCATCTCTAACTCCTTTCTAAACAGGTGTAGATGTACGCTTTGACAACAGCGGTTAAAACTCTTTCTCTAACCAATCTTCTCCCACGCGAATTGTCAGGTCAGAATCTAAATCCCCAGTAGAAGATGCCTCAACTTTACCCAGTCCCAAAAGTCTTTTCACAGTGGCGGCAGTTTCCAAGTCACCCTGTTGGGCAATAATTTCAGTTTCAGCGCGGGAATCAGACCAATTTTCAATCACATAGACATTTTCCAAGCCTTTCTCCCGTAGATACCGGGCGACGCGATCGCCTACACCCGTCTCTCCGGTGGCATTTTGGACAGCAACACGCAGGCGACCGCGTACCGGACTGGCATAGAGCGAGTTTTGTTGGATGTCTTGCTGGAAATATTGACGCATAATGCGATCGCGTCCCTGGGAGTTCATCAGCCAATAGCTGGCTACAAACTCATCCGGCTGACTAAATCGTCCCGGTAAAAGCACCATATGAAAGTCATCTTGATCCAGCTCTAAGCTAAAGCTCACCAACGCTAGCATCTCTTCTAAGCTCAAGTTGGTGTCAATATACTGCTGCATCACCCGCACTGCCTCTGGCAAACGGGGGAGGACTGCTGGACTTTGAATCCGCTGTCGCAACGCCTTTAAAAGCACTTGCTGCCGTTGCACCCGACCAATATCACCCTTATTATCACTGCGAAAACGAGCAAATTGCTCCGCTTGGTCGCCAGTTAAAGTCTGCCAACCTGGTTCTAGGTCAATTTTTAGATGCTGGGTGGCATCTTCATACTGCATCTGCTGAGGTACATACACCTCAACGCCCCCCACCAAGTCCACCAGCTCGCGAAAGGCATCCGTTGTTACTCGCACATAGCGGTCAACCGGAACATTATTCAGGGTACGACTTGTTACCCGTGCAGCAAGTTCTGGCCCCCCTTCTTCATTTGCCTGATTGATTTTGGTCACGCCGTACCCCGGAATTTCCACTTGAGTATCTCGGGGAATCGACAGCATGTTGACAGAATTGTCTTTGGGATCGAGCCGCAGAAGCAACATTGTATCGCTGCGTCCGGCAAAGACATCTGGAGAACTTTCTGGCGTATCCAGAACCCGATCGATCCCCATTACCAGGATGTGAACGGGTCGTGCTAGACGGTACTGAAAGTTTTTACGCCAAGGCTTTCCCTCAACGCCCCCTCCTAAGTGAGGGACAATCACAGGCGATAGCGGTGTAATCAACGCCAACGTTGCTCCCAGCATCGCAGATACTGCTGCCGTCAGCGCAAAGGCCGCACTCCAGTAAAACCATCGCGTCAAACCAGAACCCCCACGCGGCTCGTTTTCCTCCACTGGGGTTGGTGACGCAGTAAAGACATCATTAACACTATTGGACTCAAAACCGGATTGAGAGTTAGCCTCACTCTCAGATGATTGAAGCCCAAAACTAGTTGGGGAATGCTTGATGCCTTTTTTCACCCTCACCTCACCGAATAGTCGTAGCCTGCAAACACATAGATCAGACTTACGTACCCTTAACAGACTTTCAGGGAATTCAGCCGTTGGAGTTCCCTAAAAAGGAAGGTTCTGCGTAAGTCCTACTGAAATATTCTGAAATCCCATGCAGGATTATAACGTTAGGTACTCAATCTGTATCTCATGCTTGTGACAGGAGTATAGTTTTTTAGTCATCCGTCGTTGGTTTTATTTATGCCGATCTGATGGCTAGTGGTTCATTGCTCGTCCCCTGTTATGGGCATGAGGAGCGGGGGAGCGGGGGAGCAGGGGAGCAGGGGAGCAGGGGAGCAGGGGAGAGAAAAATTGACGACGATTAGCCATTACTCCAATCGCCTATTTCATACTTCACCCTTCATACTTCATACTTCACCCTTCACCCTTCATAAAGCATGGCTTAGGATATAGCAGAAAATTTAGTGGGCGCTGCACCGAATGGATACATCTTTGATCCCCGTAATTTTGGCTGGTGGCAAAGGGGAACGCTTTTGGCCCTTGAGCCGTAAAGACCGACCGAAGCAGTTTCTCAGCCTTGATGGCAGTGGTAAGAGCCTGTTACAGGCGACTGCGGAGCGATTGTTAGACCTCTCAGGCTCGTGGTCGAAGTTGTGGGTCATTACCTCGGCGCTTTTGGCTCAGGGAGTGAGAGAACAACTGCCTGAACTTCCTGAGGAAAATTTGTTGGTGGAGCCGGAGGGACGCGACACGGCACCCGCAGTGGCTTGGGGGACGTTGGAGATTGCCCGGAGATATGGAGATGATGCAGTGGTGGGCTTTTTTCCCGCCGACCATTGGATTGAAGACCAAGAGGCGTTTCAACAAACGATCGCGGCGGCGGCACAACTCGCGGCGTCGGCAGCATCAATTGTGACGTTGGGAATTACTCCCGGCTATGCTTCGACGGGATACGGGTACATTGAGCAAGGAGAGCAAACAGGAACCGCAACACCATCAGAGGTTGGGGGAAAAGCGGCATTACCGATTTATCGGGTGAGTCGGTTTACCGAAAAGCCTGACCGAGAGACAGCAGAGCAGTTTCTGGCGACGGGTCGGTTTAGCTGGAACAGTGGGATGTTTGTCTTCCGGGCTGGGGTGGTGCTGGAGGAACTCCGCACTCACGCTTTGGAAATTATCAGTTTGCTTGAAGAACAAGGAAGCGCCGCTTATTCCCACCTTCCTAAAAAGAGTATTGACTATGCGTTGATGGAAAAAACGCAATTGGCATATGTCCTTCCCGCTGCCTTTGGTTGGGACGATCTGGGGGACTGGAATGCGCTAGAGCGGCTGATGAAAGGGGACGCTCAGAATGTGGAACTGGCAACCCATGTAGGGCTAGATACCCAGGGAGGAATTTTTTATGCGGCGGATGGGGAGGAGGTGATTGCCACCATTGGGTTAGATGATGTGGTGGTGGTGCGCGATCGCAACGTCACATTAATTGTCAACAAAGACCGCACCCAAGACATTAAAAAGTTACTAGAGTTACTCAGAGCAGACCCCAAACTTGAGAAATTGCTGTAATTTCCTTCCCTAGGTGCATTGGCACTTACCCTCGAAGAGCGTTACAACAATTTACAGAAGTACTAGGGACTAGGTTGGCAGTGCGACTGACTGAATCTCCTAGTCCCTAGCCTAAGCCTAAGCGCCCCCAACCATGCTTTCTTTAACTCGAACCAGTTCCCGACAACGCGAAATTCTTGAAGTCGTCTTCCGCCACGGCTGGGACTACATGCGCGGACTTCTGACAGGCAGCAAGACGGATAAACCGCAACTGCCTCCTCCCACCGTCCTGCGAAACATTTTAGTGGAATTGGGCCCGGTCTATGTCAAGCTGGGGCAGCTTTTGAGTACGCGTCCTGACCTATTGCCCCAGGAGTATGTTGAGTCTTTAACGGACTTGCAAGCCAATGTGCCACCTGTGGAGTGGAGTGAGGTAGAAGTATTAATTCGCCAACAGTTAAAAGTGCCCCTAGAGGAAGCCTTTGCCTACATCGAGCCTCAAGCTGTTGCAGCGGGTTCAATTGCCCAAACCCATCGGGCAACTTTGAAAAATGGTCAGGAGGTGGCAATTAAGGTACAGCGTCCGGGGATTGAGACGGTTGTTGCTCAGGATATTTCTTTAGTTAAAGCTTTAGCAGAGTTAGCGTCTCGCACTGACTTTGGGCAAGACTACGACGTTGTCGCTTTAGCCGACGAGTTTGCAACGGCGCTGGAAGCCGAGCTAGATTTCACTCAAGAAGCTTCCTATACCGATCGACTCCGACGCAATTTATCCACCAGCCGTTGGTTCGACCCGACAAAGCTAGTCGTTCCCATGATTTACTGGGATTTGACCTCCGAAAAGCTGATGGTGATGGAGTGGCTAGATGGGGTGCCAATTTTGTTGGGGACGTTACCCCCCATGCGGGACGACAAGGATATTAGCACCCAGCGCAGTGAAATCACGACGCTGTTATTTCGCGCCTTCTTTCAGCAGATTTATATTGAAGGGTTTTTCCACGCTGACCCTCATCCTGGCAATATCTTTTATCTGCACGATGGTCGTCTTGCCCTTTTAGACTGTGGCATGATGGGGACTTTAGACCCGCGTACCCAGCAGATTTTAACTGAGATGTTGTTGGCGATCGTCGATTTAGATGCCCAACGGTGCGCTCAGTTAACTCTGCAACTGTCTGAGGCGGGTCAACCTATCAGTTTGGTGCGTCTGGAAAATGACTATGACCGCATGTTGCGGAAGTACTATAGCCTCAACCTCTCCCAAATTAACTTCAGCCAAGTGTTTTATGAGATTCTACAAGTTTCTCGTAACAACAAAATTCGTTTGCCCAGCAATATGGGTTTGTATGCAAAGACCTTGGCAAATTTGGAAGGTGTCGCTCGTACTTTTGATCCAGAAGTTAACCTGCTAGACGAAATTAAGCCGCTGATGAATGATTTATTTCAGCGTCAGCTACTGGGTGCTAACCCATTACAAACGTTTTTGAGAACTGCTCTGGATATCAAAAGCCTCTCCTTGCAATCACCGCGTCAATTGGAGTTGCTTTTAGACCGAGTGACGTCAGAAACGTTGAAATGGAATCTGACTATCCGGGAGTTAGACCCTTTGCGCCGCAGTGTCGATGATTCTGCAAACCGCCTATCTTTTAGTATTTTGGTCGGTTCGTTAATTATGGGTGCGGCAATTATCTCCTCCAATGCCCAAACTAGTCAGTTGTCTATTTTGAGTACGATTTTGTTTGGGGTGGCGAGTTTCCTAGGGCTGTGGTTGATCATTAGTATTTTGCGCTCAGGACGGTTGAGGTAAGGGGAGGAGGCGATCGCCTATCTTGGCAAAGAAGGGAAGCGATCGATCGCTAATAATCCTGTTGATGACGTATTGTTATAAATTTTGCGATCGCCTGCCTAAAGTTGAGCGCTTCAAGCCTGTTGCCCAAAATCCTCAAAAATTCATGGAAACGCTCTCTATATCTCTCTTCTCTTGGCGTTCTTAGCGTCGCTTTGCTTATCTGCTTGCTTAGTACCTTCCTAATTGCCCTGCCAATCCCGCGTTCAACAGCTTGGGATGGAGTACTGGACTAGCGTATGGCTGGATACTTGGCGGCATTTGGCGACAAATTACCCACCTTTTCCTGAGCGAGTTAGTCGGTTTAGCGATGACGTGGTTAATTGTCAGCGTTGTCACAGGTGCCGCGATGGCGAAATTACTGCGGGGAACTGCCATCCTCAAACTGACCTAATCAAATCACTAAAACTTAGCGATCGCCTCAGCCAAACCTCCAGAGAATCTCTCTTCCCTCTCTCTTCCCCTCTTCCTCTGAGTTCTCTGCGCCCTCTGTGGTTCATTAAAGCCAAATCCTGCCAAACCCCCCAAAAAGTTGAGCGCTAGATCTACAGCCTGTTTTACATCCATCACTGCTTTGGTTTTAGTAAGTATTCCAGTAAAACAAACTTAGTAATCAGCGTCTAAGAGAGGAGGCGATCGCCTTTCTAAGTAGTACCTATGCGATCAATTTAATTGTTACCCAGCAGCGCTGTTGCCTGTTGGACACTTTGGCGCACGGATTCAGCAGATTTCTGTAAAGCTGAGCGTTCGGCATCGGTGAGATTGAGTTCCAACACCTGTTCAACTCCCCGACATCCTACACGGCAGGGAACACCGATGAAAATATCCTCTAAACCATATTCGCCTTGAAGGTAGGCAGCCACGGGGACTTGCCGCGACTGATTGTGTAAAATTGCCTCTACCATCAAGCAGGCAGACGATGCGGGGGCATAGTAAGCGCCGCCTGTACGCATTAGTTCCACAATTTCCGCACCACCATTGCGAGTGCGTTCTATCAAGCGTTCGATGGTTGCTGCATCCATCAACTCTGTAATGGGAATGCCGCCAACCGTAGAGTAACGCGGCAAGGGCACCATCAAGTCCCCATGTCCTCCCAGTACCAACGCCTGGACATCCGCTGTGGAAACGCCTAATTCCATGGCGATGAATGTTTGAAAACGGGCAGAATCGAGAATCCCTGCCATCCCCATAACGCGGCGGGGGGAAAGGTTGCTTGCCTGCCATGCCAGGTACGTTACAACATCCAGTGGGTTAGTAACGACAATCAACAGAGCATCAGGGGAATGAGCGATCGCTTTTTTTGCCGCTTCAAAAACAATCTTGGCATTAATCTTCAGCAGCTCGTCTCTACTCATACCCGGTTTGCGGGGAATGCCTGCGGTAATGACGACGACATCCGAACCCGCCGTATCTGCATAGTCATTCGTGCCAATAATCTGGCTATCGTGACGCTCAACTCCCCTTGCCTCTAACAAATCTAGAGCAATCCCCTGAGGCATCCCCTCCACCACATCCAGCAGCACCACATCTGCCAAATTCTTCTCAGCAACCCGCTGGGCAAGGGTGCTACCCACCTTGCCACCACCAATAATGGAGACACGGTGCTCGTGACAGGGAAAAGGGGAATTAGGGGAAGATGCCATAACAGGGGAGCGATCGCGTAATTTAACTAACTTCTCTGTAGGCTCACATCTTGCACCTGATGTTCTCAATCATCATTCACCCCCTTCTTCTCCCTCCTGATTTATGAGGGAAGCCAGCTTTTAATTCCAGTTCCCCGGAACAGAGGGATCAGGGGGCTAGTGCAAGATCTGAGTAGGAGTAGCTTCAGCCGCTCCCTACACTGTTTCTAACTGCTCGGCGTGTAGCCAAATGTTCGGAGTGGGCACTTGACCAAATTTAACTAAAGCGTAGTCCCCCCTCATGTCCACAACTTCACCCTTAGTTTCAAACAGATAAGAGGGAAACCGTGAATCGCTGGCTTTCGCTTCTACACTGTTTTCTAGCTTTTCTTTGATCGCACGCACGAGCGCGCCTTTTTTAATTTTGTCTGCCATAGTTACTGCCCTTAATTCAGCGTCCCAATGCCTTTGTTTAGCATTTTACGGCTAGAAAGGGAATTTCAGCAGATTGGCGAAGGGAGTCTGTAAGTCTGTGAGTCCTGAGTCCTGAGTCCTGAGTGCTGAGTGGGGGAGAAAGTGTGAAGGGTGAAGTATGAAGGGTGAAGTATGAAGGGTGAAGTATGAAGGGTGAAGTATGAAGGGTGAAGTATGAAGGGTGAAGTATGAAGGGTGAAGTATGAAGGGTGAAGTATGAAGGGTGAGTGTAGTTATCCTCTGCTCCCCCGCTCCCCCGCTCCCCTGCCTCACAGGTGTAGGTTTTTTACAAAAGAGAGAAGGGCAAAAGTGGAGGAGGGAAAATAGGTTTAGTGTAACGCCGAAAAAATCAGGTCAGAAAATGTGGAAAAACCAATACCTGAAACAATGGTC
>JAHHHJ010000029.1 GCA_019359445.1 Kastovskya adunca ATA6-11-RM4 | reverse complement strand
ACTCTCAAGGTCGGGCAATTGGCACCTGGGCGGATGTGTTGAACCGCGCCAACTTGGGTATGGAAGTGATGCACGAGCGTAATGCTCACAACTTCCCTCTAGACTTGGCTAGTGGTGAGGCGACTCCCGTGGCTTTAACAGCTCCCGCTATCCAGGGTTAAGATTTAGCTCTTAGCTCTCAAATAAAGAAGCGCTCTCCTTTGGGGGGCGCTTTTTTGTGGGGTTATTAAAGCAGAGGATTTTATTCTGTAATCTGCGGGTGGATAAACTTATAGCCTGCTGCTTTTATCTTTTGCGGAGATACACGGGCGTTGTAGGGGCGGAGTTGTTGTTCCGCAGGATTCCAGGAGACTTGGGGGAGATTGTGGCGATCGCACACCTGATCCAATAACTCTCGGCGCGTCAGCGACACCTCGTTCACCAGGTTGTAGATTCCCTGCAACTGCTGAGTGCGAGCAAAGTCTATTGCTGAGACAATATCGTCCAAGTGAATCCAGTTTGTCGCATCAGAACCATCTCCTGCTATCGTTGTCCCCGCAACGCGACTAAAAATCTTGGCTAGCTCCCTCCTAGGACCATAAATTCCTCCAAGACGGAGAATACAAACCTTGAGCCTGTCACTTGCACACCCTAACAACACCTGCTCAGTTTGCGCCAAAATCTCACCAGTAGGGCTTGCAGGTGCTATAGGTGAGTCTTCATCTACAGTTTCGCCGCCGCGATCGCCATAAACCCCATAGCTTCCTGTATAAATGAGTTGTCGCACAGTAGGAGCCTGCTGCAATACCTCCGCTAAGGTCTTTGCGGTGTCTAGGTAGGTTTCTTTATAGACATTGGTATTAGCCGCTCCTACGCTGAGCAGGATAACCTCCTGATTCTCAACAACAGACGGCAATTTTTCAGCATCGTTGCCTTTTATAACAATGACGCGTTGAGCGATCGCCTCCAACTCCGATACCCGTTCAGGAGTCGTTGTTGTTGCGGTAACAAATAAACCTTGCTCTTGATGCCAGTAACGGGCGATCGCTGTCCCTACATAGCCACAACCGATAATCGCCACATTCATTTGTTCTTCTTGGTCGTCCAAAAGGTTGTGAACATCATTAGCAAGCCACCAATAAAGATACCTATTGCCAACACTCCGGCAATTACATTCAGTAACTCGGTATTTTCCACAACTGCACCATTAACACTGCTACTAGCCTACCAACTTTAGGAGGAGCGGAAGGAAGTCTGAAGGATGAAGGATGAAGTATGAAAGGGATTGGGAAGATCTTTTGGTCTGCGTAAGTCCTGAACTACTAATTAGGTGCTGAATTACTTGCTTCGCCCGGTACAACGGGTACGGCATCCCAGACAATCGGTGCGGTTGTTTGCTGCCGTTCCAGATATTTGCTCAAAGCGTAAGCCATGTCCCCGCGAGTCATTGGCTCTAAGGGGTTAATTTGATTGGTTGCTGGATCGATATTGACAAAATCCTCATACAGTGCAGTGACGATAGATTTTCTTGCCCAGGCGGGAATTTGGTCGGCATCGGGATAACGCGATAGCAGTTCAGTGACGCTATCTTCAGGGAACTGAAACACACCGTAAGCTTGAGCAAAGATGGAGAAGGCTTCTGCCCGTGACACCCTTTGGTTGGGAAAAAAGCGCCCTTCGCGATAACCAGTCATGATGTTATTTTTGAGAGCCAACTGGATATCCTTATAAGCCCAGTGAGAGGGAGGGACATCTTGAAGTGCGATCGCTGTTTGTTGTGTTGGCGTGCGCTGTTCTAAATTAAACGCTTTGACTAAAATCGTAGCCAGCTCTGCCCGACTGAGAATTTGTTCGGGGCGAAAATTCCCGTCTGGGTAAGGACTCATCAATTTAGCCGCCACAACCTCCTCAATTGGAGTAGACGGTGCTTCAGACTGACTGGCGTCAACTACCAGCTTTGTTGGCTCAGATGAGGCTTGAGGCTGAGCAAAAACAGGCAGACTGGGTAGCAGTAACAACAACGGCATCAGGCTGATATATTGGCGCATAAATTGTCTACACTCCTGGTTACATCGGTGAAGTTAGTTTATATAGATAGCGATCGCCTCCACGAGTTCCCTAAGTGAGCCTTACGCATTTCTGGATAAACAGCGATCCTAATACAGTTGTCGCTTTTGTCTCCCAGAAGTGGCTTCGCCCATCTGGAGGAATATCTAGAGCAGCAGGGCAAAACCATCGCTAGATTTTAGTGCCAAAAACTAACGGTTTGCCAGACAACCGACTTCAAACTCAATCACCCTAAAAGTTACGCTGTTGATGAGCGATCGCTTTGGTTTTCCGTAGGGGTTTGGCATACCCAACCCCTGCACAGCCCATTTACCGCGTCAGTCTGACAACCGTTACTGCTGAAAAATTTCATTAAAAAACCGATTCATCGCCGCCCAAGAGCGTCGATCAGCATCGGCATCATAAGCCACTCCCTGAGATGGATCATTCCCCGCATCAGGGTTAGTAAAGCCGTGTACCGCACCGCCATACATCACTAACTGCCAGTCCACATCAGCCAACCGCATTTCCTGCTGGAAGTTATGCAGTTGTTCTTCTGGCACTAAGGGGTCATCGGCACCGTGCAAAACTAGTACCTGACCTTTGATATTTTCTGCATCTGCGAGGTTAGGAGTATCGAGGTTGCCGTGGAAGCTGACTACACCATCTACAGGGGCACCACTCCGCGCTAGCTCGAGTACCACACCACCGCCAAAACAGTAACCAATGGCAGCCAGACGTTGAGAGTCTGTCAGTTGGTGTTGTTGGAGGACATTTAATCCAGCCAGAGCGCGATCGCGCATCAACTCCCGATCTGAGCGGTAAATACTCGCTTGTTTCGCCGCTTCTTCCTGGTTCTGCGGTCGAACACCTTTACCATAAATATCGGCAGCAAAAGCGACATAGCCAAGTTCTGCCAATTGTTTGGCTCGTTCTTTCACATAAGAACCTAGCCCTGTCCATTCATGAACCACCAGAACGCCAGGACGCTTTCCCTCAAAGTCATCATCGTAGGCAAGAAAGCCTTCGAGCACCGTATTTCCGTCTTTGTATTCAATGACTTTAGTTCGTACCTCAGCCAACGCAGCCACTGACCAACTCAAGGCAAGAAGGGGCGCTAGCAGAATGGAAAATGGGTGTTTCATAGGAAGCATTAAGAGTTTTTAATAGTTTGTCACAATCCTTCAAAGAACACTACTACGCTCCAGGTGTCTTATAGCGTTGACGAGATCTCCAAGCCCGCCACAATAAGGCGATCGCCAAAATCACCGTTGGCAGCAACACCCAGACTAAAGGATTCACCGTTGTAGACAAAAATGCTAATCTGGGCCCCCCGTATTTAATCAGCAGCGACACAGCCACTGAAATAAGTAAGACCTTAAAAATAAAGCCTGCCTGACTGTCCATAGCAATTAACAAAAAATTCCCCAGTAGACCCCCAAACAACTGAAGTGATGTTTCACACAATCAGAGTCATGAAGTAGCAAAGCTTACTCGACTTGAGTTTAACTATTATTGGTGCTGAGTCTTAAATAAAAATACATTAGCATTAGCCTAATGAGGTCGCTCTTCCTCACCTGCCATTAAACCTTTGGCAACTTTGCACCCACCCAAAAATCCTTAGTTCAATACCTATACCCTGGCAATTATCATCATCAACATTGCCGCCGTCGATAATTGTTCAACTTTTTCTAATTGACAATTCCTAATTAATCACCTATGAAAGATCTGGACTCGCTAGAAAACGAAGACCTTAATCGCTTACAGCAAATTTTGTATCTTGTTCCCATTGTCGGTTTTTTTCCCGCACTCTGGACACTATATCGTCGTCAAGGGACACGGCAGCAACAAAGCGTCAGCCGCTTGTCAGTGACACTAGCTCTCAGTTGGCTACTAGGGTACCTCCTCTTATCGGGGGCAGCCCATCAGACTTCAGAGTTTTTGATGCTGCGCTTATTGTTTATCAATAGTCTGCTAACATCTGGTTATTTTTTAGTCTGTATTGGATTAATGCTGCGCCTATGGCAACGCCAGCCACCCCGTCTTCCCTGGTTCAGTCGTATTGCCGAGAATGTCGTACGTAAACACCTATCTTGACTAAGGACTGGCAAATTGCGATTGGCAGGGGATGATGTTTATAGTTCGTAGATTCAAGAGCTACGAACTATAAACTAATAACTAATTTGCCTGATTTCATAACAAACGGTCTGAAAAACTGCTATGAGTGTTCTTGTCAAACACTAAGTGCGCTACCTCAGAAGCAAGCCATGAGAGCGCAGGCACAGTTTTTCAGAAGAAATTTCAACTTTTTGCATGTGTGTGAGGAAGTTCAGTGCCAGCTCGAAAAACTTATGCAAGACCCCAGCCGGGGCAAAGAAATGCTTACCCCGTGGGGAAAAAGCCAGAAAGAAATGCTTCCCCGGTGGGGAAAAAGCCAGTTCGCAAAGCTCATAAGGGGCGTTGGCTTTGGCTATGGTTAGGTTTTACCGGAGTGTCGATGCTTTCAGCAACAGCAGGTGCCCTCTTAGCGGTATCGCTATCTAGTACGCCTTTGCTGCAAAGCTCACTAAGCCCCGATGAAGAAGCCGTATTTGGGGGCAACGAAAAGATTTCCCGGAGCAGCTTGCGGCTACCGGAACTAACTCGACCCGTCAATATCTTATTTTTGGGCGTTAAAGTTTTAACCTCTGACCTGAATACTTCCCCAGAGGAGAACTTGGGCTATCACGCCTTGGTCAACTCCTTTGAAGGTCTTTCCGATACCATGCTCTTGCTACGGTTTGACCCAGAAGCCAAGAAATTAAACCTTCTCTCCATTCCTCGCGATACTCGTACCTATGTAGAAGGCTACGGCGTGACAAAAATCAATGCCGCCAATGCCAATGGAGGGCCAGCATTAACCGCAAAAGCCACAAGCGAACTGCTAGAAGGCGTTGGCATTGACCGCTACATCCGCGTGAATGTTCAAGGGGTTGAAAAGTTGATTGATGCCTTGGGAGGCGTTACCGTTTATGTTCCCAAGGACATGAAATATCGCGACGAATCCCAGCACTTGTACATCAATTTAAAAGAAGGCAAACAACACCTCAATGGCGAGCAAGCCATGCAATTTTTGCGCTTCCGCTACGACAAGTTTGGTGACGTTGGTCGGGTGCAGAGGCAGCAAACATTGATGCGGGCACTGATGGAGCAGGCACTCAATCCCACAACTCTGGCACGAATGCCAAAAATCCTCTCAGTGATTCAATCCCACATTGATACCAACTTAAGCGTTGAGGAGCTAGTTGCCCTAGTTGGTTTTGCCGTTCAGACAGAACGCTCGAATGCTCAAATGTTAATGGTACCCGGTCGCTTTAGTGATTCTGGGCCAAAGGAGATCAGTTACTGGCTACCCAATCGCCGTCGGATTCGAGAAATGATGGCAACTCACTTCGACCAGGGTTATGGTGACGCCTTGGAGGCTGACCCTGCTTATCTCAATGTGGCAATTCAAGATAGCACCGGAGAGCCAGAAGCTGTTGAAGCTTTAATTACCTCCCTAAGAGAAGCTGGCTATCGCAATGTCTATATGTATGAGTCATGGAGAGAACCGTTACGGGTTACTCGTATTGTTGCCCAACAAGGAGATGACGGTAGCGCTGCTGCTCTACGGGCGACGATGGGATTTGGAGAGGTGCGAGTCGAGAGTACTGGTAATCTAAATTCAGATATTACAATTCAGTTGGGACGGGACTGGCTACAAAAGAGCCGCTCTGCAAGAGGGCTTGTTAATTTTTAGCTTCCCTTAAAAAGCGAGGCTGGAACACGTCCAGCTTACTCCGATTTAGGAGCATCAAGAAGGGGGAAACCGGATCACACGTCTCCCTCAAAAAAGGAATCTCTCGGCTGCGAGTCTGCTTGCAAAATCCAGTCTCGCAAGATCGGATTAACGATTTCTGGTGCTTCATCTTGAGGGCAATGACCTAAGCCTTCTAAGGGGATAAACTTCTCTACTGTGGGGAAGTTTGCCAATTCTCTCCCCAGTTCTACGGGTTCCCAGGGGTCTTCAGTTCCCCAGAGCAGGATCGCAGGGCAGGGTAAAATCGGCAGGAGGTCTTCGGGTAGTGGCCCTTGGGAATAGCGAGTAAAGGCGATGAAGACATCGACGGCACCGATATCAGCGGCGGGTGCCATGAGTAAATCAACGAGTTCATCGTTGACCGCTTCTGGATTTTTGTACGCTTGCAGCAGGATTTTACGGACTACCTTTGGCTTGGCAAGCTGACTAAAAAATAGTTGCCCAACCCATTTGATGCTGAGCAGTTTTTGCACAAGTGGGGCACCGACGCGACGATGCCAGGGGAGTCCAGCGCGTTTGCGGTCATGCAGCAGCCGCAAGGAACAGTTGAGGAGAGCGACCTCTAAGGCAATGTCTGGATAATCTACAGCGGCTTGCATGGCAACAATACAGCCAATGGAGTTGCCGATGAGGAAGGCAGGAGTACCGATAACTTCGTGGCAAAAGTCAGCAAGCTGTTGTCCCCAGGTTTCAAAGGTATAGTTGATTTCTTTGCCAGGAGATGGCTTGGCGCTTTTGCCGAATCCAATCAAGTCGATGGTATAGCAGCGACAGATTTCTCCGAGTACAGGTAAGTTTTTGCGCCAATGTCCTAAAGAGGCTCCAAAACCATGCACCATCACTACTGCTGGCCCTTCCTTTCCAACAGTTTGATAGGTGATGGGGAAGCCTTTCCAAGTCCAGGTTTTTGTTTCGATGTTGGTGCTGGTCAACGGAGTGGAGGTCATGGATTCAGGTACACGCGTGTGAAGCTAAAGTTCTGCGATCGCCTTTGCGGAGTATGGTGCGACAGCAGCACGTCTCTAAAGGAAAAGCAATCGGTTAATATTATCTTTACATTATGTAATAAAGACCGGGAGAAGAACATCTCTCCCACAGAGCCTTTATGTTCTTTTGGCAAAGTTACTTGCAGTTTTCGTAAAATATATAAAAGGAAGCGATCGCCTGGAATCACAAAACTGCTCATTTAGGGCATTATGCAAGTGCAAGCCCAATTTTAGGGGCTATGTAATGAATACCTAGAGAAAAATTCGCTTTAGGGGCTAACCACTCTTGACGCTGTTAGGCAAAAGGGCGTCAAGTTTCAAGCGATCGCTTAGTCTTGATGGCTGACAGCAAGAAAACTTGCTTGTCATGACGATTGAGAGATGTGACAATGTTTGGCAATTTCTTTGAGAGTTTCTGCTGTGGTGCAAACACTGATTAACACGACTGACTTGCCCTTTCATGGGTCGGCAACTCAGGTGCCCTACGAGGCATCACGGGCGGTTATCTTGCCAATTCCTTACGAGGCAACAACAACATACCGTAAAGGCTGTGAGAATGGCCCTGCCGCTCTTTTGGAAGCATCGGAGCAGCTAGAGTACTACGACGATGAATTAGACCAGGAAATTTGCTGGGGCGCACAGATTTATACCCATCCAGCGATCGCTGATACCCGCGCTCAATCCGTCTCTTCTGAAGAGATGCTGCAAGTCACCAGCGACACGGTATCCAAGCTGATCCAAGATGGCAAATTTGTGATCGCGTTGGGTGGCGAACACAGCATCACTTCAGGAATCGTCCAAGCCTATCAGCAAGCCTCCTCAGAACCGTTTACCGTCATTCAAATTGACGCTCACGGGGATTTGCGCCACGAGTACGAAGGCTCAATCCACAATCACGCCTGTGTGATGCGCCGCCTTGTCAGTATGGGAGTGCCAACACTACAAATTGGCATCCGTAGTGTCTGTAAAGAAGAGGCTGACTTAATCAAAGAAAAGCAATTATCGGTAATTTGGGCGCGGGAAATTGCCGTTGAACCAAACTGGATCGAAAGAGCGATCGCGGCGATTTCCACAAAGCGTGTTTTTATTACCATTGACTTAGATGGCATTGACCCTAGCTTGATTCCAGGCGTCGGTACACCAGAACCCGGCGGTTTAAATTGGTACGCCCTCACCGCTTTCTTGGGGCGAGTCTTTGAAAACCATCAAGTTATTGGCTGTGATGTTATGGAACTCGCCCCCTTGGTTGACTCAGTAGTTTCTCAGTTCACAGCAGCAAAACTGGTGTATAAGTTGATGGGGTATCAAGGATTGGCTCAAGGCTGGTAATGTCAACAGTAAAACTACGGGTTTTGCCAAACCCAGAGACGACATTTAGTAATTTGCCTTTGTAGAAAAGTACAGTTGTAAGTAATAAGGTCAGCCAATGAGCCTCATGGAAAAGACTGGTACCCCGGTTGGCAATTATGCACCAGATTTTGAACTGCCGGGAATTGATAAGCAAGTACACCACCTTTCCCGTTACTTAGAAACCTTTCGTGCTGTCGGCGTCATTTTTATCTGCAATCACTGCTCTTACGTACGCTCCTACATTCAGCGATTGAGAGAATTGCAATCGGAGTTTCGCTTCCAGGACTGTACATTGATTGGTATTAATGCCAACGATGCTCAGCAAGAGCCAGAAGAAGGCTTTGAGGAAATGAAACTATTTGCTCAGCAAGTGTCGCTAAATTTTCCCTATCTCTGGGACCCGACTCAGGATGTTGCTCGCAGCTTCGGGGCGGGAAAAACGCCAGAAGCCTTCCTCATCGACCAGGCGGGAACGCTGCGCTACAGCGGTCAGATTGACGACAATCCGATGCATCCTGAGGCGGTAGAGGTGCCATATTTCCGAAATGCGATCGCGGCGTTGCTCAACAACCAAGAAGTTAAACCCACCTCTACTGAAGCAATCGGTAGCCCGATTCAGTGGCGAAGGTAGATATGAAGTATGAAGTATGAAGGATAAAAGTAGTAATTGGGAGGGTGATTCGCTGTGAACCAGGAACGATGAACAACTGACAAATCCTGGCTTCGGACTGCGGAGTTGCTTAATCCCTTTTTAAGTAGAGACAGAAAAGCCGTCTCCTGCTATGTTATGGGGGAGATAATCTGAGCAAAAAAAGAGTCGTGGCATGGGGATTACATACCGACGGGTTTTACTAAAGTTGAGCGGTGAAGCCTTAATGGGCGACCTGGGCTACGGCATTGATCCAGCCATCGTTCAAGAAATCGCGGCGGAAGTAGCAGACGTGGTGAGCACTGGCGTGCAACTGGCAATTGTTGTCGGAGGCGGCAATATCTTTCGAGGACTCAAAGCATCAGCGGCGGGGATGGATCGAGCAACAGCAGACTATGTCGGCATGATTGCTACGGTGATGAACGCGATGACTTTGCAAGACGCTCTTGAGCAAATCAACATTCCGACGCGTGTGCAAACAGCGATCGCAATGCAGGAAATAGCAGAACCCTACATTCGCCGACGAGCCATTCGTCATCTGGAAAAGGGACGAGTGGTTATTTTTGGAGCGGGTTCGGGCAATCCCTTCTTCACTACGGATACAACCGCTGCCTTACGCGCGGCAGAAATCGACGCCAATGTGATTTTCAAGGCGACGAAAGTTGATGGTATTTATGATAGCGATCCTCATCAGAATCCTAATGCTCATCGCTATCAGAGCCTGACCTATGGGCATGTTCTCACCCACGATCTCCGCGTGATGGACAGCACCGCGATCGCACTTTGTAAAGAGAACAACATTCCAATTATGGTCTTTGACCTAGCGGTTCGCGGTAATATTCACAAAGCCGTTATGGGAGAATCTGTCGGCACAGTAGTGGGAGGTTTTTGTGAAGTTATCTGAAGTAGAAAGCACGATGCAAAAAGCGATTGAGGCAACTCAGCGCGCTTTTAATACTATTCGTACCGGACGGGCCAATACTAGCCTGCTCGACCGGGTGATGGTGGAATACTACGGCACGCCAACGGGCTTGAAATCCTTAGCAACCATTAATACACCGGATGCTAGTACGATTACGATTCAACCCTTTGACAAGGGTAGTCTCAATCTGATTGAAAAAGCGATTTCCCTGTCAGATATTGGTTTGACCCCAAACAATGACGGTCAAATGATTCGGTTAAATGTGCCGCCACTGACAAGCGATCGCCGTAAAGAATTTGTGAAGATGGCAGGCAAACTAGCGGAAGAAGGGCGGATCTCAATTCGCAACATCCGTAGAGACGCTGTTGACTCAATTCGCAAAGACGAAAAAAATAGCGAAATCTCTCAGGATGAATCGCGAGATTTGCAAGATGAAGTCCAAAAGTTGACCGACAAGTACACGTCTAGAGTTGACGAACTCTTAGCTGAAAAGGAAAAGGATATTACGACGGTTTAGAGTTTTCGGCATTAGCTGACTTACCTTGAAAACGAGTTGCCTTACTCGTTTTAGAGTCAATCATTGATACTTAACAGTAAGTCAGTGCTGAGGACTCAGAGGAGCGATCGCTGTTTATCCTTCAGCGGAATAAGCCTCAAATTACACAGTAAATTAATTAAGATTAACTCCCAGACTGGAAGCGATTAGTTCGTAATTCCAGTCTATTTTTAAGCAAGCTGAAACGCTGGTTGTTCAGGAACAGGGCAAACAACATAAGCTAGGTGCATTGGGTAACCGTGGGAGTACATGGCATCCACATACCGCAAAGCCGTTTCTCGATTTTTACAGGCTCGTAAAATGCGTTCTTTGCCATTGGCGTATTGGATGCGTACTTCCCATATCATGATTTTGCTCTCCTAAATTAAGTTAAAGTACAAAATTCAATCGCCGTAAATTTATGAAGCTTTCATGAACAATCCTAAAATTTACTCACAAGTTTTGTACTCCGTGTAAATAATGAACTTAGATAATGACTGCTGTAGCAACGTTTAGCGAACTATAAAATAAGACTCATCCTCGCTACCGGGAAAATACGGATAATTGCGTTGCTAGCTAGCAAAACCCTATCAATCAGTGCTCATTTTTTTATGTCAAGATGTTGGAACTTCCAAGCCGATTGGTTTTTCCCTCTCCAGGGGAATCTCACCAATAGCCAGTAGGCGTTATTTTAAGACTACGATTCAAGACATTAGTCATTCTTTAAACCTTTCTCGTAGCACTGTACCCAAATAAATTTGTGGATTGAGGAGAATAACAAAAGCAAAATGTTTGATTGCATTATTGTTGGTGCTGGCCCAGCAGGCGGAACCGCTGCTTATCACCTAGCCAAGCGTGGACATTCCGTCTTAGTTTTGGAAAAAGAAGCATTGCCCCGATACAAACCCTGCGGTGGTGGTGTATCCCCGGCAGTGCAAGCTTGGTTTGATTTTGACTTGACTCCGGCTGTTTCTTTAAAAACAAACACCTTGCGCTACACCTGGAAAATGGGCGATCCGGTGGAAGCAAAATTAAATACCCTCGAACCCATATGGATGGTACGGCGGGATGTATTCGACCACTTCCTCATCCAGCAAGCCCAGAAGCAGGGAGCAGAACTCAAAGACAACACTGAAGTGACAGGAATTGAGTTTAAGAGCGATCGCTGGCAAGTCAATACCGCCAATGGCCCGGTAGAAGGGCGCTACCTGATTGCGGCTGATGGTGCTAAAGGACCGATGGCAAAGTGGCTGGGCTTTAAAGAACGCAAGCGCCGACTTGCAGGAGCCTTAGAAGCGGAATCACCTGCAAGCTCCCCTGTCGATCCCACAATTCACTTTGACTTTGGACTCGTTAAAAACGGCTATATTTGGAACTTCCCGAAAGCCGATGGCTACTCCTTGGGTATTGGTACCTTCCGAGGCGGCGAAGCCCAAGATTTGAAAAAACTGCTGGCTGAGTATGGTCAAATGTTTGGCATCGATCTCAAAATGAGCAAGCAGTACGGTCATCCCTTGTGCTTGTGGGATGGCGATCAAAAACTACATACGCAAAATGCCGTCTTAGCGGGAGAAGCCGCTTGTATTGTCGATCCGTTTACAGCAGAAGGAATTCGTCCCTCGATGTTCAGCGGACTCAAAGCATCAGAGGCGATTTCTCAAGCCTTGGGAGGCGATCGCGATGCCTTGGAAAAATACACTCAAGTCATTAGCGAAGAATGGGGTACCGACTTAGTGTGGGCACAGCGTTTGTCTGGTGTCTTTTACCGTGTTCCGGGTGTAGGTTATCGTGTGGGTATCAAGCGCCCCTCGGCAACTGAGCGCATGGGGAAAGTGCTATGTGGCGAATTGCGTTACTCTGATGTTGCAGGACACGCGATCAAACGCCTCAGTGGTAGCCTCATACCGGGTCGAGGATAAGTAATTACTCTCTAATTCCTAGTTTCATTTTTGCTATGCCTGCATCAGTTTGCAGGCTTTTTTATTTACTGCCAAGAGACTGGGAAAAAGTGCCCTATAGTTTGGCTCGTGGTTGCACAAACTACACTAATACCAGTTTCCTATGAGGAGTACATCGCCAATCCTCTTTTTCAACATGACTATTTACTTTTACAAAGCCGATGCGCCCTATGGATGTTTTTCCAATTTTTCTCCCCATCCAATTCATATAGAAGGGTTAGACTGGCAGACAGTAGAACATTACTATCAGGCACAAAAATTTGTTGGGACAGAAAATGCCGCTTTGATTGAAGTGATTTCCCAGGCTCCAACGCCAATGGATGCAGCGGAATTAGGACGCGATCGCACTCTCAAGTTACGTCCGGATTGGGAGGAGGTAAAAATCTCGGTGATGTGGAAAGGTGTACTCACCAAATTTCTCATCCACACTGATATTCAAAGGATTCTGCTGTCTACCAAAGAGCAATTATTGGTGGAAGACTCCCCAACTGATTACTACTGGGGATGCGGTCAGGATAAAACAGGGCAAAACCATTTGGGAAAAATTCTCATGGCTGTTCGCGAAGAAATTCGTCAACAGTTAGTAAAAAAGTAGCTTTTGTTTCTGCCCAAACCAGCATAAATCCAGGTTCTAATTCAACAATTTTTTTTATCAGAGGCGACTTTTCAACAATGTAGTTACACTAATTGCAGTTACATTAGTTTTCCCTGATATTCCCTGCTTTGTTTAAGGAAATCCCAACAGGGAACGACGGATATAGAGAAAAAGCGGGGGCATTGAAATTTTTACAAACTCTTTAAATAAGATCTAGTAGCTGCTACTAACTTTACAATTGATTCGACTAAAATCCCTAAGCAATTTTAGAGCGCTTAATTTTACGGAATTTATAAATATAAATTTTTGTAAACTTCCATAGTTTCACTCATGCCGCAATTCCAGTTGAAGCTAGAAAATGCAAGTATATGAAGATATTGATACACCTTTATAAAAAGAAGGTATTTCATGGAGAGTATTCGAGAGTTGGAGTCACTACACCATCGGGAAGATTTATTGCACCGGATCGCCAACCAAATTCGTCAGTCTCTAGAATTACCAGAGATTTTGGCAGCGACTGTTGCAGAAATTCGTTCGTTTTTAGGCAGCGATCGCGTGATGGTTTATCGGTTTCATGCGGATGAAAGCGGAGAAGTGATTGCGGAATCGGTTGATAACAGGCGTTTGCCCTCCCTGTATGGCTTGAACTTTCCCGCCGATGACATTCCTCCCCATGCTCGCGAGTTATTCCTCACAGCTCGCCAACGCTCAATAGTTGATGTATCTTCTGGGTTGATTGGTTTGAGTCCTCTAGATTGCCCAGAAACAGGGGCACAGCTTGCCACTGAAGACATCTACTACCGCCCAGTAGACCCTTGCCATGTGGAATATCTCAAGGCAATGGGCGTGCAGTCTTCGCTGGTGGTGCCCATTCTCCATCACAACCTCCAGACTCAACATAAAGTCCCGGTACTCTGGGGGCTACTTGTATCTCACCATGCCCAAGCGCGACACATTTCCGAACGCGAGGTGCAAGTCGTTCAGTTTGTTGCCGATCAAGTGTCAATTGCGATCGCCCAGTCTGCCCTTTTGACTCAAGCCCGGAAACAAGCCGCCCATGAAGCAACAATCAATCGCGTCTCTACACTGCTGCATACGCTGCCAACCATTGAGCTGCAACAAGCGCTTGAGGAAACAGTGAGCGCTCTTCAAGGGGTGGGTGGCAGAATGTATATGCTCTCTGGCAAATCTAGAGAAAATCCAGCCCAATTTTATAAAGTATTTACCTACGGCGTACAACCCACACTCTCCGACGGCGAGTGTCTAGAACAACATCCCCTGTGGCAGGACTACATCATTGGGGAAACGTTCAATGGAACATCACCGAAGAAGTTGAATAGCGATCGCCCGCGGGTAGTAACTGACCTTTACCAACATCAACAACTTCAAGACCTTGCACTAGCCTTTGAGCCTACTCAAATTCGCGGCATTCTTGTCGTTCCCCTCCAGTATCGCCAGCAGTTTCTGGGGTACCTGAGCATCTTCCGCGACGAAATTGATACGGAAACCTTGTGGGCGGGACACTTTGAATCCGATCGGCGTCAAATGCAACCTCGGCAATCCTTTGAGGCATGGCGAGAGTTAAAACGCGGACAAGCCCAAGAGTGGACGCGTGAAGACCTCGAACTTGCCCACTCCTTAGGGCAGCAGTTCTCGATGGCAATTCAGCAGCACGAACTGTATTACCAGGTGCAGGGATTAAACAGCAGCTTAGAGCAAAAAGTACAAGAGCAAACGGTTGAATTGCAACAGTCCCTAGAACGTGCCAAAGTGCTCAAGCAAGTCACCGACCAAATCCGCAGCACGCTGGACTTAAAAGCCACCCTGCAAGCGATCGTGCGGGAAGTCAGAGGGTTGCTCAACACCGATCGGGCGATCGTTTACCAGTTCGATTGCGGTTGGTGGGGTGAGGTGATTGTTGAAGAAAAGAGCGGCGAATGCAATTCAGTTTTAGGATTTAGAGGGCCTGAGGACTGCTTTCCCGAAGAGTATGCCCAGCTTTATAACCAGGGAAGAATGCGGGCGATTGGTAGTGCGAAACTAGCAGATTTAACGCCTTGTCATCAGGAGTTTTTGCAGAGTATTCAGGTGCAAGCTAACTTGGTTGTACCGATCCGGATCGGCGGGAAATTATGGGGGCTACTCGTTGCCCATGAGTGTAAGGCTCCTAGGGAATGGAAACAGTCTGAACTCGATTTGCTCCAGCAGCTAGGCGACCAAGCAGCGAT
Organism: Kastovskya adunca ATA6-11-RM4; assembly: GCA_019359445.1. Taxonomy (GTDB): domain Bacteria; phylum Cyanobacteriota; class Cyanobacteriia; order Cyanobacteriales; family Coleofasciculaceae; genus Kastovskya; species Kastovskya adunca. The sequence continues at coordinate 48,849 of JAHHHJ010000029.1, read as the reverse complement.
GGCAATTCAGCAAGCGGAACTCTACGAACAAAGCCGCATCTCTGCTAACCAAGCGATGGAAAAAGCGACTCAGTTAAGCATCGCTGCCGAACAACAGAAAGCTTTGTTTCGCGTGGTATCAAAAATCCGAGAATCTTTGGACGTTGAAACCATCTTTCAAACCACTGCCCGGGAAATTCGGAAATTGTTGGGATGCGATCGCGTCGGCGTCTTTCGCTTCGAGTCTGGATCTAACTACTCCGTAGGAGAAATTATCTCAGAGGATGTTGTCCCTGGCTTTCCCTTCGCCTTAGCAACAAAAGTTAATGAATTTTGCTTTAGCAGTCAGTATGCCTCGCAATACCAGCAAGGGCGGATACATGTTATATCCGACATCTACGATGCGGGCTTAAGCGAGTGTTACCTGGAGATGCTGGCGCAATTTCAAGTGAGAGCAAACCTCGTATTACCCTTACTCAAAGGCGAGGAACTGTGGGGACTACTCTGCCTCCACCAATGCACTGCACCGCGACAGTGGAACGCCTCGGAAATTGAATTTGTTTCTCAGATTGCCACTCAACTCGGCGTTGCCCTCCAGCAAGCAGAACTATTGACCCAAACTCGGCAACAAACCGAAAAGCTAACTCGCGCCCTTCAAGACTTGAAGCAAACTCAAAGTCAGCTCATTCAAACTGAAAAAATGTCCAGTTTGGGGCAACTCGTTGCCGGAATTGCCCACGAAATCAACAACCCCGTTAACTTCATTTACGGCAATCTTTCCCACGCCGCTCAATACACCAGAGACTTGCTTGAGCTGTTGAATCTTTATCAAGAGCATTATCCCAACCCGACACCAGAGGTTCTCGATCGCTCAGAGGAAATTGACCTGGATTTTTTGGAAGAAGATTTACCAAAAATCCTCGGCTCAATGGAGATGGGGGTAGATCGTATCCGTCAGCTAGTGCTGTCTTTGCGGAATTTCTCACGCCTCGATCAAGCGGAAACAAAGCCCGTCGATATTCACGAAGGGTTAGACAGTACCTTGCTGATTTTGCAACATCGCCTGAAAGCTAAGCCTGAGAATTTTGGCATTGAATTGATTAAAGAGTACAGCAATTTGCCGAAAATTGAGTGCTACGCCAGTCAGCTCAATCAAGTGTTTATGAATGTGATTAGTAATGCTATTGATGCTCTTGAGGAGTCATTCGGCAGTTGTTCCTCGTCAACGGCTAGTGAAACAGCAACGGACAAAAAACCAACCATCTGGATTCGGACTTTACTGCTAAATAACTCCCGCGTTGCCATTGAAATTGCTGACAATGGCCCTGGAATGACTCAAGGGATGCAAAGTCAAATCTTTGACCCCTTCTTTACGACAAAGCCGATGGGTAAAGGAACGGGGTTAGGTCTTTCAATCAGTTACCAAATCGTGGTAGAGAAACACGGCGGCGTTTTCAAGTGCACCTCTCAACAGGGAAAAGGCACAAAGTTTTGGATCGAAATTCCCATGAAGCAGTTTAGCCAATAGTTATTTTGGGTCTGGAGGAAAAAACTCAATTAATATTAGCCCTGAGACAATCTTCTATTAATTTCATCCTGGGCTACGAGAGAGCAGCGCTAGTCAGCGAAGCCTCTGGTAGGGTATACATCCTTCACCTCTGTCCTTGCTTCCACCGAGCGATCGCTTTTTGGGCGGCGCTGTAGGAGGGGGAATCTGAGGGGACGAGGGCGGCGGTTTGTACCGCTTGAGCAAACTGACGGCGTGCGGCTCGCGAGTTAGCAATTAAATAAATATTTTGACTCCACTGTGTTATTAGCTGACGGGCTTCTGCGGCTCCGGGTTGACCTGGGGCAATTTTCCGCAGGGTTGTAATAGCACGGTTGTAAGACGAGGCTTGGCTGGGTTGAATTTGCTTTTTCGCCTCTTGAATAATGGCGTTGTTTTGTTGTTGCTTGGCAATGGGCTTCCATTGCGCGATCGCCTGTTGTGCCTGATTGTAAACCGCTGGGCTATTGGTCGGGACTAGCTGCGCCGCAGCGATCGCCCCGCCAAAATTTCCTTTTGCTGCCCGTCCCTCTGCTATATCTAAAATCACCCGACTCCAACGCAGGATATCTTGCTGTGCTTGCTCGTACAGCGGATCGCCTGAACGGACGTTTTGTGCGGTCGCGATCGCTTGACTAAACCCAGAAGCTTGATTGGATTGAATAAGAGTTTTCGCTTTGTTCAACACCGCTTGATTGGCTGGGAGAGGGGGAGAAGGGGGAGAAGTAGGGACGGCGGCTGGCGCTGGCGATTGTGCTATCGGGCTAGCTGGGGCGACTGGAGACGCAGGAATTTCCTGTACAGGCGCTGGGGCGGGATCGTTAGGAACGGTAGTTTGAGGGGTAGGTGCTGGGGCAATAGGGACGACGACAGCAGGATCTTGCCCGACGATAAAAGCATCCCGGTTACGGATAATGACTGCCGCAATCATCAGCGCGGATAGGAGTATCGCCCCACCTCCCCAAAGCAGCAGTTGTTTCCACCACGGGCCTAAGGAGTCATCTGATCGTTTAGGAGTGGCAACTAAAGCCGCTGGTTTGTTTGGATGGTTTTCCCCTGTACTGGGTGGTCTAGACTCCTCTAGGCGTCTTTTGGCTGACATTTCCCTGGGGGAAACAGGCGATACAGTGGTGCCATTGCGAGAGGTTTCTTCGGTGAAATCTTCGGCTGCCAACATCGTTCCCATCGCCATCCCCGCCGGAACAGCATGATTGTTTCTGGTGTTGTTTGAGGTGTCAGCAGTGGGAAAAATCAGCTCGCGTCTAGCCGTAGCAGAAATGACGCTCACTGGCACCTGTGGGGGTCGCCAGTGGTGTTCGCTCAACTCCGGTAGGCGAGCACCTAAGTACTGCTCTAAATTTTCTAATGTCGTGTTGGGGTGATAGTAGCGTAGGGCTTCTAAAAGCGTCGTAGTAAATAAACCATTCCCCAAGGCAGCTGATTCATGGGAAAACTGGTCGATTTCACTTGACAATATCGTCGCAATGCCCATTTCGCGGGCGAGTTGAGCAGTATTTTCCCCCACGGGTGCGCCCACTCGACTCCCCGCCGCGCGATTCATGTCCAGAAGCACGAGAATTTTGTCAGTGCCGCGCTTTCGCAATAATTCCAATAGCGATCGCACAGAGATTCCCGTTCCCGGCAGATCGTTAGGGTTGCCATCAATCGGCAGCAAATAGTCTTCGGTTCCGCTGCTAACACCGTAGCCGCTAAAAAAGAATAACAAGCGATCGCTGGTCGTCAGCACGTCCTGAATCCCCACCTCCAGCCACTCTAAAATCTGGCTGCGACTAGGATAAGTCAAACGTTGATTCAGCAGGGGCGAGGCATCGGTGAGGAGCAAACAGCGCTCGGCAGGTAAGTTTGCTTCCGTTGTCCAAAATTGCTGTAACGATTGGGCATCAGCACTAGCAAAACTTAAAGGCTGTAAGTACTGATAGCGATTAATCCCAATTGCAATACAAGCGTGATTTGCCATGTCTTCTCTGCCCCGACAGTTGATGATTTGTCCATGTTCGTCTTTAGTGATTCCGGGTTGATCGTTGATGGCTAATCCCTAATCCCCAATCCCCATCTCAAAAATTCAGTCTACCCCTTAGAACTATTCTCCGTCATGCTAGAGATGAAATGTCTCAGCAAGGGCATTATCCTATAAAAAAACCTATGCCAAAGGTCTTAACTTAAGGCGATGGTTAGGGAGCGAGTAGCATTTATGTATAAGTCTTTTTCTAACAACTTTCAGCTTTTCTCAACAAACTCGGCGTTTGCGCTGCAATCAATAGCTAGAAAACGCCTAGCACCGATGGGTTTAATGGCAATTTTGGGATTGACAGCGGGGAACTGGTTAGTGCAAGCCGTTGTTGCTCCCCAAGTGGCTCAAGCTTACACGGGCCGTGTAGATATTGCTCTGAGGCGTCAGCTTGACGAAAGTTACGAAAGCTTACTGCGACGTGCTGAGGCAGTGGCAAGAGCGGCGGCGCAACGTACCTTTGATGGGGACATTTTGGTAACCGATGTGGCGGTGACAATCTTGGCGCAAAATGAAGGCGCGATCGCACCCATTCTCTCTTTAGAAGTCACCCGTCAAAACTGGAGAGTTCGTCCCGATCCGCAGATCTGGATAACTTACTTCCCCAATGCTCAAGCATTGCTGCAATTTGCAGACCCCATCACCACTCCAGCCCAAGAAGCCGCTCCCGCACCACCCCAGGCTCCCGTCCCAGGAGCTTTCCCAGGAGCCGCACCAGGAACCTTCCCAGGAGCCGCACCAGGAGCCGTCCCAGGAGCCGTCCCAGGAGCCGTCCCAGGAGCCGCACCAGGAGCTGCCCCACCACCTCCCGCCCCAACAATCATCCAGATTCCGGGTACACCGACTCAGATTCAAACTCCCCCAGAGGCTCAACCCGGAGCAGTCCCTCAGCCCACTGCTCCGGCGGCACCTGGTGCTACCCAAACCCCACAAGGAACTCCTCAACCTAGAAACCTGCCTACAACCACTCCCACAACACCAGGAACCAATACCCCAGAATCAACTGTCCCCCGCTCTACAGTACCGGAATCAACCGTACCCCGCTCTACAGTACCGGAATCAACCGTACCCGACTCTACAACCCCTATAAACCGATCGCCAACAACGGCACCCACTACTCAACCCGCAAGGACAAATACGACTGTCCCCCGCTCTACAACCCCTATAAACCGACCGCCAACAACGGCACCCACTACTCAACCCGCAAGGACAAATACGAATACTCAGCAGTAAACCTATGCCAACTAATGGCTCAACCGCTTAAAATGGGAAGGCTGTAAAGATCTAGACCCAACGATAATGGCTGTTCCTAAGAAGAAAACATCAAACTCCAAACGCGACAAACGCCGAGCAACTTGGAAGCGCAAAGCTACTCTAGAAGCCCAAAAAGCCCTCTCCTTGGGCAAGGCAGTTCTGAGCGGACGTTCTAGTTTTGTCTATCCCACTGACGAGGAAGAAGAAGACGAAGAAGCATAAGAACCCCACCTCGACTGTCCTTTTTGGTCTAGGATTGGAACTGCTGTTTGATCAGCTAAAGTGTAGTGCAAGACTTCCATAAGCTTTCCTTCACTAATGCACCAGCCTTGCGGTTGGCTACATTTGCATGAAAGCTGATCCTCCCTCAGGACTCAGAACTTCGTACTTTCAAGACAGATTCTGCCTGCGGGCAGAATCTTGCACTACGCTTTGATTAAGTACGCTAAAGTTCTATTTCTAATGGAATCATGATAGGGAAATTTTTCCGTAAACCTGAACCTTCAGAGGGCGATTCTCGCGTTCCTCCAGGTCAATTCCTTGCCAAAGGTTTTCCAGTACTAACCTACGGGCAAACTCCCCAAATCACCACAGACGATTGGAACTTTCGGGTGTGGGGTCTGGTAAAAGAAAAAACCTTTAGCTGGTCAGACTTCGTAGCACTACCTCAGCAATCATTCACTAAAGATTTTCACTGTGTAACGCGCTGGTCTAAGTTGGACGTGCATTGGACGGGGATTAAAGTGACTGACTTCATGAACCAAATTGAAGTCGATCCCAATGCCACTCACGTTATGGAACATTGCTATGGCGGCTACACCACAAATGTCACGATAGATGACTTGGTACGGGACGAAAACTTCTTTGCTTACACCTTGTTTGGCGAACCTCTACCCCCAGAACATGGGGGCCCGTTGCGCTTAGTTATTCCTCACCTTTATGCCTGGAAAAGCGCTAAGTGGATCAACGGGCTAGAATTCCTGAGTCATGAAGAGCTAGGATTCTGGGAGCGTAACGGCTACCACCGTCGCGGTGAGCCTTGGGCAGAGGAACGCTACAGTTCTTAAAATTCTCCTATAGTGTCGAATCCTGGGGCTATAGGTTATCTTATCAATCGCTTGAGCCACTTGAGCTTACCCTGATAGGGCGCATATCTGATTGGCAAATCTAGCCAAAATGGTTTGTTGAGTACACTTCTTTGATAGGAGAAGGTGTCGAAACTTGCCTTGCCGCGATAGCGCCCGATACCGCTTGCACCTACGCCACCAAACGGAAGGTTAGGGGAAACAATGTGAGAAATGGTGTCGTTGATACAAGCACCGCCTGATGTGGTTTCCTGAAGGACTTGCTGTTGACGCTGCTGATTGTTGGAGAAGAAATAAAGAGCTAGGGGTTTAGGTTGAGCATTGACTTGAGCGATCGCCTCTGGCAAATCGCTATACTCTAGTACTGGCAGAATTGGCCCAAAAATCTCCTCCTGCATGACGGTGTCTTCCCAACTCACCTCATCAACGACGGTAGGAGCAATGTAGCGATCGCCCCGGTTAGTTTGACCGCCAATGATAATTTTGCCAGCATCTAGCAATCCATCCAGCCTCTGAAAATGGCGATCGCTAACAATCCGACCATAATCAGGACTGGTAGCTGGATCATCGCCATAAAAATCATGGATATTGCGCTTAATTTCCTCTAAAAGTGGGGCTTTAATGCGTTTATCGACTAAAAGATAGTCCGGTGCAATGCAAGTTTGACCCGCATTCATAAACTTCCCCCAGGCAATTCGTCGGGCTGTAAGTTCCAAGGGAGTATCCGCATCAACAATGCACGGACTTTTCCCCCCCAGTTCTAAAGTCACCGGAGTCAGTTGTTTGCCAGCCGCCTGCATGACAATTTTTCCAATTTCTGTGCCGCCAGTGAAAAAGATATGGTCAAATTTCTCTTCTAATAGTTGCTGGCTAACTTCTTTACTCCCTTCTACCACCGTAATGAAGGTAGGGTCAAAGTATTGTGTAATCAGCTTGGCTACCAGTTTGGAGGTATGGGGAGCAATTTCTGAAGGTTTCATTACCGCACAATTTCCGGCAGCGATCGCTCCCACTAAGGGCGCGATGATCAGCTGAAACGGGTAGTTCCAAGGCCCGATAATCAGAACTACCCCCAAAGGTTCCGCATACACTTTGAGGGAGGCGGGAAATTGTGCTAGTGAGGGCGTAACCTTCTGAGGCTTTACCCAAGACTTGATATGTTTGAGGGCGTACTTAATCTCTTCTAAGCACACCAAGACTTCTGAGGCATAGCTCTCAAATCTAGGCTTGTTAAGGTCTGCCTGCAACGCTTGGTGAATTATCAGCTCATTCTCTTGAATAGCTTGTTGTAAACGTTTTAGCTGTTCGATCCGAAACGAAAGATCTTTTGTTTTGCCCGTGGCAAAAAATTGACGTTGTTCCGCAATCCCAGACGCAACATCAGGGGACGTAAGCATATACCTATTTCTTTTTCTGGCTTTTGTCCCCTAGTTTACCCACGCTAGCCCTTAGCCGCGACTTTTTGTTGAGCAGGCAGTTGCACAATAAATAAGCTGCCATGATCTAACTCTGACTTAACCTCAAGGGTGCCTTGGTGAGCCGTAGCGATCCGTCGCGAGAGATGCAACCCTAAGCCACTACCAGAGCGTTTGTGGCTTCCCTGGCGAAAGCGCTCAAATAGCATTGCCTGGTCTTCGGGGGAGATTCCCGGCCCTGTATCTTCCACTTCGATGATGACCCAAGTAATGTCAGGATTATGGGGATCACAGATGTTACGTAAGCGCACATCAACATTGCCTTTATCGGTGAACTTAATGGCATTCCCAACCAAATTGGTAAAGGTGCGGTATAGTTCTAGGCGATCGCCCATGACTTTACTGTTGACCTCTGGATCGGGTTTGTAGTTCAACGCCAATCCTTTTTCCTGGGCGAGGGGGTAGAGTTCTTCAACCACTTCCGCCACCACTTCCATTAGGTCTACAGACGAGAAGCATAAGTTCTTGCGACCCGCTTCGTAGCGATATACCTCCAGTAAGGTATTGACCATCGCCAGCAAGTTGCGGTTGCTACGCGCCATCGTCGTCATTGCTTCCTGCATTGGCTCAGACAAGTCTCCCAAGGCTCCCTGCTGGAAGAGCATCAACATCCGGTCAGCCGCTACTAGAGGCGTCCGCAGGTCGTGGGTGAGACGGGAAACAAAGTCTTCTCGCTGGCGGGCGATCGCATCCCGCTCATCGACACTATGCTTTAATCTCAACAACGAGCGCACCCGTGCAAGCAGTTCATCAACTTCTACAGGTTTGCGGATAAAGTCGTCCGCCCCCGTATCCAGACCCTGCACAACACTGGGCTGGTCGTAGGCAGTAATTAACAAAATTGGAATAAACGGCAAATTTTTTTGTTTGCGGATATGCCTTGTAACTTCAAAACCATCTATTTCTGGCATCATCACATCGAGTAAGACCAGCTCCGGTGGAGACTGCTCGATTTGAGCCAGGGCAGACCGACCATCTTCTGCTAGATTGATTTCATATCCTTCTTCTTCCAGAATAGTTTGGACAAGAAATAAGTTATCTGGAGAATCATCTACAACGAGAATGCGGTCAGTTTGAGAAGATTGATTCAGACCCGAAAAATCCATGCTTCTGGAGACTAAAAATAATAAGAGGTTTTATTAAGGTTGATTTTGGTGCGGCAATTGATTGGCCCCTCAGCATTGTTACCGTTGCTGCATCCAAATGCCTCACCCCTGCGAAAGATTATTACTACAGATAGTTGACGAGCCAATGGGATTATCTCTGAAGAATTCTTGAATTCAGCTAGTTAATCGCGAAAAACACCAATTGCTCTGAATAATCGACGGGTAGTGTCAGTTGTGCCTAATCTTATGGCTAGCCTATCCCCTTAGGGATACTAAGTCATGAGTCAAGGGGGAGTTTTCCAATCTGTGGAAACCTTCAGGGGAGCCTATCTGGCTTAAAAATGAGGAGGAGACTAGGGAGAGATGAACATCACTAAAAGTTCTTCCTTGTCTCTTTGAATACTCATTTTTAAATTTCCGCTGCTTGAGAGAAATTTACCCAATAGACCTTTGTTTAACGTGATTCTGGGTCATTTCTTCATTTCCACAATCACTACAGTGATGTTGTCTTTGCCCTCCTTTTCCTTTGCTGCTTTAATGAGAGCCTCAGCGATTTGCTCGCCTGCAGTATCCGATTGTAGGTAGGAAGCGATTAACGGATCAGACAGTTCTTCTGTTAACCCATCACTACATAAAAGTATGCGATCGCCGGGTTGCAAATCGATCGGTTGGATATCAATGCGGCGCAAATCTTGGCGTCCCAAACACTGAGACAGTACATGACGCCAAGGGTGCGTTCGGGCTTGTTCAGGAGTAATCTCCCCCGCTTTCATCGCTCGTGCGACCCAGGTGTGGTCTTCTGTCAGTTGCTCTAAGCGATCGCCCCGTAGCCGATAAATCCGCGAATCGCCTACATGAGCGCACCAATACTGATTTTTCCGGAGCAACACCACCACAGCCGTTGTGCCCATGTCTGCACGTTCTGGGTGATTAAGTTGGTCTTCTAAAATCCGTTGATTGGCTTTATTAATCGCCTGTTCCAACAACGACTGAGGCGTTTCTCGGGACTGCCAATGCTCTTCTATATATTCCTGAATTGCTTCGGTAGCAAGCTGGCTTGCCTCTTGTCCTCCGGCATGTCCACCCATCCCATCGGCAACAATAAAAAAGCGCCCTTTGGGGTCGATGTAGTAATCATCTTGGTTGACAGGGCGGACAAGTCCCGGATCAGTTAGACCCGTGAAGCAACATTTCATAGAACGTTTACTGCCATTCAAAAAATCAGCGAGATTTATAGCATCCGATCGAAGCGGTCGAGGCGTCTAAGCAGGCGAATCAGAACAAATCCTAGCGCTACTGCCACCAAAACAACGACCCCTGCCAGCCCCACATTACCATTGACGAAAAGAATAGTTGCCGACAAGGTAAAGGCACTGATGAGTAGAGTATAGTTTGTTCCCAGTTGTAGGTTACTGAGACGCCGCAGTAGTCGGTCAGATTCGATAGAACGCACGCGAACGCGCAAATCTCCTCGCTCCAACTTATCTATCGTATCCTCAATGCGTCTCGGTAAACCCAAAGCGGTACTACCCACTTGAGCGGCTTGACGTCCTAGCTCATTCAAAAACGTATTTTTATCGGGGGTGTTGCCGTTAGTCATAAGCTGCAATGCAAAGGGTTTTGCAACCTCCATAAAATTAAACTCTGGGTCTAAGCCTTTGCCAACCCCCTCCAACGTTGAAAATGCCCGCATCACAAAGGTGAACGTCGCTGGAAAACGAAACGGTTGACCGTAGGCAATCTCATAGAGGTCGTCACTAATCGCGCTGACCGATTGCTCCTCAAACGGTTTATCCATAAAGTGATCCAGCATGTACTGAACCGAGCGCCGCACGGGCCCCATATCCTCAACCGGAGAAAGAGCGCCCAACTCAATGAGGGAGGTAACAACCTGGGTAGCATCTTTTTGGGCAATACCAAACAGCGTCTTCATCAGCTGCTCGCGGACGTTGGTTTTAATCCGTCCCATCATGCCGAAATCATAAAAAATCAGTGCCCCTTCAGAGCTGACGGCAATGTTTCCGGGATGGGGGTCGGCATGGAAAAACCCGTCATTCAGGAGTTGTTGGAGATAGGCTTTGGCTCCCAAGTTAGCTAGTAGCTTCCGGTCTAAACCCGCCGCTTCCAGGGCTTCGTAGTGGCTGATTTTAATTCCCGGTGCATATTCTAGCGTTAACACTCTGGGTGACGTATAGCGCCAATAGACCCTTGGCACCTTAACCCAGTCTTCGCTGCGAAAATTGCGGCGAAAGGTATCCGCATTACTACCTTCATTGAGGTAGTCGATTTCTTCCCAAAGAATGCGGCAGCACTCTTCGTAAATACCAATCCAGTCTCGACCCCGCCCCCAACTTGGATGATTTTGAAAGTAACCCGCAATGCCGCGAAGAATTTTCAGGTCAATCGTAAACAACTTCCGCAAGCCGGGACGCTGGACTTTGACGGCGACTTCTTCCCCGCTATGAAGCTGGGCTTTGTGGACTTGCCCTAGGCTGGCGGCGGCTAAGGGAATCAGGTCAAAACCGAGAAAAAGTTGGGAAACGGGCTTGCCCAAATCCTTTTGGATGATCGCTTCTACCTGCTCGTAGCTAAAGGCAGGAACGCGGTCTTGTAGTTTGGCAAGTTCTTCAACGTATTCCGGAGGGAATAGATCCGCACGAGTGGAAAATAATTGCCCAACTTTGATGAAAGTCGGGCCCAAATCCAAAAACGTCTCGCGAATCCAAATAGCCTGGGATCTACGTCTAACTGCTTTTTTTTCCTCGGTAACACCGCCTGAATAGCTCCAAGGCTTAGCGTCAAGCCATAAACCCGTTAGTAAAGCGATAAAAAATGACCAGATGTCGATAAAGCGGCGAAAACGCGAGTAGTTTTCGCGATTCCATCGATAGGATTTATCCGAAAATGCCTTGCCCCCAAGACGCTGGCGAGACACGGAGTATTCTGAAAGTGGCTTAAGTTTGGCAGAGTCCTTGGAGAAGGCAGACACGCAGTTTCCTAGCTTGTTTTTTGCAAAAAATGGTTGTGTTAAACAATGAGTTTGAGGAGTTTTAGAGCGCTACGTCTCATGGGAGATGACAACAGAGATCGGTGTTATCAACCACTCCCTAAAAACTCACTCAGCAACCCCAAAGCGAAACCTTTTCTAGACTGACGAATTGCGGTAGGTTTGTAGCTCGGCGCGTAGGCGAGCAATCTCAGCTCTGAGTTCGTCAATGGTGACTTGCAGGTCAATCGAACCCACAGGCACGATCGCTGTTGTGGTGCGTCCCCGCACTGCCGTTTCCGCTTCGCGTTCGGCTCGTTCCATCACGGTTTCAGTAAATTGCCGGAGTCGTTCCCGTTGCTCGGCATCAAATTTACCCAGCTCACTGAGGGCATTGGTGAGGGCATCTTCTAGCTGTTCGTTGAGCGTTTCTGCTACTGCTCTGCCTACAAAAAAGGCATGAATTAAAGAATTATTCATAGAAAATTTGCTTCAACATCCGCAAGAAAATTATAGCTTGCTTACTCCCGATACGCCTTGAACTTCCTTAGTTGCTGAAGGTTTGCCAGTGATAAAAGTACCAATCTTGGTTAAGGAATGGTCAGCGGTTCCGAGACGGGCCAATCACGGCGAGGAGGAAAGGATTGCTCCGTATGCAAGAGGGTTGAACCGGGTTCATCAGGGCTGTTAATGCGTAGGGCAAAGCCGAACCCAATGCCAGCAGAAGCGGCGATCGCTCCTGTCATCATTAGTGCCTTGAGGGGAAACTTGGGCTTGGGAAAGCGAGATCGCCGCTGGAGAGGAGTTGGGGCGGGTGCGATGGTGGGGGAAACAGTCGTCGTCGTTAAGGGGCGATCGCTCTTGCTCGATTCTAGGTTCTCAGGAACTTTGGGGTATTCAGGGAAGCTAGGCAGACTGACGCGATTAGGACGAACAATCGCTAGGCTGGCTTGCAATTCCATCTCCTCCGCTTCCGGCTGCCCAATAGTTGGCAGGGTTAGACTTTGGGAAGGAAGAACCGCGAAGCTGGCTTGTAAATCCTCTTTCTCCTCCGCTGCTACTTGAGGAAGATCTCCCTGTGTGATGCTGATATCCTCTGTTACCTCTGGCTGCTCATTCAGAGGGAAATGCAAAAGCCAATCTTCGACCGATTGCGGACGATCTTTTGATAAAATTTCTAGTCCCCACCAAAGCGCTGCTTCTACGGCGGGGCTGATATCGGGGTGATACTGCTGCAAATCTGTCAGGGGGATATGCTCCCGGAGAGGAGCAGCAATCGGCGCTTGTCCGGTGAGTAAAAAGTAGCAAGTTGCAGCCAAGGCGTAAACATCCGTGGCGGTTGTACTTTTTCCGTCCGGCAAGGATTGTTCTAAAGAGGCGTATCCGGCGGAGAGGAAATTGGCATGAGTCTGTCTAATTCCCGGCGTCCACGCGCAAGTTATCCCTACGTCAGTCAGGACAACAGCCTCTGTGTCTTGACGCTGAATAATATTTTCTGGCTTAACATCGCGGTGAAGTAATCCCGCCTTATGGAGAGTAGTCAACGCCGCGCCAACTTGACGAATGTATTCAACAACCTGGGATTTAGGTAGAGGGGAACTAGATGCCACCAACTCCGCTAATGTCTGTCCGGGAATGTATTCCATCACCAGATAGGGACATCCCGCCTCTTCAAAGGAGTCTAGTACCTGTACGAGATGGGGATGCTGGCAATTTGCAAGGCGTTGGGCGTCTGCCAAAAATTGCCGCTGGAATTGGTGAAACTCTGGGTGGTTTTGGAGGCTGTCTGCCAGGGTTTTGAGTACCACCGTGCTGCCGGATTCGGTGTCGGTGGCGCGGTAGGTAATTCCAAAAGTACCTTGTCCCAAAAGGGCATCAAGGACGTATTTTCCGTTTTTTAAGACGGTGTCAATCAGGCTTGTCTCTTGTAGAGCGTTCTCCGTTCTCATCGCGTCTTGCAGGGAAGGAGTAGGAATTACCTTTGATTGCATAAAGAATTGTTACCGATATTCTCACTTATGCTACAGCCGAGAGTGATAATCTTGAGCTTTCAGGTAGCATTCTTTCCTAAAATACTGGTAGTTTAAGTTCTTCTGAACAACTATCTTGAGAACGAAAAGCGGTTCTCCTTAACTAAAACACCTGAGTTTAACCTAAAGGAAAATGTTCCGCTAAAAAGGTTTCTGCCTCCGTGCGATCGCTCACCTCCCCATCTAAGGTAGCGGCTAAGAGCCTGTCCAACATTAACCGAAATTCCCGCCCCGGTTTATAGCCCAATGCTTTGAGGTCATTACCATTCAAGGGAGCTTGCACCTGCGACCAGCCAGTTAGATACTGCCAAATTTGCCGCCGCACGCTGCGGGGACTTTGCACCGCTATCAGTACCAGGCTCGGTAATTTGTAGGCTCGCAGAAGCTCAAAACCCTGGCTGGGATGTTCGCATTGTGGCAGCTCCTGTATAACTAAGGCTCGATCCTCTGCCAGATGTTCTAGCCGCTCAATACTGTCAGCGGGAAGTTGAAGCTGATTGGCAACGACAGCTCGATATTCGGGAGCGAGGTGAGCGATCAGGACTTCTAGGCGCATTTGCCAGTGAATCAAGGTTTGGTTTGAGTCAAAGCGGCGTAACCAACGGTCAACTAAACGCACCTGCCACCATAACTGCTTGTCGAGTTGCAAGGCGGGATGGAGGCATTTGAGGGCGTTTAAGGAGCCGAGTAATTGTAAGGCTGATACCCAGTAGGGAGCTTGCAGGAGGTATTTGAGTTCTGCTTTCAGTCGTGTTTGTAAGGCGGGGGCTTTGCTATTTGTGGAAAGCGATCGCTCATATACCCCACTCTCAATCGCGTAGTGGATGGAGGCGGCGCTTTGGGGATCGATTTGGAAGCCCAGCCGCACAGCGAAGCGCACCGCTCGATAAATCCGGGTGGGGTCTTCAATGAAACTGTTGGCATGGAGGACGCGAATTCGACGCGATCGCAAATCGCTCAAACCACCAAAAAAATCTAGCAACTCCCCACTACGCGGTGCTGTTAACCTTACGGCAAGGGCGTTAATTGTGAAGTCTCGCCGATAAAGGTCTTGGCGAATTGAGCTAGCTTCCACTTCCGGATTCGCGGCGGGATAAGGATAAAACTCAGTCCGCGCCGTAGCAATATCCACCCACAAGGAACCTAGGACGGGGTCTTTGTGCCAAAGAAGAGCGGCGGTTTGAAATTCTCCGTGGACTTCCAAACGGGCATTAGGATAACTCTCCTGCAACGCTTGAGCGAGTGCAACGCCTGCACCAACATCGGCAGCACGATGAAAACCATCGACCACCATGTCGATATCTTGTAACTGCAAGGCATCATCCGGAGCAGCAAGCAGTAAATCCCGCACGGCTCCACCGACGAGATAGAGATGCCAGCCGCGCTCTTGAGCGGCTTGGGCTGCGGTGCTCAGAAAATCCCAAAGCCTAGGAGTAAGGCGCTTTTGTAACTCCTCTCGAATTGAGGTTCGGGTGAGGCGGGTCGTTGAATGGCTGAGGCTTGTCTTCCCCTCCGGTTGCGACTGCTGGTGCAGTTGTCGCAAAACATCGGTACGGGTGACAATGCCCACAAGCTGTCCATCCTCCAGCACGGGCAATCGTCCAATATCGTAAGTCACCATCAGCGACTCAATTTCTGGCAGCGGCGTTTCCGGGGTAATCGTATGAAGCTGTGTTGTCATGTAGCCTTTGACAGGCGCATGACTAAATCCGTGATGCAGCGCCAAATCGATGTCGCGCCGAGAAATCACCCCAACTAATTTGTCTTCCTTGTCCACAACCGAAAGCCCGGAATGCCCGTAGCGCAACAAAATCCGCTGGGCTTCTCCAATGGTGGTGTCTGGGCGAATCGTGCGAACGGGTGAGGACATGAGTTCTCGCGCTACCGTTACCTGAGGAATTTGCTCCTTGAGTTGGGGGATGAGCTGTTCTAAAACCTCCTGAGCCTTCACCGAGCGCAGCGTAGCTGACGCCGCCTGGGAATGTCCCCCGCCCCCCAGTTCCTGGAACAGTTCATTGAGGTTAGTGCCATCAATTCGCGATCGCCCAATGATGGCAAGTTTTGAGGAGTCCTGAGTCGGTTTTTGAGTCCTGAGTCCTGAGTCCTGAGTTCTGAGTCCTGAGTTCGAGTCGTAAGTTTGTTGCTCCCCCGCTCCCCTGCTCCCCTGCTCCCCCGCGCCTCCTCCATACTCCGCTGCTAGGAGCAAGGCATCACTTTCTGTAATCTCCATCAACTGTGATGCCAAGCTAGAGAGTCCGGGTACATGATGGGCTGTTTTCAAGATCACCCAGGAAAGGGTGTATCCTTGGTGAGTTTCGGTTTGTAGGTTCTTCAATGCCTCGGTTAGCAGAGACTGTAGCTGAGGGGATAATCCTGGGTCAACATACTCAAAAATCAAGCGCAGTTTAGCGCCTTGTGTCATCAACCATGCCAGTGCTAAGGCATCGCGGGGGGTGGTTTGTTCGTAGGTAAGGGAACCTGTATCAACATGAATTCCCAGCGCCATAACGGTTGATTCTGCTGTGGTGAGCTGGATAGAGTTTTGCTGTAACTGCTCTACAATCAGCGTTGTTGTCGCGCCTACAGGTTCAATCTGAATGTGGGTAGCGGGGATATCCGATTGGATATCTAAGTGGTGGTCGTAGATTTCTAGAGATTTAAGATTAGGTAGATCTACCCATTCTGCTGCTTTGCCAATGCGATCGCGGGACTGGGTATCCACCACAATTAACGAGCGAATTTCTTCAGAACGCACAGAGCGACGCTCAATCAAGGGATACTCATCGCGGTGCAACGCCAGAAAATCCCGCACTGTCGGATGAGCGCCCCCTGTCAGCACAACTCTCGCCCCACTCCGGAGGCGAGTTAACCCAATCGCCGCACCCAAGGTGTCGAAGTCCGCTGTTGTATGACACAAAATTACATCCATTACTCTTGCCTATGGCAACCTTTACCCCAAACTGCCCGTAATTAAACCTTAGCGCGGGATGGGGGGCAGGGGAGCGGGGGAGCGGGGGTGCAGGGGTGCAGGGGTGCGGGGGAGAGAAAAATCGATGACGATTAGCCATTACTCCAATCGCCTATTTCATACTTCATACTTCACCCTTCACCCTTCACCCTTCATACTTCATACTTCACCTTTCCTACTTTCTCTCCTGCTCAGGACTCAGGACTCAGGACTCACCGACTAACAAATTCCTGACTAATGACTAAAAAAAAGATTAAGAGCGTGTCAATTTTTGGTAGCTTACTAGTCAGGAAGGATTTTAATATCAGTCGAGTTTGGACTGAATGGTTTCCATCCAGTCCTCTGTCTTGGGAGAGAATCACAAATGTCTATCATCTTTCAATTAGCACTCACGGCTCTGGTCGTCTTGTCTTTCGTCTTGATTGTCAGTGTTCCTGTTGCCTACGCCTCCCCGCAAAACTGGGATCGGTCTAAGCGATTGATCGTCTTGGGGTCTGGTGCTTGGATAGCACTGGTTCTCTTAGTCGGAGCATTGAACTTTGCAGTGGTGTAGCGAGAGTTGGTCATTCAAGCAACAATTCTCATGGTTTAAAGAAATTCATGGCAGTTTTTGAGGGAACGTTCACATCATCGACGCCTCTGCGCTTTGCATTTGTCATTGCTCGGTTCAATGACTTAGTCGTTGACAAGCTCTTGGCAGGTTGTCAAGACTGTCTGCAACGCCACGGTATCAATGTCGATCCCCACGGGACACAAGTAGACTACGTCTGGGTGCCGGGTAGTTTTGAGATTCCGCTGATGGCGCGTCAACTAGCACTCACCCATCGTTATGATGCTGTGATTTGCCTGGGGGCAGTTATTCGGGGTCAAACTCCCCATTTTGATTATGTTGCGGCTGAAGTTTCTAAGGGAATTGCGGCGGCGGGTTTTCAAACGGGTGTCCCGGTAATTTTTGGCATCTTGACTGTAGACACAATGCAGCAAGCCTTAGAACGGGCTGGTATCAAAACTAACAATGGCTGGAACTACGCCATGAATGCCCTGGAAATGGCGAGTTTGATGAAACAAGTCAAAGAGCTGGGTTCAGCTTCTGCTTATAGCGATCGCAACGAGGCTAGCGTCGCCACCCAGGCGCTACCAGTGGCGTCAAATCGGATGATGGCTTCCGATGCAGCGACTGAGTATAAAGAGTCTGAAAACTCTTAATTAATAGAGCTGCTGAAGATGGCATCAGTGGCTCTATTAAAAACCTAGTTGACAGAATTGAAAAAAACTGAGAATATAGTTAATACGTTTTGCGGGTATAGCTCAGTGGTAGAGCGTCACCTTGCCAAGGTGAATGTCGCGCGTTCGAATCGCGTTACCCGCTTCAGAAAAACTACAAGCTAAATTAAGGCGAGTCAGAAAAGGGTTCGCTACCGTTACCATTCGTCCTGGACGTCAACTCCTCTAGAAAACTTGAGCAATTCCAGTTCACTCTTAGGTAAAGCAACTGAAAGGAAAGCTCTCGCCGTTGATCTGGTTAAAGATTTAGCAGCGAGCAGTTTACGCTAAGATGATTGAATTAGAGTTGACCGTTCCTTGCCAAAATAAAAGTCTTTTTCTGTTCGGCGTGGCAGCGAGCTTTCGTCTCCACTAAGAAAGCGTGATTGACAAAGATTCTGGCGGGAAGGTCTGAGATTATGTTTACTTGCAGTCTCTTCCTGTTGAAATAGCACCTGTGCCCTCCCAGAAAGCTCAGAAGATTGACTTAAATAATGAGTACCCTTGCCCTTGTCGGCGTCGGGGTTGTTTAGTACCCATTACACTGACAGAAGCATTTGGCTGCAATCGCTGTCAGCAAATCTTTGTCGTTGACGAGAGTGGCTATGTGATTGAGCAGCTTTCTACGAGCTATCCCTACAAGAAAACTTGGCGTTGGACAGGACATCGCTGGAACACTGCCCATGCAAACATTGGGGAAAGCTACCTACCTGTGGCATTGGGGATTGTTTTAGTATTGCTGATTGTCTGGCTACCGCTAGCATTGCGATCGCCCACGGGCCCGAACATCATCTTCTGGGCATTGCTAGCCGTGCTGCTGGCGGTACTACCAGCCATGATGGTTTGGCTGGCTTATCGGCGTTAACACTAATGGATACTGACTTACATCATCCTGCTCCGAATGTAATGACTGCCCTTGAACGTGCTTATCAGGCATCTCTGGTCATGGCAACGACGAGGGGAGTCGATCGCAGCCGGGGTGTTTATGCGATGGCGATGGCGCTGCGGGATGCCTTTGATGACATTTTGGAGGCTAATACCCTCGATCTGGAAGCCAGCCGCGAGATGGCGGTGCCAGAGTTAATTCTGGAGTGGCTAAAGCTGACCCCAGAACGGCTGCAAACCACCATTGGGATGTTGCAGCGACTGGGTGACTTATCTGACCCGATCCGGCGGGTGATGAACTCTGACCATCAACTGGATCACTCCCAAACCTACAGCCAGTTGATGCCCCTAGGCGTGATTGCGCTCATTTATGAGGCATTTCCGGAACTGGGAGCGATCGCCGCCGGATTGTCAATTAAAACAGGCAATAGCTTGATTCTTCGCGGTGGTAGTGAGGCAAGCCAGTCTAACCAGGTGATTGCCAATGCCCTACAGATGGCTCTTGATGAAGTCGGGTTGCCCTCTGGTTGTCTGGAGCTGCTACCGTCAGACCAAGGGGCTTCTATCCACGACTTAGTTACCCAAGACCGCTATCTCAATTTGGTGATTCCCTACGGGCGTCCTAGCTTGGTACAGCAGGTGATGCAAATTTCCACCGCACCGATTCTCAAAACGGCAATTGGAAACTGCTACCTCTATTGGTCGGCTCCGGGCAACTTGGAGCTGGCGCGTTGGGTGATTTTGGATAGTCATGCCAGCGAACCTGATCCAGTCAACGCCATTGAAAAAGTCTTAATTAGCCGCACTACCAAGCCTTCCTCTCTGGTGATGTTGTGGAACAGCCTCAAGGACAAGGGCTTCCAACTGCGGGGGGATGCGGAACTGGTGGCGGAATTTCCGGAGCAACTATTGCCAACGGCAGATGCTGAGTGGAACCAGTCTTATCTCGATAAGGTTGTCGCTTTTAAAACCGTTCATAGTCTGGAAGAAGCGATCGCCTGGATGAACCAGTACAGCAGCGGTCATGCCAACTGCTTAGTCACTGAGTCCTATCAAGAAAGTCGCCAATTTGCCTTAGGTGTTGACAGTGCTTCGGTTTACATCAATTCCTCACCGAGATTTTCGCGCAACCCTAAACGGGGCGACTCGATCTTTCTCGGAATGTCGAACCAAAAAGGTTATCGCCGGGGTTTGATCGGTTTAGAAACCCTAACCACGCTAAAACAAATCGTTCAGGGGAACGGGCAGTTTTAGGCGTTATCTGCTGTCTATTGAGGCTAGGGAAGCTTTGAAAAGTAAGGTGGGCATTGTCCCACCCTACTGCTAACTAAAAATCAATAACAGATTCGTGAACTACCACACACTGACCTTCGGTACAGTGTGGGCTTCCCAATTCATCGGGAATAGCCGCTAGAACTCCGTAGTTCCTTTGGTCTTACATTCCCTCCAAGGGCAGGAGTCCTGGTTCCCAAGACCCAAACTTTCTCTTGCAACCTGTACCTTCTAGCTTGGTTTTCGCTTACGGCAGTGAGGGTCAAGATGGTTCAAATTTACCACATTTAAGTTTTTTCAACCAGCTTTACTTTTTCGGCTAAACCAAGGATTTGTAAAAACCGGATAGTCATCCAAGTGGGGTCAATTTCCCACCATTGCATACCATGGCGTGCAGAATACTGGTAGGCGTGGTGGTTGTTGTGCCAGCCTTCCCCGTAAGTAACGAGGGCAACCCACCAGCAATTTTTTGATTTGTCATTAGACTCGTAAGTCCGATAACCAAATTTGTGGGTGGCACTGTTGACGAACCAAGTGCAGTGAAACACTAGTACTAGGCGGACAAAAATACCCCAAACGACGAAAGACCAGCCGCCTATTAAGTAAAGCAACAGACCTAAGGCAACTTGGAGGGGAATAAAGTAGCTTTGTAGAAACCGATAGACTGGATCGTCGGCGATATCTTTGGTAAAACGCTCAATATCCGCTTGGGCAGGAATTTCGTAAAGCATCCAGCCCATGTGACTCCACCAGAAGCCCTTGTTGGAGTCATGGGGATCGGGTTCTGTATCAGAATGTAAGTGATGGATGCGGTGCAATCCTACCCAATGGATGACTCCACCTTCACAGGAAAGTGCGCCACAGAAAACGAGAAAGTACTCCAACCACTTGGGAGTCTCAAAACTTCGGTGGGTTACTAAACGATGCCATCCGAGGGTAATACCTAAGCCTCCTGTTATCCAGTGAAGAAATAGAACTACCCCAATGGCTGACCAGCTAAAGTTGCTGGGTAATAGGGCAAAGAAAGCTCCTACATGAACCAGCGCTAGGAAGATGACAGTAGGCCAATTTAAACGAACTTGAGTTGAGGTTGCAATCGTCATGCAGTAACCTGAAATGCGACATTAAACATAGAGAGCGATCTTCTGCGGGACTCCGAAATCCGCGCATCTAAGTCGCAGATAAAGGTAACAATGAACAGTTCTGAACAACTACAAACCGCAGAAAAAGCACTGTTTCCGATTTTTTCTAAAATTGACACCAAGGTCAAGCAAAATCTCGAAAAAGTGCTCAATTCCTTTCGGCATTATCGCGTGGGCGTGCATCACTTTGCTGGAGTGACGGGATATGGACACGACGATCTAGGACGTGAAACTCTGGATCGAGTTTTCGCCCAGGTCATGGGGGCAGAAGCAGCGGCTGTACGAGTACAGTTTGTTTCCGGCACCCATGCGATCGCCTGTGCTTTGTTCGGAGTCCTGCGTCCAGGAGACGAAATGCTCGCTGTTGTAGGTTCCCCCTACGACACTTTAGAGGAAGTGATCGGGTTACGGGGGTCTAAGCAGGGATCGCTATATGATCTTGGCATTGATTACCGCCAGCTTTCTCTAGCTAAGGAAGGAAACGTTGATTGGCAAGGGTTAGAACATGCTGTGAGACCCCAGACTCGCTTGGTTTTGATTCAGCGTTCCTGCGGCTACTCTTGGCGTTCTAGTCTGTCGATTGCGGATATCGAAAAAATTGTGCGGTTGGTGAAGCAACAAAACCCGGATACGGTTTGTTTTGTGGATAACTGCTACGGCGAGTTTATCGAAACCCAGGAACCCCCTGCTGTGGGTGCGGATTTAATTGCGGGTTCGTTGATTAAAAACCCTGGGGGAACGATTGTGACGGCGGGGGGTTATGTGGCAGGTCGGGCGGATTTGGTGGAAGCGGCTTGCTGTCGGTTAACTGCACCGGGAATTGGCAGTGCTGGCGGGGCGACTTTTGATCAAAATCGCCTTTTGTTCCAAGGGTTATTTCTCGCACCGCAGATGGTGGGTGAAGCGATGAAGGGCAACCACCTAACGGGATATGTCTTTCAGCAGTTGGGTTATCCGGTGAATCCGGAACCGATGGCACCGCGCCGTGATGTGATTCAAGCGATTCAGTTTGGTTCGCCGGAAAAGCTAATTGCCTTTTGTCGTGTCATTCAGCAGTATTCGCCTGTCGGTTCTTACCTCGATCCTGTACCTGCGGCTATGCCGGGATACGAGAGTCAGCTAGTGATGGCAGGGGGTACGTTTATTGATGGTAGTACTTCGGAGTTTTCGGCGGATGGCCCTTTGAGGGAGCCTTACATTGCGTTTTGTCAGGGAGGAACGCACTGGACGCATGTAGCGATCGCGTTAGAAGCAGCGATTGAGGCGGTGGGTTCGGCGTGAGTAGGTGGGTTTTAAGACGTTAACCCCTCAGCCCCTTTCCATCGCAGGCTCCGGTGTATACACAAGCTTAAAATCAAGCTTTTGGCTATTTCTTACCCCCCTAACCCCCCTTAATCAAGGGGGGAACTGGATTTAAGTCCCCTTGTAAGAGGGAACTAGATTCAAAGTCCCCCTTAACAAGGGGGATTTAGGGGGTTTGAACGAAATTTGCATCAAAAAGAACCAGTTATGTATACACGGTAGCCATCGCAGGGAAGGGGGAGCTTAAGTTTCGTACCTGTGTTTCAATCCCTGATAGGGATTAAGAGGTTTTAAAACGTCTGTTTGGCGTGAAGACCTGGACAGGAATCAAGTTTCAATCCCTGATAGGGATTAAGAGGCTTTAAAACCTGACCCCACTGTTGAGAGTCGGATCACTCAAGCGATGTTTCAATCCCTGATAGGGATTAAGATAAGAGGCTTTAAAACGACGAAGAACGTAACGCGAGGGCTGGGGTATGCGGCGTTTCAATCCCTGATAGGGATTAAGAGGCTTTAAAACTGGCGCAAGGGATGGCATCTACCAGCCTCAACGAGTTTCAATCCCTGATAGGGATTAAGAGGCTTTAAAACGCGAGGGATATTCAGATGCACGGGCATCAATTCAAAGTTTCAATCCCTGATAGGGATTAAGAGATTTTAAAACAAGCCAACAGCTATATAGCTGTATTCAGATTTAGCCTGGTTTCAATCCCTGATAGGGATTAAGAGGTTTTAAAACTTTAAGCGTGATGCTAACCGCATCTGGCAAGAAACGTTTCAATCCCTGATAGGGATTAAGAAGCTTTAAAACCAAAACGACAAAGTGTAACAAGCTACGATACATTTCCGTTTCAATCCCTGATAGGGATTAAGAAGCTTTAAAACCAAAAGCGCTGATTCAACTAAGCAGCGTACAGCCCAGTTTCAATCCCTGATAGGGATTAAGAGGTTTTAAAACGGGAGCTGAAACCCTTGTTGTATGTAGTTTTCAAGGTACAGTTGCGCGAATTGATGGAATTATAGCATAGAAGAGGGAATTGAGGGCAAGGGCTTATCAACACTGATTAGCTCAAAGTACTGTCTAGTAAAAGTTTCAGACGTTGCACAGATCGTTTTTAGGCTTTAATAGGTTCAACGGTCGGCAGGGTAAGGGTTTCAGCCAAAATTCAAAGAAGAGACAATCAAACACCTACCCTGTCGCGCCTTAGACGAAGAAGATGGATTCGTCTCGTGGTTGCTCTCCGCCTATTCTTTCTACTTTATTCTTGCAGCAGGCGCAGAGGAAGTAAAAACGGATACTGTCTTCTTGGGGTTTGATCAACTTACTCAGACGCGATCGCAATTTGGCGTACTGAGTATCAGTTAAGTTGCACTCAAAAACACTGAACTGCATCCACTGACCGTAAGATTTCAGGATTTTGTGAATTTTGGTGCGACGTTTATCTTCAGGAATGTCGTAGGTAACAACAATGTCCATATAGCCGTTCTAATGAGACTTACTTGAGAATCAGGGGTGGGTATTGTTCGGTTTGTCCTAGCAAAAACTTGGCTAATAGTCGCGCTTGCGTTTCAAAAGCTTCTTGGTAAGTGCGTTGCTGACCGAGAACGGGATGCTTAAACTTGGACTGTTTCTTCTGTTCGTATAGGCGCAAGAAAGTATGCAGTCCATCTTTAGTTAGGGAGACAGCTTGGCTGAGGGGTTCGCAGGTGAAGTCATTGGGAGTAAGCGATCGCTTATTCAACGCCGCCAGTACCACCGCATCGACAACTAGGGGGCGAAATTCTTCCATCAAGTCCAATGCTAAAGAGGGGCGACCGTAACGTTCAGTATGCAGGTAGCCTAAATAGGGGTCAAAGCCAACAATAGCGATCGCGCTTTGCAAATCATGGGCGAGTAGCGAGTAACCAAAGCTGAGTAAAGCATTCACCGGATCAGTAGGAGGGCGGCGGCGTCGGGCGTTAAACTGAAAGCCTTCAGCACGAATCAGTTGACCGAAACAGCCAAAATAGGCGGCACTCCCTGACCCCTCTAACCCTCGCAGGGAGGCGATTGAGGCAGTTTTGCTGATGGGAGCGATCGCTTGTTCTAAACGGGTAATAGCGGGTTGCAGGCTGAGGGAGGGATTTTCCCGTTGGGAACGCATTAGCAGGTTACGATAGTTCTTCAGCTTACCGCGCACGCAGCCTCTAACGACCTGCACCGCCTTCTCTGACTCCCCTGCGGCTTGCCATTGCGCCGAGCGCACAAAGATATTTTTGCTCAATCCTGGCTCAAGACGACCTAGATAGCGACCTGTCCCCGTGAGAAAGCTGAGGGGAATCTGGCGCTCTAAGAGTTCGGTAAGGGCGGCGGGGGAAATGGTAGCACGTCCCAAAACAACGACACCATCAACCTTTAGTAGGGGGACATCCAGTAAGGTTTGTTTATTCGCCTTGACATTTAAACGCTCGTCAATTTTGCCAATGAAAGCATCCGGCTGAGTGATGTAGACAGTTCCCATCGTTGATTACACTCCTTAGATATTAGTTTCGACAATGCCTTGATTTAGCCCGCCCTTCACTTCGTTCGAGGGTAAACTCCGGCGGTTTTTTGTGCATAGCCCTAGGCTCTTACAATCTCTGGGCTTAAAGTTGATTAGTGTCTACCCCTTTAAATAGCTTCTTTGTAGCGGCTCACTTTTGCCACCGCTTGGGGAAGACAGGCGCGATGAAGGCTGCATCCAGAGCAGCGTTTGCTGTAAACGGCTGGCGGCATTTTGCCCGTTTGCAAGAGCGTGGTGACGGCGGTGATAGTAGCGATCGCCTGTTCTCGGAGGGCGGCTGAAATCTCAACAAGTTGGCGTTGGTGAGACTGGGCGTAGTAAATGTAGCCTTGGGAGATACTTTTTCCCGTCATCTCCTCCAAGCAAAGCGCCTGGGCGCACACTTGCAACTCATCGTTATCAAACTCTCCCCGCTTCCCCCGCTTGTACTCCACAGGGTACAAACGCCCGTCCGTTTCTTCAATCAAGTCCGCTTTCCCGATTAGCCCGTAGCGTTCTGATTTCAGCCAAATTGCTCGAACTTGCCAAGTTTCCTCCCGGTGTCCTTCCCCCAACGTATGGACGCGATCGTGCAGGCTAGTTCCTTCGATGGTGTACTGGTTATCGGCAAACTCTCCCAAACAGAACATCCGCCAGCAACGATGAGCGCAGTAGGCGTATTGGTTGAGGGAGGCGATGGGAATGTAGTCAGTGTCATTCATATATGTAAGTGAGCTGATATTTTGGACTACAGCGATGCTCAAAGTAGAGACGTTTCATAAAACGCCTCTTATATCTCTTCTGCAATGTCTCTACTGGTTCAACCGCCGCACCATACCCATACCCATCGGCGTCTTTCTCCCAATACCACTGTAGAGGGCAAAATCAGCCAGGGCGTTGATTTGCTTGATGTGCAGCGGCTCTACATCTCCTAAGATGCGAAAGGTGAGATCGCCGACGCAGCCGATAAACTTGCTGCGAGAGTCGGTGGCAATTTCAGTGCGGATGTTGAAAAAACTGGGAAAGATTGACTCTAGAAACAGGGGAGATAATTCAATCCCGCTGTATTTGTTCCAGCGATTGAGAAGACTGTTGAATACACTCTCTCTGGTAGGAAGGGCGGTGTCGTACTGTCCCTGACGAAAAGCGGTGGGAGTACAGAGGGCAAAATGAATAGTGCGATCGCTTTCAGATGCTTCCTCGTAAAGTTGAGCATAGGTACTCGCATTTGCCCAAGCATGAGTCGATTGGGGAGTACCGAGAATGCTGGTAATATGCAAGTCAGCAGGGCCAAGATGCCAAGGATGTTCTGGGTTAAGATTTAGCCACAATTGGGTAAGTCTGCTAAATAAGGTGTCATCGAGAAGAGAGACGCGCCACCAGCAAGGAGTACCCGCAGGAATTGCCTCTTTGTGTTCCCAACGCAAAGTTGAGTCGCGCCATCCCACTCGCTTATACCGATTAATTTGCAAAGAGCTGAGAGTAAAAGCTTTGTCAGCTTTTGCATCGTGCAAGTAGTCACCCAACTGAGAGTCTACCGAACTGACGAGGGTGAGAAACAGAGCATGTAAATGCCTTCCAGACAGGAATTGCAACGGAATTGGTGACTGGGGAAGTAAGTTGAGAACTAGGCTATGGGGCATCTCTACATCTACTTTTTTGATTTCAATCAGTTCAATTTAGACTCATCCTCTAAAGCAATACTGCATACAAGCTGGAATTTTTAGACCTTCAAACTCGTAGAATTGCCCTCGCATTTTAATATTTTGGATGAGACTGACTGGGGGCATATTTACTACGTCATAGCTAATCACTTGATGCGAGAACATCACATCCAAAGGGTTGAGGGGATAAGGAAAAGTGAATTCACCTTCAGAGCGTTTAAACTTGGGAATTTCCTCAATCTTCATTTCTGCCTTACTCATCCATTTCCCTAAGCGAATCCATTTCGGCAGTTTCAACGACTTTTCAGAAATTACAAAAAACTCAAATTTACTTTCAGGGGCAATCTCTTTTGCTCTGCCAAAACTGGGAATGTTTTTCTGAGTTTTCTCCATCTCAACGTGATAGTTGTTGTTTGCATACTTCCAGGTACTGAGAGTAGCCGTATGCTTGAGTGCCCGTGCGGGAGTGACATAAATTCCCTGTAGATTCAGCGGCGTTAAATGCTCCTCATATTTGGGAACTTGTTCCGGACAAAAGTAGCGATAGGAATGTTCTTCGGCAACCGTAGTAGAGTAAGCGTCGCTATCCACCAACCCTAGGGCATAACAGAGGGCGTAATTGTGAATTATTGGCTCTGTTTCATACAATCGTCCAATCTCACGAGTAGCAAAGTAAAGGCTATCGTGAAGCTCAAGCTGATAGCGATAGATAATGGTCATATTTACTCCGTGGCGGCGGCTCCTTTTTTATCCTTTTTGCCTTTATCTGATTTTTTGGAAATATGTTTCCCAGCGTAGGTAGATGATTCAGCGTTCGCCTGTATCAACATTGTTTTCAAGCGATTTTCATCACTGATTATTGATTTAACTTCATTTAGAAGCGGTATTAACGAATCACCAATAAAATCAGTGTGAGGTATGCATTCTTTAGACATGAGTTCAGCGATCGCTTCTCTTGCAGCGGCTACAACTTCATCTTCATTAAGAGGATCAGGCGGTTGAATTTGACCTGCATTACTCATCAAGTCGTATATCTTTTGTGTCCAGCGCAGATTGCTGGTAATCTCGCCATCCCCAAAAACAACTCCAACCAACTCATTACGAACTCGACCAGTACGTGTAGTTTGCGCTCCATAGTGGCGTGTTCTAAGGATGTTGTTGAAAACGTAGAGAAATCCCGACTCAGTTGGGTCTTTCAGCGTCACAATACTAGGGAAAAAGACTTGGGGTAAAATGTGATCTTGGCTATTAATCCGGCTAGTTACTTCACCATTGCGGCTCATAGTTCCGCTCTCAAAAGGAGCATTGAGGGTAAAGTTGAAGTGAGAATCGTCAAAGGGAGTAATGGAAAAAGCGGTATCAACAACAACTTTAGATTTCTCTGAACCCGAATCACCAATAGCAAAACCATAGAGAATGCAATCCGGTGTCGTCTTGCTGAAATCAACGTTGTAGTCACACTTTTCCCAGTCACCGATTTGGTAATTACGCAGCAGTTCCCGCCCGGTTAAGCGTTCGGGTGTAGACTGCTTGCGCTTAAACATGGCAAGACGACTAATGGTTTCTTTCCGTTCAATTCCCGCACGAACTCTTGCTTTATTCAACTCACCATCGGTTTGAAATAGGGGGTAAGACTCGGTAACGCGAAGGGTTATGAAGTGAGCATATTTGCCCATTGGTTTAGCCGGAATTTCGGAATGGAAAAATTTGGAATCAACAGTGTTAATAAGGTTCATTGGTTTTACTCCAATTTGTAGGTATTGACAAAGACTATCTAGCTAACTTCTTCAGTATTTAATTCAGGAACATCTTCCGGTTCATCTTGCTGGCGTTCCCGACGTTCTTGGTCATCTTCTAATCGATAAAGGTACTCACAGGTATCCCGGATTAGGTTTAATTGGGTGCCAGCAAGACGAGCGCGATCACATTTGAACATTTTTTCAAAAATCTCCTTCACAAAGTATTCAGAAAATTGATGAATTGCCTGACGTTCTTCTTCTGATCTAAGGTATCTTCGTTCTCCATCAATCAACCCATAAGTACGCCTTCCTTCAGCATCACTTCGCTCAACCCTTTTCATCAAACTTGCTAAACGCCCTGTAACAAGCTCTATTAGGGATTCAGTACCGTAAGCTAAAGCTTTGTTAGCCTTCAAAACAACATCAGCCGCTTCATCAATTGGCTTAAGAATTGCGTTAGCAGTTGGTGGTTTATATGGTTTGCCTTTATTCTTTGAACCCGCTCTGTAGAATTTGCGATAGAGTGTTGTCAGTTCATGGAGCTTGGTCATATCGTCTCCTTTTGGATCGAAGTAGTGGTAAAAGTCGAAATACAGCTTGATTTTGGCAACGGGAACGGTTTCAAGTTTGTCCTGTTTCCGTAACCATTTCGTGAGATAGTGGAACACATAGAGTGAGTTAGTTTCTAAATCGCGAGCTAATGCCGCTAACTTCCCCCAGTCTGGGTTTCCATCTTTTTTTCGATTCACTTCTAAATGAATGCAATAAGCCGCACTTAAAGCATTTAATGGTGAAAATTTACGCTGATTTGATTCACGAGGCAGAATACTATCTAAGCGGTATTCATCCTCTCTTACTAAAGAACGAATCGCTTGATGTTCGCCATCGAGGACGGCAGTCTTTTCAAAATCAGCACCACTGATAAACGGCGGTACGGGAGATTCTGACGCAACTGCTTTTACATCTAAAATTAGCGGTAAGACAAAGGCTAACCAAGCTGGCATTATCCAAGATTCAGTATCGGTTGCATCTCTTCCTGGTGGTAGTGCTAAGAAAAAGAATGTTAGCGGCTGATTTTCTGGATAGTTTAGTTTAAATGTACGGTCATTTTCGGGCTGCAAGTCTTCTTGAATTAACAAGGAATCGACTTGTTGATAATTCTCCGTATTGAACCACGCCACTTGTTTATCGCTAATCAAATGCTTGCGGATATCGGCATCAAATCGAGTTCTGGCAATCCAGGTGTAAGCCTTTTGTAAGAACCTATTTGTTTCTGGCGTAAAGAAATAAGCAGGATAAAGATAGAGATACCGATACTTTCGCCCCTCAAAATCTGCTCCTGTAGCGTTTGTTTGATTCATCAAAATTTGCCTCAACATGATCTCAATTGACCAAATTGAGCAAATTTGTCGTTTAGCCGCTTGTGCGTTAAATAGAATCTGGCGATTACTGTAAACTTGAGGAGCAAACAGAGTTGCTGACTCCATTTGTTCAGTAACCGTGTAGGGAGAACTGGACATAGCACAGACATTTTCCCGTCCTCTTCCAGTTATTTTTGCAGCACCGTATCGGTTGAGTTCGACTAAGAAAGGGTTAACCTCTGGTGGCGTCACTGCACCTGTAGGTAGAGTCACAACTCGGCTGATATATGTTCGCAAATCCTCCCAACCATCGGGAATCGTAAACTCTTCGATTATGGGTTGAATTAAGCTTGCTGCATAACTCACCATGTTTGCCATTTGCTGACGAAACTGGTTTTCATCTAACCCTTTATTTTGCTGTAGATATTGTGCAGCGAGATAATACCAATCTAGGGGAACGCCGCCTGTTTTTTTGAGAGATTGAATTGCTCTTAGCTCGGGAATTTTTTCAGACAATCCCAAGTGTTCGGCTAATTTCTGGGTTAGGTCTAATTCAGGCAGAGTCTGACGTTTGGCTTTCGGTTTTTGCTTTTGGGAGTTATTGAAGCGATCGCACCAATCATTCCAAATCCCACGACACAGCGTATCGCCAAATTCAGCAAGGCGATCAATACGGTAATCGGCTTCAAACTCAACATTAATGTCTTCTGGTAAATCTCCCTGATTTTTGAATTTAACTAAACTCTCACTCCGCTTTTTCGCTGAAGAAGGTTTGGTACTGGGAATGAGATTACAAGCCGCTGTAATACTGACTTCCATCAACTCAGATGTATCAAAAAACAGCCAGTAGTAATCTGCAAACTTAAATCCCTTACCATCTCGACTAAACCCAGTAGGTTTTTGCTTCAGTCTCTCAGCACAAAAACTGCGAATTTTTGCAATAACCTGTTCAGGAATCGTACTTGTATCAATTGTTGGTGCATCAGCTTTGGCTAAATAAACAACCCCATCAGGTAAGTACAGCAGTGGCGTATAAAACTCATTTGGATGTGCTTCCATCAAGGCATTATTGAGAATATTAGTTAAAACACCACGATTATCTGAAAGGGAATGATAGCTAAACTTCAGCTGATGATTACTGATGCTCTCCAATATCTCAGCTAAATTTTCCTTCTTATCACTCGTTTCATTCTTGCTATAAAGGATATCGCTGGGATGCTTAATGACGGAAGCAAATAAATCGGATAGTCTAACTAAACTTGCCAGCGTTCCTCGCACTCTTCCATCTAATTTAGGTGTTAATCCGCGACTCTCAAGACCCAAATCGGCATCCCATTTAACGCCAGCATTATGACTAAGCCAAACAATATCGTCAATTTGAGACTTCCAGTTATCACCGAGTAGGTAATCTAAGCCAAAATCACAAATTTTTTGAGCAATATATCCCCGTCCAAAGTCAGGTGCTTCTGATTTCTTAGCTGGGTTATCTCGCCAGTCACGGTTTTGGAATGTTCCGTCTGAGTTTTTCAACCATTCTCGATAATCAGGAAATTTATCAAAGTCATGCAAGATATAGGAAGCGATAAAGAGGGAAATTTCCGCTTCACCGCAGTTGCGTTTAACTGGATTAGTTTCTTTTACGTCTGTTTTGAGTGTCTTAAGAATTCGATAGGTAGGAAATAAGCCGTTGAGTAAGTGTGAGGTAAAGGATTGGTCTTCTTTACTGCGCTCTACATTCTTCCCTTCGGCACGTCTATCTTCTGCAAATTGACCACCTTTAGCCGTTGCACCAACTAACTGCTGAATTAGGTTAGGTAAGACATATTCGGCAAAGGTTTCTAAGGTGCGATCGCCTTTATTTCCTGGTGCCTCTCTAATGGCATCTCTAAATAATCGAATTGTTAAAAGTTCAGCTTTTGCTGGAGCCTCATCATCCTCTTCCTCTTTAGTATCAAGGTCTAAGGGTTCTAGCGGCAGTTCATCAAAGTTTTCATCAAATAAAGATAATTGTTCTGCGCTCATTCATCTGCCTCCTCTGGCTCGATGGGTTGATACTCCTGAATCGCTCCCCGTTGAATAATCCACAGCTTCCCTTCGATTTCTGCTTGTTCCAACCCAGCAATTAATATCTCAACTGCCTCACGCAAATCTCCTGGACTGGGTTGCTTGGGTAAGCGAATAACTGCAATTCCTGAATAATCAGACGGTTTAAATCGAAGGCGATTGCCAAAACCCCGATCTAATGTGATTAAGCATCTACCTTCACTGCGGCAAATTTCAATTAATTGCGTATCTGGTGTTGAAGACAAGCCTTGTCCCGGCACTGTAGCGACATCATGTCCTGCTGAACGCAATAGCGTTGCCATACGGCTGCTAAGATTCTCATCTAACTTCAGCCTCATCCATTCATCTCCAGAGGAATCTCGGCATAGGAATCCCTCGCCATTTCTGCACCGTAGGCAATACAGGCAAAAATATCATCCCTTTCTAAACCAGGATAGTCCTCTAGAATCTCGTCAATAGTCGTACCGTTAGCGAGAAAATCCAGTATCAAAGACACCCAAATACGATGTCCGCGAATACAAGGTTTGCCGAAACAAATATTCGGGTCAATCGAAATTCGAGATAACAGATTTTTCTTAGTCATTGGTCTTTCTCCAAATTTGACGCAACTCATCTAAGCAAACCCACTGGTCATTTTTCTTGACCTTGACGTATTCCCAACCGTTAGCTGAACTACCATTAACCTTTGCTGCTAGGGGACTCGGTTTATCAAACTCTTGTCCGTTGAAAACGATTGTTCCTTTGGGAGATATTTCAAGTCCTTCTCTGTACTGGCGTCCAAAGCGCTTTGCTAAGTTCCGCTTTAGCTTGACTCGAACTACCATCCCCTGTTGGGTGATACCCGCCTCAAATAGCTGAGTGAGCCTAACATGGGTGTGTTCTGTCTCTTGCTGAGGGTTTTGAGGTTCAACAGAAAGATCTAGCTGAACAAAAGATACTTCAGGTTTTTCGGACTGTTGAGGAACGGCTACTGGATGGAACTTTTTGATTTCCAGGTATTCGGGAAGCCAGTTGAGAAACAAGGTACGACCCGGTTCTGGCATTTGAGCGATATCGGCATCACTGAGATGAATATCCATAAGTACCTGCTGATGGTGGTTTCTACCATCATCCTTGCCTCCCCCTAAAACGTCAAGCAGTTACTGTAGCCTTATGAAATAGTTACTGTAGCCGTATGAGTAAGGGCGGTGACAAAATCGTGTATCCTATATACAAGGAGAAAGGGTTGCAGTTCAGTGCTGCACTTTCACTAATACCTCTTAGGGATTGAAAAACTGTCGCCTTCTGATTTCGGGCAAAGCCCTTTCTCCGCAAGCTTTCTAGCAAATCCAACCTTCATCCTCCTTCGGCTTCCAGTGCCAAGCTAGCGTCTCCAGCAACAGCGCCGACTGACCAAAGGCAATGCTGTAGCGAGGATTGGCATCGTTTAACTCATTACTCAAGGCATAGACTTGGAAGTGGATTGGTAATCCCAGTGTGGCGCGGACAGAGGCGCGATCGCGATCGCACACGAAGCACACCAAACCTCGGCTACTCAGCTTCTTACTAACCTGATTCCTGCCACTACCGTGAGGTTGCCAAACCTGCAAACCCTTGAGAACTTGCACCTTACCCGACTTGGCAATCTCGCCAACCTCTCCTGTATGGTAAAAGTGCCAGTCTTCCCGCACCTCTCGATAACCTGTTAACTTCAGGTAACACAACGCCTTTTCAAAGCGGTTCGTTGCAACACCAGCTTTCTTTGCGCGTTCCAGAAAAGCTTCCTTCTCCCGCCACTCAAATGTAAAGTTACTCAAAAGGCTGGGAAGATTGTAGGTTTTGAAACGTTCGTTTTCTGGTTCATCTCGATTCGTTGCATCGTAGATGGCACAATTGAGTTGGCTACTTCCTCGGAAACTCCGCGCTTCATCAACAACTTTCTGCTTTCCTTCCCGCTGGCAGTGTTTAATTTGTCCGAATTTTTTCTTAACACTAATTCCTAATACGTTTTGAATATCATTACCAAATCCCTGTGCTGCTTTGGGATACTGATGAGTAAGTCTCAGTAATTCTGAATAAACACAAGCTGATTGAATTCCCCCCCACCGTTGGGGATATTTTTCAAACTCATTAACGAAAGCAAAGTGAGAGCGAACAGAATCAGAGAAAGTAAGGCGATCATAAGTCTCGCCATCTTGCAATGGGTGCGACTCAGCCTCAAACAGTCGCTCTACAATAAACCTTGGTAGCAACGCATAAGCCTGATACGCATCAAACCCTTCATGCCTACCCAACCGTCCCAAGCGCTGAATAAAGTTACCTGCATCCGCCGCTTCAAAAACTAAAAAATTAATCCGAAAGTCCACCCCTACATCAATCGTAGAGGTTCCCAGCAGTAAATCTGCCTCTTCAACAGACTTTGATTTTTCTGTCTCTCCCGTCAAACCTGTATTCTCTCGAACCTTAAATCCTAACGGCTCAAAAATCTCCTTCAGCCTCGGAAGTAGCTTTTTAACCGCTGCAATTGAGTTGAGGATAATTGCTCCCTTACTAGATGGATAATCCTGAAAGAATCTCAAAATTGTTGTTTCTGCATTCTCTAAAATCCATTCATAACTAGAACGCGAGTTCGGTTCTAGATTTCGAGGAAATATCAGGGCAATTGGCTGACTAATTTGCCGCCAATTCTTATCACCTTTCTCTAAGGAAAATCTATAACCACCCTCCTTTACCGGATTAATAACACGGTACTTCAGTCCGGCTTTGTACAAAAACTCCTGCAATAACTCATTGGGAGTAGCTGAGAGAAAGAGAAACTGCTTGCCAGGAACTGTATGCTTAATCAGCAAGATAGCGTTAAGTATATTAGTAATCTGGGGAGATGAGAAAATATGAAACTCATCAAAAACGGATAACTTATAGTTCTTGTCAATATTGGCAAATAGCCGATTGGGATTGTCCCCCTTACCCTCTTTGTTGCGCCGAAGATAGCGGAAGTCATGAATGTAGTGAAAAATATCAGGATTAGTCAGAAGAATCTCTGAATTATCCGAACGATTGAGTAATCCCGCCTGCTTTGAAGGCAGCTTATTTGTTTCAATAAACTCCTCAAGAATCGCTGCATTCAAGCGATAGATTTGCGGATCGTATTCAGGCTGAAACTTGTTTTTGTAACTTCGTACCTGCTTTTCCTGATCCCGTGCCAGTTCATTTGTCGGGTAGGCGGCGAAAGTGTACGTGCGACTGGTCATTGCTGGCAGATATGCCGCCAAACTTTTACCGTCACCCGTCACGGCAGTGTTGAAGACAACATCGACGCTCGAATCTTTCAGCGCTTCAAAGGTTGCCGCTTGATGCCAGGAGAGTGAAGACCATTCGGTCGGTAAGGTTATCCCTTCAGGAGTTTTCTCGCACAGACGCGAGTATAGAGATTGAAGCACAATCGAGTAGGCTGTCATGGCTGCACTGCTCTTGTCTGAAAGTAATCTATATTTGAATAAATCCAAAATGACATACTTTTTCTAAATTTGCAAGTGTACTTTTAGGATGACGAGAAAAAAAGAAACAATTACACTGTCAATTCCGCCAGGAACTAAGGAACAGCTAGAAGCGATCGCCGCTCGTCTCGATATTCTTTGGGGCGACCGTCCTAGTATTTCTGGTTTGATTGTCGCGATCGCCCAACAAAACCTAGAAGTAGGACAGCGATTTGCTCTGACTTCAGTGCAAGTACAATCCTTAGAGCAAGCCACTAAATTACTGATTGATTCCGGCTACATCCTTGAAGCCCAAACCCTCGTTGGACTGTTATTAGAACGGGGTAACCTCGAAGCACCTCTACGCCAGTCCCTCTTAGCGCAAATCAGTCAGCCTGTTGAAGCTTGGCGCGTTCTGCTCGATCGGCAGATTGAAAACCGACAGCCGTTTCGCCTCTACTATCAGGATTCCCAAAAGCGAGCGTGGGAATTCACCGTCCGTCATGCCCAAATCAAATTTAGGGAAAAGCGGTTCTACCTAGAAACTTGGAACGAAGAGACAGAGGGCAATCAGGATATTCCCGAACTCGCTCACAATCGCTCGTTGCGGTTAGATCGAATTACAAATTTAGCCGTCTTACCAACAGAGGGGGAGTGGAGAGATGACCAAGATCTTATAAAAGTGCAATTACACTTTTACGGATGGCTTGCTCGTGCTTATGAATCTAAGCCTGATGATATTAGCCAGGAGTCCCAAGGAGAGGTGCTGCAAGTTATTCGGAAAGTGTCCAGTACGTTCTGGTTATATCGAGAAGTGTTGCCCTATGAAAAAGACTGCGAGATTGTTGCCCCGGATAGCGTGCGCGATCGCTTTCTCCAAAAACTCAAATCCCTTTGCGATCGCTACAACCTCACCACCCTTGACTAGTGTTTTACGATAGTCACCACACCAACTGTCAGATTCATCACTGCTAATACACTCAATGCTGAATATCACTCAACTCCTGGCAGAAGAGTTTTCCCTGAATCCTTGCCAGATCAAAAGTACTCTAGAACTGTTTGCTGAGGGAGCAACCATTCCCTTCATTGCCCGTTACCGCAAAGAGCGCACTGGCTCCCTTGACGAAGTGCAACTGCGAGATATTTCTGAACGCTTTACCTACCTAACCGAACTAGAAGCACGGAAAGCGGTAATTTTAGAAGTGATCGCCTCTCAAGACAAACTCACCGACCTCCTCAAAACTAAAATCACCGCCTGCTTACAAAAAACCGAACTCGAAGACCTCTACCTCCCCTACAAACCCAAACGTAGAACCCGCGCCACCATTGCTAGGGAAAAAGGCTTAGAATCCCTCGCTGAATTTATCAAAGCCCTAAACCAGCCCAACGCGCAACCTGCATCCTTAGACAACGAGGCGGAAAAGTACCTCTCCCAGGAGAAGGGCGTCAAAACAGTAGAAGACGCCCTCAAAGGTGCCTCCGACATCCTCGCCGAAGACGTGTCTGAAAAAGCTAAGTTGCGGGCTTACCTGCGCGACTACCTAATGCAAAACGGGCTGTTTGCCTCGCGCATCAAAGAAGACGACCATCCCGAAGGTAGCACCAAGTTCGAGATGTACCGCAACTTTCAAGCCAGGGTGAAAGACATCGCCTCGCACAATCTGCTTGCCATTTTCCGGGGTGAGACGGAGAAAGTTTTGCAGGTTGAACTGTCCTTTGATGAAGACGCGGTGCTAGCTTACCTGGAGTCCGAGGAAATTCGTACCAAAGACCGAACGGTGCGGAACTTTTACCAGGGAATGCTGAAAGACGCTTTCAACCGTTTGATCAAAACCTCCCTGATTAGCGAAGTGCGCGGGGCGAAGAAACTGGATGCCGATATTGAGTCGATAAAAACCTTTGAAAGCAACCTCCGAGAGTTGCTATTATCTGCTCCGGCTGGCATGAAGCCCACCCTGGCAGTTGACCCCGGATTCCGCACGGGCTGTAAGGTGACGGCTCTAGATGAAACGGGAAAGTTTCTCGACTATCAGGCAATCTTCCCCCATACAGGTGCCGGACAACGCCTGCAAGCGGCTAGTATCCTCAAGACGCTGATTGAGAAGCACAACATTGAGCTAATTGCCATTGGGAACGGTACGGCTTCTCGCGAGACGGATGAGTTTGTCGGGGAGGTGCTAAAAACGATGGAACGCCAGCCGATTAAAGTGATGGTAAATGAGTCGGGCGCGTCAATTTACTCCGCCAGTGATGTGGCGCGGGAAGAGTTCCCGAATTTGGATCTGACGGTACGAGGCGCGATTAGTATCGGTCGTCGCCTGCAAGACCCTTTAGCCGAGTTGGTGAAAATCGACCCGAAATCGATTGGTGTTGGGCAGTATCAGCACGATGTTGACCAGAAGTTACTGAAGAAGAATCTCGATGAGACGGTAGAAAGCTGCGTGAACTATGTGGGGGTGGATCTAAATACCGCCTCGAAGGAACTTCTAACCTTTGTCTCTGGGATGACGCTAACGGTAGCGAAAAACGTTGTTACCTATCGTGACGAGCATGGTGCGTTTAAAAATCGTCGCCAACTGCTGAAGGTACCCAAATTAGGCCCGAAAGCTTTTGAACAGGCGGCAGGATTCCTACGAATTCGCGGGGGTAACAATCCTTTGGATAATACGGCGGTGCATCCTGAGAGTTACAAAGTGGTAGAAGCGATCGCCTTCGATCTTAATGTCCCCCTTACTGATATTACAAAAGTGGGCGATCGCCTTCAGTCAATGAACCTGAAGAAATACGTCACCGACACCGTTGGCGAACCCACCCTGCGAGACATCATCAGCGAGTTAGAAAAGCCAGGACGTGACCCCCGTGCTGAGTTTAAATACGCCACTTTCAAGGCAGGCGTTACAGAGATTACTGACCTTACCCCCGGTATGGAATTAGAAGGAATCGTCACTAATGTGGCAAATTTTGGCGCATTCGTTGATGTCGGGGTGCATCAAGATGGACTAGTGCATATTTCACAACTAGCTGACCGCTTTGTTTCCGACCCCAAAGAAATCGTCAAAGTGGGACAAGTCGTGAAAGTGCGGGTAATGGAAGTGAATGAGAAGCTGAAGCGGATCAGTTTGTCGATGCGTTCCGCCGATGGTGCTACCAACGGGCAAAGTAGCCCCACACAACGCCAGACGCCGTCAAAACCATCCACCCTCAACGATTTGAAGACAAAATTCAATCGTAAGTAGCCTTTTCTGATTGGGTTTCCCACCTCTTACCCAACCACTCCTGACAATGGTAATGGGAGAAATTTTCTGACCGCTTAATGATGGTGTGTGCTGGAATCAGCTTCATTAGTCTTGTTAGCGACGGCGCAGCGATCGCACAATCCGAAAAACTCCAGGGTGTGATAGTAAATCTTAAAGGAGTGCGAATCTTGTAACTCGTGTTCTAAATCATGCACAGGACACTCGTTGATGGTGATAGATTCACCACATTGCAAGCAGGTGAGGTGATGTTGGTCTTGCTGTAGGGAACTGTAGACCGATTCGCCATTGGCTAAGGTTCTGACCTGTACAGAACCTTCCAGTTTTAAGGCGTCTAGGGAACGATAAACCGTAGCTAGACCCATACTGTGGTTACTATTTCGCAGTTCTATATACAGGTCTTGGGCAGAAATGGGGCGTGATAGGGTTTTGAGTAACGTCAAAATTCGTTCTTGAGAGCGGGTGCGTTGGAGTTTCATGACCAGTATTATGGATCGCTTGAGAAATCTTGTGCTGACTTGGGGCTTGGTAGTTCAAACTTGAAGAAGCGTTTTGAGAATTTAGGGGAGACTAGTGACTCATCACTATCAAGCTCGCATTTATGTTACCCTCCGACCTTCGGTCTTAGACCCGGCGGGAGTTGCTGTCCAAGGCGGACTGAAGCAGTTGGGGTATGACAATGTTGAGCAGGTACGAATTGGTAAGTATATCGAACTGACGCTAAGGGCTGCTGATGAATCGGCAGCACGGGAACAACTTGACAAAATTTGCGACCAGTTATTGGCAAATCCTGTGATTGAAAATTACCGATTTGATTTGGTCGAAACATCTGCACCTGTAGAAGCGGGAGTAACGGCGTGAAGTTTGGAGTGATTGTTTTTCCGGGTTCAAATTGCGATCGCGATGTAGCTTATGTTACTCGCGACTTACTCGGTCAGCCAACGCGCTTTGTGTGGCATGAAGAAACGGATATTTCTGATCTGGATGTTGTCGTCATACCGGGAGGCTTTAGCTACGGCGACTACTTGCGCTGTGGCGCAATCGCGCAGTTTTCTCCCGTGATGCCAGCGGTGGTAAACCATGCCAAACAGGGCAAGTATGTTTTAGGCATCTGCAATGGTTTTCAAGTCTTGACTGAAGCCGGATTATTACCTGGTGCTTTGGTACGGAATCGGGACTTACATTTTATTTGCGATCGCGCTCCCTTAAAAGTCGAGCGTACCGACCTCCCTTGGACATCAGCTTACTCGACAGGACAGGTAATTACCCTACCGATTGCTCATGGTGAAGGTCGCTACTATGCTGATGCCGACACGTTGAAAGCCTTGGAAGACCATCACCAGGTTTTGTTCCGCTATTGCAATGCAACGGGTGAGACGGAGGAACTTTGTAATCTCAACGGTTCTGTAGGTAACATTGCCGGAATTTGTAATCAGGAAGGTAATGTCTTGGGCATGATGCCCCACCCCGAACGTGCCTCAGACTCCATGCTAGGCGCTACAGATGGTATCGGTTTGTTTCAAGGCTTACTAGCCACTGTAATGGGTGAAGCACCCTCCGCAAAGCGTTTAGTTAATTCAAGCTTGTAGAAAGTAGAAAGCATGAACAAGGACTGGCTGGCAAAGAATAAAGGATGGTTGCTGCTAGTTGCGGTTGTAGCCGTAGCGATCGCGGCGTTAATGCTTTTACCCGTCCAAGAGTGGCTTGTCATGATTAGGAACTGGCTAACAACCCTTGGTCATTGGGCATTGCCAGCTTTTGTGGTTATTTACATTTTAGCGACCCTGATTGGCTTACCCGCCGCCGTCCTCTTCTTAGCCGCAGGCACCTTGTTCGGTTTTCTCAAAGGCGTTATTGTCATCTCTATCGCTGACACCTTGGGCGCAAGTGCCTGCTTTTTGTTAGGTCGTACTGTTGCACGCAAACGAATCACAAAATGGATTGCCAAACGTCCCCAATTTGCCCTATTGGATGAAGCCGTTGCCAAAGAAGGCTGGAAAATCATCTTTCTGACTCGCCTTTCTCCCATCGTTCCTTCCAATATTTTGAACTACGGTTTTAGCCTCACTAAAGTTAGATTTCGGCACTACTTTTTCTTCTCCTGGCTAGGAATGCTACCCGTAATCTTTATGTACGTTTACTTAGGTTCAATTGGTGCTAATTTGATGAGTGGCGGTGGCGGAAAAGGTCAATTAACCTTACAAGTTGGTGGTTTATTTGCGACGGTAGGCGCTGCTTTTTATACTACAAAATTGGCTAAAAAGACGCTTTCAGGTAATAAGAATTCACGGAAGAAAAAGAGCAAGTAGGGTAGTTTTAACAATCAGCCTGGGGCTGAAGTTGATACTGCCCACCGACAAGTTAAGAACCCTTAGCCAAAAGCTTTTTAACCAGTGCGATCGCTTCTTGTGGCGTCTTAGCAATCCAGCAATGATTTTCCGATAAGCCTTTAAAAAATACCTGACTTTCCTGATTTTCACTTAACAAAATAACGTCTTTCCCCGCATTCAAAGCTAGGGCAATTTCTGACGCTGTACCTGACCCTATACCGCAGGCAATCACAACATCGCTGGAGAGGACATTGATATTATTCCGCGCACTCCCCATCCCTGTGATAATCGCAATATCTACAGCTCCAGAAATACCCCGGTCATCTTCTGTCGGTAAAATCCCCACCACTAGCCCCTGTGAGGCTTTTGCCCCACAACTAGCCGCATTCATTACCCCGATATTTCTTCCCCCTGTCAGTAGTACCCATTGCTCTGTGGCAATCAGTTTGCCTAGTTCGTGGGCATTGTGCAGGTCGGTGTCTGAGGCTCCGCTTCCTGGCCCCATGACGCCAATTACAATTTTCCTCATGATTAATCTTGGGTAATGGGTATTGGTTTTAGTTTCAGTGGTGGGTCACGGCTACACAAACACCCACCCTACAAGTAGGATCTGAAGTTATCTAAAAAACCGATCCAGCAATCATTCCGGCTAACACAACAAAACCAATCCAAACATTCTGGCGGAAAATTTCACCATAGGCAGGATTGGGAAGGTCTTTATCGCGGAGTCGAGAGTACTGCCAAGCCCAGACGACTGTCGCCACAGCGAGGGCTAGCCAAAAGCTGAATTGCAACTGCATCACTACACCCAAGGCGGCTAATAAGCCAGCAGTCCCCGCAAAGAAAACACCAACGGCTGACGCGGCATAATCACCAAAGAATAAGGCACTGGAATTTATTCCTATTCTGCGGTCATCTTCTCGATCTGACATGGCATAAACCGTATCAAAGCCCAGCGTCCAGAAGATCGTTGCCCCCCAAAGCAGCCAGGTTGCCAGTTCTAGACCTTCAGTTACAGCGCTCCAGCTAATCAGGACGGCAAAGCCCCAGGCAATGGAAAGGACTAATTGCGGTACGGGAAACACGCGCTTGGCAGCAGGGTAGAAAATAATTATGGGGACGGCGGCGACGCATAGCCAGAAGGTAAAGGGATTGAGATAGAAGGCGAGGACTGCCGCACAGCCCATGGCGAGTAAAGCAACAACAACGCCGACTTGAATAGAGAGGGCGCGAGAGGCGAGGGGGCGATCGCGTGTTCTTTCGACTTGGGGATCGATATCACGATCCCATAAGTCATTGATCGCACAACCCGCCGCACTGGTGGCGAAGGTTCCTAAAACGACTGCACCCACTAAGCCCAGGGGGGGTGTTCCTTTAGCCGCCAAAAAGAGCGCCCAAAGGGCAGGAATCATTAAAATCAGGCGTCCTTCTGGCTTGTCCCATCGCAAAAGACGAACAATGGCAAGCCATGTAGGTACAGAGTTGGGTTGCGGCTGGGTCAGCATAGCGTTGTTAGAGTTTGATGACTACTGAATTCCAGGAGAGAGTAGCTAGTTACTCGTTCCCTTTTCAAGATATCGTTATCCGTAGAGTCTGGGAGATTCATTGTTAGCTGGATACATGGGCATGGTCAACACATCCACAAAATTAAGTTCCCTAAATGGTGCTGTTTCTGGCATGGATAAAGAGCATATTCTTGCTGCTATCGACATCGGAACCAACTCAATTCATATGGTGGTGGTATGCATCGAGCCAGCCCTGCCAGCTTTTACGATTATTGCTAAAGAAAAAGATACGGTACGTTTAGGCGATCGCGATCCAAAAACCGGAGAGTTGACGCCCCAAGCAATGAATCGAGCCATGGCGGCGTTACAACGCTGTCAAGACTTAGCAAAAAGCTTGGATGCCGAACAAATTGTTGCCGTTGCTACCAGTGCCGTGCGCGAAGCCCCCAACGGACGGGACTTTCTAAAACGCGTAGACTCAGAACTTGGCTTATTTGTTAATTTAATCTCCGGTCAAGAAGAAGCACGACGCATTTATCTGGGTGTTCTATCGGGGATGGAATTTAGTAGCCAGCCCCACATCATTATTGATATCGGTGGCGGTTCTACGGAATTGATTTTAGGCGATCGCCACGAACCCCGCTTCCTTAGCAGTACGAAAGTTGGCGCAGTGCGCCTGACGGCTGAGTTTGTCTCCAGCGATCCGATTAGCGATCGCGAGTTTAATTACTTACGAGCTTACATACGCGGTAGGCTAGAACGCCCGATTGAGGAGTTGCTGGCAACGTTAAAACCGGGAGAACAGCCCCAACTCGTGGGCACCTCCGGCACAATTGAGACGTTGGCAGAAATTCATGCCAAGGAAAAGCTGGGGATGGTGCCAAATCCCCTAAGGGGCTATGAACTCAGTTACCAGAGTGTTCAGGATCTGGTTAATCGCTTGGCAAAGATGAATTACGCCGAACGCGCTGATGTTCCTGGTATGTCCGATAAGCGATCGGAAATTATCTTAGCAGGCTCACTGATTTTATTAGAAGCGATGTCGCTGCTGGGTGTGGAGTCTTTAGTGATTGGCGAACGGGCGCTACGAGAAGGCGTCATCGTTGACTGGATGCTGGCTCACGGTTTAATTGAAGACCGATTGCGCTACCAGGGTGAGGTGCGTCAGCGCAGCGTCCTGAAAGTCGCTCAAAAATATCAGGTGAATCGGGAATATAGCGATCGCGTTGCCAAGTTTGCCCTCAGCTTATTTGATCAAACTCAAGGACATTTGCACGAGTGGGATGGCGAAGCCCGCGAACTGCTTTGGGCTGCCGCCATCCTCCACAACTGCGGTTTATACGTCAGCCATTCTGCCCACCACAAGCACTCTTACTACC
Source organism: Kastovskya adunca ATA6-11-RM4 (assembly GCA_019359445.1). GTDB lineage: Bacteria > Cyanobacteriota > Cyanobacteriia > Cyanobacteriales > Coleofasciculaceae > Kastovskya > Kastovskya adunca. The sequence continues at coordinate 5,254 of JAHHHJ010000029.1, read as the reverse complement.
TGATTCGCAATGGCGAATTGTTGGGCTATACGGAAGCGGAGATTGAAGTTATTGCCAATCTCGCTCGTTATCATCGTCGCAACAAGCCCAAGAAAAAGCACGACAACTACAATAACCTGCCTAGCAAGCAACATCGGCAGTTGGTCGATCAAGTTAGTGCCATTTTGCGCCTCGCCGTTGCCCTAGATAGGCGACAGATTGGGGCAATTCATCAGGTGCAGTGTGAGTATATCCCGGAGCAGAAAGAACTGCATCTGCATCTCCAACCCTCCCACCCCCAGGATGATTGCAGTCTAGAAATATGGAGTCTTGATGACAAAAAAGATGTCTTTGAAGCGGAGTATGGTGTTAAGTTAGTTGCCCATCTGGAAGCTGTGTCTGATGTGCTTAATTAAATGGGAGAGTTTATACATTTTTTAAACGAACCACAGAGGACACGGAGGACACGGAGGAGAGAAGAGGGAGAAGAAAGAGGAATTTATAGGTGAGTACTTCGATAGAGTTGGTGTTAACCGCAGGATTTATTATTCTCTGCTTTTAATGTTGATTAATCGTTTCTTATGAAATCCTCACGAGCAGGCTTCGACTCTGATTTGTTGCGGCAGGTTGCCACGTTGATTGCGATTCTGGCTGCCTTTGGCGTCAATGTCTATGCCAATATTGCCCCGCCCAGTGGACTAACGATTGGGGAGATCTCCAGCACTTTTTTTGGCGAGGTGCCGATTATTCCGGCTGACTATGCTTTTGCAATTTGGGGGCTGATTTACCTCGGTTTGATTAGCTTTGGGGTTTATCAGGTACTCCCTGCACAACGACAAAATCCCCGTTTGCGTCGGATGGGTTATCTGCTGGTGTTGGCAAGTGTGTTTCAAATTGTCTGGGTATTTGTCTTTCAGTACCAAATGTTCGTCCTTTCTGTCGTCGCGATGTTGGGAATTTTGCTGTCGTTGATAGGGGCGTATGTGCGCTTAGAAATTGTCAAAGAGCGAGTTTCTCGAATTGAGAAGTGGTTGGTGGATAGACCTTTGAGTATTTACCTTGCCTGGATTAGCGTTGCAACAATCGTGAATGTGGCAAGCACCCTAGATTACCAAGGCTGGGATGGTTGGGGTATTAGCCCGCAAGGGTGGACGGTGGTTCTGCTAATTATTGGTGCTGTCATAGCGACAACTCTTCGGTTACGGCGGGCTGATGTGGCTTACCCCTTGGTTTTTATCTGGGCGTATGTTGCGATCGCTGTCCGTCAAGCCAACAATCCGCTTTTGGCAGCCACAGCCGGAGGTTTGGCAGGTATTCTCGCCCTACTATTACTCGCATTAGCACTGCAGCGACGGACTGCAAAATCCTGATTCCAGCAACTACAGCCCGTACGACACTATCATAAGGGGATGGAGGCGGGAGCTTAGATGAACAAGCTAGAGGAATATTACAAAGTGTTGGGATTAGAACCTGGAGCTTCCCTAGAAGAAGTGAACCAGGCTTATAAAGACTTGGCGTTTATTTGGCACCCCGATCGCATCCCTAAAGATAATCCTCGCTTGCAGCAAAAAGCCGAAGCCAAGCTCAAGGAAATTAACCAGGCGCGGGAAGAGTTGCGATCGCAACGATCGAAGCCTCAAAATACTACGCCTCAATCCAAGCCTCCCAGCGCTTACTCTTACCAAAGACCTCCTCGTCCTTACTATCAATCAGCGCCTCCAGCGCGCCCTACCTCGTCATCTCAATCGCATTACCAAACGCGATCGCCTTATCCTGACATGAGTGGATCTGACTTTCGGGGCGCGGATCTCAAAGAAAAAGACTTCTCCGGCAGAAATTTGAGCAATGCCAACTTCACTCAAGCAAACCTCAGCGATGCCTTTTTACACAGAGTCAATTTGCAAGGCGCGATTCTAGAAAGAGCAAATCTCTTCCGTGCCAATCTCCTAGAAGCTAACTTAAGCAACGCCAACTTGCGAGAGGCTAATTTGATTGGTGCTGACTTTAGTGGCGCTAATTTAAGTGGAGCGGATCTAACAGGAGCTAAGATTGGCTTCGATGACAAAATCATGGTGAAGCTCACAGGAGCGCTATTATCAGGCACGATTTTGCCTGATGGCAGAGTCCACCAGTAGTTTCATCCCCCTACAGGCGTATTAACTCAACTGAGAATTACTGTCTTTGTCTTAGCAGATGAAGTGACGTATTTGCAAGGGTTATCTCCCGTTAAACAGATTCAAAATCCGTTTTTCTTTGATATCTATTGCAAACTATTCTCAATTAATCTATGATACATCTCAAGAAGATGTAGTCAGGCAGAATGCCCTGAACGGCAATGAATAATACCCACGCCAACTCTCAGGATAAAACCACCAAGCCTTCCGGTCAAAGAACGATTATCATTCCTAGTTATCCTGATGAAGATCCCGAACGGACTCCTGAGCGCTGGTGGGCAAGGCGGCAACAACAAAGCTTAACTTGGCTGTAATCTCCACTTGACTGCTCAATTAATTTTTGTTGTCTATAAACTTAGCGGCTATGACTAGTTTGACTCTTGCCCCTACCTCAGCAACCCATTGGAGACAACAAACCTTCAGCAAAGGGAATCTCCTGCCGTTACCAGCAAATGCCTTGTGGCGTATTGAGCGAGGAGCAGTGCGGAGCCTAAGTTGGAGTGAAGAGGGAACTCCGATGGCGTTGGGTTACTGGGGAGCCGGGGATATTGTCGGTCAACCCCTGTCTCAAATCCAGCCCTATGACCTTGAATGTTTGACGAGTGTAGAAGCAAGTTTTATTCCCGCTGATCAGTGGTGCTATGTACTCAATGCTATTTTTTCACATGCACAACAAAATGAAGCGCTCCTGAGCATTGTGCGTTGCGATCGCATCCATCAGCGCTTGCAGCAACTCCTAGTTTGGTTAGCCCAGAAATTTGGTCGGCAAGTTCCTTCTGGGAAACTGATTGATTTGCGGCTAACCCATCAATCGATCGCTGAAGTCATCGGTACCACCAGAGTCACCGTCACCCAGCTCCTGAGTCAGTTCGAGCAAGCCGGAATGATTCACCGCCATCAGCGGCATTTGATTGTTTTATGCGATCGCCAAATCCCTCATTACCCCTACCGTAATTAATCGGCAAGTCGTCGGGGTGGGTTTTAAATAATTCGTAAATGCGAGATCCCCGACTGCTTTAAAAAGTCGGGGATCTAAACTGCTAGATATTTATGCGGATTTGATACTAGTTTCCGCCCTCTTTCACCTTTACCAACTCTGCATAGCAATCGCGGTTGATGCTATCCATATTGCTTTGAGCGCGGCATTGCTCAAAGACGATTTGAGCAACATCATTTCTCAATAGTTGATCGCGTTTTGCTAAAGCGCGATCGAAAAACTTGAGACTTTCGGAATACTGCTTTTGTTTGGCTAAAATTTGCGCTTTTAGATACATTAAATCGGGATTTGATGGGGCTGATGCTATCGCCCGGTCTACATAGTCAAGTGCTTTTGGAAGCTGATCTAAATCGCGGTAGCCCACAGCAATTCCCCGGTAGGAAACATAATTAGGTGCTGCATTGCTTTCTAGACGCTCAATTGCTTGTGAAGCATCAGAAAAAGGCAGGTTCACCGCCAACATCAAATCCATGAATCCAGTTAACAAATTTAACTCAGGATCGTTGGGGGCGATCGCTTTTGCCTGATCCAGAGATTTAAAAACTTGCTGGAGCTTCGCCAAAGAACGAATTGGGCCTTCTTCTTTAAAGTTATAAGCTCCTTCTAAAAAATTCCCCACAGCAGTGTAGAGATTGCCCCGCAACGGGTCAGTGCGCTGCAATTTTTCTGCGGATTCTAGTGTCTTTGTCGCGTAAGTTTTTAGCCCGTTCCAATCTTCTTCTGTGTAAGCGAGAGATGCCCGCATGGCATGGGCTAAAGGTTCATTCGGTTCACTCGCTTCTGCTTGACTGAGGTAACGCTTAGCTTCTTGATAGTTCCCTTCTTTGAAGATGGCTTCAAAAGCTGCTTCCGTGTTGTCTCCAATGTCGCGAGCATCACTAGTACGAAATGGATCGCCAGCAAAAGCGGGGCTAACCGAGAACGACAGTGCGATCGCTGCTGCACTGGCAAGAGCAGCAGATAGGCGCTTTGTTACAGAAAACTGATTCGTCATGATCGCCAAGGAGAAAAAGATTAGGTTTAAATCAAGTCTGACGTAGCGCCACGAAGCAAGGTTCCAGTGGGGAAGCCTTTCTCAATCGGTGCTAAGTTTGTCAAGATTGAGAGGCGATCGCCTTCTCATCAATCAAGAGGTGGCTTGTTACACAGCGCCCCATGATCCAACAGCCTTGACCGACTTAAATTGTAGCGAACCACTTATCGAGGCTTTGCTAACGTAGGCTCATCACTTTGCCCTGATTTCGTAAGAATATTAATGCTGTATCTCAAAAATCTGACCTATCATCCCCCTGCTACTCCAGTTGCGCTTTTAAAATCTCTTAACTTAGAACTCGCCCCTCAGCAATTAGGGTTAATTATTGGCCCCAGTGGTTCTGGCAAGAGTACGCTGCTGGAGATTTTAGCGGGACTAGCAGAGAGAACAGGTGGCGACGTTTTTTGGCAAACCCAAGAACTATCATCTCTAGAGTTGCAACAGTTAGCAGGATTAGTATTTCAGTTTCCTGAGCGGCATTTCTGCGGCAACACGATCCTTGAAGAACTGCGGATTGGTCATCCAGAGTTGGGTTCCCAACGGGTACACGAAGCATTACAAGAAGTGGGACTCGATCATCTTCCCCTGGCAACTTCTCCCAATGCCCTCAGTGGAGGTCAACAGCGACGCCTAGCCCTAGCCGTCCAGCTCATTCGCCAACCCCACATGCTGCTGCTAGATGAACCAACAGCAGGTTTAGACTGGTCAATGCGTCGGCAGTTGGTCAACTTGCTAGCGAAACTCAAAACCCATTGGACGCTGTTGATCGTTACTCACGATGCGGGGGATTTGTTGCAAATTGCTGACTCTTGTTGGATGCTGAACCACGGAGAACTTGAAGCAACCGATCCGGCAACATTAGCGGCGAAAAAGTCGCAACCCCAGTCGGCAGTTTGAAGCGGCGGGGGAGCCGGGGAGCAGGGGAGCCGGGGAGCAGGGGAGCCGGGGAGCGCTCACAGGTGTAGGTTTTTTACAAAAGAGAGAAGGGCAAAAGTGGAGGAGGGAAAATAGGTTTAGTGTAACGCCGAAAAAATCAGGTCAGAAAATGTGGAAAAACCAATACCTGAAACA
>JAHHHJ010000028.1 GCA_019359445.1 Kastovskya adunca ATA6-11-RM4 | reverse complement strand
GCCGAACCAGCCTATATACAGGCGGTTGTCTGTTGATGTGACCCAGTTGCAAAACCGTTCCCACAGGTTGGCGCTTTCGCGTCTTTGTAGTGTGGTTGTCATGGTTGAGATAATTGCAATGATTTGGTTTTTGTTCGGCAGCAGTTTCTTGCCGCCTACAGTTACATTAACGTTCTTCAGGTGTTTTGTAAAGTTATTTGAAGAATCTTAACATTTCGACCTAATTCCTAACCGGGGGGCCATTGTAGAGAACGGCCTCCCAAAATGTGTAAGTGAAGGTGGTCAACGGTTTGTCCACCATCAGCACCGTTGTTAATCACAACACGGTAGCCATTACTCAGTCCCGCTTCCTCGGCAACTCGTTTAGCGGTTAGGAGGAGATGACCTAATACTGCGTGGTCGTCTGACTCAGCCGTTGCTAGTTGCACAATGGTCTTTTTGGGAATGACCAGGATGTGAACGGGGGCTTGGGGATTGATGTCTTTGAAGGCAAGGGCTAAGTCATCTTCGTAAACAATGTCAGCAGGAATTTCCTTGCGGATAATTTTGCTAAAAATCGTCTCACTCATACAGTCCTTATTGTTACTGATTTGCTACGAGCAATTTTAAGGGTTAGACGTGCTCAAGAGGACTCAATACAGTAATTCTCCGGATTAGCTACTAAGAAGGCAAGCACTATACTGGCGAGCAGTCTCAGGCTTAGGGTGATATGCTTGCCAGGATTTGGAGTGCCTCGATTGTTGGTATTGATGCGGTCAAGGTTGGTGTCGAAGTTGATGTGTCTGGGGGCTTACCAGGAATCGTAGTAGTAGGTTTGCCGGATGCGGCGGTGCAGGAATCGCGAGAACGGGTAAAGGCGGCGCTGAAAAATGCTGGCTTTGCTTTTCCGATGCGGAAGATTGTGATCAACCTCACCCCTGCTGACTTGCGTAAGGAAGGGCCAAGTTTTGATTTGCCCATTAGTGTAGGAATTTTGGCGGCATCGGAACAAGTGAGCGCTCAGTTATTGGGCGATTATCTGTTTTTGGGGGAGGTTTCCTTAGATGGTAGTTTGCGGGCGATCGCGGGTATTCTCCCCATTGCTGCTGCGGCTCAACGCCTAGGAATTACAGGGTTAGTGGTTCCGGCTGATAATGCACGGGAAGCCGCCGTAGTGCAAGATTTAGCGGTCTATGGATTCAAACATCTTGAACAGGTGGCTGACTTTTTGAATCAGCCGGAGCGTTACAAACCGTTTCAAATTGATCGGTTAAAGGAGTTGTCTCGGTCTCGATATACAGGGCCAGATTTAAAAGATGTAAAGGGGCAGCAACATGCTCGTCGGGCATTGGAAATTGCGGCGGCGGGGGGACATAATTTAATTTTTGTCGGGCCTCCCGGAAGCGGGAAGACGATGCTCGCTAGACGTTTATCTGGTATCTTGCCACCTTTATCGTTCTCGGAAGCCTTGGAAGTGACGCAAATCCATTCCGTGGCTGGGTTACTGAAAGAGCGAGGTTCCTTGGTAAGCGATCGCCCCTTTCGTAGCCCTCATCACTCGGCTTCTGGCCCCTCTTTGGTGGGTGGAGGGAGCTTTCCCCGTCCTGGAGAAATCTCTCTATCTCACCGGGGTGTCCTTTTCTTAGATGAACTGACGGAATTTAAGCGAGATGTGCTGGAATTTTTGCGTCAGCCTTTAGAAGATGGTCATGTGACGATTTCCCGGACTCGCCAGTCGGTGATGTTCCCGGCTCAGTTTACCCTAGTGGCAAGTACTAATCCCTGCCCCTGTGGTTACTACGGCGACACTATCCAAGCCTGCACTTGTTCTCCCCGACAGCGAGAGCAATACTGGGCAAAGCTTTCTGGCCCCTTGATGGACAGAGTTGATTTGCAAGTGGCGGTAAATCGTCTTAAGCCAGAAGAAATTACGCGACAACCCCAGGGAGAAGAATCAGCAATAGTCCGGGAAAGAGTCCAAGCCGCACGCGATCGCGCTTGTCATCGTTTTCAGGCAGAACCAAGTATCAGTTGCAATGCCCAGTTACAAAGCCGTCACCTCCTAGAATGGTGTTTATTAGATGATGCCAGTCGTAGTTTATTAGAAGCCGCTATTCGGAAGCTAGGGCTGTCGGCAAGGGCAAGCGATCGCATTTTAAAAGTTGCCCGCACTATTGCTGATTTAGCCGGAGATGAGCACCTAAAAACTCACCATGTTGCTGAAGCAGTTCAGTACCGGACAATCGATAGAATGCAGTGATGAGAATATTTGTGTCAGCAATCTGCAATCGATCGGCAGATAAACGACACATCAAAAATTCGTCAGGCGGCTAATCTCACCAACGAAGATAAGCATCCCACAATCACACGAATGCCACCAAGTTATCCTGGGGGCGCACGGTGCCGTCTTTGGCTGATTACTTGACTGGTATTAACGCGATCGCCAACAGCCTGAGGTTTGTTTTGACTTGATGATTCATCCCTAACTTTTCTTTTTAGGAATCACCTGTCTCATTCCGCCCTTAGCCCCGACGGTATCACCTTGGTAGCGAGGAATAATATGAATATTCGCGTGCATCATCGTTTGACCTGCAACCCTATTGATATTCATTCCCACATTAAAACCGTCAGGCTGAAATTCTTTACTCAAAATTTCTTGCACCTTGTTAGCCATAAACCAGCAAGCGGATTGTTCTTTAAATGGCAGCTCAAAATAATTAGCAATATGACGTTTTGGTAAAACTAAAACATGACCTTTACTCAGAGGGTAGCCATCAAATATCGCATAAGCTGTCGCTGACTCGGTTAGTAAAGTTAAATTTTTATGCGGATTGCAAAATATACATTTATTAGATGAATTTCTTTGATGATTGTAATGAACATATTCATAAATTTCACAATACTCCTCTAAATGAATTGGCTTGAAAGGCAGTCTTACAATACATTGATAGGTAGGTTTTTTATAAACGTAGTGTTCTCGAAAACCTTCTTTTTTAAGATCTCTTCTGACTGCATAATAAGCCTTGCCCCCTGGCTTTAAGAGATGGGAAACTTCCATAAGAACATTAGCTTGCTCTTCAGAAAATAAAACATTTAGAACATAAAAGCAAATTATCGTATCGAACTTGCCATGAGGGTATTCTGGGAAATAATGAGGGTCATATCCCGCAATATCAAAACCTTTCTGTCGCAACAACTTGACATCATTACCGAAGCCGCAACCAAAGTCTAATATTTTACCTTGAAGTAAGTTCTGGCTCAACAAGAACTGTGCAGGAAACGACAGATGAATTCTTTCTATTGCCGTCAGGTGGCTGAATTGATTTTTCTGCTTCTTCATAAAAACCTAAAAGATGATCTTTTTTAAGATACTAATAGTATCAACGATCACCAAAATAATTAGGTCAACGAGTTATGCTAAAAGCAAGGTTTAGTAAATAGAGTATGCCAATCATTACTGCTATTGACACGTTAGAGAACGCTAGGTAATTAGAATAGAGCCATAGGAATGAGGCGTCTATTCTAATTGCAGCATTGCGTTAAGGCATAGAGCTTGAAAGGTTTCTGGATGTTATCTAGAAAACTGTAGACGAGGTAAATTACACCTTGAAGTTGTTACAGCGCCGTCATTACTTTTAGTAATTCTGATGATAAATCTGTATTAGAACTATTTTTCTTTTTAAATAAGACACCTGCCAGAAAGTAAATATTTTGCGAATAGAAGGCTTGACGATTTTTTTGTAGCTTGGCAATAGTCTGTCTAACTTTCGGTTCGCAGCTGTAGTAACCAAACTTCAGGGGAGAAATCAGAAAGTCAATAACCTGATAATCCTGAGCGATCGCGTAATCAATAGTTTCAACTGGATTAGAGTATGCCGAAATCATCAACAAAACATTCTCGCAATCTAATGAGAGAAGCTGTTTAGTAATGCTTGCTCCATCCGCACCACCATGCAAGGAAGGCATATATAGCTCGTCATCGGGTGCAGGAAGGTAAGGTGGGTTGGCAATTAGATAATTGGCATTAGAGGAAAAGTTCTTGAAGAAACACTTATTGTGAATGGTGTATTGATGGTTAAGCCGATATTGCTCAATCCTAGAACTCCCTATTTCACAAGCCGCAGAATTTAATTCATAACCTTGAACAAAGCCCTTAAATTTAATTTTAAGTAAACAATTAATTACTGGACTACCATCTCCGGCACCAAATTCGACGACGGAATCAAAACGGGTGCAGTGATTTAGCACCATTCTTTCCAGACACTGAGAATAAAACTGAGATTCTTCTGGACAGGAGAAAACTTCATTAGGTGAATAGGGTTGAACGACTGTGTTCGAGGATAATAATGCTTCTTTCATGAGATAAATTTCACCGTGTGCATTTAATGTGGAGGAGGTTGGCTGCAATACCCCCTAGAGAATCTTTCAAATGATGCTAAATCAATAGGATTGCTCTACCTATTTGAGGGCGCGAATGATGGCTGCATCGGCACGATCGCCTACCCGTTTTTCCTGGTTGCAACCCAGTATTAGTTCTCACTCTTGCCAAACAGATTTAAGGCGATCGCGTACCCACTGCAAATAAGAGGATCGCTCGTTTGTATGATGGCGCAACCCTTCGTACCGGAACAGGTTGAGCCGATTAATCAGGTAAAGAATGCGTTGCAAAAATAAGTGAGCCGCATCTACATCATCTGCTGTGTAAGCTCTCCTCAGAGCATTAGCGCTCGTCACTTCAAGACTGCTTGCTAACTCAGAGGAAGGATTTACCTGCCGCTCTAAATCTTCACGAGCTAGCCGTTGAATGAGTTGTTGTTCTACTTTGAGGAAATTAGTCAAGGGAAAAACAGACGACAATTTTTTTGATATCCCTTTGATCTCACGATCGGGACTCAAAGCTGCGGTCATATTGCGATGCCTTAAATCTTTTCTAAATTTGCTTGAGTGAACGCTGAAAATAAGGACAATCTTAAAAATTGTGTACTTCAGCTCATATAACCATAAACAAATCACATTTTCACTTCCGTCCATCCTTAGACAGAATCATCAGCTCCACATTTTGGAATGGCGAGATTAGGTTGTTTGTGCTAACTCAACTTAGGACGTGGGACGATCGCCTGGGATTTACTCGCACTTGGGTAAAGCAGAAATAAAAACTAAGCAGGACACAGGTCGTGTCGGTTGACTGATAAATCTTTGCGGGTCGGCGGGGCTGAAAATCGTGAAGCCCAACGCAGACAATACTTTCAACGATTTTACATATTTCGCATATCTCGATATACCAACCTATAAATCAAGGGGTGTAGGAGTTTTTCCAGTCAATCAACACGATCGGTTTGAATCAAGACTGAACCATCCTCATCCCTGCCTAGTCTAAGGTAGTACAACAATTCAAATGCGTTGTTGCTGCACACTCACAACCTGAAACTTTCACAGTTATGAAGAAGAAATCTTTGTTCTTATTGCCAGGGGCGATCGCATTGATGCTTGCTGCTTCCCCAATGATTCCCGTTTTGAACCAAGCGGCTGTTGCTAATCCTAGCGGCGTCGGTGGAGCGAGAATGAAATTCGGTCAACTAAATTTGACGGATGCTCAACAGGCGCAAATGCGGCAAATTCAGGAGTCTACGCGTCAGCAAATGAATTCCATTCTCACCCCGGAGCAACAGGAACAAATGCGCCTTGCTAAAGAGCAACGGCAAAGACCAAACCTGAATCTAACCCCAGAGCAACAGTCAAGGATGCAAGAGATTTGGCAGAACGCCAAGACTCAGATGCAAGCAGTGCTGACTCCTGAGCAACAGCAACAACTTCAGGAATCTCGCCAGCAATGGCGTCAACGCCGTCAGCAACAATCTGAGGGAGCAAGTCAACAATAGAACGAGCACAACAGTTCTAAATTAGGTCTTTGCTCTGCATTTGAAAGGTCGCGCGAAAAGATCTTGCCGATCAAGTGCAGAGCATCAAGAGAGCAGGGAAACATTACTATCAACTAGAGCCTATGCCCTGTGCTTAAAGATGTCTAATTGATTAGGGTGAGGGGCGCGATCGCACTACACGTCGCCTGCTTCCCAGAAGCCAACCCAACCTATGCTCAACCTTGCTGCGTGTCGTGGCGGTGCGCTTTCACTACACTGCCAAATTGAAGAGTATTAAGATTTGCCGTCTAGGTAGAATAATGGCAAATTAGCCTAGAAGTTGGAGCCGATGGAACCAGCCGCTGCTGAAAATGGATGGGTCAACACAATCGACTCAAACAACCCAGAAGTCATCGAAAACGCCCGTCAAATTATTGAAAATACCCTCTACTGCACATTATCCACCTGCTCGTCAGAAGGTTTTCCTTGGGTATCCCCCGTTTTTTTCGTCCCCGATCACAACTGGAACCTCTATTGGTCATCAGCAGTAGCAGCTAAACATTCACAAAACATTGATCACAACAATGGACGAGTCGCGATCGCCATTTTCAATTCCCATGTTAAAGAGGGGACAGGGAAAGGACTCTATTTTTACGGAACGGCATCAGAGGTAAAGCCAGAGCAAGTAGCGTCGATAATGAAACTGCTGTTTAATCGGGCTGGGAAGCAACTGCACAGAACCGTTGAGGACTATCTGTTGGACTCACCTCGCAGAATTTATCAGTTCCGACCGACAGAAGCGTGGATTTCAGGCGATCGCTTGCCAATCGAGAATCAGTTAGTGGATATCAAGATCCAGCTTCATCTCAAAGACCTGATTGGGGCGCAGTAAGAGCGATCGCCTTTGTTACTTCCGGTGAGCCTTCACTGCCCTAGACTCTATTGTGAACGCTGGAATATCTTGCAGTTCTGCTTCGCTCAGGCTGTATTGTTCGCAAACCAAACTTAAACGAGTCCCAGTGGTCTTAACCGCATTAACCGCATGGGTGAGGTCGCCCTGAAAATACAGCAGTGTATTGGCTTGTGGCTTAATCTGCCCAACTTGCCGTTTGTTCCGGCGCAGCACCAACTCTCCCCCTTGCAGATTGGACGGTACCTGCACATAAAGAACGCTAACTACCACGGGAGGCTCAACCGTTTTGCAGTAAGACCGCAAAGAGCGATCGATATGAGGATCGACGCGGGAGCCTTCTTTGAGTAGCAGGGGGTTGAGGTAGAAAGCATTACAGGTGGGTTGTAACGCTTGGTCTAAATAGGGCTTGAAGAAGGGAAACCGCCGTTCTACTTCCCCAAGTTCTGAACGTTGAAACACCACAGAAAACCCTTTAGTGCCAACGAAGTCACGGTTGAGGTTGTTGATTGCCAGATAAGAACACGCCAGAATCTCTCCTCGCAGGTCGTTGAGGTAATTACTTGAGAAGGCGTTGGGGTGTTGAGAATAGTAGTTCAAGGCGCTCAGGAGATTGAAATTAGGTGAGGAGACTAGCGAAGCAATAAGTGCCTTTGCCTTTGCTATGGTAGCTTTCCTGATGTCGCCCCTGCTTTTGCCCAACCCTTGGTAAAGCACTAGGGTTTCTAAGAGGGATGCTAAACCATTGAATCTTTTGTTCAACCCGTCAGGAAAACCATCTGCTCCTGTTGATGTTGATAGCAGCATTGACACACGCCCACATATGTGTTCCCTTCCAGCTAAGCATGGAGATGTGGGTTATCTAATCATCAAAGAAACATGCAGAAGAACCATCGCTCGGCTTTACTATCTGGCTTCCTACTACTGAGCATTTTGGGACTCAGTGCTTGCGTGGGATCAGTGGCAGACACGCCCAACTCCTCAGATTTCTCTCAGGAAGAAATAGAACAATCAGCAGACACAACAGATTCCTCCACAGAGTTTGAAGACAGAGAACTCCCTTATGACTCCCAGCAAACCGATTCGCTAGAAGAGCGTCCCGCAAGAGTGGCGCAAAATTCCTCAAACTCCGCCAGTCGTCCAACAAGACAGGTCGCTCAAAAACCCTCAGCCCCCGCTAAAGCAACTCTCAAAAACGTGAAGGTATTCTTTCCGAAAAGTCCTGAGAGTGCAGAAGATTTCACCGCTGTCAAACCCGTATGGCGAACCACCTCAAGCGAAGGTGTTGCCAGCTTTGCCATTGAACAACTGATTGCTGGCCCCACGAGTAGAGAGAAACAAAATGGTGTAACTACAGCGCTTCAGTTAAGGGGAAATTCTAACTGTGGCAAAGACTTTACTCTCTCGATCAATCAGGGTGTCGCTAGACTGCAATTTTGTCGGGATGTGCTATCTGCGGGCATTGGTGATGATGCTCGCGCCCAAAGCGCTATCGAAACAACCCTCAAGCAGTTTTCCACCATTAAATCTGTAGTTCTTTTGAACAAAAATGGCAACTGTTTGGCAGATGCAAGCGGTGACAACAGATGTTTGGGTTCAGTCAGCACTCAGCCGAAACTCAACAGAAACTCGCAACTTGCTATTAATGGTATTGGTCCTGTGAATATCGGAATGACGGTTGAGCAAGCATCACAGGCGGCGGGAATTAAACTCGTGTCGTCCAATCCCAATCCCAATCGCATCTGCGACTACTACAAACTAGCTGGAGAACCAGAGGGCGTTGTTTTCATGGTGACGAACGGTCGAATCGCTAGGGTGGAGATTGAGACAGACGATATTACCACGGTCAGCGGGGCAAAGATTCCAGATACTGAAGAGTCAGTTCAGTCACTGTATGGCGGCAACCTACAAGTAAGCAGACTTCCGTATTCAGAAGATGGTCATTTCCTGACGTTTATCCCGAAAAGCAATAGAGACAAAAACTTACGTCTCAAGTTTGTTACTAAAGGAGAGCGAGTGAATGCCATGTTGGCGGGTAAACTGCCGGAGGTGAATTACATCGAAGGTTGTTTGGATGTCCGTCCTGAAGCGTAATGGTTAAATGAGGGATAAGCGCGATCGCATCTTAATCTGAAGCAATGGGCGACTGATACATGGAGCTTATTCAAACCACGGTTCAGATCCCCGACTTCTTAGAGAAGTCGGGGATCTCAGCTTCCGTCAGTTACAATCGCTTAATGTTTGGTAGCTTAAAGCCTCACTCCTGCTTTACTCTGACAGTTATTGCTTCATCCATTAATAAACATCCCTTTACATGACCTCGGTTTTCCCTCATCAAAAAGCCAAAGCCCTGAAAACAGGTAGCCGTCGCCCTGCTAAGGAACTATGCAGCGAGTGCGGCTTGTGTGATACATACTACATCCATTATGTCAAGGAAGCGTGTGCTTTCTTAAACCAGCAGATTGCCGAATTGGAAGAAGAAGCCCACGGACGCAGCCGCGATTTAGATAACCAAGATGATTGGTACTTTGGCGTTCATCAAGATATGATGGCGGCGCGAAAAACTCAGCCGATTGAGGGGGCGCAGTGGACGGGGATTGTCAGCAGCATTGCCATTGAAATGCTCAATCGAGGCTTGGTGGAAGGCGTTGTCTGCGTTCAAAACACCAAGGAAGACCGATTTCAACCGATGCCGATTATTGCGCGGACACCAGAGGAGATTCTGGCAGCACGGGTGAATAAACCAACGCTTTCGCCTAATTTATCGGTGTTGGAGGAAATCGAGAAATCTGGGATGAAGCGGCTACTGGTTATCGGCGTTGGTTGCCAGATTCAGGCATTGCGCGCAGTCGAGAAGGAACTGGGCTTAGAAAAGCTTTATGTTTTAGGCACGCCCTGCGTAGATAACGTTACCCGTGCGGGATTGCAGAAGTTTTTGGAAACCACCAGCCGTTCCCCAGAAACAGTGGTGCATTACGAGTTTATGCAAGACTTCCGGGTTCACTTCAAGCATGAAGATGGCTCGATTGAAATGGTACCGTTTTTTGGATTGAAGACGAATCAACTTAAGGATGTCTTTGCGCCTTCCTGCATGAGTTGTTTTGACTATGTAAATTCCTTGGCAGACTTAGTGGTGGGTTATATGGGCGCACCCTTTGGCTGGCAATGGATTGTAGTTCGCAACGACACGGGGCAAGAAATGCTGGACTTGGTGCAAGAACAGCTAGAAACGCAGCCTGTAATGTCGAAGGGAGACAGACGCAATGCTGTGCAGCAAAGCATTCCCGCTTACGACAAAGGCGTCACTCTGCCAATGTGGGCGGCGAAGATGATGGGTGTGGTGATTGAACAGATTGGCCCCAAAGGATTGGAGTATGCCCGCTTCTCGATTGACTCGCACTTCACTCGCAACTATTTATACATGAAGCGCCACCATCCAGAGAAGTTGGAGGCGCATGTTCCAGAGTACGCCAAGCGGATTGTCGGACAGTACAAGTTACCTGTATCGTAATCAGCTATAAGCATAGGACTTGTAGGGGCATGGTATGCTGTGCCCCTATTCCATGAATGGGGATAGGTTGCCAGTAAAAAACAGGCTCACCTACCCTTGCTTTGAGTGAAGAGAACGGCAAACCACTCTCTAACCGTTTTATGAAACAGCAGGAATTGCCTTTAATCGGCTGGCGAGAACGGCTTTCTTTGCCGGAGTTGGGAATTATAAACGTTAAGGCAAAAATTGACACGGGGGCACGTTCTTCTGCTTTACATGCTTTCGATGTGGAAAGGTTTGAGCGTGAGGGGAAGATGATGGTACGCTTCAAAGTTCATCCCTACCAACAGGACACCTACCACACTGTTCTGGCGGAAGCCGAACTTCTCGATCAACGATCCGTTCGGAATTCCGGCGGACAAGCCACAGTGCGACCCGTTATTCAGACTCCTGTAACCCTAGGAGAGTACGTGTTTCCCATTGAATTGACTTTAACAAATCGCGATGTCATGGGCTTTCGGATGTTGCTGGGACGGCAGGCGGTACGTCGTCGCTTTTTAGTAGATGCAGGTTGCTCCTTTTTGTATGGTTCGGCTGAGAACCCTAAAATTAAGCAGATAAGTCACAAATAACGATGAAAATCGCAATTTTATCCCAGGATGCATCACTGTACTCCACTCGTCGTCTAAAAGAGGCTGGAGAAGAACGAGGACACCAGATTCGGGTGGTTGATTATGTGCGCTGTTATATGAACATCACCTCTCATAAGCCAATGGTGATGTATCAGGGAAAACCGTTGGAAAATTTTGATGCGGTCATTCCTCGGATTGGGGCGTCAAAAACGTTCTACGGAACGGCAGTGGTACGACAGTTTGAGGTCATGGGAGTCTTCAGTGCTAACGAATCGCAGGCAATTTCTCGCTCTCGCGATAAGTTGCGCTGCTTGCAAATCCTCTCCCGTGAAGGCATTGGTTTACCTGTGACGGGCTTTGCCCATTCAACACAAGATATTGACGGCTTAATCGAACTGGTTGGCGGTGCGCCGTTAGTGATTAAGCTGCTGGAGGGAACCCAAGGAATTGGGGTGGTGCTGGCAGAAACTCACCAAGCAGCGAAGTCGGTAATTGAAGCCTTTCGCGGTTTGGATGCAAATATTTTGGTGCAGGAATATATCAAAGAAGCCGCAGGTATGGATATTCGCTGCTTTGTGATTGGTGATAAGGTTGTGGCATCAATGAAACGGCAAAGCGCACCAGGAGAATTCCGCTCAAACCTGCACCGAGGCGGAACAGCGGAGAAAATCAAGTTGACGCCAGAGGAGCGAAGTACAGCGATACGGGCAGCAAAAGCAATGGGGCTGAGAGTAGCTGGGGTAGATTTGCTACGCTCAAATCATGGTTCGGTGGTGATGGAGGTAAATTCTTCACCGGGACTAGAGGGGATTGAAAAGGCAGCGGGGGTAGATGTGGCAGCAAGAATTATTGAATTTTTAGAAAAAAACGCCACTTTAGGAAAAACGCGCGATCGCATTCAGTATTAATTTTGTGAGTCGTCAGGGAAAACCGTTTAAAAATTAGGATATCTATACTTACTCAACGGTTGCTAATAGAAGAAATTGAGTAGTCAGGAATTAAATCTCGATGGTGTTGAGATACCAGCAGTGATTCGGATGGCGGGTGTGGCGATCGCACCAGGGGAACGCAAGTGCTTAGAACTTCCCGTAGGGCGTCTGCCGACACAAACGATGCTCTCGTTACCTGTCACTATCATTAATGGCTTGCAAACGGGGCCCAAGCTGTGGCTTAGTGCTGCCATCCACGGTGATGAAATCAATGGTGTGGAGATTATTCGCCAAGTTTTAGAACAAGTTAAGCCGGAGCAATTGTACGGTAGCTTGATCGCTGTCCCCATTGTCAATGTTTTCGGCTTTATCGAGCAGTCCCGCTACTTGCCGGATAGACGGGATCTCAACCGCTCGTTTCCTGGTTCTCCCCGTGGTTCCTTGGCATCCCGCTTGGCGCACTTATTTATGCGAGAAGTCGTCAGCCGTTGCACCCACGGCATTGATCTGCATACGGCTTCCCATCACCGCACGAATCTGCCGCAAGTGCGTGCAAATTTACAAGATGCAGAAACCTATCGCTGTGCTAAGGCGTTCGGTGCGCCGATGCTGATTCATGCCACCACCCGCGATGGTTCCCTACGGCAAGCCGCAACTCAGCGAGGCATCCCTGTACTGTTGTATGAAGGGGGAGAAGCACTGAGGTTTGATGATTATGCGATCGCCATCGGTGTAAAAGGCATATTGCAAGTGATGAATCACCTGGGAATGGTGCAGTTGGGGTTAACGCCCCCTGCTGCGCCACCGATGGAAGTCAAAGAAAGTAAGTGGATACGGGCGCGGCGCAGTGGCATTTTTCATCTGAAGGTTACTTTAGGTCAACAAGTAGAAAAAAAACAGCTCTTAGGCGTTATTTCTGATGCCTTTGGTGAAAGCACCTTCAACACCTATGCTCCCTGTAATGGTGTAGTTATCGGTTACACGCAAAATCCTTTAGTGAACCAGGGAGATGGAATTTTGCATCTAGCCGTTTTCGATGCTCGTTCTGACAAGAAGGAGTAATCTCGTCGTTGTAACATTAACGAGCGATCGCATTCTAGTAACCTCTGTGATTAGTAATTAAAAAATTGAAATAAAAGATTGAGTCGTGAGATCAAAAGGGGTTAATAACTGTTTTAACGTAGTTTTGTTTTCCCTAAATTCCGCGTTAGATAGGTTGTAATTATTTATTAATAGATTAGCTATGTTGCTTATAAGTAAAAGCAGTATTTGTGTTTTAGATATCAGAAAATTTATGGAAATATAAAATTAACATGACAGACCACGATCGCCTATTTAAAGAGCTAATCACTACCTTTTTTGTGGAATTTTTAGAACTCTTTTTTCCCGAAGTTCTTACTTATCTCCAAGCAGACTCTCTGGAATTTATTGATAAAGAACTCTTTACTGATGTGACGGCGGGTGAGCAGTATGAAGCCGATTTGCTCGTGAAAGCTAGATTTAGAGCACAAGACTCCTTCTTTCTGATTCACGTCGAAAACCAAGCGAGTCCTCAATCTGACTTCGGATGGCGGATGTTTCGCTACTTTGCACGTCTCTACGAAAAATTTGCCCTACCCGTATATCCCATCGCTCTATTTTCTTTTGATACTCCTCGACGCCCAGAACCCGACGTTCACCGAGTGGAATTTCCTGACCAAGTGGTTCTGGAGTTCCACTATCAGGTGATTCAGCTCAATCGCCTGAATTGGCGAGATTATCTACGTCAGCCGAATCCCGTCGCCAGTGCACTGATGGCAAAGATGAACATTGCCACCGAAGAACGTCCTAGAGTGAAGCTGGAATGTCTGCGGCTACTAGCAACCTTGCGCCTCAATCCGGCACGGATGCAGTTAATTTCTGGGTTCATCGATACATATTTGCGTCTCAATGCAGAGGAGGAGCAACGTTTCCAAGTGGAAATCAGTAGCATAGAACCACAGGAACAGGAGGTGGTTATGGAAATTGTCACAAGTTGGATGGAGCAAGGGCTACAACGGGGAAGACAGGAGGGAAGACAAGAGGGACAGTTAGCGCTGATTAGGCGGCAACTGACGCGGCAAGTTGGTGCAGTTGAGCCGGAGTTGCAGGAGCGTATTTCTCAGTTATCGCTGACTCAGATGGAGAATTTAGCGGAGGCGCTGTTGGATTTTTCGGCGGTGGCAGATTTGGAGAGCTGGTTGGATAGCCAAGAGCGCTAAAAACCATACTCTTTTTAAGGGCGATCGCGCTTCAACCATTCCCTGAGAGTCAACTTTACTTAAAGACTGCACTCATTAACAAAAATCGTAGTTAACGTCAAGCCCAAACAGAGTAACAGCTTTATTGACCACTCCTAATTTGAGCAGATAGTAGATATAAGCGCTTAACTAGATGAGAACTGCCGATCAAAGAACAGTTTCTCTATCTCTTTTGCCCCTACAAAGATGAGGAAAAGTATTCACAGAGGAGTTGATAAAGTTTAATAGTTGCACCCTGAGTAGTTGTACTTTCCTGCCGTTAAACTGCTCGCTTTGTTTTCAACGTTACGTTGACACCTTCACTGGATTGTTCCAGCACTAGCAAAGGAGTCGGCTTCGCTTTTTGATCCCAGTTGATAACGACAATACGACCTTGAATTGTCGGTTGCCAGCTATCATGGTCTTCAGCGGGACTGAGGAAAGTTTCAATACAATCAATAATTTGGCTAATAGTAGCGGAAGTTGATTGGGTAGGCAGTTTCATTAATCTGATCTGAATCCGGAAAAGTACCCGTTTGATGCGCTTACCACCACTTTCCGTTTCATATATGACGTCAAATATTTCATCAACTTGACGCCCCGCTGTCGAAGCAATACCAATTGCGGCTTGAGCAGCTTGATTTGGACGAAGCGCCACACTAATGAGTTGCTTAACCCTGATCTTAATTTGGTTGACGATCGCAAAGTGAAACACCTCTTCATCCATTCGCATTCTGAGGTAATCCAAGTTGAACTCGCGGGAGTGAACCAAGTCTGGATTTCGCTCCATTTTCTTGATCGTCTCTAGCGCCAGCTTCAGCTTTTTCTGGAGGTCTTTGGTTTTAAACTGCTCAAACTTGAGGGCTTTCGTCTGTTTGTCTAGTTGTAACTTGCCGTACGCGGCTAAACCCACTAGCAGTAAAAGCAGCCCGACTGAAGTCAACATCCATATTCCAGCGGGCTGAGATCCAGACCCGGCAACAGTGACAGGCGAGGGTGACGGCTGTGCCGGAGCAACGGTAGGCGACTTTGCAGGGGCTTGAGCCAATATTGGTTCTCTGGGAAAGGAAAAAGTAGACATGGTTACTACTGGCTGGAACTACATAACTATTTTTAGAATGCCCTTGATTAGGGAAATAATTGAATTATTATCCCGGCAACTTAAGTTATTAGTCAGTAGCCTGTGACTGTTGTTCATCGCTGATGAGCAATAGTTTATCCCCCATCCCCAGTCGCCAAGACGCTTCTAACGTAGCTAACGCCAATTCCCAGTTTTTAGAAACAACAGACAACTACTGACCGGGTTGGGGTTTGGGGGGATCTACCGCTCGCAGACAAAGCACGGTCACTAGGCGATCGCTGAATAAATTCTAATTGCGCCACCGTGCCCGGTAGTTACGGCTGTCAATGTGACACAAGTTGGGAAATTTAATATAACGACCTAAACCACCGGGCCACCAGGGGTCAAGAGACCAGTAAAGTTGGTTGCCCGTTAGACCTTCGACAATAAAATCAATGGCATCGCCAACGATGTGACGGCTATTTATGGCTCCACCGACGGAACGGTTAATGGCGGGTGGGCGATACCAACTGGTAACGATAAACGGACGACCAATGCGATCGCGCGCCTGTTGTGCCATTGTGGCAATCCGAATCATCGCATCTACCGTGGCTTGACTTCGGGGCATCCGGGTGCCACCATAGGTCGCTTCTGCCCAGGTAAAGCTACCATTAGGGATGATGGAGAGCGAAAGCTGAATGTTGTTGGGTGTCCAACGAGCTGGACGTTTGGGAATGACAATCGGCTCTGGTCTTGGGGCAACATCAATCGTATTACGTCCGGATTGATCGAGGCGTTTGCGGTCTTCTATTAACGTTTGAATTGCCTGGTTTCTCGTCGGTAAGTTGCGCCAAATTTGAACGAGACGGATCAAGGCTTCCCGTTGCAGATCGGTTTCTTGATAGGCTCCTGGGAGACGCCGAACGAAAGAGAGTAATTCTCGATCGAGCTGGGCGGCAAGATTTGCCAGGGTTGTGGGATTAGTGGTACTACTTGTCAGAAGTTCAGGATTAATACCCAGGGTAGAGAGGGCAGTGGCGCGAGAGTCTAGCTGCCGCCAGAGTCGAAATCCTTCAGTTAGGGCATTGCGTTGGTTGCCTTCTCCTTTGTAATACTCAGGAATACGTTGGATAAAGGCAATGAGAGCCGGGTCAATGATTGAGAGGTTTTCAGCCGGAGAGGTATTCGTTTCCAGGCTGGCGATCGCCTCTTCTCGTGTCTCTAGTTGACGCCACAACTGCGCCAGGCGCAGCAGTCCCTCCCGCTGATAAGGAGAGCCTGAATAGTTAATTGAAACTCTCTGGACAAACTGCTTTAAGGGGATATCCAACTGAGACTCATCGGTGAGGGTGGTAGGCAAATTGGCGGTGGGGATCAATGAGCCGATCGCCGATGAGCGGGTATCAAGCTGACGCCAAATCCGCACCGCTTCAAGTACCGCATCCCGTTGATGTGCTAGCCCCGTATAGTAAGTAGGGATGCGCTCCGCCAAAGTCAGTAGCGCTCGGTCTAAATAACCCAGATTTTGCGGTAAGGCTGACGCGGCAAAATCAGTTTCCAGGTCTACTAAATAAGCTTGCCTCAGCGTATCAAAGTTTGTTGGCTCTAAACGGGCGGTCATGGGTTCGCTGGCTGGAGGATTATATCCCTCCGCAATGCGTTGAAGAAACTTGTCCGCGTAGCGACCCTGCTGAGCATTCCACAAATCCTCAGATGTCCATCCCTGAGCGATGAGATTGTCCGCTAAACTGCGAATGGCATTGGCTGCATACTGAACTTGCTCAGGAAAAGTATCCAGCTGCTCTCTCATAACTCGATTGGCAGGCACAACTCCTAAACCCGTTTCCCCATCCTTGAGAGGGGGGGAAGAGTGGGCTTGGTAAAGGGCTGCCAGAACTGGCTTATGAAGACCAGTCCGTTCGGCTTCCAAAAGGTAGTAGTAGTTCCGCTGATCTGGTGCCATAGAAGACATATGCTGCGTTTTGATAACCCAATAAACACCAATTTATGGCTTTCTTACCTCTTCATCAGGCGATCGCTGACAAGAGATTTAAAAATATTCGTTTAATTGCTACTGATATGGATGGTACCCTGACCACCCAGGGAAAGTTTACAGCAACTTTACTCCAATCCCTAGAAGCGTTGCAAAGGGTACTGCCTGTGCTAATTGTTACAGGTCGTTCGGCAGGTTGGGTGAGTGGACTGGTGAGTTATTTACCCGTTGCTGGGGCGATCGCTGAAAACGGCGGTCTTTTCTATCCTATTAATTGTGAGGAACCCATCCTCTTAAGCGCTGTTCCCGACTTCCTTAAACATCGGCAAGCCCTCGCCGCCGCCTTTGGGCATCTCCAGTCAGAATTTCCTCATATTCAAGAGTCGGCAGATAACCGCTTTCGCCTTACAGATTGGACGTTTGATAATCGCTATCTCACTCTTGCCCAACTGCAACATTTAGACAAATTGTGTCAGCAGTTAGGTTGGGGATTTACCTACAGTTCTGTCCAGTGCCACATCAAACCCGCCCTTCAGGATAAAGCCTCAGGACTACTACAAGTCCTGCACGATTACTTTCCGCAATACGCGCCAGCGCAAGTCCTCACTGTTGGCGACAGTCCCAACGATGCTAGTCTCTTCAACCCGCAACTGTTTCCCAATTCTGTCGGTGTTGCCAATGTCTTAGAATATGCCGAGGAACTGAGGTATCAGCCTGCCTATCTCACCACAGCAGCGGCAGGGGAAGGGTTTTGTGAGTTAGCCCAAGGCTTACAGGTTTAAGTTGAATGGCACTGACTTAAGCGGCAAATAGTTGTTCTTGAGAAAAACCCAGCTTGGGGGGGCTTCCCCCTAATCCCCCCACGATTGGGATGAGTGCCTCCCCCAGACCCCCTGCACAAGGTTTGATCGCTTGTGATGAATTTTCTTAAATCAGTGCCATGGGGCTTAAGTTCAAGTGATACAAACCTAGTTTAAAAAGGGAGCGATCTGCTGGATAAGTCGGCTTGGCGATCGCACGACTCTTTCAGAAAATTAGGTTACAAAAATTGTTACCAGCGATCGCTTCGAGGCTCAAGTCTCTTTAAATAGGAATAGAGTTAAAACTCCTCACACTACACCGATGCCGTGGGACACTGTTGTCTCACGGTTTCTTCTTATTACTATCGTTTGATTTAATACTTCAGAACCTGATCTATTTCTATTTATAGTGCTGAATGTCAACAATCTCCTGTAGTTTTCGGGCAACATCACCAGCCGTTAACAGCGCTTCCGCTTTGGCTAAACCGGTGGGAAAATCTGGACAAACCCCACACCGCCAGAGGTAAAACCCCCCATTCCAGATGGCACTGCTCATCAACTCTGAGGGTTTGCCTTGCAATACCTCCTGCATCCCGGCAATGAGTTCGTTAGCCGACTCAAATGGTACATCCTTGCCATCAAAACCATAATCGCGGGGATGCAATAGCAGGCGTTCAAAACCTGCATTCGTCTCAAATTGGCTCACGGTAATAATTGCTGTTCGTTCTCGTGGCAAGTCGCAACTCCCCTCTAACCCCTTCACCAAAGTAAAATTACTCGCCCCGCGCAACTCCAAAGTTTCTCTAAACCGGGTTTCTGTGGGCGGATGGACGTAGCCCGCGACTAGATGAACATTTCCTGCACAAGGCGACCAGACTAACTCCAAGGTGGCGGTAGGAGGGCGTTTGCCAATTTGGTCGCGGTAAGGAACTAAATCGTTAGCTAACGGAAAGTGTTGGGGAATATAGACAAAACCTACGCCAGTTTTCTCAAACAATTGCTGGGTTTGGGCAAGGGAAAGAGCAGAAAAGTCAACGCCCAATCCCTGCCAAATCTCAATCAGGGGGATGCCGTACTTGGTAGGCATACGATCGCCACCGTGCATCACGACGAGGACGCCAACCGTTGCCAAGATCAACGCCGTAATAGGGATGATCGGAGCTGTTCGCGATCGCCCATCATAGGGTATCCCAAAAACTGTTACAGGCAGGCTATTTTCATCCTTCACTGGCAATTTTGGCCCCAACTGATCGTAAGCATCCAACATTCCCGCTAACTCTTCAGGTGTCGGACGCTTAATGCGATGGGCAATCATAAAAGCACCAATTTGCGCCGGAGTGGCTTCTTGTCGCAACATCATCCGAGTTGCGGCGGCTGCTTCTTCACGAGTCAAATTTTTGCCCGTGTGGACACCACTACCCACTTTTTTTAGTAATTCCCTGAAGGCAACGCTCATAGTTAAGGATGAAGTGTGAAGGATGAAGGATGAAATTAAATTAACAGGAACTGGTGATTGGTGCTATTAACCATTAGCGATGTTAAGGATGAAGTGTGAAGGATGAAGGATGAAATTAAGTTAACAGGAACTGGTGATTGGTGCTATTAACAAGGAACCCTGATCAACGAATGACTGCTCCTGCAAAGAGCTAGCCGTGGGGATTTTAAGCGCCTTGACTAATTGACAAAAATGCCGAATCGGAGGAATTTGCAGGCGGTCTTGGGTAGTGACGAGGACAACCTGGCGCGTTAGGTCGAAATCAGTATCTGGGGTGGAGGCGATCGCTCTTATGGCTAGAGTCGAGTCACTTAGCGCCTCAATTAAAGCCGATTGAGGTAAGAGGGCAACTAATTCCCCTTGGCGCACAACCCCCCGGAAGGCATCAAGGGTGTTCAATTCCATCGCAATTTTTAAGGCGGCTCCCTGACGGGCGAAGTGCTCTTGTACCAGACGTTGCATCCCGTAGCCATCTTTAAACACAACTTGCGGATATTTCACCAGTTCTGACCACGGCACCTGTTTGTACTGAGCCAGGGGATGGTTTGCCGCCATTAATACTTCAACCGGTTCGTCGTAGAGGACATCCACTACCATTTCTGAGCTAATGGTGAGCAGGCGATTATTCATCACAATCGCTACATCGACTAAACCGTCTTTCAACACCTTCAAAGCGCGATCGCTACCCAATGCCGTCACCCGTAACTGCAAATCGGGGTGCTGGCGGCAAAACTCCTGTAACATCGGGGGTAAATAGTAAGCGCAGACGGAGTGAATCGCCGCCACACACAGTTCTGGTTGCTTACCTGCGAGTAAATCTGCTAACTCTTGGGTAGCATTTGTCCACTCCTGGCAAATCTTCAGGGCATGAGGTAACAAGCGTTCTCCCCCCAACGTCAGCTTGGCAACCCCAGCACGGTGCAGCAGAGACACACCCAAATCCGCTTCTAAAGACTGAATTTGACGGCTAATCGTGGACTGAGTTACCTGACATTTTTGCGCCGCCTGTCCAAAGCTACCCGTTTGGGCGATCGCCAGAAATGCTTGCAACTGCTCAATCCGCATGGTTATGTAAATTACATTACATTTTCATCTAATGCCTTTGACCATAACGGATCTGCGTTGAAAATTTGGTAGAACTTGATACAGCATTTCTCTATCGCTCCTGAGTGCTGAGTAGAGAGACTTAGGCGAATCAGCGATTTCATCCTGGATCAAAGTGAGATACCGTTTTAAGAATGCTTGATAAGAAAGGAAAACAGACAATGTCTCAATACCGTCTCTCGACGGGGATCAAAGGGTTAGACGAAATTCTTCATGGGGGTCTTGTCCCACAAAGAACTTATTTAGTGCGAGGTCAGCCTGGTACGGGTAAAACAACCCTGGGACTACATTTTCTCGACGCTGGTGCAAAAATAGGCGAAAAGTTGCTCTACATTACCCTAGGAGAACCCGCCGAACAAATTAGCACCAATGCCGAAGCCCTTGGTCTTGATGGCAACAGTATTACCTTTCTTGATTTGAGTCCCACCTCCGTGTTTTTTACGGAAGTCCAGACCTATGATATTTTTTCTCCGGCAGAAGTAGAACGAGAGCCGACAACACAGCAAATTATTCAGCAGGTAGAAGCCCTCAAACCCCAACGAGTCTTCCTCGATGCCATGACGCAGTTTCGCTACCTCTCTAGCGACTCCTTCCAGTTTCGCAAGCAAGTACTGTCGTTTTTGCGCTTTCTTTTAGAATCGGGGGCAACTGTTCTGTTTACCTCCGAATGTAGCGAAACCTCTCCTGATGACGATTTGCAGTTTATGAGCGATGGCGTAATTACTTTAGAATACGCCCCTATAGGGAGATCGATTAGCGTTTCTAAGTTTCGGGGTTCAGATTTTCGGAAGGGATGCCACTCAATGCGCCTGACGGATAAGGGGATGAAGATATTTCCCCGTCTGCAACCGGAAGTCCACAAGCAGCAGTTCACCGTTAAGTCCCTCTCCTCCGGTGTTCCTGAATTGGATGAACTGCTTCATGGTGGGTTAGAGCGAGGAACCGTTACGATTCTCACCGGCCCAACTGGGGTGGGTAAGACAACCTTAGGTACCCAGTTCATGAAAGAAGCGGCGGGTAGAGGCGAACGCTCTGTTATTTATGCCTTTGAAGAGTCAGAAGATACGCTTTTGCACCGCAGTGAATCAGTTAATATCCCCGTCTCGGTAATGATTGAGCGTGGCACTTTGGCAGTTATACCAGTCGAGCCTTTGCACTTCACCCCCGATGAGTTTGCCAGCCTAGTCCGTCAAGAGGTAGAGGAAAACGCGGCAAAGATCGTGATGATTGACAGCATTTCTGGTTACCAACTCTCACTGCGGGGCGAAGATGTTGTTACTCACTTACACGCCCTCTGCAAGTACCTGCAAAATATGGGAGTTACAGTTATTTTGGTCAACGAGATGGGACACATCACGGGAGATTTCCAAGCGACCGAAATTGGCATTAGCTACATGGCAGACAATATCATTTTCCTCCGCTACTTAGAAATCAAAGGAGAGCTGCGAAAGGCGATTGGAGTCCTAAAAAAGCGTCTGTCTAGCTTTGAAAAGACTCTGCGAGAAATGGATATTACCCGCTATGGAGTGAAAGTAGGTCAGCCACTGACAAGGTTGCGAGGTATTCTCAAGGGTACTCCAGAGTGGATAGATACCTCTCGGAAAGACGATGAGCAAGGATGAAACGCATCTTAATTTTGCTATCTCACAGAGAGAACTGCCGTTTGCTGTCGGAATGGTTGTCCATTCACTATGAGGTATTTTTCCCGCAGTCTGGCACGGCTGTAGAGCCAGTGGAGAAAATCTTTACCGGAAAAATTCAGCAACAATTTGACAAAGGTTTTGATTTGTGCATTTTGGATGGCCCTACCCTTGACCGACTGTGGCAGTGGGTGCAAAGTAGAAAGCAGGCGGAACAACCCGTGCTGCTGCCGTTTCTGCTGGTGACTTCTAGCCAGGAGGTGGGGATGGTATCTCGGCACTTGTGGCAAAGCATTGATGAGTTGATTACCACTCCGATTGAGAAAGTGGAGTTGCAGGCGCGGGTGGAAATTTTGTTGCGATCGCGTCAGTTATCTCTCCAACTCCAAGCCACCAATGGACAACTACAAAGCGAAATTGCTGAACGCCAGCGAACTGAATCAGCACTGACTAAAAGCGAAGCTCGATTAACTTCGCTAATCCAAAACTCTTCTGACATCATTGCACTCTTAGAAAAAGATGGAAAGATTCGCTACACCAGCCCCTCAGTTCAACAAATTTTAGGCTTTAATCCTGAAGACATAAAAGGAAAAAATCACTTTGATTTTGTACATCCGAGCGACCTAGAAGCTGCTTTGAATGCGTTTCAAATAGGCTTTACTGAACCCGGAAATACGCAAATTTCAGAGTATCGGTTTCGTCACAAAGATGGAAATTGGCTTTACCTAGAGTCCAAGAGTAACTTTGTCGATCACGGATTTAGCGAAGTTGTTGTTAACTTACGAGATATCAACAAGCGCAAACAAGCTGAAGTAGAAGTTATCACTAATCTCAAAAAAGAAAGAGAACTGATTGAACTCAAATCTCGTTTTGTTTCCATGGTTTCCCATGAGATTAGGACGCCGTTGAATGTGATTTTAGCATCCACGCAAATCCTTGAGCGTTACAGTGATCAATGGTCAAATCAGAAAAGAGCTGAATTTTACTCTCGCATCAAAGAAGCGGTGAGAAAAATGACAGAGTTATTAAATGATGTGCTGCTCATTGGTAAGGCAGAGTTTGGCAAAGTTGGTCTTAATCCTGTCCCTATTGATATTGCTAGCTTTTGTAAAGAATTAGTAGCAGAAATACAACTGAGTATGGGAGAAAAGCACAAGTTTACCTTTGTCAATCACTGTGAATATATGATTCCCGGTGAGCCAGATAAACTGCCTCAATTAGATAAAAAGATACTGCGGCACATTATCACCAATCTATTATCCAATGCGGTCAAATATTCTCCGCAATCTAGTACCATTGATTTTGAAGTGAGCTATCAGGATGCCAATGCTGTCTTTCAAATTCGCGATCGCGGTATAGGTATCCCCCTAGAAGCTCAAGCATCACTGTTTGAAGCCTTCTATCGCGCTAGCAATGCCAAGAATATCCAGGGAACAGGATTAGGGTTAGCGGTTGTTAAACAGTCAGTAGAACTCCACGGTGGCAATATTACTGTAGAAAGCGAGCTAGGAGTCGGTACAACATTTACGGTAACGCTACCGTTGCAATCTCTAAATGATCAGCTTTTAAATAAATAATCTTACAGATTTATACTTAGCTTTGGGGTTAGCTGAATACTCATTTGACTGACCATTCAGCCAGGGCGATCGCTACACCTTGTTTGAGTTCCGGTGCTAGGTTGTTGTCGGAGGCAAGTTGCTGGAGTTTTGGATAGGCGTCTAACTTTTTCAAGGCAGCGATCGCGTGCAGTCTTACACTAGTGGTTGGTTCTGCCAACTGTGTAATCAAGGCATTAGTCGCCTCTAATTCTCCCAGTTCTCCCCACGCCAGCGCCAAGGCTTGTTTAACCGCTGTGAGTTTGGCAATAGGGTGTTGGGAGTTAAAAAAGTCGATGAGAATTTGAGCTGCTTTGGGCTTGAGGGTAGGTGAGTCTAGGCGTCCCAAAACCCCAATAATTTCTAAAGCAGGTTCTTCCAATGACCAGGAGAGGACTTGTTGCAGATACTCTAATGTTTGGGCAGTTTCTACCCAGGCTAAGGCGCGAATAAAGGCGATCTGTAAGGGCATCGGTGTGGCGGGGGACTTCAGCACGGCAAACAGCGCCGCTGTCGCTTCTGATGTGCCTAGACGTCCCAAGGCGATCGCAGCGGCGGCACAAACTTCAGCATTGAAGTCGTACAGCAGTGGTTTGATGCCGTTGAGCAAGTCTAGTTCCTCTTGCAAATCGGCGCGTAATCCCAACCCTGTTACAGCTTCCTTTCGCACGGCGGCGGAGGAGTCTTTGAGAGCCTTGAGAAGTAAGGGGGGAATCCGGGAGTCATGGAAGCTGCTCAAGGATTCAATCGCCGTTAGCCGCACGGTAATATCTGGATCATCCACGACACCCAGTAAGGGGGGGATGGTTTGGGAGTGGCGAATTTGAGAAAGCGATCGCACCGCTAACACTCTGGATTCTGGTTTTTCCAAAAGCGGCGTTAATCCCTCAATCGCACGGGTGCCAAAGTTAGCTAGGGCTGTAGCTGCCATAGCGGTTAATTCGCTATCTGTTGAGGTATGCAGTACATTCACCAACCGCGTCACAACGCTAGCATCGTCAAAATTGCCTAAGATACGACCCGCAAACCAGCGAGCTTCCAACTCTGCCTCTTCATCTTCCAACAATTCGATCAAGGGAGCGATCGCTACCTTTCCCAGCTTGGGAAACACCTTCGCCACATCCCAACGCTCCTGAAAATCCCCAGCATCCAGCACGCTCAACGCCAAATTTAGCGCCTGCTCTAGATCGCTGTCCGTTAGAGGTGAGACCGCCGCATTCCCTAAAGGTAATTGTTGCAGGCACTGATTGAGCAATGACCAATTTCCTTGTCGTGCCGCAACAGTAGCTTGTTCTAAAACTTTCAATATCTTGCCTCGCTTATGATTAACTGCTGCACAACTGTTTTGAAAGTCTACTAGTACTGAGTTGGTGAGTCCTGTTAGCTATGCTTACTTTTAGTTTCACCTAATTAGCTTTTTTGAGGTAGACCAATCCAGCCTCAAAACGAATCATGCACTACTCTCCTCCCCAATTCTTAAGAGTATAGGTAAGCACTCACCGACGCCTGAACTGCAATTTGCTCCTAAATATATAAATAGCTATAAAACATAGCTATAAAACATTGACCCTGCCCTCAGCTCAGCCCATGCTAGAGCGATAATGATTAAAGTTACGTAGACAAATGCCTTGAAAATCCCACCCTTGCCGCCTAATGAGGCAGACAGGCTGAAAGCCCTAGAACAGTACCAAATCCTCGATACTGAGGCTGAAAAAGCCTTCGACGACTTAACCGCCCTGGCAGCGCACATCTGTGGCACTCCTATTGCTTTAATCAGCCTGGTGGATGATCATCGCCAGTGGTTTAAGTCAAAAATTGGCTTAGATGCTTCAGAAACTCCCAGAGATTTAGCGTTTTGCGCCCATGCAATTTTGCAACCCGATACACCTCTAGTTGTCCCCAATACTCTAGAAGACGAGCGCTTTGCCAAAAATCCCTTAGTAACGGCTAACCCCAGCATCCGCTTTTATGCTGGTGCGCCCCTGGTAACGCCGGATGGTCTAGCGCTGGGAACTCTCTGCACGATTGACCATATTCCTCGCCAACTTAGACCCGACCAGATCAAAGCCCTAGAGGCTCTCAGCCGCCAGGTGGTCAGCCAGCTAGAACTCCGCCTATATGTGGCAAAGTTACAAAGCACTGCTAACGTACGTCGGAAGATCCAACAGACACTACACCAGAAAAATGAGCAGCTTCGCCAGACTCTAAAGGAGTTGCAGCAAACTCAAGCCCAACTCGTCCAAACTGAAAAAATGTCTGGTTTAGGGCAACTAGTCGCAGGAGTTGCCCATGAAATCAACAACCCTGTCAACTTTATCCACGGCAACCTTCCCTACATCAGCCGCTATGTTGAAGAATTACTCAGCGTCCTCTCTTTATATCAACAACATTACTCCCCACCTGCTATTCCCATCCAACGGCAAGCCGAAGCTATCGAACTAGATTTCCTCATTAAAGACTTGCCCAAAATCCTTAATTCCATGAAAGTGGGAACTGACCGCATCCATCAAATTGTCCTCTCACTGCGGAACTTTTCCCGATTAGATGAAGCGGAAAAGAAACCTGTCGATATCCACAAAGGCATCGATAGCACCATCCTCATTTTGCAGCATCGGCTTAAGGCAACCAACGAGCGCCCAGTAGAGATAGAGCTGATCAAAGACTATGGCGATATCCCTACTGTCGAATGCTTCCCTGGACAACTTAATCAAGTTTTTATGAATATTTTGAGCAACGGCATTGATGCGTTAGAAGATTTAGCCGTTGCTGGAAAAACGACAGATAAAAAATTGATGATTCGGATTCAAACGGATGTTGTTCAAACAGACACCCCTGATTCCCCTCATGTCTGTATAAAAATTGTCGATAACGGGGATGGTATTCCAGAGGCTATCTATAATCAGGTATTTGACCCATTCTTTACAACCAAGTCCATTGGTAAAGGAACAGGTTTGGGACTCTCTATCAGCCACCAAATTGTAGTAGAAAAGCACGGCGGAATTCTCCGCTGTCTGTCAGAACCCGGAAAAGGAACAGAGTTTCACATTGAAATTCCAATTGCTATTGATAGTTCCCCTGACTAAATTCTAGATTTTCTGTTTGGCTTCAGCATAGGCCGCATAAACGCCTTGGACGTTGTACCAGTTGAGGAAGATGCGGGCAATTTCTAACGCTAGCTGAGGCTTACCTTGATTAATCAGCCACTGTAAGAGGGGAGCCATAGTGCGCTCGTTGAGGCGTCCGCCACCGGACAGGATACCCCAGAGGAGGCGGTGCAGTAAGGTCATCTGAATCATCATCCGCACGTCGAAGGTGGGATGTTTTTGATAGAACAAGACGCCCATACGTCCCCGTTGAATTTCTTGATCAATGAGCTTGGGGATCTGCTCTAAGGTAAAGGGTGGATGCCAATGGTAGCCGACAGCATCCGGGCATTTTATCAAGGTTAAGCCTAGTTGTTTGAGGCGGACGCCAAGTTCTAAGTCTTCCCAGCCGTAGAGTTGAAAGCGGGTGTCGAAGAGTCCGGCTTTTAGGAGCCATTTTCGCGCGATCGCTACATTCCCGGTCGCAAAGTAGGCAGCGGAAAAGTCTGTTACTTTGTAGGGTTCAGTGGTTGGGTGATCGAAGTTGCAGGTATTGATGACGCGCCCATAGGTAAAGAGGCGATCGCAAGAGAGTTCCTTTTCTCCCTTCACCAACACATCCCCATGGGACTGGAGAAACTGCTCGGTGACAATCAGATCGCTATCGATAAAAATAATTGTGTCGCCCTGTGCCCGTTCAACACCAAGATTCCGGGCAGCGGCTGGCCCTTTGTGGTCTTGAGAATGCGATCGCACATGGGGAAACTCGCTTTTGTGGGACTCTAGCCATTCCAAAGTGCCATCGGTAGAGCCATCATCCACTAAGACAACTTCGTAGCCACTCACTTTGTCATCAGTGAGGTGCTGGCGTTCTAAGGCTCTTAGACACTTTTGCAGAATCGGCAGGCGATTGTAAGTCGGAATGACAACGCTGAAAAACACGCTTCTTACTTAACCAAATAATCTTGTTGATGTTTTCAGCGTATCAGTTGGGATTGGGGATTAGTGAAGGTGGGGGCAGGGGAGCCGGATTCAATTGAGGAAGGTATAGCAAAGTGCTGAGTCGGTGAGTTGAAGATTCAGCACTCACTTACCTTTGGGCAATCAGGAGTGTCATAACTTGTATGGCGACTGCTATACATCTATTTAGGGGAAAACAGCGGTTCGCCTCTCCAGAGGTTTATTACTTCGAGCTTTGAACTCTCTTCCCGCTTCCCAAGATAGTGATTCGTTATAGCTAGGGAATAGGAACCAGGAACCACAGACAAAAGGTTAGGATTTTTAAGGCTAAAGACCAATGTACAAAGCATAATTCGGACTCGTTACCCTCATGGAAGTTGAATGGCAAACTGCCAAGACCTACGAAGACATCCTGTATCACAAAAACGACGGCATCGCGAAGATTGCTATCAACCGCCCCCATAAGCGCAATGCCTTCCGCCCTAAAACGGTTTTTGAACTCTACGATGCCTTCTGCGATGCTCGCGAAGACCAAAGCATCGGCGTCATCCTATTTACAGGGGTTGGCCCTCATACAGATGGGAAATACGCATTTTGTTCAGGTGGCGACCAAAGTGTGCGCGGTAAGGCAGGATACGTCGGAGATGATGGCGTTCCTCGATTGAATGTCTTGGACTTACAGCGCCTGATTCGCTCAATGCCAAAGGTGGTGATTGCCCTCGTTGCTGGATACGCGATTGGTGGAGGACATGTTCTGCACCTGCTGTGTGACCTAACGATCGCGGCTGACAATGCTATCTTCGGTCAGACGGGGCCGAAAGTGGGCAGCTTCGATGGTGGTTTTGGTGCTAGCTACTTGGCGCGGGTTGTCGGTCAAAAAAAGGCGCGGGAAATCTGGTTCCTCTGCCGCCAATACACGGCAGCGCAAGCAGAGGCGATGGGGCTAGTGAACTGTGTTGTCCCTGTCGAACAGCTAGAAGCCGAGGGCGTTCAATGGGCAAGGGAAATCCTGGAAAAAAGCCCGATCGCCATTCGTTGCTTAAAAGCTGCCTTTAATGCTGATTGTGACGGACAAGCGGGTTTGCAGGAACTAGCTGGAAATGCCACGTTGCTTTACTACATGACGGAGGAAGGCGCGGAAGGGAAGCAGGCGTTTTTAGAAAAGCGATCGCCTGATTTTCGTCAGTACCCCTGGCTCCCTTAACGCTATGCCTCCTAAATAGTCCCCATTTAAAAATCGCATCTTCCTAAGAAAGATGCGATTGGCAATTATATTAGGTCATTAATCCAACAGTCTGGGGAATCGTTCTTTTCTTAAAGCTCAGACCTTACTGAATAAAAACCAAAGTGCTATAGACACTAATTTCTCTTGCTGGCGATCGCCAAACTTGACTGGAAGCGGAGATCTATTCACTCACGGGATGACTTCATACATTTAGTCAGGTAGACCAGGATGAAACCTGAAAGTCCAACGAGCCAGTCATTAGCTAGAAATTTACACCAATATTGCATCAGCCGACTGATTTTCAGTGGTCAAAGAATTCTTTCTAACTACACGCTCTACATGGGATCTATCTAAATCGGTTGTCGTAAATGTTTTGCTTAACTTCAACTTTTCATTTTGCCAAACCAAAACTTCTTCAATTGTTTCCCAAGACGGTGCAAAGGCTGGGAGCGCCAACTTACAAGCATTCCAACTGCCCCGAACTGGCGCACCAAGTTGTTGGCACATACCTCCACGTCGTCCCTCTGGCTTGTAATAACGGCACAAGCGGCAGGCAGAGGTGAGAAAATTTGATGTTTTCATCGGAGTTTTATTCAGGAACAATTTGTTTTTTAATCTTCCTTCTAATTCTCCTCCCTACCATTTCTGGCCCTTAAAGCTAGCAATCAAATAGCCTGTATAGGTTATAGCGATCCCCGGCACAAAGCATTCTTTAGATTGTCTTTATTTTTGCGTTATGCACAGATACATTTTGTGTAAAGAAAAAATACATAACATCTGCCCTTCTCAGGAAATAAGCGGCTTTTTGGTCAAACTGAACGGGGATCAAGAGAAACGCTAAGCCAACTTGTAGCGCTAGATACAAAATTTTGTCTACTTAATGGAGATGAAAGTGCTAACTCTCGCTTTAGTTAAAAAAAATCAAGTTAGTTGAAAAAATCATTTTTAGTTTTTCCAGCGTTTAGTTGCACAGAGGGCGCACACATCCCAGCGAGCTAGTTCTCCTGAAGGAGTTGGGCATTGACACTGCGGACAAAGGGGTAAGGAATGCGATCGCTTCTGGAGTTCTTCCGCCCAATGCCGAAAAGCCGCTCCTGGATCTTTTAGCTTTGATATGGGTGGGGTTGAAGCCCCAGAAGATGGCGTTACCACATAGCTGGGATGATCTTGCCCCACCCCTGCAAGCGGCGACATAAAAGCAGCCGTTTTGCCAGTGTCCTTATGCCACTGAGCCGTAGAAAAGCGAACATCAGTCAGCGGAGTAGTTAATCGGGCATTCAACTTCTTCAAAATCAAATGACGTTGTAACGTCAGATTGCTAACCCAGACTGAGCTTGAAGTCGCCACCCATAACACGCCGCGCGACATTGATTGCACGCGAGTATGTTGTGCCACGGGTAGTCCAACTACATCAGCCCAACATTGTTGTAGATGTCGAAACTGTCGAGTTTGCTCCCACCCAGCCTGATTTTCAATCGCACCTAAAACATGATTGAGAGAATTAAAAGACATACAACAACCAACATCTATCCCTATCCATACTGCTAAACTCTCTGTAAAACAGCTAGTTAAATTTCTCCTATAGCATTAGAATCGAAAAACTCACATATTGAGTCCAGTCATGACTAAAAGTGCCTCTGGTGAGTCTTTAACTCGCTCCTTGGAAACTCCATCAATTCACCCCACCTTACAGGCTGCTCTCAGCAGTCTAGATGTGAACTTGGAAGACGAGCTAGTGCGATACCGACGGCAACGAGCCGGACGCCCAACCATGGCTAATCGCGACTTCGGGCGTCAGCCAGCTCGTCACTCAATTGAACTGATGGCGCTAAATCAGGGAGAAAAGGCAGCTCCCCCACCAATACCTTTGGGGAGAGCAGAGGCTGAGGAGTTACTGGCTTCAGCGCAAGCAAGGGTGAATCAAACACCAGAGACAGAAACTTCTCCCAGGACTATAGAACCAAGCCTTCCCTCTAATCAGGCTCACTCTCACTCATCCTTAAATCTGCCTGAACTGGACAACACCGTCGTCAAGACCGAAAGCACAGAACCACTCACATCACCTCCAGAGCAAGAAAACCTGGGTGGCGAGTTAGTTTATCCTAGTGCTACCCCGGAGCAGCCAGAGGACTACCTGGAGTCATCAGAAGAACTCCTACGCAGTCTGGCAGAAGAAGAAGCGGCTTCCCGCCCCCAAAGTAGCTTTATTGACAATCTGCTGACTCCTTTGGGGGTTGGCTCAATGCTGCTATTGCTCTTATCTAGTGCTACCCTCGGCTACATCTTGCTCGATCCGTCCAATCTCAGTTACTTGGGTTTCAATCGAGGCTCTAACTCAGAAACCGCCAGTGAAGCTACGGGGAGTAGTGTCCCCATAGAAGGGCCAAATTTGGCGTCTGAGGAATTTGTAGATTTGAATTTGAATAACCTCAGCAGTCTGGAAGCTAGCCCTAGTACACCACCATTACAGAACAATTCCACGCTTACCAGCCCTCCCGCCACCTCCCTTGCTCCTTCTCAAGCTCCTGGAGCGGCGACTACCGGGCCCTTGGATAGCCTAACTTCAGCACTGTTACCACCGTCCCTACAGCCACAACTTGCTCCGCCAGTTGCTGTACCCAGCGTTATCCCAGTCCCAAACCCTGGTGCCGCTCCACCACGTCAAGCTATAAATCCCTCTCCTGTACAGCCACAACAAACTGCTCCAGCTCCCCCTCCTGAATCGTCAATTGTGCCAGAAAGCCCTCCAGAGCCAGGAGACAAACTCTATTACGTGCTAGTCAACTATAGCGGTGTTCCTTCGTTGCAGCAGGCAAGGACAGTTGTTCCTGATGCCTACGTGCGGAACTTCTCCGGAGGAACCAAAATTCAGATGGGTGCGTTCCTCAGGGAGTCGGAAGCTCAAACATTAGTGAACCAACTGAAACAACAAGGTGTTTCTGCCACTATTCGGCGTCCTTGATCGGGTGTTAGGAACAGGGGAGTAGGAGAGATGAGGAGGACTCGCTATTTCTCTCATCCCCTTTGTTAATTTCACCCTTCACCCTGGGCTTCGCTCCGCTGCACTAATAAACTTTGTTTAACCTTGTGCTTGATCCCATAGAGGCAGTCCGCCTCGCTCGTAGTGATAGCGATAGAGGAGTTCTAACTGACCGCCATACCTTTGAATGAGTGCCAGTTGATGCCGATATAGTCCCCGAAAGGTGTTGGCAAAGAGCAGGGTGGCGATCGCAACGCATAAGCCTGCGGCAGTGGAGATTAAGGCTTCACTAATGCCGCCCGTGACACCTACGGTGTTGGTACCGCCGATATCTCCCAGTCTCAGGGCAGCAAAGGTGTTAATTAATCCCAAAATTGTTCCTAAAAGTCCTAATAGGGGGGAAGTGCTGATGATAGTTTCAAATATTGTGTTGAAGCGCCGCAAAAAAGGTAGCTCGGATTGAGCGGCACTTTCTAAGGCAAGACGAAAATCCTCTGGTGTTGCCTTCGGCTGCTCTAGGGCGGCAAGAAAAATCCGTGCCATTGGTAAGTCAGCGTTCTGCTCAAGTTTCACAAAGGCAGCATTGGGGTCGTGGCGATAGAGGGCGAGGGTTTCTCGCACCATAGGGTCTTGGCGGCGGATGAGTTGCAGCCAAAAGAAGCTGCGCTCTAAAATTAGGGCGATCGCGATTAGTGAAAACCCGAACAGTGGCCACATGACCACTCCACCCAAAGACAGGAATTCCCTGAGTGACATAAGGGGAAAGTTGGCTTATGGATTTTCTGGAATGCGTTCAATCTGGGCATAACCACTAAAGATTAACTTTTCTCCTTGGGTTTCCAGGCGATTAATCCGTAGGGTGACACCATCTAGATTAAAGCGATCCAGATCGACCATATTATCCAAAATTTCAGCTAGCGCCGTCGTCAAAGTTCGAGAAACGGCTTGCACAGATTCGGGAATTTCCTCAGGCTGAAACTGGGGGTTGTTAAACCGTATCCGCCGCCGACGCTCAACGTCTAGAGTGCAAGTCATACTCAGGGGCACCAAACCCTGTTCGGGAAGCTCGGCTTTGGCTTGCATCTTAACCTGGTTGTTGGGTAGCAGGTTGACATGCACGTCTGTAAAGGAAATCGGCTCCCCGCCAGAAAGTTCAGTTAACTCAGGATTGGAGAGATTTTCTAGGCGTTTTCTCACCAACTCTGCTTTGAAGGCGTCGTTGATATCATTTTCTGTAAGGGTGACTTGCGCGATCGCCTGAGTTGGCTGCTTGAGACGAATCTTACCCTTCAAAACAGAACTAAAATCGATGGAGACAGCATCAGTTTCAAAGGACATTTCCTCCGCCCTGAACTCCCGACGAATCACCAAGCCAGTGCCACTGACTTTGAAGCTGTCGATACTGCCTTGCAACAACTTGCTAGAAGGGTAGCAGCGAACAACCACATCCACTGAATCGCTCCGGGTGAACAGGTGGCGAATGGTTTGGCTGGCAACGGTATTGAGCATCCGTTCGCCCCAATCCGTACCGGGATTTTCTTTCAAACTTGTAAAGCCACCTAACATAAAGTTGTAAATCCACCGAACTTTCTTAACTCTTTTTAACAGAAGATTCGGTTCTGAGCAATCACTCGTTAGCTCTTACCTTCTGTGCCTTAGGTTAGAGTTTAAAGCTCAGGCAATGACTAATAGAGGACAAATAAAAGCCTGTACCCCCCATCACTGCGTTCGTTGAAGATTTACCTTCAACTCAGCTCACTCTTTAAATTATTCCGAATTTCTTTTCAAGCCCATAGGACATTCTGATGAGAATAAGCATGAAGAGGTTATTGGTTCTCCCCATTTCCCTAACCTCAGTACCCTTAATTAGGACTCAGCACTTCCTTTAACACCCACTCCCGGAGAGCAGCATTTACCTGTTCTGGCACCTCATCGTGAGGACAATGACCCGCCTGGAGATAATGTTCTGTTAGTTGAGGATAGTACTGACGAAACTTTGCCCCGCGTTCTTTGGCATTCATCCAAGGGTCAGCTTCTCCCCAAAGTAGCAGTAGGGGACAAGTCAGTTTCTTTAGCAAGACATCAATTTTTTCACCTTGAGGCGTTTTGAAAACGGAGGCAAATACTGTTGCAGCACCCGCATCACAAGAAGGAAGATAGATTTCTTCTACTAGTTGGTCAGTGATGGCGCGTTGGTCGAAATAAACCTTCTCAAGGGTATTCCGAATCACCCAGCGTTGCCGCAGATACTGAAACAACAAAAAGCTTGCCCAAGGTTGCAGCAAAATTGAACGGCTGAGGTCACTGACAAGTTTTTGTAGAGGATTGGGCTGTTGATTTGGCACCTTTGCATCGGTAAAGGGTCCCGCACTGTTGAGCAAGACTAAGCCAGCCACCGCATCAGGACGCTGGGCAGCTACGCATAAGGCGGAGTAACCTCCTAGGGAGTTGCCCGCTAGCACAGTCGGCTGACCAATTACTTCCGTGATGAAGTCGTACAACTGGTCGCGCCATAGGTCACCGCCATACTGCCAGTCGGGTTTAGCAGAACGCCCAAATCCCAATAAGTCAATTGCCCATACTTCAAACTCATTCTGAAGTTCGGCGATGTTTTTACGCCAGTGGTCTGTGGATGCGCCAAAGCCGTGAATCAATAACAAGGGTGGGCGTTCCGGGGTGCGATCGCCTGCTTTTACGTAATAAATAGATTGACCCCGCCACTGCCAATAAGTACCGGGGATAGGGGCAGTCGCGGCAGTTGAAGTTACCTGCATAGTTACGGTCAATGTTAAGTAACGTTAACTTCCCTATTCTATCGTTTTAAGAAAGTCCTAAGTCCTGAGTAGGAGAGGTGAGGAGATGCGGGCGCAGGAGATTGGAAGCAGGGAGAGCAGGGAGAGCAGGGGAGCAGGGGAGCAGGGGAGCAGGGGAGCAGGGGAGCAGGGGAGCAGGGGAGCAGGGGAGCAGAGGAGCAGAGGAGCAGGAAAGCAGCGGATAACTTCACCCTTCATACTTCACCCGTTCGGCTGAGCTCACGGCCGAAGCCTTCATACTTCACCCTTCATACTTCCTCCTTCCTCTCCACCCATTCAATGACCTGCTTACCCACGCGGATGTTACTCAGACGGTCAATTTCACGGATGCCTGTAGGACTAGTGACATTTACTTCTGTCAGGTAGCCGCCGATGACATCAATGCCGACGAAGTACAAGCCATCTTTTCTGAGTTGGGAGGCGAGGCGATCGCATATTTTCCGGTCTTGTTCGGTAATTTCGGTTGGGGCGACTCTGCCACCTACTGCCATGTTGCCGCGAAACTCGCTGCCTGTGGGAATGCGATTGACGGCTCCAATTGCTTCTCCATTGAGCAGGATGATGCGCTTATCACCTTCTTTGGCAGCGGGGAGGTAGGTCTGAATCATTACAGGTTCGCGACCACGTTGGGTGCTAACTTCGATGAGAGAATTAAAGTTGCGATCGCCTGCTTCTAAAAACAAAATTCCCTCTCCCGCTTTCCCTCCCAAGGGCTTGAGAACGGCGGCTCCCTGCTTTTCTACGAATTTTTTGATGACTGCCTTATCCCGGCTAACGATCGTTTCCGGAATCACGTCCTGAAATTGCAGGGCGTACATCTTCTCATTCGCCATCCGTAACCCGGAAGGAGTGTTAACTACCAGTGTCTTTTCCGGGTTGATGTAGTCCAGGATGTAGGTGGCGTAGAGGTAAGGAATCGTCACGGGCGGGTCAGTCCGCATGAAGACGGCGTCCATGTCTTCTAAGGGACGAAAGGCAGCTTGAGAGATGCTATACCACTGCTGGGATACCACCCAACGTCCGTCTACCAATTCTGCTGGCTGCAACTGCACTGGCTCTAGAAGCGCCCAGGCTTGACTGTTGACAACACTTAACTCCTCAACTTGAGTCGTCCAAACTTCATGACCCAGTGCTTGGGCAGCTTCCATCAACGCTACACTTGTATCGTGACCAGGATCGAGCTTTGATATTGGGTCAATAATAAAAGCAAATTTCACGCTGGAATTCCTTATAAGTCACGCAATTGAACGCAAGAAGAAAGTTTCGCTGAATTGAACGGTTTCAGACGGGAGTAGCGATCGCGCTTGGAAAGAGAAATTCTTTCTTGCCGTCGTTCAGCATACCAGCACCTGAATATTAACAGTATTAATGGGCAGCTTCACCTTGCAGCAGGTTGTCTAACTTCCCCCTCGCCTCCAAGTCATGAAGGTCATCGCATCCGCCGACATGATAGTCATCAATAAAGATTTGCGGTAGTGAGCGACCTCCATGTGCCCGTTGGGCCATTTCAGCTCGTGCTGTCTCATCGCCGTCAATACAGTATTCGGTAAATTCCACCTGCTTTTGCTTCAGTAGCGCCTTTGCACGGACACAGAAAGGGCAGCGACTCCAGGTATATATCTCAACATTAGGTTGCATAGGTCAAAATTATTAAGTAATGTTTCTTTGATTTTAGAACGTCAACGTAATTAGTTACGGATCAGTTGTTATCTACTAATAGCAAGTTTGTACGGGTGATTTTTCTCTTCCCAACTCCCGATCACCCCCACACTGCTGATCTCGATTGTGCTTCTCTACTTCCCCTTCATCGGCTTATCCACTTAGCTGTGAGCGAAATCACACTCTTATGTTGTGCCAAGTAACTGATTTTAAAGAGCTTTACTGATATTTTTAGCCAATCGGCTTCCCCAAAAGTCCTTGTCGCCAAATGCAGGCTAGAGGAAGTAATTTTGATTAAGGAAGGCATTCCTAAAAGAAGTGCTGCTTCCTTTTTACTATCTGCTGAAAGTTAATAAATCTGTAAATATGGGTAATGTGCAGTTAGGAGCGGCTGGTTATCTTTTCTATCATTTTTTCTGGGGAGTTAGTCAGTTTGTTCAACTTTCGTCTACAGTGGGTAAAAAGCTCAAGACGGTGGTTCTAACTGCCGCTTCATCTACCGAATTACTACTGATGAATTTTTTCTTGAGCGCAGAAAATAAAGCCGACATCAACGCCCACCGAAAACTTTACTGATGGACTATTCAAGAAAGTCTGCGGGGAAGACTCAT
Organism: Kastovskya adunca ATA6-11-RM4; assembly: GCA_019359445.1. Lineage (GTDB taxonomy): Bacteria > Cyanobacteriota > Cyanobacteriia > Cyanobacteriales > Coleofasciculaceae > Kastovskya > Kastovskya adunca. The sequence goes on along the minus strand of JAHHHJ010000028.1, from coordinate 31,365 downwards.
GTCTAGCAAGCAAAACCTATTCACAATTCATTTTTGGGGCGTTCGAGGTAGTATCGCCTGTCCGGGGCCAGAAACTGTCCGCTACGGAGGAAATACACCTTGTGTAGAAATGCGAGTTGGTGGCAAACGCCTCATCTTTGATGGTGGAACAGGTTTGAGAGTCTTAGGGCAATCTCTACTGTCACAAATGCCAGTAGAAGCTTATATGTTTTTCACCCACTCTCATTGGGACCACATTCAAGGCTTTCCGTTCTTTGTCCCTGCCTTTATAAAAGGGAATTGTTTTCATATCTATGGCACTGTTGCTCCTAATGGTGCCACGGTCAAGCAACGATTAAATGACCAAATGCTGCATCCAAATTTTCCTGTGCCGCTACAAGTTATGGGAGCAGATTTGCAGTTTAACGACCTAGAAATCGGAGAAAAAGTCCAATTTGGCGATGTAACGATTGAAAACGCCTTGCTAAACCATCCCGGTGAAGCTGTAGGTTACCGGGTGAGCTGGCAAGACGCTGCTGCCGCCTACATTACCGATACAGAACATTTCTCAGATAGGCTAGATGAAAATGTCCTGCGTTTAGCTGATAGAGCAGATGTGCTGATTTACGATGCTACCTACACCGATGAGGAGTACCACTCTCCCGCATCAAGTAAGAAGGGTTGGGGTCATTCCACCTGGCAAGAAGCCGTTAAGGTGGCAAAAGCTGCCAAGGTGAAAAAATTGGTGATTTTCCATCACGACCCACTCCATAATGATGACTTTCTAGATCACATTGGAGAACAAGCCGCACAGGAGTTTACTGACACGATCATGGCGCGGGAAGGTTTATCAATTCAGTTAGTACCCGCTTCAGTCGCTACATCTGAAGCCGCCACCATTGCCGAGGCGTTTGCGTAAAGGTGACTTGGGGATTGATGAGCTTAACCATTAGCCAGGAATCCCTAACAACTGACCCATGACAAATTGCCAAATTATGTAAAAATGTAAAGCGTGTGGGTTACTTCTTCTCCAGCCACTGCTTTAACTCCAACTGCTGTTGCCCTAGGAAATTTTGATGGTATTCATCGCGGGCATCAACAGGTAATTCAGCCTATCTTAAAGAGCCGTGGAGTTTCGCAGACGATCGCTACACCTTCACCCTCCCCAGAGTTAGGGTTGCCCAACAAATCGCCAGATTTTGTCAAGACAACGGCTGGGGAAACAGAATCTAGTTATTCAACAGTTGTCACGTTTAATCCTCATCCCCGTGAGTTCTTTTCTGGTCAACGGCAGTTAGTCCTGACGCCTTTGGCAGAGAAGGTAAAGCAGCTAGAAGTTTTAGGGGTCGAGCAGTTAGTGTTGTTGCCCTTTGACCGGGAATTAGCAGAGTTGAGTCCCCAGCAGTTTGTAGTGAATATTTTAGTAGAGCAGCTACGGGCAACGCGGGTGAGCGTCGGGAAGGATTTTTGCTTTGGGCGAAGACGAGCCGGAACGTCAGAAGATTTGCAGGCGATCGCGGCGGCTTATGGTATTGATGTAACGATTGTGGGGCTGGAAACCTGTCAAGGCGATCGCATCAGCAGTTCCGATATTCGCACCGCCCTCCAAGAAGGCAAAGTAGAGGATGCCAATCGCTTGCTGGGTCGCCCCTACACCCTAACGGGAACTGTTAGTTCCGGACAGCAACTAGGTAGAACGATTGGATTTCCCACGGCTAACTTACAACTACCTCCAGAAAAATTTCTTCCCAGACAAGGCGTTTACGCCGTGGAAGCCTCTTCTAGCTTGACCTTATCTGCCGCTCATCCGGCTGTGATGAACATTGGACAACGTCCAACCATCAATGGAGTCGGTTACACGATAGAGGTTCACTTGTTAGATTGGTCAGGCGATCTATATGGACAGACCTTAACAGTGAGCTTGGAAAAGTTTTTGCGACCGGAACAAAAATTTGCTTCCCTAGACGAACTTAAAGCCCAAATTCAGGCAGATTGCGACACGGCAAGAGTTATTTTAGAGACTGGGGGCTAATCTAAAATGAGACAACGAATTGAGCAACTGACCGAAAATTTAGGTCAGGCGATTGTCGGTAAAGCTGATGCTATCCGCCTAGTGATTGTGGCACTGCTATCCGGTGGACACGCCTTATTAGAAGATGTCCCTGGCGTTGGTAAAACCCTTTTGGCAAAATCCTTGGCGCGCTCGATTGATGGGCGATATCAGCGCATCCAATGCACCCCGGATTTGTTACCTTCAGATATCACAGGTACCAACATTTGGAATCCCAACAGCCGCGAGTTTGAATTTCTCCCTGGCCCCGTCTTTGCTAATATCCTGCTGACAGACGAAATCAACCGTGCCACTCCCCGCACTCAGTCTGCCTTGCTGGAAGTGATGGAGGAACATCAGGTAACGGTAGATGGCACCCCTCGCCGCGTACCCTTCCCATTTTTTGTCATTGCCACGCAAAACCCCATCGAGTATCAGGGGACATTTCCCTTGCCGGAAGCGCAGATGGATAGATTCATGCTGTCCTTGAGTTTGGGTTATCCCACAGAAACAGAAGAACTCCAGATGCTGCAACGACATCAAAGTGGCATGATGTTTGAGGAGTTGAGTCCTTGTATATCTTTAGAAGACGTATTGGAACTGCGCCGTCTTTGCGCTCAGGTCAAGGTAGAAACGGCTTTGCAACAATACATCCTCAACTTAGTGCGAGCTTCTCGTGCTGATGAAGAAGTAACGTTAGGAGTCAGCCCTCGCGGTGCCGTTGCTTTGCAACGGAGTGCTCAAGCACTAGCCTTTTTGGAGGGTCGTGAGTATACAATTCCTGATGATGTCAAGTTTCTGGCACCTCATGTCCTTTGCCATCGTCTAATTCCCACAGGCGGGCGTCGTGCCAAAACAATTGTTGAGCGACTACTACGCTCGGTGCCAATTCCTTAGAGTTTTCAGTTAAGTATGTCAAAGCGTGTGAGGTCAAGAGTTCGGCGGCAAAAACGCGGGAAATCCCCTATGGTTTTGCTGCTATTCATTTTGCTGTGGAGTCTTTGCTTGGGATGTGGTTTGGCATTGAGCCTAGATGCACCCAAAGGAAGTCCGGAGTTACCAGTTTTGAGTTCTGAGTGGGAAGACAGTTTTGCTGAGGGGGCTTTTAGTGCTGCTGAGTCCTTGGAAATAGAACCCAAGAAAAACCAGACTTACTTAAACCAAAATTTATCTCCTGAATCTGACTCAGGACTATTTGCTCAAGTTCCGTCAACAACGATTGGCACAATTGATGTGGTTCCCAGTCGCTACCAACTTGGTAAAGAACTTTATCTGGAAAATTGTGCAAGCTGTCACGTTGCTATCCCACCGGAAGTGTTTCCCACTGAGACTTGGCGTCGGTTACTGCAAGAGCAAAATCAGCACTACGGTAAGCAGCTTAAGCCTCTAACTGGCCCATCTCTTTTAGTGATGTGGGACTACTTACGAACATTCTCTCGTCCCGGTAAGGAAAATGAATCTGTTCCTTATCGAATGAGTGAATCTCGCTTTTTCAAAGCTCTGCATCCCCGCGTTGACGTCCCACAAACAACAAAGGTTGGTAGCTGTGTAAGTTGTCACCCTGGTGCAGTGCAGTTTAATTATCGTGAATTGAGTTCCGAGTGGGAGAATTCTCCTTAGTGGTGAGTTATTAGTCGTTAGAGCGGTTTTTGCTCAAATACATTACCTCCAGTTCAGTTAGGAATTGGGGGCAGATGGCTTTTGACCAGTATTTATGAACCTGAGAAAAATCTTTTGAGGCGATCGCTCTCGAAATTGCCTTAATTATAATGGCGATTTTAGGCGTCGCACTTTGTACTATTTGAGGAGATGGGGGATAGGGAGAGACGATTAGTTACGAATTATGAACTATGAATAAAACTTACTTTATGGGTGTCGATGTTGGCACCACTACTACTAAAGCGATCGTTTTCTCCGTAGAGGGTGAAGCCAAGGGAATTGGAAATAAAGGCTATGACATTATTTCGCCTAAGCCCTCTTGGGCAGAACAAGACCCCAAAAAAATCTTTGGTGCTGTTCTGGCTGCCGTATGTGATGCTATTGAAAAAGCCGGGGTATCCAGTCAGGAAATTGCGGCGGTGGGTTTTAGTGCTGCCATGCACAGCTTGCTAGCGGTTGATGGGAAAGGAGAGGCGCTGACGAATGCCATCATCTGGGCAGACAATCGCAGTATTGAGCAAGCCCAGCAGCTCAAAAAAGATAATACCGGACAGGAGCTTTACCAACGTTCGGGGACTCCCATCCATCCGATGTCTCCTTTGACCAAACTGATGTGGTTACGGGAACATGAGCCGGAAATGCTGAACAAAGCGGCAAAGTTAATTTCGATTAAAGAATACATTTTCTATCAGTTGTTTGAGCGCTACGTCGTAGACTATTCCATGGCCTCAGTGACAGGGCTGTTTAATTTAAGACAGCTCAACTGGGATGCCAAAGCACTAGCGACGGCGGGAATTCGCCGCGAGCAACTTAGCGAATTAGTCCCAACTACCCATATTCTGCGGGGGATGAAGTCTGAATATGCCGCAGCAATGGGACTGAACGCAGACACGCCGATTGTAATTGGTGCTAGTGATGGTGTGCTTGCTAATTTGGGTGTCGGGGCAATAAAACCCCATCAGGTGGCTGTCACAGTGGGGACAAGTGGAGCAATTCGCAGCCTTGTTGATGCACCCTTAACTGATCCGCAAGGACGGACGTTTTGCTACCCTCTAACAGAGAAGTATTGGGCAATTGGGGGAGCGAGTAATAATGGTGGGATTGTCCTGCGGTGGTTTCGCGATAGATTTAGCGATCGCGAAATTGAGCAAGCAAAACTTGAGGGGTTAGACCCTTATGAGGTGATGATTCGAGAGGCATCACAGGTGTCAGCAGGAGCGGAAGGCTTGATTTGTCTGCCGTTTTTGTCAGGCGAACGGGCACCCTATTGGGATGCGAATGCGCGAGGAGTGTTTTTTGGCATCGGGCAACATCACACGCGATCGCATTTTATTCGCGCTGTCTTAGAAGGTATCGTCTTCAGCATGTACAACATTTATGCTGCCCTCCGAGAGCTAGCAGGCGAAACCGAATCTATTTTAGTTTCTGGCGGATTTGCCCGTTCTGAGTTGTGGCGGCAAATGATGGCAGATGTGTTTGAACAGGAAGTTTTGCTTCCAGAAGTCTACGAAGCCAGTAGTTTTGGGGCAGCAATACTGGCAATGTATGCGGTGGGGGCGATAAAAGAATTAACGGAGGTCGAGGACATGATTCACATCACCCAACGCCATCAACCGGATGCCAGCCTCTGCAAGACTTATGGCGATTTATTCCCCATTTACAAACGTCTGTACGCCAACTTAGTAGAAGAATTCAGCGCGATCGCTGACTATCAGCGTCGTTCGGCTGAGTCGCAGGATTGATCAGTTTGCAGCAGCCAGTGGGGAAGCGGAGGAGCAGGGGAGCAGGGGAGAACCTCTTACCCTTCATACTTCATACTTCACCCTTCATACTTCACCAAGCGCCTCCGGCAACGGCTTCGCCGAACATACTTCACCCTTCATACTTCACACTTCATCCTTCATTTACCATTTCTTATAGGGCAAGAACTTACCACACATAATGACCTTAACGCGATCGCCTTTGGGGTCTTCTTCCTTCTCTACATCTAGGGTGAAGTCAATTGCACTCATAATCCCGTCGCCAAATTTGTCATGAATCACCGCTTTCATTGGCATTCCGTAAACCTGCATGATTTCATAAAACCGATAAATCAAGGGATCGGTTGGAATTACAGGGTCTAAAGAACCTTTTAGCGGGCATTCTGTCAAAAGTTCAGCAAATTCCTCCCCTAACCCCAAGGCTGAGACAATTTTACTTGCCTCATCTGGGGAAGCACTTGCTTGACGGTAAATCACGGAAGCAATCCATACCTCATCCCGTCCGACAGTTTGTTCTAAGTCAGCAAAGGTGATGCCCTTTTGTTTTTTGGCAGCCAAAAGCTTCTCAGTAATCGCGGCGATCGCCATTAAAAACTCCTTCTCAAATCTCGCTTAATTAGAACTTTTGTTTCTTAGCGGATCTGTAGTCTGATATACAAGCAAGCGGGGAGTACAATCAGCTTGCCTTACCACGGCATCGACAGTCCTAAAAGCACGCCAGGACTTTCCTGTTTTCGATAAAATAATTGCGACCCTTGGAGAACCGATTCAGCAATGCGCGTAGTATTCCGTGAGTTCAACCCTTTTGATTTATGGATTTGGCTAGAGTTCAACACTGTCCCTTCTGTGATGGAGAAGGAATACGTTGAGGAAGTTTTCAACTCCTGGTTTTTCTTGGGCAAGTTGGGAGGATTTGATGCCGAAAACCTCCAGGTGCAAGAGATTGGGTTAGATATCAACTATATGGATTATGACGAGAGAGTTGCCGAAAACAGCCTGATGGCGTTGATGCACAACAAGCACGAGTTTGAGTATGAAGGGACTTGGGGACGTTGTTGGTTTGACTTGGGAACTAGCGACGCGATCGCTCTTGATGTTTTAATTAATGCTCTTAGGCAACTCTCCAAAGAGTATGTGAACATTGAGCAATTGGTTATTGGTGGTGAAAACGAAGACTGGCCCGTTGGCGATGAGAATCGGTATCTCTTCTATGATGCTGAGTGATTTTTAGTCGCTTTTTTGAACCGAGTTAATTTTTGCTCAAATCAGGCGATCGCATATACATAGATGGGTAAAGCCAATCGAATCCGCATACTAGCACTAGGGCTGATCGCAGATGGCGATCGCCTCTTTCTTTCTCAAGGATACGACCTCGTTAAACAACAAACCTTTTATCGCGCCATGGGGGGCGGAGTTGACTTTGGAGAAACCAGCTACGACGCCCTTAAGCGGGAGTTTCAAGAAGAAATACAAGCAGAACTCACTAATATCAAATATCTCAGTTGCCTAGAGAGTATATTTACCTTCAACGGCAAACCTTATCATGAGATTATTCAGCTCTATCAATGTGACTTTGCCGACCAAAATTTTTATCAGCTTGATGAATTGATCTTTATTGAAGGCGATCGTGAAAAACCCGCGCTTTGGGTAGATATCCCTCGCTGTAAATCGGGAGAGCTAAGAGTTGTTCCAGAAACATTTCTCACATTTATTTAGTACCTTTTGAAGGGAAGTTATTATATCCTTGAAATTAATTTGCTACTTTAAAAAATAAAAATATGAGGATTATAATTTCTGCCTCTCCGTATAAAGTGGCTAAATTTTTAAGTTTTTTGCTCTTATTTTTCACTACTACAGGAATTATTGCCGAAATCTTTATTTTCCTTAACTATCCATTTGGCTCCTCAGAGTGGTTTGTTGAATTATTTGACTTGGATGCTGAATTAAATCTTCCGGCTTGGTACTCGTCGTTTACCTTGTTGTTTTGCTCTCTAATTTTACGAGCCATTACACAGATCAAGAAAACTGCACGCGATCGCTACGCATCTTACTGGAAAATTCTTGCCAATATCTTCTTTTTTCTAGCGTTAGATGAAGCTTTTAGCCTTCATGAACTCTTGATTATTCCCTCGCTAAGAGAGTCTTTAAATATTCCTTCTATTTTTTATCAGACCTGGGTAATTGTAGGAGGAATTCTTGTCTTGATTTTCTTGTATTCTTACCTAAAATTTTTCTGGCACCTCCCCAAAAAGGTACAAAGACTATTTTTGATGGCAACACTCTTTTACTTGGGTGGGGCGTTGGGAATGGAAATGATCGGTGGGTATGTGTGGGAAACTTATGGCAGGCTGAGTTTAGCCTATGCGCTTTCAACCACAGTAGAAGAAGCGTTAGAAATGCTAGGTATTGTTGTCTTTATCTATGGCTTGTTGTACTACATCAGTTCCCTAGCCCCAGAAGTGAACCTGCAAATTAATTTCAGTGACAAAGCAAAGCCTTAACACAAGGTTTAGTCGTTGGAGGGTAGCCACAAAAAAAGGGCACGCATCTTTGCGTACCCCTCGATCCTGAGTAAATTCAGTTCTAACGGAACATACTGCTCACAGAACTATCTTCGTGAACACGCCAGATTGTTTCACCCAATAAATTCGCCACCGATAGCACAGTCAATTGCTGGAAGTGGCCATCCTTGGGAACGGGAATTGAGTTGGTGACAATCACTTCTTCAAATAATCCACTGGATAAGCGCTCAATTGCTGGGGGTGAGAAAACCGCATGGGTAGCGCAGGCGTAAACTTGCCGTGCGCCTTCTTCCCGCAAAATTCTGGCGGCTTCTACAATCGTACCCGCCGTATCAATCATGTCATCGACTAACACCGCTGTTTTACCAGCGACATCGCCAATAACGTTCATGACTTCGGCGACGTTGTGAGCTTGCCGACGTTTGTCAATGATTGCCAAAGGCGCATCATCTAGCTTTTTGGCAAAGGCTCTGGCTCTGGCAACTCCACCCACATCTGGTGAAACCACCACCACGTCAGAAAGTTGCTTACTTGCTAGGTAGTCTAGTAAGACAGGAGAACCATAAACATGGTCAAAGGGGATATCAAAGTATCCCTGAATTTGAGCGGAGTGCAAATCCATTGCAATGACACGATTTGCCCCTGCTCCCGTGACTAAATTAGCAACCAATTTGGCTGTAATTGACTCTCGTCCAGCAGTTTTCCGGTCTGCTCTGGCATAGCCATAGTATGGAATTACTGCCGTAATTTGACGAGCGGAGGCCCGATGACAGGCATCAATCATGATGAGTAATTCCATCAAATGATCGTTTACGGGCTGACACGTTGGTTGAATGAGGTAAACATCACAACCCCGAATCGATTCTTGGATTTGGATATAAAGTTCTCCATCGGCAAACCGCTTGCGAACCATTGGTCCCAAGTCCATGCCCAGGTAGCGAGCTACTTCTTGAGCAAGGGGAATGTTAGCAGAACCCGAAAATAGTCGGAGACGATTATTATCCGCAATTGGCGGCAGTATTGGCTGAAGCGTTAACGTTGCAGAACGGATCACGGCAGACCCTCGAAGCTGGTTTCACCGCAATCTTACCATTAGTAGTTATAAAGTTGCTTGAAATCTCTTCTGAAGCAGTGCCAATATGTCTATCAATTGCTGGTGCTGATAGCAGGGAATTCATTGACTGATGAAATCAACTTGCTACTTCGACCTCAGTATTTTTACTAAGCGGCGAGAACGAATAAAACTGATAGTCATAGCTATAGGTGAGTTTCAGCGGTTGTCATTTTGACGAAAACAATGGCTGAGACAAAACCAATTTCATTGTTCTGATGCTGAAAAAACGGCGTTGTCGATGTGGGCGCTCGACCCTAAATTTAATATTTTCATAATTAACAAGGAAGAAATGCCTAAGTAATATTGCTGAGTAGCTCTCAGCAGAGAGTTAGTTATGCCGGGGGTAGGGTAACAGCGGAAGTCATTCCAAAGCAACAACATCAGACAGTATCCCCCTGCTTATTAAGATTTTCTATGCCGATTGAGGTGGATTAGGTGCATTATCCGTGTCTCCATTGAAACCCTGTAAATTTCCTGGGAACGGTAAATTTTGTTTGAGAGGCGATCGCCACTTTCTCTTTCTCTCATCAAACCAGAACGCCGCACAACAAGAAGCCTGAGTTCTTGTTGTCACTGGTCTGCCAGACTTGCAGCAGACAGGAAATAGAGAATTTTTCTTTTCTTGAAAAATCCCCGCCTTTTGTCTTAGTATTCATCAGACATCAGGCAATAACTATCTAATCCATCTGCCTAACTAAGAATAGCTAGCACAGCTCTGAGATATCCTCAATATCACTGATTTTGCTGAGAATTATTGAGGATTAATAACTCTCTCCTGCTCCATAATATTGCTATAATATTTAATAAAAAATTCCCCTATCTAAGGAAGTAAATCTATCTGAGCGCAACTAAATATTGCTGTTAAAAAACAACAAGATAAGTTTCCGGGATGGCAAACCCTGCACATTTTCCGAAAAATAAATCGTCTTAACTGCCCCAAACGTAGAGAGTTGGCGGCTTTGTTTCATTCACGATAGGCTTAGGAAGTAACAGCGTCTTCCACGGATTCCCTAGGAATCAAATTTAGGTAAGGCGTTTTTTATCGTTTTCCTCAACGTTGCTTCTCAAGTCTATGCAACCACCGATCGCCTCTGGAACTATTTTGCAGAATCGCTACCGCTTGCTGAATATTTTAGGTCAAGGCGGGTTTGCTCGTACTTATCTGGCAGAAGACCAGGGGCGTTTTAACGAGCTTTGTGCGCTTAAGGAACTAATTCCGGCACAAAATACTCCTTACGCCGTGGAGAAGTCTAGGGAGCTGTTTCAACGCGAGGCAACGACCCTATATCAGATTCAGCATCCGCAAGTGCCGCAGTTTCGAGCGACCTTTGAGGAAAATGGGCGGCTGTTTTTGGTGCAGGACTATGTGGAGGGAAAGACTCTGCGGGACATCCTCAACCAGCGCAAACTCCAAGGTCAGTTCTTCTCAGAAATCGAAGTTCGACAGTTTTTGTTGCAGCTTTTGCCCGTACTCGATCACATTCACACTCAGGGCATTATTCACCGCGATATTTCCCCGGACAATATTATTGTCCGAGAGAAAGATGGCTTGCCCGTGCTGATCGATTTTGGGGTGGTGAAGGAATTAGCCACTCGGTTTCAGCAGCCGGATGCGGTAACTCCTGTCACGACGGTGGGAAAGCCGGGGTATGCGCCGAGCGAACAAATCCAAAGCGGTCGGGCTTATGCCAGTAGTGACTTGTATGCCCTAGCCGTGACGGCTTTAGTGTTGCTGACAGGTCAAGAGCCGAAAGATTTATTTGATGATACCCAGTTGCTCTGGCAATGGCGCAACTATGCAAATGTCAGCGATCGCTTTGCCAGGATCTTAAATCAGATGTTGAGCTACCGACCAGGCGATCGCTTCCAATCGGCAAGGGCAGCGACTCAAGCCATTGAATCGCTGGTTAATACTAATACTCCTAATACTCCCAAGCCGGACTCGGTTCAACGACCAGCAGACACCAACTCCAGCTTACCAACGCTAGCCGTGGGACACCGCCCAGAACCTGTCGCTGCGGGTTCTAGAAGCCCCAATCGAGCTGATCCCGTGATTCGCGAACCATCTACTGCATCAATTTGGGACAGTCCCTGGGCAGTAATCGGAGCGGGTTTGGTTTTGACACTCTTAGCAGGGCTTTGCTCTTGGGCAGTGGTCAGTGCGATCATGAATGCTCGACAGCAAGCTGTACCGTCGCCCATCTCTTCTCCTACTCCTACAACTCCTACCATTACTCCTAGCGCCACCCCCACAGTCACCCCCAGTCCCCAGCCCCAGACTTTCAGTCGCCAACTGAATCTCTTTCCTGGCACTACCGTTACGGAAGAGGGCAATCTGAGAGCCAACACCACCGCCAACTACATCATTAGTGGCGAACAAGGTCAACGACTCAGTGCTGGATTGAGGGGAGAAGGCGTCTTGATGACTGTCTTAGGGCCGGATCAAAATCCCGTTGATGAACAGGCGGTACGAGCGCAACGCTGGGAAGGTACACTTCCCTTTAGCGGGGACTATACCGTTCAGTTACGTACTGTCCGAGGATTACCGGAGAGCGACTATCGGCTGAATCTTACCCTAACTGACCCACCAGAACCAACACCAGAACCGACACCGGATGAAACTCCAGCACAAACCTTTGATACAGAAGTGCTGAGATTGTCAGCCGCTGGTGGGCAGGTGGTAGCGAGGGGGGCAACAGGCCCTCAGCGGATCAAGCGCTACGTTGTGAATATTCGGGAGGGAGAGCAATTAATGGCTACGGTACAACAGGGGGATGTCACCTTCGATCTTCGCTCCGGTAATGGTCAGATTGTGCAAGATCTTTCTGGTCTTACCTCTGTAGGCCCCTTGCCCTTAGATAGCGGTCAGTATTTTATTGATGTGATCGCCAAAGACCGCACAAACTTTACGATGGCTATTAGCGTCCAAAGTCCAACCAATACCATTCCACCAAACCAGTGAACGTACTACTCATTACTGGCACCGATACAGAAACGGGCAAAACGGTTTTAACCTCTGCTCTAGCCGCCTATTGGCAAACTTACCGTTCCCGCCAAAGTTTGGGGATGATGAAACCGATTCAGTCAGGAGTTGGCGATCGCGAATTGTACGGGCAGCTATTTTCCCTTGATCAATCTCCAGAGGAGATCACCCCACTCTACTTTGCCGCACCGCTAGCACCACCTTTGGCGGCTCAACAAGAGGGGCGTGTTGTAGATTTAGCCAAAATCTGGCAAGCCTACAATACCTTACAACAGCAACGAGACTTTGTTTTAGTAGAAGCCTTGGGGGGTTTGGGTTCGCCTATAACGCAAGAGCTAACGGTGGCAGATTTAGCTAGAGATTGGCAGTTGCCAACAGTCTTGGTGGTGGCGGTAAAGTTAGGAGCGATCGGGCAAGCTGTGGCGAATGTTGCCCTGGCACGCCAGTCTAAAGTTAACCTAAAAGGGATTGTCCTCAATTGCGTTAATGCTTGTCCGGATCAGGACATTGCCAATTGGGCACCGATTGAGTTGATTCAATCATTAACCCATGTTCCGGTTTTAGGGGTTATCCCTCATCTGATCGACCCGACTGATGTGGCTAAACTCGCGCAAGTTGCATCCGATTTAGATCTCGAAGGACTAGTAGGGATGGGTTTAGCCGCTCAATTTCAGTAGACGAATTTTTCAATAAAATCTGCCCCCATATATTCATTCCCCATTAAAGAAAAAAATGGTTTCTACCGTCCCCAACCAATCTTCTGTTGACCTAACACAGATTAGAGCAGAAATTCGCACCTTGCAGCCTCAAATTATCGAATGGCGCAGGCATCTCCATCAACACCCGGAACTAGGATTTAAGGAACTGCTAACGTCTGAGTTTGTTGCCCAAAAGTTAACTCAGTGGGGCATCGAACATCAAACGGGAATTGCTAAGACGGGGATTGTTGCCACGATTAAAGGCGACACCGTTGGCCCTGTATTAGCGATTCGTGCCGATATGGACGCCCTGCCGATTCAAGAAGAAAATGATGTCCCTTATCGTTCCCAGCATGACGGGATGATGCACGCTTGTGGTCATGACGGGCATACGGCGATCGCCCTTGCTACGACCTACTACCTCAACCAACACCGCAGCGACTTTGCTGGCACAGTAAAGATTATCTTCCAACCGGCAGAAGAAGGGCCAGGGGGTGCCCAGCCGATGATTGACGAGGAGGTACTGAAAAACCCGGACGTGGATGCAATCATTGGGTTGCACTTGTGGAATAATCTCCCCCTTGGCACTGTCGGCGTTCGTAGTGGGGCATTGATGGCCGCGGTTGAGTGTTTCCGCTGCACCATCTTAGGGAAAGGCGGACACGGTGCAATGCCTCATCAAACGGTTGATTCGATTGTTGTCAGTGCTCAGGTGATCAATGCTTTGCAAACCATTGTTGGGCGCAATGTTGACCCGATTCAGTCAGCGGTAGTCACGGTAGGGGAATTGCAAGCAGGAACTGCTTTGAATGTGATTGCCGATACTGCCCGGATGAGTGGCACGGTGCGCTATTTTAATCCCGATTTTGAAGGCTATTTTGGCAAGCGGATTGAGCAAATTATTGCTGGTGTTTGTCAAAGTCAAGGGGCTAGTTATGAGTTGGATTATTGGCGGCTTTATCCACCTGTCATTAATGATGGGAATATGGCGGAGTTAGTCCGTTCGGTAGCGGTAGATGTGGTAGAAACGCCTGCCGGAGTGGTGCCAGAATGTCAAACGATGGGTGGAGAAGATATGGCATTTTTCCTGCAAGCAATACCAGGGTGTTATTTCTTTTTGGGTTCGGCTAATCCCCAGAAGGATTTGGCGTATCCTCATCACCATCCACGTTTTGATTTTGATGAAACGGCGTTGGGAATGGGGGTAGAGATGTTTGTGCGTTGTGTAGAGAAGTTTTGCCGTTAGTCTGCTGTACAGCGGTTCCGTGATTTTTTGGTAGTACTTAAAACCTCCTAAACCGCTGTATCCGCAGCTTTTTTTAGGCAATAACATTGATTGGCTCTAATAGATTCTTTGCCACTGCCTTCGCTTGTTGAAATGCTAAGGAGTTATTCGTCACTTGAGTAGAAGTCGTTGCACCATCGAGGAGAATCATCCATTGGACAGCTAGGTTATCTGGATCTACAACATCCGCAGCTATTGCCAAGTCCCGGAGATATATTTTTACTAAGCGTTTATGTTCCGCACACAAAGCATGAATTGGTGAGTAGGGATCGGAAAACTCAGCCGAAGCATTAATAAAAATACAGCCAAAAAAAACAGGACTTCTAGACCATTGCTCATACATATCAAATACGGCAAATAGACGCTCAATAGGACTCTCATAGCGATCGACTTCCCGCATGAGCCAGTTACGAAAGTTCTCATCATGCTTTCGCAGACCCGCAAGAATAAGTTCATCTTTTGACCTGAAATGCCTGTAAAGAGTATTTTTAGCGACACCCGATTCAGCTAAGATTTTGTCAATGCCCGTAGCGTGAAAACCATACTGGTGAAATAGCTGGAGCGATACATTGACAAGATGTTCACGAGACTGCTTTGCCATATCAATTCTCTAAATTCTAGGGGAATGTTAATACTACTTGTGGACTCAACAAGAGTTAGTTGAAATACAGCTCTGTTCTAACAAATTATTGTTTTTGTCGGGGAAAGTCTGATTTATACCTCTGATTCTAATCAGTTGACGACAATACAGATCTGTCCTATTATGTTTGTGCTGTCCGCAAAAGAGAGATTGATTCTTAGCCTGAGGTTATTCCTTGCCCTGCATACTGGCTGGTAATTTCAATTACGTTAACGTCTGGGTATCGTTTGCGTCCATGTTGCAAGGCGACTTTCTCAGTTAAGACGGATAGAAGACAGATCTGTACTTGTGCAATCTACTTCACAGTTCATTGGGATTACAGCAATCTTTAAGTCAATTGATTACGCTATAGAACCCATTGCTGAATTGGCTCCAAATATTCAGCATCTTAGCGTCCTCATTAGCCACTTAATAATTTGAAAATTGTTGAAATCCGATTTTTGAATCTTTAGGAGAAGTTATGGCGATTCAATTGAACAATCCTCGTCAAATTGCCAGAGATCTACTCAAAGACTCTGTATCCAGCGATTTATGGAGAGACAATCAACAGTTCGTTGTCCGCTTTCGCGATCGCTTACAGCAACATCCCATTACTCACCACCCCGCGATTCAAGCATTAAATCAAGCTTCCTTTGGGCTAGATGCCATGCGGAAGATCCACTTAGATTATCGCCACGCCATTGTGCAAATTTTTACAGATGCCCTGCTGATGGCGCAAGTACAGAGTCGGCAAGTAGAACAGAGATTAGCATCAGGAACTAAGATGTATGCTCGATTTCTGCTCACCCTCAACACTCTAGATGAGGTGGGATTTAAACCTGGAACAGACCAAAGCGGTTACTATCGAGGCAATCCTCTAGAAGCCCATTATCCTTTATATGAAAGGGTTCTCGATAGTCTGGGGGTCAGTATTAATCAACGAGCAGCTTATACTCCAAGCCCGCAGGCGGATAGTGTCCGAACGTTCTTGGAAGATGCCTACGGCGATTTTAATTCAGTTGTTGCGTTGCTTGCTGTTGGTGAGCGGGTAGTTGTTCTCTTTAGCGCTCCATTGCGAGAAAATGCTAAAGCTGTTGGAGTAGAAACTGGAGAGGGCTATTACCTCAATCACGGCGCGAGTGACGACATGCAAGCAAAAGCAGATGATGATACCCATGAAGATGATCTTTGGTATGTTCTCATGCAGTCTCTTTTGCCCACTGAATATGAAAGAGTAACAGCTCTTTGCGATCGCTACTGTGATTTGTGGATGGCTTTTTGGGATGCTCAAATGCTGTTGACTCAGGAGCAGCGAGTAGAAGGTGAGGCAGTCATCGCCTAACAAGGCACTGGAGGGATAGACCATCATCGGTTAAATTAATATGTCATCTGGATATCATGACGGAGAGAAGGCTGTTCAGTTACGTGCCAGAAGGCAGTTTGAAGCTGAGCAACTCAATGGGATGGTTCGCCCGACGCTCACGCTTGCTCCTAAACGTTTTCTGGAATCCCAAAGTTTAGCAGTGGTGGGTACCGTCGATGGAATTGGTCAGGTTTGGGCTTCACTACTCACAGGTTCCCCTGGTTTTTTGCAAGCATCGACAGAGCGGCGAGTTCAGATCAATGCCACCCCGATTCCAGATTCGCCCCTGAGTGCCGCATTAAAGGAAGGAACTCCCTGCGGTGTGATAGTCATTGATTTAGCCTCTCGTGTCCGTTTGCGGCTGAATGGGAATGCAGTTCAGACACCTGACAACAGCATCGTGTTAGACCTGCGGCAAGTGTATTTTAATTGTCCTCAGTATATTCAGAGACGCTCCATCAAAACTTCTGGGGCTAAACCACAAGCACCTGTAACAACAGCCGCTGAAGCCCTCACCTCCGTGCAGATTCAATGGATTAATCAAGCTGACACCTTCTTTATTACCAGTCTTCATCCTGAATCAGCTTGTGCCGATGCCTCTCATCGGGGTGGTTTTCCAGGATTCGTTCAGGTATTAGATTCTCAGACTCTGATTTTTCCAGACTATGCGGGCAACAATATGTTTAATACGCTGGGCAATATTCATCTCAACCCGCGCACAGGAATACTTTTTCTTGACTTTAAACAGGGTAAAACCTTGCAATTAACCGGGGAGGCGCAGATTCTTTGGGATGCAGAAGCAAGGAAAGGATTTGTAGGAGCAGAGCGTGTTGTCCGGTTTGATGTCCATCAAGTTTTAGAAGTTTCAAGTGCAACATCTTTGCGTTGGGATTTTATTGACTACTCACCCTACAATCCGGGAATTAGGGACTAGGTAGTTCAACAACTTGAATCTGAATAAGTAGGACATGTAAGTAATTAGAGGTTTGTCGTGAGGGTTAAATTCCTCACAATGGCGCTTAAGCCCTGACTAAGAAACATTTAAAGAAATATTACCTTGTAAAACAAAGTTTGATTTATTCCCGCCTACTTACTTAGGTCATCCTCATCGGCTCTACCTCCACAAATCATGGCAGTAGGAGAATCATGGAAACAGAAAAATTGTTTGTGAGTGTCTGCATTCCGCAGGAGATTCGAGATAATTTGCAGCAGTACCAAGACGGACACGAGATTAAATCAACTTCAACGGCGGTAGAAGCAATTCTGCGAGAGTATTTTCAGACTGACGGTGAATTAGAGTGCGTACCGTTATGGCAGTTTAAACTACTAGAGGAGAAAGTGAGGGGGCTGAGTCGGCAGGTTGAGACACTGATTGCTGCGGCTCCTTCACTTGCACCTCTTGGAACAGAAGCCAGCACAGAAGAGCATGGAAACGTGCCTCAGCCAACTATCGCTTCAACTTACGAAGAGATAGAGGATGAACCTTGCGAAGTTTTGACAGCGTTTTTATCCCCTGATCCAGTTGATCAGAAGATAAAGGATAAACCTCCGACTGACTGACAAAAGTCCTACATCCGCTTGATTGATCGAGGAGTGGAATTTGGCGATCGCTAAATCTCACACCCCACCATACCTGTTATCTGTGTTGGGTTCACGCTGTTCAACCCCACCTACTCGGAAATTTTGATGTTACTACTTATGCCAGAAGGCGATCGCACTCTATTGGAGGATACACTTCAATCAGGAAAGTGAATTTCTTGCTCTACTTTTAAACCCGCTAAAAACTCTCGATCTTGGCTGATATGAGGAAATTTTAGCTGAGAATCGGGAATTCCCTTTTCTAGATAGCGTTGGCGGAGAACGGCAAAGCTACCGGGAGCAAGAATGCGGAGGCGGGGGTCGGGAACGTACTTGCTGGGTCGCTTCAAGGCATAGGAGGCGTTGGCTTGGCAGAGTTGGCGATCGCAACTCTCCAAAAATACCTGGGGATTCTCCAATGTTTTCCCTGGAAGTAACTCAATATTGATTAAGTAGCAAGGTGAAGTAATACTTTCAGAAAGGGTGATACAGAAATCCTCCAGCAGCCCCCCATATTCTTGCTGCAAGGATTGCATTACTTGCGTGGCGTGGTATTCCGTTGTCTTTTCCGTCGTAGCGGATAGCGTCCCTCCCGAACGATAGCGGAAAACAATTAAGGGTGCGGTGTTGTAAAACCCAACAACTTCCACAACATCGCCAATATCGTAGCGGTAGAAGCCGCTGTAGTTCGTCGTCAACAATCGGTAGCGTTCCCCAACCTTCACTTCTGTTGCCAGAAGGGTTTTGGGCTGTTCTGCATCCCATTGATCACAGGGGACAAATTCAAAGAAGCCACTTTCAACCGCCAAAACGCTACCATCGGTATCGACATCCGGGTAAATACTAAAGGTGGCTTCGGCAGAGGAGTAAACAGCACCAAAGATCGGTGTATCGCCAAAATAGAGGGGAAAGCGCTCGAAGTAAAAGTCAGACGTTCCTCCCCGTGCAGCAGCAACGAAAGATAAGTCTTGCCAAGCAAGTTTGGGGGTGAGGCGTCCATGGGACTGAACAATCTCGCGGAGTTCGTGAGCGCGCTTGGGGTCAGCTGACCACTGTTTTTCTAGCTGGGTGCGGACTTCCGGTTCTAATTCTAGCCAACTAGCGATTGTGCCTTTGTCGATATCCTGGATTAGATCTTCGGCGTAATGTTCTAAATAGTTGCAAGTTCGCAACAGGAGCATAGGAAAGTTGGCAGTCATTCCCCGCGTAGAGCGATCGCGCAAGGCAAACAGTAGGCAAACGTAGTGACGTGTGAGGCTATTACTAGGTAGTAGTGTCTCAAAGGGATTGGCAAACACTTGCTGGTAGAGGAACTTACCCATGCGGAGAACGCCGACACTTGCTTGACCGTAATTAATCCCGTTCTTAGTGCGTCCCACCAACTGCACGGAGTTGGTGACGAGCAATTTGCCAAACTTGAGGTTTCTCGCTTTTAAAGCTGAGGCTAGAAAGCCGACACTGGTGAGGTTGGCTCGTTTTAAGGAGTTCTGAAAGCGTTTGGTGACGGGAATCAGCTTTCGCACTCCCGTTGAACCGCTAGTGAGGTTGATGAAGACCACCGGATCAGCGGTAAGAACGTTCGGTTCGCCCTGGAAAATTTGCTCAGTTAGGGGTTCGTAGCTACTGTAGGGGAGGACAGGGACGCGATCGCGAAATTGATCGACGGTTTTAATTTCCCTCAGTCCATACTTTTGCCCCAGTTCCGTATCTTGCTGCACTCGCAACAAGTCGAGCAAAAACCGCTCTTGCACCGCCGCCGTTTGATGCGTTTTTCTTACAAAATTTACCTTGGCAGCAAGTGCGATCGCTGTCAAAACTGGTAGCAAAAAATTTGCCATTAAAGCCTCTCACCCTCACAACTCAGCAATAGCTGTCGATTAAAGCAGATTTGTTCAGATAGCACCAATTGATCAGGACTGGCGATCGGATGTTCCTCGCTTTCAAGGAGGGACAAAACCCGTCTAGAGCAGCTTATACCGACTCCTCGCGCCATAACTATGCGTTTCAAATTATCCATTGGGTACGGCATTAATTAAACCCGTTGTAAAACACCGCACTAGGCGCAGAGTCAAGGAAACAGAGGAGAGGGAGATCTACAGCTTAACGTTCAGCACCCCTAACTTCAGACTGAAGACGCTAGACTCCCTTAATATTTAAATTACAACTTGGTGTTGAGGAAAAGAGAGGCGATGACCGTTTTAGAAGACGCTGTTGTTGGATTCACCTGTTTTGTCGTAGCTTTTGTGTTGGCGAGTTTGGTTGAGTACTGGCTACACCGCTTAATGCACGTCAATCAGCGAATTGGCGATCGCCACCGCGATCATCACCGTCGCAATGAAGGACAGGGGGTGCTATGGGAGTTTCGTGACTACGTTAGAGGCAGCCTGATAGTCATGGGCTTAATGTTTTTCTACTCCTGGGAAGCAGGAATCGGTTGGTTATTGGGAGGATTGGTTTATGCTGCTTTCTCCGCCTATGCCCATCAATTGCAGCACGAAAACCCCAGGAAGTGCTTTTGGATGAAAATGCCTGTTCACTATGTCCATCACAAGTATGGTATGTGGCATCACAACTTCGGACTTGCTGTGGATTGGTGGGATCATGTTTTTGGTACCTATAAGGCTGTGGAATGGCTCACTGAGGAAGAACTACAGCAACCACCAAGGGGATATGGGGAACTGCGTTGGTGGTAAGTCCTTCTGATGATTAACAAGGACGCCTATTTGCATAGCCGGGTAAAAGGCAAATTATCATCAACTAATGGCAATATAACCAATGGATAATCTAAAAAAATTCTAGTTTCTGTCCCCTTTCTTCAGGTAAGCGTGATATGGTTCCTACAACGCTTTGAGTTTTTCCGATAGGTATCACTGTAGGAGAATTTCTTTGAACTACTTCCATGAGGCAAAAGCCCACTTTATTGCCAGTCACCAGCATCCGGTTAACAAAATTCTGCACCACATTACTAACCTACTGGCGATCGCGGCGGTCATTCTACTGTTTTACGATTGGCGTTTGACCCTTGTCTGCTTGGTGTTTACCCAAGTCTTTGCCTTAGGGGGACACGCTTTTTTTGAAAAAAATGAACCCGCTTTTAGGAAGTATCCTGGCATCACTATTCTTGCCTCCCTATCATGGTCATTTGAAAACTGGTTTGGCTTACGACAAGTCTGGACTTATATTAGTCGCAAACAGAGTGCATTGAATTAAGGTTTCCAGCTGACAAATCTCCCTTAAAAGCCAACTTAAAACCCAATTTATATGAAAAGAAAGGTTAGAAATTCTAACTTTTCTACCGCCGATCTTTACCAGTGAATTAATTAAGGAGCATTCATGTACGAAGGTTTACTAGTCATTGATGCCGATGCCCATAAACTAGAAAATCCCCTGCTCTTGCGGGATTATATAGAACCAGAGTATCGCGATCGCATCGGTTTAGTGATTGATAGTCTAGGTGACCAACGAGCGCGAGTTGTAGACTTCAATCCAGCGACCGGTAAAAACGACTTTATGCGGATGTTCCCGCAACCTCAGGGACTAGGTAAAGGTGGCTTTCGGAATCTGCATCCAGATACAACCCTAGGTGCGATGTTCAATCGAGTCCGGATTGAACATATGGATCAAGAGGGAATTGAAGTCCAGGTTATTTACGGCACACTCAACTTAATCTTTTCTAGCCTTTTAGATAAGGATTTAGCGATCGCTCTCTGCCGTGCCTATAACACTTACATTGCCGATGACTGTCGAGGATACGATAACCGCCTTAAACCGATTGGAGTATTACCGCTACAGGATGTAGATGCCGCCGTTGCGGAAATGTATCGTTGTGTCAATGAGCTAGGAATGATTGGCGTAGCCGTTGCCCCAAACCTACCCATTCCTCACCCCAAAGCACCGGATGCGTTCCCAGACATCCGCACCTGTAAGGCGATTAGCCATCCTGACTTCCGCCCTATCCTCCAAGCAGCTGTAGACCTCGACATTGCCCTCGGCATTCATGGAGGCCCTGGTTCTTCCATGGTGGGTGGTATTGCCGACCACATGGAAACCTTTGTCCTTAACCATATTTTTGTCCAGCGAAACCAGCAACAACTAGCTTTAGCGCGGATGGTCTTTGACGGGGCGTTTGAGCAATTCCCCACTCTCCGGGTTGGCTTTTTAGAAGGCGGTTGTGGCTGGCTACCTGACCTCGCCCATGCCTTTCACGAGCATTGGGAAAAACGCATCCGAGACTTTGACCCTAAGCATCCTTATCGCCCTTCCCTGATGGAATTCACTAAATTGATGATTCAGGAAAGAGGCACCCACAACAATATCAACCTGATTAGTCAGGCGAAAAACCTTTTTGATCTGTTGTGGAATGCTCAACATGACCCAGCCTCTATTGAGGATGAGAGCCTTTATGAGCACTACGACCTCCGCCACCGCGACCCCCTAGAGTATTTTGAACGCGGTCAAATCTTTACCTCCTTTGAATCCGACGATCCTGGCCCGTCTTATCTGCACACCGCCATGGGGGAAGTAGGTAAGCAACTCGCTTGCTTCTCTGGCGACTATGGTCACTGGGATGGCGTCCTTCATAACTGTGTTAAAGATGCCGCAACCGTTGCTGATTATGACCGGGAGCATCTGGGACTTTTGCTAGGAGGTAATGCACTAGCATTGTATGGCGATCGCCTACGTCAATCCCTACCTTCTAACAGCGTAGTTTCTGCAACGAGTTTGAATACCAAGGTTGATTAAAAGCCGGAAGAAACTCCCAACGTTCTTCACTCTTTTAACCTTCAACCCTTTGTAGTGTAAGGTTTGACAAATGCGAGTTTTACTCCTATATCCCCTCTTTCCTAAATCATTCTGGTCTTTTGATAAAGCCTTAGAACTAATCGGGCGGAAGGTTTCTCTTCCCCCTTTGGGGATGATCACCGTTGCGGCTATCCTGCCCCAAACCTGGGAGTTTCGCCTGGTAGACCGTAATGTTCGCCTGGAAACCGAAGCCGACTGGGATTGGGCCGATTTAGTGATTGTCTCCGGCATGATTGTCCAGAAACCCGATTTGTTGCACCTAATTCGCGAAGCGAAGCGGCGTGGCAAACTAGTAGCGGCGGGAGGGCCCTACGTTACCTCCGTTCCTGAAGCCGCTCAGGAAGCCGGGGTAGACTTTTTGGTTTTGGATGAGGGCGAGATTACCTTACCGCTTTTGGTTGAAGCTCTCTTAGCGGGGGAAACCTCAGGTACATTCAGCGCTTGGGGCGAAAAGCCTGATGTCACTACCACACCCGTTCCTCGATTTGACCTGCTGGATTTGGACGCCTACAACGAAATGTCGGTGCAGTTCTCGCGGGGATGTCCGTTCCAGTGCGAGTTCTGCGACATTATCGTTCTCTATGGACGGAAGCCGCGCACCAAAACGCCCGCGCAAATGGTGGCTGAGTTGCAAAGTCTCTATGACCTAGGGTGGCGGCGCTCGGTGTTCTTAGTAGATGACAACTTCATTGGTAACAAGCGCAACGTTAAACTCTTACTGCGCGAACTCGGTTCCTGGATGGCAGCTAATCAATACCCCTTCCGCCTTGCAACCGAAGCCTCAGTGGATTTAGCTCAGGATCAGGAACTGCTAGATCTGATGATCCAGGCTAACTTCGGTGCGGTGTTCTTGGGCATTGAGACACCAGACACCGATAGTTTGTCGCTGACGCAGAAGTTTCAGAATACCCGCAACTCTCTCATGGAATCGGTTGAGATTATCAATCGGGCAGGCTTGAGTGTGATGGCTGGTTTTATCCTGGGCTTTGATGGTGAGAAGACAGGAGCAGGTCAGCGGATCATTGACTTTGTGGAAGCAACGGCAATCCCCAAAGCCATGTTTGGTATGCTCCAAGCTCTGCCTAATACGGCTCTATGGAAGCGGCTACAAAACGAAGGTCGTCTGCTGGAGGAGAACCAGGAGACGCAGGGTCATCAGATGGCTCTAATGAACTTTACACCAACCCGACCGCTAGAAGAACTGGCTCGTGAGTATGCCAACTGCTTTTGGGAACTCTATGAGCCGAGCCGCTACCTCTCCCGCGTCTATCGGCACTTCATGACCATGACGCCAGCTCCTCACAAAGTACCGTTTCGGATGCTGGAGCCAATCGAAATGAAGGCCGTGCTAACTATCTTCTGGCGACAGGGAATCAAGCGCAGCACCCGCTTCCAGTTCTGGCGTCAACTCTTCTCAATTATGCGGCGCAATCCGAATGTGTTTGTGCCTTACTTGAGCAATTGCGCCCTCATCGAACACTTCATCCAGTACCGCCAAATTGTGCGCGACGAAATCGAAGCCCAACTGGCTCAGTACTCAGCATCCGAAGCTAATGAACAATCTTCAATTCCTCAAATAAAAGAATCAATTGCCCTGAACAGCTAAAAATTTATCAGGATTGAAAATTCCGGCTTAGGAACAATTACTAAGCCGGATTCGCCTGTTATCTAGGTGCATAGCTCATGGCGAGGTATAGGCACTCTCAACAAAAAATCTCAGGTGTTGAGTAAGTAGGATTTGACAAATTCCTACTGATTGATCAAATTGTCGCCGTAAACAGTAACCAGTTCTGATGAATATGATCGCGTTTGATCAGGATACAAGTTCTAAGCGGGAGAATTTGAGAGTGAGCTATCCTTAAATTGATTACGAACGTATTAATACTTTTGGTATGAGGTAAAAATTATATGAAAGTTTTACTACTTTATCCGTTATTCCCAAAAACTTTTTGGTCTTACGAAAAAATTCTGGAATTAGTCAATCGCAAAGTCTTGCTACCGCCATTAGGGTTAGTTACCGTTGCGGCGATTTTGCCTCAAGAGTGGGAATTTAAACTGGTAGACCGCAACATCCGTGCTGTGACTGAGGAAGAGTGGGCATGGGCAGATCTGGTAATTCTCTCGGCAATGATTGTCCAGAAAAAAGATTTACTAGAACAAATTCAAGAAGCAAAGCGGCGGGGTAAGTCAGTGGCAGTAGGAGGTCCCTATCCCACGGCATTACCGGAGGAAGTTCAGGCGGTGGGTGCCGATTACCTAATTTTGGATGAAGGGGAAATTACGCTGCCGATGTTTGTTGAGGCGGTGCAGCGTGGTGAGTCCGGCGGCACATTTCGGTCGGATGGCAATAGACCAGATGTCACAACAACACCAATTCCCCGTTTTGAGCTTTTAGAACTAGATGCTTACGACTCAATGTCGGTGCAGTTCTCGCGGGGGTGCCCCTTTCAGTGCGAATTTTGCGACATTATCGTGCTATACGGACGCAAGCCGAGAACGAAAACGCCAGCTCAGTTACTGGCTGAGTTGGATCACCTTTATGAACTGGGCTGGCGGCGGGGCGTCTTTATGGTCGATGACAACTTTATCGGCAACAAGCGCAACGTCAAGCTTTTGCTTGAAGAGCTAAAGGTCTGGCAGGCAGAACACCAGTATCCCTTTAAGTTCAATACGGAAGCTTCCGTGGATTTGGCTCAGGATCAAGAAATGCTTGATTTGATGGTGGACTGCAACTTTGATGCCGTGTTTCTGGGGATTGAAACTCCGGATGAAGAAAGCTTGACGCTCACGAAGAAGTTTCAAAACACCCGCAGCTCCCTAGGGGAGGCGGTACAAACGATTACCAAAGCGGGGCTGCGTCCCATTGCTGGGTTCATTATTGGCTTTGACGGGGAAAAATCAGGCTCCGGCGATCGCATTGTTCGCTTTGCCGAACAAACTGCCATCCCCACCACTACCTTTGCAATGCTGCAAGCTTTGCCAAATACCGCCCTCTGGCACCGATTAAATAAGGAAGGACGCCTGCGAGGGAAAGATGGCAACATCAACCAAACCACATTGATGAACTTTGTCCCCACTCGCCCTGTGGAGGAGATTGCCACAGAGTATGTTGAGGCATTCTGGACGCTGTACGATCCAGAAGGTTACTTAGACCGCACCTATCGCTGCTTCCAAATCCTGGGTGCTCCTCGGCACAAAGCGCCCTTTAAGTTCCCGGCACTGGTGGATTTGAAGGCACTAGCGATCGTCTGCTGGCGGCAGGGCATTAAGCGCCACACCCGCTGGAAGTTTTGGCATCATCTCTTTAGCATCATGAAGAACAATCCTGGGGTGTGGGAGCATTACCTCGCTGTTTGCGCCCACAACGAGCATTTTCTGGAGTACCGACAAATTGTTCGGGATGAGATTGAAGAGCAGATACGGGAATTTAAAGCGCAACAGCTTCCTCTTCAAGGGAAAGTGCCAGAAAACAAAGAAGCGATCGCTACGACGGTTTAGCTTCCCAGCTCCGGGAGTGGTCGTTCCACAGCCGTTGGCGATCGCATAACGTCAAATTTAAGCCAGTGACAGCTAACCGGGTAAGAGGCTCAATTATCCCAGCGACTGGCTTCTTCATGAAACGCAATTTGTGTTGGCTGTCTGGTGCGTTAAATTGACAAGTGAGCGATCGCAATCCTCAACTAACAAGCTCTTCTAAACAACTGGTCGTAACTTTATAGAGGCATCTATGCCAAGAACCCAACGTAACGACAATTTCATCGACAAAAGCTTCACAGTGATGGCAGACATGATCCTCAAAGTTCTGCCTGCTAATAAAAAAGCCAAAGAAGCATTTGTCTACTACCGAGACGGGATGTCTGCTCAAGCTGATGGAGAATATGCCGAAGCCTTAGATAACTACAAAGAAGCGCTGACTCTAGAGGATGACCCCTACGACCGCAGCTATATTCTTTACAATATGGGGCTGATTCATGCTAGTAATGGCGAGCATGAGAAAGCATTGGAACTATATCATCAGGCAATCGAGCTAAATGCGCGTCTGCCTCAAGCCTTGAATAATGTTGCTGTGATTTATCACTACAAAGGGGACAGGGCAAAAGAAGCTGGAGATGAAGACACGGCAGAAGCTTTATATACTGAAGCGGCTGAATGTTGGAAACAAGCGATTCGTCTTGCCCCCAACAACTACATCGAAGCTCAAAACTGGCTGAAGATCACAGGCCGCTCGGAAATGGACGTTTATTTCTAGTGAGTCAGGATTCATCTGAGGGATAAGTGGCTCGTACAGGCAAGGCATAATGTGGCTTGCTTGTACAACCCTCAAATCAAATTGACAGCTTGCTAGATTGTCTATCGCCCGAAGTCAGTTGTTTTGATATAGAAGCGGGTTTTACAAACAACTTTATTGTTATTAGTAAACTTACTAAACCTGCCCTTTGAAATTTCTCCCCATTACCCAAACCTGATGATTGATCGCGAACAAGTTCGTAAAGTTGCCAAGCTTGCACGTTTGGAAATTAATGACGCCGAAGAAGAACAAATGGCGGCGCAAATAAGCAGTATTCTGGAATATTTTCAGCAGTTAAGCGAGCTGGATACTGAGAATGTCTCCCCGACTACGCGGGCAATTGACGTTAGCAATATTACTCGAGCAGATGAGTTAAAACCCTATCTGGATCGGGAAGCAATGCTTCAACAAGCGCCCGATCGAGATGATGATTATTTCAAAGTGCCGAAAATTCTTAGCATAGAAGAGTAACAAACCTCATTACAAGGTTACTCGGAGGAAACTATGGCAACTGGAATGCTCGTTGATGGGCAATGGACAAACGAAGCCTACGAGCAAGATGACCAGGGCAGATTTAAGCGGAATCCGACAAAATTCCGCGATCGCGTCAGCGCTGATGGCTCGACTGGTTTTAAAGCGGAGGTGGCGCGCTACCATCTCTACGTCTCTCTTGCCTGCCCTTGGGCTCACCGCACCCTAATTATGCGGCAACTGAAGGGTCTAGAAGAGGCGATTTCGCTTTCGATTGTTGACCCCTTTATGGATAAAGATGGCTGGGAGTTTTCTGATGCTCCTGGTTGTATTCCTGATACGGTGAATGGTGCTCGTTATCTGCGGGAAATCTATGTTAAAGCTGACCCTAATTGTACAGGGCGGGTGACAGTACCTGTTCTGTGGGATAAGGAGAAGGGCACAATTGTCAATAACGAGTCCCGCGAGATTATCCGGATGTTTGACACGGAGTTTGAGGGGATTGCCAAAAACTCTACCAGCTTCTATCCCCAGCCTCGGCGTGAGGAGATCGAACAAGCCATTGATGCAATTTACCAACCCATCAACAATGGGGTCTATCGGGCAGGATTTGCTACGAAGCAATATGCCTACGAAGAGGCAGTTACAGAGCTATTTGAGGCACTGGACTATTGGGAAGATGTTCTCAGCAAGCAGCGTTACATGTGTGGTGATGCGATTACAGAAGCCGATTTCTGTATGTTCACCACACTGTTTCGCTTCGACTCCGTCTACTACGTTCATTTCAAGTGCAACCTCAAGCGGATCGTTGATTATCCCCATCTCTGGAAATACTTGAAAGACCTCTATCAGCAGCCGGGAGTCAAGGAAACCTGCAATCTTGATCAGATTAAGCAGCACTATTATAAGAGCCACCCTCATGTTAATCCGATGGGAATTGTACCCAAAGGGCCAATTATTAACTTTGAAGAATCCCACAATCGCCATCTGCTCAATACTAAGGCAGGGGTGGGAACTCTAGAACGCTCAGGGGTGAACATCACCACAGAGTTGCTGTAGGTTGGTAACAAAGTCTGGATAAGAGATAGCCGCAGCTTCTGCTCGGTAGATTGTGGTGGTACCCGTGGCATTGAGAGCAGCGATCGCTAGACTCATAGCTATGCGGTGATCGGTATAGCTATCAACATTTGTACCCGTAAGGGGGGTGCCGCCTACGATCTCTAACCCATCTGGGAGTTCGGTGACGCGTGCCCCCATACGATTAAGTTGGGATGCCATGGCGGCAAGGCGATCGCTTTCTTTAACACGCAGTTCTGCTGCATCTCGAATCACAGTTGTACCTTCGGCAAAAACGGCTGCAACTGCCAGAATTGGAATCTCATCAATGAGTCGGGGAATTAAATCACCCGCGATCGTGCAACCTTTTAGCCGTCCATAACGCACTCTCAGGTCGGCAACGGGTTCCCCAGCAATTTCTTGTTGGTTTTCTAACGTTACATCCGCCCCCATCATTTCCAGGGCTTCTAAAATACCTGTGCGGGTGGGGTTAACACCGACATTTTCAATTAGGAGTTCCGAATCCGGTACAATCGCTGCTGCAACGAGCCAAAAGGCAGCAGAGCTAATGTCTCCCGGAACAACAATGTTTTGTCCCTGGAGTTTAGCGGAACCTGTAACCGTAACGCTGTGCGTTTCTGGATCAATAGTTAGTTGTGCCCCAAAGGCTTTGAGCATCCTTTCGCTATGGTCGCGGGAAAGAGCCGGTTCGGTAACAGTAGTTTGCCCCTCGGTCATTAAACCCGCCAAAAGAATGCAGGATTTGACCTGAGCTGAGGCAATGGGGGAGTAGTAATGAATCGGTTTGAGGGTTTTTCCTTGGATAGCTAAAGGAGCTAGAGAGCCTTTCTTGCGTCCCCAAATGGCTGCTCCCATCTGCTGTAGAGGTTGGACGACACGAGACATAGGACGCGATCGCAATGACTCATCGCCCGTCACGCTAAAGAATCGTTCTGGATGAGAGGCAAGAATTCCTAGCATTAGACGTAGAGTAGTGCCGGAGTTCCCTGCATCTAGAACGTTTGTTGGTTCGAGCAATTGTCCTAGCCCAATTCCCTGCACTCGCACCAACTCTGTATTCAGTTCGGAGATCTCAGCTCCCATCGCCCGAAAACAGCTTGCCGTGCTGCGGGGGTCTTCTCCCAAAAGTAATCCCTGAATCTGGGTTTCTCCTTGCGCGATCGCTCCCAACATTAAGGCACGGTGAGAGATAGACTTATCCCCTGGGACTTTGAGGCGTCCTTGCAAGGATATTCCTGATGCGGGACTTTGGATACTTAGGTGGTGCTGATCTTCAATAGCTTTCAGTGAAACAACGGTGGCTGGCATAAGGATGAGCGATCAGTAAACTAGGGAAGCTAGATTTTATCAGAGTAAGTCACTGTATTACTGGTTGCCCTCTCTTCTAGTCGCAAAAGCAAAAATGAGCCTTCTTTCTGGTTTAGTATGTCTCATAACTTTAAGGAAAAAGTAAGCCAGCCTCACACCATTTTACTGACAGGGTTTAAAGGTACTCAGGTAATGATGCTTGTTTAAGAGTGCGATCTCTCAACAGCTGAGCTCCATTAAATTTATTTAAATCCTCCTACTGCCTTCTTTTTCTTTTTCCCCTTATTCTTTGACTTCGATTTGTTGACCTCTACCAGGGCTTCTTGAAACAGGTTATGCAGATGTAGTGGCACGCTGGCTATTTCTGGCAAATCCGGCTCTAAAGGTTTGTTGTGCTCTTGCAGTAAGCTTTCTAAGTCGCGCTTCAGCTTAAAATCTGGACGTGTTAAGACGGTTTGCAACAATTTTTCTAGTTGAGTTGGGTGTCCCTCGGCCAGTCGTTGCCAAATGAAGGCGTTAATTCTCGGCTCTTGGAGGTATTTACGAACTAATTTTTCAGCGGTGTTGTTGATTTGCCAATCTTCTGATGCCAAAATAGTTTGGAATTGGCTGTAATCAGGCAAAAACATCTGTCCCCAACGCGGATGAGTTAAAACAGTTACCTGTTCTGCTCTCTTCAACTCTGGTGGTAACTCAGCCTTTGGCATCACCATTTTAGTTACTCCTTGGCTGCGCTCAAATAGTTGAGAGATCTCATCAGAGTCAGCACCTGCCTCAACCGCCGCCGCTTTCATTTCTTCCTCTGTCAGACCAGCTTCATTTGCTAGCTCAGAGAGAGACTTTGATTCATCCACCCCTGCTGCGGCTAACTGCTGCTTAGTTATGATCTCTTGTAATTCGGCAATTTTTTCATTCAGTTCACGCCCCGGTAGGGTCACCTCATCACTGCCGAAAAAGTCAAGAAATTCCTGATGATATTTTGCAACCGATTTCCATGCCTCCTCTAGAAGTTTAGGAGCATCACTATAAAGAGCTCCTTTATGATCGTCTTTAAAGTTACCGATTGCAACAGCTAGTTTAGGTTTACCCAAACGACCCATTGGAATACAGGGGCCAGAAAACATCCAGTAATCATCAGTTACTGGTGCAATGCGAACGAGCAAAATTTCTCCCTCTTTGAAGCGCTCCATTTCTTTGAGAGTTTTAGTATCGTTAGGTTTAACACAGTAGTGTTTAGCGCTTAGCCAGTTCATTAGTTCAAAACCATCAGGGAGAATTTTGATGACTGCAAACAAGCCAATGAAACTACGATGCCAGCTTTTTAGTAACGTGCGATCGCTATTTGAAAGCTCTAATTGTTCTTTAATAAACACATCTATAGGTGTCTTACCCCTGACTTCACCCTCAGTCAAAAAAGAATCAATCAAGAGATTCTGTTCGTATGTTGGGTCGTAACGATTATTTTTAGCTTCTTTACGAGAGTTTGTCGCCACATAAGATTCTAAAGATTCTGCTAGGTCTCCTTCTGCTTCAATAACAAACTCTATTAATGATTGCTTGAGTTGGCGTGCCCTTTCTAATCTTGCATCCACAGCAGAATCTCTAATTTCAAAAACTTCAGATTTCAACTACTATAAAACTAAAAAACAGAACAAGCCTCTTTCCGTAGATGGGAAAAGAGGCTTGTGCTTTTGTTTAAAGAATATAGACCTGGCATTGAGCTATTTTCCCGTAGGGTTACCCCCAGAGTATCTTCGCCGCTGCAGCGTTTCACCACCGAGTTCGGGATGGGTCGGAGTGGGTCCACC
>JAHHHJ010000027.1 GCA_019359445.1 Kastovskya adunca ATA6-11-RM4 | reverse complement strand
GCTTCAACTTCAACCAGAGTGTTATTGACTCTCAAGGTCGGGCAATTGGCACCTGGGCGGATGTGTTGAACCGCGCCAACTTGGGTATGGAAGTGATGCACGAGCGTAATGCTCACAACTTCCCTCTGGACTTGGCTAGTGGTGAGGCGACTCCGGTGGCTTTAACGGCTCCCGCTATCCAGGGTTAAGATTTAGCTCTTAGCTCTTAAATAAATAAGCGCTCTCCTTTGGGGGGCGCTTTTTTGTGGGTATACATAATTGAAGTAGAAGTCAGATTGTAGGCGATCGCCCCTTTAAGATAAAAATAGAAGCCTACAGCTATCGGAGACAACAACCATTTACACCCGACCCTTAGCGCGTTTAATTGAGCAACTGCAACGCCTGCCTGGAGTTGGCCCTAAAACCGCACAACGATTAGCCCTCCATATTCTGAAGCGTTCAGAGGCAGAAGTCCAGGCACTCGCTCAGGCGTTGGTAGAAGCGAAAAAGCAAGTGGGCTTATGTCAGGTTTGCTTTCACCTTTCAGCCGACCCTGTTTGTGAAATCTGCCGCAACCCTAATCGCGACCAACGCACAATCTGTGTCGTTGCCGATTCCCGTGATGTGATCGCCTTGGAAAAAACTCGCGAGTATCGAGGACTTTATCACGTCTTAGGGGGCGTAATTTCCCCGATGGAGGGCATTGGGCCCGATCAGCTCCACATCCAGCAGCTAGTACGAAGAGGCAGCCAGAAAGACATTAAAGAAATAATTTTGGCAATTAGTCCTAGTGTGGAGGGCGAAACAACAACTTTGTATGTTGGGCAGTTGTTGAAACCCTTTACACGGGTAACGCGCATCGCCTTTGGATTACCTGTGGGTGGAGATTTGGAGTACGCCGACGAGGTGACGTTAGCACGCGCCTTAGAAGGGCGACGGGAGTTGGATTAACCTTTAGGCAAGGGTGTAGCCAGTTAATGCTATCCCTCACCCACAACGTTTAAGCAAAACCAGCCCAACCCTTGGGGTATCTGAATTATCGGTTGCTCCCCAATTGATGGGGCGGGTTTTGTTGTGAGATTATCGCCTAAACCCACCTCTACATCCGCCCCTACACCTGCATCTACTTCAATTTTTGCTTGATGAAGCCGACAATCTGAGTGAGTTGCTTCTTCAACCCCTCTACCTCAGCTTGCAATTTTTCTACCTTGGCATTCAAGGCTTGAATTTCGGCATTGGAAGCCGTGTCTCCGGAGGTTACTTCAGTTGTGGCGGGGGCTGGGGCGGCGACGACAGGGCGATTCTTCGCTTTACTCATTGCCTCTTTAATCGCCTCAACCAATTGCTTCTTTTCAAATGGTTTTTCGACAAAGGCAAAATACTCAAAAGGTTCACTGATTTTCTCAGTGACTTCTTCCTTTCGTCCTGACATGAGTACCAGCGGAATCTGTTGAAGGTTTGGATTACCTTGGATCTCTTGAAAGACTTCCCAGCCGCTCATCCGAGGCAAAAGAAAATCCAACATAATCAAGTTGGGGTGTTCCTGATGGATGAGATTCATTCCCTCCACACCATCTTTAGCTTCCAGGACTTCAAAATTTCCTGGAGGCAACATTTCCCGCACGCGTACCCTGATGACTCTACTGTCGTCAATAACCAGGATTTTGTGACTTGCCACGACTGACTCCTTAAGGGGGTGATTGAATGAAGAACTACAGTTTTATTAAAGCGACTGCCGCCTACGACCGAAAAAGAACAAATCTCCAACCCAAAGCACTAGCTGAGATCGAGAAGGCTGAATAATTATCAGCAAGACCGGGTGTAAGTATGCCAATTTTTGTCTGACCAGTAAGTACATACCTGTTTTAAGAATAGACCAGCACTTGCTGAGGCTAGTTGGCATTGCTCCAGGCTGTTAAAAGCGATACAGTTTGTCGCAACTCTTGTAACCTACTACCATTTCGCCCTAAAGCTCAAACGTAAGCTGTGTAAATGATTCTAAATTAATCTGGTCTGACTAGTAACGGTAAAAACAGCCCTTAAGGAGAGTTCCAGTTGAATGCTTTAACATTTGTATCTGTAGAGATTATCACTTTTGTTGGTAGCCCACCAAAACATGTATGGATTTGCCTACTGAACTGAATCGGTCTTTGACTACCCAGCCAGATGCGTCAGAGTGGCGTTCTCAGATAGAAGCCCTTCCCAGTTGGCTACGCCGCCCCATTGGTAAAGCCAGTGAAATCTCGACGGTGCAGCGAATTATTAAGCAGCGCCAAATCCACACGATCTGCGAAGAAGGACGTTGCCCGAACCGGGGGGAGTGCTACGCCCAGAAAACGGCGACATTTCTTTTAATGGGCCCAACCTGCACCCGCTCCTGTGCCTTCTGTCAGGTGGATAAGGGTCATGCACCGATGCCTCTAGATCTTGAAGAACCTAAAAAGGTGGCTGAGTCGGTGCAACTGTTGAACTTAAGTTATGTGGTGCTGACTTCTGTGGCCAGAGACGATCTCCCTGATGGGGGGGCGGGGTGGTTTGTCGCCACGATGGAGGCAATCCGGCAGTTGAATCCCCAGACGCAAGTTGAAGTCCTGACGCCGGATTTCTGGGGCGGGAAAGAGTGGGGGAAAACTGGCGCTGATTTGCAGCGTCAACGGGTGGCAACGGTAGTGGCAGCGCACCCAGCGTGTTACAACCACAACATTGAGACGGTACGCCGCTTGCAAGGGCAGGTGCGGCGGGGGGCGCAGTGCGATCGCTCCCTGGATGTTCTCCGCATCGTCAAACAACTCGATCCCAATATTCCCACGAAATCTGGCTTGATGCTGGGGCATGGGGAAACGAAAGCCGAACTGATTGAGGCGATGGAGGATTTACGGGCAGTTGAGTGCGATCGCCTCACGTTAGGGCAATACATGCGCCCTTCCCTGCAACACTTACCCGTTCAGAAGTACTGGACGCCGGAGGAGTTTGAGGAGTTGGGGGCGATCGCCAAAACCATGGGCTTTTCCCACGTCCGTTCTGGTCCTTTGGTACGCAGTTCCTACCACGCTGGGGAGAGTGTCTAAGGATAATATTTGCTACTTCTAGCAGACTGAAGTGCTGCTAAACCTCTATCCAACGGGCTTTATCCAGAAAGGGCTTTCTTTGCTATTTATTAAGAAAGTACAGATTTCAATCTTTATCTATGCCAACGTCAGAAAAAAGAGAAACACAAGAAACTGAACAGGTACAACAAGAGCGAGAAAAGAAACTCGGTTCTGATGTGCTAACTGAAGAAAAGACCCCTTCCTATGGCTTTGGTTTTACCTTGGGTGCGGTCTTTCTACTGCTCAACTTGCTCGTAGCAGCTATTTACTTCAAAGTCATCAATCCCTAGGGTTAAACCTTGGATAAATTATTGATAATCTCTGCTTAATTGTCTGCTTTTATGGCTTAGAAAAACTTTTTCTACTGATGTAGTGATTGCCAAAATTACTGCGTTGTTGTATTAGCGTCTCTTCCCCAGATAGGCGGAGAATCAACAAAAACTTGTGTGCAAATAGTTAAGTCTTGTACAAAAAGCTAGCTGTTTGGTTCGTTTAACTTTACTCTTTTTCAAGAAAGTATTTAAATTAGGAGCAAAATATGACTGCTCAAGCCAAGAAAAGTGACCGACCAGTTCCTCAAAGTGGCAAGCCGCCCTATCCTTACCGTACCGCCTGGGCAATTTTTCTGCTATTAGGTAACTTCCTAATCGCCGCGATCTATTTCCACGTCGTCAGCCCATAGATCTCGTCAGATTCAATCTGAGACAAATTTGAAGACTGTCAAAGAAGCAGCTAAAAAATGTTGCTTCTTTAACAGTCTTTAGTTTTGTGTGAAGATACTTGCTAAATTGTCCCCTTAAATAAGCCCTGGGGACGAAATAGGAGAACTAGCACCATAATCAACAAGGCAACGCCAATTTTGTATTCTGAGCCTAATCCAGGTATAAGGACGCTAAACTCTTGGGAAATTCCGATAATCAGTGCCCCCAAAATAGCACCGTAAGGGTTCCCAATCCCGCCGAGAATCACCGAGGCAAACATCGGCAGAATTAAAAACCAGCCCATGTTGGGACGCACAGCGGTAATTAAGCCGTACATGGCTCCCCCAAATGCTGTCAACGTACCTGTGATCACCCACGTCCAAATTACAACCCGTTCAACGTTGATGCCGGAGACGCGGGCTAGATCAATATCATCAGCGACAGCCCGCATTGCCTTACCGATGCGGGTGTTTTGTAGAAGGAAATGCAAAGCCGCGATCGCCACAATTGCCAAAATAACAACAACGATGCGGTAATAGGCAATTTTCACGCCAAAAACATCAATGGCAGGGGTAATCGGCAAGTCATAAGACTGATTGCTACCGCCCCAGATAAAAATGATGCCGTTGCGGAGAAACAACGCCAGCCCAATTGAAATGATGATCAGGCTGGTGGAAGATGCCCGTGCATCGCGCATCGGCTTCCACAGCAACAGTTCCGACAACAACATCGCTATAACTGTACCTGCTGCGCCGAGCAGCATCGCTAGCCAGATATTCACCCCGCTGATATTCGCTAGCCAGGTGAGATAAGCGCCCAAGGTCATAAAGTCACCATGGGCAAAGTTAGATAGCCGCAAAATTCCGTAGGTCAGCGTTAGTCCTACTGCTGCTAGGGCAATAATGCTGCCGACTGCAATTCCATTGACAAGCAGTTGTTCGGGTTCCATATCCTCTCAAGAGTATGAACGTTATCAAAAGTATGAAGTGTCAAGGATGAAGGATGAAAATCGCAACTTCATTCTTGATTTTTCTGACTTTAGATGACGTTACGCTTGAGTTGGAGGATAGCACCTAATCGTGGCCATCAGTCATTAGTGTGTTGTTAACTGACAAAATTTCTGTACAACGTCCCAAATCTGGGGCAAGACATCACCTAAGGCATGATCGCTGTTGAGTTCGATCAGTTTTACCCAGGGACGTTCCCGTGCATAGTGACGGCTAGCGGCAATCGGAATCACCTGATCGTGGATGCCATGCAAAATTAGCGTCGGAATCGGGCGCAACCACTGCGATTCATTAAGTTTTTTGGCATCTTCGACAAACTGGTAGTGCAGGGGGAGCGATCGCCTTTCACCGTAGTGATAGACCGATAAGTATCCGGAAGCTTGCCACTGACGCCGTTGTTCTTCTCCCAAGCGGGATAACCAGTGGTCGAGAAAACCAAACGCCGGAGCAAGTAAGACGAGTTGCTGCACTTGGGGGTGTTGTTGTCCCAACCAAGCGGCGGTCAATCCTCCCAAGCTCGAACCTATTAGCGTTACGGGGACAGAGGGCGTTGCCAGAAACTCTGCCTCCACGTGACGTGCTTGGCGCGAAATCGTTAACTGCGAAAAGTCCCCTTGATTTAAGTCAGGAACTTGTAAAGGGATTTGTAACGACGCCAAGCGATCGCGCAAATACACCGCTTTACTCGAAAGGGGGCTAGAGGCAAATCCGTGGAGGTAAATAAACCTCAACTTCTTCGCTGTCCTTGAGCATTGGGCATCCGAGTCTGACGATTTTCTCGTCGTTGTTGCATCAATTGTGCAAAGCGACTCCGCTGTTCTGGCGTCAACACATTTCGCATTGCCAACATGCTTTCAAAACGTGCATCTCCCAACTGCTGCTGTAACGCTTTGACTTGATTGTGTTGAGTGCGGATTTCAGCCTCTGTGGCATTTCCTGCCATCAATTGCATTAACTGTTGTTTTTCTTGGTGCAACGCCTGGCGCTGCTGGCGCATCTGACCTTGATCTCGCTCGCGAATTGCCTGCAACTGTTGCTGTTGTTCTGAAGTCAGGTTGAGTTGCTGCATTAGGCGATCGCTGCGCTCACCCAGAGGATTTCGACCTGATTTCTGGGTAATCTCTGCCGTTAAGGGGTTGGGATTGACGATCGCCACTACGCCACCTAAGGATAATAGGGCTAACCCTAAAACAGAAACACGACGTAACATCATTGCAATCATCTCCTGCAAAAGTTTTGTTTACTAGACTCGATTCCTTAGGAAGACAGGTTCGCTAACAGTAACCAATCCACCTCTGTACTCTGTCCCGTCGCCGGGGATTCCCCTACAACTCCATTCCAGTTGCTTTCCATAAACGCTTCTAAAGGAACCGAATCAATCGGTTCGACGGTTGCAACCAAGAGGTGATAGCTACTCCACGCTACCAATAAACCCGCCGCTATAGCAGGGGGCGCAATCTGCCAACGCTGATACCAAGCAGGTTGGCGGGGATTTGTTTTCAGGGATTGTAGCAATTTCACCTCTAAATTCGGTGCGGCGGGGGGAGGTGTGCCCTTGTGCTGACGCAGAAACTCAACGAGGCGATCGTCATCCGGGGGGAACTTGCTCAAAGTAACTCTCCTTGTTGCTCCAGGAATTGCCGTAGGGAAGCCCGCCCATGGAACAGGCGAGACTTTACTGTTCCTAAGGGGATGCTCAAAATCTGAGCAATCTCCTTTTGGGGAATATCTTCTAAATCGTGGAGTACCAGAACCACACGATGCTCAAAACTCAACTGTTGCAACCCTTGCTGAACAACTTCCTGATAATGTAGATGCATCAAATCCGGGGCATTGGGACGAACTGGGAGTGCCTGGGTAAGCCGCTCTCTCTGGCTGTACTCTTGGGCAAACTGTCGCCGCCTATCTGTAGCTACATTCCAGCTAATCCGGTAAAGCCAGGTAGAAAATTGCGTCGCCTGACGCAGTTTAGGCAATCCTTTCCAGGTACGGAGAAATACCTCTTGCACCAAATCATCTAAGGCTTCAGACCCACACAGTTGGTAAAGCGTCGAGCGCACGCGCGGGGAGTAATGTTGATAAAGTTTACGAAAACAGGAGCGATCGCCTTTTTGACAGCGCCGTACCCAATCTACCTCAGTCTCTGGTTCTGGCTTCTGGGTAGCAACTAAATCATCAGTCAAAACCTTGACTGGGAAAGTGAACACTGATGAGTTTTCCCCCCTCCGGTTGTTTCTCAGCTCTTTAGACAAAATCCCCAACAAAAAGGTTCATCGTTCACCGTTTGCCAAGTGTAAAACTTTTGTCAGTCAATCAGCCTTTTCCTCCCCTTTTGAAAAACTGCTTTAAAACCTCACTAGGCTTACGATCCCATGTATCAAGGTGGTTGTAGATTAAGCCGGATTCGGTGAGTGTATAGGTGGAGTCGCCATTGAAAAACACTTGGGGTTTCCAGGGGAGCCGCAAAGTACCCCGAACCGTCCAGTGCGCTTTGATAATATGCTTGGCGACCTGTTGGGTGTCATGGAGATCAAAATGGATGTCTGTAAAAAATAGTTGCGCGTGAAATCGTAGCGTCCAAAAGACAATGCGATAGTTGAATTTACCTTTAAAATTATTAACTAGGTCTTGGAAATAGATATCTTGCGTATAAATCTCGTAGGAGATATCGCGCTCAAAAAGTGTCGGCAATTCTTCCTTAAGGGTTTTTATGACATGGTCTAATTGCGCTTGATACTCGCTCTCACTCAATGATTGGTTCTCAGAAACACTCATTCTTGTCTCCGTTTAATAACTCTGCGCTTGATTCCCTGATGGATGAGTCGTGCAAATTCTCTGTACTGACTCCGGGCGGAGGGTCGCTTTTAGGTTAGCGATCGCGCCTATTATTCAAAAGCCTGAAATCTCTATACCATATAGATAGTCCTGAACTTGACTCTAGCTATGCGAAATTTGTTTCGTGGCTATTATAAACCGACCCCAGAAGAAATTGCCCAAATTTGGCATGAGGGAATTTTTTCTTTTGATACCAATGTTTTACTACATATCTATAGTTACACCCCTGAAACCCGGTCTAAGTTTTTTGAAATTCTTGGTCAACTCAAAGAAAGAATTTGGATACCTCATCAGGTTGCCTATGAATATCAAAAAAATCGTTTGTACGTCATTGCCAACCAGGTCAAAGCCTATGAAGACATTACAGTAATTTTAGACCGCAACTTAAATAGCCTCAAACAGGAATTGTTTAAAGACTATAAGCGTCACCCTTTTATCAATACTCGAAATATTATAAAAACCATTGAAACCGCTCTCGAAGAAATTAAATCTGATTTAACGCGCTCCCATGAGCAACATCCAAATTACGTAGAATCTGATGACCTGCGAGAAACCTTAACTGACTTATTAGAAGGTAAAGTTGGTAAGCCCTACTCCGATGAAGAATTAGAAAATATTTATCAAAAGGCAGAAAAACGGTTTAGCTACAAGAAACCACCAGGATATAAAGATTCAAAAAAATCCCTGCCCAAAAATTATGGAGATGTCGTTCTTTGGTTCCAACTCATTGACTACGCTAAATACATGCAAAAGCCTCTAATCTTTGTTACCGACGATGATAAAGAAGATTGGTGGCTGAAGTATGAAGGAGAAACCATCGAACCCAGACCGGATTTAGTCCAGGAAATTTTGTCTGAAGTTGGTTTGGAAGAATTTAAGTTTTACATGTATCACAGCGACCAATTCTTGGACTACGCCCTAGAATTTTTTAATTTACCTAATCAACCAGAAGCCATACAAGAAGCAAGAGATGTGATGCTGCAAAATGCGGCTACTAAGCGGATACAAGTCGAATCAAATTACATACGGAGCGTTGGCTACGACCCCTCAACTCAAATCCTTGAAGCTGAATTTCGCCATCGGGGGGAAGTTTATCAGTATCTGGATGTTCCTCCCGAAGTTTATAGTGCATTAATGGATGCATCTTCCCATGGGCGTTACTTTGTTGCCAATATCAAAGATAGCTATTCTTATCGTAAGGTAAACTAATTTTCGATTTATTTTCTCGCCCACTTAACTTACCTCGGTGAATCGGTTCGTCACTTATTCCCTAAGATGAAAGGTAGAAAGTAATAAAGATATTTTTAAAATGGACTTTCATCAAGGGCGTCAATACTTTTATCAAGAGATTAATCAACCTGACGACCAAATCGACTTAGGTGTAGCAGCTCTTTATATTGCCCAAGAAGAGTATCCCCGCCTCGATCCTGCCGAGTATCTCAGCGCTCTGGATATGATGGCTGCTGAGGTGGTAGAGCGTTTACCAGCGGAACGCTATCCACTACGGGTGATCCAAAGCCTCAACCAGTACCTCTATGACGATTTGGGCTTTAGCGGCAATAGTAGCAATTATTACGATCCCCGCAATAGCTTCCTCAATGATGTAATCGATCGGCGTATGGGTATTCCGATTACGCTTTCGTTGCTTTATTTGGAGATTGCTAAACGCCTCGACTTTTCCATGGTGGGAATTGGAATGCCGGGGCATTTTCTCATTCGCCCAGATTTTGAAGACGTGGGTATTTTTGTCGATGCCTTTAATCGGGGTGAAATTTTGTTTGAGCAAGATTGTGAGGCACGCCTTGCTCAAATATATGGGCGTCCGGTAAAACTACAATCGGGTTTTGTAGAGTCAGTCACTCCTAGACAGTTTCTGGCGCGAATGCTGACTAATCTCAAATTGATATACATCAATAGCCAGGATTTACCAAAGGCGCTGGCAGCAGTAGAACGAATTCTGATGTTGTTTCCCGATGCGCCCTTGGAATTGCGGGATCGAGGGTTGTTCTACTATCAACTCGGCGACTGGGGGCAAGCTCGTGAAGATTTGGAAAGCTACCTGGCAATGATCCCCAATGCTCAAGATGTGACCACAATTCGCCGTTTACTAGAGCAGTTGAGAATGAGGGGAGGGTGAGGTGTGAAGTATGAAGTGTGAAGTATGAAGTATGAAATAGGCGATTGGAGTAATGGCTAATCGTCGTCGATTTTTCTCTCCCCTGCCCCCCTGCTCCCCTGCTCCCTACTGCCCCAACTTCTGATGCATCTCTTCGGCTAGGCGCTTGAGGCGGCGTAGTTGAGCTTTCATGTCCTCTTGAGTCCAGCGATGAGCAAAGGTGTTGAAGCCCCAGCTAATCAGGGGATTGGAAATTTCAAATTCAAAGCGATTGAGGAGATAGGTTCCTTCCTGATTAGGTTGACACTCCCAGCGATCGCGTCCGCGAAAAAATCCCTTAAAGCCCCAGACGATTAAACCGGGTTCCCGTTCAACAACAACAGTTTTTAGTGTCGGCTGCAACACAGGGATTTGAATGATAAAGCGGCTGCGGCTACCGATTTGTGTACTCCACTCCCCAACGGGTTCGCAACGTAAAGCCGGGTTGAGCCAGCGATGCATTAAAGTCTGATCAGTAATGCAACGCTCAACGATAGTGGCACTGGCATTGATATAAATGGATTGTTCAAAAACTCGAGCGTTTGACATCTAAAACTTCAAAAATTTATCTAAAACGAGTGAAGACATAAGGCTGAAAAGATGCTCTAGGTGAGCTGTAAGGGAAATTTTAGTTAAAAATCTGCAAATATTTGACTTTTGGGGCTGGATTCATCTAAAGATAGATTGAAACCAGCAGAAACAACACCTAACCTTGTGGTAGTTTTTTTGCTAAATGGGTCATTTACGGATGCAGACACAAGTAGATGACCTACAGCTGGCAAAGATGGCTTGAGTACGCATACCTCTATAAGCTATAACTAGCAATTTTCTTATGTTTGCTCGTTAGATTCGAGGTCAACTCACAAAAACCATGAATGGAAATTGGCAAGGAATGACTGAATTTGTAAGTCTTGGTGTACCAATAATGCGAGCGCAACAGACTCTCGCGCAGGTAAGACCAACTGAACCTCAACCCCTAGCACCCATAACAAGCGCGGGATATTGGCAAGGAATTGCTCAAAATCTCGGCGAGTTTGTTCCGAGTTTGCTAGCAGCGATCGCGATTTTGATAATTGGAGTCCTTATTGCTCTAATTGCGGCGGCGATCGTCAGGGGCATTTTAAACCGCACAAATATCGATAACAAAATTGCTGGTTGGGTTACAGGAGATCCCAGACAGGCACCTAAGGTAGAGGATTGGATCTCTGGTGCCGTTTTCTGGATCATTATTGTTTTCACTGTAGTGGCTGTTTTACAGAT
The DNA here is from genome assembly GCA_019359445.1 of Kastovskya adunca ATA6-11-RM4. Classification (GTDB taxonomy): domain Bacteria; phylum Cyanobacteriota; class Cyanobacteriia; order Cyanobacteriales; family Coleofasciculaceae; genus Kastovskya; species Kastovskya adunca. The sequence goes on along the minus strand of JAHHHJ010000027.1, from coordinate 72,483 downwards.
ACTACAGCTAGAAGCAGTTTCTCGACCCCTGAATAATTTTCTCGAAAGAGTCATCGGCTTCTTGCCGAATTTATTGGGGGCAATCATTCTCTTAGTGATCGCTTGGCTACTAGCATCGGTGGTCAAACTACTGGTGACGCGAGCACTCAAAGCGTTTCATTTAGATGAGCGCTTAGGTCAACACATGGGTGATGACCGGGCTGAAAGAGCCAGCACGACCACACCACCGGGAACAGTTCCCCCAACAACCGATACATCAGACACACGGAGCACTCCTCCCCGCACAGACAGCTTTTCTCTAAGCGAAACGATTGGGAGCGCGCTGTACTGGTTCATCTTCCTACTATTTCTTCCGGCAATCTTAAGCACCTTGGGGTTGGAAGGAACTCTACTACCAGTCCAGGAACTGCTCAATAGAATTTTGGCAGTCTTGCCAAATCTCTTGGCAGCCATTGTGATTGCGGCGGCGGGTTGGCTAGTTGCTCAAGTCGTGCGCCGGATCGTTACGAATCTGCTCGTAGCAGCAGGAACAGACCGCATGGGAAGACGCTTTGGACTCAATCAAGGGAGCAGTGGTCAATCTCTTTCCTGGATTATTGGAACGATTGTCTACGTCCTGATTTTGATTCCTACCGCGATCGCTGCCCTCAATGCCTTGCAAATTGAGGCAATTTCTGGGCCGGCGATTTTAATGTTGACCCAGATTCTCAACGCTCTGCCGTTGATTTTCACAGCAGCATTGATTCTGTGTATTGCTTATTTCATCGGACACTTTGTCGCTGAATTAGTAACGAATATTCTCAAAAGCCTTGGCTTTGACAATGTTTTCGACTGGATAGGTTTGCCAGCACTAAGCCCTAGCCGTCGCGCCCCGCCATCACTCCATCCTGACGCCACCACTCTACCGGATCTACCACCACCGCCCCAACCTGGACAAGAAACCCGGCTACAGCAGCCACAGACACCACCGATTCCCAAACGCTCACCGTCAGAATTGGTAGGAATCATTGCCTGGGTTGGCATCATGTTGTTTGCAACGGTAGCAGCAACCAACGTCTTGCAGTTTGCCGCCTTGACAGCAATCGTTACAGGGATTGTGATCATCTTAGGTCAAATCCTGGCGGGTCTAATTGTCTTTGCCGTGGGTCTGTACCTGGCAAACCTTGCCTATAACTTAATTACCAGTCCTGGCTCTCGTCAGTCGCAAATATTAGGTCAAGCGGCACGGATTGCAATTATTGCCCTAGTTTCAGCAATGGCGCTGCAACAGATGGGGATTGCCAGCAGCATTGTGAATTTAGCCTTTGGCTTGCTACTAGGAGCAATTGCTGTAGCCACCGCCCTCGCCTTTGGTTTGGGTGGTCGCGACATTGCCGCCAATCAAGTCCGAGAATGGCTATCTTCTTTCAAAAAAGAAGACCAAACGCCGCCACGATACTAGGACGGATGGAGGTTGAGGATATAGCGATCGCTTTTTGTTAGGGTTCAGTAGTTCGTTGCAATTGACAACTCCAAAAACCTCCTTCCTGCAAGCTTTGCTCATCCGATTACGAGCAGGAACACCAAACAAAAAGCACTCTACCCTTAATTCATTAATCCAACGAAGACAATTTTCAGGTGTGAGATTGGTTGAAAAGCCAATCTCTTTTTTTGGCAATAATTAAGCTGTCGCACCCATAACCTAGCTGGTCTGGCTATGAAGTTAGAGCTACGGCAGCTTAATCCACTATTTGACGGCGACGCCCTGGTTCTCCCAGCTTGGCATTGAGTTCTGTTTTGATACGGCTAATAATCGACGCTTCATCCAGGGAGGAAAGAATGTTCGTCACCACTGCTTTTGGCCCATCTGGCCCCCAGGATGCGCCATTTTCTAGATAAATCTTCGTCACTTGCCCAATGGCATAGGAAGAGACGCCCGTAACGGCTGCCTGGGTTGCGGCTACCGATAGATAAGGTGCAAGGGATATCCCACCCGTTGCTGGAGCCCAAAGACCTAAAAGACTTTTGAGAGAACCTAAACCTAGGGTTGCTAACACCTCACTGGCACTAATACCGCACATACTGATAGCGATTTTTTGCAACAACCCTACCGCACCTTGCTGGGTCATCGGGATTCCGTAGAGACGCGATAAGGTGAGAATCATGGCTACATCAATGATTGCCCCTGTCAGGATATCAGCCACCGTTACAGGATTAAGAGCGATCGCGACTGCCTTTGTCATCACCCCTTTCCAGATGATTTGGTTGGCACTTTCTTCCCGAATCGTCATTTTTCGCTGCACCAGTTGCTCATTCACCTCATCGGCATATAGCATCGTATTTAAGGCAACAAGTGACTTCCCTTCCCGGTGCAAAATCTCCAAAATCTTTAGCTTCAGTTCCTGAACTTGCGGATGTCCTAGATAACGTCGGACTCCAATACTGCCATCAGGACGGCGCACCGCCTCCGCCACCAAAGGCGAAGCCGCAACCATGACAATTTCCGAGGGTTTAAGTAACTGCCGCACCCGGTCATCACGAATTTTGTGATAAATTGCCGTGCGGTCAGCCTCCGGATACTGGTCAATTTTGTTGAATACCAGCAACATCGGTTTGCCAACCTCTCGCAATTGGGAGAGCGCCTCGTACTCCACTTTGGTCATATCACCCGCGATGATGAACAAAATCAAGTCGGCTTGTTTTGCCACTTGCCGTGCCAAGGCTTCTCGCGTCTCCCCTTTAACTTCATCAATTCCCGGTGTATCGATTAGCTGAATTTGGGAATTGCCAATGCTCGGCAAGGCGACTTTCAAAACCTGGCGATCGCCCTCTGCTCCGGTTTCCTCGATAGATACGCGCTCCGCCGCCATTTCCTTAGGGCGATCGCTCGTCTCCACCTGCCAGTTCGCTTCGTTGCGGTGGCGAGTCACCCCATGTAGTGCCCCTGTCTCAAAGACTTGCTGACCTAAGAGGGCGTTGAGGATTGATGATTTCCCACGTCCCACCATGCCAAAGGCAGCAATTTGCACGCAAGTACGTTCTAGCTTGTCCAGCATGGTAGTAAGGTCGCCAATTTCCGACTCCAAACCCGCTCGCTCTCTGGGGGTGAGGTCAAGATTGGTGACCAACTCTCGTAAAGCCTTTTGTGCCTGTTTGAAATTCAGTTCTCCCTGAATTTCTTCAAAACTCCAGATCGCATTGTCCAAATCCTGGTCTGGTTCACTGGAATTTAAAAAGTCAGTGTTAGGGGACGAATTAGCCAAGAAATGCACCTCCTATTGATTGCTGGCGCTATAGATACCGACTGCCGATGAAGACAGCATTAATGATGGGTACACTACACTGATCCTAGCCATTGCTAAGGCAATCGACATCTTGATCCAGGATGAGGAAGAGAAAGATCCCCAAGAAGTTCATCCTTCCGATTTCATTGCTCTATCTCTAGTAAGCTACACAGAACACAATCCGTTTGTTACTCTATACCCTTAAATCAGATAATAATTTTTCAATTGTGAGTGCTAAACATCTGCCGGAAACTACTGCTTATGTCAGGATTACTCATCAGTCCTGGCAACAGGGCAAAATTGAGGGAGAAGTCCGAGCAGCGGAATATGAATGGCAGTTTTACTGGTGTTTTCGACAAGGTCAGTTATCAGTTAGACCTTCCCTAGGACGAGCATTGATTCAAGAACCCCTCGGTCGATTTTTAGAGCGTTACGATTATCAGCTAGAACCCGGTGGAGATTACGCCTTCACTATCCGAGCAGAGCTTTGAGGAGTTGCTGAGTAGGTGCAGGGAGCAGAGGAGCAGGGGAGCGGGGGTGCAGGGGCGCAGGGGAGCGGGGGAGCAGCGGAGCAGGGGCGCAGGGGAGCAGGGGAGCAGCGGAGCAGGGGAGCAGCGGAGCAGGGGAGCAGGGGAGCAGCGGAGAAAATAACCAACCCTATTCATCCTTCACACCCTTCATACTTCACCCTTCATCCTTCACCCTTTATACTTCACCCTTCATCCTTTATACTTCCCCCTTTCTTCCTACTCAGGACTCAGGACTCAGCACTCAGGACTCCCTAAAACTAAGTAGCGCTCGATCAGGAGGATGGCGACAATGTCATCAATCGGGCGGGGGGGTTGGCGCATTCCTTGGGGGATGAGGCGTGCCAAACCTTTGGGGGGGTGCATTTGCCAATAGCGATCGCGTGCCTCTAAACTGCTGTAGCGCTCATCAACTAAGACAATGGGAAGTGACGTTGAGACGGCCATTTCGATTTGCTTTTTCCAATGCTTGGCAGTGGTTTGATCCCCCATCACTAGCCGCTCAATCGTAAAGCGCTGCAACAGAGACCCAATGGTTGCGATCGCCTGCTCGGAAACAACAACCTGATGGTAATGCAACTGTCGATTGCGTTCCATGACTGCCACCCCACATTTATCGCGCCCTGGATCAAATCCCAAAATCATGTTGATCGCTACTTTCAAGTACTAAAAATAACTTGCCCATCTTGTATAACAACCAGCCGCACTTTCAACGGCCCAGCGGTAGCCGTTGGTTCTACAGCTACCGCTTTCACATCTACAGGTTTGTCGTACTGATTGAGCTGGTCGATGAAGTTGATCATGGTTGCCACTCGACCATCTTCAATTTGGATTTCGCCTAGTATACCCGCGCGACGGGCACGGAACTCGGAAGCTGCCAGTAACTGATCGAGCCGTGTCCGCACTTCCCTATCACTCATTGTTGAAGAATCAGCAGAAATAGCAGCAAGGACATCACCGGGCTGGAAGACGACTTGATTGACTGCTGCATCTGCAAACACTTGGATCGGTCTTTCACCCTCTACATAGTTGGCGGCGGAAATAATTCGCACCACATAGTCTCGACCGTCGTTAATTTGTTCAACAAGCTGCTCCACTTGAGCTTGGGTAATTTGCACAATCTGATCATTACCTGTGTCCGTCCCAGTGCGAGTAATCTGAGCGGTTGTCCGATTAGCTTCTCGCAGTAGTTGATCGACAGCAGACCTAGCCGCAGCGGGATCGGTAATCCTCACTACCCCTGATGCCAACACGCGACCGCGAACAATCGCCACATTGCCCTGACGCAGCACTTGATAGTTTTGAAAATACTGCTCTAGAACTTTTACTTCCTGTTGTAAATAAGTTTGCTGTTTGTTTAAAGTATCAAGTTGGTTATTTTGTTGTGCCAGTAGAGTTTCTTGTTGGAGCAGGAATTCTTCAAGTTCTTGCAGGCGAGCTTCCCGTTGAGCGATCGCCACTTCAAATTCTTGTTCAAGTTCCCGCAGACGAGCTTCCCGTTGGGCTATAACTTGATTGCGTTCTGTAATCGTCTGATTACGCTTGGCAATTTCTTGGTCGCGCTGGGCTACCAGGTCTTTAAGTTGCTCATTTTGCCCTTTAAGTTGCTCGTTTTGCCCTTTGAGTTGCTGATTTTCTGCGTTTAGTTGGGCAATTTCCGCTCTAACTTGATCCCGCTGTCGAATCAGTTCTTTCCGTTCTTCTAACAACGCCTCAATTTCTGACCTCAAGGCTGCCCGTTGCTCAGAAACATTGGTCAGTTGGCGTTCCGTCCTCTGAAGTTGTGCGGCTGTTTGGGCTTGTTCAGCACGAGCCTCCTTTAAGGATTCATTAATGGTATTCAGCCGACGTTGCGCCTCAAGTTGCTCAGCTCGCGCTTCAGCAAGTTCCTGTTCAATCTGCTGTTTTTGAGTATTAACTGTTGTCAAGTCGCTACGGGCAATTCTCAGTCTTTTCTGAATTTCATCCAGTTCAAAGATTCCTTGTCGCAGGGACTTGCTGGTAGCAAATAAAATGCCCAACGTCGAAGCAGAAATTAAACTACCCGTCACAATCGTTACCACAACGGCTGTATTGCGGGGACGGAGATTAAATAAACTCAGACGCGCTTTACCGACTCGCGTGCCCAAACGATCGCCCAGCGTTGCGAGTAAGCCCCCCAACACCAAAATCGCCGCAATTAGGATGTAACCGCTGGTCATCGCATGCGCCTAGTTCACCCAGATACAGCCTATCTCATGGCAATCGGGCGTTATGTGCTTTTTCTCTGTCAAGGGGTTTAATTGTCTAAATTCTTCTTTTACTGTAATTGGCGAAGGGCGTAAATGGAGCGGATTTCTCTTCTAGTGCCGGGATTTTTAGGTAAATTGTTGGCTGAGAGCAACAGGATTATGCACTGTAATCTTCTTTTTGTGAATGGAGATCATGTTTTCGGTGCGGAGATCTCCCAGCAACCGCGTTACAGTCACACGGGTAGAGCCAATCGCTTCCGCGATCGCCTGGTGAGACAGCTTCAGATCGATCGTAATTCCTTCCGAACCCGGTATCCCAAAGTCCCGGCAGAGAATCAATAGAAAACTGACCAAGCGCGAACCCATATCCCGGTGCGCCAGAGTTTCAATCATCATCTCCGTTTGCAGAATGCGAGACGAAAGCCCCCGCAACAGTAACATCGACAAGTCAGGATTATCCTTCAGAGATTGCTCAACTTGATCGATCGGAGCAGACAGCAACTCCACAGGCGTAAATGCCACTGCATGGTAAAAGCGATCGGAGCGATGCCCAGTAATCAGTGACAAGACTCCAAAAACGCTATTTTCCCTCAGCAGTGCCACAGTGATTTCTTCCCCAGCTTCATAAACCCTGGAAAGCTTCACCGCTCCTTTCATTAAAAAGTAAACCCGTTCTGCTGGATCGCCGGGGAAAAATATGGTTTTGCCTCGCTCAAAGGTTTCAACAACTGGAGGAAACGATCCCCCACCCAGTTGACGAAACACGGCTGCCAGCGGTCTATCTTGCGTTACCACCATACTTATAACCCTCACCAATGACAAGCACGACTAGTTATCATTCATGGCTGGTCAAGAAGTGAAACTTACCGACCAGCCCTGCAAAACACTGAGTGTATCAAAGACTACTTAATCTGAGTCTGGAAGAGTTTTTTGTACAGATTGATACATAATGACTTAAAACGCCAGCTCTTCGTCTAATCCTTCACATTGAGACAGAGCCTTTGGGAGTTAAAATACACCGGGCGACAAGGGCAATTTCCCCTTTCACCTCACCCTCCAAATTACCTCTAAAATTAAAATACTATGCTCGATCTGACTGGAAAAAACGCACTTGTCACTGGTATTGCTAACAATCGTTCGATTGCCTGGGGGATTGCCCAACAACTCCATAAAGCAGGAGCAAACCTCGGCATTACCTATCTACCTGATGAAAGAGGTCGCTACGAGAAGAAAGTTAGAGAACTGGTAGAACCACTGCAACCTAGTATCTTTGTCCCCTGCAATGTTCAAGAGGATGCCGACATCGAGGCGGCGTTCGACACAGTTGCCAAGGAATGGGGCAAGCTCGATATCCTGATTCATTGCCTTGCCTTTGCCAATAAAGACGACTTATCTGGTGAATTTAGTCAAACTTCGCGGCAAGGCTTTGCCCTGACATTGGATGTCAGCACGTACTCGCTGACGCGATTGGTAGGTGCCGCCAAACCTTTAATGACCGAAGGTGGCAGTATCGTCACCATGACCTACCTCGGTGGCGTGAAAGTTACTCCCAATTATAACGTTATGGGAATTGCCAAAGCCGGACTGGAAATGAGCGTTCGTTACCTCGCCTCAGAATTGGGCCCAAACAATATTCGCGTTAATGCGATCTCCGCCGGGCCAATCCGCACCCTCGCCTCCTCAGCGGTAGGGGGCATCCTCGATATGATTCATCATGTAGAAGAAGTTGCCCCTCTGCGGCGGACTGTGACTCAAACCGAAGTCGGCAACGCGGCTACATTCTTGTGCAGTGACTTGGCAAGCGGGATCACAGGTCAAATTCTCTACGTTGATGCCGGTTACGAAATCATGGGGATGTAAAGAAAGGGAAAAATACAAGGTAGAGATGTTTTGGCAAAATATCTCTCCTATTGAACCATTACTGCCAAATTCATCAAAAAATCACTTCATTCCTCTCATACCTAGTTAGCCGAGTCTGCCATGCAAACCAGCAATAACCCTAACGGGATTTCTACGGATCGCTCCCTTCCCCATCGCGACCTGCCATCAGCCCGTAGCGCTTCTGTTAACCGCACCACTAAGGAAACTGATGTCAAGGTGAGCATCAACCTAGATGGGACGGGCACTTGCTCTGCTGCGACGGGTGTGCCATTTCTCGATCACATGCTCCACCAAATCGCCTCCCACGGATCGATCGATCTGGATGTATGGGCAAAAGGAGATTTAGAAATTGACGACCACCATACGAACGAAGATGTGGCGATCGCTCTTGGTGAAGCTTTCAGGGAAGCTTTAGGCGATCGCAAAGGGATTGTCCGTTTTGGTCACTTTTTTGCCCCTCTAGATGAAGCCCTCGTGCAAGTAACTCTGGACTTTTCCGGACGCCCACACCTGAGTTACGGCTTAGACATCCCCACCCAGCGTGTTGGTACCTACGACACCCAACTTGTGCGGGAATTCTTTGTCGCCGTGGTCAATCATAGCCGCATGACGCTGCATATCCGTCAACTAGATGGCATCAACTCCCATCACATCATCGAAGCAACTTTCAAAGCCTTTGCACGAGCCGTCCGCATGGCGGTGGAAATCGATCCCCGTCGGGCTGGAATGATTCCCAGCTCTAAAGGAGTTTTGGAATGAAGTAAAGGAGGTTATGGGTTTGCCCCATCTCCCCCGCACTTATACCTCTTGGGGGCCAAAAACCATTTGTAGAACTACAGGCTCTCCATTAGAGCAATGATATTTGTCTGCCCAATCACGGATCAGATGATCGAGTTCTTGTAGGGCTTGCTCAATATTTTCTGACGGAATATCCAACTCCTCCAATACCCGCATCACTTTTGGCTGTCGATCTGCCCAGTTTCCCATTAGTCGGAAGTACCGAGCGGTATCCTCGATCATGATGTAGGTGCGTTCTTCATCAGCGGCGGGAGAGTAAGAGGCGCGGGTAAGGGCGTAGAATGGCAAGCCCCAAGGATGATCGATACGCGTTACCGTACCTGAATACAGCAAGCGCCGCTTAATGTGTTCGGCTAATGCCTCACTCAAGGGCGTTCGCCGCTCTTCTGGCAAGTCTTCCTGAGAGCGAGCGTGAAGAAATTCGATCAACTCTATGAACTGAAATGAATTTACCAGTTGGACATCGGGTAAATTCTCTGGCAGTTTTTTTTCTATCTGGCGCTTTTCCTCGGAGGTGAGGCTAATACTGGCAATACGCGATCGCCCCGGTTGCCAGGGATATTTTTCCAGCCACACGTAGGGGAACTGAATCAAGTAACGAGGTTCTTGAGAACCCAGCATCTTGAGCAATTTTCCTTCTGTCAATGCTTGCCGGACTTCTTCGACAATTACTTTCACCCGCTTAGGCTCAATATGATGCAAATGCCCGGTCATGCGGGTGTTTTGACCTTGTTCTAGATAAGTTATGTAAATGGCACACTTTGCTGCTGTTGCCGCTGCATCTAGAAAGGCTCCGTGTCGATGTCCTCCAGTACGCATGGCACTGAAAGCCAGATATAACATGATCTGATCCATCGAACTAGGACTGAGGCGCTTGATCAGATCGAGATTGTTGCTCATGTTAGGGGCGGTTAAATCGCATGGTACAGAAATTTTGTTACTTAATGAAAGACTCACTGTTTTACCTGAGCCGTGAGTTTAATCACAAAGCAGCACACACGCTCAACGAGTAGCACCCTAAAGCAAGAACTAAATAATTCTCTCTAATTATAGAAAAAAAAAGGTAAATCGAAAACCATAAAATTTCCCCTGTTACCGTTAAAAACAGAGGAAATTGAAATGTTTAACAAACTTCACATTTAGGAAGCAAAATGATTTAGGAGACACAGAACTCCCGGCGTCCACTACCACGATGGCAAATCAGATTACTTACAGAAGTTGCTTGTGATTGACGAAATTCTCGGCGATCGCTTCCCCGATGAGGAGAAGGTTGAGGATTGCTGGGTACGATGATTTTGCTTAGTAACTGAGGAACAATTGTCGATGTTTGTCGTCCAGTTGAGCGAAAATTTATCAATTTAGCATCAACAGAAAGCGAAATTGATAGTATGCTCAACAAGAAGATAGAAGTGTAAGTACGCATAGCAGATTTCCGTGTCAGGGCTTCTAACTCCCTGATACGGAGTTCCTACTATGGCGTCAGGATAAACTTTGTCAGAAGGTTAATTTAAGTTTGTTCATGAGTAATTGTTAATAGCTAATTCCCGGTTTCTACTACATGACAAATAACCTTTTCCACCACTAACCAACCCCCCGGTTTGTTCAGATATCCCCAGAGAATAAGAGATTGCCCCTCCGTGTAAGTCAGTAGCTGTTGGTCTACCTCAGGTTGCAGAGTAATGAGCTTCCAGATTTGACCCGCGTGGGAAGTGGGTTTAGAAAGGGTAATGGTGTAGGTTTGGGTGTCATGGTAATGAAAAACGCCGCTAAACTCATCAGCCAGCGGCTGTTTTAAGCTTGAAAAGACAAAAGCCGCAGGGCAGTTGCCACTGCTAGGATAGGCGTCTGGATTATCTAGGTAGTAACGTTGCCAGTGCAGCCAGTCTGGGTGCTGGGAGGGTAGGTTGAACAAAGGAGCAATACTGGGGGCAACTTTGTCTTTTAGCAACGACTCCTGCAGGCGTCCTACGGGTAAATCTTGGGGTTGACAGCCGAGTTGAACGCACAGGGCTGCTGCCATTCCCGCTGCTTGACCAATATTCATCACCACCGGTTGTAACCGCGTGGAACCATTAGCAATATGAGAGACAGAAATATTCTTATCGCATGCCAAAAGTCCCTCAGTTGACTCTGGCACCAAACACCCATAGGGAATAGTAAATGGTGTTCCCGTCCAGCGTCCTCCCCAGCGAATTGACTTTGGGGCTAGCAGGAAATCGACACCTGGATAGTGATGGTCATTAGCATAGTTGCCGAGGGCTACTGCTGTAACTTGTCCCCCTGCATCCCGAGGCAAAGCGGCGACTTTTCCTCCAGCCATTGGCAAAATATCCTGTTCTCGGAGGGTCGTTAGTCCGCGCAGGCGTCGGCTTTCCCGGTAGTAAGGATGTAGAGCATAAGCACCTCCTCCTGGGGAGTTCGGACTCAAAGGTGAAGGAAAGATGTTTTCTGCTAAACCGTAGCGACGACCGAAATGAGTTTGAATGAAACGGACAAAGCTTTGAGTGTGCCAAAGAGCTTCTTGGAGAAACTCCTGGCGCGATGCCTCAGACACAACTAAGCGCCCTAAATCTTCACCATAATCATTGCCCTTAATCGGCCAGTTGATCATCAATAAACCCCCTGGCAAGCGTCCATAATTAACAAATCGCTCCCCGTCCCCGATGTAGTTTTCCCAAGCCCCTATAAACTGGTTGGGGTTCTCTTGGGGGGGAGTAGGAATTTCTGGTGCTTCGCCGCCCTCGCCAAAATCCTGCATCATCGCCACCCAAGTAGGGGCTTGCACGGGATATTGCCTTGTCAGCTCGTTGTGAGCCACGGGGGCGCTAGGTTCTCCAAACTCCGATTGCAACTCCCAGCCCCAACGATAGGGGACTTCTGCCAGGGCTAGTAAATCTCCCAATTCTGTTGCATCCAGAGTAATCTGAGCATTGACGGTGAAGTCGCTAAAGCGCACCCCTGTAATCCGGTTCCCTGCTTTGAAAACCTCTATTGGCACTCGTTTGGCAATCCATTTGAGATTAGGTAGGGCTTGCACCCAGTCTGTAAAGAGTTGAGCCGCAACGCGAGGGTCATAGGTAAACATGCTGACCCAGCTATGATTTAAGCCTTCCGGTTGCCGAGACCGTAACTCCTGCAAAAATGCTCCCCACAACCCCGTCTGAAAGGCGGCGAGTTCATTGCCATCGGGAGCGCAAACCCCCGCCGAGGTGAGCATTCCCCCCAACCAAGAAAACTCACTCACTAAAACCGTCTGAACTCCTCGACGCGCGGCTTGAATCGCTGCCGCCGTTCCCCCTGTGCCACCCCCAACAACTAAAACATCGGCTGTAAGTGTTTGATGAACCATGCCTCAACTCAACCTGACGCGATTGAGGACATCATACGGGCATCTAACAAGCTTGTCCTACAGTTGAGCTTATTTGCCCGTTGTCGCGAATCAAACATTAGTCAACGAACAAACTTTTAACTGGCTCTACATAAGGTAAAGATGATGTATTTTGTCCTTGTTTCGGATATTGCGTTTAATGGCATGTAGTCTATTATTGTAGACATATAGCCACATCAACACATAGCTACACTACGCAAAAGACTCCTCTAAGCAACATATACATTTATGAAAACCACAATACTTAGGAAAAATATGCCTGTAGAGTCAGTCATTGCTCAAAAACAAGAAGCGCACTCTATTAAGCAACTGGAGCGTCTACTTGAACAACCGCAGGCACAACTAGTAGCAGCTAACGGAGAAGCCATTCGTATTCCTGAACCGATATATCAAGTGCTGCGTCAAGTCGTACATGCTATGGCATTAGGTCAGGCTATATCTATAGTTCCTGATGAACAGGAAATGACGACACAGGAGGCGGCTGACTTGCTGAATGTCTCGCGACCTTATTTGATTAAGTTGTTAAAGCAAGGAGAAATCCCCTACACCAAAGTGGGCACGCATCGTCGTGTTCGTTTTCAGGATGTGATGGAATACAAGCAGCAACGGGATACTAAGCGTAGTCAACTACTGGATGAGTTAATACAGTTGAGCGAGGAAGCAGGATTTTACGAGAATGAATAATTTAACCTACATTTCGCATTACTAGCCGCAGTATCGAAGTATTTCAATTGATTAATAACCCTAAACAAATATTACTTTTTTTATTCAAAAGGTAATAATACGCATAATTATCTCCTAAGGTAAGTAAAATCGCTATTGCAATATAAATTTAACAGAGCCATAGGTAACAATATGACTTCGGAAACACCACAAGGTTCATCCTCTAGTTCTCAGAACATTAGTGATGTAGTAAAACTTGTCACGCTTGGGGAAGATGCAGTACTAGTAGCGAAGCTTGAAGAACCCCTTCCTGATGGCACAAAAATTACAAGGATTGAGGTTATTGCAGAATCCCCTCTTGGAGGCGGTGGCAATTCTTGTATCATTCAATTTAATTAGAAGAAGTGGTTTTCAAGAACCTACTTGTTTAGAGTTAGTCTCTCCATACTAATTAATCTTTGCTGTTAGAACCAAGTATAGGCTTATCTAGAAAGTAGCTTAACAAGGTTCTCTAGTAAATATTGTTTGCTGTTGTAGTAAGGAGAGACTTACTTTCTATGCTAAAAACTACTTATGAGAAAAATATGAATTCTAATCTTTTTCAAAAATCAAACTATAACTACTTTGTTAAACGTGAAGAAGGTCTAGTAGGTTATAACGCTCGAACTGGAGTTCTTGCTCTTCTTTCAGAAGAAACAGGAAGGATTCTGCAAGAAGATAAAGATAAAGCTATTACAGCATCTGATATTGGTGAGACTAATCTTTGTGAACTCACGAATATGGGTTTCTTGCATAACGGAAATGAAGTTGAACAGATATTGTCTAAATTCAACAAAGTCAAGGACAAGAAAGAGACTTTAAATTTCACAATACTACCAACAATGCTATGTAACTTCTCCTGTGACTACTGTTTTCAAGGAGGCCATGAAGACGGTAAGAGTATGTCTTTGGAAACTCAACAATCTACTCTTATTTTCATTCGATCAGCTATGGCAGCGTATAAAAAAATTACCTGTACTTGGTTTGGAGGTGAACCTTTAATTGCAAAGAAAACTGTGCTTGATATGTCCCATCAAATTAAATCTATGGCTGATGAGCGTGGGCTAGAAATCTATATAGATATTGTAACAAACGCGATTCTCCTTACTCCAAAGACAGCTAAAGAACTCGCAAATGCTGGAGTAAAGCAAGCGCAAGTTTCTTTTGATGCGTTAATTTTTAAAAATAGCAAAAAACGAGGCGTACTTGATGTGGCAGGTCATCCCTCTTTAATTCTCAAAAATTTAATTGAAGCTCGAAAATATTTAGATATTAGAATCCGAGTTAACGTCTCTACTGAAAACTCTAATGATGTTTCCAAAATTGTTGAAGTTTTAAGCCAAAACGGCTTTAAAGATAATTACTACATTGCACGGATTCATAATCATCAAAATGAGTTTCAAGTAGGCATTGATTCACCAAAACAGACAGAGAATACCTGTGGAGCCACTGGTTGTAACTCATGTAGTTCTACAAGCTCAGAAGTTCCAGCTTGTGCTACCCTTAGCCGCTCAGATTATGCCCGCTTTGAACATAATTTCTTCCTGAATCACCCTGAAGCATTACAAAGAGTTGTGCAGAAATTAGTACCCAAATCACATTTTTGTTCAGCAACTCTTGGCAGTATGTTTGTTATCGACCCAGAGGGATACGTGAGTCGATGCTGGCATAGTGCTGGTTCACCTGCTGAATCAATAGGAAACGTTCACGATCTCGCAGAAGCTGCAATAAGCTCAAAAGTATCTAGGGATTGGGATGAGTTTTCTCCATTAGCATACCCATCCTGCAGAGGCTGTAAGGTACTGCCTTTATGTATGGGAGGATGTTCCCATCCACGTATGTTTATGGAGACAACTAAGCCTCCATGTGAATCAATTAAGTATCAAGTTCAGTTTTGCGTAGATACATTAGGAAGGATAATAGCTACTACGCCGGAGCAATAAACAGCTATTTGGCGAGCAGCTAGAATATTTACTTTGAGTGACTCTTTCTAAGAAGAATATGTTTAAGGATACTCGGTTATCAGTCTCAAGGTTTATTCAACAAAGATCATACTATTGTGGTCCTGCCTGTGCTCAAATGTTTTTATCCCTCCCTAGCTTTTCTATTTCCTCTCCACAACAAGTTGCTTTTGAGGAAATTCAAAGACTTAATGTAGAGGCAGGCAAATGGTACTCAGATCCGGAGGGATTAGGTAAGTATATTAGTAACGTTTTACCTGATATGCTCAATAGAGATGTAGATGATATTGCAACTCCATCAACCAACTTTCAAAAAGCATTAGATATAATTAGTTATACAATTGATTTTCTGAAAATTCCATGTATTGCTCTTGTTGATGGAGGGAAACACTGGGTTGTTATTGACGGCATTCGCTTTAATAGAGAACCAAGCGGAAAGCAAGATGTCGTAGGTCTTTTCATTCGCGATCCTTGGAAAACATCTCCAGATTTTAGTTATATAAGTGTCACGGAGTTTCAAAAAACCAAGTTTTTACCTAACATGGTAGGTAGTCGATGGAAGGATCAGTATGTTGTATTAACTAAGCCTACTAGTCAAGAGCTTTTAGTTACTAATGCGAATGAAATTATGATTCCAGGTGGTGGTTTTCCAGATGGAGCTAGCTCAGAGGAAATTGCTATTGAAAACCTGCGACTTCAAGGTTTTGAAAACGTGGAACAAATTACAATTGAGGGGGGTGGAGCACCAATACTTGTCCCTGTTCATGTTGAGGGATTAGATGGTGCTTCTAATTACACAATTGTTCCACTTGATGCTACTAAAACAAGAGAATTTCAAGACTTTATCTACGCTGCAATTGAATACGAGACAAATACTCTAATTGAAGTCTCTAGTCTTCCTGATGTTCTTCAAATATTTAGTGATCAGGAAGTACAGGAGCGGTTAGAAGAAGTTTTTCCAGGAAGAAGGTTTGAGATTATTCCTGGATACTTTTGGAAGCCGTCTTTTGAGTTAAGAAGCAGATTAGCGGTTGCACGGCGCTTTAAGCTTGATGATCAGGAAATGATTTTATTACCTGATGGATCTGTGGTTAATACCCTAACTGACTCCATTAAGGGAGGTTAGCAATTAAACTACTAAACCACTCTCCACTGAAAGTACAGAGGTTTGGTAGAGACTGAAAGTCTGGACTTAAGGAGGACTTTAGTCCTCCTCTACTAGAAGCAAGCCTGAAGATACTCTGACTAGACAGGCAATAGGCGACGCAGAATAGAAGGTAATCATCAAAGCTGATGGCTGACGCTGCCCAAAGGTGCTAAACCTAGTTACGTCGAGCGTTGGGCAATCAGCATGAAAGCACAAGTATTTCGAGGCGTTAATCAGCTTAGTTACGAAGAGCTACCAGTCCCGGAACTGCAACCGGATGAGGTGCTGGTGCAGGTGCAAGTTGTCGGCTTGTGCCAATCAGATATTAAAAAGATTCGCTATCCCCTCTACGAAGCACCGCGCATTTTTGGGCATGAGACAGCAGGGGTAATTGCGGCAGCGGGAGAGGCGGTTCAGGGATGGGAGGTTGGGCAACGGGTGGTGGTGATGCATCACGTCCCCTGTATGCGTTGTACCTACTGCCTCAATGACAACTTCTCAATGTGTGAGGTTTACAAGAACATCACGACAACCGCAGGGTTTACGCCTAGTGGTGGCGGCTTTGCCGAGTATGTGAAGGTGCCAGGGCATATTGTACAAAATGGGGGGTTAATTCCCATCCCTGAGAGCGTTAGTTTTGAGCAAGCAAGTTTTGTGGAACCGACAAGCTGCTGCTTGAAGGCAGTGAAGAAAGCCGCTGTTGCGCCGGGGGAGACGATTTTAATTACTGGGGCAGGCCCAATTGGGCTGATGTTTATTATGCTGGTGAGGTATTTTGGGGCGAGAGCGATCGCTACTGATTTACTTCCTTCCCGCCTAGAAAAAGCATTGAGCGTCGGTGCAGAAGCCGCATTTGATGCACGAGACTCGGATTTACCTGCCAAGATTCAGGCGTTAACGAATGGGATGGGAGTTGATACAACTCTCTTAGCCGTTCCGAGTCAGAAGGCATTTTTTCAAGCACTAGACTGCACGCGCAAAGGCGGCAAAATTCTCTTCTTTGCTGAATTTCCCGATGAGGTGGAAATTCCGCTCAACCCCAACATCCTGTACCGCCGGGAAATTGATTTGATGGGTAGCTACAGTTCCTCTTACCGCCTCCAGTCTCTAGCGGCGGATATTGTCTTCAATCAGCGGATTGATGTCAATGCTTTAATTAGCGATCGCTATTCCCTTAAACATTTAGCTGAGGCAGTTGAACAAGCGATCGCTCCGCGTCCTGACACCTACAAAATTTTAATCTATCCCACTATGAGGGCAGGGGATGAGGAGTAGGGGAGATGAGGAGCGGGGGAGCAGGGGTGCAGGGGTGCAGGGGTGCAGGGGAGCGAGGGAGCAGGGGAGCAGGGGAGAGAAAAATTGATGACGATTAGCCATTACTCCAATCGTCTATTTCATCCTTCATACTTCACCCTTTATACTTTCTTCCCGCTCAGGACTCAGGACTCAGGACTCAGGACTTAGGACTCAGCACTCTGACTTCAATGTAGATACTTTGCCAAAAGCTCTTCTAGCTCCTCAATAACGTAAGGCTTGCTGATGTAGTCTACACAACCAGCAGCAATCATTTGCTCTTTATCTTCTGCTCTTGCTAAGGCTGTGATTGCAATAACAGGGACTTCTGCCGTTTGCGGATTAGCTTTGAGATGGCTAACAACCTCCATTCCGCTCATGTCGGGGAGCATCATATCCATCAAAATCAAGTTCAGCTCATTATTTGCAGCCAAATCGAGAGCCGTTTGAGCATTCATAGCTGTGAGGAAAGCACAACCAAATAACTCCAGTACAACCGCAATCAGCGCTAAATTGTCTTCATTGTCATCTACTGCCAAAACCAACGGTCTATAATCCGCAGACTGCTTGTTGGGCAGGTGCGAAGGTTCTTTATCCACTATTAGCTCCAAGGAAATTATTTAGTTCCTGAGGCAATCTTCCATAACAGAGTGGACAGAGCACTCCCCAAGCGGCTAGCAGGCGCTTGACACAGACTGGCTCACGTAGGATCAAGTTGATCAACAGATGATCTTTATGAGATTTTGATGAAGAACATCTGTATAGGGTTGGACTTTATCATAATCATAAATAGCCAAAAAGACCAGATATTTAGACATAAGTGGTGAAATATTGCCAAATTGAGGCTTTTTTGAGTTACATAGCGAGTAAATAGTGAAAAAAAGCCTACGGGGAGTTTATTTAGACCTATCCCTCCTGATTTATCCCTTACAATGACTTAACAAAAATTCTTATAACCCTTGACCTTCCTTAACCTGTGGCAGCAGTAGAGATTAATAAATTACTAAATATTTATTCAAATATACCTTAAGATACTTTTATTTATATACTTTCCCAACTATGGAGCAGCAAAAAAGAAAGTTGACGCGTGGTCAGTTAGAACGCCTTCTCTCACAGCGTCTCCAATCGCTTTACCGTGACCAGTTGGGGCATCAACCGAGTAAGGTCACCTGTCAGCTTTTTGATGAGAAGCTAGCAGTAGTTCTTGAGGGCGCAATTACGGCACCAGAGCAACTTCTAGCAAGCAATGGTCAAGTGGCATTAGCGGAACAAGTGCGGTCGGATTTGGAAAAAGCGATAGAGCCACAACTTAAGGCATTGATAGAAACAGTACTAGGGGTGCCAGTTCTGGACTTGTTAATTAATGCGGCGTTGATAACGGGTCGCTCCGGCATGATCGTAATTTTGGGAGGAACCCCAGAGGTTAGCAATCCTGAGACTATTTCAAAAGTCAAGAGATAATCAATGCTGAACTCAGATAAGGCTGGATTAAGGCTTCTAGATCTTCCAAGAGATAAGGCTTACAGATATAGTCATTACAGCCCGCAACGATCAGACGCTCTCGGTCTTCTGGTTTTGCGAATGCCGTCACTGCAATCACTGGAATTTTTGCAGTTCTGGGGTCTTGTCGCAATTGAGAAACGACTTCGATCCCGCTCAAATCCGGCAAAAGAATATCGAGCAATATCAAGTTAGGTTGATAGGTTTGTGCCAGGGAAAGAGCGCTTTTACCATCTTTAGCTGCAAGCAGTGTACAGTTTGGTTGCTCTAAAGCATAAGCCATCAACAACAAGTTATCTTCATCATCATCGACTGCCAAAACAAGTGGCCGACTACTCTGGGAGAGTTGAATCCCACTGCCAACAATAGACTGTCGAAGGTCGTAAAAAGAATCTTCTAAGTAACCCATGCTCTCTTTAGAGGAAGTCGTGGATTTTACAAATTATCCTCACAAGAAGAGTGGACAGGGCACTCCCCTAAGCGGCGACTAGGCGCTTGCTATGTGCTAGTTCTTGTCTGACCTCAGGTTGTCAAGCCTTTGCTTTTTTCAAGGAAAAGGCTATCCAAGCTAGGAGACAAAATTAGCAACAGTTTTATTTTAACGCAGGTTCAGGAATCTAAAATATTTATAAAGAAAATCTGAGAGTTTAACTAACTGAATTTAGAAAAATTTAAGAAAGTTGGCAATGTCTTACCAGTTGGCGATCGCAATTCAACAGAGAACGTATTTCTTCTGCAACATATCAGGTGGGGAAATTTGGCTTCGCAGTAGACTGGGGGGGGAAAGGCTATCCCAATCACTTGGGAAGGGAGAGCGAAAAAATGGGTATCGCTACAACTAACCCGGCAACAGGTAAAACCCTAAAAACTTTCGAGCCGCTAACCAGCGAACAGATAGAAGAAAAACTAGAGCTGGCGCACAAGACCTTTGAGGAATATAGAAAAACGACATTTGCCCAACGGGCTGAGTGGCTCAATAAAGCCGCCGAGATTTTAGAACGCGATCGCGCTAAATTTGGCGAGATTATGACTATAGAAATGGGGAAAACCCTCAAAAGCGCGATCGCAGAAGCAGAAAAATGTGCAGTAGGGTGTCGCTACTACGCCGACAAAGCCGAATCCTTTCTGGCAGATGCTCCCGCCTCCACCGATGCAAGCCGCAGCTTTGTGCGCTATCAGCCCCTGGGCCCTGTTCTTGCCGTCATGCCCTGGAACTTCCCCTTCTGGCAAGTGTTCCGGTTTGCAGCCCCCGCCTTAATGGCAGGGAACGTGGGCTTACTCAAGCACTCCTCCAACGTGCCCCAATGCGCCGTGGCAATTGAAAGCATCTTTAACGAAGCTGGTTTTCCCCCAGGTGCGTTCCAAAGCCTACTGATTGGTTCCGAGCAGGTAGAAGCAGTTATTAACGATTCCCGCGTCAAAGCCGCCACTCTCACAGGTAGCGAACTGGCAGGGGCTAGCCTTTCGGCAGCCGCCGGGAAGCAAATTAAGAAAACCGTTTTAGAACTAGGCGGGAGCGATCCCTTTATTGTTTTAGAAAGTGCCGATTTAGAGGCTGCCGTCAATACTGCCGTGACCGCGCGGATGCTCAACAACGGTCAATCCTGCATCGCTGCCAAACGCTTTATTGTCGCCCAAAGTGTGGCGGATCGTTTTGAAGAACAGTTAGTGCAGAAATTCCAGGCGCTGAAAATCGGCGATCCCATGGATGAAAATACGGATGTTGGCCCCTTGGCAACGCCGGGGATTTTGGCAGATTTAGACGAGCAGGTACAAGCCTGTCTGGAAAAAGGAGCGAAAGTTCTCACGGGAGGCAAACCCTTATCAGACCGATCGGGAAACTTCTATCCTCCGACAATTTTGAAAGACTTCCCCCCAGGAACCCCTGCCGATGAGGAAGAATTTTTTGGCCCTGTGGCGTTACTCTTCCGGGTGCCAGATATTGACGCTGCAATAAAGTTAGCAAATGCGACACCGTTTGGCTTAGGAGCCAGTGCTTGGACAGGGGATGAAGCAGAACGCGATCGCTTAATTGAGGAATTGGAAGCGGGTGCAGTCTTTATCAATGGCTTAGTTAAATCCGATCCCCGTCTTCCCTTTGGCGGCATCAAGCGTTCTGGTTACGGGCGCGAGTTGGGCAGCCAAGGTATTCACGAATTCGTCAATATCAAAACTGTCTGGGTTAAGTAACACACCAACACTTCAGGGCAAACCGCTCTGTTGCTTTGCTCCAAAAGCGATTTTATAGGGGAAGCTAAGAATGGACGCAATGAATACCGCCGAGCTACTAGTACGTTGTCTAGAAAATGAAGGCGTTGAATATATATTTGGGCTACCAGGCGAAGAAAACTTGCACGTACTCCAAGCCCTTAAGAATTCTTCAATTCAATTTATTACTACCCGCCATGAACAAGGAGCAGCGTTCATGGCAGATGTATACGGACGACTGACTGGGAAAGCGGGAGTGTGCTTATCTACTTTAGGGCCAGGGGCAACTAACTTGATGACTGGCGTTGCCGATGCCAATCTTGATGGCGCACCCTTGGTGGCAATTACAGGTCAGGTAGGAACAGACCGGATGCACATTGAATCCCATCAATATCTGGACTTGGTGGCAATGTTTGATCCGGTGACGAAATGGAGTACTCAAATCGTTCGTCCTAGTAATACCCCAGAAATTGTCCGTAAGGCATTCAAAATTGCCCAAAGTGAAAAACCAGGGGCAGTGCATATTGATTTGCCAGAAAATATTGCAGCGATGTCTGTGACTGGCAAACCCTTAAATAGGGACAGTCAAGAAAAAACCTATTCATCTTTGCGGACTCTCAATAACGCCGCTAAAGCGATTTCTGCCGCCAAATATCCGTTGATTTTAGTCGGAAACGGGGCAATTCGTGCCGATGCTAGTGAAGCGCTCACAGAGTTTGCTTCCCGCTTGAGTATTCCTGTGGCAAATACCTTCATGGGTAAAGGGGTGATGCCTTATACCCATCCTTTAGCTCTGTGGACGGTGGGACTCCAGCAGCGAGATTATGTGAGTTGCGCCTTTGATCGGGCTGACTTAGTGATTGCGATCGGGTACGACTTAATTGAGTATTCTCCGAAGAAATGGAATCCTACTGGGGAAGTTCCGATTATTCACATTGGGGCGACTCCCGCAGAGATTGACAGCAGCTATATTCCGACGGTGGAAGTCGTGGGCGATATTTCTGATTCCCTGACGGAAATCTTGCAGCGAGCCAACCGTGAAGGAAAGACTGTCTCTGATATTGAGGACTTACGGTCAGATATCCGAGCAGATTATGAAGAATACGCCAACGATGACGGTTTTCCCATTAAGCCCCAAAAATTAATCTACGATTTGCGGCAAGTGCTGGAACCGGAGGATATTGCTATCTGTGATGTTGGGGCGCACAAAATGTGGATGGCACGACACTATCATGGCGATCGCCCCCGTACCTGTATTATTTCTAATGGATTTGCGGCAATGGGAATTGCTCTACCAGGAGCGATCGCTGCCAAGCTGGTTCATCCCCATCGCAAGGTGGTAGCCGTGACGGGAGATGGCGGCTTTATGATGAACTGTCAGGAATTAGAAACAGCATTGCGCGTCGGTACGCCGTTTGTGACTTTGATTTTCAATGATGGCGGCTATGGATTGATTGAGTGGAAGCAACAAAATCAGTTTGGAGAGTCCGCCTTTGTCCATTTCAGCAATCCAGATTTTGTGAAACTTGCCGAAAGCATGGGGTTGAAAGGCTATCGCATCGAATCGGCAGCAGACTTGATTCCCACGCTCAAAACCGCCCTGGCACAAGATGTCCCGGCTGTGATTGACTGTCCGGTAGATTACGGTGAAAATCTCCGCTTTACACGAAAAGCTGGAGATTTGAGTTGCAAGATGTAACCAGCCGATAGGGTAGAGGCTAGGGGCTAGAATACTTTCTGTTGCCTACTTACCCTTGAAGATGAAAGTCGCTACGTGGAATGTCAATTCAATTCGGACTCGCCAGGATCAAGTGGTGGAGTGGTTGCAAAATAATCCTGTGGACGTTTTGTGCTTGCAAGAAACGAAAGTGATGGAGGTCCAGTTTCCGCGATCGCCTTTTGAAGAATTAGGCTATCACCTCTATATATCTGGGCAAAAATCCTACAACGGTGTCGCCATCTTCAGCCGCACTCCCCTGGAACAAGTCAGTACAGGCTTTTCCCCCCTCCTTGATGCCGAGACTGTTGGCGAGTTAGACGAACAAAAACGGGTAATTACTGGCATCGTCGGAGATGTTCGCATCGTTAACCTCTACGTTCCCAATGGCTCGGCAGTTGGTAGCGAAAAATATGACTACAAACTCCTCTGGCTCAAAGTCTTGCGGGAATACTTGCAAACCTTACTAGATAAGCAGCCCTACGAGTTGTGCATTTGCGGAGACTTCAACATTGCTTTAGAAGACCGGGATATTCATAATCCCAAAGGTAAAGAGAAGCACATCATGGCGTCTCCCGTTGAACGCCAAGCCCTACAATCCGTCTTAGAGATCGGGTTAGCTGACGCCTTCCGCAAATTCACCACCGAAACTGGACACTATAGCTGGTGGGACTACCGCACCAATGCCTTTAGCCGCAACATGGGTTGGCGAATTGACCATCACTACCTCACCCCCAAACTTTACGAGCAAGCCTCCAGTTGCAGAATTGATATTGCCCCTAGGAAGCTACCCAAACCCAGCGATCACACCCCGGTGATTGTCGAGTGGATTTAAGTGAACTCAATCGAGTCGGGCGGGTTCTGGAAAAGTGACATTAACTCTACTGTTAGCAATGTTTTTGGCTAAGGCTCATCCCGACTTGGTTTTCTACTCAGTAGCCTGATATCGCTCTAGCAAAGATTTAATTAGAACAGGTGAAGCGCGAAAAGTAGTCTGTTGTAAACGCTCAATAGCAACAGAGAAATTAATCAAATTTCGCTGTGTGGCAACACCCAAAATACCAAGTAAGCCAATAATGTTTAAACCACGCTGCAAAGCTATCTGTCTTGCTTGCCTATCATCTAAGACAATAAAATCCGCTCTAATGTGCTCAGCTAGAATGATTGCTTCTTGCTCTCCTAAATCCAGTTGACCTAGCTCTACGTCCGGTAAATCTTCTATTGGTTGAACTTCAAGCCAATCAGGAAATTCTTTACCTATCCAAGATTGAACCCGTTCAGGTGATTGAGGTACAGATAATTCATTGAGTACAGCCTGAGGAATAATCACCTTGCCATATAGCTCTGGTAACAAATCAATCAAATCAATTAGCACCAGATAGCATAGAGGTGAAGTATCTGAGACAATTGCCATTACATTTCTGCTTTTCTTTGAGCCTCTATTTTTTGCATTGTTAGCAAATCCTGCTCAAAATCAGCTTCGTTATAGTGCAAATAGGCTTGTGCTTGCTTGAGAAAACTATCGACCTCGTAGCGAGAAGATATGTTTAGCATTCTCCCCACCTCAGCAGAAGTGATTACTCCCTGTCTGTAAGCTTCTATTGCTAAAGACTCCAATACTTTTCGAGGGAAGTTATCCCACTTTGCCTTGATTGTGCTCGCAATTTCGTCTGGTAAGTCAATGGTAATTTGCAAGGTAATATCCTCTAGTCAAAACTGGTCAAGTTTAGTCTAGCCTGTTGTAAGTGCGATCGCCTCGGACACGGAGCTACAGGCGATCGCTTCCCCTATGAGACGTTCTTTTCTGCGTAGTACATCAAGCGACACGTTGACCATACTCAAGCTTAATCAGCCGATCGGCAAGATGAAAGTAGCGGTCGTCATGACTAATCGCCAACACCGTTTTGCCCCGCTGTTTCAGCTCAAGCAAAATCTGCTTGTAAAAGATTTCTCGAAACAAGGGGTCTTGATCGGACGCCCACTCATCAAATAGATAAATCGGGCGATCTTCTAAATAAGCGGTGAGCAACGCTAATCGTTTGCGTTGACCTTGCGATAACTCCATCGTTGAGAGCATTCCTTCATTAACACGGACTTTGTGCTCAAGTTGAAGTCGTTGCAGATACTGTTGTGCTTGGTCATCCAAATTTTTGAGCTGGATGCCGAGGAGTCGTTCAAATAGGTAAAAGTCTGAAAACACAGCAGAAAAAAGCTGACGATAGGAGTCGCGATCGCGCTCTGTCAATCTTCGACCATCCCAACCAATCTCTCCCGAATCCGGCGCATACAGCCCCACAATTAGCTTTGCTAGCGTAGACTTACCACTCCCGTTCCCCCCTACAATAAAAACCAATTCGCCGGGCTGAAATGACAAATTAATAGGGCCAAGCGTAAACTGTCCCTCCTGCTCCGTATGATAAGTGTGGGTGACATCAATCAGCTCAATCTGATGTTGGAACGACTGTGGAGATAAAGCCGTTGCATTCGATGACTCAGCGTGAGTCGCGAGAGACAGTCCTAACTCCTCAATCTTCTTGAGCGCCACGCCGCCCCGACTCAAACCGGGCAGAACCCCTATGATGCTTTCAATCGGTCTTGCCAGATAGGTGATGGTCAACGCATAGGCTGATAAAACTGGAGTTGTAACGCTAGTAAATTGCGGCAGACCAAATACCAGTACTCCTAGAATGCCAAAAAACAGCAGACTACTGAAATTTAGCGTCACGGCGGCAATGCTTTCTGCCCGAATTTCGTAGTCCCGAAAGGCAGCAGCGGTCGCCTGAAAGTCTTCATCCAGGAAGGCAGCACGACGAGAGGTATGCAGCTTTAACTCTTTAATCCCATCCGTAATAGAGCGGAAGTGCTTAAGCAGCAAGTCTTGCTGATCGCGAGCCAATCGCAGCAGTGTATAAACATGATTGAGCATCAGTTGGATGATGACGATCGCAATCCCAATCACCACCAGCGTTGTCAAAAACACACCCCACGACAGCCATGCCAGATAGCCCAAACAGCCAATGACTAGCGCTCCATTGACACATATAAACGGGATATTCAGCACCGTATTAGAAATTGCTTGAATATCGTCCGTCAGCGTTGCTAGGAGGCGATTTGCTCCCAATTCCTCCAAACTTCGTAGCGGGCAGGCAAGAATCCGGTGGCTAAGTTGAAGCCGCATTTTGTAAATCGCCTGCTGAGATAGCCGAGCCAGCAAAATTTGCGAACCGATACCGGAAATCAGTGTAAGAATCGCGAGTCCAACAAAGCTAGCTAGTAGTTGATTGGTTGCTTGATTGGGATTGCTAATGGCAGCATTAATCGAGGCAATCAACATCGCACTGCCAGCACCGCTGAGTCCTCCGGTGACTATTGCGATCGCCACTGTAATCCAGGAGGAGCGCAACAAAAAGGTGATCAGGTTCATTGTTGTTACCGTGGGAAGATATTGACTTGTCAGACTGCCCTGAAATTACACCCGAACTATACTATTTAACCCCTAGATGCGCGATCGCTTTTTGATCGGGTTCTGGCGAAAGAGAAGCGATCGCCTTAAATTAAGGGTGGAGCAACGGAACTGAACCGTTTGCTGATATTCCATCCTTTCTAGTAGAGAGCAATCAACACATTGAAATTATGTTTTTAGTTACTGGAGCCACCGGATCGATTGGACGCCGCGTTGTGCGAATTCTTCGAGAACAATCTATGCCTGTGCGGACGTTTGTTCGCCTCACCTCTCGCTATGGTGATTTAGAAACCAGAGGTGCCGAAATTTTTATCGGCGATTTGCGGCAAGACAAAGATATTCAAAAAGCTTGTCGAGGAGTACAGTACATCATCAGCGCCCATGGTTCTGACGGCGATGCCCAGGCGCTAGATTATCGAGCCAATATAGAATTGATTGACCAAGCCAAGGAGAATGGTGTTCAGCACTTCGTTTTCATTTCTGTGCTGGGTGCAGCTCGCGGTTACGAAGATGCTCCCACCTTCAAGGCAAAGCAGGCGGTGGAAAAATACCTGCAAGCTAGCGGATTGAACTATACGATTCTGCGTCCATCGGGGTTGGCATCAAACTTATTACCGTTAGCAGAACAATTCCGGCAGACGGGACTTTACCTGCTCAATGGCGATCCCAAAAACCGCACATCAATTGTCAGTACCGATGACTTAGCCCAGATTGCAGTTGATTCTGTTTCCCTTGAAGGGGCAAGAAACCAAATCTTTGCCGTAGGAGGGCCGGATATTCTCAAACGTGAAGATATCCCGCGCATTTTTGGACGCATCTTTAACCGAGAACCGATTGTGATCAATGCACCGTTATTTGTGTTTGACGGGATACGCAATACGGTGGGATTGTTAAATCCTCAAGCCAAAAACAGCCTCGGTACGCTGCGGACGTTGCTGGGGAATGAGTTTTTCTGTACAGCCGAAGAGATTGCTCGTTTGCAGATGACTTACAACATCAAGATGGAATCGCTAGAAAGCTTTTTGCGGCGTTATTTGGGGCTTTGAAAAATAGAGGCGATCGCGCTTGTGTTGCAATTCTTTGGTGAAGTTTCTACCCATCCTACACAGCCCAGATGAATGAATTCCTAGATGCCCGACAGTATGCCCCCGCTACACAACGCAATCGAGAAGCCATTCTGGAGGTGCTTTTACAAGTTCTACCACTCACTGGCACCGTGTTGGAAGTCTCCAGTGGGACTGGGGAACATGCTGTCTTTTTTGCACCCCGACTCCATCGGCGTAAATGGATTCCATCTGACCCCAACAACGTAGCACGAGCGAGCATTGCAGCATGGCGGGAATATTGCCCTGCGGATAATTTGTATTCCCCAATCGCGTTGGATGTTTGCGATCCGGTTTGGGCAATCGAGCAGGATGAACTGCCAGAATCGTTGCAGGGTATAGACTTTAACCAGGAGCCAATTGTGGCGATCGTCAACATTAACATGATTCACATTGCCCCTTGGTCAGCCTGTCTGGGATTGATGGCAGGGGCAGGGCGGATTCTTCCTCCGGGTGGCATTTTGTATCTATACGGGCCTTTCAAACAAGGTGGCAGGCACACAGCATCCAGCAATGCGGCTTTTGATGAGAGTCTTCAGATGCAAAATCCAGAGTGGGGTGTGCGGGATTTGGAGGAGGTGGTTGCAGTTGCACAGGAGCAGCACCTCTCACTCATCAAAACCTATACGATGCCAGCGAATAATCTTTCCCTGATCTTTCAAGCTTAGTGTATCGCACGAGCTTATCCACCTTAGAAGCAATATTCTGTAGAGACGTGAAGCTTTTTCTGCCCCTTTCGGAGGCGGTGCGATCGCTCTTGTCGGATAGGCATTGCCGTTATTTCATCGCTCATATCCCAAAATTTGGGTGCAATACCCACCCTACCCGGATTCTTTACTGAGTAAACCAATGAGAATACCAATCAGTATCTCTAACTCTTCCGGAACACGATACAGCTTGAAATCCTGAATAATTTGTCGTTGTTGTCGGTGAAATTCACCAAACCGCCAATCATTCCCAGTGGTAACAGACCCATAAAGAATCGGTGTATCCGAGTTTGTCCATTGATCCAAGGCAATCAGTTCAACTGCGAGTTGAGTGAAGCCATTCTCAAGATTATCTCGCTTTGCTTCAATCACCAGCAAATCTGGAAAATAATAATTCAATGTACCCTTGAGCCAGTCATTGACAGTAATCGGATATTCAACACGGACTCGCTTGTGAGTTTGACGGCAAAGATGGCTTCGCGGCGTTTGCCGAACTCTGCCCGTTTTGCAACAAGGCGGAAGGTTGCGGCTTCCAGCTTCTGGACGTTTTGTGAGGAGACGATCGCGAAGTGTCTCCGTTGGCGAAGCCACCCTGAAGGGGCTAGGAGAATCGCGGCAACATCTCCAACCCCCTATAAAATCCTGAATTTAATCATAAGATAATACTAACTTAAAAGTAGAAAACGATAGTTAAACTTAATACCTGTAAAGACATGTAATTGAATTGCATAAAAGGAGGCGACCGATGGTAACCGTTGCTGAAAAAGTTCAACGCCGACTGACGATGCAGACTGTCGAAATTGCACCTGAGACAACGGCAATTCGCTCCCTGGATTGGGATCGCGATCGCTTCGACATTGAATTCGGGCTACAAAATGGCACCACCTACAACTCATTCTTGATTCAAGGCGAACAAACTGCCCTAGTAGACACCTCTCACGAGAAGTTTCGCCAACTGTATCTCGACACCGTGACGGGACTGATTGACCCCAATCAACTGAATTACCTAATTGTTAGCCATACCGAACCCGATCACAGTGGGTTGGTCAAAGATATCCTGGCACTCGCCCCGCAAATTACCGTTGTTGGTTCAAAAGTCGCCATTCAGTTCCTTGAAAATTGGCTGCATCAGCCATTTCAATCACGGATTGTGAAAAATAGCGATCGCTTAGATTTGGGTAACGGACACATGCTGGAATTTGTCATCGCGCCCAATCTGCACTGGCCCGATACCATCTTCACCTTTGATACCAAAACGCAGATTCTCTACACCTGCGATGCCTTTGGGATGCATTATTGCGATGACCACACCTTTGATGAAGATTTAGAACTCATTGAAGAGGATTACAAATATTACTACGACTGTTTGATGGGGCCAAATGCTCGCTCGGTGCTGTCTGCTTTGAAGCGGATGAAAGAGTTGCCGGAGATTGAAACCATTGCTACGGGTCACGGCCCCCTACTGCATCACAATGTGACCGAACTGGTGAATTGCTACCGTCAGTGGAGTCAGGAGCAAGCCAAGGCAGAAACGACGGTTGCCGTATTTTACCTGTCCGATTACGGATTTAGTGATCGCATGAGTCAAGCGATCGCACACGGCATCACGAAAACAGGTGTGGCGGTGGAAATGATGGATTTGCGATCGGCTGACCCCCAAGAAGTGAAAGAGCTGGTAAGCATGGCTTCTGGGTTGGTTATTGCTACCCCACCGACTACAGGAGAAGCAGCAACTACAACTCAAACAGCGATCGGCATTATCTTAGCGGCGACCAATGCTAAGCAATCGTTCGGTGTATTTGAGTCTGGCGCTGAGGATAGTGAATCAGCTTATCAGCTAGTCAACAAATTCCGAGATTTAGGTCTGAACCCTGCTTTTCCGCCAATTCTGGTCAAGGAGACACCACACGAAGAAACCTATCATTTGTGTGAAGAAGCAGGAACAGACTTGGGGCAGTGGTTGACTCGCGATCGCACTATCAAGCAAATCAAAGCCTTAGATTCCGACCTAGAAAAAGCCTTGGGAAGACTCAGTAGCGGACTGTACATTCTCACGACCAAGAAGGGCAATGTCAGCAGTGCCATGTTTGCCTCTTGGGTGGCGCAAGCTAGCTTCAAACCCTTGGGGATAAGCGTTGCTGTAGCGAAAGACCGCGCTATTGAGTCGTTGCTGCATGTAGGCGATCGCTTCGTCCTCAACGTGCTGGAAGAAGGCAATTACCAAGGACTGATGAAGCACTTCCTCAAGCGCTTCCCTCCCGGTAGCGATCGCTTTGCAGGTGTTAAGACCTATCCAGCAACCGATGGTTCTCCCATTCTGGCAGACGCTCTTGCCTATATGGAGTGCGAAGTCAAAAGCCGCTTGGATTGTGGCGACCACTGGACGATCTACGCCACTGTTTCGGTGGGTCGCGTTTCCAAACCCGATGCTCTGACGGCAGTACACCATCGTAAAGTCGGGAATCATTATTAACTCACCTCTTCAGCCAAGTTCTCTTGCAGGTTTTTGTAGGGGCACGATATCATCGTGCCCTTAAGCATTGCTTGCTCACGAGTTTTTGAAGCTCAATCACAAAGCTCTGAACTCGGCGGGTTTCGATTACTACTGCTCTCGTTCCTCTTGAAGCAGCCCCAAAAGTTTAAAGCAGAGTTTCAAGAGGAAAATGAGAAACCCTACGTTAGGGTTCAGCCAGGTGGCAAAGCCGACGACGGCAAACTCGATAAATTTTAGCCGCCTGCGAGCTTTGCTGGATTTAGGTTTCGAGTTACTGAGTTGAGTCGCTTGCGATCGCTGTTGATTCTGTTCTGAAGCTGGCTGTTTGGGGGTGAAAGTTTTCATGAAATTTTGCTCCTAGTGAACTTCCAACAGCATGGCACCCAAAGCCTGAAGCTCTTCTGGAGCAAGAATTTGAACTGGTTTGAGTTGTGTTTGAGTTGTGATTTGAGTTGATTTGAGTTTACTGTTGAGTCAGTAGAATGTGATTTGAGTTCGTTTGAATTCATATCAAAGCTGAACTCAAAATTGTCTTAATAAAGATTTAATATTTACAGTGTGATTGGGCTTGAGAGCGGGATATGAAAGTTCGGGCATCTGAACAAGGCATTCGGAAAGCAAGGGAAGCTCTCATCCCGAAGGGTTGGAAGCAGACAAAACTCCTAGAGGAGGCAAAGTCACGCAACCAAATATTAGGCAGTCAGCAGCTTTCCAACTTTTTCCAGAGCAAAACTGTTGAACGTTCCACTGCTGACAAGATAGGCTTCCTCCTCGGTTTGACTTGGGAAGATGGAGACTTTGAACCTGCACTAGGGAAGAGAAAGCAGGACAATGGCACTGATATTGATGAGCTGATGCGAGAGGTGCGATCGCGCTGTTGTGACAAAATTCAAGACCAGTACAGCAAAATCCAATTGTTGAACCTCCAGCGGATTGACGTAGATCAGCTTTATGTTGATGTCTATGTGCTGGAGAAGCTTTCCAGCGAGTCTCATGCAACTATTCCAGATCTGCTGAAAGGTGCAGACTTACGGGATTGCTTTGAGCGCTTGAGTTTGAGGAAGAGAGAGAAGCGATTGTCCGGATTTGAAGTAGTAGCCCATCACCCCAGATTAATGGTGTTAGGCAAACCAGGATCAGGCAAAAGCACATTCTTGCGACACCTAGCGGTTGCTTGCTGCAAGGGTGAGTTTCAGACTAACCACATCCCAATTTTTGTTGAACTTAGAGACATCAAAGATGCCAGTTGTTTCAACTTAGTTAACAAAATCCATAAAGAATTTGGATTGGCTAATCAAGCGCAGACAGAACAAATCCTAAATCAGGGTAAGGTCTTGATTTTGCTGGATGGTTTGGATGAGGTGCCGGGTCAGTCGCGGCGAGATATCCAAGACCATATTTATGAGTTTTCTCAGCAGTATTACAAAAATCGTTTTATCCTCACCTGCCGGACTCAAACGACAGAGTACACCTTATCGACGTTCGATTACGTTGAGGTTGCTGAATTCAAACCGTAACAAGTCGAAATCTTTGCCAAAAACTGGTTTACTGCATTAGCTGAAACGCCTGAACAGGGAGCAGAACTTACAGTAAAGTTTCTGGGCGAGCTGAGATGGTCTAAAAACAAGCAAACTGCTGAACTGGCTGTTACACCCATTCTACTGAGTTTGACCTGCTGGGTTTTCAACAACCTAGAAAGCTTGCCCCCTAAGCGTTCCGATTTATATGAAAAGGGAATCAATCTGCTGTTGGAAAAGTGGGATGAAAAAAGAGGAGTCAGGCGGGAATTAGGGAGTGAAGCCTACAGAAACTTGTCGGTTGGAGAAAAAAAGAAACTCCTAAGTTATCTGGCTGTGCGTAAGTTCGAGCAAGAGCAATATGTATTGTTTGAGCAAGGCGAACTTCAGGGATATATTGCGGAATATCTGGGGATTTCAACCGAGGATAGTGAAGCCGTGCTGGATACTGTAGCAGCACAGCATGGCTTATTGATTGAACGGGCACAGGGATTCTGGTCTTTCTCTCACCTGACGTTTCAAGAGTATTTCACAGCGAAATGGTTTTGCGATCGTGCTGATTGGGCTGGTTTAGTAAGTCATATAAAAGAAAAACACTGGCGGGAAGTATTTTTGCTGGCAGTCGAAATGTTGCCAAAACCAGATTGTCTGTATTGTCTGTTGCAGTTAATGAAGCGGCAGGCTGATGCAATTGTAGCTGAGGATGAGATATTACAGCGATTCTTGATATGGATAAATGATAAATCAAGTTCAGTCAATGTAACCTATAAACGAGTAGCCATTCGCTTTTTTTATCTTTCCCTTAGTCTTGATATTCATTACCCAACTAGTTTTTTAAATGAATTTGGTTGGGTTCCTCTTGTACCTCCTCCTATGCGTAACCTTGAGCATAAGTTTGACAAGATTATTGACTCTGACCTTGCTCTAGCCTTTACTCTTAAGTTAGCTCATGATATTGATCAAAGTTGCCGTACAGCTTTAGATAAATTTCATGATGAAGAAATGGCTGAGTTTTTTGTATCTATACATACTGATGCCCTTTGCTGCGCTCTTGTACGGGAGTTTGAGCCAGAATTAAATAAAGCTATTGAAGATCTTAAAAAAACACTACGAGACTCATTAAAAGAGAATAAATTTATGGTGTGGTGGCAAAAGCAAGGTCAAGCATGGACTGAGAAATTAAGAGAGGTGTTGATTAAGCATGACAAGTTTCATGATTTTGATTTTAATGACACTCAGCAGAAGCACTTGCTACAGCAATACTATGATGTGAATAATTTATTAGTTGATTGTCTGAATAGTAATTGCGCGGTGAGAGACGGGGTAAAAGAGCAAATTGAGGGCAAGTTGTTGCTGCCTATTGCAGAGATGGGAAAGTATCAGCCACAAACAAAGCCTGCCTCCGCAGACTAGATGTATTAGTCAGTGCAGGCGGACGCAAGTTTGTATAGCCCTAGACTTCCAGTCTGAGGGGCAATTTACACATTCGGGATGCTCCCCCTACAACGTCTGAGGTTCAGATTCCCGACTTCTTAGAGAAGTCGGGAATCTCGCCTTCACAAATCATTTACTCAGGGAGGGTGGGTTGGAACTCCGGGAGTAACGCTGATAAAAACCATAAAGAAATTCAATTAATCAGTAGGCAGCTTATAAGTAAAAATAATGTAGTCTGGATTCTAGTGACACAGGTTAGAGGAATCTCAAATGCAGAAGGCT
Source organism: Kastovskya adunca ATA6-11-RM4 (assembly GCA_019359445.1). Taxonomy (GTDB): domain Bacteria; phylum Cyanobacteriota; class Cyanobacteriia; order Cyanobacteriales; family Coleofasciculaceae; genus Kastovskya; species Kastovskya adunca. The sequence goes on along the minus strand of JAHHHJ010000027.1, from coordinate 38,867 downwards.
TTGACGAACCCGCCAAGTAACAGCTACGAAGGGTTGAAGCGCAATCGTATTGTGCGCGTCCTGGAAACCGTCCAAGATTTATTTGTCATTTCCCTGTGTATCGCTCTATTCGCCTTGATGGCAATCCAGCTACGAGAGATGTTTTTCGAGCTATTGCCTCCGCTTGATTTCCCAGGTGTTACCTCAGATATTCTGTTCTTGCTGATTTTAGTCGAGTTATTCCGACTGTTGATTATTTACTTACAAGAGCAACGAGTTTCCATTGGGGTAGCGGTGGAGGTGTCTATTGTTTCCGTTCTGCGAGAAGTTATCGTGCGGGGAGTTCTAGAAACCTCCTGGATTCAAATTTTAGCCGCCTGTGCGTTCTTGCTAGTTATGGCTGCACTATTAGTTGTTCGAGTATGGCTTCCACCAACCTTTGATAGGGTTGACCCGGAAAAGCACTTGTCGATGAGGAATAAGCTCATGACGACAGATAACTCATCAAACGCAACTGAAACGGCAACTAATCTAAATTCTCAACCCCTTAGTTCTATCGTTACAAATGGGACGAACGGTTTAGGACATCACGATTGAAACGGTGGATCGAAGGTTTGGAAAATTACTCAAACTCCACCATTTACCTCTGACAAACTATTACCTAGAGAATTAAAACTATGCTGGATATTAAACCTCGCGATGTTCAAGTCGCCTCGATCGCTGCTGCCGATACTACCGTTTTGCGATCGCGCACTTGGGATAGACTCAAATTTGAAGTCGAATACTCCCTGCAACGCGGCACCACTGCCAATTCCTATCTGATTCAAGCTGATAAAACTGCCCTGATCGACCCGCCGGGTGAGTCGTTTACCGAGACTTTCCTGCACCAATTGCAACAGTCTTTAGAGTTGCAGCAGTTGGATTATGTAATTTTGGGTCACGTTAACCCGAACCGGATGGTGACGCTCAAAGCCTTGCTAGAGTTAGCGCCACAAGTCACATTTGTTTGCTCTAAACCGGGTGCGATCGCATTGCAAAGTGCCTTCAGAGAGTACCAGCACTTATTAAAGATTTGGATACCAAGAGCGGAAGAAACCTTAGACTTGGGTAACTCTCATCAACTCCAATTTATCTTTGTTCCCACCCCGCGCTGGCCCGATGGACTTTGCACCTACGACCCCGCTACTCGTATCCTGTTTACCGATAAACTCTTTGGTTGCCATGTCTGCGCTGATCAAGTCTTTGATGAAAATTGGAAGCGCTTAGACGAAGACCGACGCTTCTACTATGATTGCCTCCATGCGGCTCAATCCCGGCAGGTGGAAGTAGCCCTTGATAAATTGGCGGCTTTCTCAGCCAAGATGTATGCTCCCGGTCACGGGTCAGTTGTACGCTACAGCCTCAGCCGACTCACCCATGACTATCGGACATGGAGCCAGCAGCAGAAAGAGCAAGACTTGACAGTAGCGCTTATTTATGCGTCAGCTTACGGGAATACGGCAACGCTGGCGCAGGCGATCGCAAAAGGCATGACCAAGGCAGGGATCGGCGTAGAAACGATTAACTGTGAATTCACCGACCCGGCAGAAATTGAAGCCGCCGTGCAAAAATGCGATGGCTTTATCATCGGTTCCCCGACTCTAGGGGGACACATGCCGACCCAAGTACAAACTGCCTTGGGAATTGTCCTCTCCACGACTGCTAAAACCAAATTAGCGGGTGTTTTTGGTTCATACGGCTGGAGTGGGGAAGCGGTTGATGAGATTGAAAGCAAACTCCAAGATGCCGGTTATCGTCTCGGCTTTGAAACAATTCGGGTCAAGTTCAAACCCGATGATGTTACCCTGCAACAGTGCAAAGAAGCGGGGACGGATTTTGCTCAGTCGTTGAAAAAGTCCAAGAAATTCCGCACCCCCTCGCAACCCGTTAGTAACTCCCAAATTGACCGTACTGCCCAAGCAGTGGGGCAAGTTGTCGGTTCGCTTTGCGTATTAGCTGCCAAGCGCGGCGAGGTGAGTAGCGCCATGCTGGCGTCTTGGGTTACGCAAGCAAGTTTTAATCCCCCTGGTTTGACTATTGCAGTAGCCAAGGATCGGGCGGTAGAATCTCTGACTCATACGGGAGATAAATTTGTCTTGAATATTTTGAAGGAAGGGATGAACGTAAGGCGGCACTTCCTCAAACCCTTTGCTCCGGGAGAAGACCGTTTTGCGGGTTTAGATACGCAGGAAGCTGCAAACGGCTGTCCGATTATTAATGATGCCCTTGCCTATTTGGAATGCACGGTTAAGAATCGGATGGATTGCGGCGATCATTGGTTAGTCTATGGGGTTATTGACAATGGCAAGGTGATACAGCCTACGGGGATGACGGCAGTGCATCACCGCAAATCGGGCTGCCAGTACTGAGGTCTTCAAAACCGCTCGAAATCTGCATAAGATTCCCTTTTAAACTTTGGACAAAAGGAAATTTCTTCGCCAAAATTTTTAGGAAGGAAAAGCTTAAATTAATCAAAAACTGAGTTATTTAAGCGGATATAGACAAGTGTTTCTCAGGTTTTGACCGTTTTTAAGAACTTCCTGTTTAGGACGAGGTGGAAGAGAACATCCTTACTTTGTTGAAGAACATTGCAAATGTGCGATCGCATTATCCTAAAAATAATTTATGCGCCAGACTATTACTTTCATCCCAATAGCGACCGCTATGATTCCATCCCATGAGCCGCCGCAGGTTCACCGGGCTAAAAGCGACCGCTCAAAATGTCATCTATTGAGTAGGGGCATCTTGCGGAAATGTTTTAATGGGTAAATTTGTTTCTCCAGAAGCCAGTGCAATTCCTTTATTTATTGCTCCATCCCAGTATTGCAACACAGCCGCCGCAACTGTTCAGCGACCCAGTTGGGGTCTTCTAAGGGTATCAGGTGCCCCACGCCCTGGGTAGTAATCAGCTTTGCATGAGAAATAACGCCCAGCACATCACTCTCAATGGTGTTATAAGAGATGACGGGATCATCTTTAGAGGCAAGCACTGACACTGGCATCTGGAGCTGTGGCATCTGATCGGCAATAGAATGGTTCATCCCCTCCAGTAGCCACCATCGCCAAGCAGTCTCTTCTACAATCAAATGAGTCTCGATCGCCAAAGCCTGCTGTTCTTGGCTCAAAGCCCGCTGAGTTGCACTGCTAAGGGTTGTTTCAGCATTAGACTGGCTAGGATGATTGTTTAGCAACCGCTGTTTTTCCTCATCGGGCATCGGTTCTTGGGTTGGGGGTGAGGGCGCAATCAAAACAACTTGTTCAGGGGGGCGCTCGCTCTTGGCAGCAACTTGCAACGCAATTTTACCGCCCATCGAATGCCCAATCAACGTATAAGACTCCACATTAAGCGCAGCCAGTTCTGCACAGACAGCATCGGCATATTGGCGTAAAGAAGGCGAAGCGATCGCTGGCGCTTTTCCAAATCCAGGTAAATTGATGGCAATACAGCGATAGTCCGGTAATTGCTCGGCAACCCAGCGCCAACTCATCGCTGCACCCCCAAAGTAGTGCAGAAACACCAGGACTTTGTCTTGGCGACCCCACTCGATCGCGGATGAAGTTTGACTGATCATAGTAATAGATATAGTTCTGCTGTAGAGCGGCTTTATTGATGCACCGTTGCCACAGAGCCGCCATCAACACGGTAGTTGGAGCCAACCACAAAGCTAGATTGCTCAGAACACAAAAACGCAATAACAGAAGCGACTTCCTGCGCTTTACCGCGTCTATCTAGCACGAGATGAGGACGCTTTTCATCTAAAAAGCTATCGATGGCACTGTCAAAATCAACTCCTAACTTTTGCGATCGCTGCTCCATCATTGCGTCAGTCATGGGCGTTGCAATGAAGGCAGGGGAAACAGAGTTCACTAAGATACCATCCTGGGCATAAGCATTAGACAGGTTCTTGGCAAAATTAAGAATGGCAGCCTTTGCCGCACAATAGGGCATTTCTTCCACATACGGCTGCACCGCATCTTCTGAACCAATCAAAACAATGCGCCCCCAACCTGCCTCACGCATAGCCGGAATGAAAGCCCGACAGACGCGCACTGCCGCCATAAAATCTACATCAAGAGACTCATACCAGTCAGCATCGGTTAGCTCCAGAAATTCTTTCTGCGCTCCCGTAATTCCGGCAGCATTTACCAGAATATGAACGTTTCCAAACTGGTTGAGAATCTGTTGTTTAGCTGCTTTAACTTCTTCTAGGTCGGCAAGATTTGCTTGAACTGAGATTGCTTCTCCAATCTTTTGAATTTCTGCAACCGCTTGCTCCAACTTTTTAGATGTTTTGTCGAGCAGGGCAATCTTGACGCCTTCGGCAGCTAGCAGTTTAGCTGTTGCTAGACCAATGCCAGAATCCCCTCCGGTAATAACCGCAACTTTTCCTCTAATTCCTAAATCCATAATGTCCTTGTGTACTCAACTTCTAGCTGATGCTCTTTAAGCTTTAAGCAGGCAGATCAATTGACAACGCTTTGAAGCCGAGCTATCTAAGCTATTTCATTCATTAAGAATTGTAAACAGAATTTTAGAGCTAGAACTCTATCAAAGGTAGAAACAGCTGATGCAGTGGCGATTTGTACTCCATGAGGCGATCGCCTTTTCCCAAAAAATCTATCCCAAAAACAGTTTATATGCGGGATTCTTATTCTCATCCCAATAGCGATAGCCAAGAGTATCGAGAAAAGCCTGCCACTCCTCCATCTCGTGCGGTGGAACCTGCATTCCCACAACAATTCGCCCGTAGTCTGCACCATTGTTGCGGTAGTGAAACAAGCTGATATTCCAGTTAGGACTCATGGAACCGACAAACTTCATCAATGCGCCGGGACGTTCGGGAAACTCAAACCGATAGAGCAATTCATGGTGGGCGAGGGGAGAACGTCCGCCAACCATGTGCCGCAGGTGCAACTTCGTTAGTTCGTCATCCGTTAAGTCAAGGGTTTTGAACCCACACCCTTCAAACTTTGCCACCATCTTTGCGGCGTCGGCACGGTTTTGAATTTGCACCCCCACAAAAATATGGGCTGCTTTTTCATCGGCAATGCGATAGTTAAACTCCGTCAGGTTGCGTTTGCCCATACAGTCGCAAAACTTGCGGAGACTGCCCGGTTCTTCCGGAATCGTGACGGCAAAGATGGCTTCGCGGCGTTCCCCAAACTCTGCTCGTTCTGCGACAAAGCGGAGGCGACCGAAGTTCATATTTGCACCGCAGGCAACGGCAATTAACGTTTGTTCTTCAATTTGCTCTCGTTCTGCGTAGGCTTTGGCGGCGGCGATCGCTAATGCTCCAGCGGGTTCCAAAATCGATCGCGTATCCTCAAATACATCCTTAATCGCCGCACAAGTGGCATCCGTATCCACCAGAATGATTTCATCCACATATTCCTGACACAGGCGGAAGGTTTCTTCCCCCACTTCCCGCACCGCCACCCCATCAGCAAATAAACCCACATTCGGTAAGCGCACCCGTTTCCCGGCTTTGAGGGATTGACTCATGGCATCAGCATCGACGGGTTCAACGCCAATAATCTTGATTTCCGGACGCAACCGCTTCACATACGCGCCAATCCCAGAAATCAATCCCCCCCCCCCAATCGCCACAAAAATCGCATGGATCGGTTGCTGGTATTGCCGCAGAATTTCCATCCCAATCGTTCCCTGTCCAGCAATCACATCCGGATCGTCAAAGGGATGAATAAAGGTTAATCCCTTCTCTGCTTCCAGCTGACGGGCATAGGTATAGGCGTCGTCGTAGGTATCCCCATGCAACAGCACCTCTCCCCCACGGGCTTTGACTGCATCTATCTTTACCTGGGGTGTGGTAACTGGCATGACGATAAGCGATCGCGTCCCCAGATGACGGGCAGCCAGGGCGACTCCTTGGGCATGGTTTCCAGCAGATGCCGCAATGACGCCCTGTGCGAGCAAATCCGGCGGCAGTTGCGCCATCTTGTTGTAAGCACCCCGCAGCTTGAAGGAAAAGACGGATTGCATATCCTCCCGCTTGAGCAGGAGTTTGTTATTGAGTCGTGCGGATAGGTTTGGGGCGTATTCTAAGGGCGTTTCTTGGGCGACATCGTAGACACGAGCCGTCAGGATCTGTACCAGGTAGTCGCAGAGCATGGGGTGAAGGGGGTGAGCAGAGGGCGGATGTAAAGAAAATTTTACTTTATCGATGGGTTGAGATCCCCGACTTTTTTAAGAAGTCGGGGATCTGGGGGAACACTACTAAAGATGTTGTGCAACTCGTATTCATGCCCCAAAGACGGATTCCACTGCAAATCGGGAACTTTTACCATATCTACAATCGGGGGAACAATCACCAAGCGATTTTTTTCGAGCGTGAGAACTATCTTTATTTTCTGCGATTAGTGAGGCAGCATCTCACAACAAACGGAGTAGATGTTGTTGCTTACTGTCTCATGCCCAATCATTACCATTTCTTGGTTTACCTGAGAGATGAAACTCTGTCTAATGCAATGAAATCTCTCTCACTCTCCTACACAAAAGCAATTAATCTGCGGTTCAATCGGGTTGGGGTATTATTTCAGGGGCGGTTTCAAAGTATCCATGTTGACCGAAGTGATTATCTGGTCAATGTCTCACGCTATATTCATCTAACCCGGTGAAAGCAGGACTGGTGCAGCAGGCTGGAGAATGGGAGTTTTCCAGTTATTTGGAATATGCTGGATTGCGGAAAGGAACGCTACCCAAAAGGGAATTAATTGGAGCGCTTATCGAGGGAGAATTGGCTTATCAGCAGTTTTTAGCAGATTGTCAATTGCCTAGTAGCATTAGTTTCAAACAACTCTTGCTGGATGAGTAACCTTGCAGATTAGATCCCCAACTTCTTCGAGAAGTCGGGGATCTTAAATCATCGTAAGCACCCCGCAGAAGGAAAAGACGGATTGCATATCCTCCCGTTTGAGCAGGAGTTTGTTATTGAGTCGTGCGGAGAGGTTTGGGGCGTATTCTAGGGGGTTTATTGCACGACATCGTAGACACGAACCGTCAGGATTTTTACTAGGTAGTCACAGAAGCATTAGAGTCAACAGGGAGTGCAAAGAATATCCCAGTTAATTTGAGATTCAACACAGTTTATTGGGAATACTCAGAGTAAGCAGGTACCAAACCAAGACTGATCTCTGGAGATTTCTAATGTTGCGTCATTTACAGTGGGTTAAGACAGGTATTTTAACGCTACTAGCGTTGATTTGGCGGCTGGTGCGATCGTGTAGAACATCAATGCAGCGATCAGAGGGATTGGTTTCGTTAGGAGAAGGCATGGAGCAATATGAACGTGGAAGATATCTAGATGCCTTGAGCAAATTTAATCAAGCCTTGGGGTACTTGCAGCAAGCGAATGAACTGGAATACCAAGGGCGGACTCTCAACTATATCGGACGCACTCACCGTAGTCTTGGTCGATATTCCAAAGCTCTGGAGAGCTATCAACAAGCCTTAGTAATTTATCGACAAGTTGGGAATCGGCTTATGGAAGGAGATGTAATCTGTGGCATTGGTTCAATACATTACTTCCTAGCAGAGTATCCAACTGCACTAGAGCATTATCATCACGCCCTCATCATTGCTAGGGAAGTTGGTAATCAAAAGGGTGAAGCTGGCGCTCTTAATGCTATGAGTATGGTTTACGACGCTCTAGGGCAGCCTAGAGAGGCGCTAGCGAATTATCAGCAAGTTTTGTCTCTTGTTACTAAAGACAAGAGTCAACGAGCTACTATCTTAAGCAATATGGGACAGGTTTACAGTGGAATCGGGGAATATGCGAAAGCATTAGAACTTCATCATGAAGCGTTGGGTATCGAAAAAAAGATTGGCAATTCAGCAAGCATTGCTTCTACACTGAACAACATTGGTGTTGTTCATCGCAGTCTTGGTCAATACCCAAAAGCACAGGAATATTATCAAAAAGCTTTAAAGCTCTTTCGGAAAGCAGGTTGTCGTGCAGAAGAAGCTACAGTTATTAATAACATTGGTGGAGTGTATGACCAACAGGGTAAATACTCCGAAGCATTGAAGTGTTATGAGCAAGCTCTATTAATTCATCGGGAAGTGAGGGATCGACATGGTGAAGGAGTAACGCTCAATAATCTGGGAGCAGTGCATCACTTTCTTGGGCAGCTTCAGCAAGCATTGGAGTACTGCCACTGTGCTTTCGATATCTATGAAGAAATTGGTCATGTTTCCGATCAAGCTTCAACTCTCAACAACATTGGACACTTATATTTCTTATTGGGCAATGACTCAGAAGCACTGAAATACTACCGAAAAGGTTTAGTTATTGCCAGTAAAGCTGGAGTTCGTGATACTGAGGGTGTTATTCTGGACAATATCGGGTTAATCTATTCTCGTCAAAATGAGTTTGCAAAAGCTTTAGAGTATCATCAACAGGCTTTGATGTTGCAGCAATCCATTCAAAATCTACCCAATCAAGGAACTGTTCTTAGCAATCTAGGCGAGGTATATTGCAATTTAAACAATTTTACCAAAGCACAAGACTGCTATCAGCAGGCGTTAAAAATTCAGCGGCAAATTGGTGATAAACGAGGTGAAAGCTTCACTCTCGCAGGTCTGGGTGAGATGTACGACCGTCATCAAGACTATACAAAGGCAATGGAATACTATCAACAAGCTCTAAAGATTCGCAAAGCTTTAGGAAATTATTCAGATGAAATGAGAACTCTTAGGCTTATCGCAGAAGTTTATACTAAGCTAGAACAATACTCAGAGGCACGAGAATGCTATCAAGAAGCTTTGACGAGCGCTAGAGTTCGTGGAAATCGAACTCTTGAAGAGAAGCTGGTAAATAGTATTGAGGAAATAAATAAAAATATAAATCAATAGCATTGGAGTGTTATGGATAAGCTCTGTGAATCTGTAAACAGATTTGTGTGCGTACTGAGGTAATCTCGATATAGAAGAGATTAACTAGCTGCACGAACAGCCATAGGTTGGTTACATCAACGCTGCCAAATAGCTCGCTCACTACGATGCCCAAGTACGATCGCTCATCGCCTTAAGTTGAGTAGACGCAGGAAACCCAACATCTCATCATTCGCTACCAACACGACTATCCAATTTAATTGCACTATCCACATACCAATCTCTTGTATAAGCGCCGTCCCGCATATAGCAATGAAAACTGGAAGCGAAGGTTGAGGCGTAACAGGCACAATGCTCATCTTGAAGCTATAAAAAAAAGCGCGATCGCAATCATGAGTGAACAGAGCGATCGCTCATATTAGTTTTGGCTGTATGTAGAAGCGCGATCGCCTTTGGGACGTTACGCGATCGCACATCAGCAACAGGTTTTTAGGACTTATGATTCTCCCACCATTGCCAAAATTTGGTTATACAGAGCTTGAGAAACTCTAAACTGGGATTTAGCAATGAGGTCATCCATTAAAGGTCGAACAGCAGGAATCAATGATCACTGTTTGGCTTCCACCAGCACCCCCAGCAAACCAGTAATCCGGATGCCCAGACGGTTTGCTTCTGTTCTACCACGACGCTTATCAATGAGTAACAAGTCAGCATTGATTTCCAGCGCTAAAGCGATCGCTTCGGATTCGCCTGGATGAGTGGCGCTGTGTTTTGCAATTGCTCAACCATTGCGCGATTAGTAACAGATCGAACCTCACTCAATCCATTGAAGAGTTTGTACTTCAATAGTTCCAGGAACAGGCGGATCGACAGTCAATTCTTGGTAAACCACTGTTGGAATGAAGATGCGATAGCCAAGCGCTGATGTAAGCAGCAGATCGCTCTCTTAATCAAATCAAACCAACAGGAGCGATCGCTTTCTTCATTCCTGCTGGCGATCGCTCACCTAGCATCGCCTATCTCCGGAAATTATTCCTTCTCTAAAGTAATTAAAAATTGCTCTTTCCTTAGTAAGGAGTTGATGCAAACTATAAATTATTTATATGGTACTGACATTTACAATTGCAAATACTTAACAATAACCTGAAATAATATCTTTAGAATTTCAGAATTTCCGTTACTACAGGGCTTGACCAGGAATTGGATTAGCTTCGCCATGCCCTAGGGGACTCATAAAACTATGTATACTCAATCAAACTTTCTAGGCTTGACCCAGTCCCCCAAATGTCGAGAGGCACAGGCATTGCTGAAACATAGCGAAGAACGATTTAGAACGTTAGTTGCTAATATTCCGGGTGCTGTGTACCGCTGTATTTACGATGGAGAATCACAAAAATCGCCCCTACGCACGATGGCGTTTCTCAGTGAAGCCATTCAAGAGATTTCTGGCTATTGTCCGAGTGACTTTATCAACAATCGCGTCCGGTCTTTCGTCAGTATTATTCATCCTCAAGATCGAGCGCGAGTTGAGCAGGCTGTGTGGCAGAGCGTTAGAGTCAAGCAACCTTATGTCATTGAGTATCGGATTGTTCGAGCAGATGGCAGGATAGCTTGGGTCTATGACAAAGGTCAAGGCATTTTCAGAGAGAACAATGAGAACGAGACACAGCAACGACAAATACAACCCTTAGAAATGGATGGGGTGATCCTAGACATTACAGAACGTAAGCAAGCTGAAGTCGAGTTGCAGTCTACCCAAGCGTTTCTTAATACTGTTGTTGAAAACTTACCACTTGGGGTGTTTATTAAAGATGCTGTTGACCTGCGAGTCATGTACTGGAATAAAGCCAGTGAAGAGCTGTTTGGCTACTCCAGGGAAGACGTGTTGGGTAAGAACGACTATGACTTTTTCCCAAGAGAACAGGCTAAATACTTACGTGCTAAAGACCGACGAGTGCTAACTGGAGGTCAGTTAGTAGAAATCCCAGAAGCGCCGTTGAACACGCCCCATCGTGGCGAACGGTTTATGCGTACAAAAAAAGTGCCTTTGCTGGATGAAGCGGGTACACCCCGGTATCTTTTGGGAATTAGTGAAGACATCACCGACAGTAAGAAAGCGGAGGAGGGACTGCGGGAATCAGAGAGACATTATCGCCAGATCTTAGAAACGGCGTCAGAGGGCATTTGGATGTTTGATGTCGATAGCAAGACGACCTTTGCTAACAGTTGGATTGCCGAGATGCTGGGCTACACCGTGGAGGAAATGCTGGGGCGATCGCTCTTTGACTTCATGGATGAAAACAATCAAGTGCTAGCACAAACCTATGTGGAGCGACGCCGCCGAGGCATTCACGAACGACATGATTTCAAATTCCGCCGCAAAGATGGTTCTGATTTGTGGGCAATTGTCTCGGCTACGCCGATTTTAGACGCACGGGGGCAGTTTGTTGGTGTGTTGAGAATGATTACGGACATTACGCCTCGCAAGCAAGCTGAAGAGGCTCTGAAGTCATCGCACCAGGAATTTGTCAATATCATAGAACGGATTACCGATGCCTTTTTTGCGCTGGATCATCAGTGGCGGTTCACCTATATCAACTCAGAAGCGGCACAAACTTTCGGGCGCACTTGGGAAGAACTGCAAGGGAAAAATTTTTGGGAAGTGTTTCCTGAAGCTGTCGGTACGATAGTTGAACGAGAGTACAAGAAGGCGATCGTTCAACAAATTCCCGTTATCTTTGAAATCTTTCATTCATACTTGAATAGCTGGTTTGAGGTGCGTGCTTATCCCTGTGCAGAAGGGCTTTCTATATTCTGGCGCGACATTTCCGAACGCAAACAAGCAGAGGAAGCACTGCGGCAATCTGAGAGGGAGTTGAGAGCTAAAAACCAACAACTTCAGCAAACCTTGCGTCAGCTAAAACAAACTCAAGCCCAACTCATTCAGAATGAAAAAATGAGTAGTCTGGGTCAAATGGTTGCAGGAATTGCACACGAAATTAATAATCCAATTAGCTTTATCTACGGCAATGTTGCCTACGCTCGTCAATATGCCTCTGGTTTACTAGACCTAGTGCAGCTTTACTCCAAGCACTATCCAGAACCCTTGCCAGAAATCAAAGATGAGCTTGAGGCAATCGAACTAGATTTTGTATGCGCGGACTTTCCCAAACTGCTGGCATCGATGAAAGAAGGAGCAAACCGCATCCAAGAAATTGTCCTCTCATTACGCAATTTTTCCTGTCTAGATGAAGCGGAAAGGAAGGCAGTTGATATTCATGAAGGCATTGATAGCACTCTGCTACTCTTACAGCATCAATTGAAAAAGCATTCCTCTGATTGTGAGATTCAGCTAAGAAAAGAGTATGGTTCACTGCCTCTGGTGGAGTGTTACCCAAGTCAGTTAAATCAGGTCTTTATGAGTCTCCTGAGTAATGCCATTGATGCACTAGAAACGCATTCTTGTCCGAGACTTATCGCGATTCGTACCGAAGTCAAGCATGAAGGGGAAGGGATTCATCCTTCTCATGTCGTAATTCGGATTGCCGACAATGGCTGTGGCATTCCAGAGAAAGTGAAGCAACGCATCTTTGACCCCTTCTTTACTACCAAACCAATCGGTATAGGCACAGGTTTAGGGTTATCTATTTCCCACTCAATTATTGTTGAAAAACACGAGGGTCAGCTAACTTGCATCTCAACACCGGGGGAAGGAACAGAGTTTGTCATTAAGTTACCAATACAGCAAAAATAAGTAGCTCCATCTAAAATCGTGCTTGCGATCGCCCCAGCAGAAATAATCCTCATGAGCTAGTCCGCCTCTACGGAACCCACAAACCACCCCTACTTTTAGCGGATAAAAATGGAATTGGTGTGGGAGGACAAGCTTGACGCATACAGGAACCACCGGGTTCAATCTGTCAAAATAGTGAATTCATTCAAAAATTTTTCAGGGAAAAACCTCTATCTGTGGAACGATTTGACCCATGAGCCAGATGAAGTAGAAATAGAAGGCTAAATCTCATGGAGATTGTATTCTATGAACGGAAATTATTTTATGAAACAACTTTCGACTGTAGTACGCTGGATGGCTACAACTGTGTTTTGTCTGTCAGCGATCGCCTTCGTTTGGCAAGGTGCGTTTTTCTCGAACACCGCAGCAATGGCGGCTCCTGCTGCAAACTTGATCGCCGCAGCAAACGCGGACGGTGCAGTTCAAGAGAAAGCCGATGATTTTTTTGATTCCTCCAGAAATTTGATCGAAGATACGAAAGATCAGGTTAAAGAAACTGCCAATAAAAATGCCGCTCGAGTTGATCAATCAACGGATGACGATGGTAGCATTCTTGAGGGCAAAGCCAAGAGAGATAGAGATCGGATCGAGAAAAAAGCAAATAAAGATGCGGCTCGGACTGAGAAAGCAGTAGACAACACACAGAATTTTGTTGAAAGCGCTATTGAGAACATCAAAGATGCTTTTAGCGATTAAAGAATAGATACTAGCGATTAAAGGTCAATGTACAGGATTTCATTCATCGCCTCTAGTTGAGGCTGAAGGAACGATGTACATTGATTGGCTTTTGCAATTCTTCTGGATTTGATGGTGCCAAAAGCGGCACGTATTCATGAAGCGAGCGGTGAGCGATCGCCCCGACTAGAATTGCAGATACTAGCTTAGATCCCCCACAAGCTAGTCGGGGAATGCAAGTCCCGTGCGAGGATCGCGGATATAAAGCCCCAAAACTAACGATTCCATAACTGTGTCCCAGACGGGGATTAAGCGTTCCGCATCGTCCACCCAGTAGTCAAAAGTAATGAGACATTGAACTCCAGAACCTAACCCAATACAAATTCGGGAATAAGCTTCGCGGTTTTCTTGAGGGTCAATAAATTTGATTTGAGTCCAAACAATACGAGCAGTTTGGCGCTTGAATTGAATAAATTCCCCTCGCTCAACTACATTGCGCTTTTCATCTCGAACTGTCTGCTTTAATAGCCTAACCAGCGGAAAATCTGCCCAATTGCCAGGGGGTAGTAAATTAAACGAAGCTTCTAAGCGGCAATCATCGTTCGGCGGCTCTTTGTCTAAAAACCGGAACGACTTTGTATCTAGTTCAAAATGCCAATTGCTGGGAACATCAAAGCGCAACGCTCCTCGCCCTGCCACAAAGATCCGAGTTCCTGGCTTTGATTTCCAGTTGTGGTCTTCTTTTAACTCTAGAGTTTCCTTGATCCATTGGAGATTGTGCTTCTTGCGCTTAGACATAGCCACTCCACTTTATGTATTGACGTTTTCCTTATTTTGCCGTAGGTTGGGCTATTACTATAACGGACGCATCGCGTCAGGTAATTTTGTTGTAGGCTCGTTGTTTTGCCGATCGAGTTCTGCTGAGATGGAAGAGAGTGCATCAACAATTCAAATCTAACTAGAATGGGCAAACGGCAGCTAACTTTACTGATTGGAGTTCCCGGTAGCGGCAAATCTTCTCTAGCGCAACGACTGATGGAAGAACGTCCGGGATGTCATTTAGTTTCTACTGATACCATCCGCGCTCAGTTATTTGGGGATGAAAGTATCCAGGGAGCGTGGGAAATTGTCAGGGAACACCTACAGCAACAATTTAGACAAGTGGTGAAGCAGGCAACTAATGGGGTAATTTATGACGCCACTAATGCTACTCAGGCTCATCGACAAGAAGCGATCGCCTTAGCTCGTGCCGCAGGCTTTAGTAAAATTACAGGCATCTGGCTAGACACTCCCCTCAATACCTGCCTAGAACGCAATAAAGAGCGATCGCGCACTGTCCCGGAAACTATCATCCGGCAAATGCACGCCTCCCTCCAAACAACACCCCCAAGCTTGCAAGACGGGCTAGATCACTTAGTTCACTACACAGATAATTGTCGGCGTTAATCTCCACGAGAACTAGCAAATATTCAGCCAACTATTCCTCCTTTAGCGTTCATCCTTCCTTAAGTACGGGAATTGCGACCTTGCCCTGTGAGGAAGAACCGAACATAACCTTCTTGACTCCTTTGTTACGCTTAGTGGTGTTGAGGTATGTGAGTAAAGTTTTGGTTGTTAGGTTGTTAGTTTTATAAATTAGCAACGCTTCATGCTAGTAGGCTCCTTTCCTCACGTTAGCCTAGCTGCTATACATTAAGTTTTTTCTAACAACTAGCAACTAATAACTAAAAGCAACAGGAGATACGCTTCATGGCTGCAACCGACTTCAAAGACTACTACGCTATTCTCGGAGTAAACAAAAGCGCTAGTGCCGATGACATTAAAAAAACTTTTCGACGGCTAGCGCGGAAGTACCACCCTGACATGAACCCTGGCGATAAACAGGCTGAGGCTCGTTTCAAGGAAGTTAGTGAAGCCTATGAAGTCTTATCCGATGCTGACAAACGTCGAAAATACGACCAGTTTGGTCAGTACTGGAAGCAAGCAGGGGAAGGATGGCCGTCAGGAGCAGGAGCAGGTAGAGCAGGTGTCGGTGTCGATATGGGCGACTTCGACTTTAGTCAGTACGGCAGCTTTGATGAATTCATTAATGAGCTGCTCGGTCGCTTTAGCACAGGCGCTGCTGGCACAGGCGGCTCACGGGCTTATAATTACCGCACTACTACAAAGGGATCGACTGGATTCAACGATTTTGGTGGCTTCAATGACTATGCTGGGTTTGACAACCATGCGGCTGGAGTCGCTGCTGACCAAGAAGCCACAATTAGCTTGAGTTTTTCTGACGCCTTTCATGGTGTTCAGAAACGTCTGAACCTGGGTAATGAAGCGATTGATGTGCGGATTCCTCCCGGTGCTAAACCGGGTAGCCGGATTCGTATCCGAGGTAAGGGACAACTCAATCCCTATAACCAACAGCGGGGAAATTTGTATTTAAACGTTGAACTCCAACCGCACTCGTTCTTCCAGTTTGAGGGAGACAATCTGGTTTGCGAAGTGCCTGTAGCACCCGATGAAGCGGTGCTAGGTGCCACGATTGAAGTGCCGACACCGGATGGTAAGGTTAAGGTCAATGTTCCTGCCGGAATTCGTTCTGGACAGTCGCTCCGGCTGCGGGGGAAAGGATGGCCTCGACCCAAAGGGGAACGGAGTGACCAATTGGTGCGAATTATAATTGCAACGCCCAAAGATATTAGTTCGGTTGAGCGAGAATACTATGAGAAAATCCGCGATAACCGCAGTTTCAGTCCTCGCAGCCACTTACAGCAAGTGACGTTATAAGGGGTTTATTCGCGTTTGAGTCAACTACAGATACAGGATAGGGGAAGAAAAGGGTGAAGGATGAACTAGGAAGTAGGTAATTAGTTCTCCCTATCACCCCATCATCAAGAGTTCCCCTAACCCTCCTTGTCTTTAAACAGGGAAGCGGCGGCAGCTTGGAGCGAGAAGTACTCCATCTCTGGCAGACCATTTACATAAAATTTGCCATCTACAGATTCACAAATGGTGCCAACGACCTGTTCGCTAGAATACACAGCTAGCAGTTGTTGAATTTCCTCTGGCCCAAACCCTTGTAGTGTGGTACTCCAGTCGTTTCTATCCACTGCACGAATCTTGATCGTTTCTTCCATCTAAGCAACTCCTGTAGAAGGGTCAATTGACTGTATTTACCACGTTTATATCAGTAAATCCCAAAAATCTTACAATTGATCGATAGCATTTAGCAGTGTCTCGATCTCTGCATTGGATGAAAGGAAAGAAAACAGGTGTTTAAACCGTAGATGTCCTTCTCGATCCAGAATAAACTGTGCTGGCAAAGGTGCGCCTAACGCCTGACCGACTTCGTAGGTTTGAAAGCTATTACAAATTGGGTCGCTCAAGAGGGGCATTTTTAGCCCGAGGTCTTTGATAATTTGTTGACTTTGCTGTTTGTCAGTACTTGTAATCATTAGCACTTCCACCCCTTTTTCTGTAAAACGCTCGTAGTTCTCATTTACAGCCTTGATGTGGGGGTAGCACAAGGGGCAATATTGCTTTTCTGTGAAGATGCGAGTAAAAGCAAGCAGCAGCGGTTGTTTGCCACGATAGTCAGACAATTTGACCTGACGGTTATTGGTGATGTCTGGCAATTCAAAATCCGCTGTTTTTTGTCCTAGCTTCAGGGTGTTAGTGGCGGGTACGGGAAAGAAGTTACGCAGGAAGCGCTCGTTGAGTAAACCCCGAAAGTCAGTGGAAGTCAGCATTGTTGTAGTCTCCTGAATCAATAAAAATTAACCCCAACACCACTTTTTGACAAATCCTAAGTCTTGGTGTTGGGGTTAATATACAACTGTGGCGTTATCGACGCAGCTAACTTGTTAATTACACAGCGGCGAAGAAAACCTTGGACTTAACGGGGTCAGGAACCATGGTTTTGTCTCCGGGTTGCCAACCGGCGGGGCAAACTTCGTCGGGGTGAGCCTGAACGTACTGAATGGCTTGCAGGGTACGCAGGGTTTCATCGACGTTACGACCGAAGGAGAGGTTGTTGATTGTCGAGTGCTGAATTATTCCGTCTTTATCGATGATGAATAGACCGCGCAGAGCAACACCAGCTTCAGGGTCAAGAACGTTGTAGGCGGTACTGATTTCTTTTTTGATGTCAGAAACCAAAGGATAGTTCAAGTCCCCAACACCACCAGACTTTCGGTCGGACTGAATCCAGGCGAGGTGTGAGAATTCGCTGTCAACCGAAATTCCTAGGATTTGGGTTCCTACTTCCTTGAATTCTTCAGCGCGATCGCTAAATGCTGTAATTTCAGTCGGGCAAACAAACGTGAAGTCTAGAGGGTAGAAAAACAAAACGACGTATTTGCCACGATAGTCAGACAGTTTGATCGTTTTGAATTCTTGATCGACTACAGCAGTTGCAGTAAAGTCAGGGGCAGTTTGGCCTACCCGGAGACATCCTTCTGTCGGGTTGGTCATGAATAATTCTCCTTAAATGCTATCAGCGTATACGTTTGCTATACACCCAGGTACAGTTGCTCTCTCGCACTGACCTGTGCTGGTTACAGTTGAGTAGTTACGAACTGTTAACACTATATCATACTCATAACGATTTTGAGTAGGCGTGATAATCTTGAGAGTCCTGAGTGCTGAGTCGGTGATGAATGGACGTCTTGTACCACCCTGCTAATTATCTGGGAAATAGGTTTTTAATATTCACAGTTAAAGATGAAGTGATATGGATAATTTAGACACGCGGGAATGGCTGCTGACGAATGGGCTGGGGAGTTTTGCCAGCGGAACGGTGGGCGATGCCCGGACTCGCACCTATCACGGTTGGTTGATAGCGGCGCTGAATCCTCCGGTCGAGCGGACGTTATTGCTCTCTCATCTTGATGCCAGCTTAGAAGTCAACGGGGAGGTGTGGGCGCTTTCCAGTAATTTTTGGCAGGGGGGCAAAGTTGACCTGTGGGGTTATCAACTGCTGCGTTCCTTTACCATCGAGCCAGT
Source organism: Kastovskya adunca ATA6-11-RM4 (assembly GCA_019359445.1). Classification (GTDB taxonomy): domain Bacteria; phylum Cyanobacteriota; class Cyanobacteriia; order Cyanobacteriales; family Coleofasciculaceae; genus Kastovskya; species Kastovskya adunca. The sequence goes on along the minus strand of JAHHHJ010000027.1, from coordinate 20,535 downwards.
TTTGAGTTGGACTTGGGGTAGCGATCGCTGGCAATTAACGCGGCAACTTCTCATGCCCCATGCATTCGAGTCTCAAGGGGTGAAAGAAAAAAGCAACAATGCTCATGGTGAATTTTGTCATCGTATTTTGATTCAGTATCACTACCAAGGTATTGAGACAGCAACGCTGCGGCTGCGACCGATCATTGGCGATCGCAATTTTCACCACCAACACTCTATAGAAGCGGGGTTACAATTTTCCCAACTAGTCGGAGAGCAGCAAATTTGCCTGCAAACGATCGCCCCCGTTTCCGGAACTCCTTGGCAACTGCGCTGGAGTAACGGTAACTATCAACCGGAAGCGGCTTGGTACGGGAACTACTACTATCCGGAAGAACATCAGCGCGGATTAGGCGATCGCGAAGACCTCTACAGCCCCGGCTATTTAAGCGTGAGTCTGCAACCGGAAGAGAAACTCACCCTAGAAGCGAGAGTAGGATGGCCAAATCCAACGCTTCCCCACCTAAACAACTGGGAGTTTGAGCAAGCACTACAAGCCGAACAGGAGCGTCAGCAGCAATTATTTACCCAGTTCCCCCACTCTCCAAAACCCGCCTTACAGCAATTGTTACGCGCCAGCGATCAATTCATTACTCACCGCGCCTCAATTAATGGCCCCACCGTAATCGCCGGGTATCCCTGGTTCAACGACTGGGGACGAGATACTTTGATTGCTCTACCAGGACTGGCGTTAGCAACGGGGCGCTTTCCTTTAGCAAAAGGACTATTAGAAACCTTTGGCAGTTTTGTCCAGAATGGTTTGATTCCCAATACATTTCCAGACGCAGGGGCACAACCTATCTATAACAGTATTGATGCGTCGTTATGGTGGATTGAAGTCCTAGGACTGTATTTAGAAGCAACCCAGGATTGGGAATTTTTAGCCGCGCAATATCCTGTAGTGCGGCAAATCTACAAGGGGTTTTCGGCGGGAACGTTGTACAACATTCATGTTGATGTCTCAGATGGATTGCTGACTTGGGATGCGCCCAATGTTGCCATTACCTGGATGGATGTAGTGATTGATGGGGAGCCTGTGACACCACGCCGGGGAAAAGCGATAGAAATTAATGCCCTCTGGTATTCAGCATTATGTTGGCTCATCCAGTGGACGGAACACTTAGTGAAAGATGCAGGTGCGGATGCGGTACGGATGCAGAATCAGTCCCGACGCTATAAGCAACAAGCACAGCAGGTCAAAACCTCGTTGCAAAAGTTTTGGAATGCAGACTTAGGTTATTTCTTTGATGTGATTACCCCGGATGATCAATTAGATAGCCGCCTGCGTCCCAATGCCGTATTAGCGCTGTCGCTGCATCATTGCGGGTTTCCGGCAGAACAGGCGCGTCGAGTCCTGACGGTAGCACGCGATCGCCTACTCACCCCCTATGGATTGCGGAGTCTCGATCCAGCCCACCCTGACTATATTGGTCACTACGCAGGCGATCGCGTTCATCGTGACAGCGCCTACCATCAAGGAACCGTCTGGAGTTGGCTGATTGGCCCTTTTATCGCCAGTGAAAAGCGCTTTTTTCCTGAAAATGCGATCGCCTTCGACTGGCAACCTCTGCTAGCTCACCTACAACAACAAGCCTGTATGGGTTCGATTTCCGAAATTTTCGACGGCGATTGGCCCCATTTACCCCAAGGAGCGATCGCACAAGCTTGGTCAGTGGCAGAAATTCTTCGTTATTATTCAAAATGAATTTCCCACGGTGAATCTACAAAGCGTGTTTTTGAGTAGATTTGCGGCAAGCGTTTTTTTCCAACGATTTTTAAGGTTGCTTAGAAGCAGACGAATTATACTAAGTACAAATACACATTCACCCTCACAGGGTTGAACTAGCCATGAAAAACCTACCCTACACTTTTGTAGTTCGGCGACTGGCTACCATTTTGTCTGTAGTGATCCTCTCCTTAAGCTTGATAGCAGCCGTCACAGGAATTCTGCTCTCTTTCTATTACGAACCCACCGCAGGTGGAGCTTACAATTCCCTGAAGATTGTCGAATCGGAAATTCCCAATGGTTGGCTGATTCAGAGCCTCCATGAGATTGCAGGTAATGGGTTAATTGCTGTCTCTTTAGTAGAAATTGTGGTGATGTTTCTTGGGGAGAAATTTCGCCCTAGCTGGCTCACGGCTTGGATTAGCGGAATTCTATTAACTTTAACCGCGATCGCCTTAGGCTGGACAGCAATGCTCCTCGACTGGACGCAACTTGGATACTGGCGTTTCGCCATTGAGTTAGGAACTTTAGAAGCTATCCCGCTTATTGGTTCTCAACTGCGAGACATTTTAACAGGTGGGGGAGCCGTTAATACCGTCACCGTCGCACACCTGTACACGTTGCACAGTTATATTCTCTCAATTGGGGCGCTGATACTGGCGATTATCCATTTAGGAGGATTGTTAATCCAGGAAAAAGAAGAGAAGAAGCAAGCAATAGAATCAGAGGCTGAACTCTCTTTTTCTGAGGGTAACTAAATTCAACAACTCGATGTAACTAGGCATAAGCTAGTCACACACTTATTGTCAGGCAGAGGAACTCAACTTTCTGCGAATGGTAAGGGTGCCTGATTGACTGACAAAAATCCTACACCTCTTGATTTACCGATTTGTTGACGTTGAGCAATAGTTATCTGCATGGGTTCCCCACTGCTCAACCCAACCTACCCGAAAAGATTTGTCAGTCAATCAGGCTAATAGTGTCTGAGCCAAGAACTAACTCTGCCTACATTTTAGTGCTGTTTAGTCCTGAAACTAAGTAGGTAGACATGAATAAATATAGTAAGGTCAGCGATTCCTAAGGAATCGCTGCGTCAGATTGGCTATAAACTATAACAGGGCTGTATCAAAAACAACTTTTTGATTTTTATAAAACCTAAATTAGCAGGCGCGATCGCCCTTTAGTAACTTTTTCTGCTAGGGATAGCTAAAGTTCTGTTCCGATGGCGATCGCTCAAACCAGTGTATTACTACTAATTGTGACATCCCCAGAGAAAAGGCTCAGAATACAGCCCGCTAACTTACTTTTTAAACCTAGAGACATTTCTCCACAAACTTAAAATTTTCTACGCAGCTATCCCTTTAACTAATTGTTTATTTGCTAAGGAATAATAATCAGTCTTCTAAAGGAAATACTATTTTTTGCTGCCAAGCGTAACCGTGCAATTACCCTCATCAAACCTTCCTCCGCCCCAGAAGCAGGTAATCATCGTACAAATACAGAGGTAGTGAAGAAAAATAACCTCTATACTAGGCAATACTCCTCTCATAGTTAATCCATAAATTATCTAAAGCAAGCGCTCTCAACGACGTTTCAGTATTATTTCGGCTTAACTCCTAAAGCGTAAACAATATTTAGTCAAAAAAAATAATAAAACCATTAGCTAGAGGAAGTTACAGGAAGTCAGGGGAAGCTTGACTTCTTCTTTCTGTAAAGCTTAATAAAGTAGTGTTAGCCAAATTTAGTATAATTTCATTTAAGGTCAAGTCGGTTTGATGCGGAACCTAAAAATGATTGAAAGCAGGATTTTGGAAGCCCAAGAAGTCGATCTTACTAATTGCGATCGGGAGCCGATTCATATCCCTGGCTCCATTCAGCCCCATGGGTTACTTCTTGTGCTGAAAGAGCCAGAGCTGACTATTCTCCAAGCCAGCAACAATACTTTCGACTTTTTAGGTATAAATACTAGTGATTTAATTAATAAAAACTTAGACACTTTGCTTGACGATTATCATATAAATTCTATCAAAGAGAGTTTATTCGATGAAAATCTGCAAGCGAAGAACCCAATTAAGCTGGTTTTAAAATCTCCAGACCAGAGAAATTACCTATTTGATGGTATTATCCACCGTTCTAATGGTGCTTTAGTTCTTGAACTAGAACCTGAGCGCTTTCCTGGAAGTATTTCATTTTTAAACTTCTACGATTTAGTGAGGGCGTCAGTCGCTAAACTACAAAGTAGTTGCAATCTCTACGACCTGTGTCAAAGCATGGTTCAGGAAATCAGAAAAATTACTGGTTTCGATCGAACCATGATCTATCGCTTTAACGAAGAAGGTCATGGCACGGTTATTGCAGAAGATAAGCAAGAAAGTTTAACTCCCTTTTTAGGATTAAACTATCCTGCCTCCGATGTTCCCAAACAAGCTAGAAGGCTCTACTGTTTAAATTGGCTGAGATTAATTGTAGATGTCAACTATCAACCCGCAGAAATCACTCCTGCTAATAATCCCCTAACTAACGCTCCAATTGACTTAAGCTTCTCGGTTTTAAGAAGTGTTTCTCCCATTCATGTTGAGTACTTGCAAAACATGGGGGTGAGAGCATCAATGTCGATTTCTTTAATCAAAGATGAGAAGCTTTGGGGATTAATTGCCTGTCATCATCATTCGCCGAAGTATGTTTCCTATGAAGTACGAAAGGCTTGTGAATTTCTTGGGCAAGTGATGTCTTTAGAACTGGCTTCTAAAGAACAAAATGAAGACTACGACTACAGACTAGAGTTAAAAGTTATTCAAGCGAAAATTCTTGAATACATGTCTGTAGAAAAATCATTTGTTGACGGATTAGTGAAACACAAACCAAACCTCATAGATTTGGTAGGTGCTAGGGGTGCTGTTTTTTGTTTTGAGGGGGATTACCAGGTTGTTGGTGCAGTGCCTCAGGGCGAAGATTTAGAAAATTTGATGATATGGCTCAATGCTCAATGGCAGGAGGATGTATTTTATACAAATTCTTTAGCCAGTGTTTATCCCGACGCCGCAAACATCAAAGATATTGCTAGCGGTCTCCTCGCCATTTCTATCTCTAAAACTCAAAATAGTTACGTTCTGTGGTTCCGTCCGGAAGTTATTCAAACATTGAATTGGGCGGGAAACCCTAACAAATCTGCTGAAATAGCAGGTGATGGAGGAGTGCGCCTATCGCCTCGCGGCTCCTTTGACCTTTGGCAAGAAACAGTTCGCTGTAAATCGTTACCCTGGAAAAAGTGTGAAGTTGAGGCGGCACTAGAACTAAGAAATGCCCTGATCAATATTGTTCTGCGGAAAGCCGAAGAACTGGCTAAATTAAACATAGCTTTGCAGGAATCTGAATCGCACTCTAGACAGCAAACTAGTCAGTTAGAAAAGATTGTGTATGAATTGAAGCGCACTCAGACTCAGCTTATTCAAAGTGAGAAGATGTCGAGTCTGGGACAAATGGTAGCTGGAGTTGCTCACGAAATTAATAACCCGATTAACTTCATTTATGGCAACATCAATCATGCCAACGACTATATTACTGATTTAATTAATCTGCTTTATCTCTATCAGAAGCATTATCCTTCCCCCGGAGCAGAAATTGTAGAAGAAAGGGAGGCAATGGATCTAGATTTTCTGGTTGAAGACTTGCCTAAATTACTATCTTCTATGAAGCTGGGAGCTGACCGCATCCGAGAAATTGTCCAGTCCTTGCGGAATTTTTCACGGCTAGATGAAGCGGAAATGAAGTTAGTTGATATTCATGAGGGCATTAATAGTACCCTGATGATTTTGCAATATCGACTGAAAAATAAATTAGATGACGCGGGAATTCAAATTGTCAAAGAGTACGGCAACTTACCCCTAGCTGAGTGCTACGCTGGTCAGCTTAATCAGGTGTTGATGAATTTGTTAGCGAATGCTATTGACGCTCTCGAACAGGCTACGGAAGGAAAGCAGGCGGCAGATAGACCGCAATCTTATACTCCTACGATTTGGATTCGGACTAGCCTCCTTGAGGGAACGAAGGCGGTAATTAGCATTGCAGACAATGGGTTAGGCATCTCAAAACATTTACAAAACCGCATATTCGATCCCTTTTTTACAACGAAAACAGTGGGGAAAGGTACGGGTATTGGGTTAACTATCAGTTATCAAATTATTGTGGAAAAACATCGGGGTCAGCTTACCTGCACTTCAACGCCAGGTCAGGGAACGGAGTTTGTGGTCGAGATTCCGTTGAGCCAGCGATAAGTAGGGTGACGGTAGGTCGTGTGATGATTGATGGGATTGTTTAATAATTGTTCTTTTCAGTTCAACTTCAGGTACTCGATCAGAGACAATATCAACAAACAGTTACCACGGATACATTCCGTAAAACTCGCCTCAATTGGTTGCGTCTGATCGCTTAGATACCATTTCCTTTTTAAGAGGCTACACCTAGATTCCCCCCAACAGAGTTAAAAGAGGGGAGCCAGAAAAGTATCTGTAGCAAGCATTGAGAGAATTGGTATAAGACAGAGTTGGCACGGGGGCGAGAGGAGGTAAACCGTTTAACTGACGTTGACCACCACAAGCGAAGTTGTTAAATAATCATGCCTGAAACCGGAACAAGAGTTTGTCCTGCCTGCGGAGTCAAGATAGTTGGAGAAGATACGGTGATATTTTCTTCCGGATCTCCAGGTACAAAAGCCAGACTATGGGCGCGGGTTTGTCAGTATGCCAAGAAACCAGGTTGTATCAATCAAGACCAATCGGGCGAGATTCAGCAAGATGATTACTATATTACGGAAATATAGTTGTAGGCGATCGCCAATTTCTATAGGCTCGCTTTTGTAGAATCTTCCACAACCAACGGTGGAGAATATCAGATTTAGTTGAGCGATCGCTTCTGTGTCTTCAAAATAAAACCACCACCCTAGGCAAGTTCATTCGCTAGAATAGCTGTTTGACCAAATTGTCTGGGCAGATAATAGACGCTTAGTAGGTTGCAGACATTGGAGAAACGCCGGACTTAGGGCTGGCGAATGTTTAAATTCGAGAGCAAAGAGGGTATCATGGCAATTTTGCAACTGGAAGACGGTACTACTTACACCGAATTAAAAGAGATTGCACGGGAACTTGCGCCGCTAAATATTCACCTCAAGCACTGGCCCGTGGGCGACAACCCGGAAGTCCGCCACTTGCTGACAAAAGATAGCTTGAGCGACGATGAAAAAGAGCAGGTATTGCAAGCCCTAGATGAGTATTTCCAGGAGTTGAAGCAAACGGCAGGTTATCAGTCTCGTGACTTAATCGTCCTGCATCCAGAACTTCCTAACTTGGATGCGTTGCTGTCAAAGTTTGACCCCTGTCACTACCACACAGATGCCGAAGTCCGCTATATCATTGCGGGTGAGGGCACTTTTGGTTTTGTGCGTCCCGATGGCAAGCAGATGGAATTAACCGTTCAACCGGAAGAATACATCAACGTTCCCCCCAACACCGAACACTGGTTTTACCTGACAGCCTCCAAACGCATCAAAACCGTGCGCTACTTTACGACTATGGAAGGTTGGGTACCGGAATACACAGCGACAGAAAAACGCTTTCGTTCCCCAGCGGTTATTTAGGTACGGAGTAAACAAGTAAGCGATCGCATGACTTTTTCTTTCGGTTCTCTTCCAGAGATTCCCCCCGTGGCTCAAGCCATCGCCGCCCACTACAGTGCTCTACCCCAAGTAGTTGCCGTGGTGTTAGCAGGTTCCCAGACTACTCAAGCTGCCGATGATATCTCGGATTACGATATTTATGTTTATGCTACCGAAGCGGTACTGCTAGAAGAACGTCGGGCGATCGCTAAACACTTTGCCCAACAGGTAGAAATCAACAATCAATTCTGGGAACCTAGTGATGAGTGGATTGACACTAATACTGGGTGCGGCGTTGATATTATGTACCGCTCTCCCCAATGGATTGAAGTACAACTAGAACGGGTACTAGTAGACTACCAAGCGTCAGTCGGCTACTCCACTTGCTTTTGGTGGAACGTCCTCACCTCCGTAACATTGTATGATGCTGATGGCTGGTTTCAAAAGTTACAAAGAAAGGTCAATCATCCCTATCCAGAACCATTAAAAAAAGCCATCATTGCCAAAAATTATCCTATTTTGCGTGGCAACATTTTTTCCTATACTCATCAAATTGAATCGGCGCTCAGACGAGAAGATTTAGTGAGTATCAATCATCGCACGGCTGCATTATTAGCCAGTTATTTTGATATCATTTTTGCTGTCAATGCTGTGCCTCATCCGGGAGAAAAACGCTTACTCAAAAAAACCAAGCAGCTTTGTCCGAAATTGCCTAAAGACATGGAACAACACATTCATGGATTAATTAATTCTATGTCCTTGGGGTATCAAGATATTCTCCACCACGTCGATACATTAATCGAGCAATTAAATGAGTTATTAATTGCAGAAGGCTTAATTACAAGCTCAGGGCAGTTGGTGGAATAGTATAGTGGTCTTCAATGATTTATGAAGTCGAAATTCAGAGGCGATCGCCTCTGAATGATAGCAGTAGACCTCTTGCATAAGTCGAATAGACCCCCCTTAATCCCCCCTTAGTAAGGGGGGAGACTTGAAATCTTGCCCCCTCCCCTTACTAAGGGGAGGGTTGGGGAGGGGTCTGGTACATTTTTGCAAGAGGTCTAGTGAAAACAGTTTTTAAAAGTGCCTTAAATTTTATTCAGTGATTTTAATTCTTGAGCGTGATGATTGAAGTTGACTACCGTTTCCCGCCGGGTGTTGATGGGGAAAAACAAGCGAAAGTAATTGCGATTGGGCAAACAGCAGGGACTTGGGATGCGCGTTTTGCGGATCGTGAGGAGGTGTTGCGATCGCATTTAGCTGAAGTTGTCGGGGTAGTCACGACATCAAACGGCTCTAGCATCGCCACGGTGCGCTTCCCGGAAATCAACGTAGAAAATGACATTCCTAGTCTGCTGACGATGATTTTCGGTAAATACTCAATGGCAGGGGCAGCAAAGGTAATCGCCCTACGCCTTCCGGAAAACTACGGCACCCGTGCAAAAGTGGGAATGACGGGGATTCGGCAACGCCTGGGAGTAAGCGATCGCCCCCTGATTATGGCAATTTTCAAACCCGCTTTGGGACTGTCTGCTGCCGATCATGCTGACATTTTTGAGCAGGTGGCTCATGCAGGGTTGGACATCATTAAAGACGATGAGATTCTGGGTGACTTAGAAGTTGCCCCCACCTTAAAACGCCTAGAAGCTTGTCGGCGGGTAATGGAGGAGGTAAAGCAACAAACTGGGCGCACGGTACTTTATGCCGTCAATGTCACAGGTTCGGCAACTCAATTAGTTGAAAAAGCCCGTCTTTTGGTACGGGAAGGGGCAAATGCGCTGCTGCTGAATGTCCTGACCTACGGCTTCTCTGTGCTGGAAGCCTTGGCGGCAGACTCAGAAATTGACGTGCCGATTTTTGCCCATCCTGCTTTAGCTGGAGCGATGTGTGCGGCTCCGGAACATGGGCTGGCGTACTCCGTGGTATTGGGAAGCTTGATGGCCCATGCCGGGGCAGATGCGGTGTTGTATCCGGCTCATTACGGCAGCTTGCCCTTTGATGCTACTGAAGAGATGCGGATTCGGGATAGTTTGCGATCGCGCAACGTTTTCCCCGTTCCTTCGGCTGGTATTCACCCCGGCGTGGTTCCCCAAGCCCTCGCAGACTACGGGCAAGATGTCATCCTAAATGCGGGTACGGGCATCATGGATCATCCTGATAGCCCCTCGGCGGGTGTGAGAGCCTTCTTTGAAGCCTTAGAACGAGTTAAACAAGGCGAGCCTTTGAACCCCGAATTTTTACCTGATGGCCCATTGCGGCAAGCCCTGCAAAAATAGACCTCTTGCATAAGTCGAATAGACCCCCCTTAATCCCCCCTTAGTAAGGGGGGAGACTTGAAATCTTGCCCCCTTACTAAGGGGAGGGTTGGGGAGGGGTCTGGTACATTTTTGCAAGAGGTCTAATGGGCTTAGGGCAGAAAAAGTGGGTTTCCCCTTTACAATTTAGTGAGGCTCAGGACTAGTTGCCCCGTTTCTCTAACTATCTAGATCCGAGCGTGGGCATAAAGAATACAGGAAAAACCTATTAATAGCGTGCTTGCTACTCGCTAATCGCCATGAATCCGCCACCAACTCCGGATCTATCTCTTTATCAATTGGCGTTAGACGCCCCCGCACCGCCGCAGGCGCTTGCTGCCAGTCCTGCTACTCTTAAGTCTTTAGTAGGCTCATTGGTTGATGTCTTGATCGAGCAACAAGTCCCGGCGAAGCTGTGGGTGAAGTTGCCGCCGGGGGATGCCTGGTGGGAAGAAATCCATCGATACCGACAGCAAGTTGGTATTCCTCAAACCATTTACCTGTGTTACTGCTTTGGGGATGACCCAGAGGCGGTACTGGCTGCAACGAGTCAGGGGGGGGCTGATGGTGACAACTGCGAGGTGGCGCTGGTGCAGTTGGCAGCAGGTAGTCAACTGCGGCGGGAAAATTTTATCTTGATGTTGTCAGACCAGTTGTGCAGTGTGGTTTTGACTCAACGGCAGCTTCCTAAACTCCCTGCTGCTGAGACGAGTTCGCACCAGGAAGCCAGTCTTCAGCCGACTGTGTTTGCCTTTAACCGCCCTGTCATTCAACGGGTGTTGGAGGGGATAAAAGAGACGATTGTGGTGACGGATACGACCCCAGATGAGTTGCTGGCAGATGGGGACTTACAATTTTCTTGGCCCCCGTCTCCTGACCCGACTTTACTGACGCAGCTTCTAGTGAAGCAGTTGCAGCACCGCGAGGAGATCGGGAATGGAGCCGCAGGCGGTAGGCCCAAGGGCAGATCTCTATCGGGTAGCGACCCTTCCCCCTCTGAGGAGGGAATGCTGCTTAGGGCATCAGCCACAGAGAAGGGGAATGAGTCTTTGCTGAAGGATGAGTTTTTGAAGAGTGTTGCTCAGGAATTGCGGACGCCGCTAACCCACATGAAGACGGCGCTGCGGCTGCTGGATTCGCCAAATTTGAAACCCGCCCAGCGTCAGCGTTATATGCAGTTGCTGCATAGCGAATGCGATCGCCAAAATTCTTTGATTGCCGGGTTTTTGGAATTGGTCTATTTAGAACGATTATCCCAGGAAGCCGCGTCTTCCCCTGTGCAGCTAGCAGATATTGTTCCTGGCATTGTCAGTACTTATCAACCCTTGGCGGAAGAACAAGGCATCCAGTTCGGTTACACGATTCCGGCGGGGTTGCCAATGGTGTCTTGTCGGGAGACTTGGTTGCGGCAAATTGTGATTAATCTGCTCAACAATACTCTGAAGTTTACTCCCCCTGGCGGTCAGGTGCGGGTAAAAGCGAGTGTTCAGGGGGATTATGTGCAGCTAGCTTTTACTGATACGGGGATTGGGATTGCGCCTAATGATTTGCCGAAAATTTTTAGCAGCTTTTATCGCGGACGTTCTGTAACTGGGGAAGAGGCTGGGGCGGGGTTGGGTTTGACGATTGTGCAGCAATTGCTGCTGCGTTGTGGCGGCTCGATTTCTGTTACGAGTCGTCTGGGTGAGGGGTCTAATTTTAAGGTGCTGTTGCCTGTTGCTGTGTCTTCTCTGGGCGCGGATGGGTAGGTGTTGGGGAGCGATCGCGTTTTAAAATGGCTTCATCCCTTTTGTTACAAGGATTTGGCAGCACGAAGCGGGGCAGTCGATCCGCGCAAAGGCTGAAAAGATTATTCTGCAAGCACTTTTGCCAAAAGCGATTTGCAATTTTTGCTCTGTTCTTTATTTCTAATGCTATAATTCCTTTATTCCGCGCAACCGCACCTCGAAAATTGAATACAGTAAGCTTTTCAGGCTGCCGCAGTTTCAACTTTCACTAATCCCTATTAGGGATTGAAACATGACAGCCTCAACAGAGGAAGTACTAGAAGTATGTTTCAACTTTCACTAATCCCTATTAGGGATTGAAACCTCCTTTGTTGTAAGCGTCTAAGAGTTGTTGTGCGGTCATGTTTCAACTTTCACTAATCCCTATTAGGGATTGAAACGGCAACCAAAGGCGCGCCAGCCCTCCGCAGGGAAGTTTCAACTTTCACTAATCCCTATTAGGGATTGAAACAGGCTTTTTGGAGAGGGAATCTTTCCCTGCTCAAGTTTCAACTTTCACTAATCCCTATTAGGGATTGAAACACGCCCAATAGATTCAATCCGGGAACGAGTTGCCCGATAACGTTTCAACTTTCACTAATCCCTATTAGGGATTGAAACCGATTCTAAGAAGACATTAGAATCCTCAAAAAGAGTTTCAACTTTCACTAATCCCTATTAGGGATTGAAACGAAAGCCACGGGCAGATTCATAAACCTGCTCAAGATAACGTTTCAACTTTCACTAATCCCTATTAGGGATTGAAACCTTATTGCTTGCTCTTCCAAATCTGATACTTAGCTTGTTTCAACTTTCACTAATCCCTATTAGGGATTGAAACGCGATCCCTTAAATCGAACGCGATCACCCAAAGGAACTATGTTTCAACTTTCACTAATCCCTATTAGGGATTGAAACCCGATCAGCCCGCAGGTGAACTGATTGGCTTTCCCGTTTCAACTTTCACTAATCCCTATTAGGGATTGAAACTGCCAGGAAGAAGACCTACCCCCCATTGATCGCCGTTTCAACTTTCACTAATCCCTATTAGGGATTGAAACAAAAGACTCCCGGAACGCCCTCTGTTTGTAAGCCTGGAGTGGGTTTCAACTTTCACTAATCCCTATTAGGGATTGAAACATCGCTACCTGGTTGCCCCAGCTGCCGAGCATTATTTGTTTCAACTTTCACTAATCCCTAATAGGGATTGAAACACTAAGCGGCGTTTAGCAAACTTGCCGCCGAAGCGTTTCAACTTTCACTAATCCCTATTAGGGATTGAAACTGCAATCTGTTTCGGCTCGGTGAATGCTCCTTGTATCAAGTTTCAACTTTCACTAATCCCTATTAGGGATTGAAACAAAAGTAGATCTCCTACTTCTATCGTCTCTATTGGGTTTCAACTTTCACTAATCCCTATTAGGGATTGAAACTAATTCCCATTACCTCACCTCCAAGATGGCGGCTTGTTTCAACTTTCACTAATCCCTATTAGGGATTGAAACTTAATTAATCTAAGTGTATTGGTTTGAGCCTGAAAGTTTCAACTTTCACTAATCCCTATTAGGGATTGAAACAAAAGGCATCGTAGGCGATCGCTTAGAAGAACGAGTTTCAACTTTCACTAATCCCTATTAGGGATTGAAACAGCCCGCTAATTCCAGCTTGAGCCGCCGACGCCTTTTGAGTTTCAACTTTCACTAATCCCTATTAGGGATTGAAACTTTTAGATGCAGTCGGCGCGGCGCGTTGTGGAAGAGTTTCAACTTTCACTAATCCCTATTAGGGATTGAAACTTGCACATTAGTCAGAAGCGCGTGTTTGTCTCTGTTTCAACTTTCACTAATCCCTATTAGGGATTGAAACCTTACGGCGTTCCAGCGTAGCGGGTACTGTGCCCCTCGTTTCAACTTTCACTAATCCCTATTAGGGATTGAAACCCGTCAAGGAGGATGTCGAATCTTCCAAGGGTCTGGGGTTTCAACTTTCACTAATCCCTATTAGGGATTGAAACAGTACCCTAGATTTCAGTACAAAACGGAATTTACCGTTTCAACTTTCACTAATCCCTATTAGGGATTGAAACAACTTCACCTCAGCCTTGGTGGCTGTGCCAGTTTCAAGTTTCAACTTTCACTAATCCCTATTAGGGATTGAAACCTGCCTCGTGGATCGAAACTGTCACGGGCGGCGGCGATGAGTTTCAACTTTCACTAATCCCTATTAGGGATTGAAACTCTTTGCCTATTGACTTAGCCGTATGGATTTTCCGTTTCAACTTTCACTAATCCCTATTAGGGATTGAAACAGAGCGATATCCTAGTACTAAAAAAACTAAGCAAAGTTTCAACTTTCACTAATCCCTATTAGGGATTGAAACTTCCAGATATCATTCATATAGGCTCTAGGGGTTGGGTTTCAACTTTCACTAATCCCTATTAGGGATTGAAACACCCAGGATGACACCATGATCACCATTCCCAAGGGTTTCAACTTTCACTAATCCCTATTAGGGATTGAAACAAGAACCCCTTAGATATCTTCTCAGATGTGGTGCGGTTTCAACTTTCACTAATCCCTATTAGGGATTGAAACGAAATCTGCTCCTCCAGCCTCTTTGTACTTGTACCGGTTTCAACTTTCACTAATCCCTATTAGGGATTGAAACTTAGCTGACCAACCGGATTTAATAATCGCTCTCAAGTTTCAACTTTCACTAATCCCTATTAGGGATTGAAACTGAGGAAGGCGAACCGAAGTAGATAGTCCACCCTAGTTTCAACTTTCACTAATCCCTATTAGGGATTGAAACTCATTTCAACCTCGAACTAATTTAAACATCTTAAAGTTTCAACTTTCACTAATCCCTATTAGGGATTGAAACGATGAGTTGGCAGAGACAAACCGAGCGCTACTAGTTTCAACTTTCACTAATCCCTATTAGGGATTGAAACCGTGTGTAAGAGAAAGTAGAAACAGAGTTCTAATTCCCAAGTTTCAACTTTCACTAATCCCTATTAGGGATAGAAACAGCGATCTCTCAACCCGCCACTGTAAAAATTAGCCCCAACTAAAAGCCCCACAAATCTGCCAGCGTCAAGAGAGCCAAATCAAGAATTAGCATTCCTGCAAAAATATTTCTTGTTGACCGTAAACATCATCCTGACTCACCTCCAACGGTAAGAAGATCGTCATCACCTCCCCTTGCTGCGGACGCTGTCTGACGATTAACTTGCCACCCAATGCTTGAAAGAGATTTTTAGTCACATTCAGATTGAGGCTCAGACAGCCAGTTTCCGGCTGGAACATCAACAACTGACCAATAGATTTTAGAGGAGAGCGATCGCCTTCCGTGTAGGAAGTATGACCCGCCTTTTCAGCACAAGGCTGAGACTGGAGTTGCAGCTTTAACTGTTCTCCGGCGGGAGAGACTTCGATCTTGATATGACTTCCGGCGGGTAGACTGCGGGTAAAGTTTTCCATCAAACCCGTCAGCACCTGCTCCAACATCCTAGGATTACTCACCACCGTCGGCATCTTTTGGGGTAAAGCAAAATCAATCGTCAGGTTGCGGCGTTCTGCTTGCTTTTGCCAGTGGGGGATGCTGTGGTGGAGGATTTGGGAAAGTGACATAGAAGTCAGGCTCATCGAAGCTGGCTTCGCCGCCGCCATTTCTAGTTCCGCCGCCCGGAAAATCAACTCCATGCGGTTGATTTGTTCAGTACACTCGCGATCAATGATTTCCAGACGCCGGATCACCTCTGGAGCAAGATCACGACGCTTCAGCAGCAGTTTCGTCAACGTCTGAATCGTCGTCAACGGCGTGCGGACTTCGTGCGTCAGGGCTTGCAGCAGCTCCACATCCGAGCTAGTAGAGTTACCAGATGCGGAAACTTTGCTAAGTCTCAACTCATCAGTTTTAGCTAAAGGTTGCCACTGGCGATCGCTATGATTGAAAGGATTAGCAGATGGCGATCGCTTATTCTCCCCACTAGACAATTCCACCGCCCCATCAAAAGACTCCGGAATCTCCTCAGCCTCCGGTAGTTCCGGCAAATGCTTCAGCAACTGGCGGCTAAATTCCATCACAGTTCGGTAATCCGGCATTCTCGGTGCGGACTTTGCCACCATCGCTTCTAGTTGACACAACTGTTGAGGGCGAGTCACCACCAGCCGCAGGCGCAAAGCTACCCAAGCCTGTTCCACCACTTGCGGATCAAAAGAGAACCGAAACGCGCTCACGCCCTGGCTATCTTCTCCCACCGCCATCACAAAACTAAAGCTGTGGGTGAAAACTAGACAAAATTGCTCATCTGCTAGGGGATCTCCCTTCAATAACGGCAATTCATCCGCAACTTCCCTCACTTGCTCCATTTTTCCAGCAGGTGCAGGGGAAAGCTGAAACGGCATCAAAGCCAGCGTCTCAAACGTTTCCTTAGTAAAAATTCCCGTCTGGAAGCCAGAAAGCACCGCCTGATGGCTAAATACAGGCACCGGCCCTGATAAAATTAATCCGTGATTGCCCTGAGGCGCAATAGCTAATTCTTGTAATAGTAACTGTTCCAACGCCGCGATCGCGCCCGACCATTCTCTCTGCGCCTTGACACGCGCCTTTAACTCCCGTTTTTGGGAACTTACAGCCTCATTTTTTTCAATTACCGCGTTTTCTGAAGACACACCAATGTTCGCCGCCGCCTGTTCCTGATGGGCTAACACTTCACTCAGAGTCGGTAATAACCACTTTACTTGCACAACTGAATCTACCCCTTCAACAGCAAATGCAGTCCTTTTCCAATCTGCCTTGTCTGATTATGAGCCTATCGTTCCTGCTGCACTTTTCGGGGTCGTAGAACCGAACTCATCAGTCGCGATTCCCGTTGCTATTACTAATTGCTGCTATAGATACAGCTTTCTGGTAGCCCAGAGCACACAATTTGTGCATAAACTGTCCACCGAGTTTATAGTAGGCGAAACTCCCCAGGATTAGAAAAAGCATCCCCTATAGGGGTACGCAGCCCTGGGGTATTTTACTTCAATTCTCAGGATTCAGAACCTGTAGAAACATTGCCTGCAAAGTCTTGACACTCTCTGCACTGTTAATCAGGGTAATATCTCGTGAAAATAAGTAGACTCATCCGAACCGAAAGCGGTATCAATCAGCTGCATATTTTAGCGATCGCTGTTGTCGGTCTAATTTTAACTCTCCCTACCTTTTTTTATAATGTCTTCGATGCCCATGACATTCTCTTTCACTTAAACTGGGCACAATATTTTGCCGAACAATTTTGGCAAGGAGACTTCTACCCCCGCTGGCTGCAAGACATGAATTCCGGCTTAGGAAGCCCCACATTTTTCTTTTATGCCCCCATTCCTTACTACATCACCAGTTTTTTTCATCCCCTAGCTTTTAACACCCCAGAAGTGTGGTTTCCCCTCTGTTTCTCTGCCTCCCTCTCCCTCATCGCCTCTGGAATTGCCGCGTATTTCTGGCTAGGAACAATTACCACCACCAACAGAGCTGCATTGCTCGCTGCTTTGGTTTATATGGCATTGCCATACCATTTAGTTATAGATTTGTACATCCGCTTTGCCTTCACAGAATACTGGGCTTTTGTCTGGATGCCCTTGATTTTGTACTTCAGTCAAAAAATCAGCAAAGGTCAAAAATTAGCCATTCCCGGATTGGCGATTAGCTACGCCTTGCTAATTATGACCCACCTGCCCACAACTCTGATTTTTTCTCCAATTTTTCCTTGTTATATCTTAGTAATCACCAAGCGACGGCGACTTAAAGACGCTGTAATTTATGGGGGATTGGCAATGGTGTTAGGGATTGGTTTGGCAGCCATTTATCTATTGCCCGCCCTACTGATGCAAGACTATGTTGCCATCAAAGATATTGCTAGCAGACCTTACTTCTATTTTGCCAATAGTTTCTTATTCACAATCAATAAAACTGGTGCAGTATCTTTACGGAATTACTTATCCTTTACCTTAATATTGCAAATTGGTTTAGCTGTCTGTGCTTTGCTCACTTCTCAAAATAATCCTAAATTATCTGTAAAACGAGAGGTTGTATTTTGGCTAACCGTGGCAGGAGTATCTTTTCTGATGACCACTCCTTTGAGCCACCTGATCTGGCAGCAACTCTTAATTATCCAAAAAATTCAGTTTCCTTGGCGGTTTAACGTAGCGACGACTCTAGCAATAACAGCACTCTTGGCTTTAGGAATTGATTCAGTCAAACATCCTTTAAAGCTACTTTCTCAAAGGTCGTCAGCCGTAGGATTTGCACTGTTAATAATCTTGCTAGCTAGCGGTTTTGTTGTCACTTATACCTACACAAAACCACTAGTATTCGACTCTGAAACATTGATAATGATGAGTCGAGATGCCTCAGAATATAAGCCAAAATGGGTGACAGCCGGACTGTTCGATAATGCCAGCATAATTCGGCAATTAGGAAGAAATTTACCGCCAGCACAAATCAGCACTGGAGAAGGTAGCGTAGCTGTTAAGCAGTGGTCGCCTAGATCCATTATTGTGCAAACAAGTACTAACACTGATGCTGTCTTAACTTTGCGTCAATTTTACTATCCAGGATGGACGGCTAAACTAAAGGGGCAATCTGTTACTCTGCCAACAAATCCTTCGGAAATTACAGGATTGTTAAATATTACAGTGCCTAAAGGCGAACAGGAGGTTAACGTAAAATTAGCAGCAGGGGGAGTAGAACGAGCGGGGCAAGTTATTAGTGGAATTTGTGCCTTGATTACGTTTTTATTGTATTTTCAATTGAATAAATCCGATCGTTTCAGCCGCGAGTAGAAGTTTGGAAGTTCTCTTGAAAGTAGTTAGGTTTAGATCCCCCTAAATCCCCCTTAAAAAGGGGGACTTTGACTCCAGTTCCTCCGCGTCAGGAAGCATCAAGACGGGGCTTTAACTGAATTCTCCCTACTTTTTAACCCTGGCTGGGGGGATCTCCGGGGCAAGAAAAAAATCCCTAGGGGGGATATAACGGTGACAAATTTGCTTTGGATTGAGGGGTAACCAGTGTAAAATCTCCTGCTGTACCCAGAGAGACAGGATTGGGTAACTGCAAAGCCGTCAATGTGGATTGATCTAAAAGTAGGTAAGGTTGGCTAGCCCAGAGTTGTTGCATTTGTGCTGTATCAGCAGGAATGACTCGGCGATCGCTATAAAAATCTAAACTTGGACGCCCATAGCCAAAGGATGTATAGACGACATCTCCCGGTGCGGTGTGAGTTTGGATTAACGCAGCTACAGGCTTGACGGGGAAGGCTTCGTTTAACTCCCAAATCCAGGAGTTTGACACCATCAGTAATCCAAAGGCGCAGTATAACCCGACAAAGAGAATGGGAATAAATTGGCGATCGCGCTGTTTAATTTGCCACGCGGCAAAACCAAAGGTGAGTGCCAGAACTATACTCATGACAATTAAAACAATCTCCGGCTCTGCCAGGATAAAGTAGACTGCACCACCTAAAGAGGCGATCGCCAAAAGCCCTAACACCGTCGCAAAAAACAAGGGATAACGCAGGCGATGCTGCCAAATTTGGGCAAGATTCGCCCCCACCGCTAAGGCAAAAAAAGGATATAGGGGCATGATGTACCAGGGAAGCTTGGTTCCCATCAGAGAGACTGCACCCAAGTAACCGATCGCGCCAACCAGTATCAACGCCCCCCAAGCCGTGTGACGTTTTTGCCACGCCAGATATAACCCTCCCGGCAAAAACAACAGCCAGGGCAAACTATACTTCAGCAATTCCAAAAGATAGTACCAGGGAGGGCCTGTATTACCGTGTACTGATTGTGAAATCCGCTCAAAGCCATGTACCTGAAAATGCACCTGCAAGAAGTTTGCGCCGTAATGATGCCACTGGGCGGCATACCAAGCGATCGCCATCCCCGCTCCTAGTAGCATTCCTCCCCAAAACGCCAGACTTTTTAGTAACGCCAATTGCCGATTGCAGAGCAAAAACACCGCCGCGATCGCTCCCAGCAACAGCACCAGCACACCCTTCGTCAGGGCAATCAGCCCCAGGAAAATGCCAGCCCCAAACGCCCACAGTCGATTGTGACGTGCCTTCAAGAGACACAACAACACCACCAAGAAAAACGTAATCGATATCCCATCCATCATCGCCAGACGCCCGTGACGCACGACTGGCAATAGCGTTAGATAAACCAACGCGGCAAATAGAGCAGGTAAACGTTGGGAAAAAACTTCTCGCCCGACTAGATAAAGCAAAGGTACGCCACAAGCGCTCAGTAAGGCGACAGGTAAACGAGTTGTCCATTCGTTCACGCCCCCGATTTGGTAACTGAAGGCAACCAGCCACTGCATCAATGGTGGTTTTTCTAGAAAAGGTCTTCCCAAATAAGTAAGATAAAGCCAGTTACCTGTGCGATACATGTCCCTGGAAAGGATCGCGTAATACCCCTCATCCCAGTCACGCAACGGCAATTGCCCTAACCCCACACTCCAGAGAATAACGGCGGCTAGCAGTAACAGCAGTAGCCACTTTGTCTCTGTGATTCGGCTTGCCGTTGCAATGAGTTTATGCATCTACTCAGGATTGTTCTACCAATTATTTCAAGATTGACGCAGACTAGGTGTAAATTGTTGATTCTCTCGTAGGGGCATTGCCATGCCATGCCCTTACTTAAGTAGAATGGCACTGATTTAAGAAAATTCATCACACACAACAAATCAACCCTTGTGCAGGGGGTCTGGGGGAGGCACTCATCCCCCACAGGTGTAGGTTTTTTACAATCAAGCGGAGTTGAAGAAAGTCACAGTTGTAGTCGCAGACAAAGGACCCAAAGAAAGTGGAAGACCATTAAGTAAATCAGCTAAAAGAGTCAAAAAGCCCACAAGGAAGCAGGAAAGCTGACGAGGAGGGGAACTGGAAGTGTGATGAGTATTAGTGATGCCCTGGGTCAGTAACGGCAAGAGTGGAGGAGCTGAGGTAGTAGCATCAACCTCCGCGACCGAGAACACCATCCACAAAGTAGCAACCGCCATAGCTAACCAGT
>JAHHHJ010000026.1 GCA_019359445.1 Kastovskya adunca ATA6-11-RM4 | reverse complement strand
TAGGCGCAGGGGAACAGGAGTAGTCCGCTCCATCCTACGAAGACGAAGCGATCGCGTTTGAGCCAGTCGTCCAGGGTGTCGAACCATCCTCTGGCTGCTGGCGCGCGTCCAACTGCTATTGTCATAGCAAATTCTCCGAAATATATAAGGGCAATAGTAAACTTCACCTACTCCAACAGCAAACTGCACTTAGCGAGCAGAAAATGACTGGGAATGTGAGTGAAATTTACTTTTCTTTACGGTCTATCCTTATATTATGTGAAAGATTTCAAGTTTTCCACCTCAATATTTAAGATTAGTTAAAATTTTCTCAGAATTGAACCCTGTCGATCGAGAAGCAACCGCACTTATGGGCAGTATGCGATCAGGAATGACACAATAGGGTTTTCACCTGTGGGAATACCTCTACAATTGCTCAGAAATTGCTCAGGGTTTCCTCCCTCAGCACTGAAGACTGTCTTAACAGGACACTAAGTTCTGTCTGAGATAGATAATAAAAGTACAGATATCACAGGACGCTGAACGCTGACACTGCATGATCACTATCGACTTGACTTTAAAAAACACGCCCATCCCCCTTTCTGTACAACGCAATTCAGTGGAAGAGGCTCAAGCAACTTATCAGGAAATCACCACCGCTATGCGGTCAGGTAATCCTCAGTTGCTGGAACTGACCTGCGATCGCCAAACTGAGAAAAAAATCGGCATTCTTAGCGATCAAATCAGCGCGGTGCAAATGTCTCAGAAATCTGGTAGTGCTGCTTCCGGACGTCCGCCTGGTTTCTTTGCCTTGACAGAATGAGCATCACTCCCAACCATGCCCGTGCCAATGGAATTGAAGTCAAGGATTTGTGCTTTAACTGGCGGCACGGCGCAGCCGTTTTGCAATCCTGCTCTCTGAATGTCCCTAAAGGTGAATTTTGGATGCTTTTGGGAACGAATGGGAGCGGGAAATCGACGTTGCTGCGATTGCTGGCGGGATTATTGCCAGCCCAGTCGGGGGAAATCAAGACCTCGCCGCATCTGGGCTTTGTATTTCAAAATCCCGACCATCAGTTGGTGATGCCCACGGTTGGAGCAGACGTAGCGTTTGGGTTGGTTGAAGAGCGGCTTTCTCCCAACCAAGTCCGGGTGCGGGTGGAAGAAGCCTTAACCGCCGTTAATCTTTTAAACTTACAAAGACGCCCGATCTATGCCCTCAGTGGCGGTCAGAAACAGCGGATTGCTATTGCAGGTGCGATCGCGCGTCAGTGCGAAGTCCTGCTTTTAGATGAACCCACTGCCCTACTCGATCCCGACACCCAGTTAGATTTGGTGGCGCAGGTGCGACGTTTAGTCAAAAGTCGGGGATTGACGGCGCTTTGGGTAACGCATCGCTTAGACGAGCTGGACTTCTGCGACGGTGCTTTTTTACTAGAACAGGGGCGAGTTGTTGACCAAGGCGAACCTACCCGCCTTAAGCAACGACTGATGCAAGACCAAGATTGAGTTACTGTTAAGATTAATGACAAAGAAATCCGTTCCTCAAATCTTGGCCTTGAACAATGCCCCCTTCTTCACCACAGGCTGTCTTACTAGTTGACGGCTACAACGTTATTGGCACGCTGCCTCACCTAGAGAAAACTCGCGATCGCCATGGGTTAGAGGCAGCTCGCCGTGACCTGGTTGAAGATTTGGTAAATTATAGTGCCCTTCAAGGCTTTAAGACTGAGGTTGTATTTGACGCCCAGTACCAAGATCAGCCTACTTGTTACGAAGTTTGCACCGTACATGTTTCGATTTGCTATACGGCTTTTGGAGAGACAGCAGACACCTACATCGAAAGGTTTTGTGCATCCCGGAAAACCTTTTACCCCACCGCTCAACGCTTAATTGTCGCCACCTCAGACCGAGCGCAGCAGCTCACCGTTATCGGCTATGGTGCGGAATGGATGTCAGCCCGACAGTTGGGGTTTGAAGTGGAAGCAACTGCTCGTCGGGCACTTCGTCAGCACCGACCGAAAAAACAGCCTCCGGGTCGCTTTTTGTTCAATTCCTTGGATGCCAAGGCACAGCAACGCTTAGCCGATTGGCGTAAAGGCATTCGCTAGTATTCTCGCTCTCCTCTAGAAAAAATATTTTGCTCAAGTAGTTGACAGCTTAGAAAGTAACAGATATAGTTATAAAGGTCTGAAACACCAGCCCCCATCGTCTAGAGGCCTAGGACACCTCCCTTTCACGGAGGCGACAGGGATTCGAATTCCCTTGGGGGTATTAAAAAAGACATCCCAGTCAGCGACACAATCCTGACTGGGATGTCTTTTTTAGGGTAGGTAGCGACTTGTAAGCCAGACGTACTCAAAGCTACGGAAAAAATTAGGCAAAATTTAGCTTAATTGCCAAGCGCTCAAATGGACTTGCTCCAACCGTTATTTCTCTGCTAAACGATCTAGTCTTTCCTTGACGGTTAGATCGATTAAAGAGCGGAGTAAGAATAAGAACCAGAGTGCTGAGAAGGCAAAAGCCGCGATCGCTCCACTGTGATAAGTACCTAGTAACAGCACAGTCCCTGAGAGTAAGGTAAATCCAGTCAAGCAGGCGTAAATTAGGCTTTTGACGGCGAGGTTGATACGCTTGAGAGTGCGATCGCTTTCCATTGAGCGTACCTTTACCTGAAAATCGCCCCGTTCGATCCGCTCTTCTAAGCGACTAAGAAAAACTTCAGTTGCACTAGGCTGCTGTAACTTGTATTTAAGGAAGTTTCTGGCTTGTCGTGCCAGTTCTCCCACCAGATTTCCTCTCCCTTGTGAAATCGTAATGCTTTTAACAAAGGGCTTGGCGGCGGCGACCAGGCTATATTCTGGGTCTAATGTCCTGGCGATGCCATCGAGAGTGGTAAGTGCCTTCAAAACAAACGTCATCTGCGCGGGTAAGCGAAACGGCTGCTGCTCAAAGATGTGATACAGCTCGCTACGCATCTGATTGAACGCTTGCAAATCCACAGGCTTTTCCGTGAATTTATCCAAGAGGAAGGACATCACCCGTCGTACGGGTGTCATATCAGCTACAGGTTCAATCAACCCCATATAAGTCAGTGTATCGATGACTTCGTCAGTATCCTTCCTGAGAACCGCAAAAAACGTCCTCACCATCTGGTCTTGGGCCATGGACTTCACTTCTGCCATCGTCCCAAAATCATAAAAAATCAGCTTGCCATCTTGAGAAACTGCCATATTGCCTGGATGAGGGTCAGACTGAAAGAAACCATCCTGTAAAAGCTGCTTGAGGTAACAACAAATCCCCAGTTGGTTAATTTCTTTGGGATTTAAGTGGCAGGCTTCTAGGGTCTGACGCTCGTCAATTTTGATGCCGGGAGCATACTCCATCGTGAGGATCTTTTTGGTGGTGTAGCGCCAGTAGATGATCGGTACAATCACACGGGGATGAGCAAGAAAGTTTCCCCGAAAGCGGTCAGCGTTTTCACCTTCTTTGATGTAATCGATTTCTTGATAAAGCAGGTCGAAAAACTCTTTAGCAATGGCTGAAAGCTGATATCGTTTTGCCCAAGACAAATACCGCTCGGCAAAACTGACCAGTTGCTTGAGTACTTTGAAATCTAAATCAAATAACTTTGCCAGTCCCGGACGTTGGACTTTGACAACAACCTCTTCCCCACTATGGAGGCGGGCTTTGTGGACTTGTCCTAAACTAGCCGCAGCAAGGGGAAAGCGGTCAAAGTCCCGATAGAAGGTATAGAGAGAGCCACCGAGTTCTGCTTCAATAATGGCGATCGCTTGCTCACTACTAAACCCTGGCACCCGGTCTTGCAATTGCCCTAATGCCCTCACATATTCCAGGGGAAGCAGATCGACACGCGTAGACAGTGACTGTCCGATTTTGATGAACGTCGGGCCCAAATCCAATAAAGTTCCCACTAACCACTGAGCACGGCGATTTCTGTGGTCTGAAGTATTTCTCGCGGCAGTCTTATCCCACCACAGATAGATCATTAATTTGATGGCTGAGGCAAAAATATCTTTTTGCCGTGCCAGCAGGGAATAGTTGGATCGTTGCCAGCGCTGTAGCTTAGGCTCTGCCTTTGTGAGCATAGGAATTGGTTAGAGGAGTCTCCACCTCACTCGGAATTATTCTGATTCTGTAGTTGTTGATAATAAAAATTTCAAAACCTTGAGAAGACGATAAATTTATTGATTGACCTCAGCGTCTATCTCATCAGTACAACTTAACTTCCTTCAGACGGCTTGAACTGAGGCAATGTCAGCGTAAAGCAAGTCTGCCACAACAAAGTTGAATCCTCGCAAGGTTCGCTCTTAACATCAATTGTGCCATGCAAGTGTTGTACCAAACCCTTAACGAGAGCGAGTCCCAGCCCTGTACCTTGAACAGCTTGCTGAGTAACACCTTGACCCCGACGGAATTTTTCAAAAATTTGTGTAATATCTGAGGGCGAAATGCCAGAACCAAGATTGGTTAAAGACAAAGCCATTTGATTGACCTGTTGCTTGACTTGATGTTCGACCTTCAGACAAACCGTAGTATTGGGGTGAGAATACTTCCCCGCGTTGGTCAAAAGTTCCAGCAGGATATGCTTTAGGCTTTCGGGGTCAGTGTAGAGGATTAGCGATCGCGCTGAGTAGTCAGTAGCGAGAGTCAAGCCTTTATCTACCCATTTCTTCTCAAACGCTGGCGCTAACTCATTAATGAGCAACTTCAGATTCACCTTTTGCACTTGAATCTGAGGTTTCTGGGCTTCTATTTCCTGAAGTGCCAATAGCTCGGTAATTAAACCAATTTCCTGAGCGCACGCCTGCTCCAGAATTTCTAAATATTTATCACGACGTTCTGAGAATTCTGGTTTGCGTAACATCTCAATTGCCATCTTCATTTTTGCCAGCGGTGTCCGCAGCTCATGATTCATCGTGGCGAGGAATTCATCCTTCAGCTCATTTAAGTGCCGCAGTTGATCAATTTGCTGACGGGTTTTTTCGTATAACTTTGCCTGGACTTCTAAGCTCCGTTGCAGTTGAGCCGTGCGCTCTTCAACCAGGGATTGTACCTGCCGCAGAGTTTGACTTTGGATAATGGCAGTACTAACCTGGTTCCCTACCCATTTCACGAGTTCTAATTCATCCGGCTGCCACAAACGAGGCTGACCCTGCTGTAAGACAATGAATCCCAAAACGGTTGCTTGTGTAGAGCCACCGCTATGGGAACCTAGAAGGGGCACGATCAGCATAGCGGGCATAGCATCCGAGTCCAGGATTGCCAAGGTTTCGCTATTTCCAAACTCAGGTAGATTTTGCCCCTCAGCAATGATGACGGGTTCGGGTGCTGCTTGCAGGGCTTGTTGGCACAAGGGAGACTCTGACAGCCAAAAGGTGTGGTTTAACAGGGACTGTTTTTGAGCCGTTGTTTCTGCGGCTGGTGATCCCAGCCCACTCTCCCACTCGCACGCCACTCTCACCTCAGTTTTAGGAAAGTTTTTCAATGAGCGGCGTTGGAATAGGGGGTGAGTGTAGCGCAATAGCAGGAGCAAGGCGAGATCGCTTTGGAGGGCTTCTCCGGTTCCGGCGATCGCCAGTTGCAGAACTTGCTCCAAACTCATGGCGCTACGAATGGCTAAACTCAGGTGGTTTAGTAAGTTTTGGTAGCGAGCGCCTGTGCGGACTTGCTGCTGGAGTTGAATTTGGGAAATAGCGATCGCCACTGATTCGGCGGCGACTTTCAGTGATTCTTGTTCTCCATGCACCCGTTCGTAAGCTTGCGATCGCCCCAGAACGATCAATCCATTTGCCTTACCCTGAAACCGGGTCACAATTCTTAAAATCGATTTGACTGGTAATTTTCCCCAACGCCAGTCCACCGCCGACCAAGTTTCGGCAGTTTCCAAATTGGTAATTGCCATCGGTTGGGCCCCTGCCAAAACCTCTAATAGAGCCGGGTGTTCGAGTAGCTGCGTTTGCTCCTGGGGTTGTATTGCAGAGCCGCCCTCTGCACGCCATAAAATTGTCTGCGGTTGGGTAGCCACACCAACTCCTAAGACAATCAAGCAAGCATCAACCTGAAAAATCTCTCCTAACGCTTCTGCTATCTGCCATAGCATTGCTTGTGGGTCTGAGGTCGTCAGGATAATTTGAGTAATCTGTCGCCCGATTTGATTAGGCTCTAGTGAGTAATTCATGAACGAGCCCTTGAACTTCTGCTTGAGAGTGGAACCAGGGGAGTCGAACGGCGGGAAGGAAAAAGAATCTACCATGACACCAGTAATCGCACTTTATACATCTAAATCTCCCTAGCAGCAGCTTTGGCACAATTTATCTTAACGGAGCTTCCTGGAGAGGGCATGAATAAAGGAACTGAAAAATTCAAGGCAACACTGGATATGGCATGGGTACTCAAAAAAACCTGCACTTTCTCCACCATCCAAGCGCTCTCTGCTCACCTGAGTAATTTAAAGCGGTTATGAATTACTCCTTCCCTGTTCTAGGGTTCCCAATTTTAGTGGGTTTCTACCAAAAAAGTATTCTTATTCCATGATAATTATCAGCCAAATCTCGAAAGCCCCTCTTCACTAGGGCTACAAGTTTGGTAAAACTAGAGTTTTTCTGGCGTCACTATCGTTGATTTGTCACTTTGGTAAAAGCGTAATCATCAGCACGCATCACTCAAGGCTGAACCCAGTCAGGACAAAGCCGAAAGCCGTCCAACCCAGGGTAAGGCTTATTGATGAATATTGTAAAAGCTATAAAAGCTATTTCCAAAAGTAGGAGATTTGAATCCTAAAAACCGCTCTATGCAATGATAATGTCAGACATCAAGAGGAAAACACGGCTAAAGATAGCCAAAATTCTCCCGTTAAAAAAATCCCATTTTTTACAATGTTTTATAGCCTCTTTACTTCACAAACTGTGTCTAATTATTTAATTTTTGGAGTTTCCAATCTAATAAGATTTTAGTTAAAAAATTCTGTTCTCAAAATTTTTTGAGGCTTGAATCGATTCACTGGAACTATTCCTGCCGCTCAAGATCACCCTGATTTCTATGTTTCTACTCGTCTAGATCGACAAAAGAGCGGTTATAGGTATTTGAATAAAGTTCATTAGGTATTTATTCCATTATTAACATAAATTTTAGTAGTCATAAACTTGAATACTATCGAAAATTTTCATTTTAAAATTCTCATTTTCCATTAAACACGCTTATTGCCAATTATCTTTGATAAGATATCTTCACAACAACTGTAATTTTTCTATACTTGTGTTTGAATAGATGTTTCAGCACAAGTGATCCTTCTCACACGGTAAGTGAGGGTGCGATCACAAAAAGTCTAAGAATTGGATCACCTAAATTACTGACCGCGATCGCCTTTTGTTGGCGAAGCTTATCACCCGTACCCCTGTATTTTCACGGGATTATTAAGTACATTCACTGAAGAGCCGTTCCTGCCATGATGCTACTAGACAGTCAGCCGCACTGCCCCTCATCTTCCCAGTCTTCTGAGCCTGAAATGGCAAAAATTCCTGCTCAATATCGAGATTGGAAAATCAGTACCAAAGCCATCAACGGGCAAGTATGGCTACGCTTTACCCATCCCCAAGAACACTTTCCCCGATACGGCTGTCCCATCAGTGCAGCAGGTATTGCCGCAACTATTAGCCACATCCGTTTCCTGATCGACTTAGCTACAGAGCTGGAAAAAGGAGCGCCTCAAAAACGGCTAGAGAATTGATACTTCCTGGTATTTTAAAATTTATGGGACAGGTCTGTGTGACCCATCCCAACGCTACAACTGATTAGTCAGGCAATCACTCGTCTCTGAGCGAAAGTTTTACTCAACCGTATGACCCACCGCGACGATCATTTGTTTAATAGACGCTTCAGAGGCTTTTGTTCCGTCTACACTAACAGTCTTTGCCTCTACATCTACGTCTACATGGGCTTCTGACTCGTGGGTGAGGATTTCTTGTTTAATTGTATCTGCACAGCCACTACAGGTGATACTGGGAACTTTGAATTGCATTGTCATAATCAGGCGAAATTTTTCTTGTTTAGTATTCTATTTTACTGTTTATTAAACTATCGTTCATCCTCTTTTAGACTATTGATGTTATTAAAATAGAGAATTCCTGATCTGACTTTAGAGCGATACCGTTTTATCAATTTTTTGCCCTCTCTTTCCCTATTTACCCTAAAAACGTCAAAGGGTCTAGCCTACGCTAGACCCTTACAGGGACAAAAGTTTGAGTGTTGAACAAATTAAACTTCCGACAATTAATAAATTACAAGTCACTAAGGTTTACATCTCTCGCAGCAACCTTTCGAGATTCCTCGCATAGTCACATCTGTCCAGATGTTAGGTTTGGCTCTGCCTGATGAATCGTTTCAGGCGTCTTGCCACTGATTTCTATGCTTAGTTGGTTTGCCTGCGGCTGGGTTACAGTCCGACGACACCTAACTGCGACCCTTGGCTTTGTTTGATTCCAGTCTTTTCTCTGGCTTGGTGTCTATATGTTCAAATTAGCATAGCCTTCTTAGCTGCCAAGTACCTATTTACTAAAGTTGATGTGTCTTTACGAAGCGTAAGTCTTCTAATCATCCGTTAATCAAGCCAGATTGCCAACAACCTTGTCACGCCTAGTTGGAATGGCAGCAAGAACGGGTAAACAAATGTAAAAATAGAGAGAAAATGACCTGCAATTGTCCAATTGGGAAGCAGGCGAGAGGTACTCTTATTGCCCTAGCCTTCTCCTTAACCCTAGTTCTTAATCCCTAGTCCCATTAGTACGCCCATGTCTTCTTCTCCCCAGTTCCTTAGCGGTAGTGAAATTCGTTCCAAATTCCTCGACTTCTATGCCCAACGAGGACATAAGGTGCTGCCGAGTGCGTCTTTGGTGCCAGAAGACCCGACGGTGCTGCTAACGATCGCGGGAATGCTACCCTTTAAACCGATTTTCTTGGGACAGCGTCAAGCAGAGTTTCCCCGTGCTACGACTTCTCAAAAGTGCATCCGCAACAACGACATTGAGAATGTCGGACGCACCGCACGGCATCACACCTTCTTTGAGATGCTGGGTAACTTCAGCTTTGGGGACTATTTTAAAGAGCAAGCGATCGCCTGGGCGTGGGAACTCTCCACAGAAGTCTTTGGCTTACCTCCAGAACGCCTAGTCGTGAGCGTTTTTAAAGACGACGACGAAGCCTTTGCGATTTGGCGCGACCAAATTGGCATTCCCTCCCACCGCATCCAGCGGATGGGTGAAGAGGATAATTTCTGGACTTCTGGCCCTACGGGCCCTTGTGGCCCTTGTTCGGAAATCTACTACGACTTCCACCCCGAACGGGGCGATGACAATATTGATCTAGAAGATGACACACGCTTCATTGAGTTCTACAACTTGGTGTTCATGCAGTACAACCAAGATGTAGAAGGGAAGCGGACACCTCTAAAAAACAAGAATATTGATACGGGATTAGGGCTGGAGCGGATGGCGCAAATCCTTCAGAAAGTCCCAAATAATTACGAAACTGACCTGATTTTCCCGATTATCAAAACCGCCAGCGAAGTGGCTGGGATTGACTATGCCGAGAGCGACGAGAAGACGAAAGTTTCCTTAAAAGTGATTGGTGACCACATCCGGGCAGTGGTTCACATGATTGCTGATGGGATTACGGCATCTAATACCGGGAGAGGTTACGTGTTGCGCCGACTGCTGCGGCGGGTGGTGCGTCACGGGCGCTTAATTGGCATTGAAGGGGAGTTTACAACCAAGGTTGCCGAAAGTGCGATCGCGCTTTCTGAAGCGGCTTATCCCAATGTTCAAGAACGCGCAGAAGCCATTAAAGCCGAACTGCAACGGGAGGAAGCTCGCTTTCTCAAAACCTTGGAACGGGGCGAAAAGCTCCTGGAAGAAATTATCGAACGGGTTGAGCAGCAAAAGAAAAAAGAAATTGACGGACGCGATGCCTTTATCCTCTACGACACCTACGGCTTCCCGTTGGAACTGACCCAGGAAATTGCCGAAGAACACGGGTTTGTCGTTGAGATGGCTGGCTTTAAGGCAGCAATGGAGGAACAAATCAGCCGTTCTCAGGAATCCCACGAAACTATTGACTTGATGGCGCGAGGTTCTCTAGAAGAACTGGCTTCCGGGGTAGCGGCGACGGAGTTTATCGGCTATACCCTACCTGCAACGACGGCTCAAGTGACTGTCCTGATTGCCAAGGGTGAGCAGGTGCAGTTAGCAGAAGCGGGGACAGCTATACAGTTGGTGTTGGATCAGACACCATTTTACGCGGAATCGGGGGGACAAATTGGCGATCGCGGTTACTTGAGCGGTGAGGATCTCCTCGTCCGAATTGAAGACGTTAAGAAGGAAGCTCATAACCTGTTTGTCCACTCCGGTCATGTGGAACGGGGAACGCTGGAACTTGGGGCAACAGTAACGGCGCAAATTGACCGCGCCTGTCGTCGTCGCGCCCAAGCCAACCATACGGCAACGCACCTACTGCAAGCCGCACTAAAACAAATTGTTGACCCTTCTATTTCTCAAGCTGGCTCTTTGGTTGCCTTCGATCGCTTGCGCTTTGACTTTCATTGTCCGCGTCCGTTGACACCAGAGGAAATTCAGCAGGTTGAGGAACAGGTTAATACCTGGATTGCTGAGGCTCACGAGGCTGATGTCTCAGTGATGCCCATCGCTGAAGCCAAAGCAAAAGGGGCTGTGGCGATGTTTGGCGAAAAGTACGGCGAAGAGGTGCGGGTGATTGATTTCCCGGGCGTCTCAATGGAACTGTGCGGCGGAACCCATGTTGGTAATACGGCTGAAATTGGCGTGTTTAAGATTGTCTCAGAAACCGGGGTTGCCGCCGGGATTCGCCGGATTGAAGCGGTGGCAGGATTAGCGGTGTTGGATTACTTGAATGTGCGCGATAAAGTGGTTAGGGATTTGAGCGATCGCTTTAAAGCTAAACCCGAAGAACTCACAGAACGGGTTGAGAATCTGCAAACTGAGCTAAAGAATAGCCAAAAGCAGCTAGAGGCGCTGAAGCAAGAACTGGCGATCGCCAAATCTGACCAGTTGTTAGCCAAAGCTGAATCTATTGGCGACTACAACATCCTGATTGCTCAAATGGAAGATGTCGATCCAGATGCCCTGAAGACGGCGGCGGAACGCTTGCAGCAAAAGCTGGGTGCAAGTGCGGTCGTTCTCGGCTCAGTTCCTGCTCCCGATAAAGTCAGCCTTGTTGCTGCTTTTAGCCCGGAAATTAACAAAAAGGGACTGCAAGCTGGGAAGTTTATCGGCGCAATTGCTAAAGTTTGCGGCGGTGGTGGCGGTGGGCGTCCGAATCTTGCTCAAGCTGGGGGACGCGACCCTAATAAGCTCGCAGAAGCTCTAGAGGAAGCTCGTAACCAGTTACACTCGGCTTTGGGGGAGTAGAATTTATTTTTAACGCAGAGGTTAGCGCAAAGGTTCGCAAAGAAAGTTCTGCGTACTTCTGCGCCGCTTTGGGTTTGGATTTTTAGGAGCGATCGCTTCCATGGCTATCTCGGTTGCAGACAAACAAGCTACGCCACCACAGGAGGAAAAGCTGATAACTCTATATGGCATTAGTTGGGAGCAGTTTAAAACTATAGAAGCCCAGCTAGAAAACCATCGAGAAGTCAGGCTTTCCTATTTATCAGGGGTAATGGAAATTATGTCTCCGATTGGAGAGCGACACGAGTATGTGAAAAGGACTTTAAGTTATTTGCTAGAAGCCTACATGAGAGAAAAAGGTATCCGCTTCTATGGTCGTGGCGGATTTACCCTAGAAGAACCGGGATATGCTTCTGGTATACCGGATGAGTCTTACTGCATTGGCAGCGATAAAGAAACTCCCGACATCGTAATTGAAGTCATCATCACCAGTGGCACGCTCGACAGACGGGAGTTATACAAACCTAAAAGAGTACCTGAAGTTTGGTTCTGGAAATCTAATCAACTGAGAGTCTTTCGTTTAAATGCCGCTTCTGAGTATGAAGAAGTTTCTAGGAGCGGATTTTTCCCAGATTTAGACCTATCTTTATTACTGCGTTACATTGCCCATCCCGATCAATACGATGCGGTAAATGAATTTGTAGCCGAATTGCGCCAGTAATGGCTGATGTTTTTTCTAGCATCACCTTTTAATCGCGTCTTCGGCGGCTTTTCCTAAAACCTCATCCATCCAAGCATTAATGCTTTTATTTGCTTTTTGAGCAGCGATGAAAATCTGGCGGTGACGTTCTGGAGTTGTACGAAGGGGAAGTTTTCCAGAAAACGGTTTGTCAGGTTCTTGTCCTAATTCCTCGCACCACTCCAGATAATCATCAACTGAGTCATGAAAGCTGTCGCGCACCTCATCAACAGTGTGACCTTGAAATGTCACAACATCTTTAATATCGATAACTCTACCGAAAAGAATTCCGGCGTCTTCATTTACTTCTAGATGAGCTGTATATCCTTTGTATTTCATAAAACTATTAAGTCACCCCCGGCGGCTCAATTCCAGCCTTCTCTAAAAATTCTCGTACAGCTTTTACCGCTCCTTTAAAGGGCTTCTGCGATCGCCACCTAGAAAGAGGAAAATTCAGCAGTCAGCCAGTTACACTGAAATCTATAGCTAAAGGAGTTGGATATGCCTCGCTTAAATCCTTATACGCTACAGATGCAGGTAACTCGCATGTTCGAGCAAGGGCAGTCTTTCTTTGCTACTACCAAGGTGCAAGATTGGCTGACAGAGCGCAACGAAGACCCTAATACCTATGACATCATTTTTCATAAAAAACCAGCACCACCAGGCTCTGAGCAGGTGATGCTGATTGAAATTGAACTACGGCGTAAAGATGGGCAGCCTGTCGATCCGTGGCTACAGGAACAAGCCAATCTCCATGCTTAACGGGGGTAATTACTTACTGGAAGTTGGGAGCATAGGTTCAGCTACTAGAGACGCATCCCAGAAGTAAACGCGATCGCAGTAACGCCTTGAGTTAGAGCAAGTAGCTTCTAGAGAAATATTGCCGATATTAGCGATATTGAGTTCTACCTCTGCGGGTTGTCCGGGAATAAGGTTTCGAGACACCGCCTCAACCTCATCTAAATAAACCTTGACAGTCACAGGAGGGCTATTCACATCGTTATCGCGCATTCCAAATCCTAACTGCAAGGTTTGAAAATTAATGCCTGCCGTATTCGGTTGAATTCTACAAGTCAGGGAGGCATTAGTGTCACCTGGCCCTACAAACATTTTGGATGTATAGACAGCTTTACCGACAGCCACATCTTCAGTTCTGCGACTCCAGTTACCAATTCCCGTATCAACACATTGAGTCCTCAAAAGAAAAATAGGAGGATAGGTTTCCTGGGTAAGAGCCTTGCCTTGTGGTGCCAGCGCTAGAAGCATCAGCGCAGTGGCAATGACTTTACAGTTCAACTTAATTTTTTGCATTGAAAGACGACGATTTATCTGTTCTAGTAGCCTCATTTGCCCATCTGACAAGTTGATTCGATAGGATGGCGGGTGAGGCATTGACTGTTGCTCGCTGCGATATCTTTTGAGAACCACTTGTCACCATTGCAGTTCACACCCAGTTTTACCACAATCAAAGCTTGGTCTACTATTTCCGTCTAAATGTCCTAGCTAGCGCGATCGCTGTCGCCACTCAAAGCTTGCAAGAACTCCAGCAAACCTGCGTCATTATTTGAAGAGTAAATTCAGCGATTAAATTAGTATTTTTTTACAAGGTGAAATTTCAGTGACATGCAAGCAAATATGAGTGAAAAATACTCAAAAAAGGGTGATGTCAGCCTATACGTAGTTCCTGTATTGCTCGGTCAATCTGACAAATAAATTAAGCCGATTTTAGAGGAATTACGGCTCGATCGAACACTCGATGGTCGGTGCTGATACCGCGAAGGATTAGGCGATCGCGATACACCTCATACGCCGCAAAACTTAGCTGAGATGCTGAGTGAGCCGTCCACTTAGAACGCCCGACGGGTCGTAATCCTGCCCCTGCACCACAGGTTAAATAAGTCGTGCCATTGAGCGGGTGCGTGCGCTCATAAGTATGGTCGTGACCGTTGATATATAACTGAACGCCATATTGCTGAAATAGGGGTGTCAGCTTTTTAATCAGCTCATGGTTTACCCCATAGTGACCGGATGAGTACATTTGGTGATGTCCAACAACCACTTTCCAGGGTGCATCACTGCGGCTGAGTTCTTTGTCCAGCCAAGGAAGCTGATTTGTCCAATCAGCATTGTGGTTGGTATCAAGGGCGAAAAACTGTACATCGCCACGACGGAAGGTATAGTAACGTCCCTGCATATTGAAGCCCGGATAACGTACCTGTGGCTCGCCGTTATCGGTGCGGATGTCATGATTGCCTAAAACCGCTTGAAACTTGACGCCCCGTTGCAGCAACCCTTGATAAGGCTGCTCAAACACGGCACCAATCTTTTCGATCTCACCGTCGTTGTAAATATTGTCTCCCGCGAGGACGGCTAAATCATAAGGATTGAGCTGGTGAAAGCGAGTCATTGCCGCTGCTACGGCGTATTGACCTGTTGCACCCGTTCCCGTGTCAGCAAGGGAGACAAAGCGGAGCAGAGGTTGTTCTGAGTTGCGGAGGGTGTCGGTTGAGGTGGCTAGCCCTGATTCTGAGACGAAGTTTACGCCGTCTGTTGAGTTAGCAGCGCTGCTTTGAGTTATTTGACGGTGGAGCAGTTTGCTCAAACCCGCTAAACCCAAACCACTAAGAGTACTTAAAATAATAAATTTACGACGTTTCATGCTCATGGCTATTTAATGTTCTTCCTAGCGATCGTTTAGCTCAAGACTGCGGGCAAGGTCGATAGAAGTGATAAATTTGTCCTGTAGGGGCAGCTTCCCGTAAGAATTTACCGCATTTATGCCGATTGGTGCTGCCTAGGAGGGAGATTGCATGTCAGAAGATCAACCAAAGCAGCCAGAATCAGCCAATTCACAACCGCAAAGGTCACAAATACCACCTGTGACTGAAGAGTCAGATACAAAGTTTCAAACTAGCAGTGAGTCGGTGAAGTCCATGAGAAACCGAGAGCAACCCTTTCTCAAGGCGCAGACTATCAAAATCTTGCGCGGCACTATCGGACTACTCGAAGGTGTTGTGGAAAGCCTGGAGACTGAGCCAGTGGCTGAACTTCCACCCACGGCTACACCGTCAGCGACGACGCCTAGATTCGATGCAGCCACCTCGGAACCTGTCTTGGATGTGCCAACAGAAGCATCAGACGTAGAGTTTGAGGAAATTACAGAGCCTACTGAGACGCCAACAGCGACACCAGAACCTATACCTGTAAGCCGCACTGAGCAGCCAGTTGTCTCCACTCCAGCACCAGTTGTTGAGGAACCAGTTAAGCCAAAAGGGTTAAAGCCAGCAAAACCGAAACTAACTGATCGCGTGCTGCCGAGTTTCCCCAGAGTTCAGACTTTGTGGGATGGTGTACTAGGAAAAATTCGCTCGTTCCTACCAGAATCTTTGAATGCAAAGTTATCGGACTGGGCAATTACAGGCGCGATCGCGGCACTCATTGTTGTTATCCTGTGGACAACAGCGGCACTCTTACCACAGACACCCGCCCAGCAAGCTAAAGCTCCTCCCGCTGAGGTTGAAGCCCCTCCAGAGCTGACAGCACCGAAGCCAGAAGTCCCTGTAAAAGAGCTACCACCACCCCCACCGGAACTCACTCCAGAGCAAAACCTGATTGCCTCGATTCAAACGCAAGTCAGCGAAATCACAGAAAAGTATACCGGGGGGTTAATTCAGTCGATTCAAGCTAACTTTCAGGGAAGCCGCTTGATTGTTACCGTTAGCGATCGCTGGTACGAGCTAAAACCCGCTCAACAAAACAAATTGGCAGACGAAACGTTGAGCCGTTCTCAAGAGTTGGACTTTAGCAAGCTAGAAATTGTCGATCCTGAAGGCACCTTACTTGCCCGCACTCCGGTTGTCGGCAACAACATGGTAATTCTGAAGCGAGAGGAATTAGCCGCCAATTTATAAGTGGCTAGCTGCAATAAAATAGCCCCTCTATCTGGTACCGAAATAGAGGGGCAGTAACTTAACCAAAAGCTTCTGGTATTAGTAGTAAAAAGTGGCTACTATCGAGTGAAGACCACGACATCGCCGCCGCTGAGAACGTTGATTGCAATAACGTCAGTAACGGCAACATTGTTCTGATTGAGAGCATCTTTAATGATCTCGTTGTTGTTGAGAACATTCTGTAGCTCGACAATCTCTACATTGTTTCTGTTCAGTACATTATTCAGTGCCCGGATATTACTGCCCCTGAGCAAATTGTCGGCACTTACAACCCGCACCTCTTCAACCGTCAGGTCGTTGAGCGCATTAAGTTCACCAATCTGAGCATTAATGTTGTTGAGAGCGGCAACTAAGTTACCGAAAGTAACTTGTCCTTCCTGCTGTTGGGCGATTAAAGTTTGTGTCATCGGCGCGCCTTGGGCGAATGCGATCGCTGGAATTCCCAACATCAGCAAACTACCACTCAGGATGGAAGCGATCCGTGCTTTATTGTTATTCATTTTGAAATCTCCAAAGATTCTTGTTTTTCTGTTTGAGTTGAAACTTACAGAGTCAGTCGCTACACCTACTACAGATAGCGCATTAATTCAGGATCAAGCACTGCATATAGTGTTTTGAGCGCTGAACTCTGTAACTGTTATTAACGATACATTTTTGATCGGGCTAGTCCGCCTATCTAAAGCACTACGTTTTTCTGTTTATAGAATCTCGCTAAGGTTAGAGCCTAAAATTGTTCCCCAAAAAAAGTCGAATATTAAAATTAGCCCTAATGCAGTAACTGAGGAGATTATGCCTCAAAGCAAAGCGCCCCCTTGACTCTCATCCGCGCCAGGGAGCTAAATTTTATAGCCGCGACTTGTATTTGCCCTCAAGCAATACTGAAAGGCGATCGCCTCTTCAAGTCGTATATTCCGCGTTAATCTTCACGTAGTCGTAACTCAAGTCGCAGCCCCACGCCGCTCCGGTTCCGGAGCCATTACCGACACTGACAGAGATTAAAACCGTATCCTCTTTTAAATAAGCTCCGGCGGCGGATTGCTTCAAGTAGGCACTAGCCGCCCCACGGTCAAAGGGTAGGGGTTGACCCTTGTCCATCAGCAAAAAGTCTCCCAACTGAATTTTCAGGTCTTCTTGCTCAAAGGGAATGCCTGCACGTCCGGCGGCGGCGGCGATGCGTCCCCAGTTAGGGTCGCGACCAAAGATGGCTGATTTGACTAAAGAGGAACCCACGATGGTTTTAGCGATTTGACGCGCCGATGCGTCATCTGCTGCGCCTGTAACTTGCACTTCGACCAGACAGGTTGCCCCTTCTCCATCCCGCGCGATCGCTTTTGCCATGTACTGACAAACCGCCGTCAGCATCGCTTCTAATTTCTCAGCTTCCTCTCCCATCTCTGTAATCGCAGCCGTTCGGGATTGACCGTTTGCCAGGGCAATCAAGGTGTCGTTGGTGCTGGTATCCCCATCAACGGTAATTTGGTTAAAACTTCTATCTGCTGCGCGGCTCAACATCTGTTGCCATAGGGAGGTTGAGACTGCCGCATCGCAGGTGACGAACGCCAACAACGTCGCCATGTTGGGGTGAATCATCCCCGATCCTTTGCAAATGCCGCCAATCCTCACCGGGCGGTCATCAATGGTGGTTTCTAGGGCAATGGATTTGGTGACTAAATCGGTAGTAACGATCGCTTTGGCGGCGGCGTCAGAACCTGTTTCCGAAGCAGCGGCGACGAGGTTAGGAATGCCTGCGCTGAGAGCATCCATGGGAATTCGCTGCCCAATCACGCCTGTAGAAGCAAGGAGAATGGAGTTTGGAGAAATATTCAGCTCTTGTCCGAGTAACTGAGCGCTAGCAATCGCATCCTTCCACCCCTGTTCCCCGGTAGCAGCATTCGCTTGTCCGGCATTGCAGAGAATTGCTCTGGCACTGTGTTTGGCTTGCAGGCGTTGGCGGCAATAATCTACGCAAGCGGCGCGGACATGACTGGTGGTAAAAACACCCGCAGCGATCGCTTCTACCTTAGACAAAATTAAGGCTAAATCCGGTAGTCCTGAGGGCTTTAGTCCGGCTGCAATTCCTGCTGCTCGGTATCCCTTAGGAGCGGTGACACCACCAGAAATTTCCTGCCAGTCTGACATAACGTCCTCCTCCAACCCATCACCTTGTTTGAAAGGCGATTATACCAAGCTGGAGCACTGAAGAATTGTTTATTTGTTGCTATACCAAGTGGCAAAAGATACTACTTCCCCGGCTCTCCTGCTTCTCTAGAGTCTCAAGTTACTAGGGAGTGGGTTTTGAGTAAAGACAAAAAAAAGGAGAGTCACTTAGGTAA
Source organism: Kastovskya adunca ATA6-11-RM4 (assembly GCA_019359445.1). Taxonomy (GTDB): domain Bacteria; phylum Cyanobacteriota; class Cyanobacteriia; order Cyanobacteriales; family Coleofasciculaceae; genus Kastovskya; species Kastovskya adunca. The sequence goes on along the minus strand of JAHHHJ010000026.1, from coordinate 72,102 downwards.
CTCTCCCGATCATCAGGGTGCATCTACTTATCACAATATAGCATTAGGGGGGTGAGGGGTGTCACCCCCTATTTCATGTTTTTTTGATGAAGATGCGATTTTTCTTGGTCTGGGGCTAAAAATTTCTTGCCCCGACAAGAGGTGGACTAGCCTTTGAGCTTCTTACTCAGAATTTGGTTAGTCAGCTTGGGGTCAGCGCGACCGCTGGTTTTCTTCATCACCTGTCCGACGAAAAAGCCTTGCAGCTTGGTTTTGCCGTTGCGAAACTGTTCGAGTTCTTTAGGATGATCGGCGATCGCTTCGTCGATAATCTTTTCGAGTTCGCCAGTATCGGAGATTTGAATCAGACCTTTGCGTTCGACCAATTCTTTGACAGAACCGCCTTGAGCCAGCAGTTCAGGCAGAATATCTTTGGCAATTTTGCCGCTGATGGTGCCATCTTCAATCAAGGTGACGAGTTCTGCCAGGATGAGGGGTTTAAGAGCGATCGCGTCAATATTCAACCTTTCTGTGTTGAGGTGAGCGGCAATATCTCCCATCACCCAGTTAGCGATTTGCTTAGGATTAGCATTCGCCGTCACCGCTGCTTCAAAGTACTCGGCAACCAAGCGGTCATCCGTCAGCACCCGCGCATCGTAGGCAGAAAGCCCAAACTCGTTTTCATAACGATGCCGCTTTAGTGCCGGAAGTTCCGGTAACTCGCTGCGCCATTGCTCTAACTGCTCTTTAGAGACTTCAATGGGAGGCAGGTCTGGTTCCGGGAAATAACGATAATCGCTAGAACCTTCCTTCATCCGCATACTCACAGTGCGTTGAGCGCCTTCTTCCCAAAGCCGCGTCTCTTGGAAAATTGGTTCTCCCGCTTCCAACGCCGCGATTTGCCGCTCAATTTCGTGGTCAATTGCCTTGTGGATGGCACTAAAAGAGTTCATGTTTTTGATTTCGACTTTGGTGCCAAATTCCTTTTGTCCCACAGGACGGATAGAAATGTTGACATCGCAGCGCAGGGAGCCTTCTTGCATGTTGCCATCACTGACACCGAGATAACGCATAATCCGGCGCAGCTCTTGACCGTATTCTGCCGCCTCTTGTCCAGAACGGATATCGGGTTCCGAGACAATTTCTAAAAGTGCTACACCAGCACGGTTGTAGTCGAGCAGAGAGTAGGTAGAACCAGAAAGGCGATCGCTTCCCCCATGCACAGATTTCCCAGCATCTTCCTCCATGTGCAGGCGAGTAATGCCGATTTTCTTGCGAATCGGGTTGCCATCGGGATCGGGAAGTTCGATTTCTAGCCAACCATGCTCAGCAATCGGCAAATCGTACTGAGAAATTTGATAGTTTTTCGGCAAGTCAGGATAAAAATACTGCTTACGGTCAAACTTACTGTAGGGGGCGATTTGGCAGTTTAGGGCAAGACCCGCTTTCACCGCATATTCAAGAACTTTCTGATTCAATACAGGCAAAACTCCTGGCAGCCCCAAGCAAATGGGGTCGATATTGGTGTTGGGAGTATCACCAAATTTTGCCGAGGAACTTGAGAAAATCTTAGTTTCAGTGCTGAGTTGGCAGTGGGTTTCTAAACCAATAACTGCTTCATACTTGGTTTTTGCGAGTGTAGCAGTCGTCATAAGCGCTCTAATATAGATGTTTCAGCAACACTTTACTTCTATTTTAACGGTTTGAAACGACCTCAAAGCTTCGTATTTCAATGACTGTGACGGAGGGATTCATCCCTTGATCGGCAATGCCCTTTTTGTGGTGCCATGACTGGAAAACGGTGGCGCGATCGCTTTTGTGACTTTTTGTAGCAATAAGTACAGATTTTAGAGTAGACAGGTGGTTATGCGCCCAACTTGGGAACTCTAAGACGTATACCCTAGGCTAAATAGTTCTTAGTGCCATGCTGTCAAAGTCCACTAAAATCCCCTTGCGGGCTGTATTAGTCGTTCCTTTTATCCTGCAAATCTTTGCGGCGGTAGGACTGACAGGCTACTTATCACTGCGGAATGGACAAAAAGCTGTTAACGAACTAGCCGCCCGATTAGAAACTGAGGTCAGTCAGCGAGTCAACCAACACCTCGATAGCTATGCCTCTGCAACTCGCTATCTAACCCAAATTAATGGCGAACAGATAGACCTAGAATTGCTCAACCTGGAAAATGCCGACCAACTGGCGCAATTTTTCTTCAAACAAGTCAAAACCTACAACGTGGGATACATCCTTTTCGGCTCTCCAACGGGAGAATTTATCGCCTCTGGTTACTATCGCGAGGCAACCATACCCCACCATGGCACCCCCGATATCAGCTTAGTTTTACCCAAACGCTACGGCAACGCTGACCTCCACAACTACACTGCAAATGAGCAAGGCAAAGCCACTGAGCTATTTGAAATTACTAAAAATTACCAGTATCAAAAAGAAGGCTGGTATGCCAAAGGAATTGAAACACGTCAGCCCAGATGGAGCGAGATTTATCAGTGGGAAACCAACAATTACCCGCTTTCTATTGCCACGAGTTGGCCCCTTTACGACAAAAGCGGCAAGCTAATTGGCAGTGTTGGGGTCGAACAGCGCCTTTCCCAAATCGGGGACTTTTTACGCCAAATCAAAGTTAGCCCTTTCAGTAAAATTTTTATCCTAGAGCGCAATGGTTTTTTAGTCGCTAATTCCAGCGATGCGCCTGTGTTCTCTCTAGTGAATAAACTCCCCCAACGCTTGCGAGGCGTAGAAAGCCAAGATCCTTTAATTCAAGCAACCTCTCAATACCTGAAAAACCACTTTGGCAGTCTCAAGGTGATTCAAGAGCGTCAGCAACTAGAGTTCATGGTGCAGGGTCAGCGCCAATTTGTCCAAGTGGCACCTTGGAAAGATGAATGGGGATTGGATTGGTTGGTGGTTGTTGCCATGCCCGAATCTGATTTTATGGGACAAATTAATGCCAACACAGCCAATACAATTCTGCTGTGTTTAGGGGCGTTGGGACTGGCAACGATTTTAGGCTTTTATACCTCTCGCTGGATTGCTCGACCGATTCGGCGGCTGAGTCAGGCTTCTGAAGCGATCGCGGAAGGGAAATTAGAGCAAAACATTGCATCCACAGGGGTCAAAGAACTCAATGTTCTGGCTGAATCTTTTAACCGCATGGCGCAGCAATTGCGGGACTCTTTCACCGCATTGGAAAAAACTAACCAAGAACTTGAACGGCGAGTGGAACAACGCACCGCAGAACTGCAATCTGCAAAAGAAACGGCTGACAATGCCAACAAAGCTAAGAGTGAATTTCTTGCCAATATGAGTCACGAGTTACGCACGCCTCTAAATGGGATTTTGGGCTATACCCAAATTCTCCAACGCAGCGAACCGATGACGGAAAAGGGGCTTAAAGGGGTGAGCATCATCCATCAGTGCGGCTCTCATCTGTTGATGCTGATCAACGATATCCTCGATTTGTCTAAGATTGAAGCCCGGAAAATGGAATTGAATCAGAGCGACTTTCACTTTCCGGCTTTCTTACAAGGTGTTGCGGAAATCTGTCGCATTCGTGCTGAGCAAAAAGGGATTACCTTTATTGACGAAATAGACACAAACCTGCCGACTGGCGTTCGTGCTGATGAAAAGCGCTTGCGGCAATTATTGATTAATCTTTTGGGCAATGCGATCAAGTTTACCGATCAGGGGAGTGTCACTCTCAAAGTTGAAGTGATTACCCAAGCAGATACCGCACCTGTGCAAAATTCAATTCCTGTTTATCGAGTTCGCTTCTTGGTAGAAGATACGGGAATTGGCATGACTTCAGAACAGCTAGAGAAAATTTTCTTACCCTTTGAGCAGGTTGGAGATACTAAAAGACAAGCAGAAGGAACTGGGTTGGGACTCGCCATTAGTCAAAAAATTGCTTTGCTGATGGGTACGAGCCTAGAAGTCCAGAGTGACTTTGGCAAAGGTAGCAAATTTGGGTTCGAGGTGGAACTACCGGAAGCGCAAAACTGGGCAAACTCTTCTCGGGTGGTTCAGCACGGAACTATTGTTGGCTATCAGGGAGCCTTACGGAAAATTTTGGTGGTTGATGACCGTTGGGAAAACCGTTCTGTTCTAGTGAGTTTGCTGGAACTGATTGGTTTTGAAGTGATTGAAGCCGTTGATGGTCAGGAAGGCTTAGACAAAGCAGTAAAGGTTTGTCCTGACCTGATTATTACTGATTTGGTAATGCCTGTGTTGGATGGTTTTGAGATGCTGAGACATCTACGACAGTTATCGCAGTTTAGAGAAATTCCGGCGATCGCCTCTTCTGCCAGTGTCTTTGAAGCGGATCAATTTAAAAGTGTAGCGGCGGGTGCGAATGAATTTTTACCCAAACCCATCGAGGCTGAAACACTCCTAGAATTTATCCAGTACTACCTCAACTTGGAATGGATTTATGACACTGAGGTTGCATCTTCCGGTGCAATGGCTTCCGCTATTCCACAAAGCGATTTGGATTCTCTAATTTTACCTTCACCAGAGATATTACAACACCTCCAAGAGCAAGTGGAAATGGGAGATTTGGATGGAATTGTTGAGGAAGCACAGCAACTTGCCAAATGTGATGCTCAACTCACTCCCTTTGTTCGTCAAATTTTAGAACTGGCTGAAAACTACGAACTCAATTCATTAGCGGCTTTACTCAAACAATTTAATCCCACTACATAACTTTTTAAAGTATTAACCATGCATGAGCATCCGACAGGATTTATTTTAATCGTAGATGACAACTCAACTAATTTATCGGTACTTTCTCAATCCCTTAAACAGGTAAAACTGAAAGTACGGGTAGCAATGGATGGAGTTAGTGCTATTAATATTGCTGCTCAGCAGACTCCTGAACTAATCTTGCTGGATGTGCAGATGCCAGGGATTGATGGTTTTGAAACCTGTGCCCGCTTGAAAGCAAATCCATTGACTCAGGCAGTTCCAGTCATCTTTATGACAGCAGTGGCAGATACAGACAGCAAAGTCAAAGGACTTTCTTTAGGGGCTGTAGATTACATTACTAAACCCTTTGAAGAACAGGAAGTGATTGCTAGAGTCAACGTACATTTGCAATTACGACAGTTGACTAAAGCGCTAGAAGAGAAAAACGCACAACTCCAACAGTGGAAAGACTCCCTTGAGGAACGGGTTGCAGAACGAACGGCTGAACTCTCACAAGCTTTAGAGAGTTTACAACAATCCCATTTACAACTAGTGCAGAGTAAAAAAATGTCTACTTTGGGACAATTAGTTTCAGGGATTGCCCACGAACTCAATAATCCAATTGGATGTATTGCGAGTAATTTAGCCCCAGCGTTTGAGTATGTGACTGAGCTGACTAAGGTAATTGAGTTTTATCAACAGTTTTGTCCTGAAACGACATTAAAGCTCCAACAAACCCTGAAAGATATTGATGTTGAGTTTACGCTGGAAGATTTGCCAAAGTTACTGGGTTCGATGCAATTAAGTGCCGAACGAATTCAGGATATATCGATTTCTCTGCGGACTTTTTCGCGTTCTGATACAAAAAATAGGGCACGGATTAATTTGCATAATGGGCTGGAGAGTACCCTAACTATTTTGCGTTATCGGATGAAGGGAATCAGCAAGCCAAGTGCTGAGAGGGCGTGCCAATCTCCTGCAATTGAAGTCATCAAGGACTATGGCGATTTACCGGAAGTGGAATGTTATCCAGGATTGCTGAACCAAGTATTTATGAACCTGCTTGCTAATGCAATTGATGTTCTCGAAGAATCTTTACCCCCTAAGCCTCAGATTCGGATTCAGACAACACGAAGCGATGAATTTGCCGTTATTCGCATTGCCGATAATGGTAAAGGGATGCCCGTTGAGGTGCAGCAACAGGCATTTGAGCAGTTTTTCACTACAAAAGCGGCTAGCAAAGGTACGGGTTTAGGGTTGTCTATTGCTCGTCAGATTGTGGAGGAGAAACATGGTGGTAAACTCAGTGTTACCTCTGAAGTCGGTCAAGGAACAGAATTTGCGATCGCCTTACCCATCTCCTCAACCGCTACATAAACAACTGGGGACACCCCTAAAGGCATCCCCAATCATTTGGATTAAATTTTTATGGCGCAACCGTCTTACAGCAAGCCCCAGAAGTGCAGTACACCTTGACCAGAGGAAAGTTCGATAGCTAGAGCGACTACAAAGCCGAGCATCGCCAGACGACCGTTCCAGATTTCAGCTTGAGGGCTGAAGCCACCTTTCCAAGCATTGCGCTCTTCAGGATTCATAATCGGTTGGTTGGGGGAGTTGTTTAAGTTAGTCATTTTTGTTGTTAACTGTTTCTTTGCGAATATTTTTTCTTGCAGCTTTCGTTGCTTGACCGCTGCTCTATGTAAATAAATGTAACTGATTTCGGGCTAGGATCTATCCCTCTGAGGTTATAAACCTGTAATCCCAACAGCCGGGGTTGACAAAAAACGATAAATTTAGTATTTTAATCAGCTACTTGTGAGGCGATCGCCAATTGGGTTTTTGGGTCAAACAGGTGAATCTTGTCTGGTAGCATCGAGAGCCAAAGTTGCTCACCCACTTTCACCGCTCGCTCCGGTGGAATTCGCACCCGTAAGGTCGTGCTAGTCTCGCAGAGACAGGCGGATAGATAAGTATCGTTACCTAAAGCTTCTACCAGCTCAACTTGTACCAGCAAGTTTTTGGGAGCAGGAGGCGCAATCTGCAAGTGTTCTGGGCGAATGCCGAGGATTAATTGTTGCCCGTCGTACTTTTGCAGTGCCGTTTCCCAGGTTTCTGAAAGCGTGAAGCGAAACTGAGGGTGAGTGATCAGTAGGGGGGCTTTGAAGTGAACAGGTAGGAAATTCATCGGCGGAGAACCGATAAATTCTGCCACAAACTGGTTAGCCGGGTGGTTGTAGAGTTCTAAAGGTGGGGCAATTTGCTGAATTTGCCCTTGATTCATCACCGCAATGCGATCGCCCATTGTCATCGCTTCGGTTTGATCGTGGGTGACGTAGATAGTGGTTGTCCCCAGTTGACGTTGAAGTTTCACAATATTAGAGCGGGTTTCGGTGCGGAGTTTGGCATCTAAGTTGGATAGAGGCTCATCCATCAAAAACACTTGCGGGTTGCGGGAAATCGCCCGTCCTAGTGCTACTCGTTGCTTTTGTCCGCCGGAGAGTTCTTTTGGCAATCGGTTCAGCAGCGGCTCGATTTGTAATGACTGAGCAACAGTACGCACCTGCTCGTCAACCGCTTTTTCCGGCTCAGAAAGATACCGCAGTCCTTTAGGAAGCGATCGCGTTATCCACACTAGCGCTTTCTCTGCCCACTCCTGCACCCTCATCTCAATCGCTCTAGACTGATTACGGGAACGGCGGGGTGCCATGTCTCCAGGCTTCTGCGTGCGCCGTAGCCCAAAGGCGATGTTGTCATAAACCGTCAAGTGGGGGTAGAGGGCGTAGTTTTGAAACACCATGGCGATGTCCCGTTCTTTGGGAGGTAAATCATTAACTCGCTGCTCTCCCACCCAGATATTGCCGCCTGTAAGGTCTTCCAACCCAGCAATCACGCGCAGTAAGGTGCTTTTCCCGCAGCCAGAAGGTCCCACCAGCACCATAAACTCGCCATCTTTTACACTGAGGTTAATTCGCCGCAAAACATTGACACTGGTGGGTGATTGCTGTGCAGGTTTGTCAAAGGCGATCGCTGGCGCTTCATCAGTAGGCGAGAGTAAAGGTTCTGCCGTTACGGGAGTGGCGGTTGGCTCGCCCTGACGCGCGAGAAAGCTTTTATAAACATTTTCTAGAACAACCTGCGCCACGATGAATAGTACCCTTGATGCGAGCGTTAGATAATTGACTGACTGTTCGATTTGTACCTTAGCCGTGAGCATTAAGCAAAATCATTCATTTTCCCGCCCGCGACTGGCATTCCTCTATGCGCAGTGCCGATTGGGCTGTTAGGTGGGCTAATGGGCTTAGGTGGTGCAGAGTTTCGGCTGCCCGTTTTAGTCGGTTCCTTGCGGTATTCTGCCCGCCAAGCCATACCCCTGAATCTCGCCGTCAGCTTAGTCACCATTACCGTAGCACTGGCAACCCGCATCGGAACACTTTCATTTCAGCCTGTTCTCACTTTGTTACCTGCTGTGTTTGCCCTGATTGCTGGAGCTGTTGTTACCGCTTTTTCTGGGGCGGTGCTAGGAAGTCGGCTGTCGAATGAGCGGCTTGAGCAAATTATTTTAGTGCTATTGGTGAACTACTCTAGGAATTTCGGCAAAACTGTTAATTTTGATGGAAAAACCCAGAGGGTAAGAGAGGAAAAATGGAATTCAAACACTACCGTTTCTACACGGCTGATATCTTTACAGATCGAGTCTTTGGGGGCAACCAGCTTGCCGTCCTAATCGATGCTCAAGGACTCAGCACCGAACAAATGCAACAGATTGCCAGGGAGTTTAACCTCTCGGAGACGGCGTTTGTGCTGCCAGCCCAGACCCCAGGACATGACCGCCGTTTGCGTATCTTTACCCCAAGGGTTGAACTTCCTTTTGCTGGACATCCCACCGTTGGTACTGCCTACGTTTTAGCCGCAACGGGAGAAATCTCCCTCACCGGGGAAGAGACAACGATTGTCTTAGAAGAAGAAGTAGGAGCGATCGCTGTTAAAATTCGCGCTGAGGGGGGTAAACCCGTTTACTCGGAACTGAGTGCGGCAAAAATGCCAGAGTTTGGTGCCGCGCCTCCGTCTATAGAGGCTTTAGCCGCCGTGCTGTCTCTCGAAACCACTGACTTTTTAGCAGACGGGGAAGTACAGGCGGTTTCTTGTGGGGTGCCATTTCTGTTTGTACCCTTACGCGATCGCTCTGTCTTACAGCGAGTTCAACTCAACCGCGAAAAGTGGCAGCAAGTACTCGCCGACTATTGGGCACCCCATGTGTATGTGTTTACCGATGACACCGAGTTAAGAGGATCAAATGTGCGATCGCGTATGTTTGCCCCGGCGTTGGGGGTTGATGAAGACCCCGCCACAGGAGCCGCCGCCACCGCCCTAGCCGGGTATTTGGGCAGTCGTCGCGACGAAACTAACGGTACATTGCGTTGGGTTGTAGAACAAGGATGGGAGATGGGACGCCCTAGCTTGCTACAGGTGGAAGCCGATAAACAAGATGGCGATATCGTAGCAATTCGGGTGGGTGGCTCGTCTGTGCTAGTGAGCCAAGGAGCGATCGCTGTTCCGTTTAGTTAGAGTCCCCCTAGCGTGGAGAGCATCCACAGCCTTTCCGGGAAGCGTTCAACACTCCTTCTTCTCAAGAATTCTCCTCCGTTACCACAGTAACTTTTGCAATCGTTTCCCCGGCTTTAAGTTTCACCAACTGCGAACCCGCGCCATCTTTGTTCAATAACTTGACGGATTTCATCGGTACATGCACCATCTGTTCTGTGCTGGTTGCCAAAATAATTTCCGTCTTCGGCTGAGCAAGAAGCATGGCTTTGAGAGTGTCAGCGGAGGTTTTAAATTGCAGCGCTTGGGTGCCGAGGTCGCCGCGATTGGCTTGACGAATGCCAGCGACAGGGAGGCGCTTACCGTATCCCTGTTGAGTCACTAGCAGGAGATCATCTGCTGTCTTCAGGGTTACGCAGCCGACGATTTGCTCCCGACGCCGCAAGCGGCTGACTTGATTACCTTGGGCGGTGCGTCCCATGATCGGCAGTTGTTCGTCGTTAATTTCAAAACGCAGCAGCCGACCATTGCTGGTGGCGATAACGATGTTTTCTCCAGCTTCCGCAAGACTGACGTATTGCAATTGGTCGTCTTCTTTGAGCTTAATCAACGTCAATCCACGACTGGTGAGGTTAGTAAGTTCAGAGGCAGATAAGCGCTTAATTTTACCGTTTTGTGAGAGCAAGATTAAGTCGCGCTTTTCTGGGGCATCAGGAAGCAGGAAGTGAGTAACAACGGTATCGGGCTGGGCAGATTCTGGCAGCAGGTTGGCTAAGGGAACGCCAGATTTTCGCCCGATCATGGGGGGAATATCCTGCACTTTCACGCTGTAGGCTTTGCCTGTAACCGTAATCAGGATCAGTTCTTGGTCAGTTTGAGTTAGTTGTGTCTCAACAACAATGCCATCGCCTTTTTTCCTAAAGGAGTTAGGGGCTTTGTCAGAGGTGGGGCGCTGTCGTTGCACCGCACCTTTATAAGTAAATTCCAGCAGGACGGGTTCTGCTTCAGGGGTTGGTTCTTCAAGAAGTAAGTCCTGAGGTTTTTGTTGTGCGTCCTGAGGTTTGGAGGGTGAGTCTTGAGTTTTGGCGTCTCTATTGCTCCTAGCGGATTTAGTCAGGATTTTGGTGCGTCGGCGATCGCTATATTTACGCTTGAGCGATCGCAAATCTTTTTTCAGCGCTTTGAGCAGTTCTTGGCGATCGCCTAGCAAGCGCTGTAATGCTTCAATCTGTACCGTCAGTTCATCAAACTCCGTCTGCAATTTTTGTCGCTCTAAGCCTGTAATCCGACGCAGAGGCATAGCGAGAATGGCGTCCGCCTGTATTTCGCTGAGGTCTAACCGTTCTTGTAGGGAAACTTTAGCCGTTGTGCCATCGGGGGCAGCTTTGAGGATATCAATCACGGCGTCTACCTGCCCCAAACAGGTCAGCATTCCTGCGACTAGATGCCGACGTTTTTCGTCCTGCTGGAGTTCGTCGTTGTACTGCCGGGTCAGGGTTTGTTCGCGGAAGCGCAGAAATTCTTCTAATAGCTGCCGTAGCGTTAGCTGGCGCGGTTGTCCGTCCACCAAAGCCAGCATAATTGCCCCAAAGTTCGTTTGCAGGGCAGTTTGCTTGTAAAGCTGCTTCAGGACGCTTCTCGGTTGGAAATCCCGTTTGAGTTCAATGACGACGCGCATCCCTTCGCGATCGCTTTCGTCTCGCAAGTCCGCAATGCCCTCCAAGCGTCCTTGGTTCACCAAGTCCGCCATTTTTTCGATCCAGCCAGCCTTATTTACCTGGTAAGGCAACTCTGTGACGATAATTGCCTGACGCCGATGCCGTCCCCGACCGCCTTGCACTTCCTCAATGTTCACCACCCCACGCATGGGAATGCTGCCACGACTCGTGCTGTAAGCCTCCCGAATCCCTTGGATCTCAACAATTTCCCCACCCGTGGGAAAATCAGGGCCAGGAATTAACTGCCAGAGCTTTTCATCGGGCAAGTCGGGACGGTCGATCAACGCAATCAGACCATCGACAATTTCGCCTAAGTTATGGGGGGGAATATTTGTCGCCATCCCCACGGCAATCCCGGAACAGCCATTGAGCAATAAAATCGGCAACTGGGCAGGAAGGACTATCGGCTCTTGCTGAGAGCTATCGAAGTTGTCGATAAAATCAACGGTGGCATCGCTAATTTCCGAGAGCATTGCCTCGTGACTCAGGGGAGACAAACGCGTTTCGGTGTAACGCATTGCCGCCGGAGGGTCGTTATCGACCGAGCCAAAGTTACCATGACCTGCCAGGAGGGGATAGCGGCTAGAAAACTCTTGTACCAAGCGCACCAAAGCGTCATACACTGCCTGATCCCCGTGGGGATGGTACTTACCCAAAACATCCCCAACCACACGGGCACACTTTCGATAAGGACGGTCTGGCGTTAAGCCTAATTCGTGCATCGCATACAAAATCCGCCGATGCACGGGCTTTAAACCATCGCGAACGTCGGGTAAGGCACGCCCGACGATTACACTCATGGCATATTCAAGATAAGACCGTTGCATCTCTGCGTGTAACGCGGTGGGGATAACCTGACCAGTTGCAAGCAGGTTCAGTTGTTTTGCCATGAGTTCTAGTTCCTAATTTCTGACCTGAGAGTGCTGACGGCTCGCTTTGGGGATGGCAATATCACAAAGTCCCTGTCAGACTTAATACAACTATTGCGCTTTTGCGTGAAGACGATTCCTCGATGACACCCATGAAAACCGTTCTGATTGTAGAAGACGATCCCATCAATGCTCGTGTTTTTTCTAAGATTCTCAGCAAGCGGGGCGGCTTGAATGTGAAACATACCGAAGATGTGGAAGAAGTGATGCAAATTGCTCAGTCGGGAGCGGCTGACATTATCTTGATGGATGTTTCCCTCGCCCACAGTGTTTACAAAGGCAAGTCGGTTGATGGCATTAAGATTACACAGATGTTGAAAGCGGATAGCCAAACTTCAAATTTGCCGATTATTTTGGTGACGGCTCACGCCATGGAGGGCGATCGCGAAAGCTTTCTCAAACAAAGCGGTGCAGATGGCTACATCTCCAAGCCTGTGGTCGATCATCAACAGTTTGTCGATCAAATCATGGCACTACTACCTAAAGAGTAAGGGCTTGTTGGGATAGGCTATCCCAAACATTGCACCGCAACCACCAGCCTCTTGGTATTTTTTGCGTGTCCGCCTGAAAACCCCTGCGGCAGGTTACCTGCCGCAACCCTCAAGATCTGCATTTGCGTGTCCGCCGTTTTTCTCAACGTTCATTGAACATTAGATTTAGTGAGCGGGAAACGTTGCCGTTTGATGTCGGTAAGTTGTAGGGACAAGGGCAGTGCCTTATCCCTACTGAGTTGGCGAGTTGTGATCAGCTATGGCTAATTACTCATTACGTACATGTGTACTATTTAATGGCAATTTCGGCAAGTTTTTCCCACAAAGATCTTTGATTGCGGCGATGGGGGAGGGGGGATCGGGGGGAGAAAAACAAATAGATCACTCAGGACTCATCTCAATTTGCATCGGTGGTGTTCCGCTTTGGGCAATAGTCGCTTGGATGCGAGGAGTTTGTAGGAATGTTTTAGTGGCGCTTAGTAAGCGATCGCCCCAGAGATTTTCCTGGAGAAACTCCACGTCAGCATAGCGGCCATCTAGGCGAATTGCCGCTTCTCCCAAAGCCAACCCTTTCTCGCGCTGACCTTGAGCATAAAGGGCGACGGCAACAGCTAACTGAGGTTCAGCCGCTTCGCCATCAATAGCGATCGCCTGTTCCCAATGTTTGATCGCCGCCTTCACATCACCTTGTTCGTACTTCACCAGTCCAATATTGTTAATCGCCGGCCAAAAAACCTTTTCTTGAGCAACAGCTTTTTCGTAATGCGCGATCGCCTCAGGGAAGCGTTTTAGCATATAGAGCGAGTTCCCCAAATCAAATAACGCTTCGGGGACATCGGGTTTGATCTTCAACCCCGCTTGCAACTGACTAACTGCTTGGTCATATTCGCCTTTTTGAAAATGGGCAGAACCCAAAGAAAACAAGACACCTGCTTCTTTAGGGTCTAGAGAATGAGCGCGTTTTAACGTCTCAATTCCCTTATCTAGTTCTTCAGTCTGCACATATAAACTTCCCAAAATAAACCAGGTTTGAAAGCTCTTTGGGGCAAGCTGCGTTGCTAACTGCGCTCTGGGAACAGCCAGTTCATACTGCTGAAAGCGTGCTAGCTGAATCGCATCCTGCGCCAGATTTAGGCCTTGCTGCTCTAGTTCCTTGGAATCAAGTTGTGGAGTATAGGGAACAAGCGCCTGTCCAAGAATCGGTGCTTGCACGCCCAGTAAGCCTAGGAGAACAAGAAGAGAGAATAAAGGGATACGCTTAGGCACGGTGGAGCCTCAAAAGATAACTAGGGAATACTATTCAGCTAAATTAACGCATAATCAACAGGCACGTTGCAGAAATTTGAGTAGGTGCATGGTATACCGTGCCCTGACTAGACGACGGAAATCCGTATAACAAAGGTCGGGAAAGGCAATCGGGAGGGGGAAACAATACAGGTAGCATAGAAATAACCCCAGTAAGTTGGCACTAGACCTCTTGCAAAAATGTACCAGACCCCTCCCCAACCCTCCCCTTAGTAAGGGGAGGGGGCAAGATTTCAAGTCTCCCCCCTTACTAAGGGGGGATTAAGGGGGGTCTACTCACGGAATCTGAGCGTTTCACCTATGCGGGTGATGCCTATTAAGGGGCTGAGTGACTTTACTAGAAGATAGACGAGACAGATTCAGTGAGTGCATCTGACTTACGGCTTTTCTTAATTATTGCTTAACTGCCTAACTCGATGACCTTAGATATGGAAGTTCCCCTAATTGGTAAAATCAAGCGACCTCTCCCTTGGTTAGTCGGACTAATGGCAGCAGGCATTTTAGCGGTAGGGGGAACCACTTACTATCTTATTGGGGCAAGAACGCCCAGCACTAAATTAGATGAACTGACGGTGCCTGTGCAAGCCCAAAACCTCACCGTCCGCATTTCCGCAAGCGGCACGGTGGTTCCTGTGCAAAGCGTCAACCTGAGTCCAAAAACCTCTGGACGTTTGGCAAAGCTAATGGTTGAACAAGGCGATCGCGTTCAAGAAGGGCAACCATTGGCACAGATGGAAAATGCCGACCTTCAGGCACAGTTTTATAAAGCCAGGGCAGACTTAAATCAAGCTCAAGCGCGTCTGGCTGAGGCACAAGCTGGCAGTCGTCCGGAAGAAATTGCCCAAGCCAGGGCAAGACTTGCCCAAGCCCAAGCCCGCTTAAATGATACCCTCGCCAGAACGCCGACCGAAGTTAACCAGGCACTGGCGCAAGTGGAAACAGCGCGTTCTCGGTTAACGCTAGCTCGTTCGCGGGGAGCACGCTATGAATTTCTGACACAGCAGGGAGCGATCGCCCAAGACCAGCTTGAAGAAGTTTTGACGGAAGCCCGCAATGCGAATGCTGCCTTAATTGAAGCCGAGCAGGGCCTAAATCAGGTACGCAACCTCGTCAATCCGGAAGTGAATCAACTGCAAGCGGCGGTAGAAGAAGCAAGAATTGCCGTGCAGCAGCTAGAAAATGGTCGACGTCCTGAGGAAATTGCTCAACTGCAAGCCGCCGTTGACGCGGCAAAAGCGCAGTTATTGGGGGCGCAAGTGCAGCTCCAAGACTCGATTATTCGCGCCCCATTTTCGGGAATTGTGACGCAAAAGTATGCAACGGAGGGAGCCTTTGTAACGCCCACCACGTCTGCATCAAGTACAGCCTCAGCCACTTCGACCTCCGTTGTAGCGATCGCCAGAGGCTTAGAAGTCCTCGCCAATGTTCCAGAAGTGGATGTGGGAGAACTCCAAGTGGGTCAACCTGTAGAAGTTGTGGCAGATGCTCTACCGGATAAAGTCTTTAAAGGTCGGGTGAAATTGATCGCACCGGAAGCGGTAGTGGAGCAAAATGTCACCTCTTTTCAGGTACGAGTCGAACTGTTGACAGGTCAAGAGGAACTACGTTCTGGGATGAACGTAGATTTGACCTTTATCGGTGACCAAGTCAGCAATGCATTAGTTGTCCCCACCGTGGCGATCGTCACTGAAGATGGGGAAACCGGGGTGCTGGTACCCGATGAAAACAACAAACCAGAGTTCCGACCGGTGACGATTGGTCCAGAGTTCCGACCTCAAACTCAGATTCTTGAAGGATTAACCCAGGGCGAGAGGGTATTTATTGAGCCACCCAAAGACTTCAATCGAGAGGAAAGAGAGTGAAACGGGAAGAGTCAAAAGGCGTAGAGACGCACCTGGAAAAGTCTCGAAAATCTTCGAGAGGTGCCCAAAAAATTGACCTCCTCGACAGCATCAAAATGTCAGGTAGGACGCTGGTTGCCAATAAACTACGGAGTAGTTTGACGATGCTGGGAATCATCATCGGCAATGCTTCCGTGATTGCCATGGTGGGGATTGGACAAGGTGCCCAACGTTTAGCATCAGAGCAGTTTGAGTCCCTTGGCCCTAACGTGCTATTTATCGTTCCTGGCTCCCAGGAAACGCGGAATACAACCTCTGCTGTACCAAGAAACTTGGTGCTGGAAGATGCCAATGCGATCGCCGAGCAAGTCCCTTCTGTAAAGGGAGTTTCGCCGCAAATCAACTCGCGGCAGCTTGTTACCTATCGCAACAAAAGTACCACCACCGCAATTACCGGAGTCACACCAGAATTTTTGACCGTCAGAAGCTTTAATGTTGCCGAAGGGCTGTTTATTACCAACCAAGACTTACGGCGCAATACCCAGGTCGTTGCTCTCGGTTCAGAGCTAGCAGAGCGGCTTTTTGGCGACGCTAACCCCATCGGTCAGCAGATCCGGATTAGAAGTACCTCCTTTCAGGTTATTGGTGTGATGAAGTCAAAAGGTGCCGCACTGGGAGATAATCCAGACGAGTCGGCGTATGTGCCCCTTACCACCCTAGCTAATCGCCTAGTCGGAAATACTTCTCCCTACGGACTAGAGCTGACTTACATTACCGTCTCTGCCAAAGATCCAGATAGTACCGGAGCCGCCAAGTTTCAGATTGAGAATTTGCTGCGACTGCGGCACAAAATTAACGGGGAAGATGACTTTACCGTCAGAGCGCAGCAAGAACTGCTGCAAATTGTCGGTACGGTTACAGGTGGACTGACGATACTTTTAGCCGCGATCGCTGCAATTTCGTTGCTCGTTGGTGGCATCGGTGTGATGAATATCATGTTGGTTTCAGTAACCGAGCGCACTCAGGAAATCGGATTGCGAAAAGCGATCGGGGCAAGAGAGCAAGATATTCTAATTCAGTTTTTGATTGAAGCCGTGATTCTCTCTGCGGCGGGAGGCATTATCGGCACAGCATTAGGAATTGGCGTCGTGCAGGTGGTAGCCCTTTTGAGTCCATTAAAAGCCGGAATTTCACCCGTAGCGATTATCATGGCGGTCAGTGTCTCCGGTGGAATTGGCTTGTTCTTTGGCGTCGTTCCCGCCCGACGCGCAGCAAAACTCGACCCGATCGTCGCGTTACGGAGTGCTTAAAGTGAAGTATGAAGGATGAAGGGTGAAGTATGAAGTATGAAGGGCGAGAGGTTAGGGGTTATCGCTTCTCCTCATCTCTTTATCTCCTCATCACCCTCTCTTTTTTCTAACCTCTGCGTCCTCTGTGCCTCTGTGGTTTATTAAAACTCTTATCACCCCATCACTCCTACTCAGCACTCAGTAATAAATAACAGAGATATGCAAGATCGACTTAATCCTCAATCCCACCTCCAGCGCGATCGCAAGCCTGCCATTATCCAGATGGAGAATATTTTCAAAATCTACGGCACAGAGAATACTGAAGTCCGGGCACTAAACGGAATTAACCTAGTTGTTGAAGAAGGCGAGTATTGCTCGATTATGGGAGCATCGGGTTCCGGTAAGTCTACCGCCATGAATATCATTGGCTGTCTGGATCGACCGACATCAGGACACTACTACTTAGATGGAGTGGATGTCTCTCAACTGGCAGATGCGGATTTAGCCGGAATTCGCAATCTCAAAATTGGCTTTGTCTTCCAGCAATTCCACTTGTTGCAACAGCTCACGGCGCTGGAAAATGTGATGTTACCGATGGTGTATGCGGGGGTGCCTCAGAGCGATCGCCACGATCGCGCTACAGTTGCCCTACAACGGGTAGGACTGGGAAACCGCCTCAAAAACAAGCCCAATCAGCTTTCGGGAGGACAACAACAACGGGTAGCGATCGCCCGCGCCATTGTCAACAGACCCGTTTTATTGCTAGCGGATGAACCCACAGGCGCACTAGATTCGCGTACTACCCAGGAAGTGTTGGAGATCTTCACTGAGTTAAATGACAGTGGTATCACCGTCGTTATGGTGACGCACGAGCCAGAAGTCGCCCGTCTCACCAAACGCATCGTCTGGTTCCGCGATGGTGAAGTGCTGCACTCTCATCTCAACCCAGAGGAAATGATGCAAGTCGTTTTAGCATAAGATGTCTATCCTGCCCTAGGAGTATATGTTTGTACCCTCCTAAATCGCTCCAGACAATCTCCAAGAAACAGGTAAACAAGGCAGCAGAATTAGACCTTATTTCGCAGAAAACCCACCAAGTTCTGGAGAAACGATTGACTGACAGAATTTTTGCTAGAGTTCTCGGCTTTAGCATCTAATAGGTAATAGAGGTAGTGAAATTCTGGTCGTGTATCAACACAAGTACTGATCACCTCTGAAGCTAGTTAGGCTCAGGTCAATGGCGTAAACTCGAAGACATCATGAGTGCCGCCCCGGAGTACAGATTCAGTCTGTTTGCCTTGCAAGCGGTAATTGAGAAGTTGTTCTAACACACCCCAAATGGCACCCAGGGTGAAGGTGGAATTACGAGAAGAGCCTTGCGGTTCCCCAGCAGAACATACGGTTTCTGCGGTGTAAACCTTGGTAACATCCCCATCTTGAACAACTTTTTCAATTATGCAAAGGCGAGTTCCCTGTTTACCCAGAACCTGATTCAGCCTAGCTGTCACCTCATCCAAAGGGACTGATGAATTTACCAGTTCCAACTCCTCTGCAAGTTTTTTCCCCCTAGCCCGACCAGCAGCAAGTAGAGAGATCGCCGTCGCTCTTTCGCCCAGAGCGTTTTCTATCCCCACGATCACTGCTTTGAAGCAAGCAATACTAATAAAATCACCGAGTTCTTGTCGTAATAGTGCTGTCATCCCTGTTAATCCTTTCTCTATAAGAAGTCGATGTCTTGATTATGTGGCGACAATTTTCGATCTCAAATAGGGCTAACACGTAGATTCCAGTAGCGATTTCTACTTAAAACGAACTCATTTTGAGTTCGTTTTGCAATAAATAGCTCTGAATATGAATTCAACCCTTGGTACAAGTCAACCACTGTTCACCCGTACCAAGGGTTGTTCTGTACGTAAGTAAAAGCCACAGTATTCCACAGTTCCAGGGATTAACCGGACGGGATAAAACTTACAAACTCGATGTTTTGCCTGTTTCTTCCTGGGTAGGTATGCGCTGCACATCGCTGTAGCCCATCTCTCCAACGACGGCACGCATCATTGAGATTTGCGCTTCAAAGTCGAGCTTCTCAATTTGACTGAGAGCATCTTTAACGGGTTGCGAAGCTTGATAGTCTGAGGGCATGTCTACAACGTTCTCGCCCATTTCTTGCGCCCAGGCGTACCAGACAACAAGCTGGTTATTCTCCGTCAGTCCCCCATAGGCACGAGACATTTCTGTATCTTCTCTATTAACAATCTGACGCATGATGGCTAGTTGTTCGTCGTCAGACATATCTAGGTAGTCTCCTAGCAGACTAGGAGCGATTTCAGGATTAGCTGCGCCTGGTGCAGCCGGGGTAATCGAGTCGCCCATCTTTTCATAGACGTAGTAAAAAAGTGCTAGTTGTTCGTCAGTGCCCAACCCTTGAAATGCTTCAACAACTTTTTGGGTTTCGACCGAGAGAACGGAGGCGGATTGGGGACGATTTTCTTGTGCTGCCATATTTTTTTTCCTAAGCAAGTGAATTAATGTACAGCCTAGGCGTATCAGATTTTACGAAACCAAGTCGCCCTCCGATAGAGAGAGTTTGATTTAAAAAAAATGACTAAATTGCTCTTTGTTGTTAGTGAGCTTAAAAATATGCCTTAAGAGGCTAAAGCCTTAGGGATCGATGTTGATAAAATGAGCGGCACGATAAGAAAAGTTAAATAAGGAGCCGATTATGGCAGAAAGTATAAAACCCGATCCCAAAGAAGCCGCTGACATCCAAGAAGCCCAACTGGCGGCGGAAGGGATGGCAAAAGGTGAGGAAGCCAGGCAAAAAGTTGATGTAGAAGCTGATTACGAAGCCTCAAAAAAGTTCGACGTTAGTGATGCAGATAAATCGGGAGCTGGAGCGGCAGCAGCGGAAGCAGCAACAGCACCTCAGCAGAAGACCTTTCCCTCTAACGAAGATATGAGCAGCACAACGCAGTCAACAGGTAACCCTGAGGATTACCGGAAGATGGCGCAGGACGTTAATCCTCAAGCCGAGAACCAAGGTTAAACTCACTTTCAACAATTGCAGCAATCCTACCTTCTACCTCCTTCCCGTCCATGGGAAGGGGGTTTGTGCAATCGGTACTACAGAGTAAGGCAAATGGCGCTTATTATAGACTTCTAGCCTTTTTGACTTCTTAGAGCCGAAGTGACAACTTAAGCAACTATGCGTACTTATTATTGTGGTGAGCTGCGACCAGAACATATTGGAGAAACGGTTACCCTGTGCGGTTGGGTAGACCGTTACCGCGATCACGGTGGAGTAACTTTTTTAGATTTACGCGATCGCACCGGGATTGTCCAGATTGTTAGCGATCCCCAGCGCACCCCAGATTCTTACGAGCGGGCAAATGATCTGCGGAATGAATATGTGGTGCGGGTGACAGGGAGAGTGACGCAACGTCCCGAAGAGTCGCTCAACCCCAAAGTGCCAACGGGGGACGTGGAAATTTATGCCGACGCCATTGAGTTGCTGAATGCCGTGCATAAGCCGTTACCGTTTCAGGTGGCGACGGCGAATAGCGAATCGGTGCGAGAAGACTTGCGGCTCAAGTATCGCTATTTAGATTTGCGGCGGGAACGGATGCGCCACAACCTGAAACTGCGTGCAGAAGTAATCAAAACTCTCCGCCGCTATTTGGAAGACCAGAAAGGTTTCCTAGAAGTCGAAACTCCAATTCTGACCAGATCGACTCCCGAAGGAGCCAGAGACTATCTTGTCCCTTCCCGCGTCAATCCCAATGAATGGTTTGCCTTACCCCAGTCACCGCAGCTCTTCAAGCAAATTTTGATGGTGTCCGGCTTTGACCGCTACTACCAGATTGCGCGGTGCTTCCGGGATGAAGACCTTCGTGCTGACAGACAGCCAGAATTTACTCAGCTAGACATGGAGATGAGCTTCTTGTCTGAAGAAGAAATTCTCCAGCTCAATGAAGATTTAATCTGTCACCTCTTCAAAACTGTTAAAGGTATCGATCTCCCCCGTCCGTTCCCGCGCCTTACCTATGCCGAGGCAATGGGACGCTATGGTACGGATAAACCAGATACGCGTTTTGGCTTAGAGCTAGTCGATGTTTCTGACATCATGAAAGACTCTGGCTTCAAGGTTTTTTCCGGAGCGATCGCTAATGGTGGGATAGTGAAAGTTCTACCCATTCCCGGCGGCAATGAAGCGATTTCTAACGTGCGAATTAAGCCCGGTGGCGATTTATTCAAAGAAGCCAGCGAAGCAGGTGCAAAAGGCATCGCCTACATCCGCGTGCGGGAAAATGGCGAAATCGACACCATCGGCGCGATTAAAGACAACCTGACAGAAGAACAAAAACAGGAACTCCTGAGCCGCACCGGAGCAGAAGCCGGACACCTCCTCCTCTTTGGCGCTGGCGCTGCTGATGTTGTCAACAAAACTCTGGATCGACTACGGCAAGTTATTGGTCGGGAATTAGGGTTAATTGACTCCAACAAAATCAACTTACTGTGGGTAACCGACTTCCCGATGTTCGAGTGGAATGCAGACGAGAAGCGTTTAGAGCCGCTGCATCACCCCTTCACTGCTCCTAATCCTGAGGACTTAGACGACCTCAAAACCGCCAGAGCGCAAGCCTATGACTTGACCTACAACGGCTTAGAAATTGGCGGCGGTAGTCTGCGGATTTATCAGCGGGATGTTCAACAGCAGGTGTTTGAAACCATTGGTTTATCGCCAGAGGAAGCGTATAACAAATTCGGCTTTCTCCTCGAAGCCTTTGAATACGGCACCCCACCCCACGGTGGTATCGCCTACGGTTTAGACCGCTTGGTGATGCTCCTCGCGGGTGAAGAGTCGATCCGGGACGTAATTGCGTTTCCGAAGACGCAGCAGGCGCGATGCTTGCTTACTGATGCGCCTTCTGATGTTGATGCCAAGCAGTTGAAGGAGTTGCATGTCGCTTCGACTTATAAGCCGAAGTCGTAGTGATTCTCAGGACGAATAGCACTGGCATTGCTGATCTAGATCCCCGACTTCTTCAAGAAGTCAGGGATCTCAGGAGCAAGTTTGGCTTAAGTCAGTGCCATTCGACTTAAAGATAGATGCGATCGCAGATTGTCAATGATGCTACCGCCATCTCTCTGACTTCAGTCAGTTTTCTTCAACCAGTAGAACAGAAAAAACCGATCGCTGGATTGGATCTCCCTGTTCGTCTACTTTTCCAGAAAAGGTTTTGCCCTGGTAATAAAGAGAACTGGAACTTCCCCCATCCAAATTCATGGCTTTCTCAACACCTTGGGTTTTCATGAAGTCGGCTAGGGCTTTGAGGCTCATCCCGGAAGTGCTGGGCGTTTCTGGCTTTTGTGCCACCATCACTAGAAGCAGGCTACCATCCGCAGTTATCCCCACGGCGCTGCGAGCATTAGGGCGATCGCTGTCTAGGGAGTCTCGAATCACTTTCCCGTCAGCAAAATCTTGAAAACCCTCTTCAACTAAGCTTAGTTCCGGTAATAAACTAGGGCCACCTCCCAACGCATCCACTAACTGACAACCCATAGGAGTGGGTTCGCTGTGGAGGGCGATGTCGTAATCGAATGTTGCGCCACAACGGTAACGTCGAAATTCGCTGCGGTTGAGAATTTTGTTTAAGTAAGGGACAAGCTGGGAATTGTTGATCAGCCGTTCGTTGAGGCGAGGGTCGGCGACTAGGCTTCCTTGCTGGAGAATGTAGGAAGTCGTTTTTCGGTTTTGCGGATCAAAAAAGCCCCCATTCAAAACCGCGATCGCATTGTGTTTCTGGGCAAAGTTCTCAACGGTGCTTAACTGTGGGGATAAAACGGGAATCACTGAAAAGCGACTTCCAGAAGGAATCAGTAGGGTATGAACCACGCTTGAGGCTAGAGTATAGGAATCGTATCGGATTTCTTTCTTTGGCGGCAGTTGCACGACGGAAGAAGGTACGGAAGGCGGTTGATTACGGGGAAGAGAGATCAGCAGCGCCATCCCGAACGCGATCGCTACCCAGCTCCACCAAAAGATTTTTCTCATAATTAAAGAAACTGCCAGCGAGAAAGCTGCCAGCCTTTCCCTACAACAGCAACAGCAGCTACATAGTTGGAGGCAGGGGTTAATTCTAGAAGCACCCAGTCTTGATCGTTCTGTAAGGGGCTGGGACTGTTCAGCAGATTAGCGGGTGCTTCTGGAGTCAGGGAAATCTCAACTTTATCTAGCTGCGCCAGTCCCTCTCCAGTGGCTTTAATGCAAGCTTCCTTACAAGTCCAATAGCGAAAAAATGCTTCTTGCTTCTGGCTAGGAGACAGCGCCCGAATCGCCTCGTATTCTCCAGCAGAGAAAAAGCGCTTGGCAAGCTGCTCGGCATCAGAAATTGGGCGGAGATATTCTAAATCAATCCCAACCTGGCGCTCAAGCGTCACAGCATACAAAGCAAGATCATTTGAGTGAGACAAGTTAAAAAAGAGCTGTTTCCCGCCACAGCTTTCTACCAAAACGGGTTTACCGCGAGGTTGATAACGAAACTGTAGCTGATGCGGCTCTATAGCTAAGTAGCGACCTAGGAGGGTGCGGAGGATACCGCGAGCGGCAATAAAACGCTGCCGATGCTGCTCAAAATAAAACCGTTCAGCCCTTTGTTGCTCGTCTGGAGAAAGTAATTGTGCCAGATGTTGCAGCCGCCATTCAGGGAGGTTAAGTTCAGCTCGCCAGATATGAACTTCATCCTTTAATAAGCTCAAGTCGGCTGTGGGAGACAGCCAGGTGTCATTAGAAGCAGTCATTGATGAGTAGAGACTTTTATTAGCCTTGAATCCACAGTTTGCAGTCATCAGTTAAACGGCTTCTGAAGAGCTTAGTGCATAACTGGGAACTGCACCAGAGCTATGGGTTAGTTAACAAGACTCCAAACGGATTGCATTGGCGATCGCCAAAAAGTTCTCATACCAGAAATTAATAGATTTTAGGCATTATGGGATATCCACAAAAAAGTGCGGCACTGCAATGGCTGGGACGGGTTCACTTAGGTTTAGGTGACTATGCGAGTGCGGCTGATTACTTGCAACAGAGTTTAGCGATTTTACAGGAAGCTCAAGACCGAGAGGGAGAGCTAGGGATTTTGAGTGAGTTGGGGCGGGCTTACCAACATTTGGGTGACTTTGCTGGGGCGATCGCACTTTATCAGCAAAGTTTGGCGATCGCTCAATTTCTCAATGCTCCAGTCCGAGAAGCGGAAGCTCTGCTCAACTTAGGAAAAGCTTATCTTTCCCAAAACCAGTTAACGGATGCCATTGAATTTTATCAGCAGAGTTTAGCGACAGGAAAACTCAACCGCGAGGCGGAAAGTCAGGCACTCCTAGGCTTGGGCAGTGCTAATCAGTGTTTAAATAATTACACTCAAGCCATTAAGTATTACCAGCAGAGTCTAGCCACGGGAGCACTAGGACTCAAAGGGGAAGGCATGGCTCTATTTGCTTTAGGCAGCGCCTATTATTTCTTAGGGGATTATTTCTCCGCCATTGAATCTTTAGATCAAAGTTGGTTAATCGAAGAATCAATGGGCGATGTAGCAGCTGCAAGAAGCGTGAAAGAAATGATGAAAGCGGCTTTCAAAGCTTTAAGTCACTCAAATTCAGTATTAATACTAAAATCGGTTGACTAGGGATTAATGGTTTTAGGAAATCTCCTAGTCCGGGGTCAGTGAAAATATGCATAACCCCTAGTAACGCCAGAGATAACTAGATGTGGAACACTCCACCAGCTACTTATCAAAAACAACTTAACTAAATTCTGTCCCCAAGCTTGAGAGGTAGGTTATGCCCAGAATTAAGCGCCGTCAGTTCTTGCAGTTCGCTGGTTCCGCTTTGGCAACAATTGGATTGAGTCAGCTAGACCTACAACAACAAGGTCTTCGCTATGGCAAAGCACTAGCTCAAAGCACGCCGCGTAAACTCGCGCTTTTGGTGGGAATCAACGATTATCCCAACAGTCAGCGTTTTAGAAAGCTAAACGGATGCGTCAACGATGTCGAGTTGCAACGCCAACTGCTAATGCACCGCTTTGGCTTCAACAACAAGGACATCCTCACCTTGACGGATGGCGCAGCCACTCGAAACGGTATACTCACCACCTTTGAAGAACATTTAATCAAACAAGCCAAACCGGGAGATGTAGTGGTTTTCCACTTCTCCGGACACGGTTCTTACGTCAGCGATCGCGATCCCATCGATCCTTCCGGTAAAAACAGTACTTTTGTTCCCGCCGACGACAGCCCCCTGGCGCAAGAAGGCGTTGTCAACGACATTATGGGACAAACGCTATTTCTGTTGATGTCTGAGCTGAAACAAAAGACCGAGAACGTTACCGTGGTTCTAGATAGCTGTCATTCTGGGGGCGGTACTAGGGGAAATATTATCGTGCGATCGCTTGAGGGCGGAGGAAAAGCTAGCCAAGAAGAATTCCAGTATCAAGATCAGTTGATGTCTCGGTTAAATCTTACTCCTGCAAAACTGCTAGAGGAGCGCCGAAAAGGAGTAGCCACAGGGGTTGTCATTGCTTCGGCGCAACGGGACGAATACGCCGCTGATTACAAATATTCCCGGCTTTCATGCGGGAGCCTTTACCTACTTACTGACGCAGTATCTTTGGCAGAGAACCGCTGACGTTCAAAGCCTAGTCCAACGCGTGAATCGCGATTTAGAATATCTAAAGCTTCACAACCAAAATCCCTTAGTTGAAGCTTTTGGTGGAAAGACCAACCAGTTAGTTTATTTCACAGAACCACAAACGCCACCAGCCGAAGCCGTAATTCTTGAGGTCAAAAATGACCAAGCTACAGTCTGGCTAGGTGGAATCCAACCCGATAGCCAAGAAGCGTTTGGGAAGGAATCGATTTTCACCACAGTTGCTAGTAGCGATCGCGGCGAGACGCGGCTTGAAATGCTATCTCGCGACGGCTTGACTGGCACCGCTAAAATTCAGGGAACAGTGCAACCAGGGCAACTCCTGCAAGAGTATGCTCGCGTCATTCCGGCTGATTTGCGCCTGCACATCGGTCTCGATCCTTCTTTAGGTAACGAGGCGACAGCAGCCAAGTCAGCCCTAGAAAAGTTGAACCGAATGGAAGCGGTGCCTTCAAAAGCAGGCAATGAGCCATATCCCAAAGAGGTGCATTTCATTCTCAGCCGGACGCCAGCAGGCAGTATTGGTCTATTTTCCCCAGCCCTTGAACTGATTCCCGATTCTGCTGGTAGTGCTGGGGAGACAGTGACAGATGCAATTTCTCGCTTGCAAAGCAAACTCATTTCCCTACTCGCTGCACGGCTGATAACTAAAACACTAAATACCCAATCTACCCGCTTGAACTTGTCAGCAACTATGGCACTGGAAGAGCAGTCAAATATGGTAGTTGCCCAAGTAATTCCGCCGCGTGGTAGTTGCCGCAAACGAGATGATTATTGTCAGCCCTTTGTCTCTCGCGGAGAACCAGAAACATCTTTAAGAAAGCTGAAGGTGGGAGAGGCATTTCAGTTTCGCGTGAAAAACCAAGAGACGCGCCCTCTTTACCTAGGCATTTTGTTAATCGATCCAACTGAAGGTATTACCGTCTTCTTTCCCAATGAGTTCCAGGAAGGAGCGACAGCAGAATTAGAAGCAGCCTCTCAGATTCAGCCTGATCAAGAACTCCTAATTCCCGATCCAGCAAGAGATCCGTTTGTGCTGCGAACGAAAAAACCTGGGTTGGGAGAGGTGTTAATTGTTGCTAGCCACAAGCCGCTTACTGCTGCGTTACTGCGCTTGCAACAGTTAGCAACAGAGCAACTAGCAGCAACCAAAGGACGCGGTACAGTAACAAGCAGAGGAAGCGAAGCTTTGGATATAGTGGGCAATATGTTGGGTGATTTATCGTCGCGGGGGTCAGTTGCAGGTGTGGAAGCAAGGGCAGAGATGAATACTACACAAATGGGAGCGCTGTCGATTACCTTTGAGGTGGTTTAGAAGGCTTGAAAAAACCCTGGCGAGTGTGTAGAGACGTAACATGCTACGTCTCTATTTTGTGTAATTGCGTAGCTTTGTTGGCAAAACTCCAGAGAGTCTATGGGCTTACTGCAACTCCATCGCCCCCCAGTCACCGGAAGGAATGAACGCCCCCCAGAAGAAAGGATGCTGATACTGCGGGTTAGCCAGCATCTCCAACTGCACCTGACGCAACGCCTCGCTCCTGCCCTCGTTATTCATCAATCGCTGGTAATACTTCACCATCAAATCCTTTGTGCCGTAATCATCCACTTTCCACAAACTCAGAAGCTGACTTTCTGCCCCAGCCGTGGCAAAGGCGCGACGTAAACCATCAACGCCTTCGCCATTGATGACATCTCCCAGCCCGGTTTCGCAGGCAGACAGAACCACTAGCTTAGTACCGCGTAATTTCAGTCCAGCGGCTTCTAGGGCTGTCAGTACGCCATCTTCCGTACCACTTTGGCGGGGGTTGAAGCCTGCTAGGGCAATGCCACTGCGTAATAGGGGGTTTTCGTAGTTGCGGGGAGTGGCAGTTGTACCGGGACGGCGTTCTACTGTGGCAAGCGATCGCCCTAGGGAAAAAATGTTACTCTCGCCATAAGCCGGAGGTGCCACTAGTTCTACCTTGTCCAGGAAAAATCCATGGGTGGCGATATGCAGGATGCTGGGGGCATTAACTTGCTTGATGACATTTTCTGTCGCGTCGGATTTAGTCAGGAGCGTGACTCCTGGGAGTAACGGGGCAATGACTTGGGCTTCTTGAGCCGTACCGGGTAAAGGATCGAACCGCATTCTGGCAATGTCGCCGGAGCGTTGGTTATTTGTACCGCGACTGAGGGCGGTTTGACCTAACCCCCCTTGCAGGGGAGAGGTTTTATTACTGGCTATTTGTACAGCAGGATTGCCGGGGTTATCGAAGTCAGGATTAGCTACCAGTACTGGGGCGGAACGACTAGGGGAGGAATTTTCCAGGCGCAAGATGTCGCGTCCAGAACCGAGGTAGGTGATGGAGTAGTTTTCGATGAGGTATTGATTGTTTTCGTCAACTAGGGCGGCGAAGGGAATCAGGTTCAGTTGGCTGTCGGGAGAAAGTAGCACTTGGCGAGTATTTCCCAGGAATTGACGCACAGGCTGCATCAGGAGTTCATCGAGGGTGCGGGCGGTTTGCTTGACGTTTGGGTGACGGTTGCGGAGGGAGTGGCGGAAGTCTTCAACGGCTTGGTTGATGGGGGCGGCTTCGCCTAAATCTACCCATTTGGGAGCGCCTTGATCAGGTAAAACATAAGCGGCGTAGCGAGGAACACCGACCCTTTCATCGCGTTTTGTGGCTTTGGCGTTGTAGGGTTCGTACAATACCAGTTCTACCAAGGCAGCATCGGCAGGAATTAACGACTGCACGGCCTCAAGGGTTACAGGTTGAGACTCGGTGCGGAACTCAGCACTGCGACGAGCGAGGCGGTTTTCTTGTTCTTCAGTTTTGGCTTTCAACTGGGCAACTTGCTTTTGGTACTCTTGGGGTGGAGTATCCCCAACTCCGCTGAATAGTAGTGCTGCCAGTTGCGAGCGGGTAGCCGCTAATTCATCAAGGAGAACTTGGTCTTCGGGTTTGAGGTTTTGGCGTAAGGTTTGCAGGCTATCGGTGAGGGCATCGAGAACGCGACCTTTGCGTTGCAAAACGGTAGTGAGGGCGAGACGAACGGCTTCGGGATTGTTAGGTGCATCCTGGAGGTGTAAGGAGGCTGTCAAGTTTGTTGTACCAGAGATAGTAGCCATGTAGTCGCGTTTTTGTCTTTCCGAGCCAGTGGTGAGGATGAGGGCGAGGTTTTTTTCTTCAATGCTGGTACCACGAGTCAGAAATTCCATTGCCTCGTCAACGTTTCCCTGTGCCCAGTACAGCTCTGCCAGATTGTTGAGGCTGGTGGCAATATCGGGATGCTCTTGTCCCAGCACTTCCTCCATGATGGCAAGGGCGCGTTGGTACAAGGGTTCGGCAGTGCTGTAGTTCCCCATATCCCGGTACAGCGTTGCCAGATTGTTGAGCGTCGTGGCGACAGAGGAATGCTCTTGTCCCAGCACTTTCTCCCGGATTGCCAAAGAGCGTTGGTACAAGGGTTCGGCAGTGCTGTAGTTCCCCATATCCTGGTACAGCCCTGCCAAACTATTGAGGCTGGTGGCGACATAGGGATGCTCTTGTCCCAACACTTTCTCATAGATTGCCAAGGAGCGTTGGTACAAGGGTTCGGCAGTGCTGTAGTTCCCCATATCCCGGTACAGCGTTGCCAGATTGTTGAGCGTCGTGGCGACAGAGGGATGCTCTTGTCCCAGCACTTTCTCATAGATTGCCAAGGAGCGTTGCAACAAGGATTCAGCAGTGCTGTAGTTCCCCTGTAACTGGTACAGCAATGCCAGATTGTTGAGCGTCGTGGCGACAGAGGGATGCTCTTGTCCTAGCACTTTCTCTAAGATTGCCAAAGAGCGTTGGTACAAGGGTTCGGCAGTGCTGTAGTTCCCCTGTAACTGGTACAGCAATGCCAGATTGTTGAGCGTCAGGGCGACATCGGGATGCGCTTGTCCCAGTACTTTCTCTAAGATTGCCAAAGCGCGTTGGTATAAGGGTTCGGCAGTGCTGTAGTTCCCCATTTCCTTGTACAGATTTGCCAGATTGTTGAGGCTGGTGGCAACATCGGGATGCTCTTGTCCCAGCACCTTCTCCATGATGGCGAGGGCGCGTTCTGCTAGGGGGATGGCAGCAGCGTACTGCCCCTGGTTGTAGAGCTGGAATACCTGCTGATTCAGCCGCTGGGCTTCCTCTAGTTCTGCTAACTGTTGTGCTGATTGGGGAGGTAGGGGTTGTGCTGGAACTGGCTCTGGCACTCCTGTTAGTAATACCATCATCGCCACTAGGGTAGCTGCCCAAGGGAGCCATCCTTTTACTAACGCTTTTGCCAACATTGCTTTTACCCTCGGTTTGTTGTTCTTCATTGTTCTATCTCTGGGGCAAATTTGGTTATACGAATTACCGATGAAGAGGCGATGTCGGAACCCTACACCCCTTAGGGCTTGTTTTCAAACTATTTGCGATCGCACTCACTCTTGAGGACTCTTCAAATCCCCGACTTCTTGAAGAAGTCCGGGATCTAGCTCTAGCTCTAAGATTTCTGCTCCCCCCTTTTTAAGGGGGGCTGGGGGGGATCTCTGCTGGGGCAGGTTTTCACCGCTTCGCCGCTTCAACTGCGGCTTGAGCATTCACTAAGCCACTACCAAAGAAATACTGCTGTGCCGAAACGGGCTGATTGGGTTGGAAAATCCCGGAAGGACGCAGGAAGGAAAAATCTTCCGCCGTGCCAAAGCCGATCGCTGCTTGCAATCGATAATGATTCTCATCTGCTTTTGTGAGTGTTAAGCCTTCGTAGTTGGAGGTTTCTTGGAGGATAGTGGAGACGCGATCGCGACTTAACCCTCCGTTTTCCCCTTTCATCAACGCCACCACCCCGGATACCGTTGGCGCAGAAAAGGAAGTCCCTTGCACCTGCACGTAATTCCCCAGCGGATCGAGGGCGACTCCCCAGGAGTAATCGGGCAGCGATATCCCCTCCCAGAAGCCCTCAACCCCCGTCCCGCCAGTGGTGAGAATACCCCCCCCGGCGCTGGTTGAAATATCCCCACCGGGAGCCACCACATCCAATCTGCCGCCATAACTGCTGTAAAAGCTGCGATTACCTGTCAGGTTCGTCGCCCCTACAGAAATCACCCCCGGAATTGCCGCCGGGAAACCAACGCCATCTAAGCTTTCATTACCCGCCGACGCAACGATCGCTAACTGGGGATTGGCCTCCAGTACCTCAAATATTTGCTGCGTCAAATCCTCTACCGGAAGCAAGCCACCCAAGCTCATATTAATCACATCAACATCCCGCGCTGCTGAGTAACCAACTGCCTCAATCAGGGCATCCGGCGTAATCTGACCCCCCAACCCAAACACCCGCACGGGCAAAAACTTCGCATGGGGAGCGACACCTACCACACCCGTATTATCTTGAGGATTGGCAGCAATTACCCCAGCACTCCAAGTCCCATGAAACTCAGAGGCAACTCTACTCCGCAGATAATTCCGCAGCATACTAGCAAGCTGACCCCTGGATGCATCGGGATAGTAAGACTTTAAGGCACGCGCCAGCCGTGGGTATTCCTTCAGTAACTCATCGCTAGATAGAGCAAAGGATTTCTGAAAATCCGGTCGCATCACATCCAATTCTTCTTCGCTCAAGCGCGTATCCGGATCGCCCCCACCACCACTAGAGAAATCCCAGCCATGAACTTCACCCGGTAAAGGCTCCTCAACCTTCGCCGATTCGTAGACATTCTTGGCTAAATCGGGATGATCCCACTGAATCAAGGAATCAATCACCGCAACAACAACGCCCTCACCCTGATTGCTGTTTTTCCAGGATTCGGTAGCGCGAACATCGGTACGGGGCAATAACTGACCGCGCCGGGGAGTGCTGTTCAGGTGCCATTGCAGCGGTAACATTGCTGTAGAAAAGGGCGTATTTTTAGGTTGGGGCAAACGCGCTAAAAGCCTTTGCAGTCCCTCAACGGCGTTGGGAATCTCTGACAGCGAGGAGGCATTTGCCACTAGCGACTGCACTTGATAAGGAACAGACTGGACAAAATTGGGAGTTGCCGACTGCACTCCTCCTAAGCTACTCAGCCGATTCGCCACATCCAAAACTGCCGTACCCGATGTAGAGGTAGAGCGCACCAGATAGCGATTGTTGGTAAAGCGCAGCGGGCGAATCACTTCCAGCTTATTCTGCATCAACATTAGCTGCTTGCGACCCTCAGAAATTCCTGGCTCAAAGGAAACAACAATTTCATTCGGTAAAACGATCGCTTCCTCACTTTGATCCGATGAGGCTTCTGAGGAACTGCTGCGACTCAATACGGGCAGCGTTTCTTGCACATAAGCAGCCGCGCGAACCTGCTGAGTTACCGCTGCAATGGAACTCCGGCTGCCGCTGGGGAGTGTAACTAAGGCAAAGCGATCGCCTAGCGGCTTCACATCCACCGCTAACCCAGTAGCGCGACTCTCACCGCGAGTCGCGCTACTCCCGCCTTGTTGCAAGTCTTCCTGCAATTGCAGATAAAGCGGCTTTACCTCACCCCGCGTCCCTCCCCTAACTGATTTAAAAGCCACCGCAACAACATCCGATCGCAAACTCAGGGGAATCTGTTGACCATAGAAGGTGTAGAACAACTGCTCGTTAGATGTTTGTGCTTGAGCTAATCCTTGATGATGCTGAGGGATAACCGATAGATTTACACTTCCCCACAAACAGCTAGTTAATAGAACGCTAGAGACAAGACGCTTCACGATTTTTCTTCCTTATGAGTGGTGTCGCTAGCTATATATCTCTGAGGATTTTGGCAGATATGCAGGGATTGGCGTTCCTAATCGCCAACACCTTAAAAGTTTACTGAGTATCGCCCTAGATCCCCGACTTCTTAGAGAAGTCGGGGATTTCGCCTCCACGAAATTACTAACGATGAAAACTGCATAAGTTCACCAAGTTTAGAGATAAGTCGCGGCGTACCGAACGTTGCTACCCAAACCCCAGGAGATGAGAACATGGACAGTTATTAAAAAGGACTCATGGCTAACAATCAATAACTGATGACTAATATGAGTGCTGCATCTAAATATTGGACATTGGTGAGAATCGATGCTACAGGTGGGCGAAAGCTACAGGTAATTGCCTCAGCAAAAGCATTTTTCGCCTCAGCATTTCCCGATGCAGAGAGATTCGAGGTGCCGGATAAGCTGATTCAGCGCCAGTTACTGCACTGGATGCACGAAGAAAACCCAACTCAAGAGCCAGAGCGATCGCTATTAGCAGAACGCTGTTTGCTGTGCTTTATTTCTTGGCATATTGAGCGAGTGTGTCTGCAACTAGAAGCTCAGTTTGGTGTTGGACATGGTTTCACCTGTCGCGATTTATTGCCAATTGTCCTCGGTGATGATGGTAGAGGGTACCAACCCACCTCGCCGCCATTTCTTGCTAGAGAAATTTTGCAAAGCTTTGAGCTAACGCAAAGTGGTTTAGCGACTTGGACAACTCGACGCACAAAACACGACAAAGAACTGAATGCGTTTTTACTAGAACGGGGAGTTTACCTAGTTAGTGATTGGGCAATTCTCAATGACACTCGCCCTAGCCAGTTAGAGCGAATCCTCAAAGAGTTTCACCATCTGACGGCGATTGAAATCAGCCAAGCCAGGCGGCTTTTGGAGTCTTACCATGGGGTTTATCGCGTGGCTCGTCTCCAACAACGCCAAGGGGGAAGTGGGGGACGATGTGCTACACCGACAACCGAACAGCTACAACAAATCGCCTACCACCTGATACCTGGGGATGGGGAACAAAAAGACGTAATTTCTACCAAAAGTGGCTCTTCTCAATCTCCAAAACCTGAAACAGTAATGGCACAACTTCAACAGTTGGCTTCTCGACTGCGCCAGTACCAAATTCATGTCAGGGGAGGTTCTCAAGCGATTAAGCCACAGGGCGCTCTAGATAAGTATGACCGTATCCTTGAGCGGGTTCCATCGCCTCACTCTCAAAATATTCTTGCTCCTGAAGACGACCAAACTGAGTTTTTGCAGTCTTATCGTCAGCAGTTTCGAGTTTGTTTAGATGCAGCAGTTGCCCAGGTGACGGATGCACGAGCCAGGAAATTACGGCGTCAGTCTCCCCAAAAAGCAGAACAAT
The DNA here is from genome assembly GCA_019359445.1 of Kastovskya adunca ATA6-11-RM4. Classification (GTDB taxonomy): domain Bacteria; phylum Cyanobacteriota; class Cyanobacteriia; order Cyanobacteriales; family Coleofasciculaceae; genus Kastovskya; species Kastovskya adunca. The sequence continues at coordinate 38,506 of JAHHHJ010000026.1, read as the reverse complement.
TTTTGACAGCACTGCAACTATTTCATTGTCAGGGAACGCCGATGGGAGACATTGCCAAACAGGTAGGATTGCAGGCTCAGTATCAAGTTAGCCGCTTGCTCCAGCTCAAACCCTTGCGTGCGGATATTCGACAGCAGCTATTGGTGATGTTACGCGATCGCGTCCTCGCACAAGCCCAAGCCTACACCACGCCAGAACGCCTCCCCTGGAAAGCGAGATTGAAACTGCACTAGACAAACAAATTACTAAGATGCTCAACGAGGCAGAATCTGCCAGCCATCTGTTGCCAATGCGATCGCTTTAGAGCGCAACCTTTAACTATATGAGGGGGCTTGGGGGAGCTATAAGTCCCACACCATAATCTACCTGATTAGGAAGCCAACGCTGCAATATGAATGATTCAGCGTGGGTAGTTCACCTAGCGCTCAGAATAATGCTTACGCATTAATCTCCGTCGTTGACGCAATTTATAGGAATTTCGCAGGTGATCAATCAGTCTTAGCCCCATAAAATAGCTGAAAATGGAGACAACTGACGCAACAGCAAAGCAACCGACAAATAAAGGAAAGAGAATTTCTGTACCTAGCTCTTTGACTTCTTCCCAGGATTGCAAGCTGACGTTCGTTAACTCATGCTGGTTGAGCAGCATCTGACCGACATGAAAATTGAAGGCGTAGATGGGGATATAAGTGAAGGGATTGCTCACCCATGTTGCTGCGGCGGCGACAATCTTATTACCCCGAAAGACAACCGCCAGTAAAACGCCAAGGAGGGTTTGCAATCCAAAGAAAGGAAACAATCCTGCAAATATGCCACAGGCTAAACCCCGCGCGATCGGTTCTGGACGACCTTGCAGACGCACTGTGCGCCAATACAAATAGTTTAAGCCCCGCCTAATACTCTGTCTGGGGGCTTTGATTTTATTAGGATTGCGAAGTGGTGTTTTTTTTGCCACTGCAGGTAAATAGGGCGGACAACTTTGCAGAGATCTTCTAAACATAATGGCAAAAATATCAGCAACCCTCCACCGTCATGCAGCAGTTATTCCCCTTCGACATTTGGGGAAACTAAACTATCGACTGGGAGTTCTCCCTACAAAATACATCAAGACGTAAGCTGATAACTCTTGCCGACGGAGGATGATAGTAGGGACACTGTGATGAATTAGGCTCAACACAGTCTTAAACGGTTGCGGCTGCGATGGGATAGAGGCTATCCTAAATCGTCACGGGTGACTCAACGTAAATAGTTGGCTCATGCATTTTAAAATCTATGCCATAGGCGATCAACTTCTTAGAAATTTTTTCATTGGCTAATTCCAGGAGACGTTTGCGAAGTTGAATCGAATTGTCACTGGAACCGAGAATAAAGAACGAGACTCTAGCACGGGTCGATTTCTGGTCATCCGGATGAAGCAACGTAATATTGGTACTACCCGGATCGATGCCAAATAAAGAATTTGTGCTTTCTGTAATGACTTGCTGAACTAACGCTTGTTCCCGTTCTTCCAAAGTATGTGAAAAATCTAAATAAAGCAAAACCATCACCTTCTTCCCTCTAGTGATGTTTTCAATTTCTAAATTGGCAAAAATCGAATTTGGCACAATAAACAGCGTGCTTTTTGCCGAAGTGCGAATTTTAGTAGAGCGTAAACCGATTGACTCGACTCGACCAAACAAGCCTTCTGGAATTTGTTGCGATCGCTGTAAGCGAATGTATTCACCAGGGACAAAAGGACGGTCTAAGTATAAAACAATCGTTCCTAATAGTTGTTCCAAAGTTTTTTGGGCAGCAAAGGCAAGTGCTAATCCTCCAATCCCCAATCCCGCTAACAAACCCACCAAGTCAAAACGATTTTGAGCAAAGGCGAGAACGGCAATAAATCCAATAATTACATTGGCTAAGGTTTCAAATACTAGAAGCAATTCATCAACTTCTCGCCCGAACTTGCGGACGATTTCGATGCCATACACGCGGACAAACTGTCGAAACAAGCGTGATGCTAACCAAGCAAGGCTGACAATAACAGCTAAATCTACGAAAAAACTAAAAAAGTTATAAAAGACTGGGTATACTCTAATCCAAACCAGCGACAGAGAAATAAGAATTAACGTTCCCGCAATTTTAAATAATTGACTGATTGGATCGATTAAATTTTGATAAAAACTCGTCACCTGATGCGGTAAAAACCGTTGAATGATCAGCCTGATCGCTGATGGGGTATATCGCCCGATCAGCAAAGAAAGGAGAATAAATATAAATAAGCCTCCTAACCTAATTCCTAACTCAACTAAAAATCTCCGGGCAACAACGGTATCAATTTGAAAAAAATCTAAAAAATCAGCAGGAATAACCATTAAAAAAGTTCTAAATTGTAATGGGGGAATCGACGTAAATTGTTGGTTCTTCTATATCAAAAGCAATGCCATATTCTTTAAGCTGTTTGGTAATAGTTTGATTGGCAATATCCAGGAGTTGGCGACGCAGATCCATCGATACTTCTCCAGAGCCAAGAATGAAAAAGGTTATTTGAGACTGGGTTATTTTTTGTCCGTCTCCCCTGATAACATCTTTGAAGGTGACATTGGTACTACGAGCATCTATCCCAAAAATACCACCTGTGCTTTCTAAGATGACTTGCCGAATTAATGCCCGCTCTTCATTGGGAATAGTACGATAAAACGTCAGGTAAATCAGCGACATCACCTTCTTAGCACCTGTGAAATTCTCAATATTGACTTGGGTAAGTACGCTATTGGGAACTACCATTAATGTTCCTTTGCCAGAGGTGCGAATTTTAGTAGAACGTAACCCAATCGACTCTACTCTGCCAAATGTGCCATCCGGTAAACCAATGTAGTCGTCAATAACAAAGGGACGATCGAGGTAAATAACAATTCCCCCTAAAAACTGTTCTAAAGTTTTTTGAGCGGCAAAGGCGACGGCTAGTCCTCCTACCCCTAAACTGGCAACTAAACCCAAAATATTGATTTGATGCGTTTGGGCAAAAATAATAACTGCCAGGACAACAATTATAAAATTAGCTAATAGTTTGGCAAGAATTAAGAGTTCGCTATTAACCTTACGTCCGCTTTTGATCGCGGCGTCGAGGAGATAAAAATCGAAAAAACGCTTGAACAGCCGAGAACCAAGCCAACTACCTGCGATCGCTAAGGCTAAACTGATTGGCAGTTCGATCAAGCTAACGAACTTTGTTTTGGGAATTAGAAATAAGATGAAATCCGTTCCTAGTAAAGTTAGGACTAGCCCCAAAAAGCCTTTGTAGGGTTCAATGATTGTTTGATAGGCTTCCTTGATTTGGAAAGATAGGAAACGGTCTAGTAAAGAAGTAATCAACCGGGGGAGAGTCCAACTACCAACGAGTACTAATGCCCCACCTAGTCCTACCAGAGCCAGGGGTAACTCTGTATCGACACTAATGGTGTCGGGTAAAGCTTCAAGCATCGGGAAACTCCAATTTTAAGCGCTGCATGTCGATAGAACCATTAGCCGTTATGCTTTCTGGTTTGCTAGGATGCGCTTCCAGTGTATTACAGGTTTTTCACTTCCATTGTGCTGTTGTACTTTCCACTTACAGCAATTTTCACAGATTTTCCTGCTCTCGATGGCGGGAGAAGGGGTTAGGAGATGGGGGCGTTCTCTGTAAGCCTTTGTATAGGGAGAGGGTTGGAGAGCGCGATCGCCTTAGCGCACTTGTTCAAGCAGTTGTTCTGCCTTTATTGCCCACTGGGTATTACCTTGAGAGGTATAGAGGTTTTTGGCATATTGCAATACTTGTTGAGCATCGCTGTAGCGGTTCTGTTTGATAAAGGTTAAAGCTGCACCATAGTAAGCATTGGCGTAGTTGGGATTGGCGGCGGCTGATTGACGGAAGGCTTCTAGGGCAGCGTTTAAGTCTCCCTGGTTAAATAGAATGGTGCCTAAGTTGTAGTGAGCTTCGGGGTATTTAGGGCTGATTTTCACCGCTCGTTGAAATGCCTTTTTCGCCTCTTCAATTTTGCCCTGTTGCAGATAGGCTAACCCTAAGTGGTAGGACGGTTCAGGAGCATTGCTACTCAACGGGATGGCACGCCCAAAGGCAGCGATCGCGTTGTCCACTTCTCCTTGTTGAGCCAGTACTAAACCCAGGTTGTAGTGAGCAATGCCAGAGGTAGAGTCGAGTTCGAGTGCCCGTTCTAGGTAATCTTTTGCCTGGGGTAAGTTATTTCCTTCGAGTAAGGCAGCCCCTAAATTAGCATAGGCAATGGCAAAATCTGGATCAGCTTGGATTGCCTGGTAAAACGCATCAGCCGCAGGTTGCAACTGTCCAATTTGCCGCAAGGCTAATCCTAAGTTGTAGTGGGCGGGAGCGAGTTTGGGGTTGAGTCGGGAGGCTTGTTGAAAGGCGGCGATCGCTTCGGGGATTTTGCCTTGCTGCACAAGCTGAATTCCCTGATTGAGCTGATCGGCGGCGGCTGGAGTAGTTGGTGTCAGTCTCGGCAAAGATTGGGCGATTTGAAGCGTGCTGGGGGTTTGAGCCATGATTGGCGTTCCCACTCCCCACAGCCCCAATACACTCAAGCTAATTGTTAGCCACAACGCTCTGAGTAGGGGTGCAGGAGAGGAAGGATTAAGAATGAAATAGATTATCCCCATCTCCTCATCTCCCCACTTTCCACTTTGCCAATCGCCAGAAGTTTTGAAACAAATTCGTTTGCAACTGTTGCTTAGATTCATAAAAGTTAGAAATCATTTATAGAAAGTAGTGTTACTTAACTTTTATAGGACTTTCCCTTACAAGACATTGCAAGTATTGTTTCATCCCCTCAGAACGCGCTACTCTCAAAAGTTAAGACGATTAAGTTCGTTTCTAGTTTCGCAACTCAACTGAATTGGCACAGTTAGGACTTACGTAGTTAAGTAATACGAATCAGGGGTGGAGGCAAGATAGTAGCAAAACCCCAGAAGGGATCGCCACAAAACCCATTCAAAACCAAACAGGCATCCTTTCCCAATTTTCTCGCCGCCACTAAAGAACAATCAGAGTTTTCTGCGTAAGCCCACAGGGTAACGGAGGGGAAAGTAAATCTCTTGATTTACCCAAATTGTCAATTTCCTTGAACTCCTTATCAATTTTGGGGGTGAATTATGAATGAAAAAGTTCTATCCGGCATCCGGAATGTCGCAATTGTTGGGCCTTATGGCAGTGGTAAAACCACATTGCTCGAAAGCTTATTGTCTGTGACTGGGGCAGTTTCTCGTAAAGGTAGCATCAAGGAGGGTAATACGGTAGGTGATAGTGCCACCGAAGCCCGCGATCGCTCCATGAGTGTAGAAGTCACCGCAGCGAGTACCGAATATCTTGGTATTCGCTTTAATTTTTTAGACTGTCCTGGCTCGGTTGAATTTGCTCAAGAAACCTACAACGCTTTAATTGGGGTTGATGCCGTCGTTGTCGTTTGCGAGCCGATAATTGACCGCGTCCTCACTTTATCACCGCTATTTAAATTCCTGGATGATTGGGAAATTCCCCACCTGGTCTTTATCAATAAGATGGATCGCTTCTCCTGTATGGATGATACCTGCGGTCTTTCCTACCGGGAAATTTTGGATGCCCTCAAAGCTGTTTCCAGCCGTCCTTTAATCCCGCACCAGTACCCGATTGGTAAAGGGGAACACCTGATTGGTTTTATTGATTTAGTCAGCGAACAGGCTTATCACTACCACGCTCACGCGCCAGCAGACCCCGTACTATTACCAGAAGAGTTAAAAGAGCAAGAGCACGCGGCTCGCGCCGAAATGCTAGAAACTCTAGCCGACTTTGACCGAAAATAATGGGATACAAGCCCTGTCCTTCACTTCGACCCTTCGACAAGCTCAGGGCAGGCAGCTCAGTGACCACTAGGACGGCTTTTTATTAGGCTTTGGAAAACGGGCAATTAAAGTTCTAATCAGTTCAGATTTAGTCATTCCACGACTTGCGGCTTCTTTTTCAAGTTGCCGCTTTTCGTATTCGGTTAATCTAATATAAATTTTTTCTGTTTTCATAAAAATGTACAAACAAGTGGGTATACATCTAGGATAATGGTAACAGGAGGATTGGAAAATGAAAGCAAGATACCAGTATCGTTTTTACCCAACAGACCAACAGCAGCAGAGCTTGGCTCGGTTGTTCGGCTGTTGTAGATGTGTATACAACGATGCTCTTGCAATCTGTAAACAATCTGAAAAGAAACCTAAATCTGCTGAACTCCAAAAGATAGTTATCACTCAGGCAAAAAAGACTGAAGAACGATCTTGGCTTAGTGAAGTGTCAAACATCCCATTACAGCAGTCAGTAGCCGATCTAGAAGTAGCTTTCAAGAACTTCTTCGATTCCTGCAAAGGCAAGAGAAAAAGCAGAAAAGTTGGTTATCCTAAATTTAAGAAACGGATTAATAGCCAGTCGGCACGGTTCAGGATTGGGGGTTTCTCTATTAAAGGTGAAGGCGTTTATCTTGCAAAGATAGGTGTTGTTAAGCCTATCTGGTCAAGAAAACTACCTGCAAACCCTAGCTCTGTAACTGTTATTAAGGACTGTGCTAACCGTTATTTCTTGAGTTTTGTCGTAGAAGTTGAACCAGTCAGTATTGGTGCCAAGAACCAAAGTATCGGCATTGACTTGGGTATTAGGACTTTTGCTGTGATGAGTAACGGTGAAATAGCTGTCAGTCCTTGCTATAAAGCACTAGACCGTAAGGTGCGTAAACTTCAGCGTAAGTTAGCCCGTCAACAAAAAGACTCGAACAGGAGGTACAAAACCAGGATTCGGATAGCTAAGGCTCACAACAAAATTGCAGATATCCGCAAAGACTTTTTGCACAAACTGTCAACCAAAATCGTTAGTGAAAACCAAACTATCGTCTTGGAAGATTTGAATGTGTCAGGGATGGTTAAAAATCGTAAACTTTCTAGAGTAATTAGTCAGCAAGGCTGGAGAGATTTCAGGGTTTTGGTTGAAGCCAAGTCTGAGAAGTATGGACGCAAGTTTGCGGTCATTAGTCGATGGGAACCAACCAGTCAGGTTTGTTCTGAATGCGGGTTCAACTGGGGCAAGATTGATTTGTCTGTTCGTTCAATACTCTGCTTAAGTTGTGGCGTTGAACACGACAGGGATGAGAACGCATCGGTAAATATAGAAAAAGCGTCGCTTCGAGCCTGTCGAGAAGTCGGCATGGGGCATCGGCACGACTCTAAATGTACGTCGAGACAGAGTAAGACTACCTCGGTAGCATCAGTCATTGAAGCGTAAAGAATCCCCGTGCGTTCACGCCGGGGAGTATGTCAATAATGGTTCTTACCACTCCGTCGATAGTTCCGAACAAGCCTTTAAGCAGGCGGCGCGGCTAGCAATGACTGAAGGGATGCTCAATTGCGAGCCAACTCTCCTAGAACCGATTATGTCGATTCAGGTCTGTACGCCTACGGAATTTACCTCCAAGGTTTTGCAGTTGATTACAGGACGCCGGGGGCAAATTTTGGGCTACGAAGGACGTTCTGACTGGCGGGGTTGGGATTGTGTTTCGGGTTATCTTCCCCAAGCAGAGATGCACGACTTTATTGTCGAGTTGCGATCGCTCACCTTGGGAACTGGTTTTTTCCAGTGGAAGCACGACCATCTCCAAGAAGTGCCCAACAAGTTAGCTGAGCAGGTGCTGGCAATGGCTGAAAGTAGTGCTGAGTCCTGAGTCGGTGAGTGGTAGGGTAGGTTAGGTGGAGCCGTAACCTACCACCCGACTGATTTATGGACGCCACACAAACTTGGTATATTGTCAAGCATCCTGAAGGTTCTTGTGAAATTCTCCCCAGCGAGTTGGTGGTTGGGGAGAATGAATCAGCATTTGTGGAGCGATGGGGGCCCTTTGCCTCTCAAGGAGAAGCGATCGCCCGCCGGGTCGGTTTGATCCGTGCGGGCAAGTGTCAACCCGTTTAACGAGGGCTTAGCAAAAGTCACACTCTGACTTTTGCCTATCTTTATTGAGGGACAGCCGGAACAGCGATCGCTCCTGCCTGAGTGTCGCGACGTTGACCAGCGATTTCTTTGCCTAAGACATCGATAGCTTTAGAAAACTGCGGGTCTTGGAGGGTGCCGACTTGGGTGCGGTCTGCCAGTAACTCTTTTTGCTGTTCTTCGCTCAGTTCGAGCGTCACATCCGGAGCAATACCCAATTTATTGATATCGGTACCGTCGGGAGTGAGGTATTTAGCGATAGTTACTGCCAAACCGGAGCCATCGCCTAAGCCGCGTACCGACTGCACTAAACCTTTACCAAAGGTCTTGGTGCCGACTAAGGTAGCGCGTTTGTTATCCTGCAATGCCCCAGAGAGAATTTCGCTGGCACTGGCAGAACCGCCATCGACGAGTACGACGAGGGGTTTGTCGGTTAGGGCGCGGTTGTTCGCTTGCTGGCGGTCTGATTCTCCCTGGCGGTCAACCGTGGAGACAATTGCGCCTTCATCCATCCACATCCGGGCAATTTCAATGCTGGAGTACAGTAAGCCGCCAGGATTGGAGCGCAGGTCTAGAACGTAGCCATTTACCTGCTGCTTTTCTAACGCCTTAATCGCATCGCGCATCTCCTGAGCAGCGTTGGCACTGAATTGATTGAGGCGAATGTAGCCAACTTTACCCGTGGGCGAATTCTGCACGTTGTAGCGTACCGGGTGAATTTCAATGCGTGCCCGCATCAGGTCAAAGTCGAGTTCCTGCTTTCCTCGCTGAATCTTCAGGTTGACGCTACTTCCTTCTTCGCCCCGAATTAGTAGTACGGCATCATTCACATCCATGCCTTCGGTACTTTTGCCGTCAATTTGGATAATGATATCTTTTGCGAGTATCCCGGCTTTGGAGGCGGGGGTATCTTCAATCGGTGCAATCACCGTCAGTTTTTTCGTTTCCTCATCTTGAGCTAACTGGATACCTACACCCGTTAGTTCCCCAGAGGTATCAATTTGCATGTTCTTGAACTCTTCGGGGCTCATGAACCGCGTGTAGGGGTCCTCCAATTTCTCCAGCATTTCCCGCACGGCTACGTAGGCTTGTTCTTTGCTGGTGTAAGAGCGGTTGAGATAGTCGTTGCGAACCGCTTGCCAATCTACCTGGTTAAACGTGGCATCAACGTACTGACGGTCAATAATTTGCCAAACTTCATCAACTAACTCTTTTGGGCTTTCACGAAAAAATGCTTGACTTTGAGTCCCATGATGAATACCAACGCCCGTAACAGCAACCGTCGTTAACATTACGGCTGTCGCACCGAGAACAATACCACGCTTTGTTATTACCATAATTCTTTCACAAGCCGGAGGAATACTACTGCAAAGGAATCACGCTCACTCTAACACAGGCAAGTGTTAGGAAGCGTTGTCGCCTATTCTGCATAGGCAGTAAAAGTTGCCTATAATCCGGAAAGATCCGGTTTTTTGCAATTTGACTACGTTGCTAATTAAATTTTAATTCTTTTCAATTTTCTGTCTTTTTTCCTCCATCAATTTGAGTACAAAGATAGCGATCGCTTGGTCTAACTTTGGGATTAGTTTGTAAATAATCCTGTAGCCAGTAGCAACTTTTACTCAGAAGCTGATCTAAATTCCAGTTCCACACAATCACTGTATGATCTTGACTAGCACTTACCAAGGTCTGGGCATCGTTGCTCCAACTGATGCCGATTACTCGTGCCTTGTGCCCTTCTAACGTTTTAACCAATGTATCGTCTAACCGCCAGAGTTGCACTCGGTTATCCCAACTTGTAGTTGCCAGGATCTTCCCACTGGGGCTAAAACGGACTTTAGCGACACTATCACTGTGACCTTTGAGGGTTTTTAATTCTATCCCATCACGATTCCAGATCTTGACGGTATTGTCATAGCTGGCGGAGGCAAGGCGCTGAGAGTCTGGGCTAAAGTTCACATCCAATACCCAATTACTGTGACCTTTGAGGGTTTTGAGTAAGGTACCGTCAGCCGTCCAAAGTTTGACCGTATTGTCATCGCTAGCAGAAGCCAAGTACTGCCCATCGGGACTAAAGCTAACCGCATTGACGCGATCGCTATGATCTTTGAGGGTTTTAATCAACCGACCATCTCGCCGCCAAAGCTTAATGGTGTGGTCACGACTCGCTGATGCTAGATACTGGGAATCCGCACTAAAGCTGACATCCAACACCCAATCTTTATGCCCTTGCAGCGTCTTGATCAATGTGCCATCTCGCTGCCAAAGCCTTACCGTACCATCGCGACTAGCAGATGCCAGATACTGGGAATCCGGCGAAAATACGACACTGTAGATGCGTTCTGTGTGTCCCTGCAACGTTGCCAAAAGTTTACCCGTGCGAGTCCAGAGTTTGATGGTTTTGTCATTTCCCGCCGAAGCAATTAATTGACCATCCCTCGAAAGCGCCACTGACCTGACCTCATCATGATGTCCGCGTAAAATTAAACGGGACTGGTCATGACGTCCCCACAGCTTAATGGTTTTGTCGAAACTAGCAGAAGCCAGCACCTGACCATCGGGGCTAAAACTAACGCCAGTAACACCATCGCTGTGTCCGTCAAAGGTTTTGACCAGTTTGCCGTCGTTGTGCCAGAGTTTAACGGTGTTGTCATCACTGGCTGAAGCGATCGCTTTACCATCAGGACTGAAGGCGACATCAAACACCCAACCTTGATGTCCCGATAAGGTTCTCTCAAGACGAGTCACTCCTTTGCTGTCAGTTTTCCACAGCTTGACTGTCCGGTCATCGCTGGCGGAGGCAAGCCGCTGACCATCAGGACTAAACTTTACCGCACTGATTTTTCCGTGATGACCCGTCAGGGTTTGCAGGCGATGCCCCTTGAGCGTCCATAGCTTCACCGTCTTGTCCTCGCTAGCAGACGCCAGTCGCTGACTATCCGGACTGAAGCTGACGGACGTGACGATTCCCTGGTGAGCAAACCAGGTTTTGACCAGTTTGCCCTCTGATGTCCAGAGCTTGATTGTGCCATCCCCCGATGCCGAGGCAATCCAGCGTCCATTGGGGCTAAAGCTCACATCATAGACATAACCTTTGTGACCGCGCAAAACCTGGACTCCTGTCCCATCAAGATGCCAGATTCTGACTGTCCGATCCCAACTACCGGAGGCAAGCAGTTGTCCGTTAGGACTGAACACTGCACTAGTCACGCTCTCTTCGTGACCCTTGAGGACGTTGAACAAGGTGCCATCGGGACGCCACAACCGGATCGTTTTGTCGCGACTGGCAGAGGCGATCGCCTGACCATCTTTGGAGAAACTAACATTCCAGACCACATCGCTATGTCCTTCTAGGCGATTGCGCTCTTTTACCCCATAAATGGCTTGTTCAAAAGCAGTGAGTACCTGAAGCCGAGTGTAGGGTTCCACGGTGGTTGCCTCTTGCAGGCGTTTGGCAGCTCTGGTGGCTTCTAAGAGGGCGTCAAATTCCTTATGGGAGGCAAATAGGGCTTCGGAGGAAGCACTTAATCCAGTAAGTTGGGCATTTGTCAAGAGATTGCTAGTAAAGCGTTTTTGCATTTCCGTTCGCCATGCCAAGCCCCCCACCGCCGCCGCTAAAATTGCCATCGTCACCCCCACCATCACAGCGTATAGGTGCTGGCGGCGCACCCGCAAAAGCGCCATGTCCTGACTTTTGAGCTGGGCAGCGATCGCTCGTTGCACGCGTCGCTGATAAGTTTGACGAATCGGTGCAACGAGGTAGTCGTGAACGAGTTGATAGCGGTCTTGTGGTTCATCGGGGAGGCGAAAGACTAAACCCGAACCCACTAAAATTTTCAAAATTAACTCTAGTGCGGAATCGGGAGATACCGCCTCTGAACTCTTCCTGTCTGCTAGTAGTGTGCTGCCTTTAGCGGAGGAATTCCGTGAAAATTCTCGGCGTCGCGGCGTCCTTTTCTCTGGGCTTCTTCCTTCCCCAGAATCTATAAGTTGGTATAAGTCTGTGCGGGTCTTGAGGGGACGAGTGCCCCGCTCATCAGTTAGGGAAAATAACACTTTCCAGACGAGAGCCGCATTTTCAGGGCCACAATCGTCAATCACACTCAGAAGCGATCGCTCCACTAATCTTGTCTTAGGATTTTCCCCTAGCGCCCGATATTGGGTCAGCCGATGGATTTTTTCCGCTTGCAGTTGGGCACCCACCACCTGCAACTCAATCAAACGAACCGATGAGGAACTTCCCGCTAAATCCTTCACTAGGGCGTCAATCAATGCATCTTCTAGCTGGTACTGGGAAGCCGCTAAGGTGCGGATGACATTCGTGGCATCCTTTAAGGACAATTCTCCCAAGTGGTAGCGAATCTGTCCGTCAAGAATGTTGTTATTAATAGCATCAATAGGGCAATAGCGTTCGCATTCTAGCAGGTAGTGAAGATAATCCTCTCGCAACGACAAAATCACCTTTACAAAGGGTAAATTTAAGCAATCCCGTAGGAATTCGTAAAATTTACACCGATCTGCCAAATTTGTATAAACGAAAAAAAACTCTTCAAATTGATCAAAAATCAGGACGCTTAAGAGATTGTGTTCGGCATTGTGCCGTAATTGCTGAATGATTTCTGAGTGGGAAAAAGGGGGAGTTAAAAGGCAGGGCACCTCAGGCAAGGTTTGTAAGGCGTCGGTCAAGGCACGCCCGCAAGCTTGCTGCCAACCGCGATAAACCTTTTGCACTATGGGTAAGACCGATCTGGCATTGATAATGTGTGCCGAGAGGGCAGGAACCAACCCCGCATTAAGTAGCGAACTTTTCCCCACCCCGGAGGAGCCATGGAGGATAGTGAGTTTGTGGTCAGTGCGACTGAGGCGGGTAATTAGGCGCTGAACATCCGGCTGGCGTCCGGCGGCAGCAATTTCTCTAGGCAAGCGCGAGACAGCTCTGTCAGTTGGGGAAGAACTGGGAACGCGCAACGGCTGCAAGGACACAGTACCAAGGAAGGTACTAAAGCCATACTGTTGCTCAATAGAGCGTTGAGTAGCACGAATTTCAAAGGCTTGCAGGTATTGCTGCTGCTCAAAGTAGAGCGATCGCAATTCTTCTAAAATATCTAGATACAGGTGGGGGCGCTGTCGTGGTGCTCCTGTCGGCACCATTTCTATCGCTTTAGCTTGTTCCAAATAAGCGATCGCCAGTCGAGGATGATTGAGTTGCCGTTGCGCTTTGGCAAGCATCAGCAGATACAACCCTTGCTGCTCAGGTTGATCCAAACGAGACTGTTTCAAAATTTGCATCGCTGTTTCAGCAAGTTGTCTCGCGCCCTGCCAATTCTGCTGTGCCAACGCCACCTGAGCTAAAAATCCGCTGGCTTGCGCCAGTTGAATAGGACGATAAATTTGTGGTTGGGTCAAAACTTGTAGCGCTAGCGTCTGCAACTCTTGCCAAGATTCGAGGTGGCACAAGATTTCACAGAGCTGAAGCATTAACCCAGCGGCTAAATCTAAACGCCCCGCTGCCTGAAACACTGCCAGCCCCGCTTCAACAGAGGCTCTGGCTTGCGCCCAATTGTCCCGATTTTCTAAAGGTTGTAGTTCCGCTTTGCGGCAATAACATAAAACACTGTGATGGAAGATGACACCTCGCCGCGTCAGGTTGGGGTCGGGGAGGGGAGATGAGTTGGCAGCTACTCCAGACGGTAAAGCGGCGAGGCTTTGCTGATACAGCTTCAACGCTTCATCAAGGTTGTTACTCCCATAGGCATCGCGACCACGGATAAACTTCCAAGTGGCAACCATTTCCGGCTCTAAGCGGACATTGCGAGCTTGTAAATCCCGCAGTGCCGATTCTAGTTCCTGGCGATAGCGGCATCCAGGGGCTAAACCCAAAACCTTATTGGGCAAAAACTCCTCCATCCCCGCCTCAAAGATGGCGTTAAATAAATCATTAATTCTTTGTTGCCACAGCGTCACCAACTGCGCGGTCGTGAGTTCAAACTTAATTGAGGCAGCGGCAAAACTTTTGAAATCTGGAGCAAACCGCGTCAGTTTTTGCAGAATTTCATCCGTTACCCAGATCACCAAGGGGAAAGAAAAGCGCTTGCGAAATTCGTCTCGAACCTGATTGCTAGAGACGAGGAGTTGGTCAACGTTGCTCACAGACTCTAGCCCAAACACCAGCAGCGCTGACGGTGGTTCATCGATGGCAGCAACAATGGTCGTAAATAGGGTAGTGGTTGATTTAGGCAAGACCAGCTCTTGTAGTGGCTGGCTGTAGCGTGCTTGTAGTTGCTGCCACATCTGTAGGCGACCGATGTGGTAGTTACAGCGTACTAAGATGAGCGCAAAATTACCCTCCGACAACGTCAAGGCTCGAAGTAGGGTCGATAGCGACCGCTCATTGAAGGGGAAGAGTGCTTCTGGTCTTTCAGACTCGGTCATTACAGCCATTTTCAGTAGACTGCATCACAAGTGTTCACCCGTCTGGCACTCCGTGCCGAAGAGCGATCGTTTCCCCTTACTAAAGGAGTGTTGGGGAGATCAAGGGAAATAGATACTTGTATCGCACTCATGTAAAAACCACTGTATTCGCAACTGCTAGCTTGTCGGTGTGACGGGTCATGATCTGGCACTCACGTAGGCGCAAGCCTTGCCGCAGGATACATAAAATGAAAGTGTGTTTTCAGGCTTGGACTTCTACACGCCGCTACAAAGAGCAGCACTAAAAACGTTCAAGACGATATTGATAGAAGCTGTTACATCACATAGGCACACGCCTGTTCGGAGGTAACCCTTCGATGAAAGCATTTATTCTGTCTTAGAACTTCATTACTAGCCGATTCAGGACTTTCAAGTTAGGTGTCAAGTGCAAAATCACCGTTATCTAAAAGGAAAGTTTCTCTTCCCTAAGGGACAACCGATCGCTGAAAATCCCGATTTTTTTAAGCGAAATTTTGGAAAAGTATAAGTAATTTTACTGCTAGTAATTTTACTGTTATTTACCGTCAGAGAATGTAAAGCAGACTGTGATTGATGTTAGTCAAAACTGTGACGCCGATCGTAGCGAAGAACAATATTACACGTAGAGACGTTTTAGCAAAACGTCTCTACTGCAAACAAATAATGCCTATCGCTCGCTCTTAATTTCTACTAAATCTTGAAACTTTTTAGTTTCAGCAAGAGCGGGATTGGCACCAAACCAGCGTCCGTGCTCATCTCTGTATTCAAAGACGAACATGCTACGCAAGAGGGTTTGGTATTCTTTTTCACCTCGGATAAATTGCTGTTGCACCACCTGAAACAGCAACTGCCACTCTTGCTCATCAACGGCAAGGGATAGATCGTCTCGGTATCCCTTGATGACACTCTCAAGACAACTACGAGAAATAGGTGGGTCTTCTTGTTGCAGACAGTTGTACAGCAGTCCTAGTAAGTTACGGACATGACCGCCACTGATCCGACACATCCGGTTGAGGGTTTCGGTACTGTCAAACACCTCTTGGAGCAATTGCAGCCGTTGTCTGGGTTCCACTTCAGGAAAGGCTCGCGCCAAGACTAACTGTTGTAGCAGTGCCATTCCCAAGGGATGATCGTAACCATCCCGTTGTTGCACGGGAACCATCGGCAAGACCTTGGGAGCCACCCCACCCCCCAATCGGTTTTTTAAGGTTTCATACTCATTAGAAAACATCAAATCCAACGGCAAAGTGTAAACAACGTGACAATTTAGGCGTCGCAGTTGGCTACCTCGGTCAACAAACAAATACTCCGGTTGCGATCGCCCCGTAGCGGCGACTCGGGGATCAACGCGATCCAGGTTATCAATAATCACCACCAGCCCTTGTTTACCGCGCCGCTTCAATTCTTCAATTGCCCGCTCCAAAATCTCTTCATTGATTGCACCTAAAATGCTTTGGATGCGGGGTTCTAAGTGCTGTCGGAGCTGTTCGCGTAATTTGGGACTGTCTTTAGTCTTGGCAGTAATTCTGGCAATTCCCAGGGATAGCTCAGCTTCTGCCGACAGATCGATCGGCGTCTGCATGAAGCTTTTGATTTCGTTGAACAAGTTGTTAAAGTACCGAGGGCGCAGCTGAATGTTAATGTCTTCTAAGCTTTCACTCACTGACCGAGCGATACTGAGCAAAATGTCGCTGATATCAACATCTGCCATGTCCAAGTCGTGGCTGGACTCAAAATAGACCACATGAAAGCCCTGATTCTCCAAGTAGTCTTTGAGCCGCAACAGTTCTGTAGACTTGCCACAGCCGATATGTCCGGTAAACAGTTGACAAGTGGGTTCATCCGGGGAAAGACGGGTAATCGTTCGTCCCAATGCTTCGATAATTTTGCCGCCCCGGACAGCAGAAAAATCGATATAGTATTGACGATCCTCAGGATTCCCTGCAACAAGGGTTTTGCTAGGGTTACAAGCTTTGAAAAATTTCGGTAGATGCAGTTTCATTTCTTTACTCTACAAGTGCCCTTCCTTAGTTACCAAGCACTCTCGCTCCTGTGATGGTAGCGATCGCCCTGTACTTGGCTCGAAAGAAAACTATATGAAGTATGAAGTATGAAGGGTGAAGTATGAAGTATGAAGGATGAAGTAAAGGATGAATAGGGTTGGTTATTTTCTCCGCCGATCCCCTGCTCCCCCGCTCCCCCGCTCCCCTGCTCACCTGATCCCCATCCTTTAGCTCACCGACTTAGCACTCACCGACTCGAAATAATTGCAGCGACTTGATCAGCGAGTGGTTAAATAAAAAAAGTATTTTTCGTTCTTGCAAGTAAAATTGCCAAGGATAGCCCCCCCACATTAGTTCACCTCCAGGCGGATTGAGAGGTAGTAGATGACCGGAATTGCTTCAGTTTCCCCCACCCAATTAACAACTCGGCGCAAACAGCTACAACGCGCTCGTAGAGCGAAGTTCTTTCAGGCAGCTTTTCGCTCCTTCGTCGGAGTCGGAATAGCAGGCGGCTTAATTTGGGTAATTACGCTACCCGAGTGGGTCATTCAAGACGGTCAACAAGTTGTAATTGAGGGCAATCAGTTTCTTTCATCCCAAAGCATTCGCTCGATGCTGGCATTGTCCTACCCAAAGTCATTGCTACGCGTACAACCTCAAGCGATCGCCCAACAGCTAGAGAAGCAAGCCCCCATCTTTGAGGCAACTGTTACCCGCAAACTTGCTCCTCCAGGATTGATGATTCAAGTCACAGAGCGCCAACCTGTAGCGATCGCCTTAGCGGGTAGTCAAAACTCCCAGACAGCTAACGAAACCGACGCCCCTGGTTTTTTAGATGAACAAGGGGTGTGGATGCCTCAAAGCAGCTACACCTCAGTCCAGAAAACCTTTACAATGCCGACACTGACAGTGATTGGAATGAAGCCCCAAGACCGTGTCTACTGGTCAGAACTTTATCAGGCAGTTAGCCGCTCTCCTGTCAAGATTTTTGAGATTGATTGGCAAAATCCCGCCAATTTAGTCCTAAAAACAGAATTAGGAAAAGTGCATTTTGGCCCCTATGATGCTCAGTTTCCAGAGCAGCTAAGTGCCTTAGATCGCATGCGAGAATTGCCCACCCACGTACAGCCCGGTCAAATCGCTTATATTGACCTCAAAAACCCTGAAACACCATCTATCCAAATGATCGAAGTCAACAATACACCCCCGTAATATTCTTCGGCAAATCGCTAATAGTGACCCTTGACTATTAGCTGTTTTAATAAACCTCAATGCGCCGTATGATACATTCGTTGGTTTTTCCATTGACTTACTCTATAGTTGGCTTAGATCACCATGTAGTTAGCTTAGTTGGCTGAGATCGCTACTTTGAAACTCAAAAATTGTTTAGCAATCCTTCCTGAGTGCAATGACGCTTAATAGTAAACTAGAGATTGACCATCAAAACTCTTACCCAACCGGAAATGCCGATATTTCAGGCGGCATTGAAAACAACTATCCTTTTGGTAACTCTGGGTTACATTCAAGCCAAGGCAACGATTTTAAGAAAATGCCTAGGGAAGATTCCAGGACTGACAATATAGTTCCAAGTAGCATTGCCAAGATAAAAGTCATTGGTGTTGGCGGCGGTGGCGGCAATGCCGTTAACCGGATGATTGCCAGTGAAGTGACTGGTGTAGAATTTTGGTCAATCAATACAGACGCCCAAGCCCTCGCCCAAACCTCTTCCTTAAAGCGCTTGCAGATTGGGCAAAAACTGACAAGAGGACTGGGTGCAGGTGGTAACCCAGCCATTGGGCAAAAAGCAGCGGAAGAATCCCGTGACGAAATTGCCCAAGCGATAGAAAACACTGACTTAGTATTCATTACTGCTGGGATGGGTGGCGGCACAGGTACAGGTGCTGCCCCCATTGTTGCGGAAGTAGCAAAAGAAATGGGTTCCCTAACGGTGGGGGTTGTGACTCGTCCTTTCACCTTTGAAGGACGCCGTCGCACCTCTCAAGCCGAAGAAGGCATTGCTGCCTTACAAAGCCGAGTCGATACCCTGATTGTGATCCCCAACGATCAACTTTTGTCGGTTATTTCCGAACAAACTCCGGTGCAAGAAGCCTTCCGCGTCGCAGATGATATCTTGCGTCAGGGTGTGCAAGGAATTTCCGATATCATTACAATTCCTGGTTTGGTCAACGTTGACTTTGCTGATGTCCGTGCTGTGATGGCAGATGCCGGATCAGCCTTGATGGGAATTGGGATCGGTTCAGGGAAATCACGGGCAAGAGAAGCGGCAGTCGCGGCAATTTCTTCTCCCCTACTCGAATCGTCTATCGAAGGTGCAAGAGGCGTTGTCCTCAATATCACTGGTGGCATCGATCTGACTCTCCACGAAGTCAATGCTGCCGCCGAGACGGTTTACGAAGTCGTCGATCCAAACGCCAATATTATTTTTGGTGCCGTGATTGATGAAAGCCTCCAGGGTGAAATCAGAATTACCGTCATCGCTACAGGCTTTACTGGAGAAGTGCAATCTCCTCCTCCTAAACGAGTGGCTGCAATACCGAAGCAATCACCTGTGGCTCCTCCTCCTACCGCTCAACCCAAAAACCAAACGGGATTGGATATTCCGGAATTTCTCCAACGACGTCGCACCCCTAGAAACTAGTTAGTGATGGGTGTCGGAGATCGGGTGTTGGGGAATGGGGAGAGAAAAACTAATGACTGTCTTCGCCATTAGCCATGAACAAATCTCAACTCACCAACTCAGTCAGGGGAAGGCAATACCCTGCCCCTAATAATCAGGACTCAGAACCCAGGCTGACTGAAATTCCAGTTGCCTTAACGATCGCGGGTTCAGATAGTGGCGGAGGGGCAGGGATTCAGGCTGATTTACGTACCTTCTCCTTTCACTGTGTCCATGGCACCAGCGCTTTGACTTGCGTGACGGCGCAAAATACTCAGGGGGTTACGAGGGTAGATGCCCTGCCTGTCGCTGCGGTGGTTGCCCAAATTGAGGCAGTCGTCCAAGATATCGGCGTGCAGGCAACGAAAACGGGGATGTTGCTGAATCAGGAAATTATTGAAGCCGTTGCCGCCCAAGTTGAGGCGTTAAAACTTCCAAACTTGGTAGTCGATCCGGTGATGGTTTCCCGCACAGGTGCCCAACTCATTGATAATGAGGCGGTGGCATCGTTGCGGGATGTTTTGATCCCCAAAGCCCTAATCGTGACGCCCAATCGCTACGAAGCCCAAATCCTGAGCGGTCTGCAAATTCATACCCTGGATGATATGCGGGCGGCGGCACAGCGCATTTACCAGTTGGGGGCACCAATTGTATTGGTGAAAGGGGGAGGGATGATGGGTAGCCTCCGGGGGGTAGATGTTTTGTTTGATGGCAAAAAGCTAGAAACTCTAACAACTACTCTGGTAGAGACTCAGAATAATCACGGTACTGGCTGTACCCTCAGTAGTGCGATCGCGGCAAATCTCGCCTTAGGAAAAGAGCCACTAACCGCTGTGCGGCTTGCCAAGGACTACGTGACAACCGCTTTGCAGTATGCTTTGGACATTGGTGAGGGGTCTGGGCCTGTGGGACACTTTTTCCCCCTGATGCAAGCTTGAAGAGGAAACACTAGCTGTTTTTCCTAGTGAAGAGAAGAACCCTTCCTCTCCTAGGGAGTGCATAAGACCGCATCTTCTTCCCTAGCCCTGATTTGCTGAGAACGGAAATTTTATCAAAAAAGTGCTGCGCTTGGCTTCCAAAATCCACTATCCTTGCTTTACAGAAGTTTTGCTATAGCTATGACCTCGAAGCCCCGTATTGATCCTGCCATGCAAAATTCCATTAGCGACGACCGCTCCACTCCCCCCACACCATCCACCGCCTACTGCCCCTCGGTGCCGATTTCTGTCTATCGGGAACTCTCGGCCGAGTTGCAATCTGCCCAAGCGAGGCTCGACTCTCTGAGCGTCCAAAATCAGCAGTTAGCCAAGCAAAATCAGCAACTGCGACAAGAAGTTCAAAAAGTTATTCAATCTGCCCAACATCTACAGCAAGTCGTTGATTACTTGCCACAAGGGGTTCGCTTGGAAGTACCTCAGCCGAATCCAGAACCACTGAACAAGCCCCGCCCCATGACAGCCGCGAAGCCACCTCAACCGGTTGCTCATGTCCCGGTGATTGAAGAAGTCGCACCACCATCTCCCCCTCGCCAGCTTGAAGCTCCTGCCCCTATCCATCCTGAGAAAAAGCAAAAGCGGATCATTGAACAGGAAAGCCGTCCTCGCCGCGTTCCTTCAGCGGAGCGTTCCACCGATGTCAGCGGCTGGTTGTTGGTTGTGGCAATCTTTCTGATTGTCGCGACAGCCTTTGGTACAGGCTTTGTAATTGTGCGTCCCTTGTTGAATAACAGCAATCGGTAGTCGGTAATTACACTTCACATTTTTGGGTTAGCGTTCTAGAAACTGGTGGAAATTGCTTGAACGGGGCAAGTGGGGATGCACTGTTCACAGACAATGCAACGCGATCGCGCGAAGTTGAGCCGAAAGGTTTCCGGATCGAGGCTCAAGGCTTCTGTGGGGCAAACACCAGTACATAAGCCACAATCCACGCAAGTTTCTTCATCAATCGCAATTTCGCGGCTGATTAGGGAGACATGGATATCTTGCGATCGCATCCACTCGACTGCCGCGTCTACCTGATCGATATCACCCAGTAATTCCACCACCAGCTTGCCCACCTGATTCGGTGCTACCTGAGCGCGGATGATGTTAGCAGCGACATTAAAGTCCTTTGCCAGTCGATAGGTGACTGGCATATGTACCGTTCGCTTGGGAAAAGTCAGCGTTACCCGTTTTTTCATGAGCTTGTTAGAGTGTTTTTGTGAACATTAATTAACAATAAAGTTGGTTTAACATGGCGACGAAATCCCCTGACTCGGCACCAACCACTCCCCAAAAATCGGAAGTGTCTGGGGGCACCCGCGTCAGAAATTTCTTGATTGCACTGGTAGCGATCGCGTTAAGCGTTGCCCTATTCCTCGGCTTAAAAACCCTGACTCCTGAAGCCACTCTCGCCGTCCAGGCCGAGCAATCTACTCCCTTAGAAGTTGCCCTCAGCAACGACAAACCGACGTTGATGGAGTTTTATGCCGATTGGTGTACGAGCTGCCAAGCGATGGCAAAAGACTTGGGCGAACTCAAACAGCAGTATGGAGATTCGCTCAATTTTGTCATGCTCAACGTAGACAACACCAAATGGCTGCCAGAAATTTTGAACTACCGTGTTGATGGCATCCCCCACTTTGCCTTTCTCAATCGTGACGGAAAAGCGATCGCCCAAGCTATCGGAGAACAACCCCGTCCCGTTCTTCAAGCTAACCTAGACGCCCTCGTTGCCGAATTACCTCTCCCTTATACCCAGGGAACCGGGGTGGTGTCCAACTTCAAAGCCCCCGTCACCACCCCAAAAACAGCCAACGACGACCCCCGCCTCCATGGCGCTCAGGTTAAACAATAGGTATAGGGGCACGGCATACCGTGTCCTTACGTTTCGTCGATTTTCTTCCTGGGATTAATTTAGGGGGATGCGATCGCTTCCAAAAAACAGTAGAGAAGCTTGCAGAAAAAACTCCCTTTTTCTACAAGTGGAAGAAAAGTATTGCAAATATAATCAAACAAATATTGCAAGCTTCCACAAACCCGCGATATTTTCCCATAATTAGAAGTAGATTCAGATTAAAGATTGCTACATCTCACTTCCAACTATCACGTAGGGATAAAAGGAGAGCAAGATTATGGGTATTTACAATCTGTTTGACAGCATGGTTCAGTATATTTCTGAAGCCGTTGCACGTATTTTTGGGCCTAGTGATGATGCCTATCCTGTCATTGGCGTACAACCCTTTGACGGCGATCCTTTCTATGAAAGCAATAATTCAGATTGGTAGTAATTAACAAAAGTATTTTGGTAGTTGTTCCTAGGCTGCTCGCGAGCAACGGTGGGAAGTTGTACTCTTCCTACCGGATTTTGCTTGATAGATAGGCGGGAATAAATTAAACGATGGGGAGTGATATAAAACCTTCTAAGTTGCTTCGCAGCAAGGGCTGAGGCCTTCGTTCTCAACTTTTAATGATTTACTTTGTCCTACTTCCTACTTCCTTGTCCGCTTGTTGAGATCGGGTTTTTAGTTATTACCAATATAAAGCCCTGACTCTATTAAGAGCCAGAGCTTGTTTAATATAATCAGTTTTACAGACAGATGTGAAACGTCTACCACCTAAGGGCGCTCTGATAGAGAGTTTAGTCTCCTTTTGGTGGTAATAAGGTGAAGGAAGCGACAAAAACTTCATCCCGCTCTACTATCTGCTTCTTATATGCACTGTTCTCACATCTAAGGTCGCTCTGTGTTGATGTGTAACAAGGAACCACTGTGGTGTAAATTCCCTTCAGTGCGTCTCTATACTTACCTAAGGTTAGCGATCGCCCTGTCTGCTCCCCATCACTCTAGGGTAATAAAGGTTGGAAATTTCAATCTATCTACAGTAATAAAGCCAATTCAACTTCACTGAGTTTTTGGATAAAGTCTAAGATTTATTTTTGAGGAGATAGAAATCGCGGCGGGGAATAGTAAAATCCTGGTGCCAACTACTGCAAGGGGAAAAGTTGATTTAAGAAAAACCCTATTGCTGCACTACCGATGGGAACGGTGAGATTGTCAATGCCTAATATAGAGAAGGCTTCTAAGGCTGTGGCGCAAGCAGCGATCGCGACGGGTAGAAGCCAAGTTTGCCAGACGTTACCTTGCACGGCGAGCCAGATCGAGCTACTGACGATATAGCTGCTGACAAACATTGCTAGTGAGCCTTCTAAGCTTTTTTGAATTCCCCAGACTTTGTAGTGATGTTTGCCAAAGCGCTGTCCAATTAGTGCGGCGAGTCCATCTCCCCACGTCATCACCAAAATGCCAAGGGCGGCGTACTCATATTGTCGTTGCGACCAAAACCAAGCGGTGAGAACACCAATGCTAACGGCGTAGAAGAATGTACCTAGGCTTTTGCGTCCAACGCTGTTGATGCCGGGTAAAAATGGGATGAAGAAAGATAAAAGCGCGATCGCACTCGCTACGATCGAAGCAGCAATACAGACCCAAGTCGGTATCTGTAGCCACCAAGCCAGCAAAATAATATTGCCTGTGCCGATATGCACGACCTTCCGTACCGTCTCCGAACCCGTGGAGGTAAAGCGATTTAGTCCTTCCGCAAATAAGACGAGGACACCTAAACAAACTCCCACTAGACCAATGTGGAGCCAGAAATTGGGATAAACAGCGAACCAAGCCACAGAACCGCTCAAAGTATTGTTTAAACCGCACGCTAGAGTCTGCTATTACCACTCTATTCGATTTGAGTCACACAAGACAGAATGAAAAGGTTGCTTATTTGGTTAATTCGGGGCTATCGGATGCTTCTTTCTCCCCTATTCCCGCCATCTTGTCGTTTTTCCCCTACCTGTTCTACCTATGCTCTCGAAGCGGTAGAGCGATTTGGTGCTTGGCGTGGTAGTTGGCTAGCCATTCGGCGCATCTTACGCTGTCACCCCTTCCATCCCGGCGGTTACGATCCTGTACCTCCAAAGGAAAGCGTTTCAATCCCTGATAGGGATTAGTGATTTTTGAAACGGGATAATCTGCAAGCCCTGGCGGCTGAGAACTGCGAATCACGATTTCAATCCCTGATAGGGATTAGTGATTTTTGAAACTAGAAATCGAGCTGCACTGGCTCAGAGAAGGGCTGTTTCAATCCCTGATAGGGATTAGTGATTTTTGAAACCTGAGACGAAGTTGTCTACTATCGTCTATCATTTTGTTTCAATCCCTGATAGGGATTAGTGATTTTTGAAACTTGAAACCCGTAATTCTAGGGCAGGAACTTTACCGCCCCGTTTCAATCCCTGATAGGGATTAGTGGTTTTTGAAACCCTCCCGCGCAAAGTGTAGAAATTGGGCTTTAATTTCTTGTTTCAATCCCTGATAGGGATTAGTGGTTTTTGAAACTCAGGCATGCTTGATTACTTACTCCTTTAGGAATAGTTTCAATCCCTGATAGGGATTAGTGGTTTTTGAAACGATGGAAGACGGCTTTGAATCCCTGATCCAGCGGGTTTCAATCCCTGATAGGGATTAGTGGTTTTTGAAACCTCCAGATCACCGCGCCCCACCACCTCCACCGTTGTTTCAATCCCTGATAGGGATTAGTGGTTTTTGAAACTCGCTGCCATCAAACCAAAGTTCTTCGCAATCGAAGTTTCAATCCCTGATAGGGATTAGTGGTTTTTGAAACGATTCTAGATGTAAGAGCCTACCTAAACGAAATTGTTTCAATCCCTGATAGGGATTAGTGGTTTTTGAAACTCATGCCCAACCAAACCCCAACCATCGAAAACGGGTTTCAATCCCTGATAGGGATTAGTGGTTTTTGAAACTTCCAGCGCGTCACCTATGCGCGGTTCGCCGATCGAGTTTCAATCCCTGATAGGGATTAGTGGTTTTTGAAACGGCGAGGGATATTCAGCGGCACGGGCATCAGTTTAAGGTTTCAATCCCTGATAGGGATTAGTGGTTTTTGAAACCAAAATCGTCGAGCGCTGGGAAAAGAAGCTAAACCCAGTTTCAATCCCTGATAGGGATTAGTGGTTTTTGAAACTCTAGACCATCATCTACCACTAACTACCATGTATGTTTCAATCCCTGATAGGGATTAGTGGTTTTTGAAACCACGACAGAACGAATCTCTAACACAGTCAGCGACTAATGGTTTCAATCCCTGATAGGGATTAGTGGTTTTTGAAACGCTAAATGCTACGAATGAATGCCTTGATTTCCGGGTCTGTTTCAATCCCTGATAGGGATTAGTGGTTTTTGAAACGTTGGGTAATTGTCATTATATGGCTCTCCTTTGCCTGTTTCAATCCCTGATAGGGATTAGTGGTTTTTGAAACCTGGATGGTGCCGAAAATCGACAATAGCGATCGCTCGTTTCAATCCCTGATAGGGATTAGTGGTTTTTGAAACTAATTGAAGCTTCCTTAATGTATTTTCGTGCATTGTTTCAATCCCTGATAGGGATTAGTGGTTTTTGAAACCGTAGATTTTGCCCGTTGGTGCTTTGTGGATTGCGTACATCAGTTTCAATCCCTGATAGGGATTAGTGGTTTTTGAAACCTTACAGACAAGGCATCACAGCGGTTGTCAAAGTTGTTTCAATCCCTGATAGGGATTAGTGGTTTTTGAAACGATAGAAAAAGAGCGTCACCTGAGGGCGATAAGTGTTTCAATCCCTGATAGGGATTAGTGGTTTTTGAAACCATCTGCCCAGCTCGGTAAAGCCCAGTTGAATCTTGGTTTCAATCCCTGATAGGGATTAGTGGTTTTTGAAACAGGTATTCGCTCATGAAACAAAATCTCCTACAAAGTTTCAATCCCTGATAGGGATTAGTGGTTTTTGAAACAAAGACTGAGATACACGAAGCCGCTCTAGCTCAGTTTCAATCCCTGATAGGGATTAGTGGTTTTTGAAACTTGTCGATTTGAATTTCGCTGAGGGCGGTGAATTGCAGTTTCAATCCCTGATAGGGATTAGTGGTTTTTGAAACTTTTGTTTTCTTCATTTGGTATACTCCTATACAAGTTTCAATCCCTGATAGGGATTAGTGGTTTTTGAAACCGGATGAATGAAGTCTTCGGCGTCATTGACAACCGTTTCAATCCCTGATAGGGATTAGTGGTTTTTGAAACGGAAAAAGAGATCCTAGAGCTGCACTGCAAAAATGGCGTTTCAATCCCTGATAGGGATTAGTGGTTTTTGAAACTTGGCGCGATGGGAGCGCGTCTGGCTATCAAGTTTCAATCCCTGATAGGGATTAGTGGTTTTTGAAACTCGGTGATTGTGGAAACTATGGTGACTTGTTCACGTTTCAATCCCTGATAGGGATTAGTGGTTTTTGAAACGCGATCGCACTTAATCAATACTCTGCAATCTCATTCTGTTTCAATCCCTGATAGGGATTAGTGGTTTTTGAAACAGCGGTTCTCTTAAAGAGAAAAAGTATTACGCTATGTTTCAATCCCTGATAGGGATTAGTGGTTTTTGAAACTTTGACTAGCTCGAAGTCCAGCTTTTGGGCTGCCTGTTTCAATCCCTGATAGGGATTAGTGGTTTTTGAAACTTCCGGCTTGATTTTTGCGATTCATAAAGCCCCGTTTCAATCCCTGATAGGGATTAGTGGTTTTTGAAACTTGCCCAAATAGGCGATCACTTACTCAAGGCATGTTTCAATCCCTGATAGGGATTAGTGGTTTTTGAAACCGACAAACCCGACAGCGGGAATGTGCGGTGGGTGGTTTCAATCCCTGATAGGGATTAGTGGTTTTTGAAACAAACTCTGAACAAATAGATATCAGCAGCAGTTAAAAGTTTCAATCCCTGATAGGGATTAGTGGTTTTTGAAACGTCGGATTTAGCACGGGTAATTATAGGAAGTTCAGTTTCAATCCCTGATAGGGATTAGTGGTTTTTGAAACCGAGAGAGACTTTCTACTTCAATACGACCAATTCATCGTTTCAATCCCTGATAGGGATTAGTGGTTTTTGAAACGAGAGTTTTGCTCTTTCGCTGCTCAGTCAAACTGTTTCAATCCCTGATAGGGATTAGTGGTTTTTGAAACTTGCTAGAGGTGTCCAGAAATGCGATCGCCCCTGTGTTTCAATCCCTGATAGGGATTAGTGGTTTTTGAAACTCAGCAGTGATTTCTTGCATAAAATCCTTAATTAATGTTTCAATCCCTGATAGGGATTAGTGGTTTTTGAAACAGGTTTTTCGAGTAATCATCATTGCGGGAATCAAGTTTCAATCCCTGATAGGGATTAGTGGTTTTTGAAACCAATAATCCTCAATTCCTCTTTAACCGTCAGGTAGTTTCAATCCCTGATAGGGATTAGTGGTTTTTGAAACGCGCGGCGCTCTACCCGGACAACTAAGCCCTCTCGTTTCAATCCCTGATAGGGATTAGTGGTTTTTGAAACATCGATTTGTTGCTTTTGGTCTGCTGCGATTCGCTGTTTCAATCCCTGATAGGGATTAGTGGTTTTTGAAACACGAAATGGTTGTGAGCTATCGGCTGAGTCAAGTCGGTTTCAATCCCTGATAGGGATTAGTGGTTTTTGAAACTTGGCTTTTCTGCCCCTGCCTATGCTCGGATAGAGCCTCAAGGTTTCAATCCCTGATAGGGATTAGTGGTTTTTGAAACTTTTGAGCCTACTAATCCAAATAGAGCCGTCTGTATAGTTGTTTCAATCCCTGATAGGGATTAGTGGTTTTTGAAACTTGCCTTCTGTCGGTAGGATATTAGCGTGGTGAGTTTCAATCCCTGATAGGGATTAGTGGTTTTTGAAACTTCACTCAAAAGATCCCGCTCGGTGCTGGTGGCGGTTTCAATCCCTGATAGGGATTAGTGGTTTTTGAAACCGAAGAGATAGGTTCTGGGAGATCTATTTCCCCGTTTCAATCCCTGATAGGGATTAGTGGTTTTTGAAACTATTGAGGCTCCCTACATCGAGACTCGCCGTAAGGTGGCACAAGTTTCAATCCCTGATAGGGATTAGTGGTTTTTGAAACAGCATGGCGGCTGGTGGTGTAATGGCGTTGATGTGTTTCAATCCCTGATAGGGATTAGTGGTTTTTGAAACATAGAAACTCTCCAGAAGCTCGTCGGAGGACAGTTCCCAAGTTTCAATCCCTGATAGGGATTAGTGGTTTTTGAAACAGTTAATGGTGCTGATTTAGCTAATACTGCTTTTATAGTTTCAATCCCTGATAGGGATTAGTGGTTTTTGAAACTGCGGCAACCTGGAAAGTAGACAGTATTTAGTTTTCAAGGTGCTGTTGCGCGGATTAGATAATAGCATATCATTTCAGACTATAAATTGGGAATAGGAGTAGAGATGATTTTGCCTCAAAGCTAGCTGTAGTAAGCTTTCTGGAAATTGCGCGGATCGATAAATTGAGTAAAACTCTCAAACCCTTGCTAGGTAAAGCTTCTTGCCGCAAAACTCACCCAAGCCTCAAAAACACCTACCTCTCCGCGCTATGGGGATGAAAATACATGAAACCTTATCAGCAGATTCCCATTGTAGAATGCGGAGAACCCCTGACATCGATTCCCTTAGAACAGTTTGCCGTTGAGTCGCCCCATCCCTACGAAAAGTTGGGTGCGCCTTATGGCAAGGCTTCTCCCTACTATCTCCGTCAGAGTGTCCTCAAAGCGCTGATCAATGCCCAAGCCGACTTGCAACATCAGCATCCCGGCTGGCGCATTCAGATTTTTGATGCCTATCGCCCCGTGGCGGTGCAACAATTCATGGTGGATTACACCTTTACGGAAGTTTTGCAGGCAAAAGGACTAAGCCTTGCAGAATCAGAACAGCAGCAGCTTGCCCTTTGGGAGGAAGTCTATCAATTTTGGGCAGTTCCCAGCTCTAACCCTGCCACACCACCGCCTCACAGCACGGGGGCGGCTGTCGATGTCACCCTGGTAGATGCCACAGGTAAAGCAGTGGATATGGGTTCAGCTATTGATGAAATATCAGCGCGATCGCATCCCAATTACTACACCAACCAACCCAACCAGCCTTATCATACTCATCGCCAAATCTTGCACAATGTCATGCACAGCGCCGGATTTCTGCGTCATCCCAACGAGTGGTGGCACTTCTCCCTAGGCGATCAACTGTGGGCGTGGCAACATAACCAAATAAACCCAGAACAGTCTGTCACCGCTCGTTACGGCGCAGTGGAATGAAGTTGATCAGATGGATGGGGAGCAGGGGAGCGGGGGAGCTGGGGTGCAGGGGAGCTGGAGAGCTGGGGAGCTGGGGAGCGGGGGAGCGGGGGAGCAAGGGGATAACTACACTTCATACTTCATACTTCACACTTCACCCTTCATACTTCATACTTCATCCTTCACACTTCACCCTTCATACTTCACCAAGCGCCTCCGGCAACGGCTTCGCCGAACATACTTTCTTCCCAACTCAGGACTCAGGACTCAGGACTCAGGACTTAGAAAGACTCAGAGCTAATCTCAGATATCCTAAACAAAGAAGTTTTATAGTTGTCCATTTATGCCTGTATTTGTTTTGTTATTTAATGCCCGCACAGAAAACGAAGGCATCCATTCGATTCAGATTGGCGATCGCAACAAGGTATTGATGTTTCAGTCAGAAGACGACGCCCTGCGCTTTGCTTTGATGTTAGAAGCACAAGATTTCCCGGAAGCTACGGTTGAAGCATTTGAGGCGGAGGAAATTGAAGAATTCTGTAGTGGTGCAGGCTACGACGCGGAGCTAATTGAGGAAGGAATGCTGGCAATGCCTCCAGAAACTAATCTGGAAAAGACGGACTGGAAAATCGAACAAGACTCAGACGAGGACGATTTAGATTTAGATGATCCGGTCACTAAACCAGAAATCTCCGATCTCGATCGCATTCGCCGCCAGCTAGAAGGACTGCTATGACGAACTTAGAGGAACGCGGACATCTGCTTACCGAACAGGCTAACCCCAATAGCCAGAACCTCGACCAACTTACCTCCCTGGAGTTGGTGAAGTTATTTAATCAAGAAGATGCCGAAACGATTAATGCGATCGCATCTGCCCAAACCCAACTGGCTCAAGCCATTGACCGCGCCGCCTACTTCCTGCGTCAGGGAGGGCGTTTGTTTTACATCGGAGCAGGCACGAGTGGGCGCTTAGGCGTGTTAGACGCGGCGGAATGTCCCCCCACCTTCTGCACCCCCCCAGAACTGGTACAGGGGATTATCGCTGGGGGAGCAGGGGCATTAGTGCGGAGTTCGGAAGACTTGGAAGACCGTTCCGAAGATGGAGCAGAAGCGATCGCCCATCGTCATATTACCGAGCTGGATGTCGTCATCGGCATCACGGCTGGGGGAACGACGCCCTTTGTCCACGGTGCCCTACAAGCCGCCAAACAGCGAGGAGCCACGACAATTTTGATTGCCTGTGTCCCTTCCGAGCAAGTCAGCATCGATGCCGACCTCGATATTCGCCTACTGGTGGGGCCAGAAATCCTCGCTGGCTCTACCCGGCTCAAAGCGGGAACGGTTACCAAAATGGCACTAAATATCATCTCAACAGGCGTAATGGTGCAGTTGGGCAAAGTCTACGGCAACCGTATGGTCGATGTCGCCGTGACCAATAAAAAACTCCATGACCGCGCCCTGCGGATTCTGCAAGACCTCACCAATTTAAGCCGAGAAGAAGCTGGCTACTTGCTAGAGCGTAGCGGACGACAGGTAAAGCTGGCATTGATCATGCACATGCTCGGTGTGGAAAAAGCAGCAGGCGAACAGCTTCTCACCCAACATCAGGGCAACCTCAGAGCCGCTGTCAATAGCACCTCTGCCCTCAATCATTAGAACCCTTGACTCAACAAGAGTGCCGACTTCGTTAGATTAGATCTAATCAACTCAACAAAGGTTAGGGGAATCTTACGTTATATACACCGTGGTATAAGCCTGAGCATTCCCAACGCCCGCAGGCGTCATTCGATGCCAAGGCGGAGGGTTTTGTATAAATTCTGTTTTAGAAGCGAGGGGAGCAACGAATGTTTACTGGATCAGAAACCACTGCAACAGTTTTAATTGTCCTGCTAGCGGCGGGCATTCTGGGTTGGGGTTTTAACCGCGCCCGGACGTATGGAAAGCTAGGAATTTTAGCCTGGTTGCAATCGGTTGTACTGATGACCCCCTGGCTGTTGTTCTTTGGCTTATTTGCCGCTGGGCTTTATATCAACCTTGTCGGTATCTTGTTCTTGCTGGTGGTTTCAGCGGGTTTGTACATCTACTTAGGACAGCGCTTGCGAGCTGAAGGTAATGATGTGCTATTGCGGGAGAAAGCCGCCAAGATGCTGCAAGCAAGAGAGTCAAACGGTGCTGAAATGCCAGCCGAAAAAGACTCATTACAAGAGGAGTCACCTGAAACACTCATCAGCCTCCCAACTTTAGAGATTGTGCCAATTCCTGATGAAGACTTAAAAGCGATTCAGGGAATTTTCGGCATTGATACCTTTTTTGCCACCGAAACAATTCCCTACCAGGAAGGGGCAATCTTCAAAGGTAATATGCGGGGAGATCCGAGTCAGATTCATCAGCGTCTATCTGAAAGTTTGCAGGAAAAATTAGGCGATCGCTACCGCTTATTTTTAGTCGAAAGCCCGGAAGGTAGACCCGTCGTCATCGTGCTTCCCAGCAGCAATGACCCGCAACCTTCCACCCTGACGCAAAAAGGTCTCGCCTTTGTCCTCTTTCTCGCCACTGTTGCCACCACCTTAGAAGCCGGGGGCTTACTACAAGGCTTTGACTTTTTCAGTAGCCCGGAACGCTATCGAGACGCCCTCCCCATCGCGGCTGGCATTTGGATTATTTTAATTGCCCATGAAATTGGTCATTTGGTACTCGCACAGCGTCACAACATCCGGCTCAGTCTGCCTTATTTCATTCCCAGTTGGCAAATTGCCTCTTTTGGGGCGCTGACTCGCTTTGAGTCTTTGTTACCCAATCGCTCGGTGCTATTTGATATCTCCCTAGCCGGGCCAGCCCTAGGGGGAATTGTCTCCTTGCTGATGCTCGTGGTAGGCTTGCTGTTCTCACACACGGGCAGTATTTTTCAAGTCCCCACGGAGTTTTTTCAAGGGTCGATTTTGGTGGGAACCCTCGCCAAAGTCGTCCTCGGTTCTGCCTTGGAAACTCCTCTGGTTGATGTCCATCCGCTGGCGATTATCGGTTGGATTGGTTTAGTCATCAACGCCCTGAATTTAATGCCAGCAGGACAACTAGACGGAGGGCGGATTATTCAAGCCATCTACGGACGCAAAACTGCCCGACGTGCTACCATTGCCACCCTGATTGTGTTGGCAATTGTCGCCTTGGTCAATCCGGCTAATCCCATCATTCTGTATTGGGCGATCGTGATTTTATTCTTACAGCGTGGCTTAGAGCGCCCCAGCCTGAATGAAATTACCGAACCTGATGACGCCAGAGCTGCTTTAGGACTTTTGGCACTTTTCTTGATGGTCGCCACCTTAATTCCCCTCACTCCTGGATTAGCAGGCAGATTAGGAATCGGCGGTTAGAGCATGGGTTCACCATTGAATAAAACTAGTAATTGCTAGCACTTTAAACCCCTGAATTTTCTAAAAGTTCGGGGGTTTCGTCTTCACAAGTGATTTAGAGAATCTAAAGGTTTATTGATAAAAATGCCAGCTCCAAATATGATTTTTAGCGAAATAAATGAGGGTAAATCTGTCGCCAAGCCAGCACACCAAAACTAGCCACCAAAACTATTAACCAGATCAACTCCAAAAACCAAAACGGCGGTAGACCTAAAGGCCAACGTAACAAATCAATCAACGATGCTAGGGGTAAAGCTGTTGCCACAGTTCTCAAAAAAGGTGGCAGTGTATCGCGGGGAAAATAGGTGCCGCAGAGGGTAAACATGGGAACGACAACTAGGAAAACTGGCACATTTATCTGGTCAATGGTGCGAACTGTTCCTGCTGTAAACAACCCGCCTGCGCCGAATAACATGCTGCCTAAAATAATCAACGGCATTGATAGCAAAAGCGCCACGGGAGAATAAAGCCCCCACGCCACCGCCAGTAACCCCGTTAGGGTGCCAGCGAGGGTTCCCTTGGTTGTTGCCCACAACCAATCGCCCAGAAACACTTCGGTAAAACTCAACGGAGCCGTTAATAAAGCTTGCCAAGTTTTTTGAAAACTTAAGCGAATAAAACTGCTATACGCTCCTTCAAAAAAGGATTGGAAAAGTACCCCAACGCCAATCATTCCAGGAGCAATGAAATTGAGATAGGGAATCGCTTGACCTTGATAAGAAACTTCCCCAATCAACGGCGTTAAGCCATACCCAAAAGCAATCAGATAAATCAGGGGTTCAGACAAAGGGGGCAAACTATTAACCAGCCAGGTTTTTTGATACACCTTGGCGTGACGATGCCAGACTGAGTAGACGCCCCAAGGGGTGACGGGAAAACCTTTCATACTCACTATGTTTTTTGCCTTCCTATTCCAATGGTGTTCCAGTCAATCGCAAAAATACATCTTCTAAATTTGTGCGACGGCGTGTTAGACGGTAGGGTTCAGCCGCATTCAGTTGTTCCCATAGGGCTTGAGGATTGTCTGAGGGTAAGCCAATTAGGTGGCTGTTACCGAAGGGGCGATACCAGGTTTGGTAATGCTGCGCTAGCTGTTGCAGGGTTTGTTCTGCAATACCCTCCACTTCTACGGCTTCTGCGCCGACAGTTCGCTCAATCATTTCATCGGGAGTGCCTTGGTCAATCATCTTTCCCTGCTGGAGTAAGATGAGGCGATCGCATAATCGTTGCGCTTCATCCATATAATGTGTCGTCAACAAGACTCCACTACCGTTGTGTTTTAACTGACTCACCAGCCGCCAAAAATCCTGCCGCGCATCGGGGTCAAGTCCTGTAGTTGGCTCATCCAAAAACACAACTTGCGGGTTGTTGATCATTGCCCGTGCTAACACCAGCCGCCGCTTCATGCCGCCAGAAAGCTCATCAACGAGGTTGCTGCCAAAATCTTGCAGCCCTACGTCTGCCAGTAATTCCCCCGCTCGTTTGCGTGCGGCTTTACCTGTAATCCGGTAGTGATGGGCAAAGTGAACTAAGTTCTCAAACACCGTAAAGTCAGGGTCAAGATTGTCCTCTTGAGTCACAATTCCCATGGAAAATCGTGCCTGTCGCCCTTGGGTTTGCACCTGGTAATTCCCCAGTTGCACAAAGCCACGGGTGGGGATCACCGACCCATACAACATCCCTAGGGTTGTTGTTTTCCCTGCACCATTGGGGCCGAGAAGACCCAGGATCTCGCCAGGGTTGAGGGTAAAGCTGACGCCTTGAACGACCTGACGCTCACCATAGGTTTTCCACAGGTCGTAGGCTTTGAGCGCTGTTGGTTCCGTGACTTGTCTTGTCGCAGCAAGTCTCATATAACTTTGGTTGAATTGCAGGTTGGTTAGTGGTCACGTTTTAGTATCGAGTTCTAGCAAAAAGCACAGCTTTGATACTGTTTGTTTTCCTGTCTATTGTAATACAAGTTGTAGTATAAAAAGACGCTTAATAACTGCTAATTTTTTAGGCGTGAAGCTTGTGGCGATCGCTTCCAACTACCTTAGCCGTAACAAAATTCACTAAACTTCCCCCCATCAGGTGATCAAAACTTCTCAGGCACAAAGTACCTTCTCTAAGGTTGCTCTTTGTGCCTGGTGGGGTTAAAAACATTCAAAAATGCGATCGCCTTTCCAGTCCTGCTGAAGGCGATCGCTTATGCCGTTGAATGCAACTGGGCACGATTCGTGGAGTTACCGTTGACTTAGTCCTTGCCAGTCACCTTATTCACTAGGTCTTTCGCCCCTTCAACAATACCTTCGGAGGGCTGACTTTCCTTATACTGCTTCAAATCTTCCTCATAAATCTTGTCTAGTCCTTTAGGATCTGTGATTGCCTTTGCCTCCTCGCTGTAAGCCTTTTGTCGGTCTTCTTCTCGAAGCCCTGTGCCATGACTAAGCGTATAGGCACGGTCAATAGCTTCCTCCGAGCGAGCTGGAGAATTTAGAGGCTTGTCTGATAGAGCTAAAGCGGGTTGATTAGCAAAAATCAACAAACTTGATAAACTCAGCAAACTCACTAGACCCATAACTAAGACACGCTTGCCCAAAACTCTCGCTATTGCTGAAAAAATTCGCTGCATAACAATCATTCTCCTAGTTTTCTTTAAAATTCGCCTTTACAAGACGATTAGAGCGATTTTGAGGCTCAAACCTCCATCGCACCCTTGAGATATCCTACGGTTCTGGCGATCCCCGCCCCTTCTGCCGGAAGATACATTCAAGCCCTCTAAAGAGTTACAGATTGTTTCAACAACCTTGTCAACGTTCGGTTTTTATTAGCTAAAGGCTAGCCATGATTCATCCCTAGGCACCAATCCCATCCCGCCACCCCCCTATCTAGAACT
Source organism: Kastovskya adunca ATA6-11-RM4 (assembly GCA_019359445.1). Taxonomy (GTDB): domain Bacteria; phylum Cyanobacteriota; class Cyanobacteriia; order Cyanobacteriales; family Coleofasciculaceae; genus Kastovskya; species Kastovskya adunca. The sequence continues at coordinate 2,945 of JAHHHJ010000026.1, read as the reverse complement.
AATGGGGAGCAGAGGAGCAGAGGAGCAGGGGAGCAGCGGATGAAAATAACCAACCCTATTCATCCTTCATACTTCATCCTTCATACTTCATCCTTCATACTTCACCCTTCATACTTCACCCTTCATACTTCACCCTTCATACTTTCTCCCCTACTCAAAACTCAGGACTCAGGACTCAGAACTCAGGACTCACACTTTCTCCACCTGACTGGCTTGTTCAAACGCTTCAAGGATCTGACGAGGAATCGCCTTGGGACGCATAGAGGAAGTGTCTACCCAAACCCACAACGCCTCTGCTGTCACCAGCCGTTGCTCCTCGCCTTGTTGGTGAATTTCGTAACGCCGGATGGCACGCGGGCCCCGCAGTTCTTGTAGCCAGGTTGTAACTTCCAGGATGTCACCCGCCACAGCGGGACGGAGATAGTCAATCTCGATGCGCCGCATTACGAAAATGCCACCGAATTCTTGGTATTTAGCGTGGTTGAAGCCGAGATGCTCGGAATGTTCAACTGCCGCTTGTTCGAGATAGTGTTGGTAGACAGAGTTGTTGACATGCCCCAAAGCGTCCATCTCGTGATACCGCACGCGTAATTGGGTGGTAAATTTTTGCATTGGGGTTTTAGTCTTCTGTTGATTGGGCTACAACTGCCACTTTAGAGAAAAATTTGGATAAGTTGCTTGAAGTCTACATCACCTAGCAAGTGAAATTAGGGAAGCGATCGCCTAGAAAAATCGCGCCTCCTACTGATGCTGATATTCTCTCCAAGAAGTCTTGTCTTCAACCTGCTTTGCTACTTTGCCAGGATTTGTCGCGGCACAGTTTGTAACTCATGTGTAATAAAGTAAGTTACAAGCTGCTTGCGATACCGTCAAGAATAGGCTTGAGCATTTTCCAACTACAGTGAATGTATGTCTATTGTTGTGGCTGAGAACCTGAGTAAGGTCTATCCGGTAGCCGTAAAAGAACCGGGGATTAAAGGAACACTAACTCACTTTTTTCGCCGCACCTATCGCCCAGTTAAGGCAGTGCAAGACGTTTCCTTTGAGATTGCAGCGGGTGAAGTGGTAGGGTTTCTTGGTCCCAACGGTGCCGGAAAAACCACTACCCTAAAAATGTTGACGGGGTTGATTCATCCCTCTAGCGGTAAGGTACGCGTTGCAGGGCATGTTCCTTTCCGGCGTCAACCCAACTTCTTGCAGAAGATTACGCTGGTGATGGGGCAAAAGCAGCAATTACTTTGGGACTTACCCGCCCTAGATTCGTTGAAAATTAATGCCGCCGTCTATGGACTTTCTCATAAAGAATCTCGCGATCGCATCGGCAAACTTACAGAAATGCTTTCTCTAGAAGGCAAGCTCACCCAACCCGTGCGGAAACTCTCCCTAGGGGAACGGATGAAAGCCGAGTTATTAGCCGCCCTCCTCCACAACCCCCAGGTCTTGTTTCTCGATGAACCAACCCTCGGATTGGATGTCAACGCCCAACTAGGAGTCCGGGACTTTTTGCGCGACTACAATCGCAACACAGGTGCCACAGTACTCTTGACCAGTCACTACATGGCAGATATTACCGCCCTCTGCCAGCGGGTGCTACTGATTCACGCCGGTCAACTGATTTACGATGGCAGCTTAGAAGGATTACTCGATCGCTTTGCTCCCTATCGCGAGGTAAAAGTAGAGCTGGCTGATGAATTATCCGCCCAAAAGCTTTCCCGCTTTGGGGAATTGGAAAGCGTAACAGGTCGAAACGTACGTTTTTTGGTACGGCGAGATCAACTCACCCGCACCGTATCCCGAATTTTGACAGAGCTAGAAGTGCTGGACTTAACAGTGACAGAACCACCTATCGAAGAAGTGATTGGTCGAGTATTCCAGGCGGGAGTAGTTCATGAAACAGGTAATTAAAAAAGCCACCGCCTTTCTCTCGGTTTACTACGCCTATATGTTGGAGTATCGGGCGGAATTATTGTTATGGGCATTATCCGGAACATTGCCGCTGATTTTGATGGGCGTCTGGGTAGAAGCCTCCGAAGAAGGGCAATTTGGGTTAACTCCTACCGATTTCGTCCGTTACTTCCTGATCGTTTTCCTCATCCGTCAGTTCACAGTTGTTTGGGTGATTTGGGAGTTTGAAAAGGAAGTTGTAGAAGGGAAGCTTTCCCCACGTCTATTGCAGCCGATTGACCCGGTATGGCACCACGTCGCCTCGCACCTCTCAGAACGACTAGCGCGTCTGCCCTTTGCCCTAGGGTTAGTAGGATTTTGTTTCCTGCTTTATCCCCAAGCTGCATGGGTGCCGAATCCGGGGCGGGTATTGCTGTTTCTTCCCGTCTTAGCGTTGGCATTTGCCCTGCGCTTCCTCATGCAGTACACCTTTGCTCTGTTTGCCTTCTGGACAGAACGTGCTAGTGCAATTGAGCAATTTTCCCTGTTGTTCTATCTATTTCTTTCTGGCTTAATTGCGCCTCTAGAAGTGTTTCCTCCCACCGTCCGAGAAATAGCTTTATGGACTCCATTTCCGTACATGATTCATTTCCCCGCCTCAATTTTGATTGGTTTACCAGTCAATATAGTGCGAGGGCTGTTAGTGATGCTGGGTTGGGGGATAGTGTTTTTCATCTGCAACCGCTGGCTTTGGCGCAAAGGGTTGAAGCAATATTCTGGAATGGGAGCTTGAGGGGAAAGGATGAAGGGGGAAGTATGAAGGGTGAAGTATGAAGTATGAAATAGGCGATTGGAATAATGGCTAATCGTCGTCAATTTTTCTCTCCCCTGCTCCCCTGCTCCCCTGCTCCCCTGCTCCTCTGCCCCCCTGCCCCCCTCTCACAGGTGTAGGTTTTTTACAATCAAGCGGAGTTGAAGAAAGTCACAGTTGTAGTCGCAGACAAAGGACCCAAAGAAAGTGGAAGACCATTAAGTAAATCAGCTAAAAGAGTCAGAAAGCC
>JAHHHJ010000024.1 GCA_019359445.1 Kastovskya adunca ATA6-11-RM4 | reverse complement strand
GGTCGTTGAGCGTTCGACTGCCCTTCGGCAGGCTCAGGAACCGCGCTCACGCCGAATTCCTAGCCGAAACGCGCCCTCGCGTTCCCCCCTGCTCTCTCATAGACAAGGCTTCCCGCTTCGGAGGTGCCCTCGTGATTAAAATTAATAGCCCTGGGCAGTTTAAGGTGAGTGTAATGTAAGGGCGATACATACAACCGAAATCTGCCCGACTGGGAGTGACTATCTCTCAAAGCTATAGATTTTCTGTGTGGTTAAGTTCTCCATTATTGAAGAGGGCTTTTGGCTTAAGGGATAAATTTGTCGATCTAACTGTACTTGTAGGCTAGTTAGGGGATCGACGCCAGGAGACACCATAAATTCTAAGCGTCCTGTTTGTTGCCATTGGCTCAAGGTGTCGAGAATTTGCGCGATCGCCTGCATGTAGGGGTGCTTAGAGTTTTTGTACCAATTAGAGGCAGCTAGGTGGGCTTGGTCGAAGCCTAAGTGGACGATTAAGGAAGGTTTGCTGAACAGCGCGATCGCCACGGGTCTTGCCTCTTCCTGCAACAATAGGTGCTGACTATGCACCAGATGCCGCAGTTTTTCTAGGCGATCGTATCGTTCTTGCACAGGCTGCGGGGCATCTTGCCAACGAATCGCCACTGTTACCAGATAGGTTTGCAACAGCATGTGACCGAGTTTTTCTGCCTTCGTTGCCAGGTAAGTTGAGTTGTAGTCATTCGCTTCAATAAGTAAGGGGAGGCGGTCTACAACTTCTAAACCGTAACCCTTCAATCCAGCAATTTTACGCGGATTATTAGTAATTAAACGGATTTTTTGCACACCCAGATCGTTGAGCATTTGTGCACCCATTCCGTAGTCCCGGAGGTCAGCCGGGAAGCCCAATTGTTCGTTAGCTTCGACGGTATCCAGACCCAGATCTTGCAACGAATACGCCTTCAGCTTATTCACTAAACCAATGCCGCGTCCTTCCTGGCGTAAATAGACGACAATACCTTTTTTTGCCGCCTCGATCATCTTCAACGCCGCTTGCAACTGCATCCGGCAGTCACAACGCAAAGAACCCAGGGCATCACCCGTTAAGCATTCCGAGTGCACCCGCACCATCACGGGAGTGTCTTTAAAATCTTCCGGATCGCCCTTAACGATCGCCACATGTTCAGTATTATCCAAAGCGTTGCGATAGGCGTAAATCTGGAAGGTGCCGAAACTAGTCGGTAATTGGGCAACAGTTTCCCGATAAACAAAGCGGTCATACTTGAGGCGATAACTAATTAAATCCGCAATGCTGATAATTTTTAAGTTGTGGTGTTTGGCGTACTTAATCAGTTGCGGCAATCGCGCCATGGAACCGTTAGGGTTTTGGATTTCACAGATCACCCCGGCGGGATATAAGTTTGCCAAGCGGGGCAAATCGATCGCCGCTTCAGTATGACCAGCACGTTTCAAGACGCCCCCTTCCCTAGCACGGATGGGAAAGATGTGACCCGGACGGCGCAAGTCATCCGGCTGGGTTGCCGGGTTAATCGCCAACTGGATAGTACGGGCGCGGTCTTCTGCTGAGATGCCTGTCGTCACACCCAGGTGAGTAGCCCCGTCGATACTGACGGTGAAGGCGGTTTGGTTGGTGTCGGTATTTTTGGTCACCATTAAGGGCAAATCCAGAGCGTCGAGGCGATCGCCCATCATTGCCAGACAAATTAATCCCCGCGCTTCCACTGCCATGAAGTTAATCAAGTCAGGGGTGGCAAATTGCGCCGCACAAATTAAGTCCCCTTCGTTTTCTCGCGCCTCGTCATCTACCACCACGATGGCACGTCCCGCCTTGAGATCTGCTAGGGCAGCATCAATCGAATCAAATTTAAACGGATAGTTTTCAGGCAATTCCACAGAAAAATCGGAGCCAAAACTCGTAAAGTTTTCTAAAGTTTCCTCAGATTTGATTGTATCTTGTTTATTTAGACACAGAGTGTACCGTTATCTTGATAGTAGCTTTAACTCAACTTGCCTAAGGTGTTTAGCACTAAATTACGGTTTTGATACTAAAATGCAGCAAATGTTAAACCGTTTTTTATTCAAAATTTTAGGAAAAAACCACCATGGGTGAACTAAAACGAGTGAGTGTGGGAATTGTTGGCGCTTCCGGCTATGGCGGCGTGCAACTTGTGCGACTCCTAATAGACCACCCAGGAGTCGAAATCGTGTATTTAGGGGGAGATAGCAGTGCCGGAAAATCATTTTCTGACCTTTACCCCCACCTGAACCATCGTGTAGATCTGACTATTGAGGCAATTGATGTAGAGGCGATCGCTTCTCGTTGTCAAGTCGTCTTTCTTTCCCTTCCCAATGGCATTGCCTGCACGGTAGCACCTGCCCTGTTGGAGAAAGGTTGCAAAGTTTTGGATTTATCTGCCGACTATCGCTTCGGCGCTGACTTAAATACGTATCAAGACTGGTACGGAAAAGAGCGCGACGACAAAGGATCTGCCACAAGTTCAGTTTACGGCTTACCGGAACTGTATCGCGATCGCATCAAAGAAGCCTCCCTCATCGGTTGCCCCGGTTGCTACCCCACCGCCAGCCTCCTTGCCCTATCTCCCCTACTCAAGCAAGGATTAATCGTCCCCGAAACCGCCATCATCGATGCCAAATCCGGCACCTCCGGAGGTGGGCGTAATGCCAAAGCTAATTTCTTGCTCGCAGAGGCAGATAACACCCTGGGAGCTTATGGTGTTGCCCGTCATCGCCATACCCCAGAAATTGAGAAGATTTGCAGTGACTTAGCCGGACATGATGTGATGGTGCAGTTCACTCCGCACTTAATACCGATGGTTCGGGGTCTTCTCGCCACGGTTTACGCCACCCTCCGCGATCCCGGACTAGTGCGAGATGATTTGCTCACAATCTACAGCGCCTTCTACCGCGCCTCTCCCTTTATCACAGTGTTGCCCAGTGGCATCTACCCACAAACCAAGTGGGCTCACGGCACCAATCTTTGCTACATCGGTATCGAAGTAGACCCCCGTACAGGTCGCGTTGTCGTGATGGCGGCGATTGACAACTTAGTCAAAGGACAAGCAGGTCAGGCAGTACAGTGCCTGAACCTGATGATGGGTTGGGAAGAAGACCTAGGCTTACCTAAGTTGTGTTTCTACCCCTAGTTTTTAACGAAGAGGTACGCCGGGAAATCGTCCTCTGCGTACCTCTGCATTTAAAGCCTTACTTTGGCCCCATCCCCACCTTTCCGGCGTAAACCGCTTTGTTGCCAAGCTCATCTTCAATTCGCAACAAACGGTTGTACTTAGCAACTCGTTCGCTGCGACACAGAGAACCCGTTTTGATTTGTCCGGCACGAGTGGCGACGGCTAAATCCGCAATCGTTGTATCTTCGGTTTCCCCAGAACGGTGGCTGATAATGGAGCGGAAACCGTTGCGGGTTGCTAGGTCAATGGTTTCCAAGGTTTCGGAGAGGGTACCAATTTGATTGAGTTTAATCAAGATTGAGTTTCCGGCTTTTTGGTCAATGCCTTTTTGCAGGCGAGTCGCGTTGGTGACAAAGAGGTCATCGCCGACTAACTGGACGCGCGAACCCAACTTCTCCGTCAGCAGTTGCCAATTTTCCCAATCTTCCTCGTGCAACCCATCTTCAATCGAGATAATCGGATACTGTCCCACCAACCCCGCTAGATAATCAACAAATTCGGCGGGTGAATGGGCGGAACCATCGTAGACATACTGCCCTTCTTTGTAGAATTCGCTAGCCGCCACATCCATTGCCAGCGCCACTTCTTCTCCTGGTTTGTAACCCGCTTGTTCAATCGCCGCAATCAGCAACTCTAAAGCCGCTTGGTTAGATTCCAGGTTTGGGGCAAAGCCGCCTTCATCGCCCACGCCCGTTAGCAAGTTTTTATCCTTCAACACCTTACTCAAGGCGGCAAATACTTCCGCACCCCAACGCAGGGCTTCTTTAAATGAGTCTGCACCCACAGGTACAATCATGAACTCCTGAAAATCTACGTTGTTATCGGCATGAGCGCCACCGTTGATCACATTCATCAACGGTACGGGTAGGAGATTGGCTAAAGGACTGCCTAAGTAGCGATAGAGAGGCAGGGCTAAGTCATCCGCTGCTGCCTTTGCCGTTGCTAGGGAAACCGCCAGAATGGCATTTGCGCCCAGGTTTTTTTTGTTCGGGGAACCATCCCGATGAATCATTTTCCGATCAATAGAGGATTGATCGAGGGCATCCATACCTAGCAGTTCGGGAGTAATTTTCTCTTTGATATTCCGTACTGCCTTCAGTACCCCTTTGCCACCATAACGCCGGGAGTCATCATCCCGCAGTTCGTGGGCTTCAAACGTACCTGTAGACGCACCACTGGGAACCTGGGCAAGTCCTACAGCCCCCGTTACCAGTCGGACTTCGGCTTCAACGGTGGGACGTCCCCGTGAGTCCAAAATCTCTCTGGCTTCAATGGCTTCAATGGCTGTTTCTTGCTTATTTAGCATTCGTTCTCCTCTAATCCGTTCGCTCGAATTGCAACTAACTTTATACTCAGGACAATTAAGTTAAATTACCCTAGTACGGTGTTTTGGGGCTATATTTTTCTCAAAGCACCCTGAAAAAAGACACCAGCGTTCAGGATACGTCTTTCAGTTGACCGTCGGAAATCATTTTTAAGGATGGAGTGCGATCGCAACCGTATTTATAGAAACGCCGTAAAACCCACATCCTTTTAGGTGGGGGATATAAGGCGGGTCATCGGAGGCTTCGACGTGAGGCTTCGACGGTGAGCTCAGCGTTCGACTGAGCGCTCACGCCGAAGTCCGAACCGCGCTCAGCCGAACGGTACGGAGATGACCAAACTATCTGGTCTTCTGATTTTCAATGTATCGCTTAACTGTTTCACTGCTGACATTGCCAGCAGTTGAACAAAAAAAGCTCCTAGTCCACATACTTGGGAGCTTTTTTAAGTGCGGGAATTCATCTCTGAGCTTGTAAGCTGTTGCTCCCTTGAGTCGATGCATGATGTCTGACGGGGCAACCGTTGGAGGGCAGTTAAGAAATAGATGCACATGGTCAGGCATCACTTCCAAGGCAATAATCTGGCAATCTAGCTCTACAACTTTTGCTCTTAGTAGTTCCTCAAATCTTCGAGCTACTTCACCTATAAGTACTGGCTTGCGGCGTCTCGGTATCCAAACAAAGTGATAGTTAATCAACGTGACAGAAGTGTTGGCGTGACGATAATCTTGTCCCATTGGTCTATCAGGTTGGTCTATAGACCAACCTGATAGACAACAAGGAGGGAAAACACAATGCTGGTTCTCGAATACAAAATCAAAGCTAAACCGCAACAATACAAAGCTATTGACGAGGCTATCAGAACTGTACAGTTCATCCGCAACAAAGCAATTCGCTCCTGGATGGATGCACCCACAGATGCTAAAATCAATCGGTTTGCTTTGAATAAATATTCGACCGAACTACGCAATGAGTTCCCCTTTGTCAAAGCCCTGAACTCAATGGCAGTACAGGCAGCAGCGGAACGAGGATGGCTTGCAATTTCTCGGTTTTACGATAATTGCAAATCTAAAAAATCTGGTAAAAAGGGTTTCCCTCGCTTCCAGAAAGATAACCGTTCTGTTGAGTATAAGACTAGCGGGTGGTCGCTGAGGCCTCTCGAAGCGTGGTCGCTTCACAAAACCAAGAGACGTATTGCCATCACTGATAAAAAGGGCATCGGTGAACTGAAACTTTTAGGTAAGTGGGACATCCACAAATATCCAGTAAAATCCATCAAGCGGGTTCGACTTGTACGACGCGCCGATGGATATTACTGTCAGTTTGCTGTTGATGTTGAGTGCATTGATATTCAGCCAAAAACAGGTCAAGAAATTGGATTAGACGTAGGACTAGAATCGTTTTACACAGATTCCAACGGACATCAAGAGCCTAATCCAAAGTTCTTGAGAAAAGCTGAGTCTGATATCAAGCACGCTCAACGTCGCATTTACAAAAAAGTAAAGGGTTCGTCAGGACGCCGCAAGGCAAGAGCTAGATATTCCAGGAAACACTTAAGAGTAAATAGGCAGCGTATCGAACACGCCAAGAGACTAGCGCGTCACGTTTGCAAGTCTAACGACTTAGTAGCCTATGAAGACTTAAAGGTTGCAAATCTGCTCAAAAATCACTGTTTGGCTAAGTCAATCGCTGATGCTAGTTGGTATCAGTTCAGGCAGTGGATTGAACATTTTGCAACCAAGTTTGGAAGATTAGCTGTTGCTGTTCCGCCTCAGTACACTTCACAAGAGTGCAGTCAGTGTAAGGCGATTGTGAAAAAATCCCTCAGCACTAGAACCCACGTTTGCTCGTGTGGGTTGATTCTGCAAAGGGATTGGAATGCGGCTATTAATATTTTGCTCAAGGCAAAATCTAGGGATGGGCAGTCCCGAAGTAACGCTAACGGAGTTGGAACCTCTACGCTACTTGGCGCAAGCCTGGTAGAGCAAGTTCTGACGATGAAGTTAGAATCCAACGTGCTGTCTTCCGTTGGATTGTCAACCCTACCAATTAGCAGCGATTTGCTGGCAAACCTACTTTAGAAGGTTCTGCTCTTTAAAATGAGTAGTAAAGAAAGAAATTAGGAGTTTAAAAATAAATGCGACTATTACACACCATGTTGCGAGTTGCCAACCTCGATGAATCGCTCCAGTTTTACTGCGACCTTCTGGGGATGAAGTTGCTACGCCAAAAAGATTATCCTGGCGGAGAATTTACGCTAGCATTTGTCGGTTATGGCGATGAGTCTGACCATGCTGTCATCGAGCTAACCTACAACTGGGGTCAGGACAAGTACGACTTGGGCGATGCCTACGGTCACATTGCCATCGGAGTTGATGATATTTACGGCACCTGCGAGCAAATCAAAACCCGTGGCGGCAAGGTTGTACGAGAACCGGGGCCAATGAAGCATGGTTCTACGGTAATTGCCTTTGTAGAAGACCCGACGGGCTACAAGGTTGAGCTGATTCAACTGGGAACCCCGGGGCACACCCAGAAGGAAGAAACGGCGGCGACAGCAGGTTAACAACTTACCCACAGACAAAGCCTGTCCACCTATTCAAAACAACTAACTCTGCCTTTGGAGAGTGTTGGCAGGGAATCTGCTGAATTGTAATGAAAATTAACTAGCATCAGCCTTTTTACCTCGCCCCTTTACGGAAGACTTTTCCTCATATTATGACTACCGCCACCAAGCCATCTACTCGTTACGCTTGGGCAAAAGCGATCGCCCAACCTGCCGCAGAATTTCCTCCTACCCCTTTACCTGTGCTTTCAGGCAAGATTCCAGAGGGTTTACGGGGTTCCCTGTATCGCAATGGCCCTGGACGTTTGCAACGGGGTGGCGAAGGAGTTGGACACTGGTTTGATGGCGACGGCGCAATCTTAGGCGTGCATTTCACCGATGCTGGGGCGACGGGAATTTACCGCTACGTGAAAACTAGTGGCTACAAAGATGAAGAAGCGGCGAGTAAATACCTTTATCCCAATTACGGAATGACCGCACGGAGGGCATTTTGGGAAAACTGGATTAAGTCCGTTAAGAACTCCGCCAATACATCGGTACTCGTATTACCCGACAAGTTGTTGGCACTCTGGGAAGGTGGTAATCCTCACGCCCTTGACTTAGAGACGTTGGAAACATGGGGACTTGATCAGTTAGGGCAGTTGGAAAAGGGATCGCCCTATTCTGCCCACTACAAGCGCGATCCTCAAACGGGGGAGATTTTTAACTTTGGTATTGCTCCTGGGTTAAATTCTACAATCGAGATTTATAAGAGCGATCGCACAGGTCAAATCATCCAGCAAGGCTCGGTAACCCTTGATGGTGTTCCCATCGTGCATGATTTTGTCTTGGCAGGGCAGTATCTGGTGTTTTTTATTCCCCCAGTCCGGTTAAATCTGCTACTGGCGGGCTTGAGTTTACGCAGTTTTGGTGAGGCTTTGGAGTGGCAACCCGACAAAGCAACTCAGATTATCGTGCTGGATAGAGAAACGCTTTCTATGGTTAGCCGCAGTGAAGCTGAGGGTTGGTTTCAGTGGCACTTTAGCAATGGCTATGTAGACGCGGATGGCTCCGTGGTTATTGATTTCATCCGTTACAAGGATTTCCAGACTAACCAGTATCTCAAAGAAGTCCCCACAGGTGAAACCCATACCTTTGCTAAAGGGACGCTGTGGCAAGCCCGAATCAATCCTCTGACTGGTAGGGTAACAAAGCTGGAAGAGTTGATAGACAGACCTTGTGAGTTTCCGGTTGTGCCGTTTCAATACGTCGGACAAGTCTCGCCTGATACTTATCTGGCGGTACATCGCGATGGGGTGGATATTCGCAAGGAGCCGTTTAATGCGATCGCCCGCTACAACCAAGCCACCGATACCCTGACAATGGCTGATATGGGTGAAAATTGCTACCCTTCTGAAGCACTCCATGCCCCCGATGCCCTCAATCCCGATCGATCTTGGGTGCTGACGGTGGTGTATGACGGCAATTCCGACGAGAGCGAAGTGCGGATTTATGATAACGATGCCCTTGATGACGAACCCGTTTGCCGCTTAGGATTACCCAGCGTCATTCCCCATAGCTTCCACGGCAAGTGGACGCCTTAGGGCAAGGCGGCGAGAATAGTCCCGCTCATTCCCAGCAGGCAAACAATGCCGACTGCATAGGCGATCGTACGCCACGGCTGAAGACCCAAAACATACGTGAGACTGTGGAAAATTCGGGCGATCGTAAACGTGAGAAAGAGCCATGATGCCGCCTCCGGCGATGCGCCGATCAAGACGTAGGCAATAGCAAGTCCGAGAAAGATAGGAATATTCTCTAGGTCATTAAGCCAAGCTTGCGCTGCTCGTTGCACCTGTGGCAATTCTTCTGTGGCGGGGGATTTGCCGACTACTGCTGCATCCTCAGGGTTCTTGAAGGTGAGCTTACTAATGCGGTGGAAGCCCTGATAGCTGGAGAGGGCAAACATTTTCAGGAACAACACGACTGTGCATATCGAATACCAGTAAAGAGCCGACTTCATGGGATTCTTTCCTATTCGTCCTTCTATACAACAATAAAGGGATTGCCTATGCTCCCTTGTCTGTTTCCCTAAGTATTTATTAGATTGACTTATTTTGGATAGATAGAGAAGCGATCGCTACCTTTATCAGCTTCTAAAAAAGGGCATTTATTGCTTCGGGCTACACAGAATTCGTTACAGCGGCAGCAATCTGTTATCTCAAAAGCCGATGGGCGGATTTGAACCGCCGACCGTTCGATTACGAATCGAATGCTCTACCACTGAGCTACACCGGCACACAGTCTCTTATTATAGCACGTTTAACCCGGTTTATTGCCATCGAAACCCCAGCTAATCATCTCCAAATGCTCCTGCTGACTAGCAAAACCATTGAGTTCTAGCCCATGGAATTGTCCCTAATAAAAACCTCTCCGCCTCCGGTGCGTCCTACTGTAGCCTTCAGCCGGGAGGTGCGATTGGACTAGGTATGGCTCAGAGGTGCAAAGATCGCTCTTTGAGTTTGTGATCTATCGCACTGGTACTTTACAAAATCATGCCAACATTGATCTATGGTGTAGCAACAAAGAGTAATGGCAGACTCAACTTCGGATGATCGGACTGGCAACACCAGAATAAATTCTCGGAAACTGAGTCCAGAAAAATATGCGCGGCTGCGAGCTGAGGCAAAAGCTCCTTACCGGGGCTTAAGAAAGTTCGTGTATGCGGCGTTCGGTGCTTCTGGCTTTATTGGAGGAGTTGTCTTCCTTGCTCAGTTAGTGGCTGGTAGAGATGTCGGGACAGCGTTACCTAATCTGGCATTGCAAGTTGGCGTGGTTGCCCTGATGGTTTGGCTATTCCGCCTGGAGAAAAAGGGAGAACGTAAGTCCTAAAGATTAACGTTTTTCTGTAAAAACAAGAATATATCCAATAAAGGAAGGAACATTCGCTAGAAAAGGGGGCTTTATATCCCATTGACGATATTTTTATCAGATTACTAGCCAATAAACTGCACTAAACATTACTTTTTTTGTATAACGGAGTTACTGCTACTAGTCATCAAAAAAACTGAATATTATACACGGCTCGCGCTGTGACACCTTACGGTAACGCTCTTGTCCATCCGAAACTATGGAAATAGAACAAAGACTAGGTTTATATCAAGTTTTTCTCAAGCTTTACGAACATCATCAAAGCTTGTTGGATGAAATTCTCCAGCTAGAGTATACCGGAAACAAAGTACTAAGTAGCTTTGCCACTCGATATGTCACAGGGGTTATACAAGATCGGCAAGCCTATTTAGTTTCCAATTTGATAGATGGAAGAACGCAAAAATTACTTCAGTCTCAAGGGATTTGGACAATTGGACGCGATCGCAATTTAGCTTTAGCCATTTGCGATCGCCGCTTATCTCGGCATCATGCTGTTATCCAATATGTCAGTAACGAAGGCTTCTATCTCGTCGATCTCGACAGCACGAATGGTTCATTTGTGAACAAAGAACCCGTACATGGACGAGTGAGGCTCAAAGATGGCGATCGCATTCGCCTCAGCAGCATTGCCTTTTCCTTCTTCCTGTGCGACGAAGCGCAGCTCTTGGACGATGTACCTCCCGATCTCTTGGCGCAACTCAACACATTACAAAAAACCGCGCTTCCAGCACACTCTAAAGAGTCTCAGCTAGTGATATCCTCTAGCGATCGAGAACACGCTTCGACAACTGGAAAAGAAGATAAAGATACTGCCCTCTTTCTCAACTGCAAACCCGATCTAGAACAGCAAGGTGGCTCCCCAGCAACGGCTCCCCTCAATCCTGCTCAACAATCCCAAATTTTAGACCGATTCTTCCGTCAGCAGGTACAAAAGACAAGCAGATCGTCGTAAGACATATCTACCTGCTTCAATAAAATATCTAATAAATAGGGTGAGCAATGCCCACCCCCATCAGAGAAAGTATGGTGTAAAAAACCTAAAGGGTGGTTTGTCCTTTAGATTCCCAACTTAAATCTCTTCTTCGTAGCTCTCTTCTTCCTCATCGGCGTCAACTGGAGCAACAGAATTGGCTTGCACTACTGCACCCATTTCTAGCTTTTCCCGTACTAGGCGGTCAACATTCGCGGCAAATTCTAGATTCTCTTCCATGTACCGTATGGTATTATCGCGACCTTGACCGATATTATCGCCGTTGTAGCTGTACCAAGCACCCTTACGGACAATGACGCTCGTTTGTTCAGCCAAGTCAACCAAACAGCCTAGGCGAGAAATGCCGTGTCCAAAGATGATGTCAAACTCGGCAATGCGGAAAGGAGGAGCGACTTTATTCTTCGCTACTTTCACCTTGGCACGGATACCGTACTCGCCTTCACTGGCTTTTTTGAGGGTTTGAATGCGTCGGATATCTAAGCGGACAGAGGCATAGAACTTGAGAGCATTCCCTCCTGTGGTAACTTCTGGGCTGCCGTAGGTGATGCCAATCTTCTGCCGCAGTTGGTTGAGGAAAATTACGGTACAACCTGACTTGCCGATATTCCCGGCAATTTTCCGCAGCGCTTTACTCATCAGACGCGCCTGTAAACCCACCTGGGTATCGCCCATTTCCCCTTCAATTTCGGCGCGCGGTACTAGAGCCGCTACAGAGTCAATGACAACGATATCGACGGCGGCAGAACGGACGAGCTGATCGACAATTTCCAGCGCCGATTCACCTGTGTCGGGTTGGGAAATAAGTAGGTTGTTGATATCAACGCCTAATGCTGCCGAGTAAGCTGGGTCTAAGGCATGTTCTGCATCGACAAATGCCGCAACGCCCCCAGCCTTTTGCACTTCGGCAACAGCATGAAGTGCCAAGGTTGTCTTACCAGAGCTTTCTGGGCCGTAAATTTCAATGACGCGCCCTTTCGGTAAGCCACCACCCAAGGCTAAATCCAATGTGATTGCACCACTGGAAATAGTCTCGATCCTCATGCGAGCGGCA
>JAHHHJ010000023.1 GCA_019359445.1 Kastovskya adunca ATA6-11-RM4 | reverse complement strand
AGTTGCGCTCAATTTGGTTTAGTACCAGGTTTAAAGCTTTTTCTTTTTCGGGACTGTTTGTAATTTGGGTAGCCATTGATGCCTCAAGAACTGTGTGGGGACTCGCACAAATGCTTTATCTATTTTAGACGTTCTACCGGGAATTCTCCGGGGCAGAGTGATTACTTATTAAAACAATATAATCCTTGTGTAGTAAGGTGTTGGAGATTTTTAATGGTCGTTTCACAAGGGCTTTTTTAAAAGTCAGGATATATTATTTTTTAAAACTCGGCTTAGACAACTTAAGCAAGTTGCTGTCTGTAGGAATTGCCAGGAAAAGCCCTATTTCATGCCAAATCTGAGCCGGAGCGATCGCCTCTTCATCGGGATTATGTACCTTAAACATAAGTCTTACTCCCGTAACTGCTATTTTTTAGGGTTTCTTCAGTAATTCACTCACTGTATAAGTATAAAAAGTGACACTTTATTCTTCTCAGTCTGTAATCCCTGATGCCGCGTTATCTGTGGCTGGATTAACGGAGTATATTCAGGCGTTGCTAGAACAGGATCAGCAACTACAGCGGGTGTGGGTAGTTGGTGAAGTTACGAGCGCTCATACGCATCGCAGTGGGATATTTTTCACCCTCCAAGACCCAGAGACCAACGCCGCAATTCAGTGTGTGGTATGGACTAGCCAACTGAGTCGGCTGATGCAACAACCTGTACAGGGAGAGCAGTTGATTGTGATGGGGAGTCTGCGGCTTTATCCCCAACGGGGACAATACCAACTAAGTGTTTGGCAAGCACTACCTGCTGGGGAAGGTTTGCAGCACCTGCGCTACCAACAACTCCGCAATCGCTTAGAAGCAGAAGGACTATTTGACTCAGAAAATAAGCGATCGCTCCCCCTCCATCCCCAAATCATTGGCGTTGTCACCTCTCCCGCCGCCGCTGCTTGGGGTGACATCCAACGGACATTACAAAGTCGCTATCCCGGCTTAAAGGTGCTACTTTCTCCGGCTCAAGTGCAGGGAGAACTAGCTCCGACCTCAATTGCTACCGCCATTAAACGATTGGCTCAGGATGGGCGTGCTGAGGTGGTCATCCTGGCTAGGGGAGGTGGAGCATCGGAGGATTTGGCGTGTTTTAATGATGAGCGCGTGGTCAGGGCGATCGCGGGTTGTGGGATTCCTGTAATTACTGGTATTGGTCATCAACGAGATGAATCCTTAGCTGATTTAGTTGCGGATCGGGCGGCTCACACTCCCACCGCCGCCGCAGAACAAGCCGTACCGGAACTAGCGCAGTTACACCGGGAACACCAACAGCGAGTTGCTGACTTAAATGCGGCTGTAGAGGAACAATTAGAATCTGCTCAAGAACGCCTGCAACGGAACTACACCCGATTGCAACGCCTACCGATCAATCGGCAATTGCAACAAGAACAATCGGCGATCGCGATTCAACGACAGCGACTCATCCAAGGCGTGACTCAGCGTCTGAAACAAGCCACCCAGCACCATCAATTTCTAAAAGAACAACTAGCCACCCTCGACCCCGAACGGATTTTACAACGGGGTTATGCGGTGGTGCGACAAGAAAATGGTGCGATCGCTCGCTCTACAGAAAACCTGACTCCTGGAGAGGAATTACAACTTCAACTTGCTCAAGGTCAAGTACAAGTCAAAGTTACAAAGATTTTGTCTTAGCGATCGCTGTTTTTATTGCCTGTGTCTATTCATACCTGAAAGCGGTAGGCGATCGCATCGTTCCTGGCGATCGCCTTTGATCTCTTGCTTTTGTTAAGGTTGTGACTGGCGATCGCGTTGAATATATCCTTGTACATTGCGGATCGCTTGTACCGCATAAGGATCGTTAGGGCGTTGACTCAGCGCCCGTCTAAAGTTAATCAGAGCAGATTGGTAGTCACCTTGATTGGTTAAGTTGTACCCCAGTTCCATGTATCGATTGTAAGCGCTCGGCTGACCCACTCCTTGGGTTGTTCCGTCCGGAGTCGCTGGCGTCGCTCCTGGTGGAGTAGTGGTACCCGGAGTCGCTGGCGTCGCTCCTGGTGGAGTAGTGGTACCCGGAGTCGCTGGCGTCGCTCCTGGTGGAGTGGTATCTATACCACCTGGAGTTGTTCCCGGTGGAGTAGTAGTACCCGGATTGGTTGGCGTCGTTCCCGGTGGAGTAGTCGTACCCGGATTGGTTGGCGTTGTTCCTGGTGGAGTAGCGGTACCCGGAGTTGTTGGCGTCGTTCCCGGTGGAGTAGTAGTACCCGGATTGGTTGGCGTCGCTCCTGGTGGAGTAGCGGTACCCGGAGTTGTTCCCGGTGGAGTAGTAGTACCCGGATTGGTTGGCGTCGTTCCTGGTGGAGTAGCAGTACCCGGAGTCGCTGGTGTCGTTCCCGGTGGAGTAGTCGTACCTGGAGTTGTTGTACCTGGTTGAGCAGTACCGGGAGTCGTTGTACCCGGTTGAGTCGTACCAGGAGTTGTCGTACCGGGAGTTGTCGTACTACCAGGAGTGGTTTGAGCTAATAGCTGTCTAGTTCTGCTAGTAAAGTTAGAGTTGTTCAGTGCTAATGCTGGAAAACCCAGTAAAACACTAGCGCTAGCAACGCCTATCAAGCTAATAATCCTTTTAATGGACTTTTTTTGATTCTGCGGGTTCATAGGTATATCCTGAATTACTATTAGGCTGAAAGACTTCTGCGCTTCGCCGTCACGTTGAATAAATTGGACAAAGTTTGCTTGTAAAAAAAGAATTGAACTTAAAGAATTAACGTAATTGGAAAATCTAAAGACGTATTTCTTCAAGCTTCTGTTAAAAACCCTAACTCTAGGATTTTATTTACTCATATACCGAAAGAGTTATCTGAGGTAGTGCGTTAGTCTGTCTAACTAGGTATTAAGTCAGCTAGCAGAATCCGTTTGCTACTCGGTTTTGGTATCCTGAATTTTTCGTTTCCAGGCAAATACGCTACAAGGTTTATTCTGTAGCTAGTTGATATTACTTACAGCCAGAAATTTTTAGATGAATAGAGTGGATTCCTGACTAGGATTCAGTGTCAAGCATCTACGCACAATTTGTAGTCTTAATTAAGTGAAAAAATGCGATCAAGAGCAGCGCGATCGCACCTATTATCTATACAGCGTTCAACTGGTAAGAAGCGATACAAGGGCTAGCCTTCAGGAGGCTGACTTTTTTTCAACATCAACTGAGTGAGCGGGTTACTCCCTGTGTCAGAATAATTCCGGTAATTGCTCAATCTCCTTTGAAAAATCTTCTCATGTGGGGAGATGAGCAATTTATAGTATCAAAACCTGGAATTAGCATGAACCGACCTCCAAATCAAGGCTCAACCGTCATTCTGTACATTTTTGGTATCTCATTGGGTATTGGTTTACTCCTTGCTGCCATTGTTGTGTTCCTGCGGGCGATAGGTACCATTTCAGAAGTTTCGTCATTAATCATCTGGTCAATTATTCTTTTCTCTATTGGTGTCGGTATCCTGACAGGTCTTAGTATGAGGCGGTAAGGTTATTTACTGTTTATCCCCATCAGTTTGTGACTCCCACTCCCCCTTCTGACACACAAGTCTTAGCTTACCTATTTGCGATTTCTCTCGCCGTCACCTTAATTGTCTATGTGCTGAGAGGTTTTACTATCCTCTCGTTTCTTCCGGGTGGCGTACTTAATCTCTTGATTTTGCTCTCGATTGCTATCGGGATCGCTTATGGGGTGCAGAAAACCCGACGTTACTAGAGAAGATGAGGCAATCGATGCTGCTATAACTAATGTTGCCCCTGGAATGCGCTAGTTTCAGGGGTTTATATTACTAGCAGTAACGAAAGAGAAGAGGAGTAGGAATCATGCAGGAATATGCCTGTACCGTTTGCGCCTATGTCTACAACCCCGAAGAAGGCGATCCAGATAGTGGGATAGAGCCGGGGACAGCCTTTGCAGACATACCGGAAGACTGGGTGTGTCCGGTATGTGGCGCAGGTAAAGAAGATTTTGAAGCAGAATAGAAAAGGTTCGTCTGCAATGAATGCTGAATCTTGTTTTCAAATTCCTTACAAGTCATAGTTATTGGTGGCGGTGCGGCAGGTTTCTTTGGCGCGATCGCCACGGCTAATGCTCATCCCCACGCCCGTGTCACGTTATTAGAAGCGGGGCGTCATCCCTTAGCGAAAGTTCGCATCTCCGGTGGCGGTCGCTGTAACGTCACCCACTCCTGTTTTGACCCCACCGCTTTAGTGACTCATTATCCTAGAGGCGGCAAAGCCCTGCGGGGTGCCTTTAGTCGCTTTCAGCCGCAAGATACCATTGCTTGGTTTGCATCCCACGGCGTCCAACTAAAAACAGAAGCCGATGGACGGATGTTTCCGATTACAGATGATTCAGAAACGATTGTTGAGTGTTTGATGAAAACGGCAGCGGCGGCGGGGGTGGAGCTTCGCACCGGGACTCCTGTGAAGTCGGTATCGCCACCGGAAGATTCCCCGGCTCAAGAGGGGAGCAAACAGAGATTTAAGATTGAGTTGAAATCTGGGGAGACCTTAAGATGCGATCGCCTGATCTTAGCAACGGGTAGTAACCCCCAAGGGTATCGTTGGGCAAAAGCATTAGGTCACACCATTGAACCCCCCGTTCCTTCCCTCTTTACCTTCAATATCCCCGACCCCCGCTTGCAAGAGTTAGCAGGAGTCAGCGTGCAGGAGGTGCGTTTGCGCTTACCAGAAGCAGGAAAAAGCCTGAAAGAGCAGACAGGACCCGTATTAATTACCCATTGGGGTTTAAGCGGCCCAGCGGTACTGAAGCTTTCTGCTTGGGGAGCCAAACTTTTGCACGACCATCACTATCAGACAACTTTAGAGGTTAACTGGTTGCCCCAGTACAACCAGGAAAGCCTGCGAAAAATGTTGCTCGCCGTGAAGTCCCAACTACCCCAACGCGCGATCGCTACCCATTGTCCAGTCCCTCTCCCCAAACGTTTGTGGGTGAGTTTAATTAGTAGTGTGGGCATCAAAGAACAAGAACGCTGGGCAGAATTATCTAAAAAATCCCTTAATCAACTGATTTTAGAACTGAATCAAGGGAGATTTTTAATTAAGGGCAAAGGTGTCTTTAAAGAAGAGTTTGTCACCTGCGGCGGCGTCAGTTTAAAAGAAGTGAACTTCCAAACTCTGGAAAGTCGGAAATGTCCTGGATTGTACTTCGCTGGAGAAATTCTCGATATTGATGGCGTCACCGGAGGGTTTAACTTCCAAAGTGCTTGGACAACAGCTTGGTTAGCAGGTCAGGCAATGGTTGACACTCCCCACGCATAAATGCAGGGGATTCTTGCATCTAGTTACTCGCTCCTGGACGGAGCAAGTCGTTCATCAAGTTAAGGGTTGTGCCAAGCAACCCATTCTCTGTAGCAGATGAAGCCATTACAGCAGCATCCTTCTGTAGCTCCAGAGAACAAGAGCATCCTTCCCACTGTGCAATATTATGGGAGGCGTTCAAATCTGCATTGTGGTAGTGTCCGTGTGGGCAATTGAAATCATGCTTGTGGCGATGACCAATTGTGCCGCAAGTCGAGCAACTTTTGCTGGTGTAGGGAGCTGGAACCTTAACTAACTTCAATCCCGCTAAAGCCAGCTTGTAGTCTAGTTTTTGCTCTAATGAGGAGAACGACCAAGAGTGTCGAGATTGACCAGCATCAGAGTGGTTTTTCTTGCTCTGCTTCATGGTGTCTCGGCATTCTTTCAAGTCTTCAATTGCCACATCAGCCTCGTGGAATTGAGCAAAGCGAACAAGGCGACGGGAGATAGTATGGTTAACTGCTTCCATCCATCGGTGTTCCTTCTTATTCCACTTTTTTAATGCCCTGAACTTCTTGGCGGATTGTAGTTTCTGGCGACGTTTCTGGAAGTATCGGCGGCGATGCCTGACTTCCTTGCCACTATGAAACTTACCAAAGCCTTGTGTAGGTGCTACTACCGCAATATTATTTTGTCCTCTGTCAACTCCCACTCGTTTTTGTGCCTGTAGCTCTGGAACATCCACAGTTACAGACATATAGGCATACCAATGTTGGCGGTGATAGATGAGCTTAACGCTACCTTTCTCCACATTTCCTGCTAAAACTTGTTCTAAAACTGGCTCCCAATGAGACGAGGCAACAACTATAGGTACTCGTTTATCCCCAGCAATCGTGGGAAAACTCAAGCTATAAGTGTCGCCTCGTTTTTCTAGTTTCCAGTTCTGTTTGTTGATTTCAGGAGGCAGGCATTTATAGTGTTTAACCTTCCGACCCGTAGCAGAAACGGTATGCCGAATTGTTTGATTGGCAAGGGCTGACTTTAGTGATGTGATCACCTTAGCTGTTGTTACTTCACGTCTCTCAACATAGGGAATGGCTAACAGTTCATTTGCCAAGCGGGTGTTTTCCGCCGTCATTTCGGCAAATAATTGTTGCTTTACTCTGTTGAGGTTATGAAATTTAAGCTTTATGGTTCGCGTCACTTTAGTCATGACTAAATATTATCATCTTCTTATACAGATGTATAAAAATGAGTGAGCCAGCATTGATTGATTGCCTATAAGTTCATCAGGGATGGCGTTCTGACTCGTACTGAGCTGCTTGCCCTGAGCTGCTTGCCCTGAGCTTGCCGAAACGGCGATCTCGCTTGCGAGGGGAGAAATTTTCATCCCCATACCTGAAGGCGAGGGGCATTCAATTTCCCCTCGCGCTCCCATAGTTTCGGTAAGATATTACCCAACGACTGAGGGAGGGGTATAGCTCCTACTGCCGGGTAGTCGCGGCGACACGATACACCGTTTGCTTACGCAGGCTAGGGATAGGATGAAGTTTACCGAAATTGTTGAGAAACTGCAGTCAGCGGCTATAAGCAATAGCCTGACATCAAACCCAGATGGTAATCCAGAGATTACAGGGACGGCACCTGTCGATGAAGCTTCCCCAGGGACGATCAGTTACATCGAGGGGGGAAGATTTGCCGCCCAGATCGAGAAAACGGCTGCCAGTGCTTTAGTCTTGCCGCAGGATGAAACCTTGCAAGCTAAGGCAGAAGAACGCGGTATTGCTTGGATTGGTGTTCGCGAACCTCGCTTAGTCTTTGCCCAAGCGATCGCCCTTTTTTATAAACCCTTCCGTCCTACCCCAGAAATCCATCCCACAGCGGTTATTCATCCTTCCGTAGCAATTGGTAAAGAAGTTTACATTGGCCCCCATGTGGTGATTCAATCGGGGGTGAAATTGGGAGACTTTGTCTGTATTCATCCCAATGTTGTGGTCTACCCGGATGTCGAGATTGGGTCAAATACCGTCTTACATGCCAACTGCACAATTCATGAGCGATCGCGCCTTGGCTCTGACTGCGTTATTCATAGCGGTGCTGTCATCGGTTCTGAAGGATTTGGGTTTGTCCCCACCCCCCAAGGCTGGTTCAAAATGGAACAATCCGGTCGCACCATTTTGGAAGATGGCGTGGAAGTCGGCTGTAATAGTGCCATTGACCGTCCTGCTGTTGGGGAAACCCGCATTGCCCGCCAGACCAAAATCGACAACCTAGTACAAATTGGTCACGGTTGCCAGGTGGGTCAAAACTGTGCCTTCGCAGGTCAAGCAGGCTTGGCAGGAGGCGTAAAAGTGGGCAATCGCGTGCTGCTGGCTGGACAAGCAGGAGTGGCGAATCAGTCCAAAATTGGCGATGGTGCGATCGTCACAGCCAGAGCCGGAATTCTCAGCGATGTGGAAGCGGGTACAACCGTCAGCGGCACCCCCGGAATGCCTCACAAAGTCTTTCTCAGAGCTACGGCTATCTACCATCGCCTTCCAGAAATGTACCAAACGCTCCGGCGGTTACAACGTCTGCAAGAACGAGATGAGGAAGGCGAAAGAGCCAAGTAAATAAGTTAGCAATAGCTGAGGGAGAGTTTTTGGGTGAAACGTCAGGCACAATTACGTCCCCCTTTGCTCAATCAGCAGATGCTGTGGTGGTTGGTATTGTTAGGCGCGATCGCATTTTCCCTTTACCAAGCCGGACTCTTTCAACAAGACTTGCTCAATTTAGGAGGATTGCCACTATTGTGGCGCTTCCTGCGGGCAAGCGTGCAGCCAGATTTGAGTCCGGAACTACTGGCAATCACCCTAGATGCGACCCTCGTCACCCTCGCTTATGCCGTCTGCGGGACGTTTTTGAGCCTGTTGATCGGGATAGTTGGGGGTGTCTTGGCGTCAGAAGTATGGTGGCTTGCGGTTTTTCCGCGTCACGGGGGACAGCGAACCTCCTGGCTAGGGATGCGGGTGTTTTTAACCGTTCCCAGAGCCATTCACGAGCTGATTTGGGGGCTGTTTTTCATCAACATTTGGGGATTAGACCCACTAACGGCAATTTTGGCGATCGCTATTCCTTTTGGAGCCATTACTGCCAAGGTATTTTCAGAAATTCTCGATGAAACTCCCCGCCAGTCACTGTTTGCCTTACTCAACAGTGGAGTCAAGCCCCTGACGGCGTTTACCTACAGCTTATTGCCCCAAGCCTTTCTCAACTTACTCTCCTACAGCTTCTACCGCTTCGAGTGTTCGATTCGTTCAGCAGCAGTTTTAGGAATTATTGGTGCTGGCGGCTTGGGATATCAAATTCTCCTTAGCCTCCAGTCACTCCGCTATCAGCAACTCTGGACGTTTTTTTATGCTTTATTGCTCTTAAACGGTTTAGTGGACTTAAGCAGCGCCTTATTACGCCATCGCCTCGGCTGTGCAAGCCGCTTAGACTTAAACCTGCGGAAGTTATCTCGCTCTTCCCCTCCCGTTTATCGACGCGATCCTGTAGTGAATCTAGCGAGTCTGGGAGTGTTGCTGCTGGTGCCGTTTTGTTTTGGGTATATCAAAGCCGACTTTAGCAAACTCTGGTCGCCGCGTACCCAACAGCTACTAGGGGATATCGCCCAAAGCTCATTTCCCCCGGATCTGGGGGGAACACCATTGTCGGAGTTGCTGACGCTATCTATCCAGACAGTGGCAATGTCAATTTTAGCGATCGCGGTGGCTGGTTTTGGCGGCTTACTCCTCTCCTTCCCCGCCGCCTACAATTTCTTCCTCCCCGGTGGCATCCTCAATCCGGGTAAACACAATCAATTCAGTGGTATTTGGGCATGGTTCACCCTGCTGTTTACCCGCGCGATCTTACTCCTATGCCGCGCCATCCCCGCCCCAATTTGGGCATTAGTCGCCTTATTTGTGATCTTTCCTGGTATTTTGCCCGGTGCGATCGCCTTAGGATTACACAATTTAGGCATTCTCGGTCGCTTAATGGCAGAAGTGAATGAAAATCTCGAAAAACCGCCTTTACAAGCCCTAAAAGCCCAAGGAACCCCCGGCGCTCTCGTTTTTCTCTACGGGGTATTACCTCTATCCTTGCCCCGCTTTCTAGCTTACGCCCTTTATCGCTGGGAAGTCTGTATGCGGGAAACAGTAATTGTTGGCTTAGTTGGCGCAGGAGGCTTAGGTCGCTTGCTAACTGAACAACTCAGCAGTTTTGACTATCGCGCCGTCGTCGTCACCCTTGGCTGCTTCATGATCCTGACATTCATGGTTGATTGGGTAAGTGCGATCGCTAGGCGATCGCTGCGGTAAGTCTTTTTGGAGTCCTGAGTGCTGAGTCCTGAGTCCTGAGGTATGGGGAGCAGGGAAGAACCTCTTACCCTTCATACTTCACCCTTCATACTTCACCCTTTCTCCCCAACTCAGTAGGGACAAGGGATGCCGTGCCCCTACCACTCAGGACTTCAAAAAAATCGTTGAAATAGTTGACACTTTTCCAGAAATTCCTGTTAAGATAGTCCAGGTGAGAATAAATGCGATGGGGTGTAGCCAAGTGGTAAGGCAGCGGGTTTTGGTCCCGCCATTCCTAGGTTCGAATCCTAGCACCCCAGCTAATAATCAGGGACAAGTATTTAATTGCTTCTCCCTGATTTTTTTATGCTCACAAAAGCTAAGCTCGAGGCTGAACACAGGCGGTTATTATGGCATCAACCTTTACAGTTGCCGAAAGACTAACTATGCCTGCTGACGCTCCAACAACTCTTGCTCTGGATTTTGACGGCGTACTGTGTGATGGACTGCTGGAGTATTTTCAAACCTCCTGGCGCACCTACTGCCAAATCTGGTCACCAAAGAGCGAAACACCCCCCGATAATCTGGCAGAAAGTTTTTACCGCTTGCGTCCTGTTATTGAAACAGGCTGGGAGATGCCCATTTTAATCAGGGCATTAATCCTTGGTATCCCAGCCGCAGAAATTTTGCAGGATTGGTCAGAGGTTTGCCAGCAAATAGTTGCCGCCGAGAAGCTAGATGGCGCAGAAATGGGGGAAAAACTCGATCGCGTTAGGGATGAATGGATTGCAAAGGACTGGGAGAGTTGGCTGAGTCTGCATCATTTTTATCCTGGGGTGGCAGAACGATTGCGTGCGCTTGTAGAGACTCCGCTACAGTTGCTCGTTGTGACGACGAAGGAAGGGCGCTTTGCAAACAAGTTGCTGCAACAACAGGGAATTCGGCTAGCGGAGGAGAGGATTATCGGTAAGGAAATTAAACGTCCCAAACATCAAACGCTACGGCAGTTACTAGAGGAATCTCAGGGCGAAACAAGCCGTCTGTGGTTTGTAGAAGACCGCTTAAAAACCCTACAATCAGTGCAACAGCAAGCTGACTTGCAAGGGGTGCGACTTTATTTGGCAGATTGGGGTTACAACACGGCACGCGATCGCGATTCTGTGCGGCATAATCCAGATATTCGGTTGTTGTCTCTTTTGCAGTTTACTCAAGATTTTTTGGCGTGGTGAAGTAATGAAGTGCTGAGTTCTAAATCTTTGCTCAGGAATAACTTCTACCCAATAATTATGGGGACGACAGTGCCGTGAACCCCTAGCACTCACTGATTCAGGACTAACTTCAGATGCTGGATTTAACGAAACTTGCGGGACAAATGCCGGGTATTAGTCAGCACTTGCAGGTAGAGGCGGCGGCGAGTCGCCAACGCTTGGAACGGGCACAAAGGTTGTTGACGGCGGCTTATGCCCATCAGGAAGAACTGATTGAGCAGCAACAGACTTGGCGCGATCGCTTATGCTTTACCGCCGCCATACCCGTCGAGCCGTTGGATACTTGCATTGATATTGATGTACCACCCATCAGCCATTCTGTCTTTGCGACGGATGGCTCGCAAATTGCTCCCTCTCACCACGAAATTGCTTACTGCTACCTGATCAATGTTGGTCGGGTGATGTTGCACTATGGGCAAAGCTTATATCCGGTGTTAGATAGTATTCCGGAAGTGTTTTACCGTCCAGAGGATTTGTACGTTTCTCGGCAATGGGGAATTCGCACAGAGGAGTGGATGGGACATCGGCGGACGGTTTCGGAGGCGTTGATGTTGGCAGACATGGCGTGTCGTTGGGTGAATCCTCCCGGTTCTCATCAGGAGACGCCAAATCTGGCAATGGTAGATGGCTCGTTGATTTATTGGTTTTTGGAACCTTTACCAGGAGATGCACGGGAGCAAATCTTGCCGCCCATTCTGGAAGCTTGGGAGCGATTGCGCGTAGCTAAGGTGCCGCTTATGGGTTATTTAAGTGCGTCTCGGAGTAGCGAGGCGTTGGGTTTCTTGCGCTTGGAGGCTTGCCCTCACGATACTCCTGACTGTGTCAAGCACTGTTCTGGCTTTATCGATCGCTACCCCTGCCAAGTTTATGACCCGCTGCGGGATACGGCTTTGTGGACAGCTCGACTGCAACCCGGACAACGCGGCCCATTGTATCGCAGTTCCGCCCGGATTCTGGACTTGTACGATCGCCATCACATCTACTTCTGCTATGTCCATGTGGGGACGGAGATTGCCCGAGTTGAGGTGCCGCAATGGGTAGCGGAGGATCGGGCGCTATTTAACCAATCCCTGAGTCTGATGCTGGCGCAGGTGCATAAGGGGGATGGCTATCCCGTAGCCCTCGCAGAATCGCACAATCAGGCAGTAGTTCGAGGAGGCGATCGCGCCCGCTTTTTTGCCTTGCTAGAACAGCAAATGATTCGCGCTGGATTAAAAAACGTTGGAACATCCTACAAGGAAGCCCGGAAGCGTGGCAGCATTGCCTAATTAGGTAGCACCATGACGAGCTGTTAAAAGGAGCAATCTATGGTTAAATCTCCCCTCCAGCAAGAGTCTCTGCCTATCCCACCCCTGGAAAGTGGCGATCGCTTAAATCGCTATGAATTTGAGCGTTTGGATTTCCTTCCTCAACCCAACCTACTAGCGATTTGCGATCAGTGCTACTGTAACGGTCGCGTCCTTTTATGTTTTGCACATCTTGGACACCAAGTACCACCACGAAGAATACTCTCAGGCGTAGCTTCCCATTTGTGACCCTTTTCGCACTCCCATAATAGCTTTTGTTTAGTTCCTTTATAGTCGGAAGATAAACACTTTCCATTGCAAACTATGGCTATCTGGTGCATCTCCTCAATTGTGTGAGTCCGTCTCTTTAATCCCCTTTCTTTCTTCGCACACTCAGGACACCAGGTGCCGAAAAAAACATTACTTGGTCTTGCCTTCCATTGATGACCTTCCTTACATTCCCATAGGAGAGATGTAACACTGTTGATGTATTCTTCTGACAGACAATTCCCGCTACGTTCAGCAGCGAAAGCCTGCATATCTTGGATAGTTTTATATTTTCCAAGGCATTTTGGACACCAGCTACCACTATTCTTTACATTATTTGGTGCTGCCTTAAAACGATGACCTTTTGCACATTCCCACTCTAGGTGTTCAAAGATACCTAAATATTGTTTTGATATTAGTTTGCCTCTATGCTTTGTCGCGATAGCTTGTAATTCTCTTAAGCGATTCGGACAATACACTGCCTGTAAATTTACTTTTTTCTCATCAAATCCAGGAGGCAGAGGAATGCCCCTTTTCAACAGTTCATCGCTGATAAAAAACTTAATGCTATCAATACCAAGAACATCTAAGATTGATGGAACCTCTATAAGTGTTACATTATGGGCCTTGCAGAGGTCGCGTTTTCGTTGGTCACGATTTTGTAGTTTCAGGAATTTAGCATCAGAAGAGTGGAAATACTTAATGTGCTTGTAATGCTGGAGTCCTTGATGCTCGAAAGCAAGTTTTAGTGAGGGAGAATAACCATCAAGTTCCATCTGATGTCCATCAGGGGAGCGTAACCATTCCGGTCTAGTTTTATTGAAAGGATATCCAAAAAGCTGTTCAAAAAATGCACGACAGATACGCTCTCCTAAACCAGCACTACAATCGGGACACCATCCTCCTCTAACAATAACTGACGGAATTGTTTGCCAACGGTGACCTTCTTGACATTCCCATAGCAACTTTGTGTTTGTACCCTGATAGATAGTAGACAAGCACTTGCCCCCTCGTTCTGCTGCAAGTCTTTGCATATCCTCAATTGTCTTTTTACTATTCCCCGCGCAATCGGGACACCACTTTCCTCCATTAATAATATTGTCTGCATTAGCTTCCCATTGATGACCTTCGGCACACTGCCACCGTAGGCTTGCTTTAACGTTAATGACTAACGGAGACAAGCATCGACCGCCCTTGCTACTAGCAAATGCCTGCATTTTTTCAATAGTGTGTGTTTTCCGTTTCTCTCCACGAATCTTTTGAGCACATTCGGGACACCATCCATCATTCTTGATATTATGTGGAGTTGCTTCCCATATATGCCCTTCTGTGCATTGCCAGGTTAATTTCTTTACAACACTTTCAAAATGAGACGATAGGCATAATCCGCCACGTAACTGGGCTAAATTCTGCATATCCTCAAGGGTGTATCGTCGCCGATTTCTGTCGCTTTTTGCGCGTCCACAATCCGGACACCATCTACCAAGGGTCTTGATATTTCGAGGGATAGCTTCCCATTTGTGACCTTCTGCACACTCCCAAAGGTGTTTTTTCCCCATACCTAAAAATGTTGGAGAAAGACAACGTCCGCCATATTGAGCACCTAACTTTTGCAGGTATGCAATAGTTCTTCCCCGTCCAGCGCAAAACGGACACCAATTTCCTGCCTTAAGGTAATCTCTGCAAGATTCAAACTGATGTTTATGTTTGCACTCAAAAAGTAATTTACTTGTAGAGTTTATATATTCGTTGGCGAGACAGCGACCACCACGTTCTTTTGCAATTTTACGCAACTCTTCCAGAAGTTTTGCTCTGTCTATCATTTCATCTCTTGTAGTCAGCGTTTTTTTTAGGAGTCATTAACCTAATTTAGTAGATTGGGTTAACGCTATTTATACCAACATCCACTCCCGTCCAACATCAACGCAAAATGCAGCATCCAAAGTTCAACGCTGGTGAAGATAGCGATCGCATCTTCAGTCATGTCGTAAAAAAACTACTCGTAATGAGTCCACATCCGCAGAATCTTCACCGTATTTTCTGACTCAATCACTTCATACACAAGACGATGCTGAATATTGATGCGCCGGGAGTAAGCACCAGCTAAATCACCTACCAGCTTTTCATAGGGTGGGGGATTCTCAAATGGATTGATTTCAATGATATTGAGTAGTGCTTGCGCCTTGTCTCGTAAGTTACTTTGAGCCAACTTTTTGGCATCTTTTTGAGCCTGTTTTGTGTAGACAAGCTGCCAAGTCACCACTCCAACTCCCGATCGCATTCTTCAATCGGAGTCGCCAAACCAGCACGAATTGATTCCCGCATTCCTGGTATCGAGAGTAGATATAGCGTCTCCTGAATCGCCAACCAATCTGCTTCAGATAGCAAAATGGCATTGCTGTTTTGGGAAGCAATTACAATCGGCTGATGGGATTGATTCACGGCATCGATCAAATCTTGCAATCGCTGTTTGGCTTCATTAATAGGAATCATAGCCATCAACTTAGTAACATTTAAACTAATTAGACTTTCATCTATTATGAGCGGTTAGCGAGAGCTATGTGTGATGCGATCGCTACGGCTTCCAGCAGATCGCACCTAGCCAAAATCTACTATCAACCCAAAATTCTACTTTATCTTCTGCTCCCCCCTTATTAAGGGGGGTTGGGGGGGTCATTCCGCAATTCCCCAATCTTCTGAATAATCCTCTCTAGAACCCCTTCTAAATTCCCATACACCTCATCATTAGTAAACCTTAAAAACCGAATTCCCAGCGACTCAATGAAAGCCTGCCTTTCTTGGTCATATTCTTGTGCGCCCAGAAGAAAATGACTCTCCCCATCAACTTCTATCGCTAATTTAAGTTCAGTACAATAAAAATCGAGAACAAACCGATTAACACCGTATTGACTGCGAAACTTAACTCCTTCAAGTTGCTTGCACCTGAGCTTTTGCCAGAGTAGAAATTCAGCTTTTGTCATATTCCGCCGAAGCTGCTGGCGTTTCGCTTTCTCTGAGGCTCTGTTATAGAGTTTGGTCATTGCTGCATCCTGGTTTTAGCAGGTTAATTGCCCCAGGTTAACCCCCCCAGCCCCCCTTGTTAAGGGGGGAGCAAGAGAAAGGAAAAGCGACCCTGGAGATGTGTATACAGGGTCGGGGGGAGCAAGAGAGTGGCATCAAGCCAATTAATTTAACTTAAAAAGCCTCTGGCTCATCTGCCAAAGTTTCAATCAACAAATTCACTTGCTTTTGTCGAGTAGTTAAGAAGTTTTCGCATTGCCGCAGATACTCCGCAGCAACAGCAAATTGGTCAAAAACCTCTGCTAACTCTAGCTCACCTGATTCAATTTGCTGGATAATTGCTTCCGCTTTGGCAACAGTTGCCTCATAGTTCCAATTGTTAGGAACGGCAGCATTAGCCTTACGCGAACGAGACGCTTTTTTTGGCTCAGTCATAGACAGTAGCAAAGCCGATCAACATACAGCTACTGTCATTGTCTCAGGAAATTAGTCCGCTCCGACACCTCTAACCTTGCAGATTTTCACGCTTTGGGAGCAATGGCGATCGCGACCTTTCCTGATCTGCCAAAACTGATAACTTAAAGGTGTAGCAACTTAGCCTCCACTTAAGTCCTCCTCATCCTCTCTACCTTGTCTCAAATCATCTCGGATATTACCGGGGTCATTGAGCATTTGAGGCGTCACCGCCGGATGAGCTGTCAATGATTCTCCCGCTGGAGTTTGGGTGTTGCCAGATTTCATTACTAGATCCCGCGCATCAATCGCACCTTCCAAGGTTTCTGCTGGCTCGACATACTGCTCTTGGTCTTTGGCTGGTTCGTTGGACTGTTTCTGTCGCTCTGTACTCATGGGTGTTATTTCCAAATTAAGGCTCTGACACGTTTTACCTTAAATGCCCCTTCTGCAAAACACCCACTATCAAAGGACAGAAAAGCAAGGGTGATGAGATTATCGATTCTCCCCATCACCCCATTCATCTTGTCGCCTCAGGTCTGAATAATATAGGCACCCATCACAGCTATTCAACTATGCCCGAATACGAAAAAGATATTAAAAGCGATCGCCCCTAATATCTTTCTTTGTTAACAGCTCAGATCCCCGACTTCTCTAACAAGCCAGGGATCTCGCCTTGATTACTGAGTCGTTAGCAACTCCGCAGGTAAGCGCTTGAAAGCAAGCCGTTCGTTCTCGACATCCACAAAAATCGTGTCACCGTCGTTGAACTCATTTCGCAAGATAGCCTTGGCAATTTGCGTCTCCAACTCCCGTTGAATAGCACGCTTGAGGGGTCTAGCACCAAACACAGGGTCGTAACCCACCTCAGCCAAGAAGTCGAGAGCCGCATCGGAGAGCTTGAGGGGCATCTTGCGCTCTGCCAAACGCTTTTCCAGTCGCTGCGTTTGCAGTTGGACAATTTGCCGCAACTGATGTCTTTGCAACTGATGGAAGATGATAATCTCATCAATCCGGTTGAGGAATTCTGGACGGAAGCTAGTACGCATCGCATCCATTACCCGACTCTGCATCTCTTCGTATTGAGAGTCATCGCCACCAATATCGAGAATATATTGAGAACCGATATTGCTGGTCATGATAATCACGGCGTTCTTGAAGTCAACGACGCGACCTTGAGCATCGGTGACGCGACCATCATCGAGGATTTGCAGCATCACATTGAAGACATCCGGATGCGCTTTCTCGATTTCGTCGAAGAGAATCACCGCATAAGGACGACGGCGGATAGATTCCGTCAACTGACCGCCTTCTTCGTAACCAACATATCCCGGAGGCGCACCAATCAAACGAGAGACGCTGTGCTTCTCCATGTACTCAGACATATCAATCCGCACTAAGGCGTCTTCAGTATCGAAGAGGTAAGCGGCGAGGGCTTTTGCCAACTCTGTCTTACCCACACCTGTAGGGCCGAGGAAGATGAAGCTAGCAATCGGACGATTGGGGTCAGACAAACCAGCGCGCGAACGCTGAATCGCATCGGCGACGGCGGTTACAGCTTCTTCCTGTCCGACTACCCGCTTGTGCAGTTCATCTTCCAAGTGCAGCAGCTTTTCTTTCTCTGACTCTACTAGTTTGCTGACAGGAATACCTGTCCACTTAGAGATGATTTCCGCAATGTCGGATTCGGTGACTTCTTCCCGCAACAAGGACTTACCACTATGCTGCGCCTCGGAAAGATGCTTTTCAGCAACTTGTAAGTCGCGCTGCAACTGAATTAACTTGCCATATTTCAACTCGGCGGCGCGGTTGAGGTCATAATTGCGCTCGGCTTGTTGAATTTCCAAGTTCACCCGGTCAATTTCTTCTTTAATCTCCTGAAGGCGGACGATTAAGTCTTTTTCCGACTGCCATTGGGCATTTAAGGCGGATTGCTCTTCTTTGAGATTAGCCAGTTCCTTTTCCAGTCTTTCCAGGCGTTCAATGGAAGCGGGGTCAGTTTCTTTCTGCAATGACAGCCTCTCCATTTCTAACTGGAGAATTTTGCGGTCAATTTCATCAAGTTCTTCTGGCTTGGAGGTAATCTCCATTTTCAGTCGGGCGGCGGCTTCGTCCATCAAGTCGATCGCTTTATCGGGTAAGAAGCGATCGCTAATATACCGAGTAGACAGCGTAGCCGCCGCAACTAAGGAGCTATCAGAAATCTTCACCCCGTGGTGAACTTCGTAACGCTCTTTGAGTCCCCGCAGAATCGAAATCGTATCGGTGACGTTGGGCTGATCGACAAAAACTTGCTGGAAGCGGCGCTCCAAAGCGGCGTCTTTCTCAATGTATTTGCGGTACTCATCCAAGGTAGTCGCACCGATACAGCGCAACTCACCCCGCGCCAGCATTGGCTTGAGCAAGTTACCCGCATCCATCGCGCCTTGGGTTGCTCCAGCACCGACAACGGTGTGAATCTCGTCGATGAACAGGATGATTTGACCTTTAGAATCGGTGACTTCCTTGAGAACGGCTTTCAATCGTTCCTCAAATTCACCCCGGAATTTGGCACCAGCAATTAATGCCCCCATATCTAGGGCAATTAACTGTCTATCTTTCAAGGATTGAGGCACGTCACCACTGACAATTCGCTGTGCCAATCCTTCAGCGATCGCGGTTTTACCAACCCCAGGCTCACCAATCAACACGGGATTATTTTTGGTACGACGGGAGAGAATTTGAATGGTGCGGCGAATTTCATCATCCCGCCCGATCACAGGATCAAGCTTCCCTTCACGCGCTGCTTCTGTTAAGTCACGCCCGTATTTTTCCAGTGCTTCGTATTTGCCTTCGGGGTTTTGATCGGTCACTTTCTGGCTCCCGCGAATTTGTTTAATCGTATTTTTGAGTTTTGCTTCATCTAAACCCTGTTCGCGAAACAAGGCTTTCCCGAAGCGGTCATCTTTGGTATATGCCAGTAGTAGATGCTCGATCGAGATGTACTCATCTCCATAGTCTTTGCGAGCTTGCTCTGCTCTATCAAGGAGCGTATCCAAACTGCGTCCCAGATAGACAGAACTACCACTACCGGAAACCTTCGGCTGGCGGCGGATGAAGCCCTCCACCCCGTCCCGCAGCGCCTGCATATTCACTCCCGCTTTCGTCAAGACGCTGGTGGCTAGTCCTTCTTGCTCTAAGAGGGCTTTGAGCAAATGTTCTGACTCAAGCTGCTGTTGCTGGCAAGCTTTGGCGATGTCTGGAGTATGAGCGATCGCCTCCCACGCTTTTTCTGTAAATTGATTAGGATTATTGGGTTGCATAGTTACCTACTTCTCTTTCTTTTTTAATAGATAATTCCTTAAAGCTAAAAACATTCTAAAAAAGCAGATACTAAAGCTATGGTCGGTGTTCACTCCCTGTGTTCGGGGTAAAGCCGTCCTTTTTTATACCTCTGGGTCTATTCCTAACGCTCGGAGTTGTGCGGCTAATCGTTCGGCACGTTGGTGTTCTTGTTCGGCACGTTGACGTTCTTGTTCAGCACGTTCTTCCCCTATTAGCAAAAGATTTCCTGAGAGATCCCACCAGCGCAGCCAAGGAAACTCGACATTTTGATACTGTCCCTGCCAAATCCCCAACTCAACTCCCATTGCGGTAATTGGATAGCGTCCTCTTTCATTAGCAGGAACAAGTTCGTAGTGATTTTCAATTAGGTGATACACCTCCACACTGGCTTTTTTCACTTCATAAATGGCGTAGAAGGGTACCCGAATTGCCTGTTCGTAAACCCAAAACTTCCCTGTAATTGGTGTTCTATCTCGCTCCTCGGAGCCATTCCCAGAAACAAATTCCAAGACAATCAACGGTGCAACGTATTCTTGCCATAAAACATAGGAACGTCGTACTTCACCATTCAGCGTTGGCGACACATTTGGCACGTAAAACCAATCAGGTGCTTCTGCACCCCGTTCTGGTGGTTCAGTGATGCGCCAGTAAATGCCGGAATCTTGCCCGATGCAGTATTGCCCATCGGGATGCTGCTGCTGCAATACAGGTTGAATGGAGTCAGTCAGCAGGATACTTTGAGGATGTTCTTGAAAGTTTTTCACAAAGGTGCCGTCTGACTCTGGTAACTCAGTATGGTCAGGTAGAGGAGTGGTTAAATCTGGAGGTGTAATAGCAGAACTCATGGGGATAGGAGCAAATTTACGCAAGGATTCGATTCGCTATTTCTTCCAGTATGAGCGATCGCCTCTACCCCAGTTGCCAAAAGCCGCAGCACCTAACTGACCTATTTTGCAAAAGTTGCGCTGTCAATCTATGAGGTGGCGATCGCTACCTAGCTCTAGTGAATGTCCGCACTCACCCCAAAATTAATCATTCTTTATAAAACTCCTAGCCCAGACTACCCACCCGACTTTAGGCTACTTGGCTATACCACCAGAGTTTCACGGGACAAACCGCTTCTGAGCCAGCTCTACAAGCTAACAAAGCTCTCTGAGGTCAAGGACAAGGGTATTACCTATTGCTGCAACATTGGCATACCAAGTATTCTGGGTCTTTTTTTGGTAAATCTTATTTTTGTCTTTTGTACCACTTTTTATAGATTAAATATCCTAAAACTAATTAAAACTGAATTTTTAGCTTTCGGATTGATTTTTGGTGCTTTTTTATTAATAAATGTATTCATATAGCGTTTTTAGGAACATTTAAGCCCTAACTTATCCTTAACACCCCTTTCTTTTGCTGGGTAGTTGCACAATAATGCAAGTCATAAGCTGACGACAGGCGAAAGACGACTGGCACCCTAGAGCAGTAGCTCCCTACCCGCCCTGCTTAACGGCAAATAGAAATCAGGTTTTAATCCCAACGATAGGAGAATAAGAAGCGTGAAACTCTCAGTTTACGGAAAAGGCGGAATCGGCAAATCTA
This sequence comes from Kastovskya adunca ATA6-11-RM4, assembly GCA_019359445.1. Taxonomy (GTDB): domain Bacteria; phylum Cyanobacteriota; class Cyanobacteriia; order Cyanobacteriales; family Coleofasciculaceae; genus Kastovskya; species Kastovskya adunca. The sequence goes on along the minus strand of JAHHHJ010000023.1, from coordinate 62,851 downwards.
CAACAAGCTGTAATATCTCAGTAGCTTTAGCTCGTCGCGGTAAAAAGGTATTGCAAATTGGATGTGACCCGAAGCACGACAGCACCTTTACCCTCACAGGCTTTTTAATTCCCACCATTATTGACACCCTTCAGGAAAAGGACTATCACTACGAAGATGTCTGGCCTGAAGATGTCATCTACAAAGGCTATGGCGGCGTTGACTGCGTAGAAGCAGGTGGCCCTCCGGCGGGTGCGGGTTGCGGTGGCTATGTCGTCGGCGAGACAGTGAAGCTGCTAAAAGAACTCAACGCTTTTGATGAGTACGATGTGATTTTATTTGACGTTCTCGGTGACGTAGTTTGTGGTGGCTTTGCAGCACCGCTGAACTACTCTGATTACTGCATGATCGTCACGGATAACGGTTTTGATGCGCTGTTTGCGGCAAACCGGATTGCGGCTTCTGTGCGTGAGAAAGCGCGTACCCATCCTCTGCGTCTAGCAGGATTAATTGGCAACCGCACCTCAAAGCGCGATTTGATCGACAAGTATATTGAATCCGTACCCATGCCTGTTTTGGAAATTCTGCCTTTGATTGAGGACATCCGCGTCTCCCGTGTCAAGGGCAAGACATTGTTCGAGATGGCAGAGAAAGACCCTTCTTTAAATTGGGTTTGCGACTACTACCTGAACATTGCTGACCAAATTTTGGCACAGCCGGAAGGTGTTGTCCCGAATGATTCTCCAGATAGAGAGTTGTTCTCTTTGCTGTCTGACTTCTACCTCAATCCCACAACGCCGCAAGCCGCGACTGAGGAAGAGAAAATCGATCTGATGATGGTTTAAGAACGATTTTATTTTGTCCTCAGCCTGGAGGCTGGGGCGATTGCGTTCAAAGCCTGTGTAGGCAGGCTTTAAGAAAATTAATTGAGATGGAGACGAGGCTCTCTATTTTGGATTCTTAGTGATTTGATGCCAGAGAAGAGGAGAAAAAGTTTTAAATGACTAACGTACAAGAGCCGCAGGCACTAGAGTTTGAGTGCGAGACTGGAAATTATCATACATTTTGTCCGATTAGCTGCGTGGCGTGGCTCTACCAGAAAATTGAAGACAGTTTCTTTTTGGTAATTGGTACTAAGACCTGTGGCTACTTTCTGCAAAACGCGATGGGCGTGATGATTTTCGCTGAACCGCGTTATGCCATGGCGGAATTGGAAGAAGGTGATATTTCTGCCCAGCTCAATGACTATGAAGAACTGAAGCGTCTGTGCTTGCAGATTAAGCGCGATCGCAACCCTAGTGTAATTGTCTGGATTGGCACCTGCACCACCGAAATCATCAAGATGGACTTGGAAGGCTTGGCTCCTCGCTTGGAAGCTGAGATTGGGATTCCCATCGTTACCGCCCGTGCTAATGGTCTAGACTATGCCTTCACCCAAGGGGAAGACACGGTGCTAGCAGCCATGGCGCAACGTTGCCCCAACCAAGCACCTGTAGCAGAAGAAGAGAAGCAAGAACGAAATGCGATCGCCAAACTCCTCAGCTTCGGCAAGAAGAAAGAGGATGTTGCCCGAGAGGAATCGGAATACGCCGATCATCCTCCACTAGTGCTGTTCGGTTCTCTACCTGACCCCGTTGTCACGAACCTAACACTGGAACTGAAAAAGCAAGGTATTAAGGTTTCCGGCTGGCTACCTTCCAAGCGTTACACGGAGTTGCCCGTCCTCGAAGAAGGCTACTACGTTTCTGGCGTTAACCCCTTCCTCAGCCGCACAGCTACTACCTTGATGCGTCGCCGCAAGTGCAAGCTGATTGGCGCACCCTTCCCCATCGGCCCCGATGGTACTCGCGCCTGGATTGAAAAGATTTGCTCAGTATTCGGCATTGAACCGAAAGGTTTGGAAGAACGGGAAGCCCAAATCTGGGAAGGCGTGGAAGATTACGTCAAGCTGATACGCGGCAAGTCTGTCTTCTTCATGGGCGACAACCTGCTGGAAATCTCTTTGGCACGCTTTTTGATTCGTTGCGGCATGAGTTGCCCAGAAATCGGTATTCCATATATGGACAAGCGCTACCAAGCGGCTGAATTGGCACTGCTAGAAAAGACTTGCCAGGAAATGGGCGTTCCGTATCCGAAGATTATCGAGAAGCCGGATAACTACAACCAGATTCAACGGATTCAAGAGATGAAGCCTGACCTAGTAATCACAGGTATGGCTCACGCTAACCCCTTAGAAGCGCGGGGTATCAATACCAAGTGGTCAGTTGAGTTTACCTTTGCTCAAATTCACGGCTTCACTAATGCGCGTGACATTCTGGAGTTGGCAACTCGTCCGTTGCGCCGGAATAACAACCTGAAAGATTTGGGTTGGGGTACGTTGGTGAAGGAAGCAGCGAAGATTTGACCTCTCTCCCTACCCCTCTCCTGCGAGGAGAGGGGAGTAAGAAATGGAATAGGATTTAAGGGCGATCAAAATGCGATCGCCTTTTTTATAAGTTGTTGTAATAACGGTGTAATCAAAGAAGTTAACTGACGACAACGCCGAAATTTAACAACATTTTAGGTAAATAATCGTCTAAATTTTTGATTTCTGTATCAGATAATTCAATCAGTTTGAATTCATACTTTTGATACAGAGCTTTTTTAACTTTCTTGCGTTCTGCATACTCTGGATTATTTTCCAATCCCCAGTATTCAATATATACCTTTCCCGCAGGCACGTAAAAGTCACAATACATTTCTTCTTCGATTGGTAGTCGGCGTTCGTAAGCGTGAACTAATTCTGCCATGTACAACCAATTGTCAATTAGGACTTCAGCTTTCGAGCGTACCCAATGCCCATCCGTTGTCCGTAGATTTGCCTGAGTACGAAACTTCTGACGGAATCCTTGCTCCTCAATTACTTGTGAAGCATTTTGTTCTGGGTTGTTACTAGTAGCATAATCAGCAAGAGTTTGGATAAAAATTTTGTTTTCTAAGATAGATTCTGACCAGACAACGTAGAAATTACCAGTCTCTGAATGAGTTTTCTGTACAGCACCGAAACTAGTTCCTCGCTGTGTCGCCACCCAGCCATTTTTCTCCTTACTTAGTAATCCTAATTCTGCCAAAATACGATTGACATTATTGCGGTGGATGATGTGATTGTGTAGAGCCAGTTTCTCACTAATCTTGGTAGCAGACAGCAGCGATGGAATTGAAGGAGAGGACGATATTTTAGGTTTTGGCTGGGGTTTAGGTGTCGCTGTTGATCGAGACGTTAAGTTGTTTGTCTTCCAGCATTCATAGCATAATTTGTAACCGGGTTTTGAGACGAGTTGGTTACATCCTGATGTCGTACATATTTCCATTGATGACAAGGCATTGGCTACAGCGGCCAACTTACGAATCGAGCGCTCTAAGCTCATAGGAAAAATATCGGTGGAGTGTTTACTGTTTTACTATATTGCAAAAATTAGACTATTACTGATGTCTTAATATTCTTCGTTATGGTCAAATAGCTGCGATTTCTTAGTTGAAGCTTGGTTAAAATGGCATTGCCAAGGATATAAGCGCGAAGTAACAAGACAGGCTCAATTGTAAACTTCTCGTCGATGCCTAATTCGGTCAATAAAAACTACTCTTTCTTCGCGGTTAAATTCGTAAATCACTCGGTAATCTCCAACTCTCAGTTTGAAGAAACCTGATAAATCAGCCGTCAAAGGTTGCGGTGTAATCTGGTCAAAATTCTCAGCCAACCAATTAATCTTATTGATGACTCGCTCCCGAACTGCCTGAGTCAACCTCTCTAAATCAGCAAAGGCTTCTGGTTCATATTCAACCAAATAGCTCATTTGCCTCCTAATCCCAGTTTTTGCATTACCTCTTCTGCTGGAATGGCTCGAACTCCCGTCTCTCGGCGCTTGCGAGTTTCTAGAAGTTCTCGCTTGAACTCCTCTTTAACTGTTTTACCTTCATCTGGATCGGGCAAAAGCTCCTCTAAAGCTTCCATGACAGTTTCTCGAATCAGAGTTTTCAGTTCGTCAATGGTGAGGTCTTTAACTTGCATGGTAATCGCTCTACGTAACCAGTTAATTCAGTTTAATTTATTAGCAGTGTTGACTAGTCAGGAATAATCATCTGTTAGAAAAAAGCGATCGCGCTCTCAATTATCTACAATTTCCTTAAGGCTTACGATACCGAGAAAGTGCGCCATGCCAATCACTACAGCCAATTACAACATTACTTGGGAAAAGCTACCGGATGATTTTCCCTTACCGAATGAGCCAGTGGATAATATCGACCAGCCTTTACTTGCAGCCGCGTTAAGCGAGAGTTTGGAACAGGGTGGGCAATTGCAAGAGAATGTATTAATTGCTACTAATTACGGGGTCTGTGCCACCCTAGAAGGCAAAATTGTTGTCAAAGCGCCTGATTGGATGTATGTGCCTCATATTCGGGTGTCGCGAGAGGAAATCCGTCGCAGTTATACGCCACAACTACAGGGAGAAATTCCGGCAATTGTCATGGAGTTTCTCTCAGAAACAGAAGGCGGCGAATATTCTATTAAACCGACTTATCCCCCTGGTAAGTGGTTTTTTTATGAGCAGGTATTGCAAGTTTCTCAATACGCGATTTTTGAACCACGAGCAGGAGTGCTAGAGGTTTATCAGCTCAACAATACAGGGCGTTATGACTTGCAACAGTCGAATGATAGTAATCACTATTGGGTTGAAGCCTTGAAGCTATTTCTGGGTGTATGGCAAGGAAGCAAGGGAAATCGCACAGGCTATTGGTTGCGGTGGTGGGATGAAAATGGGCAACTTTTGCCGTGGGGAGTAGAGTCTGTAGAACAGGAACGACAACGTGTAGAACAGGAACGGCAACGTGCTGAACAGGAACGACAGCGTGCTGAAGCGTTAGCGGCGCAGTTACGGGCGGCGGGAATTGAGCCGGAGAGGTGAGAGAAGCGATCGCCTTTCCAATTCTGAGCTACAGAGTCAGAGAGCAACCGCTCTCATTGTCGTGCTACAAATCTTTGTAAGGTCTGCCGGATAACAAGCTGTTATCCTTAATCTACAAGGCTTTTCGCCTGCATCAGTTATTCTTATCCTGTCGATCAACCCATGTCTTCCACTTCTAGTCCCTCGCTACGAGAACAACAACATCCCCTAATTCACAAACTGGCTGACTGTATTGAAGCGGTTTGGCATGGGTATCTAGACCTTTCCCCCTATCCTCTCCCTACAGAGTTGGGATATGTGGAAGGACGCTTGGATGGGGAAAAACTCAGAATTGAAAATCGCTGCTACCAAACGCCCCAGTTTCGTAAGTTGCATTTAGAGCTGGCGCGGGTGGGGAATACGCTGGATATTCTGCATTGCGTCATGTTTCCTCGCCCAGAATACGCGCTACCCATATTTGGCTGTGACTTGGTAGGAGGACGGGGAAAAATTAGTGCAGCGATCGCTGACCTTTCCCCAGTTAATCTAGAGCATACCTTACCCGACAACTATCAATACTCCCTTAAATCCATACCGAACCGAGCGTTTTCCCAACCTCGCGACCTTCCTGAGTGGGCAGACATCTTCTCTAACTTTTGCATTTTTGTACGACCGGGTAGTGCTGAGGAAGAATCCTGGTTTCTTGACCGTGTGGCGGCATTTTTAGAAGTTCATGTCTGTCATGCTGTTGATGCTGTACCAGGGGATTCAGAACAACGCGCATTAACGCTTGCAGGTCAAAAATACTACTGCACTAAGCAACAGAAGAACGACAAAACCCGCCGCGTCCTAGAAAAAGCTTTCGGTGCTGATTGGGCAGAACATTACATGACGACAGTTTTGTTTGACCTCCCAACAGAGTAGTGATGGTTGTCTTGCCAGAGATGTTTTTTGGCAACGCTAATCTGCGGTTTGATTTACTAAAAGAGTAGGCTGGGATGACTATTAGGGTAGGGGGAAGATTTTTGAAGCAGCGATTAACGGTTGTGCTAGTGATGCTTATTGGGCTGATCGCCTTTAGCCCTACAGCTTTAGCCGCAGATACCATCAACGGCGCACAAATCTTCAGCGCTCAATGTGCGGCTTGTCATGCTGGTGGCGGCAATATTATTCGCTGGGGAAAAAACCTGAAAAAGAGAGCATTGAGCAGAAATGGTTGGGATTCGGTGGAAGCGATCGCCTCGTTAGTCGCTAATGGCAAAAACAATATGCCAGCTTACAAAGACCGCTTGAATGAGCAGGAAATTGAAAATGTTGCCGCTTATGTACTAGAGCAAGCTGAAAATGACTGGCATTAACTGAGTGTTGTTGATTTGAGCGAAAAATAGTTGTTTTTGAGAAAAACCCAGCTTGGGGGGCTTCCCCCCAATCCCCCCACTGGGGGATGAGTGCCTCCCCCAGACCCCCTGCACAAGGTTTGATCGGTTTTGATGAAGTTTCTGGAGTTAGTGCCATTCGGGATACGTACTAGAGCAAGCTGAAAAGGACTGGCATTAGCTGAGTGTTGTTGATTTAAGCGAAAGATAGTTGTTTTTGAGAAAAACCCAGCTTGGGGGGGCTTCCCCCCAATCCCCCAGCGGGGGGATGAGTGCCTCCCCCAGACCCCCTGCACAAGGTTTGATCGGTTTTGATGAAGTTTCTGGAGTTAGTGCTATTTGGGATTAGTTCACCGATGAGAGCGGAGGGGTTTCGTCAAATCAGGGAAAGCTTTACTGCTGCGACTGATGATTAATTACAGCACTCCAGTCGTCATTATTCACCGCTGCATCAAGCTGCTGTCGCCGTTCGGCATCACCTGCATCCGCTGTGTCTGTCTCTTTGCTCAACGCTCCATCCGCCATGGCTTTGCGGAGTTTGAGCTTTTTCTCTTCGTAGGCATTGCGCTCTGCATCTGACATGACGGCGCGTGATGCTTCACCAACAGTACTCGCCCACATACCGCTATTGTCGGCATTACCCAGTGGTAGGCTGTCGAGTTCGGCAAGCCACTGATCCCGCAAGGCTTCCATTTCAGTACGCTTTGGAAATTTGAATACTTTCACCCGTACGAAAGCACAGGTTGATTCCCCATTTTGAGCAACGTGTCCCTCCAGGGTAAGCCGGACATTGCGGGAGTAGCCGATGTACTGGGTGTGGCGATCGCTATCTAGCACCGCGTAAACCCCAGCGACTTTTGCATTTGCCGCTTGTTCGCACCACTCGCCACGGGGCATCACTCCGGCATCATTGTCAAGATTCTGTAGAGTCGTCTCAGTAGCGGTGTGTTCGTCGTCGGAGCCATACAAAAAATCGTGCAGCCCCCGGTGTCCTTCAGGTACATTCTGGTTATCAATTGGCACGTTTTTATTTGTTTCCATCTACGTCATCTCCATTAACTTTTTCTCAGAATTCCCTTTCCCTCTAGGGTAGGGTACTGCATCCGCCATCAACTTTTCCCAATATTCGCGTTATGCCTTGATATAACTTAAGCTTTGGCTAAGAGGTTAGTTTGATCGCCAACCTGACTTTTCCAGCCGATATAACTGCTCAATCATTTCTGGTGATACCGCCGCCACAGGAGCGTCAAACAAAATTTTTCCCTGTTGCAAACCAATCAGGCGATCGCAATAAGTCCGGGCAAATTCAATCGCGTGGAGACTAATGACTAGGGTTTTGCCTGTTTCCTGGCTCAATTTCCGGAGCAAATCCATGATTTCCCGGCTGTGTTCCGGATCAAGGCTAGAAATTGGCTCATCTGCCAGAATTACCAGCGGATTTTGTACCATTACCCGCGCTAGGGCAACTCGTTGCTGCTGTCCGCCTGAAAGCTGATCCGTTCTGGCATAGAGCTTTTCCGGAATTCCCACTCTTGCAAGTGCTTTGGCGGCGGTTTCTACTTCCAAGGGAAAAATTAAAGAAGCTGCCGCTTTTAAAAATGACCAGCGGCTTAAATGTCCCGCGTTAACGTTATGAATCACCCGTAAACTATCGACCAGATGAAACTGCTGATAGACTGTGCCGATTTGCTGCTGTACTTGCCGCAACCGCTGGGGAGAGAGGCGACTAAGATTGTGTCCCAATGCCCAAACCTCCCCGGAGGTGGGGAAGAGGGTGCCGTTGAGAAGGTTAATCAGCGTGCTTTTTCCCGCACCACTCGATCCCACTAAGGCTACCCGTTCTCCAGGGGAAATTTGCAGATTGATCTCACTCAAGGCACTTAGGGAATTAAATTGCTGAGACACCTGTTTCAGCTCAAAAATTGGCACGGAATCGCTCACTTAATCTTGCCGATATCTCGACCTATGGCTTCAATGTTGGCGTAGTTAGAGTTTTTTGTAGGAATAAACTTTGCGGCTCCGAATAAATCGAGAATTTCCTTTTGTTCGGGATTATTGGGGTCAAGCTTTAATAATGCCGCCTGCACTCGTTCGGTGAAATCCTCGCCGTAGCGCTCTTTGACGCGAGGGTTAATCACCCAGTGGTAGTCATAGTAAGGTGGTGTTTGCCAAATCACCTGAACCTTGTCTAGATCGATTTCCCCGGCTTCTAAGCGACTTTTCCACACCTGCTCGCTCAACGCCCCAACTTCATAGGTTCCCGCTTGTACAAATTGAATTGTGGCATCGTGGGAACTGGAAAATCCGGTAATTCCTTTGAAGTCTTCGGGTTTAACGCCTGTTTGTTGCAAGAAATATTGCGGCATCAACCGCCCAGAGGTAGACGACTCACTACCAAAGGTGAAGGTGTGTCCTTTCAAAACCTGTAAATCCTGAATGTCTTTGATGGCGGAAATACCACTATTTTTGTTGGCGATGAATACGCTTCTAAAGCGCTCGTCAATGTCTCGTTGGGCGATCGCTTCAGCACCGGGAACTTGCGATCGCGCCTGCACTCCTGTTAAGCCGCCAAACCAAACCATGTCTAAATCCCCTACCCGGAAGGCTGTAACCGCCGCTGCATAATCGGTAACGGGTTTGTACTCTACCGGAACACCTAACTCCGCTTCCAGGTAATCTGCCAGATTGCTATACAGCCGCTGTAATTTTTCTGGATCTTGGTCAGGAATAGCCCCTGTAGTAAAGGGTTGGAGAGTTTTCTCTCCACTAGAGGAGGTGGTGTTTTGTGAGGGAGTACAGGCGGTAATGGGCAATAAGAGCAGTAGCAGCAGCCCGGGGAAGAAAAATTTTCTCATTTATTAGTGATTTCTCAAAAAAGAAGCAAGGGATAAAAAGATAAAACTTAGTCAGCATTAACTCTGAGGCAACCTCCTGTTAATTTTATCCTTCAGCCTTCAGCGATCGCTCCTGCTCTAAACAGTTCACGAGGGCACCTCCGAAGCGGGAAGCCTTGTCTATGAGAGAACGGGGAAGCTTACAAATAACTGACTATCTAGTTTTTCTGAAGAGTTTGATCAAAGATAACTAAGATAAAACGTTGTCAAAAAGACAAAATAAATAATGGCTGAAGCCTATCCAGAGATAGATATTGCTCCACTAATCGATCACGCACTGCTGAATCCAACGGCAACACCAGAGCAAGTGAGAAAGTGTTGTGAAGAGGCAGACCGCTACCAGTTTGCGGCGGTGTGCGTGTATCCGGTTTATGTGAAACAAGCAGCGGAACTACTGCATGGTAAATCGCCTCAAGTTTGTACTGTGATTGGGTTTCCCGCAGGGGCAACCACTTCCGCTACCAAGCTCTATGAAGCCCAAGAGGCGGTAGAAAATGGCGCAACAGAATTAGATGTGGTGATGCATCTGGGAGGGTTGAAAGCGGGGAAAACGGATGAGTTATATCGGGAGATTGCCCAAATCTGTGAAGAAACCGGGAAACTGGTGAAAGTGATTTTGGAAACTGCCCTGCTGACAGATGCGGAAAAGCAACTGGCTGTGGAAATCTGTAAAGATGCTGGGGCACAGTTCGTGAAAACTAGCACGGGCTGGCAGGGCGGTGCAACAGTTGCTGACGTTCGCTTGCTCAAGGAACTCACTCATGGACAAATTGGCATTAAGGCATCAGGAGGTATTCGGACAATTCAGCAAGCCTTTGAGTTGGTGACGGCAGGAGCAACACGCTTAGGAACATCTCGTGGCCCTGAATTGTTGCAACAACTCGATATGCTGGAGTAGGAGTAAAAAGTTAAAAATATTACAGTTTTACTTTTGCCTGTTGCTTTCGATCATCACTCCTTCATCTCTAGTCTCAATGAGCCGAACTTACAAAGCTACTGGAATCAATCTTAAAAGTATGCCTCTAGGTGAGGCGGATAGATTGGTAACGATTTTGACGCGGGAGTGTGGCTTGATTCGAGTTGTAGCACCGGGAGCGCGGAAGCAAAACTCGAAGCTAGGGGGAAGAACTGGTTTGTTTGTGGTTAATGAGTTACTGCTGGCAAAGGGGCGATCGCTCGATAAAATTACTCAGGCGGAAACCTTGGAATCCTATCCGGGTTTGAGCCAAGATTTGGGTAAGTTGGCTGCCAGTCAGTACTTAGCAGAAATCGTTCTCTACCAAGCATTGAGCGAGCAGCCGCAAGTAGAGCTTTATGAATTGTTGAGCGAACATCTGCGGCGAATTGCCGTTTTACCAAACACAAAAAGCCTTCAGGCTTCAGGAACAGGGGTGTTTGCTCATCTTTCTCAAGGTGTCTTTCACCTACTTGCCCTAGGAGGTGTTGCTCCTCAGGTGCAAGCTTGCTGTGTCACCCAACATCCGCTCAAGCCGAATTTTCTCGACCCGGACTGGCGAGTCGGATTCAGCATGGATGCGGGCGGAACAGTCACTTTGTCAGGAAATGAGTCTGGATTGAGAGGCTTGTCTCCTATGGCTGTTAGAGAAGGACGGGTGGCAGAAGCTACCAACAGTTACCAAGTCATTCCTGCCCCCATACCCCCCAAGATTAACGTCAAACTGAATGCCGTAGAATTAGCGCTACTGCAGCAGTTAGGGGAGGCAGATTTACCGCAAATTGAGCAGGTATCAGGGGGACAGCCGTCTACCCAAAGAGGCTGGGTGACGATTGAGCGGCTCCTGCGAGATTATGCTCAGTATCAGTTCGGTCGCTCGATTCGCTCGGCAACTTTAGTCGATGCGATCGCTTTGCCCGAATGAGTGAGATCAACACAACATATAACTGATGTTTAGTAAAGATGGGTTCTATTAATCACCCGAAAATTAGCGAATGCAATTATCTGAATTTGAACGACCTATACAATATCCAGTTAACAAACAGTCTTCTGGTGTGACGGAAAAATCCCTTCCTAAAAAGCAGCCGTCGAGCGGGACTTCCCCGTCACCCGGTACAGACAAAAATTTACAACCGGACGATAAGTCCCATCGCCCACTAACTGATTTGTCAGCCAGCCTACCGGAATCACGAGGGTTTATACCGGTTCTCAAAAACCGTAACTTCCTAACCCTGTGGAGCGGTCAGGTTTTTTCCCAGCTGGCAGATAAGATTTATCTGGTGCTAATGATTGCCTTGATTGCCAGTCACTTTCAGGACGTGAACCAGACGATTAGCGGCTGGGTGTCGGCGATTATGATTGCCTTCACAATTCCGGCGGTACTGTTTGGTTCGGTTGCCGGGGTATTTGTAGACCGTTGGCCAAAAAAAGCTGTTTTGGTATCAACCAACCTCCTGCGCGGCATCTTGGTGTTCGCGGTGCCGTTTTTACTCTGGTTATCTCAAGATTTGGCACCGATTGCCGGGTTGCCTGTCGGCTTTTATCTGCTTTTGTTGATTACTTTTTTAGTTTCAACACTGACGCAATTTTTTGCCCCTGCCGAGCAGACGGTGATTCCGTTAATTGTGAAGCGACAGCACCTACTACCAGCAAATTCCCTATATACAACGACAATGATGGCGTCGTTGATTATTGGCTTCGCCGTGGGCGATCCGCTCTTAGCACTCGCCGACAAAGCGGCAGACCTTTTAGGAATTGGGTTTAATTTTGGTAAAGAGCTAATCGTTGGGGGCAGTTATGCGATCGCAGGAGTGCTGCTGCTGTTCCTAAAAACAGGCGAACAAACGAATGCTCCTGTAGGAGAAACACCCCACGTTTGGGAAGACATCCGCGATGGTATCCGCTACTTAAAAGAACATCACCGAGTTCGCAATGCTCTGGTTCAACTCGTGATTTTATTCTCTGTATTTGCCGCTCTATCCGTGCTAGCGGTGCGCTTGGCGGAAATTATTCCCGGTTTGAAGGCGTCCCAGTTCGGATTTTTACTCGCGGCTGGCGGTGTCGGAATGGCAGCCGGAGCCGCAGTTCTTGGTCACAGGGAACAGCAGTTTTCCAATACACGACTCAGTTTAATTGGGTCATGGGGGGTCGGCATTTCATTGGTAGGTCTGGCATTTTTTAATCAGCAGCTATGGATGGCATTGTTTTTCACTGCCGTACTGGGGATTTTTGCGGCTTTGGTGGGGATTCCCATGCAAACCACAATTCAGGCAGAGACTCCCGAAGAAATGCGCGGCAAGGTGTTCGGCTTGCAAAATAATGCAATTAACATTGCCTTAAGCTTGCCGTTAGCTTTAGCCGGGGTAGCGGAGACATTACTGGGATTGAAAGCCGTTTTATTAGGTTTAGCGGCATTAGCAATCGCGGGAGGGTTCTTAACCTGGTATATTTCCGGTACAGGATCAACGGTATCAACTAAAGCTGACAAATAAGAGTGAAAACATTTGCTGTTAGCTGTTGGCAAGTTGATTCAGTGGGTTTCCAGGATAGACAAAAATTCGTATATTCTATCTGACCTCGACAATTCCAACGCTAACTGCTGAACGCTAAACTTGCTAAAAGCTAAATGCATATCGCCTGGCTCGGAAAAAAATCACCGTTTTGTGGCAATGTTACCTACGGTCGTGAAGTTACAAATGCGCTCCTAGAGCGGAACAATCAAGTCAGTTTCCTGCACTTTGCTCAAGAGGAATCTGACCCCGGTACTTGGTCAGGATGTCAAGAAGTTTCTCTGCCTTTCTTGTACAAGTCTCAGATTTATACAATTCCGACCTTGAAGGCGAGTAAAGTTTTGGCGCGATCGCTCCAACGACTCAAGCCTGACGTTGTCCATGCATCCCTGACTCTTTCTCCTTTAGACTTTCTCCTGCCAGACATTTGTGAAGAGTTAAATCTTCCCTTAGTCGCTACTTTCCATCCGCCCTTTGATGGCAAGCGGCGCAATCTCAAGTCAGGAACTCAACTGTTTACTTATCAGTTGTACGCACCCTTCCTGGCGCATTACAACCGTGTGGTGATCTTCTCCCAACTGCAACGGGACTTCCTGGTGAAATTAGGTGTGCCACCAGAGCGAGTGGCAATCATTCCCAACGGAGTTGATGTGCAAAAATATTCCCCTGGTATCAACAATCTCAAAGCCCGATTTGATGCCGAACGCTTATTTGTTTACCAAGGACGCATCTCTACAGAAAAGAACGTAGAGGCCATGCTACGCGCCTGGAAGCACTCGGATATGGGCCCAAAGTGCAAGTTAGTTATTGTCGGTGATGGCCCTTTAAAGCCTTCTCTAGAGCCTTTCTACGACTCCGAGTACGGCGTCATTTGGCTGGGATTTGTTGAGGATGAACACCAACGAATTGAGATTCTTCGTGCCGCTGATGTTTTTATTTTGCCGTCGTTTTTAGAAGGGTTATCGTTGTCGTTACTAGAGGCAATGGCGTGTGGTGTTGCCTGCGTTGCCACCGATGCCGGGGCGGATGGCGAAGTCCTGGAAGATGGCGCAGGTGTGATTCTCAACACTCATCGCGTTGCCACCCAGCTACAAACCCTTTTCCCCCTCCTGCGCGATCACTGCGAATGGACAAAGTTATTGGGGAAAAAAGCCCGCTCCCGCGTTCTAGAACGCTACACCCTTAGTCGTAATATCACTCAGCTAGAAAAGCTTTACGTCGATGTATTACAGCAGCAGCAGTTGCCGTTGAGCGGTCATGCTTTATCCTAGCGGTTACAAATTTACCTAACTGGCAGGTTTTGGCGATAGAAGGCATTTGGCGATCGCTACTCTCTGTCTCGTCCTAGTTGCCGCTACTTGTACAGATGGAAGAGAACGCCTGGCAGTAGTTTAACGGTTAATTCTCAGGCATTGCCCATCCTAAGCGCGTTGGCTGCTGATAGATGCGCTTGAGGGTATTGATGTCTCTGGGAGAAATTGGCGGCGGATTCCGCACTTGGGAAAAATACAAGGCATCGGTTTCTACAGGACTATGACCCCAGATCCCCAAAGCGTGACCGAGTTCGTGACGAGCTGTGGCGGCGGTGTACTCGTTACTTTGGTCTGGGCTGAGGTGAATGGTGCAGCGATGGGACAAGACAGTGGCATTGTTTGATGTTGGGCGCAGGTAAAATTCGTAGCGTGTCTCAGCAGCACGAGCGCGAGGAATTTGAAATTTGCCGTTTTCCCGGTCAAGGGAGGCTATAAGGGGAGGACGCGATCGCCAAATTTTAATATCAGCGGCGGCGGAGTCTTCCACGACTTCTAAAGGCAGGTAGGCACTCCATGCTTCTACCGCTGGCAAGACCGCCTCAACCCACTCCTGGAAGCGCTGCTGGCTACTGGCTGACAAGGAGGCATTAACGGGGCGCTCAATGTAGAGCTTGAGGGGAAATTGCGACCAGATTAGATAGCCAACTGGGGTAGGTTGGATTTCCTCAAAGTAATCCCCTCTACTATTTGTGTCTTGCCATTGGCTGAGGTGAGGGGGCAAGGAGTGTGCTTGCAGGGTAGGCAGAAATTGAGAGGGATCGAGGCTTTGTCCGGGCTGCAGTTGCGTGAAAATGACTCCTAGGCTAGTGGCGATCGCCACAGCAATGATTATTAGCCGTCTCGCCAGCAAAGGCTTCTGACGGCGGTTTGAATAGCTTCTGGGAGACTGTTGAAAACGAATCACTTACCGTGCTGTTATTAGTTGATGTCAAAACTCTAGCTAATCTCACGGCTGAGTTTGGAATAGATGCTGAAAAAGCGAAAGCTTCCCTTTTGTCTGATGAAGGTATTGAGGAAGTTAAAGAACTGGAATAATACGCGATCGCTCTTGCAGATGCTCTCGTTAAGCATAACCATGATGTCGTCAAGGCACTGAAAGCTTGGGAACTTGCTCAACTCGCCTACGGAAACCAACTTCTAGTACAGGGTCAGATGTTGGGCGATCGCTCTCAGTTTAGCTATGCAACCGGGCGGGAGACGTGAAAATGTGGCTACCTTCAACTACGTTGAATGTCGAAGCATTGAGACATACACGACAGCTAACGATAGACGATTCCAGTTGGGTTGGTTAAGCGTAAAGAGAATGCTCCCAGCTAGTGCTACCCATCCCACAGGCCCCAGGATAAACGCAATAGTTTGACTCATGCCCATGTAAACTGCAAAAGGCAGAGTGATTCCCAGAGCATTAGTAAGGCTGCCCAGTACAGTACTTGCTAACAAATACACCCCAAAACCACTCATCCTTGCAACAGCCATTGCACTACCACCTAGTAGCAAGCCTTCAAGATGTGGGTCATCAGTCTCTTTTTTCATCTCCATGACAATCTGTTGTCGCTGCTCTGGTGAGAGTTGAGATAGCATGTTTTGAAATAATTTGGCAACAACAGCAGTTTCTATTTCTTGAGATTCCAAGTTATGCCAACTACGACCTTTTAATGTGCTAAACCAATCAATATCAATGTGGTCAGCAACATCTGTCACAACTTGCTTCCAAGAGTTATTCCAGAAAAGTTGACCAATACTTCCAGCCCTGAGATAGCGTATATGATTGCAAAGAGTTTCCGGGGAATTACCAAATGCTGAATCGGTCAGCTGGGCCATGTTCTGTCGTTGCTCTTCCGTAACCAAACTGACAATTTTATGAAACTCTTGCATGGTTGTGATTCGATCCCAATTTTAGGATAGTTTGCGAGCAGAATAAAGCGCCCCAACAACTAAATTACACAACACATTTTCTGATTGTCCATAGACAACACCAGGTTACCAAGATGGTTAGTCAACAGCGATCGCTCTCAATTTAGATGCGAAACTGGGACAGAGGCGTGAAAAAATGGCTATCCTTGACTCTGTGAGAGGGAGTGCGATCGCTCCTGGCTGTCTTACTGCTATCTTCTCTGATTCCTTCAATCTGTAAAGAATTTTCAGATACCAAAACCTTACCAACGCAGTGTTAGCTAGCTCGGACAGGACACAGATATTTGCTGACTCAGGGGGATTAGAATAATAGACGTAGCGAGGAGTTTAGCCATGAGTGTTGTTGTCCCCAACGAAATTTTAACTGCAACTCGCATGACTGAGGCTGAAATGCGTCAAGAAATCGCTGTCATGCTCTTTCAGCGTGAGAAGCTTACCCACGCTCAAGCCAGCCGTTTTGCAGGAATGCACCGTGTTGCATTTCAGCACCTACTTGCTAGTCGCCGCATTCCAGTGCATTACGGGGTGGAAGATTTTGAGCAAGACATTCAAAATCTGCGGGACATGGGCAGATTGTGATTGTTGTTAGCGATACATCACCCCTTAACAATCTTGCCGCAATAAATCAGCTTCATCTTCTCCATCAACTTTACAGAACAGTTCTTATTCCTGAAGCCGTTTATCGGGAACTAACTGATCCAAATTTTCCCATTGCAGGCGCAACCGAAGTACAAACCATTGAGTGGATTCAAACTCGTGCTGTTAGCGATCGCACTCTTGTCGAAGCACTAAGTAACGAACTTGACATTGGAGAAGCTGAGGCGATCGCCCTAGCAGTCGAGAGCCAAGCCGAGCAAGTTTTAATTGATGAGCGCCGGGGTCGGCTAGTAGCAACTAGGTTAAACCTTCGATATACAGGTATTTTGGGAATCTTGGTCGAAGCTAAAAGTCAAGGCTTGATTGCTGAGGTAAAGCCTTTATTGGATGCTTTGGTCAACGACGCTGGATTTTGGGTTGCAGAACCTCTATACAACAGCGTTTTACAGCTTGTTAATGAAATTGACGAGATTGACTCACTCTGAGTCTGGGACTAGCAGGTAGTCTGGGAGGTCTTACAGATAGGCTAGAGCCAGCCAACAGCTCGAATCAGCGGCGGGTATCCCTCTTGCTTATGGTTAGTTTGAAAACATGCCCTCGCCCTCAATAAGCGAAAACGCGCCAAGTTGCCTAGGCGCGAGAGAAGTCTGAGTTAAGCACAGTGGTGGTTACTACACCCAACCTGCACTTAAGACGATCGTCAAGCCAATAAACGTAATGGCTAGCGCCCAAGTAACGCGGTTCAGGGCTGTCTCTGCACTTTTGGTACTGGTAAAGAGCTGGGCTTGACCGCCGATACCGCCAATACCATCGCCTTTTGGGCTGTGCAGCAATACTAAAACAATTAACCCAAGAGCAGACACTGCCCAAATGATTTGGATGACTTGATTGATCGTCATAGCGAGAACATTAAATGCAGTTTAAAGGTGACTGGTGATGAGCCTAATTGAAAGCTTGCGCCTTGAGAATTAGCACTTTTCAGTTTAGCTCTTGACCAGTTTCAAGAGAATGAGATAACTATAATGCTAACAGTTAATCGCTTCCCTTGCTTACAAAGCCACTCGCACAGGAGTCCGGTTCGGTTTAACTTCAATACCTGCAGGTTCTAGCAGCGAGTGTCCCGTCATTTCTGGCGGTTGGGGCAGTTTCAAGATTTCAAGAATCGTCGGGGCAATATCCGCCAGCCGTCCATCGTTACGAAGCCGAATTTCTGTGCCGTGTCCGGGGATTTTCAAACCTTCACCTTCTATGAGGATGAAGGGTACAGGGTTGGTGGTGTGCGCTGTCCAGGGGTTACCGTCTTCATCGCGCATACATTCGGCGTTGCCGTGATCCGCCGTAATTAACGCGGCACCACCTGCTTTGTTAATGCTTTCTACCAAGCGTCCAACACAGGTATCAACGGTTCTAACGGCTTCCACGCAGGCTTCGATGTTGCCTGTATGTCCCACCATGTCGGTGTTGGCGTAGTTAATGACGATCAGGGAGTAAATACGTTTTTTGAGTGCCGCGATCGCTATATCTGTTACTTCTTCAGCAGACATGGCGGGGGCGCGGTCGTAGGTAGCCACCATCGGGCTTGATACAAGTTGACGGTCTTCCCCAGGGAAGGGCTGCTCTAAACCACCGTTGAAGAAGTAGGTGACGTGAGCATATTTCTCGGTTTCGGCGGTGCGAAACTGCCGCAGATCGTGATTGGCAATGACATCTCCGAGGATATTCGTCAAGTTTTGCGGCTCAAATGCCACCAAGACGGGTAAGCTGGGGTCATACTGGGTAAACGTTGCCAAGGTTAGAGGTTGGATTTGCTCCCGCTCAAAGCCATCAAAGTTGGGGTCAACTAAGGCTTGTGTTAGTTGCCGCGATCGATCGGGACGGAAGTTAAAGAAAATGATTCCATCTTCGGGTTCTATAGCACCGCTAGTCAGGCGGGTGGGCAAAATGAACTCGTCGGTTAGATCTATTTCGTAGGAGGCTTTGAGCAATTCGACAGCGGAACGACTATCACCGGGTGCATCTTGAGTCATCACCTCATAAGCTTTTTGAATCCGATCCCAACGGCGATCGCGATCCATGGCGTAGTAACGACCGCTGATGGTGACGATTCGTCCTATGCCTATTTTTTCCAGGTGGTCTTCAATTCTTTGAATGGCTTTAACGCCATCAACGGGCTTGGTGTCGCGACCATCTGTGATGGCGTGAATACAGACATCTCTAAGGTTTTGCGACTTGACTAAATCCAACAATCCCAAGAGATGATCGAGATGGGAATGAACTCCTCCTTCTGAACACAACCCGACTAGATGCATTTTGCCGCCCCGGACTTTGACATCCTGGCAAATTTGCAACAGAGCACTATTGCTCAAAAGGGAACCATCTTCGACAGCATCAGAAATTCGCACTAATTCTTGTGGAACAACTCGTCCGGCACCAATGTTCAAGTGACCGACTTCTGAGTTGCCCATTTGTCCTTCTGGGAGTCCTACATCTTTACCAGAAGTACGAATTAATGTACTAGGATAAGCTGCCCAGAGGCT
Organism: Kastovskya adunca ATA6-11-RM4; assembly: GCA_019359445.1. Taxonomy (GTDB): domain Bacteria; phylum Cyanobacteriota; class Cyanobacteriia; order Cyanobacteriales; family Coleofasciculaceae; genus Kastovskya; species Kastovskya adunca. Next base: position 43,854 of record JAHHHJ010000023.1, on the reverse strand, counting down.
ATCCATCACGGGTGTTCCTGCGGTGGTAAGGGCGTTACCGTACGTTGCCTCGCGGTATCCCCATCCGTCTAAGATGACTAGCACCACAGGAGAAACAGGTGCTTGCGCCATAGTGTTGCCTTCTCTTTACATAAGAATTTCACCGCAATGATACCACTGGGGCTTAGATTGGCAACGAGTTTTTACCGTTGATCTGCCTTACTAGGCATTTTCGCGGAAATTTGGGGGGATCTTAAGACAGAAATATTACTATTTAGTCCACTCTATCTTCCCCCTCAGTCAGTATCGCGTTAGCTCTGTTTAGCGGTGTCTTTCTTAGCAGCTTTGGCGGCTTTTTTGGCAGCTTTGGCGGCGGAGATGGCGGCTAATCTTGCTTGCTCCTTTTCTTCAGCAATTTTCTCTAAATAATACTGATAATCACCTAGATAAACCCGAAATTCCCCCTCGCGGATTTCAACAATTTTATTGGCAACCTGGGAGATAAAGTAACGGTCGTGGGAGACGATAATCACTGTACCGTCATAGTTCTGGATCGCTTCTTCCAGCATTTCTTTTGCCGGAATGTCGAGGTGATTGGTTGGCTCGTCGAGAATCAGCAGATTAGCGGGTTGTAGCAGCATTTTAGCCAATGCTAGCCGCGCTTTCTCGCCCCCGCTAAGAGCGGCAACTTTTTTAAAGACGGTGTCGCCACTAAAGAGGAAACGACCGAGTAATGTCCGGACTTCTTGATTTTTCCAGTCTGGCACTTCGTCGTGGATCGTTTCCATAACTGTTCTGTCCAAGTTCAAAGCTTCGGCTTGATTTTGCTCGAAGTAACCTGGAATAACATTATGATTTCCTAACACAATGCTGCCTTCAGTGGGCTTTTCCATCCCCATCATCAGGTGCAGGAGAGTGGATTTTCCGCAGCCATTGGGGCCGAGAAAGGCAACGCGATCGCCTCGTTCAATCAACAAGTCTGTCCCTAAAAACAGAATCTTATCGTCGTAGGTATGCACCAAATCTTTGATAATTACTACTTCCCGTCCGCTGCGAGGTGCGGGGGGAAAGCGGAAGTGCAAGGTTTTCAGTCCCCCCGTAGGGGCTTCAATGCGTTCGATTTTGTCTAGTTGCTTCTCGCGGCTTTTTGCCTGGGTACTGCGGGTTGCACTGGCGCGGAACCGATCCACGTAGGCTTGCTGAGTAGCTAGTTCCTTTTGCTGACGTTCGTAAGCACTCAGTTGGGCGGCAGCATTTTCGGCTTTGAGTTGTAGGTAAGCCGAGTAGTTACCGAGATAGGTTGTAGAGACACCGTGTTCAGTTTCTACAATTTGGGTGCAGAGGCGATCGAGGAACTCCCGGTCGTGAGAAACGATTACCATCGGCGTTTTCAGCCCCTTGAGGTAATTTTCCAACCATTCGATGGTTTCTAAATCCAGATGGTTAGTTGGTTCGTCTAACAGCAACAAGTCGGGTTTTTGTAGCAAAATTTTGCCTAAACTCATCCGCATCTGCCAGCCACCACTAAAGGCACTGACGAGGCGATCGCCATCTTCCATTTCAAACCCCATCTCTGGCAAGATTTTCTCAATCTGTGCATCTAAGCCATAGCCATCAAGGGCTTCAAATTGACGCTGGAGTCGATCCATTTGATGAATCAGTTTGTCTAATTCTTCCGGATCGGCTGATTCCATCTCCCGATGCACCTGTGCCAAGGTTTGCTGTACCTCGTTGGCTTCTTTAAATACTGTCCAAAATTCTTCTCGAACCGTGCGTCCGGGATCAACTTCAAATTCCTGGGTGAGGTAGGCGATGTGCAAACTCGCAGGACGAATTACTTCCCCCGATGTGGGTTCCATTTCTCCGGCGATGATTTTCAGTTGGGTAGATTTTCCGGCACCGTTGACGCCGACTAAGCCGATGCGATCGCCTGGCTTAACTTCCCAATTAACATCCTTGAGAACTTCGCCTGTGGGATAAATCTTACTAATGTGTTCAAGTCGCAACATTACTATGTCTCCAAGAATTGCATCTAGGGAAGTTGAGCGTCAGACCTAGATTACAGTCGTAAATGGCTCACTATCCAAAGCTAATCGTAACAAAATTTAATGACAAATATAAAATTAGTGATTCTACTACTAAGTTCAAACCTTACTTGTATCTCCTTTTTAATAATTTTTGGTTGTTTGTAAAAAACAATCGTCTCTAGCAATTCTCCATATTGTTGACTTAGCCGCTTCATCGATCATTTTCACAACCAAACAAAAATTTGCTAAGCATTGCCATCACGTATACTAATTATTCTGTCAATTGATAACCCTAAAATTCTAGATAGTGGTAACAGTAAGTCATCCTCAACCGGAGTGCCAGCAAATATCTTTCCTAGCTGTTTTGAATATAATCGGTAAGAATCACAAAAACTGAAAAATTCTTGATCGCTTAAATCTAGTTCCTTTTGTCGATCTCGTAGTAAAGCTGCGATTGCAGCAGTTCCATATTTTGGACGACTGACAACTTTCATGTATTTTTTCATTAATGCTTCAGCTTGGGTAATATCGCCATTTATTTCATCGAGTAAATCTAAACAAGCTAACTTTAGAGCCTTGCGAAGTTTTTCATCTTCATTGAGAGCCTCAACAATTCGACTTGCATGTTTAGGCTTGCAAAACCCTACTATTTCGCCTTGATACAAAATTGGTATATAAGAGCTTTTGGGATTAGTTTCCCAGTCCAACGGTAGATTGCGTAGATTCATCCCCATCTCTCCTCTAAAAACCAAGCACAGTTTTTGCGGTTTACTCGATTATTATCTCGTTTGTTGAAAACTCAAGGAAATAGCTTTTCAAAAGCCGTTATTCAGTAAACAGTAATTGCGGTTAAATCATTTAAAAAATTCAGAAATTAATCAGCTACTATTTTATATGATTTGTTTCATCTTTGGGTGCGGCATTGATTAATTTCTTTCACCTTCATCCCCAGCCTTAAACATTTGAGAATAAAGAAAGGTTTCAAAGCAGATATCAAAATAAGTAATATCTGCCTTTAAAACTGACATCTACAGGTTTATCCAAACACGATGAACTTTAGAAAAGCTCAGACCAAAAGTGTAGAAATCATTAAAGACAACAACAATTGATTGCTCGCTGACTGCCAACTCAAAGGTACAGGAATAAAGATAGCTCATTTAGAGATTCAGGTGTAGATCCGGAATAAATCAAACTTTGTGTTGCCATGTAAAACATTTTGAATCGGTTCATAGTCAGAGCTTAGGCTCTATTTTGAGGGCTGAAGACCTCACTACAAACCTTCAAGTATTGACTTCGTCCTACTTACTGCAATCTTAGATAAGTCATGAAACATCAATCAACCGTTCACGAACGGATTTATGACGAGTATTGCCGTCAGTTCAGCAAGGTTTGCTGTGGCATGAACATTCCACCTCCCTGGGTTGTCAATGCTCTTGCTTGAGTGCTGCTTTGAGGTCAGTTAGCATCGATTACATCTACTGTCTCACCGCCAGCCACGGCGGAATGAGAACCTTTGAGGTGACAACTTGGTAAATTGCTTGTTCTGCGATTCGCTAACGTTTGGCTGGCGTTTCAGTTCGGGCAAAATTAGCAATAACTTTTAGACCACAGACAGCAATTACTTTGCTTGAGGTGTATTGGCGTTGAGCCTACTCTTCCCACCCTGTGACTAAAGATGATCAACTTTAATGACAGCATCAAGTTTCTACCGTCAGTATTCAGCCATCAGGTGGTGATGACAATAGTGAGATTTTGCTTCACTGCACCGTAAACACTCACTATCTAAACGCTCAGGAATCGCTTTTTTATGTATTTATTTAAAATATTTTCTATTAGTACTAAATCAAAGAGATAAATATACTTAATTTTATTAATTTTAGAGTGCTTTAGAAGTCTTTGCTCTAAACACTCATGCAATTCTAAATCACTAGTTTTAAGGATATGCCTAATATCTAATTTAGTATTTTTTAAGTACTTACTAATAAGAATTGCTCTGTGACAGGTGATAGGCTCTTGTTCTGCACTCCAGGGGGCGACAAGCGCTCCCTGAAGTCGGTCAGACTGCAAGCGCCTAGATGAGAGGGTTCCTGGCTATTGCCATTTCTACGGATTGTTTTAGGGTTTGAGCACGACCTTGACGCAGTTGTCCTGCTTGTTCTTGAAGATATCGTAGCCATGGGGTGCTTGATCGAGTGGCAGGCTATGAGTAATCAGAAATGATGGATCGATCTCGCCATTTTGGATACGTTCAGTTAGCGGACGCAAATACCGATGCACATGGGTTTGTCCTGTTTTCATGGTTAAGCCTTTGTTCATGAAAGCGCCCATCGGCATTTTGTCAATAAAGCCAGTATAAACACCGGGAACGGATACTGTGCCGCCTTTGCGGCAGGCAACGATCGCTTGTCGCAGAACATTGGGTCGATCTGTCTCTAAACGTGCTGCTTGCTTCACTTTGTCGTAGAAGCCTTCCAGACCCATGCCGTGTGCTTCCATACCGACGGCATCCATCACCGAATCAGGGCCACGACCCCCGGTCATTTCTTTGAGGGCTTCACCCACTTCTATTTCCTCAAAGTTGAGAACCTCTGCTTTGCCGTCTTTCGCCATCTGGAGGCGTTCGGGAACGCGGTCGATGGCGATCACACGCTCAGCACCTAGCATAAAGGCGCTGCGAATAGCAAACTGCCCCACTGGGCCGCAACCCCAGATGGCGACGGTATCTCCAGGCTGGATATCGCAGTTTTCTGCTGCCATATATCCGGTGGGGAAAATATCGGTGAGAAACACGACTTGTTCGTCTGTCAGTCCATCTGGAATTTTGAACAAGCCGACATCGGCAAAGGGAACGCGGGCATATTCAGCTTGACCGCCTGCGTAGCCTCCCGTTAGATGGGAGTAGCCGAAAAGACCTGATGGGGAATGACCCATCATTTTTTCCGCCATCCAAGCGTTGGGGTTGGAGTTATCGCATAAAGACCATAGGTCGCGGTTGCAGAAGAAGCACGATCCGCAGGAAATGGTAAAGGGGACGACTACGCGATCGCCTACGTTCACATTCTTGACGGAACTGCCCAGCTCAACAACTTCCCCCATGAATTCATGACCCAGGATGTCACCCTGTTGCATCGTGGGATTGTAGCCGTCATAAAGATGTAAATCAGAACCGCAAATTGCCGTTGACGTGATTTTAATGATCGCATCACGCGGATTAAGAATTTGGGGATCAGGTACGGTTTCGACTTCTACTTTATGAGTACCTTGCCAGCACACTGCTTTCATTGTTTTTTCCTTTTTTATTACTTTCTAATAGCTATTGGCGATTGCTCATCCCCAAGGGGATTGACCTTCGGTTGTGGCAATCTCGCCAAATCTACGCAAACCAGCTTTGTCGCCATACTGTGTTGGTTAAAACATCGGACGCCAGTATCCAGAATCTCTAGGCGAGCAGCCGGATATGAGTGCGGTGATGGTGATGTTTGTGCCTTTCAATTTATTGCGTAGCCCCTCAAAAAGGGAGTGCAGCAAAATATTGGGGCGGGTCACACATTGTTCATAACTGTTCAATCTGTAGGACTACCACGCTTATTTGCCAGGACTCGCTGCTGTCTCGCTACCAGACAATCTGCCGAGATTGTCCTTTTAACTCCTGCGATCTTAGGGAGGCAGGAGTGTGATTGCGTCTTTCCAACGAAGTATTAAGGAGATCGCCACAAAAAAAGCGAGGCGATCGCTGCACCTCGCTGACTGATATTTAATTACTTATCTACTTATTAAACCGATGTGGGGGCTGAAGTCGAAGCGGCTAGCTCCTCCAATCGCTCTTGCTGATCTTGAGAAATGCAAGATTGAATCATCGTATCAATGTCACCTTCCAAAGCGGGAGTAAGACTAAAATTTTGTCCTAAACGGTGGTCAGTGATGCGATTATCTTTGTAATTGTAGGTGCGGATTTTTTCAGAGCGAGAACCTGTACCGACTTGCGATCGCCGCATTGAAGTTACAGCGGCTTGCTGTTCCTGCAACTTCAGCTCGTACAACTTCGCCCGCAAAATCTGCATTGCACGTTCACGGTTTTGTAATTGCGATCGCTCTTCGGTACAGAAAATCCGAATTCCGGTTGGCTTATGAAACAAGTCAACGGCTGTCTCTACCTTGTTGACATTTTGTCCACCTGCACCACCAGAACGGGCTGTAGAAATTTCCAACTCTTTTGGATCGATTTCCACTTCCACCTCATCTACTTCCGGCATCACAGCGACCGTTGCAGTAGAGGTGTGAACCCGTCCGCCAGCTTCGGTTACAGGGACTCGCTGCACCCGATGCACCCCCGCCTCGAACTTCAGCTTGCTGTAAACCTGATCGCCCTGAATTTCCAGAATTGCTTCTTTAAATCCACCCATATCTGCCAGGGACTCGCTCAACAGCTTTACCCGCCAGCTCTGACCTTCGGCGTAACGAGAGTACATCCGTACTAAATCTCCAGCCCAGATACTGGCTTCATCTCCCCCAGTACCTGCCCGAATTTCTAGCATGATGTTCTTATCATCATTGGGGTCGCGGGGCAGCAGTAAAAGTTTTAGGTGTATTTCTAGCTCTTCTAGCTTATTCTCCAGTTCCTCAACTTCCAGCGCTGCCATCTCGTGCAACTCTGGATCGCTGTTAGTTTCCTTGAGGACTTGTTTGGTATTTGCCAACTCCTCTTGAGTCGCTTTCCAGACGTCATAAGTATTTACTACTTCCTCCAGAGAGGAACGGGCTTTTGCTACCCGTTGCAACTCGTCTGGATTCGTAGCAATATCTGGATCTGCCAGACGCCGCGTCAACTCATGAAAGGTTTGCTCAACCGATGTTAGTTTCTCCAGTAAGTAAGATTCAGCCATGACTTGTGCAATGCTCCAAAAGAAAAATAGTGTTTTGGCTTACAAAAATTACTATCGACCCAGCACGCCAAGTTACCGGGCGATCGCCGCACAAGTCAAGCCGCTACTTTTCTTTGGAATCTGCGTCGGTTGTCGAGGGTTCTGTGTCCAACATGCCATACTTCCGCATGAAGCGCTCCACTCGTCCTTCCGTGTCGATCATTTTCTGGGTTCCGGTGAAGAAGGGATGGTTCCCTGACCAGACATCAACGTGCATTTCTGGTTTGGTCGAACCAACGGTCATTACAACTTCGCCGTTGCAGTAGACCTTAGCGTCCGGATACCACTCCGGATGAATATCAGCTTTAGCCACGATCGCTCCTTTGATTGTTACTGTACTTAAATTCTAGCGAGGGATAGGTCGCTAGGGATTGATTTCGTGGTTGTCGATTCTTAGTTAATTATTCTCATCCCTAAAAACCAACAACCAACCCTTGATTTAGCGCTTGGAGTACTGTGGTGCTTTGCGAGCTTTGTGCAAACCATACTTCTTACGCTCTTTCGCCCGAGGATCGCGAGTTAAGTACCCTTCAATCTTCAGCGGCGGACGGTTTTCGGGATCGAGCTGGCACAAGGCTCTGGCAACACCCAACCGAACTGAGTCCGCTTGTCCAGTCAAACCGCCACCATGGGCATTGACTAGAATGTCATACTCATTTTCCAACCCTAGGGTTTCTAGAGGCGCTTTGGCAGCGGTGAGGTAGGCAGCGTTGTAGTTGAAATAATTATCGCCTGGGCGTCCATTGACAATCATCTGACCGCTACCGGGGACTAAGCGTACCCGTGCCACTGAGGCTTTGCGACGACCTGTTCCCCAGTACACGACGCGATCGTTCGTTGATTCGGTAGCTTGCATTACTTATCTCCTCCGGGAATAGTTTGAATGTTGAGTTCTTGGGGTTTTTGAGCTTCGTGGGGATGAATTGGTCCAGCGTAAACTTTCAGCTTGGTGAAGAGTTTATTACCGAGAGAATTTTTCGGTAGCATTCCCTTAACGGCTTTCTCAATAATCCGTTCGGGAATTCGGGCTTGCAGCTTGGCGAAGGTTTCCGTTTTCATTCCACCGGGACGCCCGGAGTGACGACGATACAGTTTTTGGGTACGCTTTTTGCCAGTAACTGCTACTTTTTCAGCATTGACGACAATCACAAAGTCGCCTGTATCCATGTGGGGGGTGTAGGTAGGTTTGTTTTTCCCCCGCAAAATCATGGCAATTTCACTAGCCATACGTCCTAGACGCTGATTATTGGCATCAATGACATACCAGGTAGGTTCTAGGGATGTCTGAGGAGGGAGGTAAGTCTTTTCCATTGGTCTTTTTTTACACGCGTTATCGGCTTAAGTTTAACGTTAGCGCTATTAGGGAAAGCTCCCAAGGCATTCCCGTTTTAGCTATAGGCAATATCTGCGGGGACAATAGGGGGTAACACAAAGCCTGGCTGAGTGTCGTACCAGATGTCACGGGGGAAAGGCGAGTTCGGGTAGCCTACTCGCAATAAGCACAATCCTTTGGCTGGGGCAGCATATTTGACTTCTTCTCGCCGTTGGTTCACCCAGATCTGGGTGAATTCTTCGGGCGATCGCTCTTTTGTTCCCACTTGTACCAGCATGCCCACCAAGAGGCGCACCATCCCATATAAAAATCCATTGGCTTGAATTTCCAGTTTTAGGAAGGAACCCTGGCGAGAACATTCCACCGCCTGTACCTCCACCCAAGAGTGAGTGCGGCTTGATCCAGCTCGGTGAAATGCCGCTAAATGATGGCGACCGAGCAGTGGATCTAGGGCGGATTGAATCAGCCCCTCATCTAGTGGGGCAGAGTAATAATGCCAAGTAAAAGGACGAACAAACAAGTTAGGGCGAGAGTCGGTGTAAAACAAGTAGCGGTAACGACGCCAACTGGCAGAAAAGCGGGCATGCCAGGTCAGAGGAACTGACGCTGAGGCAAGAATTAAAATGTCGTCTGGCAGTTGGCTATTGAGTACCGCCGCCCACCGTGCCGCTGGGATCGGGCTGATGTCATCAAAGTGAGCGACCTGCGCCGCTGCATGCACTCCCGTATCGGTACGACCAGCACCATACAAGGTGACTGGGCGCTGTTGCACCACCGCGAGTACAGTTTCGATGTCTTCTTGGACGCTGCGATGGGATGGTTGTCGCTGCCAACCATGAAAGTGAGTGCCCAGGTATTGGATTACCAGGGCAACTCGCTTTGAGGCTGGTGCTTGTGTTTGAGACATTCCAAGAGGGTCAATCTATTTAGACCAGTTCAATAATTGCCATTTCGGCATTATCACCCCGACGGCGTACCGTGCGGAGAATACGGGTATATCCGCCATTGCGATCGCCGTAGCGGTCTTTTGCCTGAGAAAACAGGGCACTTACCAACTGTTTGTCGTAGATGTAGCCTACTGCTCGGCGTTGTGCTGACAACGAACCATCCTTTGCCAGGGTGATCATCTGATCAACTTCTGCTCGCACTGCCTTGGCGCGAGTTTTCGTTGTCGTAATGCGACCGTGGCGGATGACTTCGGTTGCCAAGGCTCGAAGCAATGCTTTCCGCTGATCGGCGGGTTTACCGAGTTTGTGCACGCGACGTCGATGACGCATCGTGTTGTCTCCTTTATCAAATTAAACGAACAAAAATGGCAGAGATTTGGAACTTAAGGGGTTTTTGCCGCCTTTTCTTGGGGCAGGGTAATACCCAAGCGACGCTGTAAGGCTTCGATCACTTCTTCTGCAGATTTTTGACCGAAGTTTTTGATTTCCAGTAAATCCTCTTGACTGTAATCCAGCAAGTCGGCAACGGAGTTAATTTGTGCCCGTTTTAGACAGTTATAAGCCCGTACTGATAGCTGTAATTCTTCTATAGGAATTTGACTGGTGGGGTCGTCATCCGTAGGATACTCATCCTTGAGCGACTCCAGCGTGATATCCTTAAGCGGATTGAACAGATCTACTATAAGGCTGGCAGCTTGAGACAGAGCTTCTTGAGGAGCAATGCTGCCATTAGTCCAAATTTCCAAAATTAGTCGATCTTTTTCGGAAGAGCCATCCATGCGGATGTCCTCAACACTGTAGTTCACTTTGCTGACAGGCATGAACACTGAATCGATTTGGAGAAAGTCTAGTGCCGCTGCCTCATCACGCCCACCGCGTTCTACAGCTTTGTAACCTTTTCCTCTTTCGATGCGAAACTCCAGCTCTAGCCTCGCACCCTCTGCTAAAGTAGCTACATACTGACCAGGATCGACGATTTCCACTTCAGAGGGCAAGTCAAATTGAGCGGCTCTGACTGTCGCTGGCCCTGTAATCATTACTCGACCAATTTGGGGTTGAGACGAGTAACTTTTGAGGACAATTTCCTTCATATTCAGAAGAATTTCCAGAACGTCCTCTCGTACCCCTGGGATTGTAGCAAATTCGTGATTCACTCCGGCAATGCGGACGGATGTCACGGCGGCCCCTTCCAAATTGGACAGTAAAACCCGCCGCAGGGCATTCCCTACAGTTGTGCCTTGACCGCGCTCTAGAGGTTCCAGCACAAATTTGCTATATTGACTCTGATTCTTCAGAGGTTTAGACTCTACACACTCGATCTGAAATTGCGCCACGGAGTGACCTCCCTTACTGATAAAACCCAAAGTAAGCATGCTTGTTGCTTTCTTTGTAATTTGCTCGGTGAGCTGATTTTTTTTGGTATTAGACACTAAAGTTTCGAGGCTTCAGCTGGCTTTGCCTTGGAAAACATGGGGCTTTTTCCAGGGTTGATCCAGCTGACACTCCTCGAACCTCAACAAGCGCCAGTTTTGTTTAGACCCGACGCCGCTTGGGTGGACGACAGCCATTATGGGGAATTGGCGTCACATCCCGAATCAACGTAATTTCCAGCCCAGCTCCTTGGAGCGCCCGAATAGCTGTTTCTCGACCAGCACCGGGGCCGCTTACCATCACCTCAATTTGACGCATTCCCTGGTCAATGGCTCGACGAGCTGCACCATCAGCCGCCGTTTGCGCGGCAAAGGGAGTTCCTTTCTTCGCACCTTTGAAGCCACTTGAACCAGCCGATGCCCAAGAAATCACGTCTCCTTTGGTATCTGAGATTGTGACGATGGTGTTGTTAAAGGTGGACTGGATGCAAGCGACTCCATTAGGAACGTTACGTTTTTGTTTTTTTGTACCTGATTTCTTGGTTGGTCGCGCCATGTCGCTCTAAAAATTCCTGTTAGTGTGACTTACAAATGGATTACTTCTTAGCTGGTACCTTTTTCTTGCCGGCAACAGCAACACGCCGACCCCGACGGGTTCTCGCGTTGGTGCGAGTCCGCTGTCCCCGCACAGGTAGACCCATGCGATGACGACGACCGCGATAGGTACCAATTTCTACTAAGCGTTTGATGTTCATTGATTCCAACCGCCGGAGGTCGCCTTCGACCTGATAGTTGGAATCAATGTGGGCTCGCAGGGTAGCTACATCGGCATCACTTAAATCTCTGATGCGTATATCAGGATTAACGCCGGTTGCTGCCAAAATTTCTTTCGACCGCGATAGCCCAATTCCATAAATGTAGGTCAGACCAATCTCTACGCGTTTGTCGCGTGGGAGGTCTACACTGGCAATCCGTGCCACGCTTTTTTCTCCTGTTGAATAGGGTTTGTGCTACAAATGAGTGTTAAGAGTCAAAGGAAGTTATCCCTGACGCTGCTTGTGCTTAGGATTTTCGCAAATCACCATAACTCGACCGCGACGGCGAATGACGCGGCACTTTTCGCAAATTTTTCGGACGGATGCTCGAACTTTCATGCCTTCTCTGGCAACACTGCAAGCTTAATATTATAGCAATTTTGGGTATTTTTGTCAGTTAAGCAAGTTGACTTATTGAACATCAATAAGTTTTTTTGTAAGCTTACTTTTTACGCAAACGATAGGTGATCCTCCCTTTGGTTAAATCGTAGGGAGTCAGTTCCACTTTGACGCGATCGCCAGGAAGAATTTTGATATAGTTACGGCGAATCTTGCCAGAGATATGGGCAAGAACATTAAAGCCATTTTCTAAATCAACGCGAAACATTGCATTAGGCAGGGACTCTGTGACCGTGCCTTCCATTTCAATTAAATCTTGTTTAGCCAATGGGTTCAAACCTCAATTCTGCTTTTATGCTTGGGAAAAGTACTGCTAACGTTTGAGTACTTCCTGGATCGTTGGCGATTTGTCCAGGGTTCCTTAACATATTTTATCAAATATCCACAACAATCAGCGGAGCTATGTTCCGAAACGGACTGTTGGACTACCGCTGGTGAGTTGGTCTAGGGCGCTACTTGTTGCATGAGAGACTCTGTAACAGCGTCTAACGAACGATTACCATCGATTGATAACAACTGCTGGCGATCGCTATAAAAGCCAATTACAGGAGCCGTCTGTTCGTTGTAGACCTTTAAGCGGTGAGCGATCACCTCTTGCGTATCATCTGTACGCCCTTGCTTATGTCCTCGTTCCAACAATCGCTCTACTAAAACCTCCTCCGGCACCACCAGATTGATTACATAGTTGTAAGGCTGATTCAGCTCCTTAAGCAGTTGCTCCAAAAAGTCAGCTTGGGAAACAGTTCGCGGAAAACCGTCTAAAATCCAGCCCTTCTCAGCATCCGGTTGGCTCAAACGTTCCCGCACCAGTTCCTGGGTTAACTCATCAGGTACCAACGCCCCTCGGTCCATATAAGACTGAACTTGCAAACCCAAAGAGCTTTGTGCCGCCCTCGCTTGCCGGAAAATATCCCCCGTAGAAATGTGAGGAATATGCAACTGTTCAGCCAAAAGTTGCGCTTGAGTTCCCTTTCCAGCTCCTGGAGGTCCTAAAAAGATTAATTTTGTCATGAGTTTAACGATTACCAATTAGGGGCTAGCCTCTCAAAGACCACTGTTGGGACTGACCCGCTGCATATAGTCAGCAGCTAACCCCTAAGTGCCCTATTGTTTGACCATACCTTCGTAACGCTGGGAGATGACATAGGTCTGAACTTGTTTGGCGGTGTCAATGGCAACGCCTACCAAAATCAGTAAAGAAGTTGCGCCTAAACCTCTAAACGTTGTCACGTTCGTGGCACTTTCCACCGCTGTTGGTATAACGGCGACTAATCCTAAGAAAATTGCGCCCAAGAACGTCAGCCTGTTTAAAACCCGTTCTACGTAATCACTCGTTGCCCGTCCTGGCCGAATCCCAGGAATACTCGAACCCATCTTTTTCAAGTTTTGGGATAAGTCAACCGGGTTCACAATCAAAGAGGCGTAAAAATAGCTAAAGAACACAATCAATACAAGGTAGACCAAGGCATACAGCCAGGGAGCCGGACCATCTGGTCGCAGATAGGTCGAAAGCTGCACCAGAACTTGATTGACTGGAGCTAAAGGCCCTTCAGTAGCTCTGCCGGCGGTGAACCCCGCTAGGGATGCCGGAAGAATCAAAACCGCTGAGGCAAAAATGATCGGCATGACCCCCCCCTGATTCAGGCGTAGGGGTAGATAACTAGTACGTTCGCGGTAAAGGCGCTTACCCACCTGACGACGGGCGGAAATAATCGGAATGCGACGAGTTCCCTCTTGAACAAACACGATTCCGACAATCATGACGAGGAAAACCAGCAGCAAGATAATCACATTTCTTACCGTTTCCGGGCCGCCAGTTTGAGCAAGTTCAATGGTTTGACCAAGAGTACGAGGCAAAACGGCAACAATGTTGACAAAAATCAACAATGATGCACCATTACCAATTCCTCGTTCAGTGATTAGCTCCGACAACCACATGACGAACATTGAGCCAGCTGTCAGTGCTAGCGCCGTTTCAGCAACGAATAATATTCCAGGATCGACGGCATAGGGTCGTAACAACCCGAGGGTAATCCCCAAACTTTGAATGATTGCCCATACAAATGCTACATAGCGGGTAATTTGGGAAATTTTCCGCCGTCCTGCTTCTCCTTCATTTTTTTGTAAATTTTCCAGCGCCGGCAGAGCGGCTGTCAGCAACTGTAAAATGATTGAGGCGTTAATGTAGGGCAAAATTCCTAAAGCAAAAATTCCGACGGCAGAGATACCGCCCCCGGAGAAAATGTCTAGAAATCCCAGTACGGGGCTATTTTGAATATCCGCTGCAAATCTAAACCGGTCAATTCCCGGTATAGGTAAAAAGACTCCAAAGCGAGCCAAAATCAGCAGACCGATAGTGACAAGCAGCCGACCACGAAGACCGGCAGCTTGTGCCATCTGCATAAAAGTTTCTTGAGCCGTTGGGGCTTTGTCTCGACTGACGGCCATAAAGAACTACCTCTACAAAACAGGGGAGGGGGACTGGCAGCGCTTGATACGCTGGGTCTAATTAAGATGAGGGCGCATTCGCCGACTCACAACTGCCACCCGCCGCCTCGATTTTGTTCCGAGCCCCGGTTGTAAAGGCAGCCGCTTTGACGTTTAATGCCACATTCAGCTCCCCATCACCCAGCATTTTGAGCGGTCCATCATTGGTAGTAACGATTCCCGCTTCCATGAGAGAAGCTAGGGTTACTTCAGTATTGGCAGGGAGTGATGCCAGTTTACCCACATTAATCGTAGTGTACTGGCGACGGTTGATGATGGGGAAGTGCTTTAACTTGGGCAGACGCCGATACAACGGCATCTGTCCTCCTTCAAAGCCAGGACGGGTACTACGACCGGATCGTGACTTTTGACCCCGCATCCCCAAGCCAGCGCTAGCGCCTTGACCCGCAGAAATGCCCCGTCCTACACGGCGACGGCGTTTTTTAGAGCCTTTTTGAGGCACTGCATCGTTTAGTCTCATTATCTTGCACTTAAGTTAAGGAAATAGCTTGTCTTTCAGCTAGAGCCGTAGTGTTGGGGGAGGAAATTTTCTCAAAGGCTTTTGAAAGCGGTTTAGCCGTAAAGGTTCTCGACTGGAATACCGCGCTCTTCTGCCACTTCTGAAAATGTCCGCAAGGAAGCTAGGGCATTGACGGCGGCTCTAGCGTTGTTTAAGGGATTGTTAGAACCCAGTTGTTTTGCCAGGATGTTGCGAACGCCAGCAAGTTCTAGCACAGTTCGCACTGCTCCCCCAGCGATTACCCCCGTTCCGGGAGCAGCGGGTCGCATCATCACTTTTGCTCCCACAGCCGCGCCTTTAGAGGGATGGGGAATTGAGTTGGATTTGGTCAGAGGAACGTCAATGAGCTGCTTTTTGCCATCGGCAACGCCTTTACGGACAGCGCCAATTACATCGCTAGCTTTGCCGACTCCGACTCCCACTTGACCTCGCTCGTTGCCAACGACAACGATCGCGCGGAAGCTTAATTTTTTACCGCCTTTGACGACTTTGCTGACCCGGCGGATTTGAATTACCCGCTCTTGCCAGGTGGTGTCTTTTTCTTTGGCGCGGCTATTTTTTCGACGAGTTGCCATAGTTTTGTTAGTTATTAGTTGTCAGTTGTCATGTGTGAGTTGTTGCCAACGACTAACTCATGACAACACAAATTAAAAGTCTAAGCCTGCTTCCCGAGCTGCTTCTGCCAGCGATTGCACGCGACCGTGGTAGAGGTTTCCCCCGCGATCAAAGACCACTTGGGAGATGCCTTTTGCTAGTGCTCGTTCAGCAATTAACCTGCCAATTTCAGCAGACGCATCACAGGTTGCGCCTGAGGTTGACTCTGATTTGAAGTCTTTTTCCAATGTTGAAGCAGCGGCTAAGGTTTGCTGCTGAGTGTCATCAATCACTTGTGCATAAATATGCTGATTGGAACGAAAGACAGATAATCTCGGTCGTTCGGTGGTGCCCTCAACTTTCCGACGCACCCGCTGATGCCTGCGCCGTACTGATTCTTTACGCGTAAGTTTCATCGGTTACTTCTTACCTGCTTTACCAGCTTTACGTCTAACTACTTCTCCGGCATACCGAATGCCCTTCCCTTTATAGGGTTCAGGCGGACGGACTGCACGAATCCGGGCGGCTATGTTGCCGACAATTTCTTTGTTGATGCCGCTAACAATGACATTGGTATTGTTTTCCACTGCCACTTGAACTCCCTCTGGCGGGACGATCTCAACAGGTTTGCTATAACCAACGTTCAAAATGAGATTGCGACCTTGCACTTGTGCCCGGTAACCGACGCCCTGGATCTGTAGGCGCTTCTCAAAACCGTTGGAAACTCCTTCTACCATGTTGGCTACCAATGTTCGAGACAAGCCATGGCGCTGACGAGCCGTTCTTGACTCATCGCGCCGCAAGACTAGCACCGTTTCACCTTCTTGTTCAACGCTGACTTCAGCAGGTAAAATTCGGCTCAGTTCTCCTTTGGGCCCCTTGACCGCGACCTGTTGACCGTCGATCGTCACTGTGACTTTATTGGGAATGTCTATAGGGCGTTTGCCGATACGAGACATGTCTTCTTTGTCCTTTGTCTTTATCAGTTGTCCGTTATCTTTTGACTTATGACTACCAGATGTAGCAAAGTACCTCACCGCCAATTCCCTGACGCCGTGCTTCCCGATCGGTCATGATGCCATGGGAAGTAGAAATGATCGCAATGCCAATTCCACCCAAGACTCGGGGCAACTCCTTACGGTTGGAGTAAACTCGCAAGCCGGGTTTGCTCACCCGCTGCAAAGCGGTGATGATCGGTTGGCGGTTCTTGCCTTTGTATTTTAGGGAAAGCACTAAGGTGCGCTTGATCCCTTCGCCAGTTTCTTCAAAGTCAGCAATGAAGCCTTCGTTTTTAAGAACTTTGGCAATGCTATGAGTCATTCTAGTTGCAGGGACGTTTGTTGTTTGATGCCGCACCAGCCCTGCATTCCGGATGCGAGTCAACATATCTGCAATTGTGTCGTTTGCCGCCATTTTTTCCTCTTTCGGTGTACTGCCTTATTGCTCTCGGAAGGGCATTCCCATTTCTTTAAGTAAGGCGCGACCCTCTTCGTCAGTCTTTGCCGTTGTGATGATTGAAATGTCCATGCCCCGGATTTGATCGATGCTGTCGTAGTCTACTTCTGGGAAAATCAGTTGCTCTCGAATTCCCAAACTGTAGTTACCCCGACCATCAAAGCTTTTGGGGCTAACGCCGCGAAAGTCCCGAATCCTAGGGAGGGCTAAGTTGAGCAAGCGGTCTAAAAACGCATACATCCGTTTTGAGCGTAGGGTAACCATGACGCCAACGGGCATTCCTTCACGGATTTTGAAACCCGCGATCGCTTTTTTGGCTCGCGTTACTACAGGCTTTTGTCCTGTAATCAGCGCAATTTCAGATAAGGAAGAATCTAGTGCCTTGGCGTTTTGAGATGCTTCTCCTAAGCCCCGGTTGACCGTAATTTTAACGACTTTAGGGACTTGATGGATATTTGTATAACCAAATTGCTCTTTAAGCTTCGGGACTACTATTTCTTCGTAAGTATTTTTCAATCGTTTTGTCATGGCTGTTAGTTCCTGTTAATCCCTGGGCTTGGTCAGGGAGAGTTTAAGGGTAAGCCTCTAGGCGCTGACTTTTCTGTTTTCAAAGGTCGCCAATGACTGCACATCTGAGGCTGCTAGTCAATAATTTCACCAGTTTTTTTGAGCATTCGCACCTTACGACCCTCGTCGCTGTAGGTGTAGCAAACGCGGCTTGCCACCTTTTGCTTGGTGGAGTAGAGCATGACATTAGAGCTGTGAATAGCGGATTCAAAGGTGACAATTTGACCCGTTTCCCCCTCTTGTTGGGGTTTCACATGCTTGGTTTTGACATTCACGCCTTTGACAACGACCTTACTGAGCTTTGGCAAAGTCCGCAAAATTTCTCCAATTTTGCCTTTATCACTACCAGCGATCACCTGAACGGTATCGCCTTTTTTTACGTGCATTTTGTAGCGCTCGTTATTATTTTTCGCGCTCATCAATTTGCTTGCCATCAAAGTACCTCTGGAGCCAGGGAAACAATTTTTGTGAAGTTTTTGTCGCGTAGTTCCCGCGCCACAGGTCCGAATACGCGGGTTCCCCTTGGGTTACCGTCTGGGTTGATAATTACGGCAGCATTGTCATCAAAGCGAATGCTCATACCGCTGTCCCGACGCAGACCTTTACGGGTACGCACGATGACGGCTCGCACTACGTCTGATTTTTTGACAGCCATATTGGGGGTAGCGTCTTTGACAACGGCGATGATCACATCACCGATACTGCCGTAGCGTCGATTCCCAGCGCCCAAGACGCGGATGCACATTAGTTTACGGGCACCGCTGTTATCAGCGACATTCAGGTAAGACTCTTGTTGAATCATGGGGGGTTCTCCTGTTGAGTTGTTAGTTATTAAGTGTTGGTATTGTTCAGTTGTTAGTTCTCCAAACACTACAAACTAACAACACCTCATTAAGATTGAGCAGCGGTGGTCAGGATTTCTATGACCTTCCAGCGCTTGGTGCGACTTAAAGGGCGGGTTTCCTGAATGCGGACGCGATCGCCCATTCCACACTGATTTTCCTCATCATGCACTTTATATCGCTTGGTTCGGACGACAATTTTGCCGTATTTGGGATGAGGAGCTCGGTTTTCAATAGCGACAACGACTGTTTTGTCCATTTTGTCGCTGACAACCAAACCCACTCGTTCTTTAACTGCCATTTGGGTTTACTCCTCTTCTGTGCTTGATTGTTGGGTGCCAGCAGTTTGAGTTTGAGCATCGGCTGCCAGTTGGCGCTCTCGTTCTACTGTCATTAACTGGGCAATGCGGTGCCGCGTGTGCTTAAACTGGTGAGGTGTTTCCAGACGGCGAGTTGCCTTTTGCATCCGCAGTTGAAACAACTCACGTTTCGCGGCTAAAATTGCATCCGCCAGTTCTTGATCGCTCAAATTTCTGGCTTCTTCTATCTTTGGTAAAGGCATAACCTATACTTGTTCCCCTTCTCGGCTAATGAACTTCGTTTTAATCGGCAACTTGTTAGAAGCCAAGCGCATTGCCTCACGGGCAGTTGCTTCTGGAACACCAGCAATTTCATAGAGGATTCGACCGGGTTTGACGACGGCCACCCAAAATTCTGGAGAACCTTTACCAGAACCCATACGGGTTTCAGCCGGACGCATCGTTACTGGCTTATCCGGGAAAATCCGAATCCAGATTTTTCCACCCCGGCGGATATAACGGGTCATGGCTCGACGACCCGCTTCAATTTGACGGGAAGTAATCCAAGCTGGCTCAATGGCTTGCAGAGCGAAGTCACCAAAATTTAAGCTACTACCACGAGTGGCTAGACCCCTCATGCGGCCGCGCTGCTGTTTTCGGAATTTTGTTCTTCTGGGACTTAACATGATGAAAAAAGTTATGAAGTGTGAAGTGTGAAGTGTGAAGTGTGAAGTGTCAAATTCTGACTCTAAAGAATGACTAATGACTTGCTAATTCATGATCATCTTGGGCTATGCCCCACGGCGCTGATCAGCGCAGCCACCCTTAGGGTATACATCCTTTACACCTCAGCCTTCGATTTTCATTCGTTGGAGCGGTCTTCAAACTGTTGACGGCGTCGCTGTTGACGACGACGGGGTTGGGCATTAGTCGGGGCAGGAGCTTCCTCTTGACCCGGAATCACTTCACCTTTGAAGACCCAGACTTTGACCCCTAAAATTCCATAAATGGTTTTCGCTGTCTTGTAAGAATAGTCAATATTTGCCCGGAGGGTATGGAGGGGAACGCGTCCTTCGCGAGTCCATTCGGTACGGGCAATTTCTGCCCCGTTTAACCGACCGCTCACTTGAATTTTTATTCCTTGAACATCAGCCCGTTGCGCCCGTTGAATCGCCTGACGAACAACTCGTCGGAAGGAAACCCGACGTTCGAGTTGTTGGGCGATGTACTCAGCGATTAGAGCGGCATCCGCATCAACCCGTGCTACTTCAATGACATTAATGCGGATTTGGCGGTTGCTACCTAACTGGTCTTGCAGACCTGTCCGCAGCGACTCAATTCCACTACCACCACGTCCGACGACGACGCCAGGACGAGCTGTGTGGATTTCCAAATCAATTTGATCGGCTTTGCGCTCGATGCGAATTTCGGAAATTCCAGCGTTGCTGAGGTTCTTTTCGACGTATTGACGGATAGCGTAGTCTTCTTGCAGCAGCTCTGGGTAACGCTTGGTGTCAGCATACCAACGAGAGCGGTGCTCTTGAGTAATGCCTAGGCGAAAGCCAATTGGATGAATCTTTTGTCCCACGAGTCGTTCCTAATAAAATGTTGTTTGCATCTTCTAAAAGCTTGCCTTAGGCTTCTTCTACTTCTGGAGAAACTGCCACGGTAATGTGACAGGACGGCTTGCGAATTTGATAAGCACGACCTTGGGCTCTGGGACGAAAACGCTTCAGGGTAGGTCCCATATCCGCATAGGCTTGGGTGACATAAAGATTCGCCGGGTTTAGACCTTGGTTATGTTCGGCGTTAGCAACGGCGGAACGCAAGGTTTTCAAGACGGGTTCGCAAGCCCGATAGGGCATAAATTCCAGAATAATCAGGGCTTCCCGATAGGAGCGTCCCCGAATTTGATCGAGGACTCGCCGCACTTTATTGGGAGACATTCGGATGTAGCGCGCGATCGCTTTGACTTCTGCTGTAGTATCTACTGCCATAGTTTTCTCCTGTTTAAACTCTAGATTTTTGAGGAAACCTAAAATTCAACGTTTTAAATCTTTCCTAACGACCAGCTCGGCGATCGCTTTTTGAATGACCTCGGAATGTCCGCGTTGGAGCGAACTCTCCTAGCTTGTGCCCGACCATCTGCTCGTTGATAAAAATCGGCACATGCTGACGTCCGTTGTGGATAGCAATCGTGTGACCCACCATCTGCGGCACAATTGTTGAGGCGCGAGACCAGGTTTTGATTACCTGTTTCTCCCCTTTAGCATTGAGCACTTCGATTTTGCTGAGAAGACTATCTGCAACAAAAGGACCTTTTTTTAAAGAACGACCCATAGTAAACCTTACCTACTTGCAATAGCGATAACGGGTGCTGACTGTTTGTCTATAAAGCATTGAGCAGTGACAAACCAAACAACACAGAATATTTTTTCTAGCTTTGACGACCGCCGCGTCCTCGCTTAGACGATTTCCGACGCCGCCGTACAATCAAAGCATTGCTTTGCTTCTTCGGCTTGCGGGTTTTGGCTCCCAACGTGGGCTTACCCCAAGGCGTTACAGGTCGGCTGCGACCGATAGGAGCTTTACCTTCACCACCACCGTGGGGGTGGTCTACCGGGTTCATGACGCTACCTCTAACTTTGGGTCGGCGTCCTCTGTGACGGCTGCGACCAGCTTTTCCTAAACTCAGGTTACGATCTTCAATGTTACCCACTTGTCCGAGGGTGGCATAGCATTCCCGGCGTATCAGCCGCACTTCTCCAGATGGGAGCTTGAGGGTAACATAGTCACCTTCTTTAGCAACAACTTGAGCGGTTGCACCGGCAGAGCGCACAATCTGTCCGCCACGTCCAGGATAGAGTTCAACGTTATGGACGTTAGTACCTAGAGGAATACGGCTCAATGGTAAAGCGTTACCCGTCTCGAAAGGAGAGTCAGGCCCAGCAATAATCGTCGTACCAACTGCTAATCCAGCCGGATGCAGGATATAGCGCTTTTCTCCGTCTTGATAGTAGAGGAGCGCAATTCTGGCATTACGGTTGGGGTCGTACTCTATCGCTGCAACTCTTGCTGGGATATTACGCTTATCTCGGCGAAAGTCGATGATGCGATAAAGACGCTTATGACCGCCACCGCGACGGCGGCTGGTAATAACACCGCGATTATTGCGACCTTTGGGGCGATGGGAGGATCTAGTAAGGGATTTTTCCGGTTCGCTCTTGGTAATGTCGGCAAAGTCAGAAATTGTGCCTTGGCGAGTACCCGGCGTGTATGGTCGGTAAGAACGAATGCCCATAACTTAAAGAGAGATTTGAGGTTTAAATGCTTGCCTATTAATAAAGGGAAGTTAGCGAGGTTTTTTCCTTGAAGGACTGACTAAACTTCCGGGAAGAGGGTGATGGAGTCTCCCGGTGATAAGGTCACGATCGCTCGCTTATACTGGGGTTTATATCCCAAGAACTTCCCTACCCGACGCTGTTTGCGCGGTGGACGCAAGGTATTGACACTGATAACTTTCACATCAAACAAGCTTTGAATCGCCGCTTTAATTTCTGGCTTGGTTGCTTTCGGTACGACTTCAAACACGTACTGATTTTGTTCCAGTAGCATAGTCGCCTTTTCAGTGACAATGGGGCGAAGTACCAGATCCGCTAGCTTGCGGGGGTCTTGTTCAATCACTGTAAACCTCCTGAATTTTGGCAAGGGCTGATGAAGTTGTCACGATTTTGTCAGCATTGAGAATGTCGTAAACATTCAAGTTGGTCGCCCCGATTAACTTGAGATTCGCTACGTTACGCGCTGACAGATAAACCATTTCTTGGGATTCGCTCAGAATCAGTAGCACTTTGGCGTCCGACTCGATACCCCACCGGGTTAGCGCTTCCACTAGTTCCTTTGTTTTCGGTCTGGACAACTGATCGGCAAAGTCTTCAACCACAGTTAAGTCGGAAGCACGGCTTTGGAAGGCAGTTCTCAGTGCCAACCGACGCTCCTTGCGATTCATTTTGATGTCATATTCTCTGGGTTTGGGGCCAAAGATGACACCGCCACCACGCCATAGTGGTGAACGAATTGAACCGGCCCGTGCCCGTCCCGTACCTTTTTGCCGCCAGGGTTTGCGTCCACCTCCCCTAACTTCGGCTCGGGTTTTGGTCGAAGCCGTTCCCTGCCGGGAATTTGTCATTTGCCGGACGAGTGCTCGGTGGACAACATGAGCGGCACTATCTTCTTTTGCCACTTTTAGCTCTAGGGTCGCTTGTCCAACTTCTTCCCCTTGCCAATTTCGTACTACACAATCAACCATTCTTTCTCTCCTAAACAGCAACCTTAGCTATCTCTTCAACAGCAGTCAGCTTTTTGATTCTTCCTCGCCGTCGGTTTGACTAAGCGTCTGTTGAACCAATTGATCAGCTAACTCGTTGACTAAGTAGCTGCGTTATCTTGCTGAACGCTATTAACGTCCTACTCGATTGGTGGGGGCAATACTCAGCAGCGCCCCTGGTTTGCCGGGAACGGCACCTTTAATCAGCAGTAAGTTACGTTCAAGATCTACCCGCACCACTTCCAGCTTGCGAATTGTGGTTTGTGTGCCACCTAAACGACCGGCCATCCGTTTACCGGGGAAGACGCGACCAGGAGTTGTTCCAGGGCCTATAGAACCGGGCGCTCTGTGGTTTTTGGAACCGTGTGCCATAGGACCACGCCGGAAATTGTGACGCTTCTGGAAACCAGCAAAGCCACGACCAATACTGGTACCTGTGACATCAACAATTTGACCAGCCGTAAACATATCGGCATTGAGCGCCTGACCGAGTTCAAACTCGCCAGTGTCGCTCAACCGATACTCCTGCAGATGACGCAAGGGTGGGGCATTGGATTTTGTTAGGTGCCCCAATTCTGGCTTGGTTAATGATTTGGGCTTAACTTCTTTGTAACCAAGTTGGACAGCCGTATAGCCGTCGGTTTGCTTGGTTTTAATTTGGGTTACGGTACATGGACCTGCTTGAACGACGGTGACAGGAATGGCTCTTCCTTCTTCATCGAACACTTGGGTCATGCCGAGTTTGGTGCCGAGGATACCGACAGACACGGGCTTCTCCTTTTTAGACATACAACGAGGCAGGATATTTAGGATAACTCCTGACAATCCGCTTGCCTCTATTAACTTTGTCACGACAGTGACTAACAAGCCTACTTACCTTGATAGGCAAGAAGACTTGCTGCAGGGGAAGTCCTGCAAGACCTGTAACCAGATAAGTGTGAACCTAATTAAAGTCGGGCATTGGCTACTAGCGCTGCCTGGAACCGTTAAGACTTAAGGGCGAATCCCTCAGTATCTCAACGAGGCAAAAGTGCTGCATCTGGGTCAAAAGCTGTCTTGAATTTAGTGAGGAATTTTGAACAGATTTTTTATAAGGGCAATTAATTGTACGTATTTCTCAGCTTTAAACTTAAGAAAGGTCATAGATACCCGAATAATCAGATATTTTCCCTTAATAGAACCTGTTGATAGTAATTCCTACCTCAGCCTCACCCAACTTCAGTTGCCACAGCAACAGTCATTATGGTCACAATCGTCTACTATAAATGATCTCAATCACCTTGTCTAGTCAACGATCAAACTTAACCGTGCAAATTGGCTTGAAGGGGAGTGCTTACCCCTCTATAATTCAGGTTAACAAAACTTAAGCCAGGCGAGGAGGTAGCGGTGCCACTAGTTACAACAGGTAATGGATTTATTCGCGACTTAGAAAAATCGGGAGCGCTGGGCATCTATGCACCTTTAGAAGGAGGCTTTGAAGGACGCTATCAACGGCGTCTGCGGGCTGCGGGCTACTTTTCTTTTAGCTTCAGCGCCCGGTCGTTGGGAGATCCTGCGGCTTATTTAAAGGGTGTCCACGGAATTCGTCCGCCTCACCTTGGAAAAAAAGAGATTCGCGTTTACTACCGACCCCCAATTGTGGACTATTATCTCGAGACGATTAATCCGCAGTCGAAGGGGTTGGTTCTGTGGCTGATAGATGGTGCGGTTTTGTCGCGCCAAGAAGGAGAATATCTAGTTACCCTGACTCAGCAAGACCCCCGGGTCAAAATTGTTGTAGAAGTGGGCGGCGATCGCTTTTTCCGCTGGACTCCGCTTAAAGATGTCTTGCCAGGACTGATGTCGGCAGGTACACCTTAAAATCAACGACACGTCACTACAATTAGTGCCTTTCACCGTTATCCCCAAAGCGAAGCGCTGGAATTCTAGGTTTTAATGAACTTAGAAAGTACCAAGCTAGTTGGGGATAAGTTCATGCTGGAACAACGAGACTACACGTTAATCATTGATAAAAGTGGCAGCATGTCAGTTCGGGATCAGGTGGGGGGCAAAAGCCGTTGGGTTGCCATGCAAGAGTCCACTCTGGCTTTAGCCAGCAAGTGTGAAGAACTGGACTCTGATGGCATTACGATCTATTTATTTTCCGGTCGCTTCAAACGGTACGACAATGTAACCGCTAACAAAGTACCGCAAATTTTCAAAGAAAATGAACCCTCTGGGCGCACTGACTTGGCTGGCGTCCTGTTAGACGCTACAAATAATTACTTTCAGCGCAAAACTGCCAAGCAGACGCAAGCGAACGGAGAAACAATCTTAGTGGTTACGGATGGGGAACCCGATGACAGGAAAGCGGTGATGAAGGTAATCATCGAAGCCTCGCGACGGATAGACCGGGATGAAGAACTGGCGATTTCCTTTGTGCAAATTGGCAACGATCCCGATGCAACCAAGTTCCTCAAGATTTTGGACGATGAGCTGCAAGGGGCGGGAGCAAAGTTTGACATTGTAGACACCGTCACCATCGACGATATGGAGGAGATGACGTTGACGGAAGTATTACTTAATGCAATTACGGATTAAGGGAATGTTGCTGGAAGTTTGATGGAGGAAAGCAGGATTTCAATGCTTCTAGTCATTCTTGCAGTAAAGAGCGATCGCCTCAAAACAATAATCATGTCGTCCTAAAAGCCGCCGTTCACTGAGGTCTTGCAACATGGAATCAATCGACGACTTATTAGCGCAAGTCAAGGCAGAGTATCAAGAAGACGAAAACCCCGAACAATCAAAAAAGCAGCCTCTTTTTAAAGAGGAAGAGTTAAATACTCCACCCCCAACTTATCAGCCTCAGCCGCAGGAACAAAGTTGGATGTCGCCTATTGAAGAAAGTTTGCTGGCGCAGGTAAAAGTGGAATTTGAAGAAAAAGAGCAAGCGGAAAAAACAGCTCTACAGCAGCAAGAACAACAAGCACAACTCCGCAAAGAACAACAGATTCAAGAAGAACAACAACTCGCAAAACTGCGACAACAACGAAAACGGGAGGCGTTAACTCAGCAAGCGCAGGAGTGGCTAAAAAACTTAAATCTTCATTCGGAAGAAGGGCTGTGGTTTGAAGAGTTTTCCTACTCCTATTCTTCCAAGTTAGAAGCAGCTATTGATTACTTGCAAGCGCTACGAGAAACTAAAACCCTGAATTAGGGTATTAACAACCAGGCTCTATCTTGTGAATGGTGTTTACTTTTTGTCACTGGATGCAGTGAGATTTCGTATAGCCTGTATGAAGTAGCCATAACAATTGGCTTTTGAGCGATCCCGAATAGGAGGTTCCCTTGGTGGAAGACCGTGATTACACGTTAATTTTGGACAAAAGCGGCAGTATGTCTACTCCTGATCAGCCGGGGGGTAAAGACCGCTGGCAAACGGCGCAGGAGTCTACTTTGGCACTCGCCCGTAAATGCGAACAGTTTGACCCTGATGGCATTACGGTTTACATGTTTTCCAGCCGCTTCAAACGCTACGATAATGTGACGTCTGATAAGGTTGCCCAGATTTTTCAGGAAAACGACCCGATGGGTAGAACTGACCTTGCCAGTGTGCTGAAAGATGCCACGGATAGCTATTTCCAGCGTAAGGCAGCAGGACAAACAAAACCTAACGGTGAAACGATTTTGGTGATTACCGATGGAGAACCCGATGACCGCAAAGCTGTTATGCGAGTGATTGTTGAAGCTTCTCGGCATATGGAACGGGATGAGGAACTTGCCATTTCCCTGATTCAGGTGGGTAGCGATGCAACGGCAACTCGATTTCTCCAGGTCTTAGATGATGACTTGCAAGGTGCTGGGGCGAAGTTCGATATTATCGATACGATTACCCTCGATGACATGGAGAACCTAACGCTGGTAGAGGTACTGGTCAACGCTGTTAGTGACTAAGGGGAGAACGTTTTCTCAAATCTTGTATTTGTAAATATATAGTCACAAAGATCAATTAGCGGTGGGGAAATTTTCCTTACCGTTTTTTCGCGTTTAATGAAAGTAGCTAAAATTTCCTAGATTTAGGGGAGAGATTAGGTATAGTTCGTCACATCTGTGGGGTTCAGTGAAAATGTCTTATTGCCCTGGGGGCGAGTGTTCTCTGTTATTGAGGGTTCGGCAGTCATCCTCAGGACAGAATCGGGAATTTCACTTCCCCATTTTCTTAGCAAAGATTTAGCATGGAAGGGTGATTGATATGTACTATCCCTTACATTCTCTCAGAGAGGGTCACTGGTTCAAGCTAATCTGCGGAGCTAGTTTTCAACACCTCCCTGCTGTTCGGAATCTTACCTTGGCTTATACGCTTGCCGGGGCTGATTGTATTGATGTTGCTGCTGATCCGGTGGTAATTGCGGCGGCGAAAGACGCCCTACAAGCGGCTGGGAAATTTGCTCAGGTTGCTCAAGCGCAAGGCTTTGGCTTCCGGAGCTTACCGTGGCTGATGGTGAGCTTGAATGATGGTGAAGACCCCCACTTTCGCAAAGCCGAGTTTGATCCAGAAGCGTGTCCTACGGACTGTCCTCGCCCTTGTGAGTCGGTTTGTCCAGCACAAGCGATCGCCTTTTCGGATTCGGGCATTGCGGCTTCGGGAGTAATCGATCGCCGCTGCTACGGCTGCGGTCGTTGTATCCCTGTATGTCCTCAACAGCTAATTTTTGCTCGTTCCTATGTGTATACACCAGAGGCGATCGCTCCTCTGATTTGGCAAAGCGGTGTTGATGCTTTGGAAATTCACACCAAAGTCGGACATGAAGCAGATTTTAAACGGCTCTGGTCGAGCATCAAACCGTGGGTAGGCAAACTTAAGCTGATAGCCATTAGCTGTCCAGATGGCGAGAATCTGCTTGACTATTTGTGGACTCTGCATGAGCTGATGATGCCTCTGCCTTGTGCGTTGATTTGGCAAACCGATGGTCGTCCAATGAGCGGTGATATTGGTTCGGGAACTACTCGCGCCGCTGTCAAACTTGGTCAAAAAGTCCTCGCTGCCAATTTACCGGGATATGTACAGCTTGCTGGTGGCACCAATGATTGTACGGTTGCTAAGCTTCAGTCAGCGGGATTGCTGAAGGATCGAGAGCAGGGGCATGGGGGCGCAGGAGTGCAACAAACTATTGATACTCCTCAGAACTCTTTTTCCCATTACCAATCACTAGTGCCCAATCCCTTTATCGCTGGTGTGGCTTATGGAAGCTATGCCCGCGTTCTCTTAGCACCAGTTTTAGATGAGTTAGAAAAATTCAAGGGGGAAGATGTTGATACCAATTCGATTACAAATTCCAACCCATTGTCCCACCGTAAGCTCGAACAGGTGCCGGAGTTGCTCTGGCAGGCTGTGGCGCAGGCAAGTTCTCTAGTCAATCAATTGAAGTTATTGACACCTGTACCGCAGTCCGTACCTGATTAATAAACACGAGCTAAACAAATTTCCTGCTCATATAAACCTACTGACGATAACAGCGATCGCTGTATTTAATACAAGCATCATGGTGAATTTCGACGGTATCAACCCTTTGGATCAACAACTTTCCGATCAACTCTCACCAACCGAGGACGAAACGAACAACTCAGGGAGAATGCAGATTACAGACAATCTGCAAAAATTATTCGATATTCTGCCCGATGAGATTCGTGCTGCGGTTGAGAAACACCCCCAACGCAACAACTTAATTGAAGTCGTCATGGACTTAGGGCGCTTGCCAGAGGTGCGCTTTCAAGATCAGGCGGAGTATCTCCTGGAAGCGCCTGTTTCCCAGGAACAGCTAAACTACTGCATTGCCAGAGTTGGCAGCTTTAGCGGTGATAACCGAGCCGGGATTGAGCGAACGCTGCACCGAATCAGCGCTATTCGCAACCGTACTGGGACAATCATTGGCTTGACCTGCCGTGTCGGTCGTGCTGTTTTTGGCACGATTGCCATGATTCGCGACTTGGTAGAAACAGGTCAGTCGATTCTGATGTTGGGGCGTCCGGGTGTTGGTAAAACAACGGCTTTGCGAGAAATTGCCAGAGTCCTCGCTGACGATTTGCAGAAACGAGTGGTGATTATTGACACCTCTAACGAAATCGCGGGGGATGGAGATATTCCCCACCCAGCGATTGGTCGGGCGAGACGGATGCAAGTTGCGCGTCCAGAACTTCAGCATCAGGTGATGATTGAGGCGGTAGAAAACCACATGCCAGAAGTCATCGTCATTGATGAAATTGGTACAGAATTAGAAGCCTTGGCGGCAAGAACCATTGCCGAACGAGGAGTGCAACTGGTAGGAACTGCCCATGGTAATCGGATCGAAAACTTAATTAAAAACCCGACTTTATCCGATTTGGTGGGTGGTATTCAGGCAGTCACCTTAGGCGATGATGAAGCTAGACGCCGGGGTTCTCAGAAAACGGTATTGGAACGCAAGGCACCGCCAACGTTTGAAATTGCGGTGGAAATGCTGGAACGGCAGCGCTGGGTGGTGCACGAAAGTGTCGCTGACACCGTGGATGAGTTGCTACGCGATCGTCAGCCGAATCCGCAGGTGAGGACGGTTAATGACAACGGTAAAGTTGCCATTACTCGTGAATTTCCTAACGCCCCGGTGGCTATCCGACCGGATAGAAGCGTTGCGGCATCTGCCCCACCTAGACCGACGGGTTGGCGGGCATCAGGACAAATGCGCCCCCTAGAGCGTCAGACTCCGGTGTGGTCATCAGAGAGTAGCGATTTCGATCGGTTGCTGAATAAATCCTGGCAGCAGCAAGATGATGGGAGCGGGATGCGGTATGCCGGGCCAAATGGCGAGGACTTCCCCCTGCACATTTATCCCTATGGAGTTAGCCGTCATCAGTTAGAGCAAGTGATTCGGGTGCTGAACTTGCCTGTGGCGATTACCAAGGATATAGACAGCGCCGATGCAATTTTAGGGTTGCGATCGCATGTGAAAAACCACGGTAAGCTGCGAACGATGGCACAAGCCCGTCAGGTACCGATTCATGCGGTGAAAGCTAGCACCATCCCTCAGATTACCCGCGCTCTGCGGCGACTGTTGGATATGGATGACCCGAAGATCCCAGATGCGGCTGACATGCGCTTATTCACCCACAATGGCAGTGAAGACGAAATTGAAGCACTAGAAGAAGCGCGTCTGGCGGTAGAACAAATTGTGATTCCCAAAGGGCAACCGGTGGAATTATTGCCGCGATCGGCACAAGTGCGGAAAATGCAACACGAGTTAGTCGAACACTACCGCCTGAGATCTGACAGTTTTGGCGATGAACCCAACCGTCGCCTGCGGATTTACCCCGCCTAATCAAATGAAGAGACGCGGAGACGACTATCGCGTCTCTTTTTTTATATGAGCAGGATTATTTAAGAGGTGGCAACTTTTCAACCACCTTCTGAAGGCGCACGGCGTGCGCCCGTACCTCAATCCTCTACCTCACGAACTACCGTTCCATCTCCTCCACTGATTTAGGTACGCCAGCCGTCAGCACTTCCTGTCCCTCAGGGGTGACTAAGACATCATCTTCAATACGAATGCCAATACCGCGCCAGCGTTCATGGGGTTCCGGCTGTTCTTCTGCGGGTTTTACATTAGACCCAATATAAAGACCCGGTTCGACGGTGACAATATGACCAGATTGCAAGGTTTGCCAGTTCTCACCGTGCTTGTAGACGCCGACATCGTGGACATCTAACCCTAACCAGTGTCCGGTACGATGCATATAGTAAGGCTTGTACTTCTCTTCTTCAATCAGTTGGTCAATTTCTCCTTTGAGAATTCCCAAATCAACTAAACCTTCAACCAATACCCGCACGGCTGTGTCGTGGAATAAATTATAGGGGTTGCCGGGTTGGACTTGGGCGATTGCATGAAGTTGTGCTTCTAAAACAATCTCGTACAGCGCTTTTTGTTCCGGCGTAAATTTCTTACCAACTGGGAAGGTACGCGTAATATCAGCGTTGTAATACCCATAGGCGCAACCCGCATCGATCAGCAGCAACTCATTGTCCTGCATTTGTCGGTTGTTCTCGATGTAGTGCAGGATACAAGCATTTGCTCCCGACGCCACAATCGAAGGATATGCTGGGCCAATTGCGCCCCGTAGACGGAAAAGGTGTTCGATTTCTGCCTGAACTTCGTACTCATTACGTCCCGGCTGGGCGAAGTGTCTAGCATGGTTATGAGCTTCTACGGAAATTGCAGCGGCTTTCCGCATCATCTCCAACTCTGAGGGGCTTTTGACCAGCCGCATCGCGTGGAGAATCGGGTTAGTGGATTCAATCGCTATTGGTCCCGTACCGCGTTTGGCATAGCCCATCATCAGGCGTTGCCAGTGAGTGAGGAGAGTTTGATTGAAATCGCGATCGCGTCCCAAATGATAGTAAATGCGATCGGCATTAATTAAATATTGAGGTAGCTTCTCGTCGAGTTCCGCAATCGGATAAGCCTCATCTGCCCCATATTTTTCTTTCGCCGCTTCTACTCCCGTGCGATAGCCTGTCCAGACTTCCTTCTCCGGATCTTTCGGCTGCACAAACAGGATAAATTGATGTTCTTCATGATGCGGTGCTAATACAGCCACCGCTTCTGGTTCATTAAAACCCGTTAAATAGAAAAAATCACTATCCTGTCGAAACACATACTCAACATCATTGTGCATGACAGCCATCGGGGCGCTGCGAAACACAGCCGTTCCCGTGCCAATCTTCTCCATCAACTGCTCGCGACGAGCTTTGTACTCTGCTTGCATAGCGACCTGATTGCCTTAAATACTCCTATATAATGAACGGTTATCTAGGAAAATTGGGCATTAAAAAACGCCTCTCCACTATTCACTGCTGTTTATAAAGGGAGGCGCAGATTGATTAAAAACTGATCAGTTGTGAGTTGAAACGTTCTGACTTAAAATTCAACCCTCAAAACTTCTTTCTTTCCTTAAAACTGATAACTCATCACTTGAATCACCGAGCTATCTTGAGGCAAATCAGCAGGTCTTAAAGTCAGCGTACTGCTACTGACTCGACGCACGGGCGTTCCTTCGCTTAAGGCTAAAAACTCATCTACCGCCACAATATCACAGGCATTATCATCAGCCGCTGCTGTTCGGTAATGCGTAGGAATGGTGATTTTAGGATTAAGCACTTGCATTGCCTGTTTGGCTTCGCTAGAGTTATAGGCTTTTGGTCCACCACCTACTGGTATGAACGCTAAATCAGGACGCCCCATGAGGATCTTCTGCTCAATCTCAATTGGTGCTGCTGCCCCACCCATGTGCAAGATATCAATTCCTGCTTGTGTCCATTTCCAAGCCACATTATTACCAAAGCGCCGTCCTCCTTCGCGGTCATGAGCGCTACTGATACCTTGAAATTGGGTGCCCAGCTGATACACACCCGGTTCAAACAGGAGCTTTGGCTGTCCTGGTAATCCTTCGGCGGCCCCTTCATCAAAAAGCTGGCTACTGATTAAAACGATATCTGCCGCTACCTTTGGCGGACGATACCCAGCCGTACAACCAACGGGTCGAAAGGGATTTACCAAAACTCGCATACCACCTCCCGTAAACAAGAAGCAGGTATGACCTAGCCATTGCACTGAAAGACTATCGTTGGTTTGTGCCTGGTAAGACTGAAATCCTGAGGCCAATCCTGTCCCTGCCGCCGCGAGCAAGCTTGCTCCAGCGTAGCGTATCAACTTTCGCCGTTTCATCAAACTTTTGTCCGTTATCAGTTGTCTGTCTTGTCAGTTGTCCCTTTTGGGGGAATCGCTAAAGTGATTCCAAGAAATTTCGTAGGAGCTGTTTTCCGGAAGCCGTCAGAATACTTTCCGGATGAAATTGGACGCCTTCAATGTGAGGATAGTTCCGGTGCCTTACACCCATAATCGTGCCATCCTCAACCCAGGCGGTAATTTCCAGGACATCTGGGCAGCTATCGCGATCAATTACCAAGCTATGATACCGGGTGGCGGTAAAAGGATTGGGGAGTCCTTGGAAGACGCCGACACCTGTGTGATAAACCTCTGACGTTTTGCCATGCATCAAGACGGGTGCAAAAACAATTTTACCGCCATACACTTGACCCATACTTTGGTGACCTAAGCAGACACCAAGAATAGGCAGGGTGGAACTGAGTTGATGAATCAATTCCTGAGAAATTCCCGCATCTTCCGGACGCCCTGGGCCCGGAGAAATCACGACGCCATCGGGTTTTAGCTGCCGGATTTTCTCAATATCAATTTGGTCATTCCGGTAAACCTGAATCTCAGAGGCAACTGGCAACTCAGCACCTAGTTCTCCTAGATACTGCACCAAGTTATAAGTAAAACTGTCGTAGTTATCAATTACGATAATCAAAATTCATACTCCTGCTGTCTTCTTCTTAAATGAAAAAATTAGACACAATTAAGGTAAACAGGGGAGGAAGCAGCAATGCACAGGCAACTAATACAGCTGCTAAGGCTGAAATTAGTACGGCTCCTGCGGCACAGTCTTTCGCAATTTTAGCAAGCTCATGGTAGGACTGCTTCACCGTCAAATCAACGACCGACTCAATGGCAGTGTTCAGTAACTCCATCGCCAGTACTCCCCCAATCGTTAGCCCAATCACTGAAAGTTCTATAGGTTCTAATTGTAAAAAGACACCTAAGCCGATCGCTAAGGTGCCAATTATTATATGAATGCGAAAGTTGCGTTGGGTGATAAAGGCGTAACGGACTCCAGCCCAGGCATATTTAAAACTAACCAATAAGTTGGGAGCAATCTGCCAAGCTAAATCCCGGTCGGGTTTCCCTGCCTGATCGGAGCGCTTTGAGGTCGGCATTGAAATTTCTTGGGACATTGACGGAAATATTAACAGGTAAGAGTTGGCGATCAGTAGACCAAGCCTTTTTCAGGGAAGTTTAGCGTAGATGTTGATCATTAACATCGTAGTGATAGCAGTTATTAGACGCATGGGTGTAATCATCCTACACTGACACTGCCAGAATAGGAGGCTACTGTTTGGGAGCAGTAATACCGATAGTTTGCAGTAAAGTTTTTTGCTGGTCGAGCATCGCCTCTAAACTCTCGTCGTTTGGATGATCCCAACCTAGAAGATGAAGTAAACCGTGGGCAGCTAACCAGGCAAGTTCTGTTTGTAAGGTATGTCCTTGTTGTTGAGCTTGTTTAAGGGCTGTCTCAACAGAAATGATAATGTCGCCGAGATACAAGGGCATTGATAAACGAACTTCTTCAGAAAATTGAGGGTAGTCTACCTCTAAAGCGGCAAAGGATAATACATCGGTGGGTTGGTTTTTGTGACGGTACTGAGCGTTGAGTTCCTGAACTTCTGTATCATCGCTGAGACGAAGGCTGAGTTCATAGGCGATCGCTTCTGGTAGATCTGACTGCATGGCTTTGAGCCATTGACACAACCAGATGCGCCAGGTTTCCTCAGAAATTGGGCGATCGCCAAACTCAGAATCCCTTACTGTTGTAAAAAAACAATCCTGTACGCTGACTTCTATCTCTAAAGTCTCTGTATCTAGGGGCGGCGTCATGAGTTTTTAATGAGTTAAGTAGGCAAGTCCCACCAAAACCGCGAGCAATCCCACGGTTGTCAGGAAAAAGTGCTGTAGAGATTTGCCGCCTTTACGTACCATATTCCGCATCGCCAGTTTGATAAAACTGGGTTGTGGCTCACTGGAAGAAGTTGATTTTTCAGGGATTTTACTCGGTGAGGTGGAATTACTCATAGAAATCTGCGTTAAATCAGGGACACAAGTTACTAGTCAACTTCAATGTAACAGTTGACTTAAAAATCTCTAGGGTCAAACCAACTGATTTTCCTGGCGGAGATAGGCTTCAATGAAGCGATCAATCTCACCATTCATCACATCCGCGATCGCGGTAGTTTCCACGTTGGTGCGTAAGTCTTTTACCATCTGATAAGGATGGAAGACATAGTTGCGAATTTGGTTACCCCAAGCGGCATCTACTATATCGCCTCGAATTTCCGCAATTTCTGCTGCCCGTTGCTCTTGGGCAACTATCAACAACTTGGCTTTCAAGATAACGAGGGCTTTTTCTTTGTTTTGCAGTTGCGATCGTTCCTGGGTACAGCGCACCGCAATACCTGTGGGAATATGTACAATGCGTACAGCAGTTTCTACCTTGTTGACGTTTTGCCCACCTTTCCCGCCAGCACGAGACGTCGTAACTTCCAGATCCTTTTCCGGAATATCAAGCTCAACAGAACCATCCACATCGGGCATTATTTCCACACCAGCAAAGCTCGTCTGCCGCTTGTCATTAGCGTTAAATGGTGAAATCCTCACCAGTCGGTGTGTTCCTTTTTCAGCTTTCAGGTAGCCATAGGCATACCGCCCCATAATTTCTAGAGTTGCAGACTTGATCCCCGCTTCATCACCTTCGGAAAGTTCTGCCAAAGTTACCTTATAGCCATGACTTTCTCCCCAGCGGGTATACATCCGCAGCAACATTTCCGCCCAATCAGCCGCATCGGTGCCACCAGCGCCAGCATTAATCGTCAGTACTGCTCCCTTTGCGTCGTAAGGGCCAGATAGTAACTGCTGCAACTCCCAACGATCGAGTTCTTGATTAAGCGTGCTTAAGTTTGTTTGCGCTTCAGTTAGTAATGCCGCGTCGGCTTCTAATTCCAGTAGCTCCAGCACTGCCTTGGCGTCTTCCAAGCTGGCTTGCCACTGCTCATACTGCAAAAGATTTGTTTTTAAGTCATTGAGTGCTTGCAGCGTCTCCTGGGCCTCGGTTTGGTCGTCCCAAAAATCCGGTTGAGCTGCCTGCTGTTCCAAGTCTTGAATCTTTGCTTGCAGAGCAGGTACGTCAAAGATAGTCCTGGGTTTTACCCAGGCGCTCTGACAACGTTTCGACTTCGCGTTTAATTTCTAAGGTTTCCATGATGATTTCACTTCCTTGCGACTGTGAGCGCGTCCTAATGAATCGATCTTAACGAGAGAGAGTCTATCCTAGCGACAAAGAAGGGGTACAGCTTCGGCACCCCTTCTTAGTTGAGTTTTATAACTTTGAGTTAATCGCGACCATTCAGGGCGATGAGCAACCGCAAAATGAAGATGAACAAGTTGATGTAGGTCAGATACATCGACAAAGCCGCAGGTAAGTACTGATCATCCCGGTAAGTGCGTGGCAGGATAAAAAAATCAACCACAGCCGCACCCGCGAACAAAAAGACGCCTATACCAGAAATAGCAATTTCTAGGAAAGTAGGCGTCGTGCCGCCAAACACGGC
This sequence comes from Kastovskya adunca ATA6-11-RM4, assembly GCA_019359445.1. GTDB lineage: Bacteria > Cyanobacteriota > Cyanobacteriia > Cyanobacteriales > Coleofasciculaceae > Kastovskya > Kastovskya adunca. Next base: position 7,680 of record JAHHHJ010000023.1, on the reverse strand, counting down.
AAACAGTAGTTGACCAACCATAACAACTAGCAGCGCAATGATGCCTAGCTGTATTGTTTTGGTCAACGCCATGCCGTCTTCCTCAGAGAGGTTTGAGCCAATTTGACGGGCGGCGACAAAGGTTACTCCACATCCAAGGGCGGCAATGCCAATGCCTTGCAGACCGACTCCCGATGAACTCAGGGCGAGAAAGACAATCCCGCTCAGGGTGTAGCCGGAGAGGAGACTATAAAGCGCCAGCAGGGGCAGTGCAACACCATTGTTTCCTTTTTCCGCAACACCACGGGCAACAAAGAAGAGTACCAGTTCGGCAATTAGCGCTCCAATGAAGGTGGGCATAAACAGCCCTGGGTACGTATTGATGACTCCTAAGCCCCCGTAGGTTCCGAGAGCAGTCAAGACTAGTCCGCCACCTACGTAGGGGAGAGCATTGGCAATGACATTAGGACCAACTAGTTCGTGACCTTTGGCTTTCCGAAAGGCTTCACGAAAGTTACTAGTATTGCTCATGAGATTTCCTTTGATAATTATTTAGTAGTTTATGAGCAGAAATTGAGGATTACTTCTATTTTGGCTGAGACTAGGACTGATTCGCTAGTCGAGAGAACCGCCAGTCTATATTGCCGCCTTGTTAGCTGCGTGTGAATCCAGCCGTCCTACAAAATTGGGTTCCCCTCTCCCATTTTTAAGACAATAGGAGGCGGGAAAAGCTCAAAGCATAAAAAGGGGTTTATGAGTCAGATTTTGCCCCAAAAAGCACAGTTTGCGTGTTTGTGCGTAGACAGATCAACTCCCCTGTGCTTATTTCCGTAGAAGAACGATGGTTTGTTCGCTGCTGTGTGAAGACAATAAGTTCCAGATAGTTCAATCATTCCGGTGACAAGCAGGGATGGGTTTCTAGTTCTGGGGCTTTTTTTAATGATGGCAACTCAGTCTTTACGTTTTCAGGGAATGGAACTTTTGATTACCTATTACCGGAACCCCTCCGTTCAATTACGTAATCAATTGGTGCAGCTCAACGCCGGATTAGTACGGAAGATTGCTCATCGGCTAAAGCAACAGTGTACGGAGCCTTACGAAGACCTAGAACAGATTGGCTATCTTGGTTTGATTCGTGCCATTGAACGTTTTGACCCCCATCAAGGCTGCGCGTTTAGTTCTTTTGCTGTTCCTTATATTCGCGGTGAAATCTTGCATTTTCTGCGCGACCAAGGCAGTGCGGTGAAGATTCCCCGACGCTGGCAAGAACTCCAACGGGAAGGTCAAAAAGTTCGCAAGCAGTTAACAGAGACCCTGGGACGCCTCCCCAAGGATGCTGAAATTGCTCAAAGTCTTCAAGTCTCTCTTCAAGAATGGCGAGACAGTAAGTTAGCGGCTCAGAATCGTTTGCCTTTGAGTTTGGATGCAACGGTCAGTCAGCAAGTCGATTATTCTTTAACTTTGGGAGACACACTCCCTGATACTTACGGACAAGCTTTGCAGCATGTAGAAGAAGACAGACAACAGTTGCAGGGAGCAATGAGTCAGCTAGAAGCAAAAACCCAAGCGGCTCTTGAGCTTGTCTATTTAGGGGAGTTGCCACGTAAGGATGCGGCAAAGCGGATTGGAGTTAGTCCGATGACGGTGACGCGACATCTGCAACGGGGAATTAATGAGTTGATGTTTCTCCTTCAGTCTCAGGCGTCTGAACCGCTGGCTAGTTAGTGATTGGTTATCTAGCCTGCTCCATTTCTTGGTCTGGTTTTAAGGCAGCAAATAGGCTTTTCCAATCAGAAGCGATCGCACTAGAATTTTCCACCTCTTTGACTTCAAAGGTGACATTGCAAGCCGTAGGTTCCTCCAATGCTTGCAGGCAAAGTTCGGCAATCTCTTCTCGGCTGACTTGACCTCTAATGTTGTCGCCTTGGGCAAAGCTCAACGCCTTACCGCCGGGTTCTTCCGTCAAAGCACAAGGTCGGACAATCGTGTAAGAAATTCCACTGTCGCGGACGCACTCTTCTCCCTTTAACTTGCAAGTCAGGATACCTCCGAGTTGGTCGTTCATCCGCACGGCGGGCGGTTCTTCTTCTAAGTTAATGCCAGGACGTCCTGGACGAGTGACGCCAGCAGAACTAATCATGATCAACTGTGGCTTTGGTGCACCGCCATAAGCGTTAATAGACTCGACTTGCAAAGCAAAGTTACCCGGCTCAAACTTCGGGTTGAGTGCCCCGTCATACTCAAATTTACTGAGCATTAATTGCACGGAGTAAATGTTTTGAACATCAAACGGCGGAGCATCTGGCAGGGTTTTGGCGCGAAAGATGGGAGTCAAGGATTCAAAAGGGATACGTATATTAATCCAGCTATCTTTTTCAGTATCAAAAGAACAGCAGTAGGAAACGCCATCCCAACGGGCTTCGGTGCGTAGGATGAATTTGTATCGCTGACCGTCACCTTTTACACGCAGTTCCATACCGTCGTATCCGGCTAAATTTAGCGGCGGTTCAAAGTTGCGAGTGCGGACGGAGACAAAGCCGCCTGAGTTCTGAGTTGATACGTTACCCGTAAATAGTGCGGCATTATCTATTAGTCGGATAGAACTCTCACTAACACCCCCCATCACCACGTCATCAACAGCACCCCAGCTTTCTTTCAGGTCGTCTGAAGGGTTTTTGAAGTCAAACAGGAGTCTATCGCTGGTGGGTTTTATGTGTTTAGCAACCGTTTGTACCAGATTTTTGATGCCTTGGTATTCCACTACTTCTGGGCTATCAACGACTTCTGGCATATAAAACTTGATGCCCTGGTAGTACTTTTCGCGGGTGGGAGTGTCGCCTTCCACAGGCTGAACACGAGTTCCCGTGCAGCAGATTACGGCACTAACGTTGAACATCAACTCTGGTGTTAGTGTCTCCGGGATAGAGATGTCTGCCTCGAACAGTTCCAGATTTTCACCTAGCATCTCCCGTCCTCTTTTGGCATCTCTGACTAAGGCACGGACTTTGTAGTTTCGTTCCAAAAGTCGCCGTACAACTCGCTTACCGACACCACCTGTTGCCCCAGCAACTAGAATTACTCCCACTCGTCTTTCTCCACCTCGGTTGACTTGTTTAGGGTTTGCACGACCTGTAAAAAGCCGTTTCAGACAGCTAATAAAAGGAATAACTTCAAAATAGGTCAGTGTATCCAAAAATCTGCCTATATCCCATTGAGAGCGATTTTTGTCTGTCATAATCGCCTTTTCAGCGTTTTTTTTAGTTTATCTAGTCACACATTGGCGAACTTCACTCTATGGCTATACAAATTTAATCAATCGCCAAGACACAAAGGGCACGCACAAAGGAAAACGAAGATAAATTCTGATAATTAAAAACGGCGTTGTAGGCTGCCTGTGCTGTGACTTTGCTAACTTGCCACAGTACCAGTTTCACAAGAACATAAGAAGGTCGCGATCGCCATAATTCATGCTCTTTCAACCTCCTGGTTTCGGGCAAAAGGTGAGCAACACCTCCTTAGGACTGATGGTGTATTACACTCAAACCGCTGCACCCTGGACAACGGAGGAAGATTTACCTCCACTCATCTTTTTACACAATTTTGGCGGCGGGGCTTCGGCTTACGAATGGTCGAAGGTTTATCCCGCTTTTGCCGCTACTCACCGGATCATTGCGCCTGACTTGATTGGCTGGGGACAATCAGCCCACCCAGTGCGGGACTATCAGGTGGATGATTATTTGATAACATTGGCGGAGTTTATTTCCCAAGCGGCTGATTCGCCAGTCCCTGTGGTAGCGTCTTCTTTAACGGGGGCGATCGCCATTCGTCTCGCTGTTGAGCGTCCAGAGTTATTTCAATCACTATTTTTGGTTTGTCCTTCAGGGTTCGCTGATTTTGGACAGGATTCGGGACGCAGGTTACCGCTAAATGTAATCAGAACTCCACTGTTGAACAGTCTGATTTACACGCTAGGAGCAACAAACGATCTGGCAGTGCGTAACTTTTTGGTGCAGTTTCTCTTCGCCAACCCAGAGCGAGTCTCTGATGAAATGGTGGCAGCTTATTTAGCATCAGCACAGCAACCGAAGGCAGAATACGCGGCGCTTGCTTTCCTTCGGGGCGACCTTTACTTTGACTTAGCATTGTATATCAGGCAGTTAACGGTGCCCACTGTAATGTTTTGGGGGGAGGAGGCACAGTTTACTAATATCAAACTTGGTCGGCGATTGGCGAGTTTGAATTCCCAAGCGATTAGGGAATTTGAGGCGATCGCGGGGACGGGGGTGCTACCGCATTTGGAGCAGCCAGAGTTAGTGATTGGGCTGTTGTGGCGTTATTTGCAGTCTGCTGGGGTTTAATTGAGGAACGAACCACATGCCTACGCAGAGGGAGAGAGAAGAGGCTAGTGAGTTCTGCCATCAATCCTTAGAGAGCGTTAAGCTAAGTTTTATGTACTCTACGTTTCTCCCTTCCCAGGTCTCGCAACTGAAGAAACCAACAGCAGTTGCGCTTGCTCAACAAATCGAGCGTCAATCAATTTTCCTTCCTCAAGTAGGACAAGCGAGCGGTTCTGTACTTTATAAAATCAAAAACTGTGGTCATGTTCCCCAATTTGAGCAATCAGAAGCGAATCAATTGATCATATCCTCGCCTTTTGTAGTTGATTTGATATGAATGCACTCTTAGCGAACAACCTGCGGAAATCCTACCGCTCTAGGGGCAAACGCTTAGAAGCTGTGCGAGATGTTTCTCTGGCGATCGCGCCAGGAGAAGTGCTGGCATTCTTGGGTCCGAACGGTGCAGGCAAAACCACGACCATTAAGATGATCGCTGGGTTGGTAAGACCGGATGCAGGACAAGTAATGATTGCGGGTGTTGATCCTCACCATAACCCCAAAGCCCTAAAGCTGTTGGGAGCGGTGCTGGAAGGCAATCGCAATCTATATTGGCGACTGACTCCGGTTGAGAATTTGGAATACTTTGGAGTTTTGAAGGGGCTGACGCACAAAGAAGCTCGCCGCCGAGGATTGGCACTTTTAGAGCAATTCGACCTTTTATCGAAACGACACGCCCCAGTACAATCCCTATCGCGAGGTATGCAGCAGAAGTTAGCGATCGCGGTTGCCTTAACTCACCAACCTCGACTGCTACTTTTAGATGAGCCAACTTTAGGGTTGGATGTTGAAGCGACTCAGAATGTCAAGGCTTTGGTGCGGGCGATCGCTCAAGAAGGTTGCGCAATTCTACTGACGACTCACCAGTTAGATATTGCCGAAGAACTTTCAGACCAAGTTGCAATTATTCAAAAAGGGGAGATCATTGCCTCATCGCCCACTCACGAATTGATTCGTCAATTTTCTGGCAATACTTACGCGATCGTCATTGAGGGCGAACTAAATCCAACACAGATTGAAAGGTTACACGCCCTTGGAGCCACCCTACAAGCCGGGCAAGTGATGTATTTGGGTAGCCCAGAAGGGCTTTATCAAGTTTTAGAGATACTTAAACCTTTACCATTGCTACAGGTGAAAAAAGGTCAAGCCGACTTAACAGAAATATTCTTGAAACTAGTGCGAGAAAAACGAGATGTTTGAATTGTTTCTGGCTGAATTTCGACGGAGTTGGATTCAGTTTATTCGTTACCCAGTGGAGGTAATTGGAGGAATCTTCATCACCACTTCCATCTTCTATGGACTATTTCTTAGTGCCAGTTATATCGCAGGACCAACTTTACAATTTGGCGATCGATTGGATGCGATCGTTGTCGGTTATGTGCTTTGGAACTTAGTTCTATTTATCATGAACGACATTGCCTTAGGGCTACAATACGAATCTCAAACTGGTACTTTAGAGCAGATTTTTCTCTCCCCATTTGGCGCACCAATCGTTTTTTTAATGCGTGCTTTGGCGAGTCTTGTGCTGCGATTAGGTTTAACTTTCAGTGTTTTGCTAATCATCATGGTACTGACTGGCAGTCGTCTGGTCTTTCCTCCAGCGATCATTCTGCCCTTGATTACAGTACTGTTAGGAGCCTATGGTCTAGCATTTGCAATGGGGTCTTTAGCTTTGTTGCTAAAGCGCGTTCAGCAGTTACTAGGTATTTTCCAGTTTGCCCTATTGTTTCTCATGGCAGTACCCACAGAAACCTGGGTTGGTTCTCTACGAGTAATAAGTTGGTTCCTACCAATGACTAGTGGTGCCGGATTGTTACGAGGTTTAATGGCACGCGGCGAAGCATTAAATCTATTGGCGTTTGCTCTAGCACTAGCTAATGGTATGGCGTATTTTGTCTTAGGTTTACTAATTTTCCAAGTTTGTGAGCGCGAAGCTAAGCGAAGGGGGATGTTGAGCGGATATTAATACGAATGTTTTGAAAGTTTGGGTAGAGTCAGTAGAGGTACCACCAATGGCTTGACACCTCATACTATGAGCTAATCTAGTCCTAGTAAGGCATGATGAGAGATTACCCTACCCCTCTTCTGTCACTCTCCGAAAAGCCTTGTGTTTTCTGAATCCTAGAGCGTAGACGGAACAAGCGATCACGCAATTTTTTCTGAGTAGAATTTCTTGGAGATACGAAATTGGTCAAAATGCGATCGCCAACCCCCGCATGGCTCAGCATACCTTGTCTTTGGGAATTACTAATCCTACGAAAAACTGGAGAGTGACAGAAGAGGGGTAAGCTGAATAATGAGCATCTTGCCATACTTCATCGTTTGGTCGAAGAGCGCAATGACGCTACTTTAGAAGAATCGTGGAATCTGTTAGTTGCTCAAGCAAATGTTGATGTCAGTCGCTCAACGGTTGATAGAACACTAAATAAATTGGATCTGACATTAAAAAAAAGACGTTCCATGCCGACGAAAAAGAAAGTGAGCGTGTCCGGCTCAAGCGTGTAGAATTTTGGCAATTGCTTCAAGGCATACTGGTTCATAATCTGATCTTTCTGGATGAATCTGGTGTTATATCTGACCTTGACCCGATTGAATGCCCGTTCAGCTAAAGGTAGTCGAGCCTATGGAAAACGACCTCAAAAGCGGGGTTAAAAATGTTTCCATCATTGGAGCCATAGGCTTGAAGGGCGTTGTAGCTAGTGCAAATATTATGGGAGCCGTTGATGGTTTAACATTTGAAGCTTTTATTGCCCAGAGATTAGCACCAAAGCTATGGAAGGGAGCTGTCGTCATTATGGACAACTGCTCAATTCATTTAGGAAAAGAGATTGAAAAATTGATTAGTCAGGTCGGTGCAAGACTCATTTATTTACCTCCCTACTCTCCTGAATTTTCTCCAATTGAAAACTTTTGGTCAAAGGTCAAGTCCATACTACGTTCCTTCGAGGCGAGGACTTATCCTGACTTAGAAAAAGCACTTGAAGAGGCATTTGAGCAAGTTTCCTTGAAAGATATTGAAAACTGGTTCACTAATTGCTGTTACTGTACCTCACCTGACTGAGAAAGGCTGTATAAGTCCTTACCGAGCCTAGAAGTTGTCTTACTCCAAAGAAGTGCCATAGAGAGTAATAAAGTTACGTCAGTGTCACAAAAAGAAAAGCCCCTTTCTGGATGAAAGGAGCTTGTGCTTTTGTTTAAAGAATATAGACCTGGCATTGAGCTATTTTCCCGTAGGGTTACCCCCAGAGTATCTTCGCCGCTGCAGCGTTTCACCACCGAGTTCGGGATGGGTCGGAGTGGGTCCACC
>JAHHHJ010000021.1 GCA_019359445.1 Kastovskya adunca ATA6-11-RM4 | reverse complement strand
CTTGGGGGAGCTGTAAGTCTCCCCGGAAGTCCAGGGATAGCTTGTCTACGCTTAAGGGCAATTACCCTTGTTTAGATTGGCTTGATCCGGGCTGAAGCCCACGCGCTTTTAGCCGTGGGTTGCTTACTGACGCTTATTGCCTCTCTAGGTATGTCGGCAAACTACAAAAGTGTATCGGGTCAACTGAAGTATGAAGTATGAAATTACCCCATTTATAAAGGGATGGGGCTTGACTATTGAATTTTTTTGTTTTTTTTGCCTACGAGAGGCGAGGCATGTACCAATATCTTTTCATCCTTCATCCTTTATACTTCAGACTTCTTTAGTCAATCTGGCAAGCGGGGAATAGGGATGAATGATTATCCCCACCAAGGGATTTGGAGTCCGCACGCTGCACAATCGGCTATGCTAATAAATCAAAAACGACTCAAGACAGAACTCTTGCGTTCCTGAGTCGTTGCTTCTACGTTAGAACTTATTGCGAGAACTGGCGCGATCGCATATCTCCCCAACTAGCTGCCAGAAAAAATCTATTGCCCAATAAGTTTTAGTGTAGATCGTCCGTTATCAGTTGTGGGTAGTGAGCAGTTTTTTTGTGTACGTCACCGGGCTACGCCCCGTAGCACTACTATCTGTTCCTCTCCCCAGAAGCATTTCATAACACCGTTCGTACTCGTCTACCATTGTCTTGATGCTAAAGCGATTGACCACGTAGTCGCGGCAGAGAGTCCGGTCGAGTTTCATGGTATCTGATACGGCAGCAACAAGCTGCTCTAAGGAGTCACAGACAAACCCGGTTTTACCGTGGGCAATGACTTCTGGAACAGAACCCAAGCCCATAGCGACAACAGGCGTGCCAGTTGCCATTGATTCAATCATTACCAAACCAAAGGGTTCGCGCCAAGTGATCGGGAACAAGGTAACGCTGGCATTTCCTAAGAGTTCTGCCTTTTCTTCGTGAGAGACTTCCCCCAGATACTGAATCTGTTTCCCGTCAATCAGCGGCTTAAGCTGTTCATCGTAGTAGGAACGGTCTACCGGGTCAATTTTTCCTGCCATTTTTAAGGGATAGCCTGTAGCACGGGCGATTTCGATTGCCTCCTTTGGCCCTTTTTCTGGCGACATCCGCCCAACAAAGGCGAGATAAGCAGGTTCTGCTGGCTTTTCAAAGAATGGATAAACGTCTAAATCAATACTGTTGTAAACAGTGTGAATATAGTTCAAACCTGGCTGGGGTCGGCGTTGGGCGTCACTAATGCTAACAAAAGCTTGGGTGGCAAATTCTTGGAAAAGCTTCTCGCTATCGGCTGTGAAGATGCCGTGCAGAGTGTGTAGGGTGGGAGTCTTCACAAGCTCGCAGTAGGGCAGAGCAATGCAGCCAACGTGGGAATGAATCACATCAAATTGCTCGGCTTGGTGATAAACCCTGGAGAGTATTAATTGCTCGTATACTCCTGGCTCTTTGATTTGTTCATCCAACCGCAGTGCTCGGTCATGAACTGAGTGTAGTTGAGCCGTTGTCAGGGAGTCTCCAGAGGCGAACAGCGTGACTTCATGACCACGCCGCACCAATTCTTCTGTCAACAAATTCACTATTAATTCAATGCCACCATAGCGAAATGGCGGTACTCTTTCCCACAAAGGCGCAATTTGTGCAATTCTCATATATCTACAATGCCAACAGTTTATGCAAATCAGTGACAACAGGCTTTGATGCAATTTTCTACAACTTGACTAGATATTAGTGATTGCAGGACAATTGCACTGTGCTGGGGTACACGGTATTTGTACCTAATTGAAGCCGCTCTCAGAATATAAATTTATTGATCCCAAGTACGTCTTCCTCAAGCAATAAATCTTCTTCAGCAAAACTACTCTGGAAATTAAAACTCATTTAGGATAGCTATCCGGCTCAAAGCTTCTGACCTCTATTTGGTCTTTAATCCGGGAGACAAGGAGCAAAAATCTAGCCGGGAGGTGATTTGTCCTGCAGGGAAAAACCGTTAAGCTCACAGCATCATCTTGATAGGTAGGCGTAATTTCTTTTGGACTACTATATCCTCGACCTACTGGTCATCGGTATACTCTTACTCTTTGTTACTTTGGGTTCAGGTTGGATAGCCCGCCTGCCGTTTTCCTACGCTCAGCTCTATTTACTGGTTGGCATTTGCTTGGGACCCTATGGATCTGGGTTGATTACAGTGCAACCGAATGCTCATTTTCTGGAACGGCTAACTGAACTTGTCGTAATTATTTCGGTGTTTAGCTGCGGTCTGAAAATGAATCGTCCTCTGAAGTGGTGGTCGTGGAATATTACGGCGCGGCTGATTGGGTTTTTGATGCCGATTTCGATTGTGGCGATCGCGCTTGTGAGTCATTGGCTTTTGGGACTAAGCTGGGGAGCCGCGATTTTGCTCGGCGCGATTCTTGCTCCTACAGACCCTGTTTTAGCCTCCGATGTCCAGCTAGAGAGCGTTACAGATAAAACAGAGCTGCGATTTGGTTTGACCTCTGAAGGCGGATTGAATGATGCTTTGGCGTTTCCTTTTGTCTATTTTGGGATTTATTTGCTCAAAAACGATAATTGGCAACAGTGGTTTAGAGACTGGGTAGCGGTTGACTTACTATGGGCGATCGCAGCGGGAATTGTCGTGGGAATCGTGGTGGCAAAAGCGATCGTCTGGCTTGAGCGGCGTCTGCAAGCTATTCGACCGGCTGATGAGTTGATTGAGGATTTTCTTGCCCTCAGTACAATTTTGATCGCCTATTCCCTCACAGAAGTGGTCAATGGTTATGGGTTTCTCGCCGTTTTTGTTGCAGGTGTGACAGTACAGGCAAGTTACTATAGCGAACAGGAAAAGCGAATGGCTCAGTTAGAGTTCACAGAACGCATTGAAAAACTACTGGAACTGGCGACAATTTTGCTGTTAGGCTCTATTCTCCGCGCTGAACCAATGCTGCGTTACCTGGGAGATGCGACGTTACTGGGAGTTTTGTTGCTCTTTGTGATTCGACCCTTGGGGACTTGGGTAAGCACGGCGGGGAGTAACTTACGACCTGCAACGCGTTGGCTCATGGGTTGGTTTGGAATTCGTGGCGTCGGCTCCCTATACTATTTAACCTATAGTCTGACTGAGGGGCTTGAAGGAGATGTTATGGAAGAAATTACCTGGATTGTTTTCCTGATTGTTATCGCCTCGGTGCTTTTGCATGGTGTTAGTTCAACTCCTTTGATGGACTGGTATGAAAAACGTCTGAAGCCTAAACAGCAAAATGATTCTGATTTATGAGTTTCACCTGTGTTTTCTGGACTGCTGTTTGGGCAGTTTTCTGGGCGGTCGTTATTTGCTTGTTTTTCTTTGGACTATTCCAGGCAGAAATCGGCAAGGCGATCGCCTGGGTGATGGGTGGAGCAATCACAGGAGCTTTATTTGGTGCAGTTTTTGGAAAAATGAGCAGCATGATGGCGCGGCTCGGCTTTAGAGGCGTGCTGGGAGCCATCTTTTGGATAATACTTATGACTCTATTTGCCACAGTCTTCTGGGGATTGGTTGTGGCATTTACGGGTTCTCTAGTGGCAGCGATCGCCGGAAAAGTTACAGAAGGGCCTGTACTCGGTTTAGCGATTATTGGAGCCTATATTGGCGGCTTTTCGGGAGCGAGCTTCGGAGCCATAGGCGGAGCGCTAGGAGGGGTACTGAGCCGCCTTGTCTGGAAAAGGATCGCCCCCTCCAACCCGCGTCGGAAATAGCGTGCTTGTTGAGGATACTTGATTTGTGAGAGCCGGGGTAATGAATGCCGCTCACCACTACCTCCGTTGGGTCTAATAACAGTAGGGCGATCGCTACTCTAAATCTTAATGATAGAAAGCTATTGCAGCCCTTCAAAACCAATCAAGCTTAAATGAATTGGCAGAGTCTATAGCCGCACAATTCTCTAAGACATTAGCTGTTTTTTTGTTAAATTTTCAGTGGTTAAATTATTTAAGTAAACTTGGTTTAATCAGCGTCAACTGCGTGGCAAGTTGTTTAGTTTGCAAATTTGTACAAATACCAAAATTTAGATACTGCTGAACATCTATTAACATTTTTTCCGCCAAACTTTTTGCCAAGTTAACAGGAACAGCATTTCCTACCATCTTATAACCGTTGGCAATATGATCGTATTTAAAAATAAAATTATCTGAAAAAGTCTGAATCCTCGCACACTCTCTAACAGACAAACGACGAGATGGTTTAGACGAATCTTCGTCAAACTTCCACTGATCCTTTCCTATCCAAATCATTTTTCTTGCTTGAGGATGTATGGGAGCATGTCTTCCACCAGCCTGAATTGTAAAAGATGGTTCATCCCAACCTCTTACCCTATTTCTCGACATATAGATACTTGAAAATCCGCCTTCCAAATATTCATGATTAGGAATTGTTCCGCGATTTTCATTTACCTCACTTTCTACTGGTACAGGTTCTATTTTGCTTAGATCATAAATAGCATCTCTCAACGTTAAAACCCTATTACTACCCTCAGGGAATTTAAACGCCCCTCCCATTCTTTCTTGATATCCTACAATAATTACTCGCTTCCTATCCTGTGGAACTTTATAGTTGCTAGCATTTAATAACTTATAAGTTACTTCATACCCCGCATCTTTAAATTGGTACAAAATCTCTGTAAAAGCATGATCGTGCTTTTTGGCGAGTATTCCACTCACATTTTCTGCTAGAAAAAAAAGCGGTTTTTTCTCTTTAATGATTTCAACATAATTGTAAAATAGTTGACCTCTGCTATCATTTATTCCGCGCCCTGCACCAGCTTCGCTCCAACTTTGACAGGGAGGGCCGCCAATGATTCCTATACAATCAGGAATTTCTGAAGGCTTAATGCTTCTTAGGTCTCTTTTATCCAGTTTTGTTTCTGGATGATTAAATTCATAAGTATTCCAGATAGATTTATCATATTCATTTGCCCAAATAATTTTGAAACCAGCTTGATGAAAACCTAAGTCCAGTCCGCCACAACCTGAAAATAGAGATACAATATCCATCGCCTACTTTTTAATTTATACAAACGAGTCGTTGATTTTATAGTTTATAACTTTTGCCTCTATAAGGCTAGCGGGGTTATTTGGAGACTGAATTTTTACATCTATAATTTTGAAGTTATCTTTAAATATATTTTCAATGGCTTGCCTATCTTGTAACGGAAAATCCATGTATTTACTTTTTTTCATAATAGCAATTACTTGAGCATTTTCACTGATATTATCTTCAAAGTTAAGATAGTCATATACAGTTAAAGGATTTTTAATTCCCCACATTCCTCTTATCCTCAGGTAGGTTATTCCTAAAGGATCTACTCGATTGACTCGACCTAGTTCTCTCGTTTCAGAAAATTCAACGTCTTTTATTTCTAAAACGCCGTTGATTATCTTGTCAGTAACTCTTTTGTAAATTTCTCTATCAGCGGCATAACAATCACCATATATAAGCCACAGTAACTTTAGATTTTTTGTTGGAGTCACTCCAATTGCATAAATAATATCTTTTTCTTGCCAATCTTCGCACTGACGACACTGAGAAGTTAGTAGAGGGCTGTCAACATACAACTTTGACTTGGGATAAAAACTATTTAATGCAATACCCGCTTTTAGAGATTCTATTTTCTTGACCTCTATTGCATCATCATTTTTTAGAATTAAATCAGGTGGGTTATTAGAATTGCCTATATACGAGAAAACTTGATTATATTTCTCTAACCTATTACTTTTATCAGTTTCTAATACAGTATCAGCAAATATATCTTTGACAAAGCATTCTAAAGCATCACCTACACTATTAATTCTGTTTTTATTTTCGTAGTAATTTACTAGATTTGGCATGGGATTATCAACAATCGTTTTGATAGCTTTGAGAATATTCGACATGAATTAATTTTGTGGTATTTATCAATATTGCAGAGAGTTTCTTTTTAAAATAATAGGAATCAATGACCGTTATCTAAGTTTAGCTACCTCGTTCTTAGGCAGATTTTAATCATTCACAATCTGTTAATCAGTAAAAAATCTTTTTTATGGTTAGCCCCCACCTGGGTTTATTTTGAGTGGGGGCATTCCATTACATCAAACTCAACTTAACTTGCCAAATCTCCGGCGCGTTTTGCCAAATTCTCAGCGGTTAAGCCATTAAATGCAAACAATTCCGTAGGGCTGGCGGTGGTTTCTCCACGTTTCCAGGCGAAGATGTCTCGCTTGGCGGTGCTGCGTAGCATCAGGGGTTCTAGCATGGCACTGGCACCTCCGGTGACACCAATTAAGGCATCGCCGCTGAACATCTTCTCAAACCCAGCATCATCTAAGAAATGGTTATCGGGTTGAGAGCAGGTGTCCGACGCGGTATCGTGGGGACGATACAGGCGGCGGGGGCTGATGATAGAGACGATGCGGACGCCGATGCCTTTGCTTTCTAGGTGAGTCGCGGCATCAAAGACTGGAATCAGGGTCATGTCGCCGATAACGGCAAAGACGACTTTCTTTGTGCCTTCACTTTCGTGCAAAACAACGCCGCCATCTTTTAAGGCTTGACGGGTTTGCTCGAAGGTAGTGCGGATGGGCAAGGGTGACTTACTGGCGATAATCGGAATTCCCTTGTTCTTCGTCGTCAGCGCCCACTCGTAGCAAGCTTGGATGCTGTTGGCATCGGGGGGGAAGAGAGGGAAGATATTACCATTTCGCATCATGGCAGCAAAGTAGTTTTCAATCTCCGGACGCTGGTGAGTCCAGCCGTTGCGCCCCTGTTCCAATGCTCCGGCGGTAAATAGGGTAACGGTGGATGGGGTAGGACGACGCAGTTCTGCCATTGCTTGCGTCACCGTTTGCCAAATCGGTAAACCATTAACGGCAAAGGATTCGTAGGAACACCAGAGGGTACGTGCGCCAAACAATGCCAAGCCTGCTGCCAAGCCTGCACAAGCATCTTCGCTTAAGGGTTCGTAAACCTGACCCTTTGGCCCTTGGTAGTAGGCTTCGTCCTCGGTGGGGTGGAGGATTTTCAGGGCTTGGTTAACGTTATTAATCCCAGAGGCGGCGTTACCATCAGCGTTGGAGAGGACGAAGCTAGGGTCTTTTTTACCCACATGGGAAATCAATGTTCCCATTGTGGTCGTTGCTACTTGCTTTTCCCCCGCAACGGGAAATTCTTCTAGGGGCAATTTTCCTAAATCTGACAGGGATAATTCTTTTTCCGTGACTACATGATGGGAGGCGGGGCCGCCAGATGAGCGTTCAAAGTTTGTGCGTACCAGTTCCCAAGCGGCGGGGGATAAAGCCCGTTGTTTTAAGGCGCTGACGATATCTTCATTGTCTAGGGTGTGGTAGCCGTAGAGGTTGTGGGCTTTTGCTCCCCGGTCGTGTACTCCTGCTCCTTTAAGCTGTTTGACAATGAGTACAGTTAGTTTGCCGCTGAGGGCAGACTTAGCGGCTTTATCCGTTGCTTCCAGGATGGCTTGGGTAAACTCTAGGCGTTTCTCTAGGGAAAACTCGGTGCTATCGACGTATTCGCCGGGTTGGTTGGCGTCGTCGTAGTCTTTGGCATTAATTAAGATGACGTTTTGAAAGCCGTTGCCTTCCCAGTATTCAATCATTTCTTGGTTCGGCTTGGTGGACACCATGCTGTGGTGTTCTTGGCTGTAGCCGTTCCAAACGAGAATCGGGAGGAAGTTGGTGACTTCGGGATAGGCGGTGTGGAAGTGCGCCATGCTGCTCATTACATACGGTTCACCAATGCCGCCGTCGCCAATGGTGACGGGGAAGAGGATGTCGCGGTGGAGTAATGCTCCGGACATTGCAAAGTGTTGCCCTTGTCCGAGGGGCCCGGCGGGGCTGAGGAGTCCGGGAATTTGCCCGGAAAGGTGTCCTAGCAAGCCTTTGTGTTCCCGGAAGCGATCGCGCATTTTTTGCACGGTATCAATCCCCATATCTTCCAGGGAGCGGTCTAGGAACATACTGCTATAAAACCCAGGGGCGTGGTGTCCCACTTCTGTGAGGATATTTTTGTAACCCAGCATGACGAGGGCGGCGATGGCATCGGCAATACTGGCAAATCCTCCCGGATGTCCAGAGGCTTTACTAGCTGTTACCTGCAAGGTGAGATAGCGCAACGCATCGGCAGCCAGCATTGTTTGGAAGACTGCAGCCGGATCGCTAGGAGAGGCGATCGCGTTTTTTCCGTTGGCGATCGCACTTTCTTTGCCTAATTTCTCAAATCCCGGTAACGATCCTCCAAAATACTGAATCCCTTCGCAAAAGCCAGGGGCTGATTGAGTAACAGCGGTCATAAGATCAGATACCTCTTCAAATAATATCCCCATGGGGATTAGCTTCAATTAGGTAGATCCTACAGTGATTAGTCATTGGTCATCAGTCATCAGCCATTAGTTATTGGTAAGACTGTTATAAGTTCTTAAACTCAAGTACCGTGTTGATGCTGAATTCCCAACCCACAACTTAAGGATTGAATCCTTTTAACTCCATTGGCAATTCATTAGAATCGAACTAACTGAGCAAAATGGGGTAGAGGAAAAATGTCTCAGGTACTACCTGATGGTTCGCAGCAGCCGCCTTTGTTGCAGTTACTGGAGTGGATTGCCAATCCGTTTGGCTACATGGAGCGCAGCGCTCAACGCTACGGCGATCCCTTCACAGCCGAACTGCGCCAATCGAATCCTTTAGTCTTTTTCAGCCACCCGCAAGCGATTCAAGCGATTTTTACCGCTGCTCCTGACACCTTTGATGCTGGTCGTGCTAATGGACTGATACGACCGTTGGTGGGGGATAACTCCTTATTGTTACTCGATGGCGATCGCCACGCCTTCCAACGCCACCTAATGATGCCTCCCTTTCACGGGGAACGGATGCGCTCCTACGGTGAGATAATTTGCCAGATTGCCGAGCAAGTCGCCAGTAAATGGATACCGGGTCAACCCTTCCGAGCGCGTGACGCGATGCAAGAAATTACCCTCCAGGTGATTTTACATGCCGTCTTTGGTTTAGCCGATGGCGATCGCTACCAGCAACTCAAGCCACTCCTAGCGAGTTTGCTCAATCTTACGGGTTCTCGCCTAGGCTCCAGTTTGCTGTTTCTGGATGTTTTGCAAAAGGATTGGGGAAGCTGGAGTCCCTGGGGACGCTTCAAAAAGCGCCATCAGGAAATGACTACCCTCTTAAGCGCAGAAATTGCCGAACGTCGCGCTCAAGTTGATCCCACCGCTACAGATATTCTCACCTTGCTGATTGCCGCACGGGACGAGCAAGGGCAAGGGATGAGCGATGAAGAGTTACGCGATGAGTTGATCACCCTTTTGGCAGCGGGTCATGAGACGACAGCAACCACTTTGGCTTGGGCATTTTACTGGATTCACAAGTTGCCTGCGGTGCAAGAAAAGTTGCTGCAAGAACTGGCAAGCCTGGGAGATAATCCTTCCCCGATGGAGATTTCCCGACTACCTTATCTCAACGCCGTTTGCTCAGAAACCTTACGGATTTACCCCGTTACGCCCATTGTCTCTCCACGCATCCTCAAAGTCCCGATTGAGATTATGGGTTACTTGTTTGAGCCTGAGACCATGCTGGCTCCCTGCATTTATTTGACCCATCAGCGCGAAGATATCTATCCAGAACCGCAGCAATTTAAGCCAGAACGCTTCCTCGAACGACAGTTTTCTCCTTACGAGTACTTGCCCTTTGGGGGCGGAAATCGCCGCTGTATCGGCTTTGCTCTAGCGCTGTTTGAGATGAAGCTGGTTTTAGCGACGGTACTGTCTCGCTATCAGTTGGCATTGGTAGACAAGCGACCTGTGCAACCTGTGCGTCGTGGCGTAACCATTGCCCCCCAAGGTGGCGTGCAAATGGTGATCACAAGTAAGCGTTAGCAAGAGCGATCGCCTGTTTTGGCGGTGTAGGGCAGAGTAAGTAGCTGCGCTTAAATAAACCCAACATCGTTATAGGGTGGGCATTGTCCAAAAATAACTTTAATTGAGGCAAAACAATGACGACGCTGCTCATTCAAAGCATGAGCGTCCCACTGACGGTCAATCTCCCTGCGATCAAATCGATGAGTGTTGAACAATTCTATGAATTCTGTCTAGCCAATCGCGATTTGAGAATTGAGCGTACTGCGACTGGGGAAGTTATTATTATGCCGCCAGCTTTTTCAGATACAGGTAATCGAAACATTAAAATTGCTCAACAACTTGCGAACTGGGCAGATCAAGATGGCACAGGTGAAACGTTTGACTCCAGTACAGGCTTTACCCTGCCTAATGGGGCAACCCGTTCTCCTGATGCCTCGTGGATTAAACTAGAGCGCTGGAATGCCTTAACTGAAGAACAAAAATCCTCATTTGCTCCGATTTGTCCAGACTTTGTGATTGAATTACGGTCTTCTAGCGATACTCTCAGTGGATTGCAAAACAAAATGCAGGAATACATTGACAACGGTGCATCACTAGGCTTATTAATTGATCGCAAAAACCGCAAAGTCTACATCTACCGTCCCCATCACGAACCTGACATTTTGGAGAATCCCGAAGCAGTGAGCGGCGATCCAGAGCTATCGGGATTCGTCTTGTGGATGGCAAAAATCTGGTGATTGATAAGTAATTGAATGCCGCAGAAGAGCCTACCCTGTTGGAACTGAGCAGAAATAAGCGATCGCTTAAATCCTTTCTATCCACTAAAACCGTATAAATTAGTATTCCAAATTACGTTTGACACTTAAAAAACGACTGACAAATACCACAACGAGCCTCAGTTTTTTTCTTGATTGGCAGACGAAGCTTTTGACTGCACGCCGGACATTCAAAAACAACTTTCATCCCATCAGAAACATCAAATTGACAGCCATTAAATGAACGGGAAAGCCCCTTCAAGCCTGTGGAGCGACTAATCGTGCGAATCCATTGACGGTTCCACCAATACCGTCCGCGTCTGACCAGACTACAACCTTGCAGTGGCGGCTGGCGATATTCTAACTTTGCTTTTCTAAACCCCGCCTTAAATGCCTGCTTTGCCGCCGGACTGGTAATCAAATCATCAACTTTTTCCGAGAAGGCGATCGCTCGTTTACCCAACACGTAGCCAAATTCTTCAGGTGTCAGGTATCCTATCCTTTCTTCCAGCCTGCAATGTTGAGACTGAGTCACTCGGTAAGCATTTAAAGAAAGCCATCCAATGCCAAGATACACAGAGGCTGTATCCGTAAGAATTTCATTATCGTAGGTATTAGGAAGCCATAAGCCAGCGCGATATAAAAAAACATGGGTAATCTCATGGGCAAGAACGGCTGCAACATCTCGATCGTCTTCACGATACCGCCCCTGCAACTCAACTAGATACTCATTTTCCCTTGTCAGTTCAACCCGTCCCAGATTCTCCATGTTCCACCGGAAATTAATTAAAATTGATCCCTCTGGCAGGTTTAAATGGCGCACAAGCTTACCTGCTAACCGATGAAAGGCAATGACAGGATCTTATCCAGGAAGTATGGATACATCGCTAGGCAAAATGTTATTTGAGAATGAATAGATGGTTTCCCTCGAAAAATGTTTGTACAATATTTTGAGTGATTCCTTAATACGCCCTAGGTTTGGGTAGCCATGAAGTACTTTTTTAACGGTAGGGTCTTGGGTTTTAAGCATGAGTAATTCACTTCATTTAGCTACATGAACTTGTATTGAAACATGAAATTATTCAGGAAAATTTCCTAAGAAATAACAGTTATTGAGCGGCTGATCAATCCTCAAAATCCCTGGCTTTAATTGGCTTTGTTCGTGCGCTTCCGTGAGGTACAGGATGTAATGTCGCCTCGTATTTCATCCACTCTACTCCTGACTCTTTTTCGATTTCTCTAAAATCCAACGGTTTGCTAAATTGGGAAAATGAGGGATTTTGCAAAAAACTTTGCTTTGTTTGCTCCCAATCTTTTCCCAGAGTAAATTTTAATATACAGTTACAAGGGCTAATACCTTCAATAGTCACTTTTTGATTAGCCTGAACATACACAAAACGACGCGTCTTACCGGAGACACTATCTACAAGTTTAATAGCAGCATCGTCGGTCATTCCATTAACGATCTTTAGCGCTCCCAGACCCTCTGAATCTTGAGGTGGAATGATATCAGTGCCGTTTGGAAGAGAAACAGGAGAACGGCTTGGTTTAAGTGCAGACTGTAATGATACTGGTAAGGTAGGTAGCTGTGCTTGTTGGGGTAGTATGGTAGGGCGATAAACCACGATGCCTAGTAGGCTGGCAAGGGTAACTGCTGCTAAAACGATGTGTCTATTTGAAAAAGTTAATGATTGCTGAAAATTGCTCAGATGATGAGATTTGTTGAAAACTGTTTTTGAAGAAAATGGTTTTGATTCTAGTTCTTCTATTTGAGGAGTCCGACCGCATTCTTTACAAATGATTTTATTACCTAAGGAGCTGGCTTTAGCCAGATAAATCATTCCACAATTGCAGTGCAGAGCGTGGTATCTGTTTCTTAGCCTTAGCATAATTGATTGACTCCTAGCGTTCGCAGAGCATATATCTCTGGAGCCTCAGCACTTATGCAAGGTAAAAGATGCAAGGTTAATAAACTTGATGCTAAGGAATAGAACAAAGCCTACTTCCAAAGCTTGTAGTAAACTACCCACCACCAAGCTGAGTACAACTATGGTGGGGAATCTTGAAGCCCAAAGTTTACCCACGGTACTCCGATTTTCAGATGACAGTTCCCGTGATCTAGTTGGAAAAACCGCAGGAGAGAAACAGCCTAGCTTGCGCCGCCCCTTATCTCTCAAAATTGAACCGTTTTCAGAAGCGTTAACCCACTTCTTTTTCCGGCAAAGCTAGGCGAATTCTAAGTTTTTGGTCAGTTGCTACTTCTACTCCTCCGGGTTAGCTATCTTTTCTTGACTTAGGATTTCGTGGCTCATCACCGCCTGCCTAACTAGGCTAGCTTGCCTTGTTGATTCTTTAGATTTCTGCAAAAATCGTTCCGCCATCTCCGTATCGTTCGTTTCGTACAGATGTTTAGCCATGTGGCTCATTAACATTTCGCTTTCCTCGATCCCGCGAAGTGTGTTCCAAAGGGAGACTTCAATAGACTCCGTTACTTCTACAAGCAGAGAATTCAGGGAATAGGCATGTCCTGTATGGCAACGGAAGCGGATACGGTTGCCTTCTTGCAGTTGCAGAAGCATCCCGTGGCACTCAGGACAGGTATAAGGAGAGAGCTTCCCAATCTTCATGACACCGCTCTCAAAAGCATTGTCTTCCTGCGCCACTTTGACTTCAATGTCCATCTGCTCAGACACTAGATGTCCTCCTTTCTTCTCGACGGCTTCGTTTGTCATCTGAACTAATAAAGCGCCCATTTCCGCGACGGGGACGCAGTGATCGACCTCTACCGCTTTCATCGCTTGTATAGGCATGGAGGAGTGAAGCGCATCAAAAGGGTGTTGGACAATCGCTTTCCCGCCTTGCTCCTTCACTGCGTACAGCCCAGATGCCCCATCATCCAGCATTCCAGTTAGAACGACCCCGATCACTTGATTTCCATAGCTCCGGGCGGCGGAGCGGAATAAGACGTCAATCGAGGGACGAAAGCGATTTTCCTTCGGTCCCTTCGTGACTCGAATATGCCCCCAATCGACAATCAGATGGTGATCTGAGGGAGCAACATAAACCCGTCCCGGTTTGATTTCCTCTTTGTCAATTGCATGGGCGACTGGCAGGGAGCAAACCCGATCCAGGATTTGGGGCAATATACTTGGATACGCTGGGGCAATATGCCAAACAATGAAAACAGCACATGGAAAATTGGAGGGGAGTTGAGCAACGAGCTTTTTCAGGGCTTCCATCCCTCCCGCCGATGCTCCAATGACGACGATCTCAGGCTTTATCACTTATCTTTTTTTACTAAACGCGATTGCTTTGCAGAACTAATGGTTTTTAGCGAGAGTAAAACGTACTACGCACTTAAGTCCAGTCCTTTGTCAATGGTAAAAATAGGAGGTCGTATCATCTTGTGACTGCTAAGCACAAAAACTTATAGGCTGCTTGCTCTTGTTCTCTTCTTCTAGCTTAACGAACTTGCCTTTGTCTAGCAGAGGAAAAAATGGTCGCTAAGAGCAACGGTCTTATTGTTTGTCAGTCAATCTAGGAAAAGTTCTGCGTCCGCCGACAATGGCCCCCGCGATCGCAAGATATCTCAGCATAGAGCGATCGCAACCTCTCTGCTGCGATCACCCCTGTCGTGCTCTAATTTGGCGCAGTAACTCGACTAACTCCAGGTTGCGTGACAGCTTTGGTTGTATCGGGCTATGGTGACGCCAGTCATCAACCGTTAAAGCATCTGAATACCACCACTGACAGGCAAATAAGCTCCTGTGATAAATCTCGCTTCCTCAGACGCTAGCAGCAGAATTGCACTTGCAACATCTTCCGGTAGTCCGTTTCGTTTCATTGGAACCGTTTGAGCGGATGCGTCTTTATACTCCTGCGGCAAACCTGCTGTTGCATCAGTTAGTGTCAATCCGGGTGCTACAACATTGGCACGAATCCCGTGAGAACCGAGTTCCAAGGCAAGGCTTTTTATAAAGGCATCCAGCCCAGACTTGGCTGTACTGTGGGCAGAGAACCCCTGGCTAGGATTGCGAGATGAACTACTACTCACCGCAATGATGCAACCCCGGTTCTGTTCAATCATGGATGGAACAACTGCCTTGCAAGGAAAAAAGGCACCTTTGAGTTCTCCGAGTAATTTCGCTTCAAAATCTTCCCAGCGATAGTCCACAAAGGGAACCATCGGAAACCCAGCATGGGCATTGATAACGAGCGTATCAATTGCACCAAATGCCTCTGAAACCTTTTGCACCATTGCATCGACTTGTTGAAAATCTCTGACGTCTGCTTTGACAGCGATCGCGCGACCACCATCTGATGAAATCTCCTCAACGACTTGTTGAGCCGCCTCTTCACTGCCGTAGTAGTTAACTCCAACGGCGGCACCGTGATGTCCTAAGAGTTTAGCGGTAGCCGCACCAATGCCGCGACTCGCACCTGTAATTAGGACGACGCGATCGCGCATTAACTTGGATTCTGAGGTTTGGCTTGTATGAGATGGTGTAGCAACCATGTTGTTTTCCTTTCGTGCTGTTCTATTAAATCAAAGTTTACTGACGGATTGAAGATTTGCCAGACCCATGTGAAATAGGGCATCTTGTACAATCAATTCCGGCAAAACATCCTTGAACATTTCCACCGTCTGCTGAATCTGCTCAAAATCTTCGGGATTGTCCAAGCGATCGCGTAGCGTCTCTGAAAGAGAATTTATGTAAATTCGCGGAAAAATCCTTGGCATACGGATAAAGTTTGTGTAAACATTCCGTAGTAATCCGAATTAATCTTTTTTGCTGGCTTGAACGGCTAGTGCTTTGCCTGCAGCGAACGACATCTAATTAATTCCTAAATTTGGGTTTCAACCTATGCAGAGACAAATAGTAAATCCTCCGCAGAAACAAACAGTCAATCCAAATTATCCCAGTAAATTGAATTGGCTGCGAATTTTTCTGATCATAACTTTATTATTAGGCATAAGTTTTCGATTCGTCAATTTGGGTAAAAAAGTCTACTGGTATGATGAAGCAATTACTTCTTTAAGAGTTTCTGGCTACACAAGAGAAGAGTTTATTCAAGAATCCTTCAACGATCAGATTATCAGTGTTAATAACCTACGGAAGTATCAACAGCCAAATTCTGACAAAAACTTAAGTGGTACAGTTAAAAGCTTAGTAGGAAACGTCCATCCACCCCTTTATTTTCTACTAACCAGATTTTGGATGCAGTTATTTGGTAATTCCATCGCTGTTACGCGAAGCTTTTCGGCTGTAACTAGCTTATTAGTCTTTCCTTGTCTCTATTGGCTATGTCGAGAATTATTTGAGCTTCCCTTAGTTGCCTGGATAGCAATGGCACTGGTATCCGTCTCGCCGTTTCACGTCCTGTATGCCCAGGAAGCACGAATGTATAGTTTAATGACTGTAGTTACCGTGCTATCAAGTGCTTCACTTCTTTATGCATTACGAGTTGATACTAAGCGCAGTTGGCTAATTTACGCCCTTAGCTTAATTGTGGGATTTTATAGCCATCTGTACTTTTTGCTTATCGCTTTCGGACATGCCATTTATGTATTTATTATTGAAAGATTTCAATCCAATAAGATTTTTATTACTTATTTAGTTACTTCGATAATCAGTTTTCTTACTTTCGTGCCGTGGGTTTTGGTGATTCTGTTTAACTTAGACAGTGTAAAAGCAGTAACATCAGGAGCGCAACAGAGAGCAGAATTTTCGAGTTTAGTAGTAGCTTGGGGGCGGAATTTGGGACAAGTCTTTATTGATGTGAATCTTGGAAACATTTTAGCTCCTATTATTTTAGTATTAGCAGGATATGCTCTTTATTTTCTGTACAAAAATAGTTCAGAAAAGATTTGGCTATTTATCTTGACTTTCATCGGAACAACAGCCGCGATGACGATCTTACCTGATGTGATCTTGGGGGGATCTGGGTCGATGAGGTCTCGGTATTTTATTCCCTGTTATTTAGGAATTCAAATAGCTGTTGCCTATCTATTGGCTACGAAAATCACCTCTCGCAGTTTCTGGCAACGCAGCATCTGGTCAGCGGTGATGGCAGTACTGATTTCTGGCGGCGTCGTGTCTTGCCTAATCAGTTCTCAAGCAGAGGCATGGTGGAATAAAGGACATAGCCAATATATGCCAGAAGTTGCTCGTCAAATTAATCAAGCAGGTAGCCCTCTACTACTTAATGACACGAATTCTTTTAACACAGTTGATGTACTAGTGTTGAGTCATCTACTCGATCAAAAAGTGCGGTTAATTTTGACGAAGAGTAATACTACACCGGAAATTCCCGATCGCTTCGGTGAAGTATTTTTATACAATCCTTCTCAAGAATTGCGAGAGGATTTGGAGAAAGATTACCAGCTAAAAAATATTAATAAGCGTGGCAAGCTTTGGCAAATCATAGGGCTTTAGAACTTTAGTAGCCCGAATGATATTACTTCCTTTGGCAGTTCCGGGGTCAGTTTTGAGAGTATAAGGAATAGAACAGAGCCTTTTTGCGAGGCTTGTAGTAATTCCCGGACTCAAGAAATTTTAGATGAAACTGCCTGATGGGCCTCGGACGCCGTCGCTGTTGCAAACGCTCCAGCTTGTTGCTCAACCGACTGACTTTTTAGATCGCTGTCGCGATCGCTACGGCGATCCCTTTACAACCAGGGTACTGGGTTTAAATTCCCCACCTGTGGTGTTTTTTGGCGAACCCGAAGCAATTCAAGAGATTTTCGCCCTCCCCGCCAAAAAGCTGGACTTTCAAGTCGCCACCCACGTCTTCCAGCCTCTAATGGGCGATCGCTCGGTAATTTTGCAGGAAGGACGCGCTCACCAGCGCACCCGTCAGTTATTAATGCCAGCCTTTCATGGCGATCGCATGAAAGCCTATGGTCAAGTCATCTGCGAAATTACCGAAGAAGTTACTTCATCCTGGAAACCGGGAGCCTCTGTCCTCATCCACCAGTACATGCCAGATATTACCCTCAGCATTATCTTACGCGTGGTGTTTGGCTTGGAACCAGGGCCGCGCTATGAACAGGTAAAAGCCTTACTAAGTGGGCTTCTTGATGATGTAACCACCCCTGTTTTCTCCAGTCAGTTCTTCTTTCCCCCCTTGCAGAAAGATTTGGGGGCGTGGAGTCCGTGGGGGAACTTTCTGCGGCGACGACAGCAAATTGACGAGCTGGTTTATGCGGAAATTGAGGAACGCCGTGCTAATAGCGATCGCTCTAGCACTGATATCCTCAGTATGCTGATAGCGGCGCGAGATGCCGACGGCGAGCAAATGACTAATCAGGAGCTGCGCGATCAATTGGTTTCCCTACTGCTGCTAGGGTATGAAACCACCGCCGCCTCTCTCACCTGGGCATTTCACTGGATACACGCCTCCGCCTCAGTACAGCAGCGGCTACAGGAGGAACTAGATGGCTTGGGTAGCGATCGCACTCCAGAAGCGATCGCGCAACTTCCCTACCTCAGCGCCGTCTGCTCCGAAACCTTGCGGGCTTACCCGATTGCGCTGATTTGCGTCCCTCGCATGGTAAAAGAAACCCTGAATATCAGGGGATACGATTTCGAGCCGGGAACCATTCTCATTCCCTGCATTTACCTCGCCCATCGCCGTCCGCAAGCCTACCCCAATCCCACCCAATTTGACCCCACGCACTTTTTAGACCGCGACTTGTCGCCTTACGAGTTTTTACCCTTTGGCGGCGGTTCTCGTGGCTGCATTGGCACCGTCTTTTCGAGGTACGAAATGAAGCTAATTCTCGCCACCATCTTGTCGCGCTTTCAACTTTCACTCTCCGACAATCGCCCAGTACGTCCAGTACGCCGAGGCATTACCTTTGTCCCCTCTAGCGGCGTACCTGTTGTGATTCATAAATGCCTGAGTCCTGAGTGCTGAGTCCTGAGTCCTGAGTAGGGGAGTAAGGGTGCAGGGGAGATGAGGAGCGGGGGAGATGAGGAGCAGGGGAGCAGGGGAGCAGGGGTGCAGGGGAGATGAGGAGCAGGGGAGAGAATAATTGACGACGATTAGCCATTACTCCAATCGCCTATTTCATACTTCACCCTTCATACTTCATACTTTATTCCCCTCCTCTTCTCTCTCAAAGGACTTCACCACCAATAGACAATTCCGGTTGTCTTCAGTGCGGGTGTAACTGAGTTGGTCGGCAATTTTTTGTAGAATGGCAATTCCTCTACCGCCAATTGCCTGTTCGTCAGCCTTTTGCTGCATATCTGGCAGTCGCTGTTCCAGATCAAAGGGGGGGCCTTGATCCCAAATTCGCATCTCTAAGGATGTGGGAAACACAGTCACCTCAATATCAATCGGCGCTTCTGTTGGTAAACCTTTATGGGCATGACGAATGGCATTAGTTAGCCCTTCTGCCAGGGCAAGTTGGCACTGAAGCCATACTTTTTTGGGAATAAAGGGCTGATTTAGTCCATTAAACCAGGATAAAACCGGGTCTAACATTGTTAGGTCAGTAGAAACTTGTAGAAGAGATTTTTTGAGGACGTTCAATTGCACAAAACCTTAGATGAGGGCTGGAGATACGAGCCGGGAAAATAACGCAGCAATAGCAATAGATTTTATTCTTCTAGCACCGATGTCTAACCTCTTCTCCATGTGAACCATCCCGAAGCCGATTCCAGGCGTAGGATAGGGGATTGAGGAGTAGTACTCAATGCCTATCAGTTTTTAATTAGACTACACTCAGTTTGAGTGTAGGGTGTTGTTGGTCTGAGGAGAAGTATACGCCCCAAATCTCAAGCGACTTGTAATTCTAAGCTGCCATGAATCAAATTTTGATCATTGACGATGACCCTGCTATTCAAATTTTGTTGAAAAGAACGCTCCACAATCAAGGTTATGAGGTCGCGGTTGCTAGTAATGGCGAGGAGGGTTTGGCACTAGCCCAAGAGTTACGTCCGGGGTTGGTGATTTGTGACTGGATCATGCCCCGCCTGAGTGGGTTGGAGGTTTGTGCCCAAGTCAAGGCGACACCAGAACTGTCTACCACTATTTTTATTTTGCTGACTTCTTTAGGCTCGGTAGAAGATCGGGTAAAGGGCTTGGATGCAGGGGCGGATGACTTTTTGTGCAAGCCGATTGAAATGCCGGAATTGAAGGCACGAGTTAGGGCGGGTTTGCGGTTACACCAGGTTAGTCGTGACTTACAGCAGCAAAAACAGTTACTAGAGACGGAGCTAGCAGAGGCGGCAGAGTATGTCCGTTCGATTTTGCCGGATCAAATGACGGAGCCGCCAGTGACGATTGATACTCGATTTATTCCCTCACGGCAGTTAGGCGGGGATGGTTTTGATTACTACTGGCTAGATGAGGAGCATTTGGCGTTTTATCTGCTTGATGCCTCTGGGCATGGTTTGCGGGCGGCTCTACCGACGCTATCGGTCTTAAATTTATTGCGATCGCGTGCTCTGCCAAAAATTAACTACTATCAACCTAGTGATGTGCTTTGTCGGTTAAATGAAACATTTCAAATGACCCAGCGCAATGATAAATACTTCACGATTTGGTACGGCGTCTACAACCGCACGACTCGCCAGCTCACCTATTCCAGTGCTGGTCATCCACCAGCCGTCTTGCTTTCTGGAAAATTAGGCACAACACCAACGGTAACGCCTCTGAAATCTCCTGGCTTGCCTGTGGCGATGTTTCCTGACACGGACTATGTTGACGAGTGCTGTGACATAGAGGCAGGGAGTACCCTCTATATCTTCAGTGATGGGATTTATGAAATTAATCAACCTGACGACACGATTTGGGGAATCGACCCCTTTATTGAGCAGCTAAGAGACTGCCGCCATAGCAGCGTTGCCAATCTCGACGAGATACTTAACTCTGTAGAGGCGTTGAACCCGAAAGATTATTTTGATGATGATGTCTCTTTGATGGAAATTAACTTTGACTAGTCTCTGTACCCCTATTGATACCGAGTTACGTTCAAACCTCGTAACTTGTAACAACAGGGGAGGCAGAAGACATTTTTTTTATAAATGAAGTCTTAGCTCTAATTATTGATAGAAGCTATCGCATTATTAAACTCCTCTCGGTTGGAGAAAATTTCAAAAACCCGATCCATACTGGTCAGTTCAAATAACATTTTTATTTGGTCATTTACTGAACAGATAAAGAGTTTGCCACCCGCCGCTCGCACTGTTTTTAGAGTTAAAACTAACGCTCCTAAACCCGAACTATCCATAAAGGTGATTTTTTGGAAATCTATTAATATGATGTCGGCATTTGCGTCAATTAAATCACTAATTTCTTGGCGAAATGGGCCTGCTTTCGTGCCATCTAAAATGCCAGAAGGTTCAACAATTTTTACAACAGGGCTCATATATATCCTAGGGAAACACAAGTTTAATTACTACCCGGACTTAGTCAGTATAGCCGTGACGCCTGCTTTGGGCTAGACTCAGCCCTTCCAGATAGAACCAGGAACGGCGAATGTAGGCAAACAGAGCCAAAAGGCGAAGCTTCTACGCCGCCGATGAGCGATCGCCTCCTGACCAGTCATTACTTTTTGCAATAGCTGTGATGTCATTTTCCAAGAATAGAGTATTTATTTCCCTTGATAGACCAGCTTGCTGACCTAATTTATTTAAGATCGTAGAGTTAGCCGTCTTCAAATTTTTAATTAATTATTCATGCAAGCATACGACGCCGTCATCATTGGCGCAGGTCACAATGGATTGGTCTGTGCCTCCTATCTACTCAAAGCCGGATATAGCGTCCTGCTTTTAGAAAAACGCTCAGTTCCTGGCGGCGCAGCAACTACGGAGGAATGCCTCCCGGAAGAAGCACCAGGCTTTAAGTTCAATCTTTGTGCGATTGACCACGAGTTCATTCATCTTGGCCCTGTTGTTGAAGAACTAGAACTGACGAAGTATGGGTTGGAATACTTATTCTGCGATCCAGTCGCCTTTTGTCCCCATCCGGACGGAAAGTACTTTTTAGGACACCGCTCGATCGAGAAGACTTGTGCCGAGATTGCTCGCTACAGTCCTAGAGATGCCGAAAAATACGCTGAATTTACGAATTACTGGCAGCGCGTCACCAAAGCAATTACTCCCATATTCAACGCGCCGCCCAAGTCCCTGCTTGACGTTGCTGGAAACTACGGGCTGAAAAATCTGCAAGACCTCTTTTCACTACTCGGTGGCGTTGATAAAACTCTAGACTTTATCCGCACTATGATTACAAGCCCAGAGGATATCCTCAACGAGTGGTTTGATTCTGAGTTTGTCAAAGCTCCCCTAGCACGACTAGCGGCCGAAATGGGCGCGCCACCTTCCCAGAAAACTCTGGCAATTGGAGCCATGATGATGTCGATGCGCCACAACCCTGGTATGGCAAGACCCCGTGGTGGTACAGGCGCACTAGTTCAATCCTTGCTCAAGCTCGTTAAAAGTAAAGGTGGCGAGGTTCTGTGTGACCAACAGGTAGAAAAAGTCTTGATAGATGATGGTCGTGCAGTGGGCGTTCGTGTGGCGGGAGGTAAGGAATACCGCGCTAATAAAGCGGTGATCTCCAATATCGACGCCAAGCGCTTGTTTTTGCGAATGGTCGAGCCGACGGATTTGGATACGGCTAATCCGAACCTGCGGGAGCGGCTAGATCGTCGGATTGTCAACAACAACGAAACAATCCTCAAGATTGACTGCGCTTTGTCAGAAGCACCTCGCTTTGAAGCCTACGACCACAAGGATGAGTATCTAATTGGTTCAGTGCTGATTGCTGACTCGGTGCGTCAAGTTGAGAAGTCTCACGCCTTGGCTCAGATGGGAGAAATCGCGGATGAAGACCCTTCGATGTACGTGGATGTGCCAACGATGCTCGACCCCTCTATGGCTCCTGACGGGAAGCACACCATGTGGATTGAGTTCTTTGCACCCTACAACATTGCTGGGGCAGAAGGTACAGGGCTAAATGGCACAGGCTGGACAGATGAGCTGAAAAACAAAGTCGCTGACCGGGTAATTGATAAGTTGACAGAGTATGCCCCCAATGTCAAAAAGTCGGTTATTGCTCGTCGGGTGGAGAGTCCGGCGGAGTTGGGAGAACGCCTAGGGGCTTATAAGGGGAACTACTATCACATCGATATGACCCTCGACCAGATGATCTTTTTCCGCCCCTTACCGGAAATTGCCAACTATAAGACGCCGATTAAGAACTTGTACCTGACTGGGGCGGGAACCCATCCCGGCGGTTCTATCTCTGGAATGCCAGGACGCAACTGCGCCCGCGTCTTATTGAGTTCCCAGCAACCGTTTAGCCAGAGGTTTAAGGATGCAGGTGATTCTCTGATGTCAGTATTTAAGAATACGTAGAGATGTTATAAGCAACGTCTCTAGGTTCTTAATAGAGGTTCGGAATCCTTAGAATTAACTCTCTTCTCTGGGAAGATCCGACAAGCGATCGCGGAAAAATCCACCTTTTTATAGAAAGGATGTCATCCTCGATACCGATGAACTAGGTCACTTAAAGTGATGCAATGATTAGTATTAGGTCTGTTAGTTGTCTGAGGTCGTTAGTCTAGCCGCTAATGATTTTCAGGCTAACTACAGACTAGATAGGACGACGTTACCGATGCAGGAGCGATGACAGACCAGGTTTTAATTCTGGGTGGACGAGGACGAATTGGCAGCCAGGTGGCTCAAGACTTAGTTACCCACACGCAGGCAAAGATTACAGTCACAGGTCGTCCAACGACACCCGGTGTAGTAGAAAGACAGGAGGCGGAGCCGAAAATTCAATTTCTAGCTCTGGATCTGGCCCAAGGGGAGAAGCTAAAGAAAGCGATCGCGGCTGCTAATTTAGTGATTCATTGCGCTGGCCCTTTTGTCTACCGGGATGGTAGTGTCTTGAAGGCTTGCATTGAACAGGGTGTTGATTACCTGGATGTTAGCGATAATCGTAGCTTTACGCGGATAGCTCTGTCTCACCACCAGGCGGCGGAGGCGGCGGGGGTGACGGCGATTATCAATACAGGGATTTTTCCGGGCGTCTCTAATAGTATGGTGCGTCACGACGTTGAGCAGCTAGATGAGGTAGACAAAATTCATCTCAGTTATGTCGTGTCCGGTTCCGGTGGGGCTGGGATTACGGTAATGCGGACAACGTTTTTGGGCTTGCAGCAGCCGTTTGATGCTTGGCTGGATAATCAATGGCAAAAGGTGAAGCCCTATAGCCAGCGCGAAACGGTGAAGTTTCCGCCTCCCTATGACAATGCGGGGGTGTACTGGTTTGATATGCCAGAAGCGTTTACTCTGGTTGATTCGTTTCCGGTGAAAACGGTTGTGACTAAATTTGGCTCAGTACCGGATTTTTACAACCATCTCACTTGGATTGCGGCGCACATTTTTCCGCCGTCTTGGATTAAAAACCCTCGCGGAATGGAGTTTTTGTCTCAGGTGAGTCACAAGATGACGGATGTTACCGATCGCTTTAGCGGGATTGGGGTAGCGATTCGCTCGGAAGTGACGGGGAATAAGGGCGGGGAACCTGCTCAGTATTGCTCAACTTTGGTGCATGATAATACGGCGATCGCCGCAGGTGCGGGGACAGGTAGCATTGCGGAACTGATCCTGAGTGGAAAACTGCAAAAACCCGGTGTTTATCCTGTTGAACAAGCTTTACCAACAGATTTGTTTGAGCAAGCGATGGAAAGTCGCGGACTGAAAATTCACGCCGATTGGATTACTGAGTAACTTTTAGCAGTACTGAGTGTTGTATTTTAATGTGGTGGCGATCGCTGATACCCCTTGCATCCCCCTTCAAAAGGGGGACTAAGATCTCATCTCTGCTCCCCCCTTTTTTAACCCTGGCTGGGGGGGTCTCCGGGGCGATTTGCTCCCCTCTTTATCTATTAGATTAGCAACGTTGTCCGATCCCCCTAAATCCCCCTTAGAAAGGGGGACTAAGATCTTTGCTCCCCCCTTTTTTAAGGGGGGCTGGGGGGGATCTCCGGCTTTCTACAGGGTCGGCTTTGTGAAGTGATGATCTTTGAATCAGCGGTTAGGATAGGGGACAACTCTCAATCTCTATCCTCCCCACAGTAATGACAAATGATCGACCTAATTAAAGCAATTACGAGTATTGCTCGTTTTGCTACCAACCCAGTCATCAATCAAGCTCAACGTAATGAAACTGTCATCAGAATCTTAAAAGAATTAAACCTTGATCCGGCACATCCACCCAAAGATTTTGATGGGGTTTATGTTAGAGGAGTTCAAGAAACTAGATAGTTTTTCAGCAGTTGATGCAAAATTATCTGAATTATCTAATACAAAATTTCTCTATCCTGACGAGTTTAAATCGTTAATTGAAGAAAAAATTCGCACCTTTTGCGGTCGTGAGTTCGTTTTTAAAGCGTTCAAGCAATATTTGAGGTGTTGAATTATGGATAGAGAAAAATTGCTCAGAAGGTATGCTGCTGGGGAGAGAGATTTCAGTGGAGTAAATCTGAGTGGATGCAACTTGACTGATGCTGATTTGACTGGTGCTGATTTGAGTGGATGCAACTTGACTGGTGCTGATTTGACTGGTGCTGATTTGAGTGGATGCAACTTGACTGGTGCTGATTTGACGTGCAGCAAGCTGCGAGGTGTCAAGCTCATTGGTTGCAAGTTCAACGGGACTAATTTGTTGGAGGTTGAATGGCGCACAACAGATTTGACTAATGTCAATTTGACTGGTGCTGTCAACTTTTATTCTGGGTTGTTAGAAAACGTTTTGGTCTGTAATACTATCATGCCGGATGGCAACATTATTGATGAGAGAATTTACTGGGAGGCATGAGCCACTTATAGCTGTCTCTTGCTCAGCGATCAAAGGTGCAGCTGAAGTTAATCAACGAATTGTGGACTATTTAGATAGGGAGATGAGCTGAGATGGGGGAATTGGCGGATAAATTAGCGGCAAAAAGTCCCGCCGACCAACGCGCTTATCTGGGTGGATTTCCTTATAACCTAGTCAAGTCAGGGAATTTAGAAGAGTACTACCAAACCCTAACTAATTTTGATTTTCTGGCGGCAAAGCTTAACCATCCTGAGTTTGGGGTGCAGGCGCTGATTGAAGATTATGATTTGGTTTCTGATTCGGAATTATTAACTCACCCAGAGTACAACCCAGAGAAGGTCAAGGCGCTGAAATTGGTTCAAGGGGCGCTGCAACTGTCGGCGCATGTTTTGGCGGAGGATAAGACGCAACTCGTTGGGCAACTGTGGGGGCGAATGCAGGGCTTTGATGTGCCAGAGATTCAGGGGTTGCTGTCACAGGCAAAGCAGAGTAAAACTACTTGGTTGCGTCCCTTAACAGCGAGCTTAACTCCTCCTGGTGGATTGCTACTACGCACCTTGGTGGGTCATAGCTATGGGGTAAGTGCCGTCGCCGTCCCCCCCGATGGCTTGCAGGCGATTTCGGGTTCATATGACAGGACGCTCAAGGTGTGGAATCTGGAAACCGGGGAGTTGCGCTTGACTCTGGAAGGTCATAGCTATGGGGTAAGTGCCGTCGCTGTCACCCCGGATGGCAAACAGGCGATTTCGGGTTCAGAGGACAGGACGCTCAAGGTGTGGAATCTGGAAACCGGGGAGTTGCGCTTGTCTCTGGAAGGTCATATCAGTGAGGTAAGTGCCGTCGCTGTCACCCCGGATGGTTTGCAGGCGATTTCGGGTTCAGGGTACAGCAGCCTCAAGGTGTGGAATCTGGAAACTGGGGAGTTGCGCTTGTCTCTGGAAGGTCATAGCTTTCCAGTAACTGCCGTCGCTGTCACCCCGGATGGTAAACAGGCGATTTCGGGTTCATGGGACGACACGCTCAAGGTGTGGAATCTGGAAACTGGGGAGTTGCGCTTGTCTCTGGAAGGTCATATCAGTGAGGTAAGTGCCGTCGCTGTCACCCCGGATGGCAAACAGGCAATTTCGGGTTCATGGGACAACACGCTCAAGGTGTGGAATCTGGAAACTGGGGAGTTACGCTTGTCTCTGGAAGGTCATATCGGTGAGGTAAGTGCCGTCGCTGTCACCCCGGATGGTTTGCAGGCGATTTCGGGTTCATGGGACAACACGCTCAAGGTGTGGAATCTGGAAACTGGGGAGTTGGGTTTGACTCTGGAAGGTCATAGCTCTTTCGTAAATGCTGTCGCTGTCACCCCGGATGGCTTGCAGGCGATTTCGGGTTCTGATGACAACACGCTCAAGGTGTGGAATTTGGAAACTGGGGAGGTGATTGCTAGTTTCACTGGGGAGAGTCCGTTACTTTGCTGTGCAGTTGCACCGGATGGGCTGACAATTGTGGCAGGTGATAGCTCAGGACGGCTGCATTTCCTGCGGTGGGAAGGGATGAAAGAACCATGAATATCCCCCCTCAATCCCCAACCTCAATCAACACCGCCCCCTACCCAACAGAATTTCAGCAAGTCATTCGGGAAAAAAGCCAGAACTTTGTTGGTCGTGAATTTGTCTTTTCCGCCATCAATGAATTTTTGCACGGAGGCGAAGCTAATCGCGGCTACTTCACCCTTGTTGGCGCACCCGGTAGCGGCAAAAGTGCCATCCTCGCCCACTACGCTACCCAAAATCCCCCCATCGCCTATTACAACGCCCAAATTGCAGGCAAAAATCAAGCTGACCAATTTCTCGCCACAATCTGCACTCAACTGATCCACCATTACCCCCAACTAGGAATCGCTGTCCCCCCAAACCCCGACGCTACAGAAGGGAGTTGGTTTTTGTCCTTGTTACTGCAAAAAATTAGCGATCGCCTAGAACCCCATCAACGGCTAATCCTCGCCATTGACGCCTTGGAGGAGTGCGATCGCCACAGCCAACCCCCAGGCTCAAATCTCTTCTACCTCCCCAGATATCTCCCCGAAAACGTCTACTTCCTCCTCACCCGTCGCCCCTTTGCAAAAGAGAAATCCGGCTTATTAATCGAAACCCCCTCCCAGATTCTGAATTTAGGAGACTACCCCCAACAAAACCGAGAAGACGTGCAGCTATACCTACAATGCTTAACCCCCCATGAACCAGGGAGAACAGAAGCAGAATTAGGCGATCGCACTTCTCCCTCAAAGACGGCGGCGGCTCTCAAATCTTGGCTAACCACCCACCACCTCAGCCAACCCGACTTCATCGCCCAGCTAACCGCCAAAAGCGAGAACAACTTCATGTACCTGAGCCAGATCTTAGTGGCGATCGCTCAGGGTTTCTACCCCGAACCCTTCCAGTTCCATCGACTCCCGCCTAGTTTACAGGCATATTATCAGCAGCACTTGCAGAAAATGATTCCATCTGCAAAGCTAACCTCTCCACTTTTTACAGCAGAAATACAGGAAGAGCAGTCAAACGCGATCGCCGTTTTGAAAGTCCTCGTGCAGCAAAATCAACCTACTTCAGTAGAATTCATTGCTTCCCAAATTGAGCAAGATGAATATGAAGTAGAGAAGGTGCTGGAAAATTGGATTGAGTTTTTACATCAGGAAAAAATAGCCGGACAAATCTGTTACAGCCTCTATCATTCCAGCTTCCGCAACTGGCTGAGGAGTCCGAAAGGTTAAGGAAGGCGAGGCGAGATTCTCTAAATACCAACTAAGTTTTTTAAATTCAGAAGAAAAACGAACCACAGAGGGCACAGAGAAACCAGAGGAAAGAGAAGAGAGAAGAGAGTGTTCTACAGTTTACAATCCGAGAATT
The DNA here is from genome assembly GCA_019359445.1 of Kastovskya adunca ATA6-11-RM4. Lineage (GTDB taxonomy): Bacteria > Cyanobacteriota > Cyanobacteriia > Cyanobacteriales > Coleofasciculaceae > Kastovskya > Kastovskya adunca. Next base: position 70,853 of record JAHHHJ010000021.1, on the reverse strand, counting down.
TCATTAACCGTAATATTCACATTAGGAAACGCCTGTATTGACAAACTTTGCCCCTGCTCAAACTTTTGAATAGTCTGATAACCATCCGGCGTCGGTTCTCGGTACACTTCCACGCATCGCCCATTGATATCCACTAGCCAAACTTCAACAATATTGTCTTCAGCGTAGAGAGGAATTTTCACTTCCCGGTCATATTTAACCGTTGTATCTGCCACTTCTAAAATCAAAAAGATATCCTTGGACTGAGGATGCCTTTCCTCATAAAAATCTTCACGAGGTTGCAGTAAGGCTATATCGGGCTGTGGTTCAGAAGTATCATCTAATTCCACTGGATTTTGAATATCAATGAGAGCACGTTTATCTAATTTCCTAGAAAATAAAGTGTTTAAACGCCTCACGCAAGCCGCATGTCTTGTACCAATCGGTGACATTTCTACTATCTCTCCCCGTATCAGTTCCACCCGGTCATCTTCAGTAAGGATACCCGAATCAACCATTTTGTGATACTGCTCAACTGTGAATTTCCGCCTTAGTAATTGCATGAGATTTGCTACCTCCACTGTTTTTTAAATTATTCCGAAGAAGAACGAATCTTTTTAAAAGCAAGTACTTCCAATTCATTAATATTTCTGCTAGACTTACTTTATAATGGAAATATGTTTAATCATTTTAAAAACACTTATATTTCCATTATAAAATTATACCAAAAAAATGATTTGATAAAACCTAAAAACAAAAAAAATAGCAAAAATTTTGTATTTTACCTCTACTAAAAACTGCTTAATTTCAGTTATACAACCCTAAAAAAACGATCGGGTAAAACTATAGCTAAATTCTCTCTTCTCCTTCCTCCGCGCCCTCTGTGCCTGGTGTGGTTCATTTTCTTCATAACTGCTGTAGCACGGTAAATTAGGGCTTGTAGTCAAATCTACCAATTTAAAATGACCACAAAACCGAAAATCATCGTTTTAGACGATGACCCCACAGGCTCCCAGACCGTCCACAGTTGCCTATTGCTGACGCGCTGGGATGAGGAAACCTTGCGCTTAGGGTTAGCGGACGACTCGCCGATTTTCTTCATCCTCACCAACACCAGAGCACTTACCCCAGAAGAAGCCGCAACAGTGACGCGGGAAGTTTGCCACAACCTCAAACTGGCAATTGCAGCGGAAGGGATTACAGACTTTCTGATCGTCAGTCGCTCTGACTCAACCCTGCGGGGGCATTATCCCGTAGAGACAGATGTGATTGCCGAAGAACTCGGCCCCTTTGATGCCCATTTCCTCGTTCCTGCCTTTTTTGAAGGGGGACGCATTACCCGCGATAGTGTGCATTACTTACTCATTGATGGGGTAGAAACTCCGGTGCATGAAACGGAGTTTGCGCGGGATTCAGTCTTTGGTTATCACCATAGTTATCTACCCGATTACGTGGAAGAAAAAACCAAAGGTCGCATCAAAGCCAGCGAGGTGGAACGCTTCGTTTTGTCGGATATCCGTTCCGGGAGCCGCGATCGCTTACAGCAGCTTTCTGGCAACCAATGCGGAGTGGTGGATGGGGAAACCCAGACAGATTTGGATCGATTTGCGGCGGATGTCTTAGCCGTGGCGAGTCAGGGGAAGCGCTTTCTATTTCGCAGTGCGGCGAGCATCTTAACGGCATTAGCCGCATTGGGACAGCAGCCTGTTGCCCCAACGGATATGGCGGCATATACGCGAGAGGGTAAACCGGGGGCGGTGTTGGTGGGTTCCCATGTAAAAAAAACCACGTCTCAGTTAGAGCAGTTGCTACAAGAGCCGGATATTGTGGGGGTGGAGGTGGAGGTGTCCCACTTACTAGAAGACTCCGCCGCGCAGCGGGATCAGCTTCTGGCAAGCCTGCTTGAAAAAATTCATCAAGTCCACAGTCAGGGGCAAACTCCCGCGATTTATACGAGTCGGGAGGAGTTGACCTTTAAGGATGTACAAACGCGCTTGCGGTTTGGGGCAGCGGTTTCGGCATTACTGATGGATATTGTCCGGGGATTGCCTGAGGATTTGGGATTTTTGATTAGTAAGGGGGGCATCACCTCGAATGATGTTTTGAGTACAGGTCTTGCCCTCAGGTCAGCGCGGTTACTGGGTCAGATTTTGCCGGGATGCTCGATTGTGAAAACTCCCGCCGATCATCCCCAGTTCCCCGATCTCCCCGTGGTTTTGTTTCCTGGTAATGTTGGGGATGCTGACGCGTTGGCGATCGCTTATCAACGACTGAGGTGAGAAAACTGAGCCTCGGATGCAACGGTCGGTGGGTTGGGGTACGATTACGATGTCGATTAGTTAGTCGGTAGCCACAAGAGGCGAGGCGTATTGTTGCATGAGTTCTGATTCTGCCCTTCCTTTATCAACTCCTCCTGTTGAGAGTCTCCCGGTAGTTGATTGCCACTGGCAGATTCACTTGAAAAGTGAAGGAGAATACTTGACATTAACGTTGCCATCGGAAGCCCAGACTCCGGCGGCGACAAATTGGTCTGATTTCTGGCAACAACTCCAGCATCGTCTGAATGCGGGGGAACGCTTCTGGCAGCCGACAACAGTGGTGCATTTGATCGCCAAAGACCGTTTGTTGGATGGACGCCAGCTTCAGACGATCGCGGACATACTAAGTGAGTCGCAATTGCAACTCAAGCGCGTTTGCACTAGCCGCCGTCAAACGGCTGTCGCTGCCGCCACCGCTGGGTACTCGGTGGAACAGGAAGCGCCTGCCCACTCCCTAGCGGCGTCTGAGTCTGTCCCGCCGTCTTCCCCTTTAGCCGACCCGTTGTATCTGCAAACAACAGTGCGTTCTGGCGTGGAAGTTTGTCATCCTGGTACAGTGGTAATCCTGGGAGATTTGAATCCCGGTGGTGTTGTCATCGCCGCTGGAGATATTTTGGTGTGGGGTCGTCTACGAGGAATCGCTCATGCGGGTGCTAGAGGAAACTCGGAGTGCCGGATCATGGCGCTACAAATGGAACCTACTCAACTACGCATTGCTGATGCTGTTGCCAGGGCACCGCAGACTGTACCAACAATGTTTCATCCGGAAGTGGCGTATGTCACGCCGGAAGGGATTCGGATCGCTAGATCTGCTGATTTCTCAAAACCGATTCTTCATTCCTAAAGGTTGGAGGTTGGAAGCATTCTACCCGCAACTAACCACTAATTACGAACAACAAACATGAGTCGCATTATTGTCGTCACCTCCGGTAAAGGTGGGGTGGGCAAATCTACCGTTACTGCAAACTTAGGTATGGCTTTGGCGCAATTGGGGCGCAAAGTCGCTTTAGTGGATGCGGATTTTGGTCTGAGGAATTTGGACTTACTGCTCGGACTGGAGAATCGCATCGTCTACACGGCGATTGATGTGATCGCCAAACAGTGTCGCTTAGAGCAAGCCTTAGTTAAAGATAAGCGCCAACCGGGATTGGTGCTGCTGCCTGCTGCCCAAACTCGCACTAAAGAAGCCGTCAGTCCGGAGCATATGAAGGCACTGCTAGCGGCATTATCCAAGGTGTATGAATACATTTTGGTGGACTCGCCAGCCGGAATTGAGCTGGGGTTCCAAAATGCGATCGCGGCTGCATCGGAAGCGTTGATCGTCACGACCCCAGAAATCGCCGCTGTGCGCGATGCCGATCGCGTTGTCGGCTTACTAGAAGCCCACAATATCAAGCGCATTCGCCTGATTGTCAACCGTCTCAAACCGGAGATGGTACAAGTCAATGACATGATGTCGGTGCAGGATGTCCAGGAAATTCTTGCCATTCCGATCATCGGCGTTGTTCCGGATGATCAGCGGATCATTGTCGCCAGTAATCGGGGGGAACCTCTGGTTTTGGCAGAGAATCCTTCGCTTCCCGCGATCGCGCTGATGAATATCGCTCGGCGCTTGGAAGGGGACAAGGTGCCATTCCTAGACTTAATGGCATCGTCTGATAATCTCCTCAATCGCATTCGACGATTGTTTCGCAGTTAATCTAGTTGTTAGGTGTTAGTTGTTAGTTTTTAGACCGCACTCATTGGCTAGCAACTACCGATCGGTTTTTGTTTGTGATGAAAGTACCTAGCTAACAACTAACAATTAAATTTTTTCCCACAGCTAACAACTATTATGATTATGGAACTCATAGAACGACTTTTTCCTTGGACTAGCCCTAGTAACAGTCGGGCGGAAGTCAAGCGTCGTTTGCAACTAGTGATCGCCCACGACCGCGCCGATCTGACGCCGGAAATGATCGAGTCAATGCGTAGAGAGATCATAGAAGTTGTCTCTCGCTATGTTGAGATCGACTCCGATGGGTTAGAGTTTGCCCTAGAAAGCAACCAACGAGCAACGGCACTGATTGCCAATCTTCCCATCCGCCGCGTTAAAACCGAAACGAGTATGGATTCTACGGGATAGCGATCGCTGCATCAGCAACGAGTTCAATTCCTAATACCATGGCGCAGCTAAGTGAGTAGCTGAGAATAAGTCAAACTTTGTGTGGCAATGTAAATTTTAAAAATTGTTTCGTAGTTAGGGTTTGGGTTCTCTCTTGAGGAATTTAGCCCTAACTACAAAGCTTTAATTATTTACCAGCATGAGAGTTAATATACTCTACTTAACAGTTGTCTGGCACATGAAAGAGACGGTACGCTTACTTCCTCTTTTCTCAAAACCAGCCTGACTCAGCTTGCTAATTGGCCGGATTTGCAATGCTGCGTAACTCAATAAATGTAAAAAAAATGAACAGTAGAAAAAAAATATTGAGTGTGGCTACTATAATAATTCTTATAATTATTGGATTTGGTCTAGTTAAATTTGGATTTCGTGAAATTAGCCGTTCACAAAGTTCTTGTGGAGACTATGGGTTTATAAATACTCCTTGTTCACAGTTGCCGACAATTGCAGGGGCTGAAAAAGTTTTGAATGAACATAAAAGCAAAGTCAATCAGATTAAAAACGTCAACCCCAACTTTATTACTGTAGAGGTACAAGAAAGTAACAACTGTGCGGGAAAAGGCATAATTTTGATTAGCCATCCTAGCGAAAACGATTGTGATTCGCTCAAAAAAATTCTCGGTAAGAATTTTTGGGGAATTCCATACAAAATTATTAATAATTAAAATCACTAAAACCTAGTTTTTAGTAGCACAATTTTTTAGAATTACTACAGAGTAGGCGTAAGCTCTGGAGGAGTTATAAAGATAAGCAGAAAAAACCACTTCGTCTATTAAGATCAATGGCATTGAAATTTGGCAAATTGCCCGACTAATTTTCTAGCTTTAGCTATGCGCCACCCTACAAGGGTGAGTTAACGAAGCTTAACCCACCGCATGAGGTGTTTACTGAATTACAAAATTGTCCCCACTTCCTTCAAATAAACCCGTGTGAAGGGTTCATTTGAGCCAAGGGTGTATTGCTCCATCAAGCCCTTACGTCGGATAGAAACATCGTTTCCTTCCTTGACAACAATAGTAGAGTCATCAAAGATATCCCGGAGGAGGATTGTCTCAGTTTCTGTAGGATTCTCCAAAACAACCATATTGCTACCTTCATAAAACATCCCTTCTCTGGCTAAAACCTCTGAGCCATACTCAACAATCAATAGGTCAAGCTTGGGATTACGCAGCAAATTTTGGATATTACTGTTGTAATCCTTGTTGAGGATTTTTTCGGAACGATTGACAAAGATCGCCTCACGGCAAACAGCACCAATCACCCAATCGGGATGTTGCAGCAAGATGTGGTCAATTGTTTCTTGCAGTTCTTGCACCGAAATTCGATTAAAGGTGATAATCGGTATCCTAGCGTCTGTACCCTGCTCGTAAAAGGTTTCTAGGATATGGGAGGGGACATCGACGCTTTCACCAACCGCTGGTCTTAGATGCATGGAAATACCTGGCGCTGCATTGATTTCCAAAATGCCAAAATTGCCAGATTTCCAGGATTGAGAAAGATTTTGAGTAATGACATCAATGCCGAGACAAGTCAGCCGGAAGTGCTGAGCAACGTCTTGCGCCAAGATGATGTTATCCGGGTGAACCATACGCGTCGCATCAATGCTCAAGCCGCCAGCGGAAAGATTCGCAACTTTGCGGAGGGAGATGGTGCGCCCTTGTTCCAGCACATCGTCTAAGGATAAGCCTTGCTCTGCTAGGTACATCTGTAGGGATTCATCAGACTGTATTTTGCCGAGGGGCGACACGGGGCTATCAATCCGAGCAGGTGTCCGATTTTCTCGGTCAATCAACTCCGTAATGGTGGATTGTCCGTCACCCGTAACCGACGCCGGACGGCGTTCTGTGGCGGCGACAAATCTGCCGTTAACACATAGCAGGCGAAAATCGACTCCCTTGATGCTTTTTTCGACAATGATGCTGATCAGCTGATCTTCAGCGATCGCTTCTACTGCTTTACCATAGGCAAAGCTCAATTCCTCCTCATTTTGTACGTCTGCTGTCACCCCAATGCCTTTATGTCCCACTACGGGCTTAACGGCGACTGGGTAGCCAATTTTTTCAGCGACTCTCAAGGCTTCGTCGCGGGAGACGACGACTCCGCCTCTGGGGACTGGAAAACCTAGCTTATTCAAGAACGCCTTACAGTCGTCCTTGCGAGTTGTAAAATCAGAATCAAGATGACTGTCACCGTCAAAGGTTGTCGCCACACCACGAACTTGGTTTTTCCCATAGCCGTATTGCATCAACCCTTCGTCCCACAAATAAAAGCTGGGAATGCCTTTGTCGTAAGCCGTTCGTAGTAAGGCATAAACCGTAGGCCCGCCATAGACAGAACGCCGGAAGGTATCCTGAAGGGATTTGAGTTGGGCATCAAAGGCGTAGGGTTTGTCTTGGGTAATGCATTCAAACCAGTCCCAAACGGCGTAAGCTACGGTTCGCTGTGTACGAGCATGAAGTGTTTGCACGCTGACTCGGACGCAATCTTCATAGGGTTTGAGACTCCAGCGATTCAGGTGTAGTCCCATATCCAGCTTTCCCATCTCTGACACGGTGCGGGCAAAAAGCTGAACGTAAGAATCGTACTTCTCTTCACCCATATGGGGATAGCGATCGCTAACGGCGGAGATATAATCCTCCAGTGGGCGAGGCGCTAGATATCCCGTCAAAGCGAAGTCAAATACTAACGCCGCCGTATTTAAATAGGGGTTTGGCCCCATATAATGCTTGAGATTAAAAATATCAAAGGCATCACTAGTTCTGGCATTGACGCGAGATGCATCAGTGCTTGTATCTACAATCATTTCAGATATAACCCTTCACTTGTATCACCAAAGCCCAGCCTTGCCGTAGTCGAATTTAGCGTTAATTCCAGCGAATTTTCCTCTATCTGAGGGTATTGGATGTTGAGCCATTCGCCTCTCCTAGAGACGCAGGCTCCCACTTTCAGCGGTTTATTAACGCCTTTCTATCATCTATCAAAGTCTTGTTGACAGATGTAGCGATCGCTGCATGTTGATAATTCAACGCTTTGCAGCATCGCAGGTTAGGACAGCGGGTGCTTAGTCATCAGTATAGAGACTGTTGCTGATAAGCGAAGTACACTGCTTCTAAAAATAAATTGGGGGTGACATCTTTCGGTACTTTTTCTAAGGCAATGATCGCTTTAACTTGATTAGCCAGTTGTCGGCTCAACTCCACTTTTGCCTCCAGGGTCATTGTCTGGCGTCGCTGCAAATACTCTCGAATCACCGCAAAGTCTTCTGGCAACAAACGAGACAAATCTGCCTCTATTTGTAACTGTTTTGCTAAGGCTTTTGCTTGGTCAGAAACTTGTAATTTTTCTGAATTAATAGACTGTTCTTCTTGAACAACAATAGTTCCTGCTAGCCAATCGCCTAAACGTTTCTCGCGTTTACTGAAGATAATAAAAAATACGCCAATAAATAAAAGCTCATCTACAGCACGCAGCAAAGCCCGGAGAGTAGATTGTTGTAATCCAATTAGTCTACCATCGTCACGAATAACACGGATTTTGGTGTAGCGTTTACCAGGGGTTTGACCTTGCCATATTGCTTCAAAAAAAACAAAGTACCCGGCATATATAAAAAAGGTAATTAACAGCCAACTGGCCAATAGCCAAAGTCCCAGGGTATTAGAGCTAACGCCTAAATTTTCTATAATATCTGACAGTTGATAAGAAATATAAACCCAAGCCGTTGTAAATCCAGTTAAGATTAAGCCTAAAACAATATAGTCAATTAACAGAGCATAAGCCCTGTTACCAATCCCGGCTAGGGTAAATTCCAGTTCAACGCTTTCTGGAGTTTGCAGCCTGACTCGATTGAAAAAGTGCATGGTAGTAAAGCAGAAACAACGGGGAGATTGCCTTTTTATTACACCAAAAACTAGTAGTTGACCAGTAGTGGCGATCGCATTTCCACTTCCATCACTGATCAAGTGTTGTTTCTGCTCCTACTTGGCGAACCGTACTACCTCGACTTGCGTAGTTTTAAATCCATACCTTCTTTACGATTGCGAAGGTCGTAGTAGACGATGGCTTTAATGGCTTGCCAAAAGGGAACCACAAGCGCACCACTAGCCAAACTCAATCCCAGAACTAGCACAAAATAGAGAAAGCCAAAAATGCCAGATTCAGTTGATAATACAGCCCCTAAGACAACCTGAACGATGGTAAGAAAAATTTGAATAGCAATCGATACGGGAAGGGTGAGCAAAAAGGCGACAAAGACTATCCACTGCAAGCGCGAGACATAACCTTTAGTTAACTGCCAACTGCGATTAATGGCTGACGTGGCACCTAGATCGTTCTCAATCGCTAGCGGCACCTCAACAAGAAACAAGCGGGAGATAAGCCGGATGAATCCTATAACAAAGGCAATGAACGCAACAACTCCCAAGAGAGCCAAAACAGGAAGCACTGTAGGATTCTGCCCCAAGATTGTACCTAGCAGTCCTGCCAGAATACCAAAAACGATAGAGAAACCCAACCATACCCCGATCAAGATCAAACATACTAAAAGTCCCGCCCCTAAAAAACTCCATAGCTTGCGCTCTACAGGGCGACGGGCTTCATTCACGGGTTCTGGACGGTCGGTGATTTCACCAAATACTAGACGCGAGATCAGCGCAGAGATTGCCGTAAATTTTGCCCAGCCATAAACTGGCACTAATATCCATAGATAAGCGATGAATGCTAAACGATAATACAACTTGAAGCGATCGCGATAAATCCGCAAAGCAGCACTGACAACATTGCCCACACTGAGCGGCCCCATGGATTGGGTAGAACTTAGGTTTCCAGACACGGCTAGACTTCTCCGTTTATAGAGAGAATAAAGTTTGCCGAGATCTTAGCCAGATTTAGTAGAATTTCCGGAAACTGTCATGAATGTTCAACGTTGGATTGCGCGGCGAGAACCAAACTGGCGAAGATTGGAGGCGCTTTTGCAGCAAGTGGAGAAAAAAGGGCTTAAATCCTTGCCAGCTTCAGAAATTAGGGAACTCGCGAGTCTTTATCGCTCAGTTTCCGCAGATTTAGCGCGGGCGCGGACAAATTCTCTGGGAAACACGCTGGTACAAGACTTGCAAAGACTGACATCGCGCAGCTACAGCCAGATCTATCAGGGTTCGCGCCGCACGGAATGGCAAGGAGCGGTGCAGTTTTATCGCTGGGGTTTTCCGGCGGTGGTGCAAGAAACCTTTGGCTACATCGCGCTGGCGACGGCGATTTTCGCACTGGGGGCGCTGGTGGCTTGGTGGTTCGCTTGGAGCGATCCGGTGTTTATGTCGCTGGTGGTTCCGGAAGATTTAATTGTGAAAGTGCGCGACAAGGGGGAATTGTGGATGGGATCGATTGTCGGGATTGAACCCCTCGCTTCTAGCAACATTACGATCAATAACTTGAAGGTATCTTTTGCAGCGATCGCGGGTGGAATAACAGCGGGGGCATATACTACATTTATCCTGGCTTACAACGGATTGCATATCGGCGCGATCGCCACTTTAGTTGGTCAAAATAACTTAGCCTACCCCTTCTGGGCGTTTGTCTTTCCTCACGGTTCTTTAGAATTGCCCGCTATCTTCTTAGCAGGTGGTGCAGGTTTACTAATTGGCAGAGCAATTTTATTTCCTGGTAAATATCGCCGTGCCGATGCGTTGAAACTCTACGGTTCCCAAGCCGCACAATTAGTTTTTGGCATTGTGCCGATGCTAATTATCGCAGGTACAATTGAGGGCTTTTTCTCACCGAGTCCAGTAGTTCCAGCTCCAATTAAGTATTTAGTTGGAATAGTATTATTTACGCTTTTAATAATATATTGCAGTTGTAAAGTACCCAGCCGAGCATAAATCAATAAATTAGAAAAATTCAAAGCAAATTCCGCGCCTTGAGTTGCAAATAACGCTCAACTAGTTGTTCGCTAATCTGATTGGCTGGTGCATCTAAAACTAAAACACCTTTTTGCTTAAGCTGGGCAAACGCCACTTGACGTTGAGCAAGTAAATCCAAAGCAACTGCACGAGTGTAAGTTGTTTCAACGGTTTCAGTGGGAGCGTGCGCCAATTTATCAACTTGCGGATCGCGTAGCGTTACGCAAAAGGGTAAGTAGCGAGGCGTCAGGCGTGCGAGTGCAGACAGCAGTTCCGACGAAGCGGTAATATCAACCAAGTCTGTAATCAGAACCACTAGCGATCGCCTAGTTTGCTGATTGACGAATTTGGTTACAGCACCTACATAGTCAGGTTCTAACAACACTGGCTGAATCGGAGTCAGACGTTCAATTAATTTCGAGAGTTGATGCTGTCCCCGTTCTGGAGGAATCCATGTGGTGACTTCTCGATCAAAAACGCCAACGCCTACTTTATCGCCGCGATTCAATCCCGCTAATGCTAGGGACAACGTGGCATTCAAACCCCAATCAAATCGTTTCAACCCCTGCACCTGTGCCGTCATCAAGCGACCTTGGTCGAGTAAGATAATCAGAGTTTGCTCCCGTTCGGGTTCTAACACCCGCACTAAAGGACGATTGCGTCGCGCCGTCGCTTTCCAATTAATTAGGCGCGTATCGTCACCAATGCTATAGTCCCGCAGTTCCGCAAATTCTGTACCCCCTCCTAAACGTCGGGCTTGGCGCATCGTACCCGTATTTTGCAGCGCCAGGCGAATCGAAAGTTCTCGCAACCCAATCAAATCTGGATAAACCGCCACCGTCTTACTAGCGGGGATTTTCCAATCATGCCATGCTAGACCCCACTGTCCGAGTTGTCGCACCTGAATGTCTCCCCACGGAAACTCACCGCGCTGATTGGGGTGGACGGTGTAAGTGAGTTCAGCGCTGCTATTTGGTTGCAGAGATGCCGTTAGTGTGGGTGAAGAAACCGCAAATTCCAACGGGTAGTAGTCGCGCAGGTGAAGTTTTGCAACTTGATTAGGCGATCGCACCGACAGCACAACTGGATTATCTCGCCCAATGGAAAGACGCTGTAAGGGAAGGCGCGTTACTTCCACCCGGTTAGCTTTTACCCGTCGTCCATCCCAGAATGCTAAAGCGAGAATTAAGCCATCAAATAGCAGCGTGGTCAGGATACTTACTTGAGTATTCCAGATCAGGGCAGTTATAGCAGCGATCGCCACCCCTAGCAGCAGCAGCAAATAAAGGCGAACGGTAGGAATCATTTGTTTAAGTCTCCTATATTATTCCCCCTCAGCACTCACCTGGGTACTGCTACTTGCTTAAGTAACGACGCAATCACCGCGTCAATCTGTAAATAATCGAACTGCGCTTCCGGTTTTAGGATCAAGCGGTGGCGTAAAAGCGGTAGTGCAATATCCTTCACATCATCCGGCGTCACATAATCGCGTCCTGCTAGCCAAGCTTGAGCTTTAGTGCTTTGTAGCCAAGCCACCGCCGAACGCGGCGAAGCACCTAAGGCGAGATCGGGATGCTGTCGCGTGCGCTGCACTAACGCCAACACGTAATCAATTACCTTGTCTTCCACCTTTACCGCCTGCACTGCTTTACGAGCGCTCAAAATCTGCTCTACCGTGGCTAAGGGTTTAATTCGCACTAAATCGAGCCGTTTAGGGCGAAATCCTGCCTGACTATTGAGCAACATTTGCTTTTCGGCGGCTGCATTGGGGTAATCCACCACCAGCTTGAACAAAAAGCGGTCTAACTGCGCCTCTGGTAGCGGGTAAGTTCCTTCAAATTCCAGGGAATTTTGCGTGGCGATCGCCCAAAATAATTCTGACAACGGCAATGTCTCGCCATCAAGCGTTACCTGCTGCTCCTCCATCGCTTCCAACAATGCGGCTTGAGTTTTGGGTGGCGTGCGGTTAATTTCGTCAGCGAGGAGAATTTCTGTAAAAACAGGGCCCTTTTTTAACGTAAAGCCACGGGTACCCATGTCAAAAATATTCGTCCCCAGGATATCCGAAGGCAAAATATCTGGGGTGAGTTGAACCCGTCGAAAATCAGCTTGAATCAACTGTGCCAGCACCTTCACCGTCAGAGTTTTTCCCGTTCCTGGTACGCCTTCAATAATCACATGTCCGCCACTCAATAGGGCGACTAGCAACTGTTGCACCAAGGAAGATTGACCGACAATAACTTTGCTAAGAGTTTGGCTCAGGCGGTTAAACAGCGTGTTATCTATATCAATTGCATCTTTCATCCTTGCTCCCTAACTACCCCTGTGGAGAACGCTGCACGAACAGCAACGGCTTTGCTGCGATCGCAAACGCCGAATATCTTTTCTTTCATCCTTCACTCTTTCTTCTAAAAGGATGACGATGGTGCTGCCATTTATCCAACCACCTTAGCAAGTCTGTATCGCTCAATCTTCGCTTTCGCCCCACTTGTAGTAGTTGTTTGAGTTCCGCACCCGAACGTCCAGTTTGCTGCACCCAAGCATCTACCAGGGTTTGCTCATCCAGTAATGTTTGACCTAATCCCAGTTGCGCTTGCAGTTGCAATTGTTCTTCTTTGCCTACGACTTCGACAACAAACTCAGTGCTGTTAGCTTTACGCAAGACACCTGCTAACGCCTCAATATACGCTTCACTATTGTTAACGGTTGGGGAAGTTAAGGTGAGAGGAGGGCCAAAGCGACGATTTTTTGACCAAATTAGCACCACAAGTAGGACTAATCCCTGCACCAGAACAGGAAATAGAGGCGTTCTTCCTAAATAATCCCAGATGCTGTCTACTCCGACCTCGCGCTTAATTGTTTCTCTATCTTTGTAGCCGTGACTGTATTCATCGACGAAGACAGGCGGCTGTTGTGTAGCAACGGGTGGGAGAAGTTTAGCGTTACCCGGTTGGCTTCCTTCGCCGTTGGCGGTGGGGCTATTTCCTAATCCGTTGATAGAGTTACCCGGTTGGCTTCCTTCGCCGTTGGCGGTGGGGCTATTTCCTAGTCCGTTGATAGAGTTACCCGGTTCGCCTCCTTCGCCGTTGGCGGGTTTATTTTGTACCCCGACAGGTAGCTGTTGCGTAACCAGTTGGGCGAGAAATTCATAGTTACCCGGTTCGTCTTGATAGGCGTTGGCGGCGAGATGAGGGGTGGTGGCGAAGATGACTCGTCCTTTTCCCATCGGTTCTTGCCAAACTGTTCCCCCGAAGCGATCGCCTAAAAGAATTGTCTCAACTTCTCTAGCTCGTCGCCTCGTCTCAATCTTCACTTTTCCCGATGCGCTATCTTGCTGACTGCTGAAAGTGGCGGCGGTAACGGGCTGTCTCACTCCCAAAACGATCAGGGTATTGCCCTTTTGTACCCAATCCCTTTCTGCATCACTAATTTCTTTTTTTGTCAAAGAACTGTTGACGCGCAACAGTGTCATCGGACGTTCGCTATCCTCCTGATCCGCCAAATCCTCAAAAGGTTTTCGCCAACGCTCAATAGAACCCTGCCGTTTTTCCATAAACGCATACCATGCTCCGTAGTCATGGGGAGCGCGTCCATAGGTAGAACCACTATTAAGGGAACCATTGTTAGGAGCAGCAAACAGGGTAATCAAAATTAGTGCCGCTACCATCGCTCCTAGTACCCATAACCGCCGCGATCGCACCTTCATAAAACCTCAATTTCCCGATACGCTTGCTGACACTGCTCGAAAACTGCACGAGAGGCTTCTCCTTTACCAAAAAATAACCGCTGATGGGTGTCAAGCAAAATTCGGTAAGGTTGCGGCTGCGGTAATTGCTGGATTAATCGCAGATATTCACCATCAGTGCGACTAAATTCGAGCGGGACAATTTCCCGGTCGTTTAACCGCTGTAGCATGGCAAAATAAAGACAGCGACAGGCTTCTTGGTAATTACCCGCTGATTGAAATTTTTGCGATCGCTGCAACCAATCAGCCACCGATAACTCACGTCCTGATGTTGTTGTTGCCTTCGTAGCTCGGTCAATCTGCGTTCCCAAGGAATGAATATAAGGACGCAATCGTTGCCAAATCTGCCAACCTGTCCAAACGATCAGTAATATAGCGATCGCCCAAAACACAATTTGGACAACCCGCCACAGCAGTGGGGAAGTCAGCCAATCCGGTAGCGAGGCTTCTGGCAGATTCGAGTTAAACCGGGAAACTTGCCACTCCCACCACTGGAGCACTCGCTGTTGCATCTGGGAGATCTGCCATCCCCAACTACTTTTTTCAAACGTACTCATAGCGATCGCCTCACCCCAACTGCTCGACAGTGTATTTCATGGCTTAAGAGCCTAAATATTCCGAGATGGCTTCAATTTTAAGCAACTGTCTCTCCGAATTTTGAAAGAAATTTCGAGCGTAAAATTTCTTCATTTTTCAGTTCTACTACCATCCCATCGTCGGGAGGATTTCGGAAGACAGAGCTTTTGTATTCTAAGTTACAACTTTGGAGAGGTGTAAAAGCAGGCTCAATAAAGATTCAATAAAGATCGAAAGGCCTTTAGGAGACATCAGGCTATGAATAGTACCGAAACTCCTCTCAGAAATGAAGTTAGAAACCTTGCTCAGGAAGCTTTCGCTCGAAACCTAATTTCTGGTTATGGGGACGGTCCCGATAATGATGAGTATCAGATTGTCTACAAGGGAAAACCGAGACATTTCTCTTTAGAACGCGCTCGGTTTTTGTTAAGTAACTTAATCTTAGTCGGCGATGCTACCTAAGTTTTCGCTCAACTCGATTTAGGCAATGTAGTTTAATAATTCTTTAAATAATTCTTGAGTCAAACCTTAAGCATAAATCGACCCTGGAAACGGGGTCTTTTTTAACGCTCACTCTTACATTTTAGGATGAGATAATTGGCGGTTGGGGAGAAGGTAGAGTTCTGAGTCGGTGAATCCTCAGTAAGGAAGAAAGTATGAATAGCATTATCGCTGCTCCCCATCTCCCTTGCTGCTACACGAGCATTACTAAGTATTCAAACTTAGTTTAAAAAAGTGCAACTTCTTATTGTATACAAAACCACCGTAATTTTCTGTATAGAAATCTACCAATTGGTGGGTTTAAGCAGCTAATTTATCAAACATTATTAAAGTATATTATTTAACTAAGAGCTGGGGGCAGTATGGCCTTGAGTGAATCCTGCGGACAATTGGTAATTATTGGTGGTGCGGAAGATAGAGACGGAGAATGTAAAATTCTGCGTGAATTTATTCGTCGTGCTGGAGGTTTAGAAGCACGAATTGTTGTAATGACTGTAGCAACAGAGCTGCCACGGGAAACGGGAGATGACTACATCAGAACCTTTGAACGGTTAGGCGTTGAAAACGTTCGGATTGTTGATACCGTTTATCGAGAAGATGCCGATGCCTCAAATTCTTTAGAAGCGATCGATAAAGCAAGTGGAGTGTTCTTTACAGGTGGTGATCAAGCTCGCATTACCAATATTCTGAAAGACACAGAGATTGACAAGCTACTCCATAAAAAGTTCTCCGAAGGACTAGTGATTGGTGGTACCAGTGCGGGAGCTGCCATGATGCCAGACATGATGATCGTTGAAGGAGACTCCGAAACTAATCCGCGAGTGGAAATCGTAGATATGGAACCGGGGATGAACTTCCTTCCCGGTATCGTCATCGATCAGCATTTCGCTCAACGGGGACGCATCGGACGTTTACTCGCCGCCGTCGCCCAGCAGCCAGCCACGTTGGCATTTGGCATCGATGAAAACACAGCCCTAGCTGTGAAAGGGAATGAGGCAGAAGTCGTTGGTGAAGGTGCCGTCACAGTAATCGATGTTGCAGACCTAACTTACAGCAATTTGCACAAAATTTTGCGAGATGAAGACTTGGCGCTTTGCAACGTTAAGCTGCACATTCTTCCCCACGGCTACCGCTTTGACTTAAAGTCTCGAAAACCAATTATTGAGGAGGAGATGCCTCAACCTACGGAGGAGCCAGTATTAGCAGGGTAAGTTATTAGTAAGATTGGGGCTTCATTAGTGCTGCTGGGCAAAAATCTTCTTGCTTGTTAGGAAGGAGCGCCAGGCAAAAGGCGAGGGGTTTTCTAAAGGGGGGCGAGAGTGAGAGCGAAACTCTCGTCCCTTAACTTACCCAGGACTCAGGAAAGATAATCAGTGAATGGAAAGCGGCTAACTGAGCGCTATGAACTCTTGCCGCGTGATATTCTGAAGTTTGCAACTTACTCCTAAGCGTCTAAGTACGCCGGAGATGGTTGTTTTTTTGTTTATTGCAGCATAACTATCTGCCATGTTCTCATCTCAAGACCCCCAGGAGAATGGGCAATCTGGTAACGAAAGCGTCACGCTCAACGATGCGGCTGGGCGATCGCTAGATTGTTACATTGAGCATTCCTTGGATATCGAAGATACGGAGTACTTACTTCTTTTACCAGTAGACTCTCCGGTTGAAATTGTTGCCTGGGACGATGAAGAATCCGAGGAAGCAATTTTACTCGAAGACGATGAAGAGATTGATGCGATCTTTGGCGATGCACAAGCGGTACTCGCCGAGCAAAATCTTACCCTTAAGCGCACGGCATTTACCCTCACGGTAGCGGGGGAACTACCTGCAGTTGAAGAGGAGGATATTCTCACAATCGAAATCGAGGAAGAGAATGCGGAACTAGAGCCAGAGCAACTACAACTCCTAGCAAGCTTTTACCACGAAGAGCAGGAATACGGCATTTACACTCCCCTCGATCCCTTGCTATTTTTTGCCAAGCGAAATTCATCCGGTAAACCGGAATTGCTATCCCCAGAAGAATTTAAAAAAGTACAGCCGTTACTGGAAGACCTGCTATTTGACGAACTAGAGTAGAAAGAGGCGCTTAGACGCTAAAAAGAGAGTTTTTCTTAGCCAGTCTAGCTCTCGCTAAATTCTTGATGATTGCACTTTTTGTGATGCGTGGTTGTTTATTAAATCAGGTATGACAGTCAGAAATATTTCTAAGTGGTCTTACTATTTGGCAATTTTGCCTGTAGTGGTGGGTATATGTGCTTGGCAGAGCTGGGCATGGTGGAGCTGGGCAAAAGCACCTGTTGCAGAAACACAAGCCAACTCAGCCGTTGAGCCAATTGTGCAAATCCAAATTCCCCCCGGAACACCAACACAGCAGATCGGTAAGGATTTGCAAGCATCTGGGGTAATACGTTCTGCCGAGGCTTGGAAGCTTTGGGCGTACTGGATGCAGCTTAGAGATAGGCAGGGAGGCTTCAAAGCTGGAACTTATAAGTTGTCGCTCAATCAGCCCTTACCTGCGATCGCCGACAAAATTTGGACTGGCGAAGTGACGCAACTAGCCTTCACAATTCCTGAAGGGTGGTCGCTGACTCAGATGGCGACCTACTTTGAATCCTTGGGATACTTCAGCGCCCAAGAATTTCTCAATGCAGCCAGTCAGATTCCTGAAGACAAGTACCCCTGGTTGCCCAAGGGGTTGCCCCACCTAGAAGGCTATTTGTATCCTGATACCTACCAACTGCCGAGCGATCGCGTGACGCCAGAACTCGTGATCACTCAGATGCTAAACCAATTTGAGCAGGTGGCACTGCCCTTATACCAACAAGGTCAAAATCAAACCAATCTTACCTTTCCCCAGTGGGTAACATTAGCAAGCATTGTGGAAAAAGAAGCCGTTATCCCCACGGAACGGAATACCATCGCTGGGGTTTTCTCATCCCGCTTGCGGCGCGGGATGAGACTGGAAACCGATCCTACCGTTGAGTACGGCTTGGGCATTCGCCAGACAGCCGACCAACCCCTGACTTATAACCAAGTTAGAACTCCCTCTGCCTACAATACCTACCTTAACCCTGGACTCCCACCGACTCCCATTGCTAGCCCCGGTTTAGCCAGCCTAAAAGCGACACTCTCCCCAGAAAATACCGATTACCTCTTTTTTGTCGCCCGCTACGACGGTACTCACGTCTTCAGCAAGACTCTAGAAGAACATGAAGCCGCCAGAAATGCCATCCGCCAGCAACGGCAAGCCCAGCCCAAGGCGTCTCCTTAGCAATGGGGGAGGAAGTATGAAGGGTGAAGTATGAAGTATGAAGGATGAAGTATGAAGGGTGAAGTATGAAGGGTGAAGGGTGAAAGAGGTTATTGGTTCTCTTCCTCTCCCCTGCTCTCCTGCTCTCCTGCTCCCCTGCTCCCCCGCACCCCCGCACCCCTGCTCCCCTGCTCCCCTGCTCCTCTGCTCCCGCGCTTCCCCTCAATCCCCACTCTCCAATCTCTACAATGGCAGTATTGACCATTGACTAAAAATTACTAATGTTTTCTCTAGACGACTTACAACCTGATTTAATTCTTGATGGGTCGATTTTAAATCTGACTCCTGAGCTGCTGAAAAAATATCAGCTTCGCGGTTTAATCCTTGATGTGGATGAAACCTTGGTGCCAATGCGTTCTAAGGAAGTGTCTGCGGAACTGGCACAGTGGGTGGAACAGATTAGACAAGTTGCCGATTTGTGGTTAGTCAGCAACAACTTGAGTGAATCCCGCATTAGCAGCATTGCTCGCGGTTTAGATCTGCCCTTTATTCTGGGCGCTCGTAAGCCTTCGCGGCGTAAGTTGCGCCAAGCCGCAGCAGCGATGAATCTGGAAATCGAGCATGTGGCAATGGTGGGCGATCGCCTTTTTACCGATGTCTTAGCTGGCAATCGGTTGGGAATGTTCACGATTCTCGTTGAGCCGATGGTCGATCCTAATGCCACCGTTGCCTCTCACCCCATCCGCGACTTTGAAGTCTGGCTGACTCAATCTTTGGGAGTGTCCATCCATGACAAGCAACACAACTAGAACAATTTTGACAATTCCTAAACCTGAAATCTAAAGAAAATATTATGAAAATCCTTACCTTTATAAAATGTTTGGCATTATAGGTATCGGTCAATTGGGGTCAGCCTATATAAAGACCCTAAACATAATAAAACCAGTTGTAATAATTCTTGAGAGCGCCAGTTCCTTCGCGTTGGGAGCATGGCGCTCTTTAACGACTTTATGAGCCAAACCATTGTTGTCAAAATTGGCACATCCAGTCTGACCCGCCCTGGAACGGGTCAACTCGCCCTATCGACCATTGCCGCCCTCGTAGAAACCCTGACTCAACTGCGTGTAGCAGGTCATCGGGTCGTACTCGTTTCTAGCGGTGCGGTGGGGATTGGCGCAGCGCGACTGGGCTTAACCTCACGCCCCCGCACCATGGCATTAAAGCAGGCAGTAGCCGCCGTCGGACAGGGACGCTTAATGCGAATTTATGATGACTTTTTTACCACCCTGCAACAACCCATCGCGCAAGTTCTCCTAACGCGTCGCGACTTTGTGCAACGCAGTTGCTACGTCAACGCCTACGCTACCTTCCAGGAACTGCTGCAACTGGGTGTCATCCCTGTGGTGAATGAAAACGACACCGTCGCCGTCGATGAACTGAAATTTGGTGATAACGATACCCTTTCAGCACTCGTTGCCAGCTTAATTGAAGCGGACTGGTTATTTCTACTCACCGATGTAGACCGACTGTATTCTGCTGACCCTCGCTTTCATCCCGATGCTCAGCCCATCACTCTGATTGACCGCATAGAGCAACTAGAAGAACTCCAGGTGAAAACTGGCGCTCAAGGTTCTCACTGGGGAACAGGCGGCATGGTGACCAAAATTGAGGCGGCTCGCATTGCCACCAGCACTGGGGTAAAAATGGTGATTACCGATGGACAACACCCATCGAATATTCCCAAGATTCTTCAAGGAGAACCCATCGGCACTCAGTTTGCCGCTCAACCGCGTACAGGAAATGCCCGTAAGCGCTGGATTGCTTACGGGCTAGTCCCTGCGGGGAAACTGTATCTCGATGAGGGAGCCGTCACTGCCATTTGTCAGGGAAGCAAGTCTTTGTTAGCGGCGGGAATTACAGCCGTTGAAGGGGAGTTTCAGAGTCAGGACGCCGTACAACTGTGCGATCGCAACGGGAGCGAAATTGCTAGAGGGCTAGTTAACTACAGCAGTAGCGAACTTCAGCGAATCCGGGGACACAAATCAGAAGAAATCGCCGCCATTCTCGGCTACGCCGGAGCAGATACGGTGATCCATCGCGACAATCTGGTGATTTAGTGGGGAGTGAATTGGCGATCGCTAATGGCTCGTCAAGCTCGCTCTTCGATCAACCGATACCCCCATTACCCCCAACCACTAATAGTGAAACACCTCTGGTGGAGCAATATCAGCTCCCGCCGTTGTGCCCGTTTTGGCATTTAGTCCGGGTTTGTTCGTAGAATCTGCACGGGAAACAGAAGACATAGTGGCTTGGGATGAATCAGCTGGCTCTGGGGTGACGGTTTCTCCCGGTTTTGATGGGTTTGTCATTAGGGCAAGTCCGCCAACCGCACCTGCCATCAAGGCGGCGTAGCCGAGATACAAGTGCATAGAACTCAGTTGAAATCCCGAGCCAGAGCTTGTTTCACCCCGATACCAGGAGGGGACTACAGACTTAACGGGATCGGGCGCGGGTAGGGAAGATGCGATCGCCTCTCCATCCAACTCTAGAGCATTGGCAAGGCGACGAATAAAACCACGAATATAAATATTTTCTGGCAACTCCTCTATAGAACCAGCTTCGAGTGCCTCAATGTGATGTATTGGCACCAATGTCAGACGGTGAAGCTGTTCCAAACCTAGCGAACGAGCTTGACGAGCCGCTTTGAGTTCTTGACCGATTTGGCGGAGACAGTCTGCTCGCTCTTGATCGGCAATTTGTGCCGCGAGTTGGGCTTTCGAGAGTTTCTTCGAGGGTTTCGTCTCACCAATCGCTCTGCTGATTAAACCCAGCACATTATTATTAGTAGTCTCAAGTGGGGAAATCTCTTCAACAGCCTCTGGACGGGAAACAGACTCAGTTTCGACCGGATTTTCTGTCATCAACTCCGGAGCCTCTATCTCCTCTTCTTGAGGGTCATCCACTTTTTGATCGGAAACAGGAACAACCTTGTATTGTTTGGCAAACTGCTGAAAACTTAACCGAACCGCTTCTCGCCCGACTGCCTTGACTAAAATTTGGGCAGTGCTAGATGCCTCCCCTAGCATTGTCTGCAACCCAGCCATCGTACGGCGGTAAACCTCGCTCCTCTGCAAGTCAGCTTCTATCTGATTTAGGATAGAGCGCAATCCTTCCTGAGTAATCTCGATTTTGGGGCCCTCAGCAGTCACACCATTACAAAATGCCGGGTGCATCACCATAACTTTTCTTCTCTCCCTCTTTCTCTTTAAATAAATCGATTAAACAAGTGCCACACAAAAAGATTGAGTAGCAAAAAGTGGCAATTAACTTACTCCAGCGATAAGAGTGTGAATTTACTATCCAATAATCTTTTCTACCAAGAACGAAATAGTCCGGATCGTTTTGCTAAGAGGTTCAGACGCTTCAAGAGTCGTTGCGATCGCCACTGGAAAGTGCTATTCCCTACGATGACGATTTATTAAGATTCCACCACACGGTAAACTCAGATGTTGCAGCTTTCATTGTTTTTCCCCAACCTACGGAGACTCACATCTTGGGAATAGAACTACGCAGTTACGTCCATCTCGACAGCTTGCAACCGCAGCACGCCGCTTACATGGGGACGGTAGCGCTAGGGTTTTTGCCCTTACCCGGAGATACGTCACTGTGGATTGAAATCTCCCCCGGTGTTGAAATTAACCGCATCACTGATGTTGCCCTGAAAGCCGCTGTTGTTCGTCCCGGAGTACAGGTTGTTGAACGACTTTATGGTCTTTTAGAAGTTCATTCCAGCCGCCAGGGAGAAACGCGGGCAGCCGGGATGGCGATTCTAGAGGCTCTCGGAGTTACCAAAGAAGAACGTCTTAAACCGCGGGTTGTTTCTAGCCAAATTATCCGTAATATCGATGCCCACCAAACCCAACTAATCAATCGTACCCGTCGGGGACAGTTGCTTCTGGCGGGGCAAGCGTTGTATGTCTTAGAAGTGCAACCCGCTGCCTACGCTGCCTTAGCCGCAAATGAAGCAGAAAAAGCGGCTTTGATTAATATTCTTCAGGTGCAGGCGGTTGGCAGCTTTGGACGCCTCTACTTGGGTGGAGCCGAACGGGACATCATCGCCGGATCGCAAGCGGCGCTGGCAGCGATGGAAGGCGTGTCTGGGAGAAAAAATCCTCCCCCCGATAGTAATGAGTAGAGTTCCGATGGGGAAAATGAAAGCTCTCTAACACCTACCAAATCCGTTGAACAAAATTGTTCTTTCTTCAGATCGATTCAGCAAGGGAAACCCGTGATGGCAAATACAGAGCATCTAGCGCTACTCCAGCAAGGTGCAGTTAGATGGATTGAATGGAGAACAAAAAACCCGACTGTTGAACCCGACTTAAGCGAAGCTGATCTCGCCGGGGCAAACCTCAGAGGAGCCAATCTCCAAGGGACGAATCTCAAAAAAACCGATCTAGAGAAGTCTAGACTAATTGCCGCCGACCTCAGCAACGCTAACCTCAGTAATGCCAACCTCCACGCCGCAGAGTTGGTTGATGCCAATCTCAGAGGCGCTGCATTAATCAATGCCAGGTTGATCGACGCTAACCTGCGAGGGGCTGACCTGAGGGATGCCAATTTTGTCGGTACTGACATGAGAGGAGTAAATCTCAGAGGTACTGACCTGAGCGAGGCAAATCTGATCGGAACTAACCTCCGAGGAGCGAACTTGAGAGACGCTGACCTCAGTGGAGCAAGGCTGACACGGACAAACTTGAACAATGCTAACCTGGTTGCCGCTCACCTCAACCACGCTCACCTTAATAGTGCCAACCTTCACGATGCGGAACTGATGGGAGCTTACCTGTACAAGGCTAACCTCCATAAGGCAAATATGAGCGAAGCTCACCTGAGTCGAGCCTATCTTTTTGGAGCCAACCTCAGCGAGGCTCACCTTTACAAGGCTGATTTCCGGTGGACGAACCTTTGCTCATCAAATCTCGCTGGGGCTGACTTGCGCGGGGCAAACTTCAGAGGGGCTAATCTGAGTAGAGCAAATTTCACGGGGGCTGACCTGAGAGGGGCGAGTTTTAGAGGTGCAAACTTCAGAGGCGCTAACTTGAGTGAGGCAAATCTCTACGAAGCTGAACTGAGTGAAGCAAATCTCTGCCAAGTAAACTTCCTAGGGACAATAATGCCTGATGGTAAGGTGCATCTTTGACGCCATAGGTCATGTCTGAGTTAGGAAGAGAGGGTGATACTCTTTCTCTAGCTGAACCCTGAGATAAGGATTAAATACCTTTTGCTCGACAGCCCAAAAACAATCGCCACCTCTACGTTTGTGTAGCAGGTGGCGATTGAAGTTTTAAGTGGAGCCTACGGGAATTGAACCCGTGTCCGAAATGGATATTGACCTAGCGCTCATTCACAGGTTTAGCCTATCTAATCCTCAAGGCGGGAACCATCCATTATCCCGGATGACAGGATGCTTTGGTGAAGGTCTTTACTCTTGAGCCGACCAAAGGCAGCTTTCAGAGTGCATCCGTTGGGGTTTGTCTGTAATCTTTAACGGAGTCAAACTACAGACGCTCGAACCTATAAGAGGTTTTTAGGCAGCTACAGGAGCTGATTTACGAGCAAAGGGAACGATGTTGTTCGCAGTTACGTTTTTTTTGAGTCCGGTATTTCCGAGAGAAGACTCACTCTCGACCTGTATCACGGGGCGGCGTTCACCATCCCGTCGAAACCTTTAAGGCCCCATGTGGTTGTTATGTTTTTATTATAGTCAATTGTTTGACTTGGCAGCTGTTAAAGAAAAGCTATATAAGTGGCGATCGCCCTACTTTTTTGGGGATACAACCGTACCTGAACGCTAAGGGCGGTAATTTTTTCAATTCTCAGTTGGGTAATTGTTGAGCAGGAGAGGCGATCGCTACGGAACATTGAAGCGATCGCCTCTACTCTGCCTGCATGGGAAGTGTTAGTCATCGTCACTCTTCTTTTCCTGACCCTTCGGTTTTTCAGGTTTTTCCTGATTACTTTTTTCTTTGTTCTGTTTTACCTCCCCTTGAATTTCCCCACCCTCTTGGGCTTGGGGAGCAGGAGGAGCCTCAACAGGCGCGGGTTCACTCACTGCGTCTGACGGGGGAGGCGTCTCTGGGGAAGGTGATGGCGGTGAAGGTGAAGGTGAAGGCGACGGCGACGGCGTTGTTTGTGGGACAGGGGAGGAGGATGGGGAAGCTTCCGGTGCAGGTACAGGTGCCTCAACAGACTCTGGTGAGGGTTGGGAGGTAGGAGCCTTCCTGGAAGTTGAGGGTTGGGAGGTGCGAGGCGGAGCAGTCCGGCGGCGCTGTGGTCTTTGCAGGCGAGGAACCTTAGGGGGAGATGGAGCTTCTTCGACGGGTTCTGGGCTGGGTGGGATGTCTTCGTTGCTGGGATATTCCGGTATCGGCTCGGCGGTAGGTGGTGAAGACTGATAAAACCCGCTTCCAAATGCTAAGGAAATCCCGGCGGCGATCGCGGCTAATCCACCGAACCAGAGTCCCCCCAGAAGAGTTTTATTGTGCTTGGGGATAGCTGGGGGAGTAGGGGATGGAGGAATCAAGGGAGTGGTTGCTCCGGTTTGAGGGCGTTGAAGTTCCTTGCTAGCACGACTATAAGGGAGATCTTGAGGGACAGGTAATAAGGAAAGCCACATCTCGACACTGCTAGGTCGGTAACGCGCCTCAACTGCCATCCCGCGCATCACCGCTTGATTTGTCGCCACACTCAACTCCGGTTGCAGATCGCGGGGAGCGGGCATGGGTTGGCGATCGCGTAATGTGGCACTCACAGGCACCCGTGCGGTTAACAACGCATACAGCGTTGCCGCTAACCCGTAGACATCGGAGGCTGGGGTGTAATGCCCTTGGCTTAAATACTGCTCAATCGGGGCATACCCCTCAGACACAATACTGGTATGAACTTGAGTTGTATCGGGGGTAAATTCCCGCGCAATCCCAAAATCAATCAGGACGACTTCATCGGTGTCTTGACGCAGAATAATGTTATCTGGCTTAATATCCCGATGCAGCAAACTGTTGCTATGCACCACCTTCAAGGCTTCCCCAATCTGCCGGATATAGTGAATTGCTTTTTCCTCGCTCAGGGGTTTACCAGAGGCGACAACACTCTGCAATGTTTGACCTGCAACATAGTCCATCACCAAATAGGGCCACCCCGCTTCGATAAAGAAGTCGCTGATGCGGACAATGTTGGGGTGAATGCACAGCGCTAAACGCCGAGCTTCATCTTGAAACTGGCGTTGGAAGCGGGAAAAGTCAGGATGCAGATGCATGGACTCATTGAGAGTTTTAATCACCAATGATTGATGCAGGTAGTGATGAGTTGCTTTGAACGTTACACCAAAGCCACCACGTCCTAATTCCTGTTCGAGAGTGTATTTGCTTCCCTGTAAAGTTTTGCCGATGATGGTATTCATAAATTGTCAGGCTTGCGATTTCAAACGTTTGATTTTAGACTAGGCTATTGTGCCAGTCGCCAGCCCATAGGTAAGGTAAGGTCGTCCCCAGCCTAACCGCTAAAACCCCAAATCCTGACATTTACTAAAATCGCTGACCCAAACCAAATTGGAGTCGGCTTTCACCTTGGTCATTGAAGCCATAGTCCGCCCGGAGAATGCCAATGGGTGAATTGACTCGTAATCCGGCACCGTAGCCAAAACCAACTCCAGGCTTATCACGCACTACTCCTGGTTCTCCCGGTACGGTATCGCCAGAGCCTAAATCAGAGGCAAAGTCAGCAAACAGGACAGCCCCAACGGGATTAAACAGGGGCAAACGGTATTCTGCCGAAGCCAAAACATAACTGCGACCGCTACCAACATCTCCCGTACCGTAACCCCGGACGGAATTTAGACCGCCGAGATTAAAGGTTCGGTAGGGTGCCAAGTCACCAATCGTCGTTCCCCCTTGGACATTTAAGGCTAAAACTTCCTGGTCTTTTCCTCCGACTAGGTCAACGGGGGCATACTGGGTGTAGCTTCCTTGGAGGCGGTTCATCAATATGTTGCCACTGCCAATCGGGACGGATTGTTCGGTGCTGAATTTGAGAATACTGCCGGAGGTGGGATTAACGATATTGTTGCGTTGATCTCGCGTTACGCCTGCGGAGACGGTGACTAAGTCATCAATTCCAGTCCCGCTAAAAGAAAGCTGATTGCCCTGTTCATCAACGGCGCGAATATTCCCTTCGCCATCACGAATACTAGTACGGGTGTAGTTCAAGCCCACCGTAGTATCCCAGCCATCTATCGGACGCTGCAAGGAAATTCCGCCACCAAACTGTCCTTCTCGTGGTTGGTCGCCTCCTTCTAAGGTCACATCGCCATCGAAGGTGGAAGAGGTAGAACGACGCCGGAAGGCATTAACGTTATAGCCGGGTCGCTCCGGCTGGCTGGCGCGGTAGGGTTCCGTAAAGTTGCCCTCAAATTGGAGATCGCGAGGGCTGGCTTGAACATCTAGTCCTAGCCGCTGATTAATCCCACCGAAGTTCTGATCTTTGTAGCTAATGGTGCCAAATATCCCGGAGTTGTCGCTGTAACCCCCGCCGACATTAACTGCCCTTGCTGGTCGTTCGGTGAGGTCGTAGGTAACATCGACCTTTCTGGCATCGCCGTCCAAGGCAATATTAACGTTGTCAAATAAGCCCGATCGATAGAGTTGCTGTAAGTCAGCTCTGGCGACATCTAGGCGGAAAGCTTCACCGGGTTTCAGTTGGAGTTCTTGGCGCACAAAATTTTCACGCGTGCGCCCGTTCGTGGCATCCCCTTCTTTATCTAGGAAGCGGACATTTATCTTGCCAACCACTCCTTCCGCCACAGCTAGTTGGAGGACACCGTTGCTTGTGGGTTGGGCGTCTACGACCTGTGCCAGAACGTAGCCGTTATCCGTATACCACTGAGTGAGTTGTTGGATACCCTGACGGATGCCATTGGGGCTAATGGGGCTTCCTAGTTGGGCTTGGAAAATCGAGTTAGCGACAGCCGGGGTAAGGACTTTGTTACCGGAAAGTTGGAGCGATCGCAACACCACAGGTTGCACTTCAAACACCACATTCACGCCTGTCTGCTGATTGGTGGTATTGACCCGCGCATCGGCAAAAAAGCCCGTATTCAAAATCGCGCTAACATCATTTTGCAACTGATTGGACGAAGTCTGACCGCCAGGGCGCGTCTGAATGGTATTGCGGATGACTTGCTGCAACTCCTGTGTCGCCCCGGCAATCTGCACATCTAGC
Source organism: Kastovskya adunca ATA6-11-RM4 (assembly GCA_019359445.1). GTDB lineage: Bacteria > Cyanobacteriota > Cyanobacteriia > Cyanobacteriales > Coleofasciculaceae > Kastovskya > Kastovskya adunca. The sequence goes on along the minus strand of JAHHHJ010000021.1, from coordinate 43,150 downwards.
GCCGTTACGGCTAGATCATTTGTAATGCTCGGTATTCCGGGGGATTGGACAACTGGGTTAGTCGTGGGAACGGGTGTTCTGACTCGCGGTACGGGAGTCGTCGGGATGACGACATTGCTCGTCCGACCTGAGTTAGCAGGTTTTTGAGTGGACTGAGCAATTAGAGGAGCGTTGGTAGGGGTTGCCGTCACAGCTATCGGCTCGGCGGCAGATTTTGCTACCAAAGACGAAGATTGTGCTGGGGCAAATTCTGGCATTACCACAACCTCTGGAGAGGCAACAGCGGTAGAGGGTGCAGGCGTTACAGCAACATCTGTGGGCACTACATAGTTATCAACAGACAGCTTCGGAGTATCGGCTTGGATATCCGGACGAGCCGCGATCGCCTGATGGCTTAACTCCCCTGCTGCCAGGGCTGCCAAGGTAGAAATTGCAATAGATGAGACACGCATAGATGAGACACGCATATAGGGTCGCCTCGCTCCATATTTACGGGGATTTACTTTATCTTTAGGGGAAATTGACCCTCGTGCTGGTGGTTATGTTCCATGACCTGTGCCACCTCAAAAGCTGCCACACGATTGTTGCTCTTTACACCAATTTGGTTCCATTGGCGATCTGTAAAATTACGTACTTTTTTGGGTAGAGAAATTTAAAGATTTGATGAAATTACTTAGTCATCCCGGTAGAAAAATGATCAGACAAATTTTCTGTAATAAGCTTAAAAAGCACATAAAAAGCAAAAGAGTCATCAGCTCTAACTCAACTCGCTATTGCGAGTACTAAGCATCTACTAAATTAAAGAAGAATGTTGCCGGACTAGTAGGACAAAGTCCTTTGCATCGTGACAAGCAAAGCTTATAGATCAAGTAAGAATTACTTATAGGAGCTGAGACTTTGCAATTCTCGTCTCTAATGGATCTATTCTGCTTTGAGGTGCTAATCGGCGCAGCAAAAATTTCGGCACTGATTAACTAGAGGAGTGACAATTGATGAGCCATAGTGACTTAGCAATTCCTGGCGGCGATGATTTGCGCCTTGTGTTGCTTTCATTCTTAATTGCCACTGTTACCGCTCACCTTCTTATTGTTTTAGCTAGGCAAATCGTCACCGCCAAGCCATCAAATCGCATCAGTTGGCAGTTCGGTGGGGCTATCAGTATGGGAGTGGGGATTTGGCTGTTGTACGGTGCAGGAAGGTTCCTCTTTCGCCTGCCACTACCGACAATGTACGATTTGCCAACTGGGCTAATTTCACTATTAATCAGTGTGGTTGCTGCGGGGATTTCCTTACTTTTAGTCAGCCGATTTGTTCTCAACTACTATCAATTATCTGTAAGTCGCGTAGAGAAAAAGATCGACACAGCGGCTCAAACCCAACAGTTAGAAGTAGCGTTAGAGCGCTTGAAGCAAACTCAACTTCAATTGATTCAAGCGGAAAAAATGTCTAGCTTAGGTCAGCTAGCCGCAGGTTTGGCTCACGAAATTAATAACTCCCTTAACTTTATCTACGGTAATCTCATTCACAGCACTGAATATATTCAAGATTTACTCGATTTATTGCGTCGTTATCAACAGTGCTTTCCCAATCCCGGTACGGATATCGAAGCCCAAATGGAAGCCATTGAGCTAGATGTCTTGGTGGAAGACTTACCGCAGATGCTCTCTTCAATGAAGTTGGGCACCGATCGCATTTGTGAAACCGTCTTTTCGATGCAAAATTTTTGCCGCATGGACGATGCCAAGATGCATTCAGTCGATCTTCATCAGGGTCTGGACAACACGCTGCTGATTTTGCACAACCGCCTCAAAGCCCAAGCCGACCGCTCTGAGATTCAGATTATTAAAGACTACGGCAAGATCCCTTCAGTTGAGTGCTACGCCAATCAAATCAATCAGGTATTTATGAATATTTTGGCCAATGCTATTGATGCCTTAGAAGAGGGGTGCAGGAGTGGGGGGAGGCGAGAAAGTAGGGGTATCCCGACAATTCGGATTTGCACAAAAATTGTCGATGAGCAGGCGATTATTAGCATTACTGACAATGGATCGGGGATGACTCAGGAAGTGCGCGATCGCATTTTTGAATCCTTCTTCACCACTAAACCAATGGGGAAAGGTACCGGACTGGGATTGTTAATTAGTTACCAGATTGTGGTGGAAAAACACGGAGGGCAACTGCAATGTACCTCCTCTCCTGGCAAAGGTACAGAATTTTTGATTAAACTTGCCCTCAGGCGATCGCCACAAAAGCCGCCCCAAAGACTTGTAGCGCTTGTCTAGGGGACTTTCTGTCACGCTTAGAGGTGGCGGATCTTGAGGTGATGGAAAGATAAAACTCAGGACTCACCCCTTGCCTAAGCCCTAAATTTTCCTTAATGTACAGTCGTAGTAGGAGCAAAATTTTCTCCAGAAACAGCCAGATCCCTTGCTTCCCAGATAGGAAATAGGGCATGTTCTTGTATGAGAGTCGCTTGGGAGTAAGAGAACTTGCAGTTACTTTGCCTCAGTAACGGTCACGGGGAGGATGCGATCGCCGTCCGAATTTGCCAAGAATTGCAACTTCATAAGACTGCGCCAGAACTGGTGGCGTTGCCTTTAGTCGGTGAGGGATATGCCTACAGCCAGTTAGGAATACCCATTATTGGCCCGGTGCAAACGATGCCTTCGGGCGGATTTATTTATATGGAAGGGCAACAACTGCTGCGCGATGTGCGCGGTGGCTTACTGCAACTCACCTTGGCTCAATTTAAAGCGGTGCGGCGCTGGTCAAAACAAGGGGGAGTAGTGCTGGCGGTGGGGGATATTGTGCCCTTATTATTTGCATGGCTCAGTGGCGCTGACTATGCTTTTGTAGGGACGGCGAAGTCAGAGTATTATCTGCGTGATGAAGCGGGACGCTTACCGAACCGTCCGGCGCTGGAGGGTTGGTCTGGGTCAGTTTATCATCCTTGGGAGCGCTGGTTGATGAGTCAACGCCGCTGTAAAGCCGTGTTTCCTAGAGATACGCTGACGGCTGAAACACTACAACAGTGGTCGATTCCGGCGTTTGATCTCGGTAATCCGATGATGGATGGCATTGAGTTAGATAACTCCGCCCCAATTTTTTATCAACCCGATGCCGAAATTAAAGAACTTCAGCGATCGCTAGTTGTAACGCTGCTCCCCGGTTCGCGTCCTCCAGAAGCTGAGGAAAACTGGAAGGTGATTATCCGAGCAGTAGCAGAGCTACTGGATAGCTTCTCTGAGCGGTCGCTATTATTTTTAGGTGCGATCGCTCCGGCATTAAGTTTTGATCAGTTGCGTCGAGTGCTAGAAGCCTACGGTTGGCATCAGCAAGCCAAGGTCGCCTCAAATACGGAAGTAGAAGACCCGGAGGCGATCGCCTTTACCCAGAAAAACGCCACGCTGGTACTGACCAAAAATGCCTACAACGATTGCTTAATTAAAGCTGACTTGGCGATTGCCATGGCTGGTACGGCAACCGAACAATTTGTCGGTTTAGGAAAACCCGCGATCGCTATTCCCGGCAAAGGGCCACAGTTTACCCCAGCTTTCGCCGAAGCCCAAACTCGCTTACTCGGCCCCTCCCTGGTGCTGGTGCAGGAACCCGCAGCCGTGGCAGCGACGGTACATTCCCTACTCCGCGACCCTGACCGACTGCACTTAATTGCAGAAAATGGACGCCGTCGCCTGGGAAAACCGGGGGCGGCTAAACGGATTGCTGACTGTCTGATCAAGGGTTTCGGGAAAGAACATCGCTAAAAATTTAGTGATTGCTCAAGCGCCTTTAGTTAGCTGTGAAGGCAATAGCCTCAGACTTCTATCTGTGGGGAGATTTTAGTCATTTTTAACTAAAACCCCCGGTTCTTTCTGGATGGGTAAGACATCTAAAATATCTGTTTCGGCACAGTATTTCAGGTCTTCGTGACCATCAAGACGAAGCAGGCGTTTGCCGTGACTGGCATGGTGGAATAGTTCTAGCAAGCGGTCTTGCCACTGCAAGTAAAGAGCGATCGCGCCCATCACTTCATCATTCCCTGCGATATCGTCCAATTTGCTATTGTTGGCGTTCATCACACTGTGAGCGATCGCCCCAGCACAAACTGTATCTTCCAAAGAATAACTCCCTTGCCAGCCTGAACCCACTAACCAAACGTTCTCTAGTTGCTGAGCTAGGAGGTACTGTACCGCACTGTCCCGATTCACCAAAGCAGCGGCTAGCACGATAGGAGACTCTTGCACGCGCTGCAAGGCACGGGTGCCATTAGTGGTAGTGAGAAAAAGCCGCCGTCCCTGCATTCGTTCTGGGGTGCAATCTAAAGGAGAGTTGCCCAAATCGCAGCCCGGTACCATTGCCCCACCCCGTTCACCAGCTCTGAGACGTTTTTCAGCCGGCCACTCTTGGCTGACTTGCATCAACTGATCCAAATCGCTGAAGACTTGCACCGCTTCAGCTCCGGAATTTAAGGCTGTGGCAATGGTGGTTGTGGCCCGCAAAACATCAATAGCGATCGCGCAATCCGGAACTTCAGAATCCGGGGTCAATTCGGGCGTATGGTAAACAAATAATTTCACAGTTAGGAAGCACCTGTTTCAAATGCTGACATAACATTTTAGGGGTTGCTGCTACCAAACAGATGAATTTGTCAACAACCAGTTATTGGAGACACAGAGCATCTGTTTGCTCGTCCCTCAGCTTTTAGCCCTTAAGATGGCGGATTTTCGGAAGATTTCAGTACCGTCGGGATTTCTGCAATCACTCTCGCGGCGATTTGTGCCGGCGTGTCATTAGCACCAACAGGGATATGCAGATCAGCTTGCTGATAGAGATGTTGTCTTGCTGCTGATAGCTTTTCCAGTTGTGCGCCGGGGTCATCAGCTTGTAATAGCGGTCGGCTAGTATCTTTCTGCAATCGCTCCACAATCACCTCTACAGGTGCATCAAGCCAGACAACCAAACCTTGCTGAAGATAGCTCCAGTTCATTTGCTGCAACACAATACCGCCACCCGTCGCGATACTCGATCGGGTGCAAGCGGATACTTCTGCCAAAACTTGGCTTTCTAATTGCCGAAAGGATGCTTCTCCCTCGGTAGCAAACATCTCTTTGATGGTCTTCCCTGCTACTTTCTCCACCAAAGCATCGGTATCAAAAAAACGATAGCCAAACTCCTTGGCTAAAAGCTTGCCCACGGTAGTCTTTCCGACACCCATGATGCCAATTAGAAATATATTCAGTCCCTTTAACAAGTCAGTCATCTCAAAACCGATCCGCAAGCTCTCGCTCTAAGTCACTCTCCCAGCTTACAGCCAGGTTAGGGTTAGTGAAATCCCCGACTTCAGCCTCAGCAAGTGGGGGAAGTTTAAGCCTACCTTTGGGAGCGGGTTAATAAAGGCGTCGCTGTTCTGTTATAGGGCTTGTGAAGCTCGTAGGTTCGTCTTTAAGTAGGGTACTAAGGATGGTATGGCTAACCAACTGCGCTACCGCTTTATTGCTCATTTCTTGCGACACCTGTTCAGCTAATTTTTCTGCAATGTAGACTTTGAGTAGAGGGTATTGTGGCAAGGTGGTAGATTTTTTTTGCAAGAGCGATCGCCTCTGCAAAGACTCCAACGCTTCCAACTGCTCCCGCTTGGATATACTGAAAACCCCATCCTGCTGCCATCCACAAAACGAAATTAACTTGTGGTGAACTAAGAGTGCGTACAGGAGCTGTTTTTCCAAATCAGAGAGGCGATTAAATTGCTCCTCGAAAAGAGCGTAGATATCACCAAACAAGATTGTGGCTTCTGCCATGAAATCTGTAATGCTTCCATCAAAAAGATTCTGGATGGTGGTGGCGACAATTTTTAGGGCTAGGGGGTTGTTAGCGTAGCACTTAACGAGTAAACGCCTTTCATTATCGGAGCCAAGCAAGCCTTTGAGGATTAGCAGTTCAATTGCTTCTCCCGACTGCAAGCCACTCAGATAGTAAGTGTGGACGAGTAGTTCTTCCCCAGCGTTTAAGGCAATTTCTTTGGGGTTCTCCCGACTCGTCAGAATACTGCAACTGCAATGGTATTCTTCTCCCAATCGACGAAACAATTGCCCGTAGTCTTCATAGCCTTCGCGGTAGGCACCTGTATAATCGTTACTGCGTAAAACCGCTTCGGCACGATCGAAGACTAACAGACAACGATGCGATCGCAAATAGCCGATGAGGCGGGAAATCTGACCTTCGGTTGTTGTGGGTAAGGTGGTATCTGGCTCTGGAGAAAAAATAAGCAGCAAGTCTGTTAGTAAGCTTTCAATGCTAGGGGCTGGCTCTAGCGATCGCCAAATCAGATACTCAAACTCATCTTGGATCAGTTCTGCTAGCTTAATTGCTAGGGAAGTTTTACCCACACCTCCCATCCCCAAAATTGCCACCAAGCGGCAGTTATCTTCCACAATCCACTGTTGCAACTGTGCCAGTTCATCGTGGCGTCCGTAGAATATGTCTAGATCGATTGCCTCTTGCCATGCTTGATATTTATTCACGAGCAGATCGAATGGGTGAGACTCGGCTTCAGGTGTGGGAAACTCAGCGATCGCTTGAGATTGATTTTTTAGCTGTATTTTATATCCAGCCTGTTCCAGTAGGTTAGTAACGCGGCTCCAACTTTTGACCGATACATCTTTGCCCTGCTGCTGCTGTAATAGTTCTTGAATATATTTGTACACTCCATTGGATAAATAAACGCGGACGGCGCTACTGCTGCGACTTTTATAAATCTTCTCCGCAATTTCAGCCGGGCTATAGCCACAAAGTAGCCCTCTTAAAAGCTTTTTTTCTAAAGGAGTTAATCCTTTTCCCTTTGCCGTCGCTAAGTCTACATAGAGTTTTTCTACGTCCCAATTGCTGGCGGCGGCTAAAAAATCTCCATCTGCCTGACTAACAGTAGATACCATGTTTGCCCGCTATCACTGAAAAAAATAGGTTTTCAACGCTAGATTCTAACGAAATAGTTATGAATTTCTAGCAAAGTAGCGGTGAATTTATGACGAATTTGCTAACAAGCGTTAATAGAAATTAGTTTTCATCTTAGTTATCCTAGGTTTAACAGCAGTTCATTAAATTTTTATGAAAATTTCACACAAGCTTCATTAATGAAATTTAGGAGAATGCTTATCGACTCTTAGGCATAACTCACAACACGTTAAAAGTTCTTTTGCTAAGGATGGAAACTCTTTGATTGCAGATAATTGCTGTTGCTTTGGATAATGAAAATGATGAATTTAATTAGTGAAATTGTTAACCAAGCACTCTGTACTGGCTATTTAACAGTAGAAGCAGAAGAGCAACTGCGACAGGGGCTGAGGCAAAAGTATAGCTCAGAAGATATGCAAGCCTTCATGAAGCTACAGCAAGCAGCAATGGCGGGTTATGTTAAGCAACAATCCCGCGAACTCCTAATGCAAGCTTAATTTTTACACTTTACAGCCGCGAGGGACTATTGTCGTCCTCGAAGTCGTCAAATTCATCATCATCCTCTTCAAATCCCCAATCTTCGTCGTCTGTTTCTCGCTCTGGCGATGAGTCTTCTTGATAGGGGGGGACAATCAACCGATAGTTGGCATCATAAACATCTTCAGTTTTGCCCACACTTGAGTTTCTGGTATCTCGGTAGCTTTGAGAATATACCGAGCCAGATTGGTTAACAGTTTTTGGTTCTTGCCTAACTTCGTAGTTTGTTGTGTCTCGAACGGGAGGTTGTGGGAAAGGACTGGTTGACGGCGCGGGAGGTGCTTCAATATCCCAGTCATCGTTATCTGTAACTTCCCAATCAGAGAGATCGTTTACAGGTGCTGGCTCTGAAGCCGGGGGAGTGTAGCGAGTTTGGGTGGTTGTGGTGTATTTTGGTTCCTCGCGTCGCGATCGCTTCGGAGATGGCGCGGCTGGGGAAACACCAACTGGGCTGTAACGGGCGCGTAAGTAGCCGAGAAATTGCAGCAACCAACTGGAAATAAAACCAGCCGCGATCGCTACAGCCAACCATGCGGCGAAGGGTAACGGCGCAGTTTGCACTCCCAAAAAGCTTAGTGGCAGAACTGGCGATGTATTAGAGAAGATAAATAATGCCAGTCCACTCAAAACCACCAGCAGTAGCACAAGTCGAAATACAGGCATGATGTAGAAGTAACGATAGTTTTCTTCTTCCAGTCTAGTTTTGTCTTGTATCTACCTACATGCTGCTGCTCATCTCCCTTGGCGTTCATATTCGTAAGGGCGCTAAGCTCTGCGTCCCTACAGGAATCATAGCTGGACTAGATCCCCGACTTCTTCAAGAAGTCGGGGATCTGAGGAGCAAGTTTTGCTTAAGTCAGGATTTTAGAGCGATCGCACTTTAAACAAATTGAAAAACTCCCGTCGGCATTTCTCATACAGAGGAATCGGCTCTGGAGAAGCAATTTTGGCATAAACCTTCGCCCCTGGCTTCAACTGATTTCCCTGTGAATCAATCACCGCAATCACCTGCAACATCGACTTTTGCTGCATCTTATCCCGCTCTAATACCGTCACCACTTGCTTAATCTGAGTTGTGAAACTCGGTAATCCTGGTTCTGGTGGATTGAACTTCACAATTGCCCCAGCCTTTACTAAATCCGCATCTTCCTGACGCACCTCAATTACCGCCACCAGCTTAGAAGGATCGGCAATCTCCAATACCGCCTCGCCCTTTTGCAGCGTCTTTCCCTTGAGAGGATACAGGTTCTGCGTAATCACCGTTCCCGACTTGGGAGCGCGTAACACCTGATTTTGAGTTTGTCGGTTCTGACGCTTCGCCAATTCCTTATGTAATGTCTCAACTAGCGGTAACTGACTAGTAACAGATGTTCTCGCCGCCATTGATTCCTGTTCGGCAACTCGTCTTTGCGCCACCAAGCGATCGTATTCATCCTGACGCGCTTTCAGCTCATCGCGCAGTTGCTTTTTAGCCATCTCCACCGCTGTCGATTGTTGCCAAACTTGAGCCTCAATGGCTGACTTTTGTCGCTGCAGTTCATTAACCTTTTCTAGGGGATAGGCTCCCTGTTCGGCTAGCTTTTGGTAGCGACTAATCGTTAGATCTAAGCTTTCACCACTGGCTTTGAGGCTTTGTACTTGACTTTGCAACGCCTGAATTTGAGGGGGCGTTAAGTTCACTTATTGTTGCAGTTCCTCAAGGCGCTGTCTGCTACGCGCTTCTTGGGAGAGAACTTGGTCAAGGCGTGCTTTGGCGGTTATTATCTGCTGGTTAGCCGTTTCCATCGCTGAGGCTTTTTCTGAATAGCGCAGATTCCATTCCCCGATTTCTTCTTCTAGTTGCTGGCTCTCGATTAAGGCTAGTGGTTGATCTTCTGTTACAGCTTTGTTGGGTTCGACAAGGATTTCGGTAATCTTCCCCGAAATTTCCCTGTGAACTACAGAACGATTATTAGGATCGGCTTCTAGCCACGCCTCAGCACGGATGGAAGGAGAAACGGGAATTTGAGCGATCGCGCCTAAAGCGACAACAACACTACCGAAAATTAGCCAACCTGTATAAGGGAAAGGCTTTTTTTCTAGTTGGGTGGCGGGGGATTGTGGTGTTGGCTGTGGTTCCGTTGCAGGAGGAGTCGTCGGAGGAACAGCAGCAGGCGGTACGAGTTTGAAGCGAGGGGAAAAGTTGAAACGAGAGGCGTCAGAATAGGGCGCTTTCATAGGGGGAAATAGTGAGGAGTAGGAGTGAAATCTGCTAGCGAGGGCGAGGGAAGATGTAGTAAATTGCCCAAACCAGTAACAGTACAAAGGCTGTCATGGGGATATTCGCAAGTGTCCAATGGGTGACAAAGGAAAATAGACTGCCAAAAACGCAGAGGATGTAGAGCAAACTGAAGGGAGCGTAAGTGGCAAGTACGAGGCGATCGCTTTTTCGCTCTTCTATGGGGCTTCCTTTGAGTAAATTGGCATACAGTTCAAATGAGCGCGATCGCAGATTATTAATTCCAGTCAGAGCAACGGCTAAGTAATAGCCATCAAACTTTGCTAAGGGGTTGAGATTGAGGGCGACGGTAAATAAAGACGCCACTAACAGTAAGTAACTCGTTGGGTGCAGCCAGCTACTCTCAACCGATAGATGCCACAGCCACAAGGCAATTGCCCCAATTACTAACTGAGTCAGAACCCCCACGGCGACTACAAACACTCGCTGTCGGCGTTTCACTAAGCAGTAAGCGTCGCTGGTATTGGTATAAGCGGCGGGCATTAAAAACATGAACAGCAGCCCAATTTCGGGAACAATGCCGCCGTAATGTTTTAAGGTGAGAGCGTGACCGAGTTCATGAATCGTCACGACTAGCATTGCTAATAAACCAAAGGGCAGCATTAAGGCTGCACCCTGAGTTTGGAGGAGGATTTGTCCGGTTGCGAAAAGAGGCGATCGCCTTTTTTATCCAAGTGAGAAATGCGATCGCACTCTCCAGATAGAAAAATTGCGATCGCTAAAATAGAGCCAGCATCCCACCTCCTCTTGCTACAGTGGAAATAAATCGAAAGCGCTGTTGAGTAGAGCCATGCAAATTCGAGGTATTAAACGGGGTCAGCTTATTGAACTACAACAAGAACTTGAACTTCCAGACGGCTGTGAGATTACCCTTGAAATTAAGCCCCAGAGGTTTCTCAGCACAGAAGAACGCTTGCAACGCTTAAGCCAACTATTCGGAGCCTGGTCAAACCAATCTGACCTAGATGCAAACTTTGAAGCGATCGCAACCCAACGCCACCAAGATCGCGGTCGAGAGTTATTAAGCTTCGATTAAGCGATGTACTTATTAGATACCAACAAGCGATCGCACTCACTCTTTCCCCAAGTGCGATCGCCTTTCTCAATCTACCTTCTTCAAAGCCCCCCTTAAAAAGGGGGGTTTGGGGGGATCAACTACCGCAACTTCTCACAAACCCCCTCAAAATCTTCTAAAACTTCTCGATTCGTAAATCTGACAATCCTCAATCCATAACTTTCTAAAATTTGCGATCGCTCTCGGTCATAAAGCCGTCCTTGTTCACTAAAATGACTCTCTCCATCAATTTCAATAACCAGCTTCAAAGCCGCACAGTAGAAGTCAACAATAAAATGGTCAATGGGTCGCTGTCTCAGAACTCTGTGCGGGAAATTTCTTAAGCAATCTTGCCAAAGTTTTTTCTATAGAGGAGTCATATTTTGGCGGAGTTGTTTTGCACGAGTAATGAGTTTTTGGTTATAGGGAAGGTGAAATTCAGAATGGTTGAGTTGTGGCAAGATCCCCCCTAACCCCCCTTAAAAAGGGGGGACTAAATTTCGATCGGACTGAAAAGTTAAAAATTAGTTGTATACCCCAATCGCTAAAATAGAGCCAGCGCGATCGCACTCCCCCATCAACTTATGATTGCTATCCCAAACTACATAAGTCCCGAAGAATATCTTGAGATTGAACGCCAAAACCCGATCCGTCATGAATATCGGCGCGGCTTAGTCTATGCAATGGCTGGCGGTACTGATAACCACGAGCGAATTACGTTCAATCTCCTGAAGTTGGTTGATAATCATCTCGGCGATGCTTCAGACTGTCGGTTCTATTCCGGTAATGTCAAGGTCAATTACCAGGATGAGTTTTACTACTACCCTGATGCGTTCGTAACTTGCGATCCGCGCGATCGCAATGACCGATATATCAAGCGCTATCCGAAACTGATCGCTGAAGTGCTTTCATCCAGTACGCAGGCGTTTGACTTGGGGGATAAGTTTGAGGATTATCAAAAGTTGGAGTCTTTGGAAGAGTATGTGCTTGTTTCCCAAGATAGCCAGCGGGTGGAATGTCGCTGTAAGGTGGGGGATAGTTGGGAAACCGTGGTTTATGGATCAGGCGATCGCATTCTTTTAAAAAGCCTTGACTTAGAATTTGCGATCGCCAAACTTTATCGGGGTTTGGATAGTTAAGCGATCGCACTCTCCAGATAGAAAAACTGCGATCGCTACTCTTTATCTGGCAAAGTTAGCTGGGTCTTGATCGCGTCGATGCTTAATCTCAATGAGGGAACCCTGTCCATCACCGACTAAAGCCGCAGTTTTCTCCAGAGCTTCTCTGAGCCGTTTGGCAGCGTAGGGGGATAGATCGCGAGGGACATTGATGCGATCGCGCAAATATCGCAACGCCACATCAGATCCCGTTGGTGGTGTGCAGACTTCACCCGTGAGCATCAAGGTTAAGGCACAACGCAGAGCTTCATCAAATAACTGATCGTCAGCGGGGTTGACTCGAATAATATTAGCGCGGTGCTTAATTACTCGGTAAAGAGCTTCCTGGCGGGAGTTTTCTGGCTCTGGGTAAGCGACATCGGGCAAACCGAACCAGGGCCCGTTATCCACCCGCGTCTTATTTATGAGCATCTGCGGTTCACCATTTTCCCAACAGCCCCCCATCTGAGGCGGTAAGTCATGGGCGTGGGTGTGGAAGTCACTCTGGGTACCACGGTAGGTGGGACGGCTTTCCATTGCCTCAAACCAGGCAGCCAAGTGAGGGTTATCCTCTCGTAGCGAATATCCTTTGTAGTAGTACAGGCTGGCATTCATGCGTTCGACATAGGGCGTAAAGATCACATCAGCCGTGCCGAACTCCTCCAGGAAGTATGCTCCAGGCGTACTGGCTAGGGCATACTCGACCTTGCCTACCACTTCTATAAATTTCTCTCGGCTGCGCTGCTCTTGTTGGGATGACCTCGTGGGATAGCAAAGCCAGGAACACCAAGCTCTAAAGAGAAGGCGCTCTAGTCGCCGTAGGGGAATGACTGTGGGGTCTTCCATACCCTGCCCCAAAGCACCAAAGACTCGTTCCAGAGCAATCAAAATGTCATCACTTTCGGTAATGAGGCGTCCGTCTAATTCTATGGCTGGTAACATGCCTGATGGCACCTTGCGCTTATACCAGCTTTCTTTTTCCCCATAGCAAAACATCGTCACTTTTTCGATGCGATAGGGGATTTGTTTTTCCTCAAGCCACAGCCAGACTTTCTGACAGTAAGGACACCAGGCGTGGTTGTCGCGGTATAGCGTCACCCGCACATCAGATTCGCTGCGACCAAATAGACGCAACCGAGCTTGAGCATTGGTAGGTCCATTGACGGTATCGGCTTGAAAGTCTGTAAGGGCTTCAAGCTCTGTCCAGCTTAAGGGGGCAGTGGTCATGTGGGCAGATATCCTGAAAGGGTTTCAAAGTTAGCTTACAACAAGCTTATTAGTAATATTTAGGGGCTGGCGACAGGAGTTGAACCTGCAATCCATCACTGACTTGCAATCAAACAGTATTAGCTTACCTGCACTGAAGCAGGGGAGAGGCGATCGCACTGACTACTGACTACAGATGTGACTCAACCCGAAGCCTGCTAACAGTTAATCGAGACGTATTACTGTCTATACTGCCCGTCAAACACCTTTTGCTGATTAGTCACTGTGCAGTCAATTAAAAAAAGGATTACTCTCACATTGAGAAGTAACCCTTTTTTAACCTTGATTCTTGTTGCTTAACGAGCGTTTTGAATCTTGTTTCCTTCAGCGTTAAGAGCTGCCTTGTCATTCGCTCCGGGGAGAGATTGACCAACCCCTTTCTCAGCGAAATAGTTATTCAAGAAGGTGCTAGAGAAAGACAGAATAACAGGGCCGAGAATTAGCGCCCAAAGACCACTCACTGCAAACCCAGGTACGAGAATGGAGGCTAGCCAGAAGCACACTCCATTAACAACCAATGAGAACAATCCTAAACTTAGAATATTGAGTGGTAGAGAGAGAAGTCTCAGAACGGGGCCAAGGGAACCATTGACCAAACCAATCGCAATGGCGGCGAGCAGAGCAGCCGGGAATGTCGCAATGTTGACTCCCGGTACGGCGAGATCAACAATTAGCAGCCCTAAAGCAGTAGCTAATGTAGTTACAAGGTATCCAATCATATTTTCCTCCAAGTGTAATCAATAACTTAAGCAATCATTTCTATCTGTGAAATGTTAGCTTTGACGGGTCTGTTGGTTCAGGTTTTCATAATGTTTGGCGATCGCCCAAGCAGCATGGATGCTGCCAGGAATCCAACCGAGGAGAGTTAGTAAAACATTGATTCCCAAGGTGGCACTAACTCCGTAGGTTAGAAAGATGCCAAGGGGGGGAATGAGAACTCCCAAAAGAATCCGTAGTAGTGGCATAGGTTTAACTCACTTAATAAACTGCAAAATGTAACTTGTTCAACTTCCAGAGCGGTTTCTACTCGCGTATCTGAAACTTAGCGCTTGGTCATGGTTTGCCAAAGCTCTTTGAGTTGCTGTTTGATTTCCTGTTCTTTACGAGCAACAGCTGAGCCAGCTTTCCCAGCATTACTTTCGATTTCTACTTGCTTTTGCTGCACTGGATCGGTTCCGCCAGCTTCTACTTCAGCTTTTTTACTCTCGTACCAGACTTGGGCATTTTCTAGCTGCTGTTTGACTTCGTCATAGCGATCGCCATAACGAGTTCTCAGCTTGTCATCTAGATCTACTAGTTGCACCTTCACCTTGGTATATTGCTGTTGTAGCAGCGCTAGTTCTTTCCGTTCTTTGATGGCGTTAACGGTATTTTCAATCGCAGAGCGTAGATTGTGGGGCGATTCTTGTCCGGTTGCTTCAATTTCAACCAGCGCACCATTAATCTCTGTTTCTAGCTGCTGTTCTTGGGCGTCTACTTCCGCTTGGAGTTGTTGAAGTCGCGCTTGACTTTGGGCGATCGCCTCTTGTTGACGATAGGTAATCCCTTCAATAGCGCCTTCAATTGAAGCGGTAATTTCTTCTTTAGTTTCTTGACCCTTCTCTCCTAAGTTGGCAATCACTGTAGAGATGGCATCCTTGGCAACCAAACGGATCTCGCTAGCGCCTTCTTTGAGTTCACCAACGGCTTGGGAAACTGCTTCTTTAACAATTTCTCGAATCCGTTCCTTTCTGAGGGTTCCCTCTGCTTTTGCCTTCTCAAGATCGGCTGTAATCTTTTCTTTAACCGAGTTAGGCACGGTTCATCCTCCATACATGAAGTTGGGATGGAGTGAGAACCTGTCTAATCTGGGATTACTGTGTGGCTCTCACTGTTCCTTTCCCTTCTATAATGACGCGAATTTTTTGAACAGTGTATGGGGATAACCGTCCCTGAAATTCTAGAAATCTCTAATGTGTAAATTTTATATAAGTGCTCGTAAGTTATCATCCTATTGGTAGAATTCGTCCTTAAATCTGGCTGCTAGGATTGTAGTTTATCTATTATATTTAGACTGGATCTACCTAGGAAAGGTGGGTTTAGCTAAGCTCCAAGCATTTGCTGTAAGTATTGCCAACTAAAGAATGTGCTAGGCAAGTGACTAGATTGATCATCGGGTTGTTAAAAATACTTTCGCCAATCAGTTGAGTATTTCTGATAACAAAATAACTTTAAAATTGAAGCGACGGGAGATAGGGTTAAATTCTGACTTTTCCCGTCTTTTTTTAATAATGATAATTAATATCAAAAGTGGCTGAATTAAATGTTACAAGGGAAACCATTATGCAGTATTAATCACTACCCTGGTTTCATCATTCCGCTACTGTTCCACTTTGTAGTTTAAGTTTAATTCGTCTCCTGCCAGCCCCCGGATTCCCCAATTATGTTTTGGAGTCTCTGTGATCGTAATTTCTAAATCCACAGGTCTAATTCCGACTTGCACTGACAATCGGGAAAACAGCAAATGAATGAGCTTCTTCTTTGTCTCAACTGTGCGTCCCTCGAACATGCTGACCTCGATAATTACGTATTTCTCTGAGCGGTCAGGCGGATAAATGAAATCCTCCTTCTCAAGGGGTAAGAAGCGATGAAACCGCTTGTCTTGAGGAAGTGCAAGCGCATCCACAACGCAAGAATGTATTACGTCAGAAATTAAGTTCCGGGACTCACCGAGAAATGCTGCGTTTCCGTAGATTTTGATCTGTGCCATTTGAGATTTTTTTCAATGCAAACAAGTTCGAGTAGCTTAGCACCTGTTCTGTAAAAACTATGCTACTGATTGCACTCAAGGCTTTTCATTCGTTAGTAATTTAATACTAATTGCGCCTAAAAGTTGCCACTATATATCTCTAACGAGTTAGTGGAATCAGTAGAAAATGATACTTGAGATGCATGTTGAGCGATCGAGTAGAGGCAGATTGACTACCATTCCTTCCCAGTGCGATCGCGCTTTCCTACCGACACCGGAGTAGAAATTAGGTGAGGGCTTCATAGGGTAAGGGATATTGAAGCTATTTTTGATGATGGGGAAGAGGATGACTGAGACTAATTCAAACCTGAGTAAAAAATAGATTGTTTTGAGGGAGCAAGAGAAAGGGTGATCGCTTCTTTTGCCTCTTCCTAATGCCCCTCCCAGCGATTAATGGGGACACAGTCAATATCCAACTGATCGAAAGCACGAGCGACAACGAAATCAACCAAATCCTCTATGGTTTGCGGATGGTGATACCAAGCAGGGATAGCAGGAACAATTCTGACTCCAGATTCTGCCAGTGCAGTTAAGTTGCGTAGATGAATCAGGCTAAAGGGCGTTTCGCGGGGGACGATCACTAACGGACGCCCTTCTTTGAGTTGCACGTCAGCAGCACGTTCTAACAAGTCAGAACTTAAACCCGTCGCTATCTTTGCCACCGTACTCATGCTACAGGGCATAATCAGCATCCCTAAGGTGCGGAAGGAACCACTAGCAATGGTTGCGCCAACATCTCCCCAGCGGTGACAGATCAGCTTCCCTCCTTGAGGAACCCCGGTTTGTTCGCGCCAGAACTGCTCTTGGGAGTCGGGTTCTGGAGGCATCCGGATATTATCTTCTGCCTGCCAAACCAGGTAAGTTGATTTGGAAGCTACTAAGTTGATCGTGTAGTCTGCTTCCAGTAAAAACTTCACGGCGCGGACGGCATAAATCAAGCCGGAGGCACCTGTAATGCCGAGAATCAAAGGCAAAGTTTGCCTGTTGAGGGTTGAATTTTGCACCAATTTTCCTGAGGATTGTCACCGATGTAATTGCTTTGTAGAAGCGCAAAGCCTTGCACCCCTACAAAGCTTGAGGCTGATCATACTACTCTTCTAAGTCTTCATTTCGAGCTTCGCTACCACCACCGACGGTTACTAAGTCGATTTGCTGGCGGTAGTAATCGACGCTTTTGACTTGAACTTCAACGCGATCGCCTAAACGGTAAGCGGTACGATTTTTCCGTCCCACCAGACAGCTATGACGCGAGCGATACTCGTACCAGTCATCCTTGAGGGATGAGACATGCACCAATCCCTCAACAAGCAAGTCCTCGATCTCCACAAAGAAGCCGTAGGACTGGACGCCAGTAATTAGCCCCGTAAAGACATCTCCCGTGCGGGCTTTCATTTGTTCGGCTTTCTTTAAGCCATCCAAATCCACCTCGGCATCCATTGCCACTTTTTCGCGGTCATTGAGGAAGGGAATCAAGACAGAGAGTTGGCTTTCAAACTCTTCTTGCTGTATGTCTGGAGGAAGGACATTCCAGTTAATCTGACCTTTGGCGCTACTGTGGCGCAAGTTGACGCGCTCTTTGGCGCGGACGGTGCGGCGATCGCGTCCTTTCTCAAACATGGCATGGAGTAAGCGCTGCACAAACAAATCGGCATAACGCCGCAGGGGAGACGTGATCCGGGTGTATCCCGTATCAAGGGCTAACCCGAAGTGACTTCCTGGCTTGCTGCTGTAGAGTACAGGCTTTAAGGTGGACTGCAACAGATAGGTGAGGACTTTTGAAACCGGGGATTTCGTAAAAAGCTGGGTGAATTGTTGATAATCCTGGGGACGGACTTCCTCTTCGTTTTCCAGTTGTAAATCAAGCTGCAAATTATTGCCTAACTTAATCAAGTCTTGCAGTTCTGCGGGGTCTGGTGCTGATTGCACACAGTAAATAACTGGTAGAGAAAGGGCTTGCAGGTGGTTGGCAACAACTTGATTTGCCAGCACGGTTAACTCAGTCGAAAGTGACCGCGCCGGGATAGAAGGAGAAACAGCGATCGCTCCCACTCGTCCTTCATCTTTGTAAGGATAGGGATTGTCTTCAATATTTAGCTCAAATGACCCCCGTTGCTGCCGTGCAGCTTTCACCGATGGACTGAGGATAAAAAATAGGTGATGGAGCATTTCAACCACAGGTGCCAATTTCTTAGTCGGTTTTTCCTCTCCTAAAAGAGTTTGCGCCTCTTCATAACTGAGTTGGCGATCGACTTGAATGACGCCGGGTTGAATTTCGTACTCTACCAGTTGCCCATCTTCCCCTAGCGTCAGCAGCACGGAAATCGTTAAGCGGTCTTCTCCGGGGACTAAAGAGCAACGCTCCTGCAATGTTTCTGGTACTAACGGGAGTAATGTCTCTCCCAGGAAAACGGCAGTTCCCCGCTTTTTCGCTTCCTGGTCTATGGGTGAATTGGGAGTAATATAGCTAGCCACATCGCTAATATGAATCCCTAGTTGCCACTGTCCCGATGCCGTTTTTTCTAAGGTAAAGGCATTTTCGACAGTCACATTCTCCTCACCCTCCGCGCTTTCAAGGGTCAGGGTGAGTAGATGACGTAGGTCTAGGCGAGACTTCAGGTCAGTTTTTCTTACCTGATTGGGTAAAGACTCCACGGCTTGGAGAACGGCTTCGGGAAACTCCCGGCGTAAATCGTGCTTGCAACAAACGATATCTGTATCAGCCGCCGCTTCCGCATCTGTCCCTAGAACCCTGGCAACTTTGCCAATCGGGGGATTTTGTCCCAAGGGATAACGCAGTACTTCCACATGCACCAGATGCTCAAGGGAGTTTTCTAGGTTCTGTTCGTGGGGTTGGAGACTGAGTTCAAATAACAATCGGTCATCGAGAGGGACAGCGCGGTAGCCTCTATCAGTTTGCTTAACCCGTGCTAGCACCGAAGGATTAACCCGTTCTAAAATGAGCTGCACTTGCCCTTCTGGGCTGCGACGGCGGCTTCCTTCTTTGATAACTTTGACCAAAACGCGATCGCCATTCCAGGCAGTACTGAGATGGCTTTCGCGGATATAAATATCATCGGCTCCTTCAGTATCCTGAATCGCAAAGCAAAATCCTTTGCTGGAACAGCGCAGTTTTGCCTCGACGACATCTTCTTCATGAACGCGGCGATACCTACCCCGCTCTTTTACCAAAATGCCCGCTTTTTCTAAGGCATCTAAGGCAATTTGTAGCTTTTCTAGACTCACCGAGTCTTGGCAACCAAGTTTCTTCTCTAAAACTTTGGGAGCCACTAATTTTTCATCCTGAAAATTGGAAAGTAGTGTAGCGATTGAAAATTCCATCCAACAAGCCCTTTTGTCTGATCGTGGTTCTTTGTTTTGCCCTGAACGCTTGCCTAACCTTGTGCGCTGGTGTTACGTAGATTTGTGACAGCACTCACCGACTCTCCGAAGCCAGAGCCTTCCTCATAAAACTGGGTCGTTTTCACCCAAATCGTTTTAATAAGGAGTCTGTAGCGTGGGTCAAACGAGAGGAAAGGCTCTCATTTCACCACTCTTTACTCTGAGACAAACTTTGTCTGAGGTTTATCAGTTTTCGTTAGCAAGAGTGCCATCGATGTACCAGTGTTTCAGCAGATGAGTGTCACGTGCAGTGCTGCAACCATCTCACCAAAGATGATTCCTTCTATGTTTTACAGGCTGTTCTCAATCGGTAACTAAGGATACAGCTAGAAAATTGAGAAGCAATCGGTGCCGAGTGGAAGTGGAGAAGCAAGACGCTTCTCAATTTCACCCTTGAGCGGAATGCAGATTAACTGACTGCCCTCAATCGAAGGATTACCGCATTTAGCGATCGCGTACGTTGCGGCAAAGGCAGTAGGTGACGCTCAAACAGCCTGTAATTATTCTAGTTTCTGGTTGTACCTTAAGAAAATCTGTTCTCAGTTTATAGCGTATATACTTGATAAGCGAGTATCTGCTACCTGTGATGAGCTACATTAACACGCAGGCGGGATATGAGGCTTCTCCCCACCTGCATCGGCACATAAAGTTTATGTTTAATCAACTTCGAGTTCATTATCCCCAAGGTAGCCTGATTAGCGAGTTGCTGGCAATCGAACATGGTAAGTACGTAGTTCGTGCCCTAGTGCAAAATGACGGTGCTACCTTGGCAACTGGATTAGCGGCGGCTGATACGGTAGAACAGGCAGAAGATATTGCCAGAAGCCGCGCCCTAGCTGTTTTGGGCATTCAGCCAACCACCGACACCCCTAGGATCTCGGCAACGACTGTTGCTCCAACTCCTCCCCCAGTGACTACCTTTCCCGCCGTAAACCAGAGACAAATTCCGGCTCCATCGCCTATAGAAGAACCTACTGTAGGCAATGGAGAGATGGCTGTACCGTCACCCAAAGCTTCTCGTCAAGCGCCGTTGGAGAAGAATTTCACAACGCCAAGTGTTGAGGAAGAGATTCCCTTTAGTGAAGATTTTTCTGCGGCTGAGGTAGAGAGATTTGAGGAAGATAATCTAGTTGAACCCACCTTAGAACCACTAGAAACCCTACCTCATCCCCAGCCGGCTGTCTCCCCCGTGCCGAGTTATTCCTTTAGCGAAGTGCAACCTGAGGCGACCAAAATCTCTACCCCTAGTACTCCCATTGACTTTTCTGACATTATGGCGAAAACCAATGTGGAACTCAAGCGTCTAGGCTGGACGACGGAGCAGGGGCGAAAGTATCTAATGGAAACTTACGGAAAGCGATCGCGCCAACGCCTAACCGATGAGGAATTAATCGACTTCCTACATCATCTAGAATTGGAACCCTCCCCGGAATCCTGAGTCCTGAGTCCTGAGTAGGGGAGAAAGTATGAAGGGTGAAGGATGAAGTATGAAGGGTGAAGGATGAAGTATGAAGGGTGAGTGTAGTTATCCCCTGCTCCCCTGCTCCCCTGCTCCCCTGCTCCCCCGCTCCCCTCCACCCCTGCTCCCCAGCTCCTAGAAAGGTTAACTCACCGCCGTAGGCATCCGCGTTGCAGAGGGACGGCGTTCAATGACTTGATCAATCAAGCCATAGTCTTTGGCTTCAGTGGCGGACATAAAGAAGTCGCGTTCTGTATCTTCGCTAATCTTCTCAATCGGTTGTCCAGTATGCTCCGCCAGGTATTCGTTTAGACGGCGCTTGTGGTAAAGGATTTCCTTGGCTTGAATCTCAATGTCGGTTGCTTGTCCCTGTGCGCCACCTAGCGGCTGGTGAATCATAATTCGGGAGTGGGGAAGGCTCATGCGCTTTCCTTTGGCACCTGCACTCAGGAGGAAGGCACCCATGCTAGCCGCTAACCCGACACAAATTGTGCAGACATCGGCACGAACTTGATTCATGGTGTCGAAAATGCCCATGCCAGCACTGACAGAACCACCGGGAGAGTTGATGTAGAGGTAAATGTCTTTCTCTTGGTCTTCAGCCTCAAGAAATAGTAACTGGGCAACAATTAAGTTGGCAAGATCGGCATCAACTTGCTGCCCTAGAAAGATGATGCGCTCTCGTAAAAGCCGAGAATAAATGTCAAAGGCACGTTCGCCACGACCAGATTGTTCAATTACGGTAGGGATCATAAAGTCTGCTGCTGCTTGCTTTTATTTACTTAGATTGTAGCGATTGAGAGCAAAATGCGGCTTTGGCGTCCCTTGTCCTAGCATTTCACCAGAGCAATTCTATCTCGTGGCATTTGAACTTTTAGGCAAGAACGTTATACCCTGGGGTGGGGAGAGTGGAGCTAGGGTTTTGAGTTGTGTTGCGGCAAAGCAACTGTATTTAAATTGAATTTTGAACTCAAACCTGCTTCAGCTCACTATTTATCACCGAACAGGAATTGCTGCTTTAGTGCATAAGGCAGTGCAATGATTTTTTCGACACTACTGTCTAAAATGATTTTTTCGACACTACTGTCTAATTAGGCAACGGCTGTTATCTGTCTTAACAGCCAATGTTTGCCGGATACCTCTCCCTGAATTGCTGCTAATTCACTGTACAGCAGCTCGCAAGGGCGATCGCCTCAAACGATCAGCCAAGAGTCACCACCCACCTGATTGAGTCTCAGGGGAAGTGCGATCGCGCTTGTGAGCGTAACTTTAACGAGCAGACCGAGATTAAGGATAGCCAACTATGTTAAAACGACTTCTGCAAGCTGCGATGCTCACGTTTCTGTTGAACCTCGCGGTAAGCATGAACTCTTCTGCAACCTCATTATCTGTTTTGCCATCATCACCGACATTAGACAACCAAGCTACCGTCCGTCCTCAATCGCTTTTATTTCGCCTCATAACCATAGGGTCAGACTAAGTCGAAGTTGAGGACGTTGAGGATTTAGCGACGGCGGCGGGAGGGTTGGAGTTCTCGAAGTAGTTCTTCGGCTTTCTTGACGCCTTCATCTTGACTCTGGCGTCGGTAGAGGTCGCGGGCTTTTTCTAGTTCCTCGATCGCCTCATTAGTGCGATCGCGCCCTTTTAATGCTAACCCCAGATTATAGTGGGCGGCAGGATTGTCCGGAACCATATCAATCAGCCGACGATAGGTAATAACCGCTGTCAGGTACTCTTCCTGCGCTAGCAAAATTTCGCCAATGGCAGCTTGAGCTTCAGCCGAATCTGATTGTACAGAAGCGGCGCGTTGAAAGGCTTGCAATGCCTCTGGCAATTTCTTTTGCGCTAGAAAAAGCTTACCAATTTGCAGGTGAACCTGAGCACTGCGAGGGTCGATCTTTGATGCTTCTTCAAAGGCGGTGAGTGCAGCCGGAACATTATTTTGAACCAGCCATGCCTTGCCTAAGTTGAACTGAATATTACCATTACCAGGCGCGCGTTGTGCGGCTTGTTGCAGGACTTTCACGGCTTCTTCGGGACGCCCTTGTTGCAAAAGGGTTGTTCCTGCTAGGGAATAGGCTGTGATGTTGTTAGGGTCTAAGGCAATGACTTGTTGGTAGGCATTGATCGCCCCCTTGTAGTCTCCCTGGCGCAGTAGCACTACTCCCAGCCCTAAATAGGTATTGAGGTCGTCTTTCTTTAGCTCAATCGCACGACGATAGGCTAATGCTGCTCCGGCGTTATCGCCAGCATTGGCAAGACTGTAGCCTAGAGCATACTGAAAAGCCGCATTGTTTGGCTCTAGGGCAGTGGCTTGTTGATAGGCTCGTGCGGCTTCGCGGTAGTTGCGCTGACGTGATTGTAAATAGCCGATACCAGAAAAGATTCTGGCATTTTCGCGGTCAAGACTGGCAGCTTGTTGATAGGTGGCGATCGCCTGAACGTACTCTCCGGAATCTACCAGCTCTCGTCCCTTACGCAGTAAGTCATTGAGTTGCTCGTTGGATTGGCGCTGGCTTAATACCAACACTTCCTTTGTCTGAGCCACTGCTGGCAAGTTTAAGCTTAGTCCGGTTAACAAAAAGCTACTAACGATGAAGAATGTCTGCTTTTGCACGATCAATTTCTAAAACTACGGGGCGTGACTTTTTTAGTGCTACGCTGACTGGAGAATTTAACCAAAAATCGTACCCTTTTGTAAAGAGAATTGACAAAATTTATATTTTCTGATAAAGATAATTTTTTGCCTGAAATTGGGAGTCGGTAGTCGCTAAAATTGACAGTCTGTAACTACCTTAGTCCCTTTCCAGGGAACTGACGTTAACGCTTATTTTTAGGAGGATTGATGATTATAACCACAACCGATGTCATTCAGGGTGCCCAAATTGAAGCCTATTTGGGAATTGTCACCGCCGAAGTTGTCTATGGCAGCAATGCATTGCGAGATTTCTTTGCAGGGATTCGGGATTTTATTGGGGGACGTACTGGCAGTTATGAGCGAGTATTTGAGAAAGGACATCAAGATGCGATCGCTGAACTACAACAACGCGCCCTCCGCCTAGGTGCAAACGCCATCCTGGGTGTGGAAGTTGATACAGGCACGATCAATATAGACCAATCGGGGGTTTTGCTCCTAATTACCGCCACGGGAACGGCGGTGAAGTTACGCTCTTAGTCCCCCCTTGCTTTACAACTGGCGTGCATAACGTCCCATCAGTTCTCCCATGGCAAGGATATGCCCATCCATTGCCGCTTCTAGCTGGGCTTTAGTTGCTCCTGACGCCAGCCCCAACTCTCTATCTAGGGCATAAAGTTTGAAAAAATAGCGATGCACGCCGCTTGGTGGATAAGGCCCCCCATAGCCAAGATTACCGAAGTCATTTTTCCCCTGAGTTCCTCCGCCTTCTAGAGTTGGGGTTGCTGCGATTCCTGCCGCAAGCTGGCGAATTTCTGCGGGTAAGTCGTAAAGAACCCAATGCACAAAAGTTTGATTGGGAGCATCAGGGTCATCAACGATGAGTGCGAAAGCTTGTGTTCCTGTAGGGGGGCTGTCCCAGCGTAGATCTGGAGACATGTCCTTGCCATCGTGGGTATAAATTGAGGGAATCATACCCTCAGCGGTAAAAGCGTTACTCTCAAGTTTCATCGTGTGAGTTCATTGGGGTGACACAGAAATACCGCTCGGAGTGTCAGTCAAATGATTTTTAGTCTAAAAATTCGTCTCCAACGGCGAATAGCTGCACTCCGACGATCCTCAGGAGGCTAACACTCTGCCGGAGAAAAATTCGTCGTCCTCTAGGCTGAAGCAACATTCGGATCTTAATTTAGGGGCGATGGAGCTAGGGGAAGAAAATTAGTTGAATGCACACTGCCCATTAAAGGTGGGGAACTGATATTTCTTCTATCAAACTACTGACTAATAATTAGGTATTTGTAGGGTTGTTCGTGCTGGCAAATCTAGAAAATTCATGGCGTAGATAGGTAAAAGAGGCACACCCTGACGTTGATTTACCTCCATCTATTGATCGCTGAAAAGCTTGCAGAAGTTTTCAAGTGATGATTACTGACGCCGCTTCAGTACCAAGCCAAGACTAAGTGTTATGAAACCCAGTAAAATGCTTGGTTCCGGAACTGAGATACTGGCAGGCACTAACTGTCGAGATGGCACAACACCCTCACCGACTTCACTACCTTCAGCAAAGATAGGACTGGTACTAATCTCTGTCACACTGAGGACGCTATCAATCCAGTCTAAATAACTGGAGACAATCATGCCGCCGCCGACAGTCCCAAAGGTGCCGGGAGTTTGATTGCGAAAGTGCAACGTAAAGGTATTAACGCCTGCTAAGACTAAAGAATCTTCCAGCCACACAAAACTGGGTCCCCCGGAATCCCCAGCTCCTAACGTAGCTTCGATATCATTGCCTAATGTCAATCCTCCATAGCGATTGGTGGAAGCATCTGGACCGTCATAATCAAAGATAAATGCCCTATTTTCTGGACTAGAACCAAAAAAGGGAAATCGTCTATCCGGAGCAAATACATCCGCGTTGTTTTTTCCGACTCGCTTCACCCTGGTAGAGCCGCCGCTTTGATAGCCACTGACCCCGCTGCCAGTTGAGCCATATCCCACCATCGTCAGTGTTTCACCGAGATTAAGCGGTTGGCGGTGTAAGTTGTAAATTGGAACTTCAGAAGGGAGATTGGCACCTAAGGTGATAATTGCCAGATCGTCGCCCAATATTGAATTACCAGAACCGATGTAACTGGGGTGAATAGTTAGATTGCTGGCTGTAATGCGGTGTGATAAATCTGAGCCAAAGTTCAGATTAAAAGTCACATCCTCTGGCAAGAAACCAACGCTGCCATTGTTGTCCAAGTCTAAGCAATGGGCGGCGGTGAGAATATGGCGCGTTGAAATCGCGGTACCTGTACACAGGAAATTCCCCTTATCTTTTCCATTGAAAAAAAGACTGCCTACCCCCCCATAAGGTGATGAGGTGGTGTTGGGGTCAACTCGTTGTGCAGGCGAATCCCCTGGAGTTCCGTTGGGGTCTCCAGCCGAGATGAGTTGCTGGTATTCGATGCTACTAGAGGTATCCGTGACAAATTCAAGTGCTTCGGCATGTTTTGAAATGCCGAAAGCAGCAGCAAGAGCTACTGTTACTGATACAGCAGGTTTGTAAGAAAATCTCATTGCATGTAACCCTATCTGAACATAGGCAAAGCCTAAATTTACAGGAGATTTGTTGAATTAATCGTAACTGAGACTCCCTCAATTTATCAGAGATTGTTAGTCAATTTCACAAGATCTTCATAATTCTCTTACAAAGCTTTTCCGTATTTTCAACTAAGTAGTAATACTGAAAAATTAGTACTAGTCAAGGAAGAGTCGCCAGAGATTGACGAATTATGGTTTAGGCAAAAAAACTTATGATTTAATTGTTATCAAGGAATATTGGCGATCGCAGATTGTCCCAACCCAGGAAAGCTCCTAAACCACTGGTTTCTGCTCAAGTTCACCGTTGTTATTTTGTTTAGGAAGGAAAAATTAGATTGATTGATTTTTGCTTTCTAGGGCATTAATTCGATTAAATTTTGATGTTTCCGTATTTTCACTCTTACTAATGACTGACTTTTCTGTAGCCGTCACTTGGTCAGTAGGATTTTTAAATTTGAACAAGTGAAGGCTGACGGAACCTCTTAATTTTTTCTACAGATTGCAGAAGTTGGAGGTTTAGGATAGGCTGATTTACTTTCGTTCGGGTAGAGGTTGATTCATTAGTCAAGGTATCCCTCTTGTTCAGTAATTAGAGGGCGATCGCCAAGACATTTCCTATTTCCCATCCCAGCAATTAGCCAACTCTATTTCTCGGAGAATTTGTTCCGTACCAAGGCTTTCACACATTTCTCCGCTCAAACTACTGCTCCTCAGCAGCCGCGTATTGTGCAATGAACCAAAACTCAGTTATCTAGTTTTAGGAACATTTCCATCTATCTTTGGGTATACTTGGCAGAACTGTAAGTTTCTAATCGAGACTCAGAGCCAACGCACCTTAGACAGGAAACGCAATAGCCAAGTATGAACTCTCTAGAACTAGACCGAGAAATTGGCAGGATGGCGACAGCAATGATGACCCGTAACAGGCAAATTGGGGCAGCAATCATTGCTCATTTGAGAACGGAATTGACATTTGAATGTGTTGCTGGCGTATTACTTGTCAGTCTTGAGCGCGTGCTCTGGTTCGACACAGAATCAGTTATGTGGGCAGTCGAAAGTCTGATTCCCGCAGATATTATGCAGGAAATTCAAACCCTGACTGCTTTCACCATTTATAAGCAGTTGGTTGCTAAGGGATTTATACCAGGACAAGATTTGAGCGTTGATAGCGCCGGAAAGCTGTTGCTTAAAGAGCAAGCAAGACTGGCTGTCTCAATTGAGGTATAACTCAAGCGCTGAAATATCTCGCCACCGGATGATAAGCCACGATCGCCGTTGTAGATTGTTCTGGATATAGCTGTTCGCTTTCGTCCATGTAAAGATTAATCCGTCCTGTTCTGGGGAAAGCGGCGTAGCCATCGCTCCCCAACAACTCCAACAACGTATATTGGTCTTGCATGTTCGGACAAGCGGGATAGCCAAAACTATACCGAGAACCTCGATATCGTTGCGCCAGCACATCTCGAATATTATCCGGTTCCTCACTTCCAAAGCCCAACTCCCGACGAATCCGGGCGTGTGTCCACTCAGCAAGCGCTTCTGCCATCTGCACGGCTAACCCGTGGAAGTAGAGATAATCCGTATACTGATTGGAATCAAACAACTTCTTCGCATATTCAGTCGCCATCTCTCCCACCGTTACCGCCTGCATCGGAAAGACATCGACAACGCTAGATTCCCTCGGTGCAAAGAAATCAGCAATGCACAGACGACGCCCAGAACGCTGCCGAGGAAACTCAAAACTCGCCACCTCCTCTAAGCTCTCTGCACCTTTGCGATTCATTTCCTCCGGATTGTAGATATGCAACGAATTTCCCTCCGCCTGACAGGGGAAATAGCCGTAAATCGCCTGCGGATGCAATAACTTTTCTGCAATGATGCGCCGCTTCCAATCCTCAAGAATCGGGTAAACCGTTTCTTGTAGAAACTGCTCGTACTCTTCCCGCGATTGTCCTTTGGGTTTGCGGAACTGCCACTGTCCAGCAACTAAAGCCTGCAAATCTAGATACCCGAACAACTCTTCTAATGGGATATCCTCCGGTTGTAATAGTTGCGTTCCCCAGAAAGGCGGCGTCGGACGTTCGATATCGAGAGCAACATCTTCAGAACGCCTTGTATCCACTATTTTTGGTTCAGCCGTTTTCGTCTCTACCGCCTCTCCATCCTGTAGAGGTGCAAGATCTTCTTTCTCCTGTGCGCCTCCATCCGTGGAAGTTTCCTCCACTTCATCTAAAAATCCCTGCAAGTTATCCCACTTACTTGCCACTTTTGCAGGCATTAACTTATCCATGAAGTGCAAATCTGCAAAGGCGTCTTTGCCGTAGATTACCTTGCCTTTGTAAGTATTTTGGCAATCTTCGTATACAAACTTGGGTGTCAAAGCAGCACCGCCGAGAATTACGGGAATAGTAATTCCGCGCTGGTTAAATGCCTCCAAATTATCCTTCATAAAAGCGGTAGACTTCACCAACAATCCACTCATGGCGATGCAGTCAGCTTTGTGTTCTTCGTAAGCCTCGATGATGTTATCAACGGGTTGTTTGATGCCTAAATTGATCACCTTGTATCCGTTATTGGTGAGGATAATATCGACGAGGTTTTTGCCAATATCATGAACATCACCTTTAACGGTGGCAATTATCACCGTACCCTTGCCACTAGTATCAGTGTCTTCTTTTTCCATGAATGGCTCTAGATACGCGACTGCCGCTTTCATGGTTTCTGCTGATTGCAATACAAAAGGTAGCTGCATTTGCCCGGAACCGAAGAGTTCTCCGACAACTTTCATCCCGTTTAGCAGGAAGGTATTAATAATCTCTAAGGGAGGATACTTTTCTATGGCTTTGGCGAGTTGTTCTTCCAAGCCAATGCGCTCGCCGTCGATAATGTGGCGTGTGAGACGTTCCTCAACAGGGAGGTTTTCATCGCCAGAGCGATCGCGTTTTGTTGTCGCTCCTTGAAACAGGGTGGTTAGCTCTGTTAAGGGGTCGTAAACGCAGACATCCCCCTCAAATTGGCGCTGATCATAAATGAGCTTTTGGCAAACTTCTTGATGCTCTGGCGCAATCTTTGCTAACGGTAAAATCTTGCTAGCGCTGACAATGGCTGAATCTAAGCCCGCTACCATTGTTTCGTGCAAGAACATCGAGTTCAGTGCCATCCGCGCCGCTGGATTCAACCCGAAAGAAATATTGGAGACGCCGAGGATAACATGGCAACCTGGCAGTTCTTTACGGATGCGGCGAATCGCTTCAATTGTCGCTTTACCGTTACCTCTATCTTCTTCAATCCCCGTAGAAATGGGAAGGGCGAGGGGGTCAAAGAAGATTTCGTAGGCAGGAATGCCATAGTCTACAGCTTGGTGATAGGCGCGTTGGGCGATTTCAAACTTTCTTTGTGCTTTCCGCGCCATCCCCTCTTCGTCAATAGTGCCAATGACTACACCCGCACCATACTTCTTTGCTAACTCCAGCACTTTGAGGAAACGTTCTTCCCCATCTTCATAGTTAGTGGAGTTCAATAAACACTTACCTCCAGCAACCTTTAGCCCCGCCTCCATCTTTTGCCATTCTGTAGAGTCGAGCATCAGCGGCAGTGTGACATTTGTTACCAAGCGAGACACCAACTCGTGCATATCTCGTACACCGTCACGCCCCACATAATCCACGTTGACATCGAGGATGTGTGCCCCTTCTCGCACTTGGGTCTTTCCTAGAGCAACCAGCCCATCCCAATCTTCTTCATTTAGCAGCGTGCGGCACTTCTTGGAACCACTGGCATTTAATCGCTCGCCGACAATCAGGAACGAGTTATCCTGCTCATAGGGCTGAGGGCTGTAGATGGAAGCGGCGGCGGGTTCATACTGGGGATGGCGTTCTTTTGGCGTCAGCGTTTTAGCAATCTCTGCTAATTGTTGAATATGCTCCGGGCGCGTACCGCAACAGCCACCAATCACCTGCACGCCCAAATCTTCAATAAAGTGCATTAACGCCATCCGCAGTTCTATCGGCGTCAGCTTGTAGTGGGCATGACCTCCAACGTTTTCCGGTAGTCCGGCGTTGGGGATACAAGAAACAACAAACGGCGAATACTCAGATAGATACTTAATATGATCCTGCATCCGGTCTGGCCCTGTGGCACAGTTAAGACCCAGGATGTCGATGGGGAAACGCTCCAAAATCGTTAGGGCTGCACCGATTTCTGACCCTACCAGCATTGTCCCTTGGATTTCCATCGTTACGGAAACCATCAGCGGACGCCGTTCCCCTTTGCGCTGGAATACTTCTTCCACCCCAGTCAGCGCGGCTTTGATTTGCAGGACATCCTGACAGGTTTCGATAATAAATAAGTCAACGCCGCCATCATACAAGCCTTCAGCTTGCTCTACATAGGCGCTGGTCAGGGTATCGAAGTCAATATGTCCTAAGGTCGGCAGCTTGGTGCCTGGCCCCATCGAACCCCCTACAAACCGGGGCTTCTCTGGAGTAGAAAATTCCGCTGCTACTCGCTTTGCCAGCTCCGCCGCCGTTTTATTGAGAGAATATGCCTGGTCTGCCAAGTCATACTCGGCTAGCACAATTGAAGTCCCGCCAAAGGTATCCGTCTCTATCACATCCGCCCCAGCTTCTAGAAAGTCCCGATGCACCTTCTCTACAGCGTCTGGTTTGGTGTGTACCAAATACTCGTTGCAGCCTTCGTAGTGCGCTCCACCAAAGTCTTCGGCGGTCAAGTTCTGCGTTTGTAGAGAGGTTCCCATCGCTCCGTCAAAGACAATCACAGGGCGTTCTGGGCTGTGGAGGTGAGTGAGGAAGGGGCTATTCATCAATCGTTGCTTTGGGTATAAAGATGCGCTAGAAGCACGTCTTTACATTATTGTGCAAAATCCCCAGGGTTTGGAGTGGCAAAAGATGAAAGTGCAGATAAGGGCTGCCTCAAAAGGCGATCGCCTTCTAATTCTGTCCACTCCAGCTTGACTTTTTCAGCAGTTACCCATCCTCTTGCTCAAGATACTACCTATAGCAGATACACAAATCACTAGCGTAAGTTCCGTTTTTACGGCAATGAGAGTAAAGTAGCGCGATCGCCTGCTATTTTACTCTCTTACAGTTCATCCAGAAATATCTGCTGCTACTTTAACCTCAGTCTCTTCCAATCTCGGACGCTCTGCCGAAGCTTTATTAAAATCTTTAAAGCCTAAACTCCATTTCAAAACTTGCAAAACGATGTAGGGATGGAACAACACGGTGTTTTTTTTGAGCAAGTTTAGAACTTCTAGAAACCGGATAAGAACAGTAGGATTTGTTGAACAAAGTTCCATTAATTGAGCGCTGTACCACTGCAAGAATCGCGTCCCCAATGGTCTTTTGCCTTGGGTTTGAGGAAAACGAAAATCTTCACTTGTTGCCATCATCCAGGGAATGTCGATAACTGGGGAAACTTGCTGAAAGTATTGGCGGTTTAACCCGGTAATATCTCGGTTGTCTCTATGTTGGCGCTGTTCTCTAAGACAGGTATCTAATGTCTTCGCCTCCAAGGCACAAACACTCATCCCTTGTCCATAAATGGGGTTAAATCGACAGAGGGCATCGCCAACAACTACAATGCCTTCTGGGAGACTTGATAGGCGTTCGTAGTGTCGTCGAATACTGGCGGGAAATTTATAGGTATAGATAGGGGTCAGAGGCTCGGCATCTTTAATTTGTTCGTAAATGTGCGGCATCTCTAAGCTATGGGCAAAGTCTAGAAATTCTTTTTCAGTGTTTGGTGGATAGTCTCCAAAGTATCCCCCCATTGTCACTATCCATTGCGAGCCTTCTATAGGAAATATGCCGCCTATCCGCTTGCCGAATGGGGATTTATTATAGATGGAGAGTGATTTCCAATCTTCTTGAAAATTCTGCGGACACTTGTACCGACGACTGGCGTAAGCAAAGTCAATTGCTACTGTCGTTTCTTCTGGTTTTTGATAACCCAACGCTTCAATCCAGCGGGAGGTTTTGCTTCCTTGTCCACTAGCATCTACAACCAAATCGGCTTCTAGTTCTTCTACTGCCTGCTGTCTGTTACGTTGTTTAAGTTGCACGCCAGTAATGTGTGTGCGATCGCGATTTGATAGCAAGCCAGTGACATCACACTCTTCTAAAAAATGCACGTTGGAATAAGCACTCAATCGGCGACGGAGATGCCATTCTAAATAGGTTCTGCTTTGAAAACAGAAGGTAAAACCACTTTTAAATCGAGCTTTCCACACGCCGAACTGAAACCAGCACACATCTTTTGAGGCATCAGCCGAAATCGCTCCCCCGGCTTGTAGTTCATCAAAAAAACCAGGAAAGAGTTGCGAAATAACTGACTCACCTGCCATCAGCAAAAGATGGGCGTGATGACCTTGGGGGACTCCTTGGCGGACTTGAGGCGTTTCTGGAGGGCGATCGCGTTCAATTACTGTTACTTTCTCAAAGTGGTCTGACAGTACCCGGCTAGCAAGCAACCCCGCCATACTGCTACCAATAACAACGGCGTGACTTCCAGTAAAGTTGGCTTCAACAGTGCTATTTGTTGCCATAACTTTGCCTTATCCTTAGTTAGATTTGCGAATAGATGCAAGAGCTACCTAATGATAGAGGAGCAATAGGTCTGAGTCGAGACTATCTGCTAAGCACGAACGAAGTGCGATCGCCGTTGGGGAAGAGAAAGGCGATCGCATACATGATACGGGAAGGCGATCGCACCTTAGAAGATAGGGGCGATCGCATCCACCAAAACAGAAACGCAATTACTCTTCAGTCTTTATATAGGCGAACATCAAGCGATCTTTCGGTTCAGAAATCGAACGCCCTAACTCCTTGGCAGTCTCATTCGACTCGGAGCATAATAACTTCTACATTTTGCAGTGCTTGTTGATAATTTTCGCCATCAGCAGCGCAACCTGGTAATCCTGGTACTTCGGCTATAAATACTTAGTCTTCTTCACTCCAGTAGAGGATGATTTCATTAAAGTAGCGATACAATCTAAAAATTAGCAGAAGTCACTCAAGACTTTTAATATTGTGCAGTATTTGGTGCTTTAGAAATGCTGGAAAACTTATTTTTTAGGCGAAATCAAAAAATCAAAAAAGTCCTTAACAGTGACATTATTGTAGTAAATGGAGTCGAAGAACGAGCTTCTAATCTGTGTTTAAAAAACTATGGTATTCCTCAGGAAGTTGGGGAGCGATATAAAGTTAAGGTAATTTTTCCTAGATTAAAGATAGCTGGTGTTATAGAGTACATCTTTTCTTGGCATAGCTTAGATGAGATTGATATTCCAAATTTTGAAATAGAGCAAAATGATATCACACTGAGAGCCGCAAAAGAGTTAGCTCCTCTCATCAAAGAACACTTACAAATTGAGGAAGAGATTTTCAGCCTTGAAGAGCAATATAACAAAGTTAATGATTTAGCAGATTTAGTATCAGCTTCTGAACTGTACTCTAATCAACTAGAACTCTATGAGAAAGCTTTAGTACAGATAGAAAATTTGTTAATAAAAGCCAAGCAACTTAAAAATATTTACATTCATCTAATTAATGAAGGTTTAATTGGAATTCAGATTGCTGGCTACAATCCTGACAACATTCGAGACAACAGGTTAGCTTTTGATTCAAAGTACCGAACGATTAGGGAAGAGTACCAGTACATGAGAGATGCAGCAACAGCTTATCAAGAGCTGACGCATCAACAGAATGAGTAGATTACAATTACCAAATGGATTCGAGATTTAACACAAATCCAGGCAAAACTGTTTCTCCTGATAGGATAGCAGGATTTTCCAGTACCTCTACCTCTTGTCCTTTACGATAGATTTCTACTTGCCTAAATTTGCGATTAATTAACCAACCCAAACGAATACCATTATCTAAATACTCCTTCATCTTCTCCTGAGTTTCTTTCAAGCTATCGCTCGGAGAAAGTAACTCAACTACAAAATCCGGGCAAAGAGGAAGAAATTTCTTTTGTTGCTCAGGCGTCAGAGTATTCCAGCGCTCCATTTTTACCCAGGAAGCATCAGGAGAACGATCCGCACCTAATGGTAGTTTAAAACCACCAGATGAATCGAAGGCAATCCCGGTTCCGTCTGCATCTGCCCAATTAAATAACTGCTGATTTAGCCTACCATTGCGGTTGCTGGTTTCTCCTCCGGCAGGTGGCATAATAATTAATTTCCCTGTGGCAGTGCGTTCAAATCTGAGATTTTCGTTGTCCTGACATAACTGATAAAATTGCTCGTCTGTCAGTTCAATAATCGATTTGAGGTTGACGGTTAGGGCAGTCATACCGATTTGGAAGTTTGGATTATCTAAATAATAGTAGAGACGCTCCGCCGGAACGTCTCTACAACAAGGGTTTAAGTTACCAACTATTCAATCCCTTCAATCCGGTCTTCAACCTCCTGATACAACTCCCGCAGGCGGTCTAAGTTGTTTTCACTGGTTTCCCAATAGCCGCGACCATTGACTTCTAGCAAGGTCGAAACCATCTTGCGGAACGAATTGGGGTTGAGGTTCATTAGTCGCTTCTGCATTTCTTCATCTTCGATGAAGGTGGTGTTAACGTCCTCATACACCCAGTTATCAACAGCACCAGCAGTAGCTGACCAACCCATCGTATTGACGAGGCGCTTGGAGATTTCCCGTACTCCCTCGTAGCCGTGATTGAGCATTCCCTCGTACCACTTGGGATTCAGTAGCTTAGTCCGCGCATCTAGACGCACGGTTTCCGAGAGGGTGCGGACTTGGGCATTTGCCGTGGTGGTGTCGGCAATGTAGGAGGTGGGAGCTGTACCATCATCCCGCAGACTGGCGACAACCTTAGTCGGGTCAGAGTCGAAGTAGTGGGAAACGTCTGTCAGGCTAATCTCGGACGAGTCGAGATTTTGGAAGGTGACATCGGCGGTTTTGAGGGCTGCCTCAAAAATCTTCCGGTCTTGTCCCATCATCCCAGGATTATCGGCACTGAAGGCAAAAGATTTACGAGTCAGGTACATATCCTGCAACTCTGATTCGCTTTCCCAGGTGCTGTTTTCTACCGCTAGGTTGACGTTAGAGGCATAGGAACCGGAGGCATTGGAGAAGACGCGGGTGGCAGCTTGCCGTAGGTTGATGCCCATTTCAGACGCCTGTTGCAAGGCGTGCTTGCGGACAAAGTTCATTTCCAACGGTTCATCTGCCTCTGCTGCCATTTTCACGCCTTGATCAAGGAGGTTCATTTGGTTGATGAACAAGTCGCGGAAGACACCAGAACAGTTAATGACTACGTCAATCCGAGGACGACCCAACTCTTCTAAAGGAACCAGTTCTAGCTTGTTGACGCGACCAAGGGCATCTGCTACAGGTTTAGCGCCGATCATCCACATGATTTGGGCTAGGGATTCGCCGTAGGTTTTGATGTTGTCGGTTCCCCAGAGGACGCAGGCGATAGTTTCGGGGTAAGCGCCGTTATTCTCAGCCCGTTGTCGATCTAGCAAGCGATCGACTACTACTTTAGCTGCCACAACCGCAGCGGTGGTGGGGATGGATTGCGGGTCGAGGGCGTGGATGTTCTTGCCTGTGGGGAGAACGTCGGGGTTCCGGATGGGATCGCCGCCGGGCCCAGGGATGACGTACTCGCCTTCTAGGGCTTTGAGCAGCGCACCGAGTTCGTTATCGGCAACGATTTGCTGTAGGCAGAACTCCAGGTACTCAAATAGGGGCTTGAGGGGTTGGGGGTCTACCTGTTTGTATTCCAGGTTATGGAGGGCTTCAATCCAAGGCTCTTTTTTGCCCATGTTGAAGAAGTTGAGCTTGGAGACTTTGGACACCCGACCATCGGCGTCTGCTTGGGCTTGAACGAGAGCACCTACAGAGGCGCGGGTTGCCATTGTGATGTCTTGCAACAACTGCACATCTTCTAAGATGCCTTTGTCGTTGTTGTGGTAGATCTCCTCAATGTCGCGCCCCAGGCTGTTAGCAAGGATGCGGGGGAGGCTTTGAATTTCTTCTTCCGCACGGTCGAGGCTAGCGATATTGACCAAAGTGGCGATCGCTTCTTCTGCACTTGGCGGTTTCCCAATCACATGCAAGCCACAAGGCAACAAGCGCGACTCAATCTCCATCAACTTCTTATACACCAAACCAACAAGCGTATCCCGCTCAAGAGTGGTCATATCTCTGGCATCTTTTTCGGATAGTTCGATATCCTTATCCAGATTTACCAGGCGGCACTTGTCCATAATTGTGTTCGCAATCGGGACGCCGCGTCCGGTATCTTTCAGGGTTTGGTAAGAAGCAATTAACTCGCTGAGTTCCTTTAACCCCTTATACAAACCCGCATTCTCCGCCGGAGGTGTCAGGTAGGAAATCGTCTCCGCATAGCTGCGACGCTTGGCAATGGTTGCCTCGCTGGGGTTGTTTGCCGCGTAGTAGTAGAGGTTAGGTGTTGAGCCAATCAGGTTATCGGGGTAACATTCTCCCGACATCCCCATTTGCTTACCCGGCATGAATTCCAGAGAACCGTGAGTTCCGAAGTGCAGCACAGCGTCGGCTTTCCAGATTTGCTCTAAGTAGGTGTAGTAAGCGGCAAAACCATGATGTGGGCTAGCAGAACGGGAGAACAATAGCCGCATGGGGTCGCCTTCATAGCCAAAGGTGGGTTGCACGCCGATGAAGATATTGCCGAATTGCTTGCCGTACACCAAGAGATTTTCGCCATCGCTGTTGAGATGTCCTGGCGGTGGCCCCCAGTTCTCTTCTAAGCGCCCAGAGTAGGGGGTCATTTCTTCGTACTCTGGTACCGACATTTTGTAGGCGATATTCAGCTCTGGGCTACTGTATTGGGCTTGGGCATCGTGAATGACTTCTTGCATCAGCATTTCTGCTGACTCAGGCAAACCTTGCACATCGTAGCCGTTGTGCTGCAAGGCTTCCATTACTGTGTAGATAGAGCCAAAGACATCCAGGTAAGCGGCTGTCCCGACGTTGCCTTTATCTGGGGGGAAGCTGAACACGGTAATGGCAACTTTCTTATCCAGTTTCGGCTTGCGGCGCAGGTTTGCCCACTTCAATGCTCGTTGGGCAACGGCTTCAATGCGGTCTTGCAGGGCGATCGCTTTTCCGGTTGTCCCATCTCGTCCTGAGACAATGATCGGCTCAATCGCGCCATCAAGTTCAGGAATTGCTATCTGCAATGCCACTTGTATCGGGTGGAGTCCTAAGTCGCTATCTTCCCACTCTTCTGTGGTTTGGAATACCAAGGGCAGGGCAACCATGTAGGGACGGTTCAACCGCTTCAGGGCGTCAATTGCCTTGGGATGGTCTTGTCGTGCTGGGCCACCTACTAAGGCAAAGCCTGTGAGGGAGACAACAACATCGATGATGGCGGTGCTTGTCTCTCCTTGTCCCCCGTTACTTTTGTCAAAGAAGTAAGCCTCAATGGGCTTGGAGAAGTCCAGACCCCCAGCAAAGACAGCAATCACCCGTGCGCCCATCGCTTCGAGTTCCTGCACCATTGCCACATAGTGGGCATCATCTCCCGTAACCAGGTGAGTGCGTTGCAGCACCAAACCGACGCAAGGAGCCAAGGGGTCTTTCAAATCTGCCGAGATATCCCGGCGGGAGTTGTACCAGTTGAAGTACTCTTTGATATCTTCAAACATTTGCGGCGCAAGGGGGTGCCAAATCCCCATATCCGGGTAGACAACGGGTTCCCGGAAGCTCAGTTGCCGTCCTTTGAAGACGTACTTATCGGCTAGCATCACCAAGAAGTTTTCCAGGTTTTCCGAAGAACCGCCTAGCCAGTACTGGAAACTGAGCATGAAGTTGCGGGCATCCTGGGCTTTGTCCATCGGCAGGTACTTCAGGACTTTGGGTAGCGTCTGCAATAGCTTCAGCATCCCGTCTTGGAAGGAAGCGCCGGACTTCTCCTTGCGCTTACGCATGAATTGAGCGATCGCACTTTTTGATTGACCTAGCTGTGCCATTGAGAAGCTGCCCAGCTTGTTGAGGCGCATCACTTGCGGCATTGAGGGAAACACCACCGCCGCATCAAGGCGATCGCGGTGCGGTTCCACTGCTGCTACGACCTTATCTGCCAAATCTTCAATAAAAATTAGCGAACCGATAAAAATATTGGCTTCAGCGATCTCCTGCTTAAACCCTTCATAGTTTTCTGGGTCACGCAGTTCCTCGATCAGGTAGCCGCTGATTTCAATTGCCAAGTTGGGATTGTTGTTATTAATCGAATGGACAGCGGCTGATAGCGCACTCTGATACTGTGGCTCTAGCACGACATAGACCACCTTGAGTAAAGACCGCCCCTGCAATGCCTCTGGGGCAATGTGTCGAATGGTGGACCTGACGTGAGTAAACATTCAGTTGGGCTCCTTGTTATGCGGGTTCTCGACTCACTGGTTGAGAGCTTAAAGAGTGAGGGATGAGAAAGGACAAAGTCGGAAGGACAAAAAAGAGGTGAGGCCCGGTAGACAAGCCCCCGATTCATTGAGGAGATTGATATTCATCCTTCATCCTTCACACTTAGACCTTCTGTTGACTCATTCTTCTAGACTCTGTACTGTTGTTGCAACTGAAGTGTTTTTATCAAAAAATACTTAGCAGATGGGCGTTTGAGGGGCTATCTGACACAATTTGATAAGAAATTTGAGTTATTTATTTACATTAGTTGACAAAGTTTGAAGTAGTCACTCCACCAAAAGCGAAGTTTCTGATCCGATGCTACCTGTTTGGGGAGGCGGCGCAAACGGCAAGGGCTTTGCTATAGCTGTCTGCTGTGAAGCACTACAAACTGCTAATCTTCAACAACGGACAAATGAATTGAGGAAACGATCCCCACTATCTACAGTCACACAATAGATAATGACGATCGCAGGAGTAGGACTAGTGCCACCCACTGATATTCTGATTCTCTCCAATGGCCCCGGTGAAGTAACGACCTGGCTGCGACCCGTTGTGAAAGCTTTACGGCAGCTACTGGGAGATGATCGCTCCTTGGTACGCATTTCTGTGGTGCTTTCGCCTTGTCCTAATGCTACGGGAGAAGAGGTAGCGATCGCGCTTTCTTATCCCGAAGTAGACAGAGTTCAGGCGGCAGAGCATTTTTTCCCTTTTCTCTTACAAGGAAAGACCGCAGAAAACTGGGATTGGCGCGACAACGGCGTTGTTGTCTTCTTAGGTGGCGATCAGTTTTTTTGTGTTGTAATTGGCAAACGCCTCGGTTATCGCACAGTTATCTATGCCGAGTGGGATGCCCGTTGGCACGCTTGGATTGACCGCTTTGGCGTTATGAAGCCAGAAATGATCAAGAAGG
Source organism: Kastovskya adunca ATA6-11-RM4 (assembly GCA_019359445.1). Lineage (GTDB taxonomy): Bacteria > Cyanobacteriota > Cyanobacteriia > Cyanobacteriales > Coleofasciculaceae > Kastovskya > Kastovskya adunca. Next base: position 3,702 of record JAHHHJ010000021.1, on the reverse strand, counting down.
TATCCAAATACGCCGACAAATTTACCGTGGTAGGGGATTTGATGGCAGATGTTGCAGAAGGAAAAAACGAAGGCACTAACTCAGTCCTCACTCAACACTCAGCCAAGGCGGAATGCAAAAAAGAAGGCACTAACTCCACACTCCATCCCCAGGACTCACCGACTCGGACTCAACTCATCGGATTGCTGCCCGGTTCAAAACCCGCCAAACTCACTCAAGGCGTACCACTGGCTTTAAAAATAGCAGAATATATCCACGAGCAGTGTCCCCAGACTCGCTTTGTCATTCCTGTTGCTCCTACTTTAACTCTGTCCACCTTGGCGCGTTTTGCCGACCCCTTGCAAAATCTGCTCATTAAACGATGGGGATGGGCAGATGCGGCACTAGTGACTCCGGCGGCTGAGACGGGTGAATTACCGTTTCTCAAGACTTCTACAGGCTTGCGTGTAGACCTGTGGACGAAGTTTCCTGCCCATGATTTGCTGTCTCAATGTGCTCTCTGCGTGACAACTGTAGGGGCAAATACGGCGGAACTGGGTTCCTTGGCGGTACCGATGTTTGTCTTACTACCGACTCAACAGCTTGATGCGATGCGGTCTTGGGATGGCTTACCGGGGCTTTTGGCGCGTTTACCTGGCATCGGTTCTGGCGCGGCGAAGCTGATTAATTGGCTCGTTTTGCGGCAGGGGCGTTTATTTGCTTGGCCAAATATTTGGGCGCAATCCGAGATTGTGCCAGAGTTTGTTGGCAGGTTAGAGCCGGAAATTATTGCCGCGCAGATTATAGATTTTATTAACCACCCGGAGAAGTTGGAGGAAATGCGATCGCGTCTGCGTGCAGTTCGCGGACAACCAGGGGCAGCACAAAAGCTCGCTCAACTGGTGCAGGAGGTACTCGATTTTGATTAAAACGCAGAGGCTCGCCAAGGTTAACAAGAGGGTTTTAAGGCGATCTGTTCAGTATACAAAGAGGTTGTTAAAACTTAAGGGTTAGGACTGGTCGTTGAACGATGTGACAAGTCTAGTATGTACAAATTTGCTGCAGCTTCGGAAAACGAATCAATCGTGTTTGGTGCTGCTCGACCTGGATACAGCAATGAGCAGGTCAACCGATGGATTGAGTTTATGCAGGAGGGGCAAGACATCAAGCGCGTTTGCTGTTTGCTTCCCCAAACTCAGCTCACTCGTTATTCAGATTTGCTTGGGGTTTATCGACAGGTATATGGCCTGGAGCGGGTTTGTTGGGCACCAATCGAGGATTTTCAGCTTGCTAAACGTGACACTCTTATCCAGGAAATTCTGCCGTTCTTAGCAGTTGCAAACCAACACAGTGAAAAAGTAGTGGTTCATTGCTCTGGTGGTATTGGGCGCACAGGACACGTTTTAGTCGCTTGGTTAGTCAGTGGGCGAGGATTATCTAACAAAGAAGCGATCGCAGCAGTTAGACGAACTGGAAAAAATCCCTACGAAGCAGCGCTCGCTGCTCCCCTGAAAGGTCGAAATCCTGGGAAAGTTGTTGCAGAACTCAACGCACTTCTAGATGATTGTCGTCTTGGAGAGAAGTTATTTTAGCTTACATACAGACGGATTTTCAATTACTGCCCTCTCCATGGATTCAAGGGGCATAACTAATTGTTAACCAGATTGACCATCTTGACGCCCCAATTCATAAACCCCGCAGCCCACACAGGCTAGAATCCCGATGCTAATTGCCCAACTCCCGCCGAGGGTGAGTTCGACGCCGTAGTTGCACAAGCTCCCAAAGCCTAGGAACGGCACAATGCTGAAAACTGAGGCGTAAAAGGCATTTTGCGCTTCTCTGGCTTTGCGGGTTTTTTCAAATTCTTCAGCAGAGGTATAAAGCGATCGCTCGGCAAAGTTAAACCAGCGATCAAGCTGCTCCATAATCCATTGCTTAAGGGACGAAAGGCTTAAATATAACGCCAGCGACCACAACGATGCCCCGGCGATCGCTGTGGCATCTAGCTCAAACCGAAACGGCAAAATCTCTATCAGCATGAGTTGATAAGTGATGGAGGAGTATAGCAGTTTAAATATTTAAATATCTTAATACTGATAAAAGTAGAAAATTCAGTGTTGTTAACCTAAAGACACATAGAGACGCGGCATCCCACGCCTCTACTAAGCGTCATAACTCCCCCTTCACTTCAGTCAGCAAAAACTCATTCCAACTCTTGCCAAGTCTTACCGCCATCTTACGACTGAAAGATAAGGTTGCGATCGCCTTACCGTTCAAGGAAGCAGCCACTTTATGAAAATTCGTTGGCAATAAATTTTGCTTTCACCCTTGACTCTCTAGCCGAATGGAGAGTGAACAATAGGAGTGACCAAAAATTCTTACCGTATATCCAGCGAACATCATGGCAAAACGTCAAATTGAGATTTTTACGGCTGACTGCCCCCTTTGCGATGAGACAGTAAAGTTGGTGCAAGAACTCACTTGCCCTAGTTGCGAAGTCTCAGTCTATAACTTACGAGAAGGGCAAGAGAAAGCAGCACAGTATGGAGTGAATGCAGTTCCGGCGATCGCTATCAATGGCACGCTGGTTTTCACTGGCAAACCCAATCGAGAACAACTGCAAGCTGTCGGTGTAGGTCAACCCCTATAGAAACAAGTTCGCCCATGAGTACATGGATGAGGACTCTTTACAGCTAAGGTTGAGAATAGCCCAGTAGTAGTAGTCGGGGTAAGGATTGTATCCTTGCCCCGACTAAGTAATTTCATTCCAGCATTCCTGCATGACAGCAGGGAGTTTAACTAGAAATGACTAACTCTTCTCCGACAATCTGAGTCTCTGCATCAATGATGTTCCGCAGCTCGTCACCCTCAATCGTTTCTTTCTCAATCAAGAGTTCCACTAACTGATCGATGACTCTCCGGTGATCGCGAACAATCTGGCGTGCTTGCTCGTGGCAATGACCAGCAATAGTACGTACCTGCTCATCAATCCGAGCCGCAACTTCCTCAGAATGTTCCGATCTCGACATGGGTGCGCCACCCAGAAACACTTCTCCTGATTGGCTTTCCAGGGACAGAGGCCCCAAGTCACTCATCCCGAAGCGCGTCACCATTTGCCGTGCCAGGGATGTGACAGTTTGCAAGTCACCACCTGCACCCGTGGTGACTTCAGGATCGCCGAAAATCTCTTCTTCTGCGGCTCTACCCCCTAATGCCGCAGTGATGCGTGCCAGCAATTGCGCTCTGGAAATTAATCCTTGTTCTTCATTGGGGGTAAACCAAGTCAAACCGCGTGCTTGTCCGCGTGGGATAAGGGTGACTTTCTGTACGGGGTCGTGGTGGCGTAACATTGTGCCGACTACCGCATGTCCGACTTCGTGATAAGCAATTAAGCGCTTGCTCTTGCTATCTACTAAAGGAGTACCTTCCATCCCCGCCACCACGCGGTCAACCGCGTCGTTGACTTCCATCATCGAAATCGCCTCCTTGCGACGACGCGCCGTCAGGATGGCCGCTTCGTTGAGGAGGTTAGCCAAGTCCGCCCCTGTAAAACCTGGGGTACGACGGGCGATCGCTTCTAAGGATACTTCGGGATACAGTTTCTTGTTGCGAGCATGAACTTCCAAAATTCCCACCCGTCCTTTCAAGTCTGGTGCATCCACCATCACCTGACGGTCAAAGCGTCCCGGACGCAGCAACGCGGTATCTAAGACATCGGGGCGG
>JAHHHJ010000020.1 GCA_019359445.1 Kastovskya adunca ATA6-11-RM4 | reverse complement strand
GAGGGGAGCGGCTACCCCAGCACCACCGATCACCTCTGCGGCTCGTTGCCTTAATAAGTCGTTATAGGACTGTTGCTGTTTACGCAAATCCACCATTTGTGGATGTTCCGGACGCAAGTTCTTACTGAGAATTTCAATCTGCGTCTCCGTTTGCAAAATCTGCCCTCGCAAGTTAGCAATAATTGGGTCAGCACTGAGGGCGGAAGAGGCATAAGCCTGCTCCGGTGTTAATCCTAACTTGCTTTGAATACTCCGCATTTGAGCTTCAATGCCTTCGATGGTCAGTTGCAACTGCCGCTGCTGCTGTTGGCTAGCTGTGATCGAATTGACTAATGTACCATCTTGAGCGGCAAATAAAACTGGCCCTTCCGTCCGGTTATACTTCTCTAAATTCTGTTCAGCCTCTCTGAGTTCCTTACTCACCGCAGGCAATCGTTGACCAATTGAATCGATGGTGGCGCGTAAGCGGGCGGTATTTATCAAACGGCTTTGCTCAACCATGGCGGTTTGCAATGCTTCCACAACCTTTGCCGCTTCTTGGGGATTGTCATCGGTGTAGAGGACTCCAATAATCGGGGGGTCATCTTCTTCAGGAAGCCTGACATTTGCTTTTTGTCGTAGTTCTTGCGGTTGCTCGTTAACCTGCGCTGCCACAGTTTGGATGAGATTGTCCGCCAACAACAGTTCTTTGGTAAATTGCTTACCTTGCTCCTGAATTTGTTGCCCAGTGGTTGAGAAGGATGGCGGAGCGCTATTGAGTGCCAGGGTACCCATGGCTCTATAGATTGGCTCTGGCGGTGGCTTCAGGGCAACAACACCTGATACTCCCACAACAAGACCAAAGCTGGCTAATGCCAAGAGCTTGTGTCGATCTAAGGTAATGAGAAAACGCTTAACAATCGGTGGAGTCATGGAAGCTCAAATGGTGTAAGTCACCCTTGCTCAATGAAGAGTTTCAGTTTTTATTATGGCGTTTAAGATTTTAAGTGGCGCGATCGCGCGCTTGTAACTTAACATCTAATCCCTCTATTTCCTCAGTACAGTAGGGGCAATGATGATGTTTAATCGTCAATGTCGTCTATCGATGGACTAAATATATTAGTTGCGCCCTCTTCCAGTTCTCGGAAAAAGAGCAAAAAGCCTAAAATGTCCCGGAACGGTTGAGTAAATACACTTAAGGCATAGGTAATTCGGGAAACTAAGCTGCGACCAACCACAACAACATCATTGTTCTGGAGGGGAACATTTTGAGACACATCTCCCATCAGTACCCTTCTACCATCAAGTTTCTGAGTGATTGCCTTACCTTGTTCCGCATCGAAGCGAATTAAGGCAATATCCTTCAAATTGGCATTACGCGGATTAGGGCCAATCGCTGTCAACACGTCAAGAAACGTACTGCCATTTGGCAAAACCACTGTGCCAATATTTTCATTGGCGTAGCTCAAAACTCTGATAGTAATTTGTTGTTGCGCCACGCTAGAGCGAGAAACTAAGGTGCGGTCGTAGGTTTGCACCGTGGCGGCATCAATTTTGGGGATAACAACAGCATCGCCATCTTGCAGGCGCAATTCTGGCAAGCTTCCCCCATTCAGCAAGGGGGTAAATAAATCCACTCGCTGCTCAATTGTAGAACCATCAACCAGCGATCGCCGCACCAAAATTGACCGCAAGTCAGCCATCGTCGTACTTCCCCCAGCCGTCAGCAGGGCAGCCGTCAGTTGAGAGCCAGGAGCCAGGGCATAATACCCTGGTTTAAATACTTCCCCCGTCACCGTCACCTGAGCCGCTCGTTGTCCCGCCAGCCCAACAAAGACCTCTGGGTCGATGACAAAGCGGTTGAAGCCAAAGCGCAGGCGTTCTTGTATTTCCTCTAAGGTCAGTCCCTGCAACGACACAGTGCCCAATAGTGGGGCAACAACATTTCCTTCCACATTCAGAGCCGCTTGAAAATTGAGGTCAGGAAAGCGGGGAACTGTCACCGAAATGGCATCTCCCGGCCCCAAACGATAGCGGCTAAACTGAGCTGGAGGACTAACCACGGCATTATCGGGGTAGCCCAAAGGAGGCGGGGCACTAAGAGGGTCAAAGGTTTCCCCTGGCCCAAAAACTGGAGCTTGGTTAAAGTTATCCAAATTCGCTGGGGGGGCAGGCAACGCCGGGAGTTGAGCCACAACCTTTTCTGTCAAAACCCCTGAATTCAGCATCCATACTAAAGCTGCACTTGACAGCGTGGAGGCGGTTGAGTAAAGTCCAGCCAGGGAAAAGGCTGTAAGGCGGTGCCAGCGATAGTGCAACGTTTGAGACATAGAAGTTAGTCAACTGAAGGCTGAAGTGTGAAGTATGAAGTTTCAACCCCATAAACAAATTCAGGGGCTTGAACTCAGGACGCTAGTGATGGTTTGACGTCTAAACGGCTGACTCCATCAGAGATTTTTCTGCTCTCCCCCATTTAAAAAACGGGAGAGAGAGGATTGGGCTTTCGCTTTTCATCCTTCATACTTTTTAGTCACGTTTTTGCCAATAGCTAATCATTAAAGTAATTAGTCACTAGCGATGAGACTCCTGTGTAGCGTGTTGATAGCAAAAGGCTATAACTAGTTTCCTAGTCGCTACCCTTGGCGACCGACAGGCTAACTCATTGCCTAAACCTCAAAGGCAAGCTTAGCTTAACGGGGACGCGCGAGAGGGCCAGACATCAAGGCTGTCTGGACAGATTCTCCTAAAGATTGTGCCAAGGGTTGAGACGCCTCTAAGTCGCCTAAAGGTTCCATGGGAATTTTCAGGGAGACAGCAACCCAAGGAACGCGGCGACGACGCAACTGTGCCAGTTGGTCTGCCCAGAACCAGCGACTGGGAACTGCTGTGCCGCCATGTGGCGTGGCATACCACTGCACCACGGCAAAGGTTTGTCGCTGATTCCATGCCCGAAAGAAACGGGCGTTCACCGAGGCAGAGTTGGCTCCCTTCCCTGGCGGCACTTGAAAGCGTAGCTGACGATAAGAGTCTGTTTTCCATTGCTCAAACCCGTTAATGTCTAACCACTCCACTTCCGGCTGGGCTTTATGGTCACGTTGGGGAAGCAGCAGCAACAAGACGGGCTTAGAGTTTTTTGGTGCGATCTCCTGCGCCGACCATTTATGACCGCCAACCTGTATTTCCTGTTGCTCTAAGGTTTCAATTCCCGGCACATCTAACCCGACACTGCGGATTGAGCGAATTTCTGAAAGATTTTTCACCTCTGGGGGCTGCGCCCAAGACCAGTTGCCCTGCAAGTAACTGGGAACGGCACCAATGATCACTAGCATTCCCAAAAAAACCACCAGGATGAGCCGGGAAGCAGGAAATCGCCCGATAGATTTAGGCATACTCATACTGAAGATTTTCATGCGTCAGAAGGCGGAAAAAAGTGTTCAATGCCATTGAGGAGGAGAACCAGCGAACCCAGCATACAGGCAGAATAAACATCACCTCCCCATCCTTCGTGCAACCACACAAAGGCACCGTCATTGCCCGTGCCGTGAAAGAAGGTCAGCAGAGTATTGCGGACGATGTTAGCACTGACACTAATGATTACTGTTCCGGATAAAAACCAAATTGTGGTCTGTCGGGAAACCCATGCCCCAGTCCAGTAAAGCAACATCATTGCTACATAAAGACTGGTAAATAACATCTTTAACCCCGCACAATAGGGGGCAACTTCCACCAATCGTCCGCCGACTAGTAAGTAAATCTCCTCAACGGTGACATCAATGCCAAATTGCACGAGGATGAAGCCAGCCGTTCCGGCAATAAATTTCTGAAGCGGTAAAGTGTAAGGCGCTATCAGGTAAGGTACGGCGGTGGGGGTGGCGAGAAACACAAGTAGCAGCGGGAAGCTTTGCAATCTGAAGCCTGAAAGCCCTTTCAACCACAGGCAAAGTCCAGCCAACACGGCTGGAAAGGATAAATTTACTAACTCAGAAGTGCCCGTTAAGTAAAATACTGCCCCGACAGCTAGTAAAGCCGCTCCCAATGGATGGCTATTATCGGGTAGCTGACGCCACTTTTGGCGGTTCGTCCAACTAATGTAGGTAGCAAAGGGCAAACCGATTAAGCCGTGGCTGAAATATTCATGCTCAATGCTGATGCTTTTATTGAGCCAGCCATCTAGCCAATGAATCAGTAGTGGGGCGTAAAGCAGGCTCAATGAGGCGAGAATCAGCGCACTCAGGAGATAGCGTTCGAGGGAAATGGGAATTTTGCTTCGATATTGCATGACAGTTTAGCCCGCGATCGCGGCAACAGAATCAGTGTTCACAAATGCTTGTAGTGCCTCGACGACATCATGAACTTGAGTATGGCTCAAGCCTGGGTACATCGGCAGAGACAAAATTTCGGTGGTCAGGGCTTCAGCGACGGGAAAGTCACCCTCCTTGTAGCCTAAGGGTTGGTAAGCTGGCTGGAGATGGCAGGGAAGGGGATAGTGGATGCCCGTCTGAATGCCAAAATCGGCAAGTTTAGCCTGGAGAGTGTCTCGGCTCAACGGACAGTTGGCGGTAATGCGAAGGATGTACAAATGGTAAATGTGACCGCTGCTGCTTTGATTTTGGAGAGGGAAAATGCCTAGCGATCGCATGGGTTCCAATAAGCGATCGTACTCTTGAGCGGCACTCAGTCGTTGCTGATTCCAAGATGTTAAGTGAGGCAGCTTGACATTGAGAATAGCCGCTTGCAGAGTATCTAAACGGCTATTGGTGCCCAAATCGGAGTGGAAGTACTTGCGAGGTGCGCCATAATTACGGATCGAGCGTGCTTTTTTTGCCACTTCCGGATCGCTGGTGATAATCATCCCCCCATCCCCGTAAGCCCCCAAATTTTTACTGGGGTAAAAACTAAATGCCGCTGCTGTACCAATGGAACCCGCCCGATACCCTTCTCGCTCGGCTAAGTGTGCCTGTGCTGCGTCTTCAAAAATGATTAACTTGTGATTAGCCGCAAACTCTTTTAACTGATGGGGCGATACCATCTGCCCGTAGAGATGCACGGGTAAGATTGCCTTGGTTTTAGCATTTACCGCCTTATGTGCCGCTTTTAGGTCAATTAACGCTGTTTCTGGCTCACAATCTACTAATATCGGTGTTGCACCCGCTCTGAGGACGCCAATCAAGGTAGCCACAAAGGTGTTTGCAGGTAAAATCACCTCATCCCCAGCACCGATACCGCAGGCTTGTAAACCCAAGGCGATCGCATCTGTTCCTGACGCTACACCGATACCGTACTGAACGCCACTTGCCTGAGCAAACGCCGCTTCAAAATCGCTCAAAGCTTTTCCGAGAACAAAGTCCCCTCGCTGGATTGTTGTCTGAATTGCCTGTTCGATCTCGGCAGCAATTGGCTGGTGTTGCAGCGAGAGGTCAACAAATGGGACTTTTACAGCAGCAGCGTTAGTCATATAGGGTCGAAAGATTAATTGGTAGCAGCAGGCACTAAAGTAACTGCTTCTCTATTTATGACGAATGTAACCGACTCTGAACACCCCAAAACTGTCAAGAGTTTGTAAAGCTTTCTATCTCTTTCTATTTATGGCGTTGAAAGCTTCTTCTTAAATAAACCAAAGGACTTAACATACTGCCAAAATGAAACTCCATCTCGCAGGCAGTAACTACATCAGTTTTCAGTTGCTGTCGGTACTTAATCCGGTAGTTAATGACTCGCCGGAGGTTGCCGAGAAAGGTTCTCGTGATCACAATTGGCACTTGCCAAGGTTTAGCATTGATCACCCGTAGTTGACAAGTCGCTAAACCACAACCGCGAGAAATTGAGAGCAAATAATCTCGTTCTAGACGCCAGTGAGGAATTTGGTGATCAGTGTGCATGGCAGGGTTGTACCAGATTTCCCAACCCGCTTTATGGAGATACAACAACGGCTCATAATCATCCCCTTGCACCATAATTCCGGGGAGTTTTCCGCTGAGACGAGGGCGTTCCGGAACGCTATCACACCAGGCTTGTTTGCGAACTACCAAAGCCGCACCGGGGGGAAGCCGGATATTTTCTGGTTCAAATTTATGAGGTGTAGAACCGTGTTCTCTAATCGCTAGAAAAGCTTGAATTCTTTCAAAGTTTTCTGGCGGTTTACCTTCAAGATTTCCATGGATTTGACCGCCAAAAGCCCCCGCTTTGGGATGTTCTTGAGCAAAAGAATAAGCCGCCGCAATCCAATCTGAGTTAGGCAAATTATCATCATCCAGAAACCCAATTAATGCTCCTTGAGCTTCTCGAACTGCTCGCAGTCGCGCAAAGGCTGCACCTTGTTGAGCTTCAAAGCCATACCGCAAGGGATAGGGATGATGCCAGTTGGCTTGATACTCTTGAATTACTTTCGCTGTGGCGTCTTTGCTGTTGTTGTCAATGATGATTATTTCCCAGTTGAGGCAGTCGATACCAGTTTGCGATCGCAGTCGCTCTAAAATGGCTGGTAAGCGCTGTTCTCCGTTATAGGTCGGAATAGCAACTGTGAAGTCAACTGGCATAGAGAGTTGTTAGTTGTTGGTTTGTAGTTATCCGGTCTTGGCTAAGAAATTTTCTATTTATTTCTACTCAAGTAGCCATTCTTCCACAGATAAAACGGGCTGATTAAACTACTTAAAAATAGCTGCATTTCGCAAGCGGCAATTAAGTCAGTTTTGACCCGAACGTTGTATTTCAGTAAGTGCAGAGTAATTTTCCGCAGGTCATTGACTGTGTAAGCCATAAAAACCATCGGTTTCAACCAAGGCTTAACGCTTACCATCCGAGTCACATAGCGGCTGAGTCCAATCCCTCGAAAGAAGGGGATCAAGTAATCTCTCTCTAAGCGCCAATGGGGAATTTTGTGGTCAAGTTGCATCGCTGGGTTGTACCAAATTTCCCAACCTTTAACTTGAATGTAAGACAGCATCTCCAAATCTTCACTCGTCACCATACTCTTACTGGTGCGTCCGGTTAAAACGAGTTGTGCAGGAACGCTCTCTAACCAAGCTTGTTTTCGCACCACCAATCCGGCGGAGGGGGGTAAGAGTTTCTTACTAGGTTCATAGTAGAGGGGTTCAGAACCGCGTTCAGTTATGGCGAGGAAGGGGGCGAGGCGGTAAAAATTTTCGGGGGGTGTAACTTCGTAAGCACCGTGAATTTGGCTCCCGTAAGCTCCAGCCTTTGGGTATTTTTGAGCAAAAGCGCAGGCGGCGGCTATCCAATCTGTGGCGGGAATATTGTCATCATCTAAGAAGCCAATTAACTCTCCCCTTGCTTCTGTGAAGGCGCGGTGGCGAGCAAAGGCGGCTCCTTGTTTGGGTTCAAAGCAGTACTTTAAGGGATAAGGTTTCGACCAGTTGGCTTGGTGGGCTTGCACGACAGCGGCGGTGTTGTCGGTGCTGTTGTTGTCTACAACGATAATTTCCCAGCTAATGGAGTCGATATCAGTTTGCGATCGCAGTTGCTCAAGCACCTCTGGGAGGCGTTTTGCTCCGTTGTAGGTCGGGATTGCTACGGTCAAATCAACCGAAGACATTGTTTTTCCCACTGTGGTTTAAAAAACTTTCAATCTTAGTATGCCCAGTTTTGTGCCAAAAATTGGCATAGGGCAGAGATTTTTAGGCGTTGCTTGGTAGAGGAGCCGTTTAACAAAGTGTGTTGCAACGCACCCTAAAAGTAGGATTACCATCAAAAATATAAGATTTGAAAGAGGCTCTCGGTCAGTATGACATCTATCGTTATCTTCTAGAGGCAACAACACCAGACCGTAAACTTTATGTTGCTATCAGTGCAGTCGTTTATAAAAGCTTCTTCAATCAGGATGTGATTCAACTGATTCTCTCTCGGCATCAGCTTCCACTCATTGTTGTAGACATAGAAGCAGAGGAGATTACGCAATGGATAAATTAATTGAGTACCCCAAGTTAATCAAGCGCATCTTAAAGGAATATATAGAAGCCTGCAATCGCCGTTCTGATCGAGACATTGAAACATTTCTGGTCGCAGATGAGCCAAATAATCACTATATTTGGATAAATCTTGGTTGGCAGAACGGAGAACGCATTACTGGCATGACTGTCTACGTTCGCATTCGTGATGGCAAATTCTGGATCGAGGAAGATTGGACTGAAGATGGTATTGCAACTGACCTAGTTCGTGCGGGTGTTCCCAAGGAAGATATTGTGTTGGCATTCCACGAGCCAAAGATGAGACAGTACACAGATTTTGCAGTTGCATCGTAGTGGTGGTGCAGGCTAACAAGCCGATGGGCGATCGCACTATAGCTTTGCTTCGCATCTAAGCCCATTTATTCAGAGAAATGTACTTTTTATACTTTTAGCAATCGCTAAATTTCCCTTTCTTTACCCTTGGCGCTCCCCGTGTTAAGAGTGGAACCGCACTCACCTTTCTCAGTTGATTGAGTTGCCAAACGAGGTAATAAAAGTAGCGGCACTTAATCATCAAATAATTAAGTGCCACTTTATCTTGAGACGGAAAGATTTATCGACCTAGCAACTTGTCTCGCAGGTGCTTAATGCGATCGCGATATTTTGCCGCCTCCTCAAACTCTAGTGACGCCGCCGCTACCTTCATCTGGGCTTCTAGCTGCTGAATTAAAGCCGGAATCTGTTCTAAGGGCAAATCGTCTGCTTGCTCGTAGACCTCTTCAATCTGTTGAGCATTTAGGCGGCGCGAAACATTTAAGAACGCCAGAATAGCATTACTTGACTTTTTGACAATCGGTTGAGGGGTAATGCCGTGCTTCTCGTTATATTCAAGTTGGATTACCCGACGACGCTCTGTTTCCTCAATCGCTCTTGCCATGCTATTGGTTAGGTTATCAGCATAGAGGATCGCTTGTCCTCGGACGTGACGAGCAGCTCGACCGATAGTTTGAATAAGCGATCGCTCCGCCCGTAAAAATCCTTCCTTATCCGCATCTAAAATTGCCACCAGCGAGACTTCTGGCAAATCCAAGCCTTCCCGCAACAGGTTGACCCCAACCAACACATCAAATTCCCCCTCGCGCAACGATTGCAAGATCTCAATCCGCTCAATCGAGTTAATCTCCGAGTGGAGATAGCGCACCTGGATGCCTCGTTCTTGCAGATACTCAGTCAGGTCTTCCGCCATCCGCTTTGTCAAAGTTGTAACGAGGGTTCGTTCTTTCTTATCTATCCGGTCTTTAATCTCGCCCAAAAGATCATCCACCTGACCTTCAGAGGGGCGAACAAAGATTTCTGGGTCAACCACACCCGTTGGACGAATCACTTGTTCAATTACCCGCCCGTCCGACTGTTCGATCTCCCAATTTCCCGGTGTTGCAGAAACAAAGATGCACTGTTTCACATTCGCCCACACTTCCTCAGACTTCAAGGGACGGTTATCCGCCGCACTGGGAAGACGAAAGCCATGCTCAATTAGCACCCGCTTTCTTGCCTGGTCGCCGTTATACATCCCCCGCATTTGTGGGACACTAACGTGGGATTCATCCACCACCAGCAGCCAATCGTCGGGAAAGTAATCGAGCAAGCACTCTGGAGGTTCCCCCGCCTTGCGCCCTGCTAGGTGACGAGAATAGTTCTCAACACCGTTGCAGTAGCCGACTTCCCGCAGCAGTTCCAGGTCGTAGCGGGAGCGCTGTTCTAAACGCTGGGCTTCTAAAAGTTTCCCCGCCTTCTCTAATACTTCTAATTGTTCCTTGAGTTCTGCCTCAATGGCATTGCAGGCTTCTTCTAGGCGGTCTTCAGGGGTCACGAAGTGACGCGCCGGGTAAACGTTCAACCCCTGTAAGCTTTGGAGAATCTCACCCGTTACGGGATCAACGTAGCGAATGGCATCAATTTCATCGCCAAAGAATTCGACGCGGATAATGCGGTCTTCGTAGGCAGGGCCAATTTCTAAGACATCGCCCTTCACCCGGAAGCGTCCGCGCCCCATATCGATGTCATTGCGGGAATACTGCACCGAGGCTAAGTCTCGTAGCAGTTGGCGCTGGTCAATTTCCATGCCCACACGGAACGGAATAGAGGCTTTTAGGTATTCTGAGGGCATCCCCAAGCCGTAAATGCAGCTAATGGAGGCAACAACGATGACATCCCGGCGCTCAAAGAGCGATCGCGTTGCTGAGTGCCGCAGCATATCAATTTCATCATTGATGGCAGCGGTTTTCTCTATATAGGTATCGGTAACGGGAATATAAGCTTCTGGTTGGTAGTAGTCGTAGTAAGAGACAAAATACTCAACGGCATTGTCGGGAAAAAATTCCCGCAGCTCATTACATAGCTGGGCGGCAAGGGTTTTGTTATGGGCAAGGACGAGGGTGGGTTTGCCAAGGTTTTCGATGACGCTGGCGACGGTGTAGGTTTTGCCTGTCCCTGTTGCCCCTAGTAGGGTTTGGTAGCGATGTCTCTCTTGCAGGCTGGCGGTGAGTTGGGCGATCGCTTTAGGTTGGTCGCCTGTGGGTTTGAAGGGCGCGTTGAGGTGAAATTGCGTCATGGCGATTGATTAGGCTGGCTCTATTTAATATGCTAAGCAACCGTAACGGCTTTGGGTGCGATCGTCTGTATAGCAGGAATTACGCCAGTAATTTGTATATCCGCTATCGGTAGGGGTAAGTCGTAATGCCATGCCCCTACAAATGTAGTTTCTGAAGTCAGAAAATGCGTAAGTCCTATCTAAATCAACCCCAATAAGAATTTACCTAATTCCCAGAAATCCGTTTTTTCCTAATAGTCAGGTTTTTTGCAGAATATGGCAGACAATCACCAGCCTTTGGTTTACGTCGATCCCTGATATGCAGGTAAGTAGATCGGGGATAGAAGGAAAACTCACTTCCTCCAATCCTGAGGCTTGATGGTTGTTGAGATTGAGCAAATTTTCAAAAAACTGACTCAAATTTTGTTGAGGAGACGTTGCTCAACTTGTGCTTTAGGAAGAGAAATCTCTAACTGCCAATATATCTACAGACGGACGAATAGAAAACATTTCTTAGTTATGTTGGATACATAAGACCACTGTATTGTAAGCAGGAGAAATAAGATCATGAGTACAGAAGATAAAGCTAAAGCAACAGCCAAAAATATTGAAGGTAAAGCTCAAGAAGCCATGGGTAATGTGACTGGCGATCCTGAAGATAAAGCTAAAGGTCAAGCCAAGCAAGCGGAAGGTGAAGCACGTCATGCCGCTGAAGACGTGAAAGATAAGGCGAAAGATGCCCTTAATTAATCATAAGGTGTAGTTTCAGGGTCTAGCTGATGTAAAGATCATCTAGACCCTTTACTATCCCTACATTTGTATAAACATTTAGAAAAGTAAGTTTAGCAAGGAGAAGGAATTAACCGTGAGTTTATTTCATAAAGGACGCAAGTTTCTAACCACACTAATGGCGGTGCTGCTGATTGTTACAGCAACGGCTTGTGGTGGAACGACCCAAGCCACTAAAACCAACGTTCCTAGTATCACGAGTAGCCAAGGTAGCTATGCTCAACTAGAACGAGGAAACACGGCAGTTGGACAGGAATTCGGGAATTGGGTTGTTCAAACGGCTAGCGGATTAGTCAATGATGCTTATATCCGGGACAACGATAAATTGGGTGTGGTAATTACGCCCCAAGTAAAACCAACAGAAGTTAAAACATTAACGAGATCGTTGATGCAAGGCTTTCAGCATAATTTCCCAAACCGCGACCTCAAGGTGTTAGTTTATGCTCCCGATAAGCAACTGATTTTGACGGCTAATTACAATAATCAAAGCCATCAAATTCAGTATCAATAAGCAAGCTTTAAGTCAACGGTAAAAATAACTAGCAAAATCCCAGGGTTTTGTTAGTAAATTTAACAAAAATTTAGGAGACAAAAATGTCAAGTAGTGAACAATATAAACGCCAGATAATGAATGACTTGGCGCAAGGAAATGTCGAGTCATTAGATAATGTTCCTGCCAGTCCGGCTCAGGATTATCAAAACTTTGATGACTTTGCTCAACGTTCTTCAAAGGAAGAGCGACGCCAAATCTTCGGGAGGTCTCTCCATCCTGATAAGATTCCTGTGAGCCAGATGGAGCCAGAGTTGAAGAAGGCGATTGACCAAATCAAGCCGAACGAGCGTGACGATGTGGCAAAGGATTTCTTGAAGCGCTTAAAAGAACGCGGACTTAGCGATCGCGATTTGGAAAAACAGCTCAGTCTCTCTACTCATCATGCTAGCCGCATGACGTCGGATGATGTCAGCCGTTTAGCAGGCTTTACCTATCACAATCACCCAGACATTTTCCAAGATGTCTTGGCAGACAAGCCAGCGCTGATGAAGTTCTTGAGCAATCCTGTAGTGGGTGCAGTTCTGGGCGCGATCGCTGTTAAGTGGTTGGGTAACCACAGAAACTAGGAACGACTCCCGATAGGGGTGCTGATGCTGGGAATGTATCAACTTAAATTTGATTAATCAAAAAGGCGATCTATTTATAGATCGCCTTTTTCTTCTGGATATTTTTTGAAAAGGAACCAAACCCAATAAATTAAACGGTGGCGAGTTCCGGTTCAGGGCGCTTGCTGTTGCGAATACCTTCAATCGCTGCAGCGTAGTCCTTCGCCTTAAACACAGCGGAACCTGCAACGATCGCGTTTGCGCCAGCTTCTATCACTTGCCAGGTGTTGTTACCTTTGAGTCCGCCATCCACTTCGATCCAAGGATCGAGTCCGCGTTCGTCGCACATCTGACGCAACTGACGGATTTTCGGCAAGACACCGGGAATGAAGCTTTGTCCACCAAAGCCAGGGTTGACGCTCATAATCAGCACCAAGTCGCACAGTTCCAGAACGTAATCAATTAGCTCTAAGGGAGAACCAGGATTGAGTACAACGCCAGCTTTCTTGCCAAGTTCTTTGATTTGACCCAAGGTGCGGTGCAAATGAGGTGAAGCATTATGCTCGGCGTGGACATAGATGTGGTCAGCACCCGCCTTGGCAAAATCTTCAACGTACTTCTCTGGTTCCACGATCATCAAGTGGACATCCAAAGGCTTTGTGGTGACAGGGCGGATTGCTTCAACAATCAGAGGACCGATGGTGATATTGGGGACAAACCGACCATCCATCACATCAACATGAATCCAGTCGGCACCAGCGGCATCCACCGCTTTAATTTCTTCCCCCAGCCGACTGAAGTCCGCTGATAGGATAGAAGGAGCAACAACGATGGGCTTCTGGGATTGGCTTTGGGTCATGATTGGTTATACTCTCCTGGGTCCTCTGTCGTAATCCAGTTTAACAAAATCTTCAGAAATCCCCTAATTGTGCGATCTCCTCTCATCCTCAACTACACAACTTTTTGGGAGAAGCGGACTTGGCTCCTCAGCAAATATTAAACAAACTAGGATGGATAGTCTGGGGTTTAGGTGCCACCTGCCTTACCCTTCCCGCGCTGGCTTTAGAAAGCTCTGTGGGAGAATCGGGAGTTGATGCCCGTAGGCTGCACGCCCCTCCTTACGACTTGCTCGGTCGCAAGATTGCCATCGGTCAGGTAGAAATTGGTAGACCCGGACAATTTGGAATTGATAAGTCAGTACGCTGGAATTCTGCGATCGCTCTAGCGCGGGTATTTTTTCGCAACCAAAGCGCGAAAATCGATACAGATGTCGATTCTCATGCAGCGATGGTGGCGAGCGTGATGATTAGCGCTGATAAGATGCTGCCAGGTGTGGCTCCCGCCGCCCGCCTCTATGCCTCAGCCGCTGGTTCTCCTCTAGAAGGTGGGCAACCGGAAGAATGTCTTTCCACCCAGCATATCGCCCAGCAAAACGGGGGCGACCTGCGAGCGATTAACTTTAGCTTTGGCGAACCGCTCCAGCGCGATCCTAGACCACAGGATGAAGCGGTTCTTGATGGCAACGCGTTGTTAACACAATGTATCGATTGGTCAGCACGGGTTCATGACGTTCTGTATGCGATCGCGGGTAACCAAGGTGAGGGTGGTATTCCCATCCCGACCGATAACTTTAATGGGATGAATGTTGCCTATACGACCCAGCGAGAAGGGATATTTAGTAAAGTAGACTTTGCTAACCTGAGTGCGCTTCCCCTGGGAATTGGCAGACGCCTGATTAACCGTGAAATCAATGTTGGGCCTCGCCGCTCGGTTAGCTTAGTTGCTCCTGGGAGCCAGCTATCAGTGTACGAATTGAATGGTCAGGTTGTGAAAGTCAGTGGCACGAGTTTTGCCGCCCCTCACGTTACCGCATCAGTAGCACTGCTACAAGAATTTGGAGACCGACAACTACAAAGCTCCCAACCCAACTGGACTACAGACTCCCGCCGCTCCGAAGTCATGAAAGCCGTCTTGCTCAACTCGGCTGACAAAGTTGAAGATAGCGGCGATGGCTTGCGCCTCAGCATGAGCCGCACAATTTTTGATAAACAAGACCGCACTTGGATAGACTCTGATGCCTATAAAGACAAAAAAATTCCCCTAGATATGCAGATGGGAACCGGGCAACTAAATGTGTTTCGCGCCTATCAACAATTTAGCCCCGGACAATGGAGTCCAGAGGCGGCTGTAGCTCCCGTTGGCTGGGACTATCGAAGTGTTCAGACATCCGCCAGCCAAGAATATGTCCTAGAGCAGCCCCTGCAACAAGGTAGCTTCGTGTCTCTCACCCTCGCCTGGAACCGCCTAGTGGAGTTGGAGGATAAAAACGGCAATGATGTTTATGATGTGGGCGAGAGTTTTCGCGATCGCGGTTTAAATAACCTCGACCTCTACTTAATGCCCGTTGATAGCAGTAATACTGCCCACAGCCACAGTACCTGCACATCCGTCAGCGAAGTCGATAGCGTCGAACACATCTTCTGCCAAGTCCCCGCCACAGGACGCTACAAAATTCGCGTCCATAACCGCAAACGGGTCAACGAACCGACTCAGCCTTACGCCTTGGCTTGGTGGACAGTGCCAGCCCAGTAACACGATTAAGGGGCAGGGGAGCGGGGGAGCGGGGGAGCAGGGGAGCGGGGGTGCAGGGGTGCAGGGGAGCGGGGGTGCGGGGGTGCAGGGGAGCGGGGGTGCAGGGGTGCAGGGGAGCGGGGGAGAGAAAATTGACGACGATTAGCCATTACTCCAATCGCCTATTTCATACTTCACACTTCACACTTCACACTTCATACTTCACCCTTCATACTTCATACTTCATACTTTCTCCCCTACTCAGGACTCAGCACTCACCGACTCAGGACTTTCAAAACCAGAGTTGCCAAAACTGTAACCGTTGGAACACCACCCCACAAAGCAGGTCATCTTAAAGCAGGAAATGAATTGGTGCGGGAGGAAAGGCAATGAATCGACGTACGCTCAATCGAGCCGGGGTAGTGACAGCAGTGGGCATGATCTTACTGGGTCTGCTCGTCAGCACCAAGGTTAATCCCCTTCATGCCTTGAACTTAATGCCTGACCCCCAGACGCCAGAGGAAGCTTACTCAACCGTGCAGCAACCTGACACTGTAGTAGAATCCCAGCTTGTTGAGGCAAATACCAAATTTGGTTTCAATCTGTTCTCCGAAGTTCTTAAAGAAGATGCTGGGAAGAATGTTTTCATCTCGCCTACCAGTGTAGCGATCGCTCTTGCCATGACCTACAACGGGGCTGCTGGTGAAACCCAACAGGCAATGGCGGAAGCTCTGGAAATGCAAGGAATGAGTGTGGAAAGCCTCAATCAAGCCAATCAGGTATTAAAAGCATCCTTGCAGAATGCCGACCCCGATGTGCAGTTAGCGATCGCCAACTCCCTCTGGGCAAACCAAGGCGTTTCCTTCAAGCCCGAATTTATCCGCAGAAACCAGCAGTTTTACCAGGCAAAACTAACAGAACTCGACTTTGGGATGCCCGGTGCTGCCGATATTATTAATGATTGGGTAAAAGAAAATACTCGCAACAAAATTGAATCCATTGTTGACGAACTCACACCTGACCATGTTCTATTTTTAATCAACGCCATCTATTTCAAAGGCAACTGGACTGACGAGTTTGACAAAAGCCGCACCACCGAGCAACCCTTCTACCTAGCAGATGGCAGCCAAAAGCAACATCCCCTCATGTCCCAGACGGGTAAGTATAAATACTATGAGAATGAGGCATTTCAAGCCGTCAGCTTGCCTTATGGAGAAGAACGCCTTAGCTTGTATGTCTTTCTCCCCCGTGAAAACTCCAATTTAGAGACCTTTACTCAACAACTCAACGCGGAACAATGGGAACAATGGATGCTTCAGTTCCGCAATCGACCCGGTTCGATTGGCTTACCCCGGTTTAAATTCGAGTACGATATCACCCTCAATGATGCCCTCAAAGCATTAGGAATGGAGGCAGCGTTTGAGGCTGGGAGAGCTGATTTTTCTCAGATGATTGATACCCCGGTTAACATTGACGAGGTGAAGCACAAAACCTTTGTGGAAGTGAACGAAGAAGGAACCGAAGCCGCCGCCGTCACTTCAGTAGCCGTCGTGAGAACCTCGGCACAAATCCCCGAAGCACCCTTCGAGATGATTGTTAATCGTCCCTTCTTCTGCGCGATTCGAGACAATCAGACGGGAGCGGTTTTATTCATGGGATCGATTGTCGAGCCGAAGTAATCTCGAAGCTGAAGTAGGGACAAGTTGCATCAGTGTCAACTTCAGCTCAAATTTAGTTACTCCTCTCGCATTTCTTTTGCCGTAATCCCTGACGCTGTACCGTTGGCGTAATTCTCGTATTCTTTAATATAAAAGTCTGACGGATTAATAATTGTCTGTACCGAATCACGTTTAGACATAGCATCCCACCATCGCTTCAGGTGCTGGCATTCGTCAGGTATGCTCAAGCCTCGGTAATGCTCAAGTACAGACCAACGCTCAAACCACGGGTAGAAGGTGAGGTCAACCAAGCTCAACTCGTTACCAAACCAATAGGAACCATTGCTACTGGTTTGGCTAATACCTCGCTCCATAAATAGGAGATGTTCTTTAAATTCCTTTATCCATCGCTGCTGCTTTTCTTGGTCTTGGATCAGCAGGATTTTGTAGAACGTGGGGATAAGTTTGATATTAGCAAAATCCATCCAAATACGGGCTAAGGCGCGTTTTCCAGGGTCGCGTGGCATCAGGGGCGGCTCAGGAAATACCTCATCAAGATACTCGTTGATAATGGTGGACTCCCAAACACGGTTATCGCCATGCTTAATGACTGGCACTTTGTTATTAGGCGAAATGTTTGTAAACCAGTCTGGTTTGTTATTGAGATCAATCTCGGTCAGCGTGAAGTCCGCACCTTTTTCGAGTAGCGTTAGTCGGGTGCGATGGGCAAAGGGACAGACACTGGTGCTATAGAGTTCAACTGTAGCCATGCTGAGGCTCCTAAGATGGCGTGATTTAATGCATCTCGTTAGAGAGGGGCATCGCTCAACATTTTCTTGCCCACTACTAATGCCTTGCATCTAACTACATAGGGATTACAGAGCAATTACGGCGGGAGTTTTGCTGATTGGTGTCTATATATATGATGCGGCTGTAAGTGGTGTAACTATCGGCGCACAGCTAGACGTATCCGAACCTATTGAGGACAACACTAGAGTGTTTAACCTCACACTAGAAGCTGAAAGCAACCGAATTGATGCGGTACTAGGAAAGTCACCTGAACTATGAGTTAACGGGAGACTGCGGCGATGAGTATCGGTGCTGAGATGCAAGTAGATTTTGTATAGTCATTATTTTCTGTATCTCTTGATACCGTTTTTTCAAAAAATTCTAACAATTCCCCCGTTATATCAACTCCGCTTCCTTTAAATGTTGAAAGAATAGAGCAACGGTTAGATAAACTTCCTTAAACTCAACCTCTTATAAAGAGTTATCAGCAATAAAAGCTTTTAAAAGAGTAAAATCTGGCATCTTTTTTTAAATTTGGCTTTTAGCGTTAATTTAATCCAGATAGTTTTAATAGCATCATTTTCTCCCCCGCTAGCTTGCAAATTTCATGACAGACATTAACAATCTCATCTCCCAAGATTGCATGAGATTGTTAATAAAACTACATCTCTAGAGAGAGGTTTTTAAGAATTTAGTTAATGAATTGACGGACACGACTTAATCCGGCGTAAAAATTCTCAGGGGGCTGATTAATTACGGCTTAATACGGCGTAAAGATTTTTAGGTGCTCACTAATTACTGTTCGTTTTGATGAACATTGTGGCAGTCAATACAGTCACTACTGATGAACAATGGTGAAGTTAAAAAACTGGGACTATCTAAATGCGTATTCATAACGAGTAATGGTTTATGAGTAGAGCTAACTGCTGGAAATAAGAGCAGAGATCACAGTTTCTTTATACTTGCTTCACTAAAAATTCAATGTTTTTGGGTTGGTTTTTGATCAATCCAATGGTTTATAGAAATAGCACCTTTTATCAAAAATATGCTGAAGCTTCCAAGTCGGTCTCTTACCCAGATGCCAATCGCTGCTCTGTTGATAGCAATTCCTCTGATTGCCGACACTCAAGCCTCATTGGCTGTTCAGCTAGATTTGGTAAAAAATCCCCAACAGCAGGGTTGTTACCCAGAAATTCAAAAAAATTTTACTCAAGAGCTAATTGGCTTGTGTTCAAAGGGCGTTTCCCTTACTGATACAGGAAAATTCAAAGCCAGTTTTTCAAATTTCGGCACAGCTAACAGGAGACAAATGAAGAGTGAGTCCCCCAGTACTATTTTTTTCAATACATCAGACAGTCAATTCCTGAACGGTACTAAAAATCAGGGATGGTGGAGCACTACCATTCCCAACATGAACACAAATGACAACTATTTTGTCGGGGCTGTTGAAACAAATATTCTCCGAAACTTCTTTACCTTCGATCTTTCTCCCCTTAATCAAAATGTAGTGGGAGCGACATTAGAACTGACACGCTTTATGAGTTCAGGAGATCCAGAAGAAACCATCGGATTCTTTGACGTTTCGACTGATGCTGTCACCCTCAACAACAATACTGGAACTAGCGCTAGTATCTTTAATGACTTAGGAACTGGCAAAAGTTACGGAGAGTTTGACGTGCCTCCCAGTGGTAGCGTTACTGATGTTTTCAGCTTTATGCTCAATGCTAATGCGATCGCTGACATCAATGCAGCTCGTGGTGGCTTCTTCTCCATTGGCGGCTCTCTCTTGAGCATCAACAGATTGGGAATGTACAATGAGTTTTTCTTTGCTAGTACAAAAATGACTGGCATTCAGCGGCTGATCCTGAACACAGCTCCTCCGCAACCCGTTCCTGAAGCAATGTCTGGCTGGGAACTGCTAGCCTTTGTAGTGCTTGTGGCAAGTTCAGCACGAAAGCATCCAAAAACGATGAGGTAGAAATTGGGGACTAGCGAGAATGTAAGGTAAGCAATGTGAACCCTCACTTGAGAAACATCACCGTTGAGTCCAGTGACCAGCACTGGCTCAGTTTCTAGGTTTGCCTTGCAAAAGCACACTATTAGTAGTTATTAATTTTTTAGGCTTAGTTGATCAGTCACGAGTCTTGATATAAATTCAAAACTCATCACTCATAATTTTAAAAACTCCCCGGGTGGGATTCGAACCTACGACCAATCGGTTAACAGCCGACCGCTCTACCACTGAGCTACCGAGGAAAGTAACATTGCCTTCGCAACAGTTACTTATCTTATCTTCAAAGGATAGAATTTGACAAGTACTTTGCACAATTTTTTTATCGTGTCTAGAACTGATGAGGAGAAAAGAGAACCTCCTTTACCCTTCTGCCTGACCTTGAGGACTGAGCCTTACGGCTATGCTTATTGTGTCCCCCCAATCACACGTTCCATGCTGACGCATCATCGCAAACCTGTTTGCCTCTCCCTGATGTCTCTCGATTTGCCCGTTTTGTCTACGGTGGAAACTGCTGCCACGTTGTATCAAAAAGACCAAGAACGGTTTCACCTGCTGTTGAGCGAACCCGCTTTTTTACCAGAGTGGGAGCCAGAACCGGAGATATCGGCTGAAAACCCCACGTCAGGCTCTAGCAGCCCTCGACTCCTGTGGCTAGAGATTTCCCCTTACCGGGTAATTATGACGATGCAGGGCAACGGCAAGCTAAGCTATCGCCATCTCTGGGAGCAAGGCGTCTACGGAATTAGCCGTTATTGGTTGCAAAATGACGACCTCAAGGAACATAGCTCCCTACGCCTAAGAAATTACACACGCAGCTTAGAACTCAAAGGTCGCCCTCTCCCGGAAAGCCTGCGTCTGGAATATGAGCTGTGGTCACAAGAAGTCCAGCTCGGTCGCTATATCTTAAGTCTCAAAATTCATCATTAGTTACGGGTAAAGACGCGCCAGGTTATTAAGGCGGGTTTGGCAAATAACGTTTTCCTTTAATAAATTTTGGATAAGATCCGTTTACTCAACAATCTGCAAATCACTCGCGGATGTGTGACGGTTCGGTTGTCTGTTGCTTTTCAGGACTAGGATGGATTCTCAATCAACTCGATCAAGCTTCAACCCTCAAAATTTTCCCCAACTGCCAAAGATGGAGCAAGTGTGGGAGCAAACCTTAGGCTGGCAGCCCACAACAGTACAACAGCAGCAATTTCAGCAGCTTTATGAAAAGATTTTAGAAGGTAATCAGCGATTAAATTTGACTCGCATTACTGAACCAGAGGATTTTTGGGAAAAGCATCTTTGGGATTCTTTACGGGGGATAATTGCCCCCTCCTGTGGAATGGGAACTCCCTCATCCGAAAATAATCCTGAACTTCCACCCAATGCCTTAAAGGTGATTGATATTGGTACGGGAGCTGGGTTTCCAGGAAATGCGATCGCGATCGCATTTCCTGATTTTTCTGTCACCTTACTCGACGCCACGCGCAAAAAAATTGCCTTTCTCGACACCTTACTTGCCGAGATGGGGCTAAATAATGCTAAAACCCTGACGGGCAGAGCGGAACAAATAAATCAACATCCGCACCATCGCCAAAGCTACGATATCGCTTGTCTGAGAGCTGTCGCCCCTGCACCCGCTTGTGCTGAGTATTCTCTACCTTTGTTGAAAACTGGAGGTGTAGCAATTCTCTACCGGGGTCATTGGACAGAAGAGGAAACCGCCGCCCTTCAGGAAGTCGTTGAACCTCTAGGTGGAGTAGTTGAGTCTGTGGAAAGCTTCACCACCCCACTGAGTAACAGCGTCCGTCACTGCTTGTACCTGCGGAAAGCCTCGCCATAAACTCAGGCTGGGATGATTTAGGGAAATGGGACGCTTTCACTGCTGAGACAGGCGTTTTACGGCTTCACCCCCCAACAAGCGATCCGCGTCTTCCAGGAAAGCCGGGATTTGATCCGCGTAGCGACTTTTTCGCAAACAATGCTGCAAATCCAGTTTGCGGACATTACGCGCCTGATTTCCAGGGAACCAGTGCCCGCCACTACCTAGCAAGTTGTAGCGCATCTTGGCGTATTCGGTCATGTCGTAGGCAAGGGCGAGGTTCCTGAGCCAGAGAATTACCGGAATATTAATTCCGGCGGGCGTTTCTTCAAACTCTGGTAAACCGATGTGCCAGGTTTTGACCCAATCTTCACCGAAAGTAGCGATCGCTTCTTCCTCCAATCGCACTAAAATCGGTGGCAACAGTTCATCAACCCTATCCAGCAACTCTACCGCCTGCAAGTGTTCGTCAAAATCAGTGGGTCGCGATACCCCCAAACTAAGGGTGTGTACTTGGGAATGGGAAAGACAAAATAAGTCATTAAACACTATTGGACTCAGGGGTCTACAGAGGTCTACAAGCTTCTGTGGCGGCTTGTAAAGCATTCCTCCTTTATCCGAAGGGCTGATGATAAACACCCCCATATCATGGCGTGTCGCCGCTGCAATGGCAGGCCAGTTGAACTGATTGATGTAATACCAGTGCAGGTTAACGTAATCAAACTGGTCAGTTTCAATCGTCTTGATGATTACATCAGTCGGCCCGTGGGTTGAAAACCCTACAAACCTCACCTTTCCCTGTGCTTGTAACTGCCTTACCACATCCAGACAGCCCCCCGGACGGATGCATTCCTGTAGCAACTCCAACGTATTAATCCCATGCAGCCCCAGCAAGTCAACGTAGTCTAGCTTCAAATTTGCCAGGGACTTGTCAAACAGATGGCGAAACTCCTTTGGGTCGGACTTCGGGCTAATTTTCGTCTGAACAATCAGCTTTTCACGGGGAAAAGTCGGCAGAATCCGCCCAAGTTGCATTTCGGAGGTGCCATAGCCACGGGCAGTTTCAATGTGATTAATCCCAACTTCTAGAGAACGGTGGATGATTGCTTCCAGATTCTGCTGACTGTCCTGGGGAATTTGCTCCTCAGGAACATCCTTCCAATTGTGTTGGTATCTCATGCCACCGCAAGAGAACACAGGCATTTTTAACTCTGTACGCCCAAATCTTCGATACTGCATGATAGTCGTCTTCTCCTTCCCTAAAAGCGATCTTAAGCTTCTACGATGGCAAGTTAAACCTATTAGCTCTACTGCCTTTACAGCTAGGGAGCTAGAGAACCATGTTGTGAGATGCTAGCGCCTTATATCCCCGACTCCTCAGAAATCGGGTATCTCGCCTACGGGAATCATTGAGGACGGCTATATAAGCGATCGCTCATTCGATCAATGCAACAGTTTAGGACTTACGCACCGTAACGCTATAACAAGGGTTTGAGATTCTTCACTATCGCTCAGAATGACGCAATTTCGTTGTCAGTGCGTAAGTCCTAAGTTTCTATCAGATATTTCTACCCTAGCTGTTGGACGTTCTTCTATTGCTGTGACTTGTTATCTGCTGCTGGTTGGGTAGCCACATCACTCTCTGGAGTTTCCAAAGCTGCGATTACCTCATCCTCTTCAGCCAAAAAATCCTGGGGATCGGTTGCCGGACTCGTAGCAATATTCACCCAACCCTCAGCCGGGGTATCGGGTTCGACCGCAGGATCTTTACGGTTAGCATTATTGCTAGACATAAGTTTTTCCTCTATCAAGGTAGCTAAACACACCTCAGCTTAGACTTATCCCCGATCAGGAATACCCTATCTATGGTCTTAGAGTTAAATTATAAAAAATTTGTGTAAAACTCCACCCAGTGCCTTCCCTGCTCCCTGACAAAAAACACCAGGTGGGGCTATTTACATCTGACGCACAGTAGGCTGACCGTCTTTCACTTCACCGACCAGCACAATATCAGCAACACCGACGAACAAGCCATTTTCCAGAACGCCGGGAATGTTGTTCAGTGTTTTTTCCAACTCGGCTGGGTTGTCAATGAAGTCAAATTTCACATCAATCACTAAGTTACCTTGATCGGTAACGACAGGGCCGGCTTTTTTGACCCCCATGCGGAGTTCGGGTTTGCCGCCGAGTTTTTCAATGGCTCGCATTACAGGGGCAAGTGCCATCGGAATCACTTCCACAGGCAACAGGAACGATGAACCCAGCTTATCTACCAATTTGCCGCTATCTACCACGACAACAAATTGGTTTGCCAGGGAATCAACAACTTTCTCGCGAGTGTGGGCAGCACCGCCACCTTTAATCAAGTTCTTTTGCGGATCGACTTCATCTGCTCCGTCGATAGCAATATCAATATGCTCAACCGCATCTAGGGTTGTTAGGGGAATTCCGTATTTTTTCGCCAAGACTTCGGCTTGAAAGGAGGTGGGAATACCGACAATGTCTTTAATTTCGCCAGATTTGAGGCGATCGCCAATGTACTCTATCGCATAAGCTGTGGTTGAACCCGTACCCAGCCCGACAATCGTACCTGACTTCACTAGTGCGGCGGCTGCCTTGCCCACTTCCTGTTTCATCACTGTAACGGGGTCTGTTGCTGTCATAACCAAAACCTATAAAAGTACCCTAGGATTAATCGCCAAAGAGGGCTGAAGCAGAAGCCTGCTCCAACGCTGCAAAAGTTAGTCTACTATCCAGGCGTGACTTTCGCCTAGTTTCATAGCCCCGCCCACTACTTTGCACTTTTAGGGCAAGAAGTGGAATTGTTAGAAAAATGCGTGATTCAACGATTCATAGAACTTTACTTAAACTCATTGATAGTCCTCAAAACTAGCAAGACAAAGGCTTTCAGCCTAGGTTGCGTCTGGCAAGATATCGCGATCTGCCTAAGAGTTTGATAGGATCATCAGTCAAAAATGTATCTAGCATGGCTGTTGTTTTGCAAGTAGGCGATCGCGCAATTACGACTGAAGAAATTGTTCCCTTGTTGCGGCACTATCAATTACTACCGCAATTGTTGCAAGAGATGATTATTGATGGGGCGATCGCTGCAATTACCTGCACCCCAGAAGAACTATCCCGTGCTTGCCAGGAATTTTACACCCAACAACAACTCCCTACTGACGAAGCCCGCCAAGCTTGGCAAAAACAGCAGGGGCTGACTCAATTGCAGGTAGAGGCATTAGCCACTAGAAAACTAAGAATTGAAAAGTTCAAACAAGCTACCTGGGGTCACAAGCTAGAATCTTACTTCCTCAACCGCAAAGGGCAACTAGATCGTGTTATTTACTCCTTAATCCGCACCAGTGATGAAGGTATTGTCCAAGAACTCTACTTTCGCCTGCAAGCTGGGGAACAGTCTTTTAGTGAACTTGCCCAAAAATATTCCCAAGGCGCAGAAGCCCAAACGGGGGGATTGATTGGCCCTGTGGAGTTGAGTAGTCCCCATCCCAAACTCGTACAAATGCTTAGTGCCAGTCAGCCTGGGCAACTTTGGCCCCCAGTGCGAATTGATAAATGGCTAGCGGTCGTGCGTTTAGAAAAATTTATCCCCGCCCAGCTTGATGAAGCCTGTAAAGCACGGCTATTACACGAGCTATTTACCACTTGGTTAAAAGAACAAGTCAGCCAGCAACTCCTAGCAATCAATAGCGAATCTGTTGGCTAATGCAGAATGCTTGTTGATTTCACTGATAAATCAGGGAAGGGCTAATTACTGAATTTATGACCTACACCAAAACCAACATTCAAAGCTTTCTGGCGACTGTTTATCCCTTCGATCGCTTACCTCCTGAACGATTGACCCAATTGGCGCAGAAGTTTCAGCTTTTACGTTACCGCATGGGGCAAGGGATTGTGATGCGGGAGCAACTGGTTACCCAGGTGGCGATCATTTACGAAGGGCAAGGTCGTCTTTTGGGGCATGACCCCCGCACGCAAGTCCCTGTTACTTTAAAACTGTTGCAACCGGGAGAGATGGTGGGTTGGGTAGGTTTGGTGCGGGGATTTCCTTGCGAAACGGCGATCGCTTCTATAGAAACGATCTGTCTGACCCTTCCGGCTGCGGATTTTTTGACACTGTTAGAGGAAGAACCATCCTGGACAAAAGAAATCCGCGATCGCTGTTCTGTTGTGGAAGCCTTTGAACTTTTAGGCGCACAACTGCAACGACAGGCAAATGCTACTCAAGATTTGAAGCAATTAGCGTTGCAGGCGCAACCCAATGCGGTAGTGCGCTATCTTTCCACTGGCAAAAATCGCCTCCAAGAACTAGATAGCGATCGCCTATGGCTAGTCAGTGGAGGTGGAATCCTGCTCAATCACCCCAAGGGCAGTCGTTTAGAGGAGGTAAATTCTCCTGTTGTTGAAGTTATCGATCAAACTCCCGCCAGGATTGTTGGCTTCCTACTATCTGATCTGGGACTACTTCATCAAGATTCATTAGCACTAAGGGCAGGGCAAGATGCTTTCCCATCCCCGGATAACGATTCGATAGACGATATTCCCTACGCCCCAGAACCCTCCCTCCCCTACAGACAGCAAAGCAACAACAAACATCAGAAATACCCCCACGTTCGCGGACGAGGCACCCTCAATGCCACCCTCGCCTGCTTTCAAATGCTCAGCCAACACCTGAATTTGCCCTTCCGTAAGGAAGTAATTCGGCGCATTATCAGCAATCAGTTGGAACGTAGTGGTAGCCCATCCCTACAACTTTGTGGTGGGGTCGCGGAGTTGATGGGGTTAAATGCTCAACTCGTCACCGTCCCGGCTGCGGTGATCACACGCCTCCCTACACCCGCAATGATTCGCTGGCGGGATAGTTTTGCCATTGTCTACGAAAGTAGCGATCGCGAATTAGTATTGGGTAGCCCTGAAACCGGAATTTCTCGCCGGAAACCTGCTGATTTCATCGAAGCTTGGGGCGATAGCGGGGAGGTATTGCTCCTCAAACCGACGAAAGAAACGCCCAAGCAAAAATTTAGCTTGCGCTGGTTTATTCCTTCCCTAATTCGCTACCGCAAAGTTCTGTTGGAAGTTTTCATTGCTTCCTTTTTTGTCCAGCTTTTTGGACTCGCCAACCCGTTAATGATTCAAGTAATTATCGACACGGTGTTGACGCAAAACAGCTTAGACACGCTGCATGTTCTAGGTATTTTCCTGGTAGTTGTAGCAATCTTTGAAGCGCTTTTAACGAGTCTGCGAACTTATTTATTTGTTGATACCACCAATCGCATTGACCTAGCTCTGGGTTCGGAAATCATCGACCATTTGCTGCGTTTACCGCTGCGCTATTTTGAACGTCGCCCGGTTGGGGAACTAGCAACGCGGATTAATGAACTGGAAAACATCCGCTCGTTTTTAACAGGTACGGCGTTAACGGTGGTGTTAGATGCCATTTTTTCGGTGATCTACATCGTTGTCATGCTGATTTATAGCTGGCAACTGACGTTGGTAGCATTAGCAACCGTTCCTGCTTTTGCGCTGTTAACTATTATTGTGTCTCCGATTGTGCGGCGACAGTTGCGTGTTAAGGCGGAACGCAATGCCCAAACGCAATCCTATTTAGTGGAAGTGCTTTCCGGTATCCAAACCGTGAAGGCACAAAATATTGAATTGCGATCGCGCTGGTACTGGCAAGAACGTTATTCTCGCTATGTCACGGCAGGTTTTCAAACGGTTTTAACCAACACCACGGCAAGTTCTACCAGTAGTTTCCTCAACAAACTCTCTGGTTTGCTGGTGTTGTGGGTGGGCGCATATCTGGTACTCCAAGGCGAGTTGAGTTTAGGACAATTAATCGCCTTCCGGATCATTGCCAGCTACGTCACCAGTCCCTTACTGCGCTTGGTACAGTTGTGGCAAAACTTCCAGGAAACTGCCCTATCTCTAGAACGCTTGAGCGATATCGTTGATAGTCCTCAGGAAGCTACAGAGGAAGACCGCAAAAATATCCCCATGCCCGTCATCCAAGGGGCTGTACGATACGACAATGTCTGCTTTCAGTACAATCCCAATACTGCGCCTCAGTTAGACCGCATCAATCTAGACTTTCCCGCCGGGATATTTATCGGTGTTGTTGGTTTGAGTGGTTCTGGTAAAAGTACCTTAACTAAACTCATCCCCCGACTGTACGAAGCCAATACAGGGCGAATCTTAATTGATGACTACGACATCAGCAAGGTGGAACTGTATTCCCTGCGGCAGCAAATTGGGGTGGTTCCCCAAGATACGCTGTTATTTGACGGCAGCGTTCAAGATAACATTGCCCTGACTCAACCGGATGCGACTTCAGAGGAAATCATTGAGGCGGCCAAGGTTGCCGTGGCGCATGACTTTATTATGAGTTTGCCTAGTGGCTACAATACTCGCGTTGGGGAGAGGGGTTCAGCGCTCTCCGGGGGACAACGGCAACGAATCGCGATCGCCCGCACAATTTTGCAAAATCCCCGTCTGCTGGTCTTGGACGAAGCGACCAGTGCCTTGGACTACGATACAGAACGGCAAGTCTGTTTAAATCTTGCTGAACATTTCCGGGGACGTACCGTCTTTTTTATTACCCACCGACTCGGTACAATTCGTCACGCCGATGCGATCGTTGTCATGGATCGTGGCAGCGTGGTTGAGCAAGGCACCCATGAGGAATTGATGGAATTACGCGGTCGCTACTATTGCCTCTACATCCAACAGGAAGCACAGGTGAGTTAGGCGATCGCGTGTGGTCAACACTGTTGGCACATACTGAGGTCGTTTTGCTCGAACAGCATCAATACATTTCCAGATTGAGCACTTCCCGATAGAGAAACAGCAAGGCACTGAGGGCTTGATTTTGGGTTGAAGCGGAGACCTGTCCCTCAACCGCTAGATGGGTGAGAAATGCTTCGATTTCAGATTTGCCCATATCCCTGGGATGGCGCTTATTGTGAAACAGGATGTAGCGACGAATCTATTGCACGTAGGTTTCTTCAGTGCGGTAGGCGTAGTGCTTGAGACGAATAACATCCCGCACCTGATCCAGCAATTTTTTAGGAGGTGGCTGCATAGCGATAAGTAGATGTGGAGATCACCTGATCGGGTGCCAAAATGCCTCCGACTGTAATGACTTCCAATTTTTCTGTTTCTTGAGGATGCTGAGTCTTGACTTTGGCGAGCGCTTCTTCAATTCCAGTTTCCTGAACGATGTAAATCTGTGTTTCACCTCGCAGCACCCATATCTAAATCTTGCTGAACATTTCCGGGGACGTACCGTCTTTTTTATTACCCACCGACTCGGTACAATTCGTCACGCCGATGCGATCGTCGTTATGGATCGTGGCAGCGTGGTTGAGCAAGGCACCCATGAGGAATTAATGGAATTACGCGGTCGTTACTATTGCCTCTACATCCAACAGGAAGCACAGGTGAGTTGAGCCGCAGCTTGATACCTTCCTCTCTTTGACGCACCAAGGCAATCGTTTTTGCAAAAGAACTAATCCTCAGCACAGAGTCAACCGGGGCGCTTTAACGAGGATGTACAAAAGAATAGATAACTGTGTAGCTCCTATCCCATGCACAAAATAAATAAAACCCCCCTTACACCCGCGTCAGTTCCACAAAAAAAGCAGCCGACACAACGGCTGCTTCTACGTCAGGATAGGATCGTCTAGAAGCCCTCTCCATCCTGTCTTGACTGTACTGAATAATGTCAGAAATACGAGCAACGCCTAACCTTCCCCAAGCCATTAATCTCAACGTACACGTTCGGGGAAAAGGTTTCCCGATTCTCTGCTTGCACGGACATCCGGGTTCTGGGCAAAGCTTATCGGTTTTTACCAGCCATTTATCAAAGCGCTTTCAAACCTTCGCGCCGGACTTACGGGGATACGGTAGCAGTCGAGTAACGGCTGAGTTTCAAATGATTGACCACCTAAGCGATCTCGAAGCCCTCTTAGATCGCTTTGGGATCGAGAAGTGTCTGGTGCTGGGATGGTCGCTGGGGGGAATTTTGGCGATGGAATTAGCCCTGAGATGTCCTGAAAGGGTCACGGGTCTGATTTTAGTGGCAACAGCGGCGCGACCAAGAGGTAGCCATCCCCCGATTAGTCTACAAGACAACATTTATACTGGCATTGCCTCGATTTTGAATCGAGTGCAGCCGGGATGGGGGTGGAATATTGAGGCATTTGGGAAGCGATCGCTCTACCGTTACCTCATCCAACAACACACCGCTACTGCTTACCAGTACCTTGCTGATGATGCCCTGTCTGCTTATTTACAAACCTCCAAGGCGGCTACACAAGCGCTTTCGGTTGCCTTACGCTCAGGATATAACCGCTTAGAAGACTTAGAGCGAATTGAGTGCCCGACGCTGATGTTAGCGGGAGCCGCCGATCGCCATATCACAGCGGATTCTAGTCGAGAAACGGCTCAACACCTCAAGAACTGTGACTGGAAGTGCTACCCCAATACGGCGCACTTATTTCCTTGGGAAATTCCCGATCAGGTACTCAGCGACATTGACCAGTGGCTTACCCTCAACCCAGAGGTTGTGGCGTCAGCACAGAACTCGTCTATAGAACCTCCCAGTACTTATGAAGGTTGACCGCTGAGAGTGGGAGTTGTCTCACGGTCAGACCGCTCCCCCGATTCGTCAAAAATCGTTAGCTTCGTAGGTTTGCAGCGCTTAACCGCAACGGACATTCCTTGGGCACCTTCATTTTGCAAGTCTTCGATGTACCCAGTCTGAGCCGTACGAGCCTCTTGTTCGCTGACAAAAGGCCCAAAGTAGTAGGTACACCGAGGGGTTTCAGTAACAATCTCCACCCAATAAGCCCGTCCGAAGAAGGAGAGAATCTGGATTAACAACTCTTTCATTACTTTTTGCCTGCTTTTACGAATCTCACTGAGTCTTCTAGTTCTGGGTTTAGTTTATACTTTGTTATACTCCGTCATATTTCTTTTTTCAACGTATCTTTAGGCAGACTCCCTAAGTAGAGAGTTGTAGACCAACGCTGACGAAACGTTTCATACAAAGCCATTGAGGTGGCAACTGACGCATTCAAGCTGGGCGTTTTTCCCTGAAGCGGGATAGAAACGAGAACGTCGCAGTGGCGCTGAGTCAGCAGACTCAATCCATCACCTTCGGAACCAACCACTAATACTATCGGGCCTGACAACTTAACAGTATGTAGGAGCTTACCGGAATTAGCCGTTGTGCCATAAATCCAGAATCCTGCTTCTTTGAGTTCCTCTAAAGCACGGCTCAGATTGACCACTCTGGCAATGGGAAAGGTTTCTAGGGCCCCGGCGGCAACTTTCATCACGGTTGAGGTGACACCAACGGCGCGACGTTGAGGGATAACCAAACCCTGAGCGCCCAAGGCTTCAGCGGTACGAACGATCGCCCCTAAGTTGTGGGGATCGGTGATGCCATCAGCGACGACTAAGACAGGTTGCTCGGTAGCGGCTTTGGATTGAGCAATCAACTCAGTCAATTCTTTGTAGTCATAGGGGGCGACTTGTGCCGCGACACCCTGATGATTGGCTCCTTGGGTAATTTGGTTGAGGCGTTTTGGTGACACTTCATCAATTACGGTGCCGTTACTCTTCGCCTGAAGGAGCAATGAATAAAAACGGGAATCGTGGCGCAAGTGGGGAAGAATCCACAAGCGATTGAGCTGACGCTGATTTTCTAGAGCAGCTAAGACAGGATAACGCCCATAGATCAGGTCAGTTTCTTCCGCCTCATTGGGAGAGTCCTCATCTAACGGGTGATCGCTTGTCGAATATTGACGCGCCGCTCTTGCTGGGCGTTCGTCTTGTTCATGTCGGTTGAAGTCACGTTCTCCCCGCTTAAAAGATGGCTTCCCATGATGTAACTTCACGGGGCGTTGCTTGGGGCGATCGGATTTCTCGCCTGAGGAGAAGCGTTGTTTAGGCTTTTCTTTTGAGGAGAAGCGGCGATCGGATCTCTCACCTGAGGAGAAGCGCGGTTTTGGACTTTCTTTACTATCGGAATAGCGACGCTTGGGAGCAGCATCTCTAGGCGATCGCTCTGGTTGTTCGTCACGAGAGTAACGTCGTTTTGAATCGTTGCCATTACGAAAGGGCTTGCCGCTTCTGAGCTTTCTGGGAGCTGGAGAGCGACGGTTTTGATCGTCAGTCATAGGTTTAAAGGGAATAATTACTTAAATGGTTTCAAGTTTTAGATGTGTCAGCAATTGAGCCAAGCGTTGGGGATCAGTAAGGTATAAATACCCAAACAAGGTTTCTAAACTAGTCGCTTGTTGATAGATTTCTGGATCGAGGCGGCGGGGGCGTCCTGTTGCGGCATTGCGTCCCCGCCGCAAAATTTCCAGTTCAGGAGCGGTGAGATGGGGAGTTAGCGATCGCAACTGGGCGGCTTGACTTTCAGCGCGAACCTGCGCCACTACTTGATGATGATAATCAGAAACTCGTCGAGGGGGTAGTAAATAGTAACTACGGATGTAAAGTTCGTAAACAGCGTCCCCTAAATACGCCAGAGACGCGGGTGAGAGTTGTTGAACGTGCTTTAACTCATTCTGAGCAGGTTTGGCAGCAAATTCTGTAATCCGCCCTACTATCCATGATTGCGGATGGTCTATTTCTAAGAAATTTGAAGGCTGCTCCTCCTGTGATGTCAAAACTTCGCCCGACCTCAACGTTTAGATTCTAGCGCTAGGACTTCCAAAAAATAAATTATCTCAATACCTACATGGGTAAGGGCAGGTTTTCTAAGGAAGTTAATGGCTTGTGCCTCTAATTTATTCGCTAAACCCGCCCCTACAAGGATATTTTTTTACTTAGCAATCCCCGCTGACTGATTTAAAAAAAGGACGAGGGAAACAGTGAATCAGCAAAGCGGCAACTAGTCAATAGCCAGTAACCCTTTTTCCATTCATCCTTCACCCTTCACCCTTCATACTTCACCCTTCACCCTTCCTCTTCCCTGTTTTTCAACACTCAAAAAATAGGCTATCCGGCTATAAGGAACCGGATAGCTCAGTTGATACTCAGCGTTATCAACTGCTCTTGATGCTCTCCAAGGCAACGTCAATGGAAGGTTGCAAGGAGAGAAATTGCTCCAAGCGAACCAGCTTGACTGTCTGAGTGACGCGGGGATTTGTGACAATTTGCAAGCTCCCGTCTGAAGTTTGCGCCTTTTTCACTAGCTGTACTAAAGCACCCAAACCGGAGCTATCGACAAAGTCGATTTTAGAGAGATCCAAGATAATGTTGGCGGGTCCCTCTTCAATACATTTACCGATCACCTTGCGGAATGTGGCTTCTGAAAAAGCATCCAACAGTCCTGTGAGTCGGAAAAGCTGGCAATTTTCCCTAACTTCGCGAGTTCCTCTTAAACTAACGGTCAGGGTTAGTGCTTCAGGAATAACGTCCTCCTAGCTCTAGCTTACAAATATCAGAGCTATAGTATATCGATAATTTCTCGTTCAATTTAAAGTAATCAGCAGTTTTTTTCAAGGTTTTTTGCCAGACGGCTGAGAACTCTCTATATTGGTAATCTCAAGCATAGAGCCTCGCCGCCTGGTACTAGAGTTGAGAAAAGTTTTCAGTAGATAAAAGTAAGAGATTGAGTTACTTATTCATTCGTACTGGTGTTGAGCGATCGCTTTTGAATAACAGGCAGTTAGAAATCTTAATTTTTCTTGCCGCTTCACCAATCCCCTTACTTCACACTTTCCGATTGAGTGTTGGCTTGACGATGCGATCGCATCGACTGTACAAACTGCTCAAATAGATAGTCTGCATCGTGGGGACCAGGACTTGCCTCTGGGTGGTACTGCACCGAGAAGAACGGCAAAGTTTTGTGACGCAACCCGGCAACAGTTTGGTCATTGAGATTGAGATGGGTGATTTCCACCACCTCTTTATCTAACGTTTCGGGATCAATGGAAAAGCCGTGGTTTTGACTAGTAATTTCCACCCGCTGACTCAATCCAGCTGGCTGATTTAAACCCCGATGCCCAAACTTGAGCTTATAGGTTTCGCCGCCTA
The DNA here is from genome assembly GCA_019359445.1 of Kastovskya adunca ATA6-11-RM4. Lineage (GTDB taxonomy): Bacteria > Cyanobacteriota > Cyanobacteriia > Cyanobacteriales > Coleofasciculaceae > Kastovskya > Kastovskya adunca. The sequence goes on along the minus strand of JAHHHJ010000020.1, from coordinate 68,458 downwards.
GTGAAAGCCCCAGAATTTGATGTCCCATGCAAATTCCGAATATGGGTTGCTGACGCTCCAAAAGTGCTTTTGTTGTGGCAATTCCGTCGCTAACAGCAGCGGGATCGCCAGGCCCATTAGACAAGAAAATGCCATCGGGATTGTACTTAAGGATTTCCTCCGGTGAGGTATCAGCGGGAACAACGATCGCTCGACAACCATAGCTGGCTAGACGGCGGAGGATATTGCGCTTGATGCCAAAGTCAATCACAACCACGGTAAAGGTTTCGCCGTTGTTGGCATCGGCAACGGGGCCGAACTCCCAAATCTCTTGTGTTGGGTCAGACCATTCATAGACTGACTTAGTTGTGACCTCTTGAACCAGGTTCAATCCTGCCATACTGGGAGAGGCTTGTACCTTTTTTAACAACTCCGCTTCATCCAGAATTTCTGTAGAAATCCCGCCATTCATTGCCCCAATTGAGCGCAGCTTCCGGGTAAGAGCACGGGTATCAATGCCGTAAATTCCAGGAATATTGTGGGCTTTGAGGTAGTCAGGGAGAGACTGAGTGGCTCGCCAACTGCTCGGACGCCAGCAGATATTGCGGGCAATCATTCCCCGAATTTGGGGATGAGTCGATTCGTCATCATCAGGATTGACACCCGTATTGCCCAATTCGGGATACGTAAACGTGACAAGCTGACCACAGTAACTAGGATCTGTCGCCACTTCCTGATAGCCAGTCATTGCCGTGTTGAACACGACCTCGCCAATAGCAGTGCCAGCCGCTCCGAAAGACCAGCCTTTATAAGTTGTTCCGTCGGCAAGCACAAGCAGAGCAGCATTTAATGATGCGGGATCAGGCATAGTCAGTCGTTCGTTATGATGTTGTTGATGATTTGAGTCGCTAGAAAAGTTGTTCAAGGCAAAAGATGCAGAGGGCGAAAACGAGTCGTTAAATGCCTTGCGGTCTACTACAGCCTATTACTTCCCGTCTAGTGTATTGTAATTTTCTCACGACTCAACTCAAGCTGAAGTGACTTTCATAACATATCTGTATCCGGAAATGTTGATTTAGGATTGCTACGATCAATCTCTTGCTCTAGCTCGCTTTTTTTAAAACCAGTTGACCAAAACAGCAACTACCGTAGCCGCTTGTGAAGCCTTTTTTCTCCCGTGCCACAATTTTGTTACTCTCAGGCAACTTGGCTGTAATGAATGTTGCCTGTAGCCGCATCGATTCATTCTGGCGTTCTCTACAATCGCCGCCGCCCACCGCTACTGCTCCTCAAGAGACTGAAGTAGTGCCGCCTCCGTCTCAACCAGAACCGATTTCTGCCCCAGAGAATGCCCCCACACTTCCACCGGAGGAGGCGTATCAGCAGGCATTGGATGCAGGTTTCAGCGCCGCCAGCATCGCTCAATCTGCTCAGTCTGGCGATGATTGGGGTTTAGTCATACTACGCTGGCAGCAGGCAATTGAGCTGTTGCAGGAAATACCAGAAAAGAGCACATTGAGTACGTCTGCCCAAGCCAAAATTGCTGAATACCAGCGCAATTTACGCATTGCTCAAGACCGCTCAAACCGCCCCTTGCCAGCTCCGGTACCAAAAACATCTGTGGCGATCGCTCCTGGCACTGTCTTGATCCCCACTAGCCCCTCTCCCGAAGCAACGAACGAAACCCCAGAAACAACAGCGTTACAAACTGCAACCAATCCTAGCGTCTTCACTGCCCCCATCAAACGTCGCGCGGGTCGCACTCCAGTCGTTGATGTCATGTTTAATGGGGAGCAATCCTTTGAGATGGTGTTAGATACTGGAGCGAGTGGCACCGTCATCACTCAAAAAATGGCAAATCAACTCGGTATCGTCACTGACGGCGAAATCACTGCCGATACAGCCAGCAACAAGGGAGTCAAATTTCGGGTTGGTAGAGTCAAGTCAGTGGCAATTAATGGTGCCGTTGCCAAGGATGTTCGTGTGGCAATTAGTGGTCCTGAGCTAGATGTGGGACTACTAGGACAAGATTTCTTTGGTAACTACGATATTTTGATTAAGCAAGATGTTGTGGAGTTTCGATCACGTTAGGTGTTTGCCTAAACAAAGAATTAGTCCCCAAGCCAGAAGATTTTTTAGCCCAAATCTCAGACACTAAAGCTAAGGAAATGTAAACTTACCGTCCTAAAACCCATGGCTTCCACTGTACTGATTACTGGTGCTTCCCAAGGTATCGGGAAAGCGACGGCACTGTTATTTGCCAAAAACGGTTATGATGTCGTTCTCGCTGCCAGAAACCCTGAAACTCTCGACGCGACAGCACAGGAAGTACGGGCTTTTGGTCAAGCCGTGTTAGCTGTCCCCACCGATGTCAGCAAGCTAGAAGCCGTACAAGCATTAGTTGAAAGGACGCTTGCTGCCTTTGGTCATATTGATGTCCTAGTTAATAATGCTGGCATCTGTATGCAAGGGCCTTTTGAGGAAACATCTATAGAAGATTGGCAACAAATTATTGAAGTTAACCTCTGGGCGTATATCTACACCATCAAGACGCTACTACCTCAGTTTTTGGCACAAGGGAAGGGCACTATCATTAACGTTGGGTCATTTGGCGGCAAAATGCCTCTGCCTTACATGACACCCTACTGCACCACTAAGTATGCCGTTACTGGACTAACTGAAAGCCTGCGTTTGGAACTAGAACCCAAAGGTATTCAAGTTTGTGGCGTGCATCCCGGTCTTACAAAGAGTAACTTTTTAGAGCGAACCAAGTTTATTGGTAAAGATGACCGGGAAGTGCAAGAACGACACAACCAGATGGTGCAAATACAAGAAAACGCGATCGCTAGCTCACCCGAAGATGTTGCTCAAGCGATCTGGAATATGGTAAAGCACCCCCAAGCGGAAGTGGTAGTTGGTGCTGCTGCCGTACCAACTCTTGCTCATCGCCTTGTCCCTAATGTTACCCAGTGGATGCTCCAACGCAGCGTCAAAGCCTAATTGCCATAGTTCTAATTACAGGTTTTAGAGACGTGACATCCTACGTCTCTAAAGGTTCTAAATTTTCGGCGTTAACTGCCTTAAGCTGCTGTTAACTGCGGTTCCTCTGCAACGCCCTCGGACATTTCTGCCGGAACGCCATCCTGTACCAGAGAAGGAGTCTGTCCGCTTTTCTGGATGAGGTTCGTCATCATTGCCAGCATTGCATTCACCTTGCGAGTACGCCACTGATCAATTAACGTTTGTACCGCATCAGCAGATAAGCGGCGTTCCATCGCTTCTCGCAGGTACGCAGCATGTCCAGTCTCATCTTGGGCGATGCTGAACATGCCTTTTTTGAGGTTGCGGCTGGTTGGTTCGTCTTCTGGCAAGACATTCGCCATCCGTGCAAAGTCTTTGCTAGCATCTAGTTCCAGAATATAGGTGCTCCCCATGAAGACAAGCCAATCGATATTTTCTGGCTTGAAGTCTTCTTGGGAATAGCCTTCAAAATAAGCTTCAAAGAAGGGGCTACGTCGGCGCTCGTTGGGTTTGCCGTCTTTATTGGTTTTGGGCAAGTTTTTGAAATCAATTACTTGCTTGTTAATCTGTTTGAGGGCATGACCAAAGATTTGACCATGACGCTCTTCATCGGCAGCATGACGAGCCAGTTTTTCTGCTAGCCAGACATCTCCTTCCGCTGCGGCGCGATCGCTAAGGGCGCTTAGGAAGGGAACGGAACCGGACTCTGCTAACTGGAAACCCGCTAGGACATTTGGGCGGGTTTTGGGATCGCGGATGCTACTAGCAGTGTAGTAAGCAACGGCACTCGCTCCGACCAGATGTAGAAGGTGAGTAAAAAAGTTCATAAAAAAAGTGGATATGCCTGTAGAGAGCCAATCTACTAAGATCTTAGCGCGGCTTTTTTGTACAGTTGCTGAGTCTTAAGAGCAATGGGTGTTACTGGCGAATGTTTGGCAGCTTGAGCGGAATGCTTCTGGTGAATCAGTTTTTTTGTGGTTTTTAAAGGCTCAGTTCCCTTAGATTCACTTTATTGTGGGGATAAGCATTGGCAGATAGATTTTGACAGGATAATCTGGGCATCAACCCGTTTACCTGGCACTAGCTATTCTGAAAAAAGCAAAATGTCGGTATTTGGGTTAAATGCTCAATAAACTGATGCGATCGCCCCTTCGCTCTTGTGATGGTACAAAACCTATGAAACTCCCATTAATTGCCACGGCTACTCTGCTTACAGCTACTAGTCTTGTAGTTCCCGCCAGAGCAGAGAATCTTCAACATACCCAACAACTACTTTCTACTAAGCAATGTGTTAATTGTGATTTGAGTAATGCAGGCTTAGTGGTCACTGACTTGTCGGGAGCGCAGCTTACTGGTAGTAACTTGAGTCGTGCCAATCTCAGTCGTGCAAACCTCAGTGGTGCTGACCTCAGTGGCGCAAATCTCGCTGGTGCGTCCCTCAATGGAGCAAATCTGACAGGGGCAAATCTGACGGGGGCAAATCTGATGGGGGCTGATTTGAGAGAGGCTTACCTATTTAATGCCAACTTAGCTGGGGTTGACTTGACCATGACTTATGTGCAGGGAGCGCTGGGCATTCCTAGCAATGCGGGGACTCCTGAGCAGTTCTACAGTTGGGGAGTAGGTGAGGCTGAGAGAGGAAATTATCAATCAGCGATCGCCTACTACAATCAATCACTGAACCTTGATCCTAACTTCGCCCCAGCCTACTTGGCGCGGGGAATTGCCCGCTACCGCCTCGGCGATTCTAGGGGAGCAACCCAAGATGCCCAAATCGCGGAGCAATTCTTCACTAATCAAAACAACGCTGTTGGCATCCAATCCGCACAAAACTTCCTCAAAGGTATGGAACTCGCCCGCAACGCTGCCCAGCGAGGACAAGGTGGCGGTTCCAACTTCGGCAACTTCCTGGGGTCAATTGGCTCAGTTCTGCTGCGATTACTGTTTTAATTGACATACCTCCTCTTCCTGAAGGAGAGAGGATTCCTTAACGCTTCATTGGGTTGTGCTATCGAAATAGTCTGACCATCCCTCGACGTTCGTTTAAAGTCTCCCAATGCCCTATGGCGACTTATCTCTATCCTAGCAAATGGTAAATCCGTCCTAGAAGTTGTTCCTGAGCCTGTCGAAGGACGGGGCTTGTATCCCTTTATCTCTGGTCAAACAGCGCATTCGAGCTAGCATAATTGTCTGTGACTTTTATCACTTTATAACAATGAACTTTGTCACTCACCTTTAGGGATTTTGATCATCCGTGATTAGGTAGAAATCGCAGAAAGTAAAGACACGGGAATCAACCCGTAGTTTAGCTGCGAATGGGGAGTGTACGATGCCCACAAGAATACTACTCGCTGCCAAGATCACCTTCTCACTGTGCTTGTTCTTGGAATTCAGCTGGTCCTATGCGACCCCTATCTCATCAGGTGTGCAGCTTCCCGCTATCATAAGTAACACTGTAAGTCAGTTGCCTCGTTAGAACGCACTGCATGACTCTTAGCAAAGACTTGTGGAACTTAAATCAAGATTTGGCACAAGCCTGTCTTGACAATCCTTTTGTACAGGGTGTAGCTCGCGGCACCCTTGACCGACAGCGATTTACTTACTATGTCGGTCAAGATGCCTTTTTTTTAGAAGCATTTGCTCGTGCTTATAGCCTAGCGGCGGTCAAATCGCCAGACTGGGAAGGATTTAATGCATTCCATACCCTCACCACTGGCGTATTAGAAGAACTTCGCTTACATGAAGGCTACGCCGCTGATTGGGGAGTGGACTTGCGCGTCGTAGAACCCGCACCCGCCACGCGTCGCTACACTGATTTTTTACTAGCTACCGCCTGGGGAAGTGATGTGGGTTTGGTTGCGGCGGCGATGACACCTTGTCTGCGTCTTTATGCTTTTTTAGGACAACAACTGGCGACAGAAACATTGCCAGACCATGATTATGTTGACTGGATTGGCACCTATAGCAGTCCAGAATTTGAGCAACTAGCGCAAACTTTGGAAAGTCTCAGCGATCGCTACGCTAAGATGACTGAGGCTGTCAAATCAACTTACCGTTATGCGATGCTGTGTGAGCGAGATTTTTTCCAAGCCGCCTGGGAGATGACAGCGTGAAACTTTACATGCAGTCGCTTTTGAATTAGGAAAAACTCTTGATTTTATCTTTGAGCTGTTGCCATAAAGTTTTTGACTTTTTGGTTGAGGCGACTTGCGGCGGTTTAGGAGAGTTGAGATAGCGGTAATGTTCCCAAATTTCCCAATAGGGACATCCCGGTTCAATCCGAATACCTGCCCAGTGCAAGTATTGCAGCGGTTGATTGAGGTTTGGGTCGCTCAACCTATTGCCTTGGACTTGGAAATGCTTACTGCCTGCCCAATTTCCCGGCGCTCCACCTAGTCGGCGTACAATATTAAACCGACGGGGTATTTTCTTCAAAATCATGTAGTTAACAATCGGCTGGTCTGAGGTTTTTTGAGAGAAATCAAAATACTCAGGATGGGCAGCACATTCTCTAAAGGTTTCGTACAAAGTTTCTTCAGAAATTAGCTGTTTCTTGGAACCCCAAAAACCGCCGTTGAAAATATCTTTTAAATCCTCTTCATTAAAAACTTTGTCTTCTAAAGCCTTAGGAGTAAAGACGTTGGTAATTCCTTGAGAATGCTGATAATCACAGCAAATAAAATCAGCATTTTCTAAATAATTGAGAGTATCGGCAATTTTTTCAAATACAACGATATCCGTATCGATGTAAATAAATTCATCAAATGGCCCGAACCAGCAAGCTTGTTTGCGAAATTGATTGGGACGAGCAAAGAATTTCTCCCCAAATATCTGTTGTAGTTGCTTGGATAAACGGTCAATAAATTCTAAGTCGTCGTAGACGGTGACACCATAGGATTCATTTAGAACCTTAGCAATCTCTTGATAGTTATCGTCATAAGGAATCATGACAACTGGGGTATCAGCGTCATACAGACGAATGCTTTCGAGCAATGCGATCGCCTGTTCCGTCACCTTATCATTCGCAATAATATAAATGCCGCGACTCATATATAAATACTCAACGAGTTAATCCTAACTTTCGCAATACTTTGGTCGTTAAACTAGCAGGCTGATTGTAAGCCTTGGGTTTAGTTGTAAATTCCGGACGCTTTTCCGGTTCGTGGAGATAGCGGTAATGCAAGAATACTTCCCGATAGGGAAAGTCAATATTTTCTCCCTGACAAAGTTGCTCAAACAGCTTAGACGATAAACCAATGTAGTGCAGATAGGTTAATTGCGTTCCTTGGTCATAAAGGAGATGATTTTGTTCTTGAAAGTGGGGAGAAGTTACACAACACCCTGTTCTTTCACTTTCTGGCAAATGCTGAGAAAAATTATAACTAGAAAGCCTAGAACGCATCACTAAGTAGTTGAGAATCGTTTGATCAGGGGCTCGCATATATAAAACGTCTGCTTCATTAGCTCTGAGTTGAGTTAGTAGCCACTGGCAACGATCTTCATCAAAAATCCCCTTTTTGGAGGCATAAAGTCCGGCACAAAATATTTCCTTATCGATTCTTTCTTGCTCAAATATTTTGAATAGCTGCTGAGATTGAGAGTTATAGACATGACTTAAGTCTTTATATTGAAAGTCATAGACAACCCAGTCATGATTATTGAGCTGTTCAAAAAATGGCTCTAGTGAATTCATCACTAGAATATCAGCATCCAAGTAAATGAATCGATCAAAAGGCCCATCAAAGGCACAAAACCGTCGATGCATACCCAGGCGATAGACGCCATTGACCCCTTGCTGTTGCCAGCTTTTCAGGGCTGAGGGATGAGTTTGCCAGATTTGGGTAGCAAAGTTTTCCCAACGAGCGATCGCGTCTGTATCCTCAAAAAGAGTAACATTACTTCTCGTTTGAATTTCCTGGCGAACTTTCTCCAGGCGGTCATCGTAAGGAATAACACAAACTGGAAAATCTTTCCCGGCGTTGACTTGCAAGCTGTTGAGCAAAGCCACTAGCTGTTCGTAAACAACGTCATTTGCGAGGATATAAATACCATCTACCATCAGGTTCTCCAGTGACTCCTACTAGTTCGGGATTTTTTGCTAATGCACCTGTTACTAGTCCTAAGCTCAAGCTTTGAAGGCTACCGTTCACTTAACTCTCTCGTTCAATTAGGTACCTCAAACGAAGTTGTACTGAACATAACTCAACAAAGACGCCCAGAAACTTAGGAAAAATCTTTCACAAATTCTGAAAGCCATTCCAGTAGATTTAGTTTATGCAGAATGACTTGCCTAGCTTCTGCGATCGCGTCTTTTGCCTCGTACCACGCATCTGGGGTAGCGGTCACTTCCTGAATATACGCCAGCCCTTTTTCATCTAAACTCGGTAACCTCAAGAAGCTGCCGGGGGGTAACAGCTTATCTGCCGCCGAACCGCCGTGGTAAATTGGCAAGCACCAAGCCAGGAGAGAATCCCAGAGCTTTTCGCTCACATACCAATCATTATCAGCATAATTTTCAATTGCCAAGTTGTAGTAGTAGGGAGCCATCCCATACCATTTGTTCTTCAATTCGCCACATGGGTGAGTATTTTCAGGTAAGCCACGACCGTACAAATCGAACTCCAATCCCTGGGATTGCAGCAACTGCAAAAATCCCAAACGCTGACGATGGTTAGCAGTACGGCTAATCCCCGACGTCACCCAACTACAGCGTTTTACCTTTGGAGGTGGCTCCATCTCATTTAGCTCTCGAAATGAGTTGGCATGGTACCAAATTGCTGGCATATAGTTTGGAGTTGGGGCATAGTCATCTGGGCCAGAAATATACCCGCAAAATGGCTGCGCTTTTTTATAAAACTTAATATTAGTTTCAACAACCTCATCCAGGGGTGGCTCTCGCAAAAGAAATATTACGCGTTCTTTGGCAACGCCTCCAAGTTTAGTTTGTAGGGCTTGTATTTCCTCTTCGTAGCGGCTTTGTTCCCGTTTTTGATTAAAAAATAAGCCAGCCTTTTTTGGAGAGGGGCTGGGAAAATCATGAAAATTGTATAAAAGCATAAAGTCCGGCTTGGAGGCTTTTGCCTGCATTTGAATATTGCCCCAAGCACCAAAGGGATGAGGAGTTTGTTGCCATAGCCAATCGCTTTGATTGAGTCCCTGATAGCTACTAATCATCCCGACAATTTTTTGACTCATACATTAAGCGGCGAAGTTACTATGATTTTTGGCGGTGGGCATCTCACAAAGCGCGATCGCATCAAAGCGATCATCACTACCATAAGAATATTTTTGGTTAACGTCAAAAGGCTGCCTAATCCCCCGCGCGATCCTAGCACAGTGCTAGCTCAACGCCACTAAGCTGGAACTTCCTGATGGAGCGATCGCAGTAGCCGTTTGCAGGAGTAGAAAGTATACATATACATAACATCTACAGCAGAATCAGGGGAGTTACGCCTCTGCCTGTACCGCCCTTATCGGTGAGTAAACCCGTCATCAATCAACATCCCCGCCGGAATTGCTATTACTGTAGCTCTAACCTGGCAGCTTTTTTTTGATTAATTTTTCCCTCATTGATCTAACTAGCGACAGAAGCTAAAACTTAAGTAAACCTTAAAAATAGTTACTATGGGGATCGTATCTAAGCGAAGGCAAATACTATTTTTAACCCTAACATTAGACTTTTTACAAAAACTTTATTAATTTATAGTCACGACCTGGTATCTAGGGGAGATGAGGTAGATCAACGCAAAACGGTAAGGGATTTGTGCGGATCAACCCTATCTGTAGCCGTTTTTATTTCAGAACAATAGTAAATTATTGCTAAATTCAAGTTGCCAACAAGTAAACTTGCTATGATAATGAACAATGAGATGATTAAGAGCGCAGTCAATTTAAGACAGCTAGAAATGAATTACTTAATTGACTTTTTGAGGGAATTAGTAGTAATCAGCTGTGCAAACTCTAATTTTCATCTACTTTTTAATAAATTAGTAAAACCAGGGATCTTAAAATGATCGTAAAGCAAGTAATCTGTTGTCCAAATTGTGGAAGTAAAGCGGAAAGACACTATTCCCTTGCTACTAACTTGACCCAAACTCAGTGTCCTCAGTGCGATTATTTAATGATTAATTGTTCTCGTACAGGCAAGGTTATAGAGGCTTACGCGCCAGGAATCTACGCCCACCGTTAAAGAAGATGGAAGTAAAAAAGTAAAGGCAAAAAAGATGAGTTTATCTTCTTTGCCTTTTTGAAAGCGGCTAAGCGCAATTAATAGTTGTGAGTTTCATCATTTCTTAAACTGTCAGCAGCGCTCAACATTCAGTTCTAAATATTCGCTGGCTTAGTGATTAGTGTTTTGCAACTCTTTACATTTGGCTAATGCTGCGTTGTAAGCGCCTTGGTAATCTTCTCCACCCAACATCAAGTCGCCGTAATATTCATAGGGAGCTGCACCGTAGACGGGAAGTGGTGGGTCGTCGGGATAGTCTTCTTTAGCTTCTTCGATAGCAGCTTTGAGTTTTTTAACACTGAGGCGTTGTGCCGGAAAGTAATAAAGTTCCGGGATGTTTTCTTCTTGGCGGAGGGAAGTTGGGTCAACAAGGCTCTCCTCAAGCTCAATCCAGCTATGCTCAATGGGTACATAGGGTCTGATGTTACGGACAAGAAAGCCTTGTACATAGGTAGCCCCTTGCATCAGCAAGGCGGCTTTGTAGGCGTTGTCAAAGCTGTTGTTTCGCTTGCTATTAATTTGTTTGGCTATTTCCAGAGAGAGAGTGGTATCTAAGGGTTTACTCATCAAAGCTCCTTTAGGGTTTGACACAGTTAGGACTTGGCGCATAGAGGGTGAGCCACTTCCGCACCCGCAAGGATTACTCATCGTTGCTGCCAGTTGGGGAAAGGGAAACAACCTACACCCAGTCCTACGGTCTTAACCATAAACGATCGCGGATCTCGCTAGAGACGATATCAGTGGCGATCGCTGATTCTTAGATCAGGTAAATTAACTGTCACATCTACTAATGAGAAAAAGCGCCTGGGAGTCTTGCCGTGTTTCGACCCCAAGCGCTTTTTCCTTTTCACTCCTCACACAAGAGAAGAATATCGCGTTCTGGCGAAAAAGGGAACATGGGTGCGTGTCACTTGTCGAAGTGTCACTCATCAACAAGAGAGCCATTCAGTGTTGTCACTTAGCAATCCAGAGAAGGCAAAAAGCCTGAAGTGTAGTAGATACAGACGATTTCACACATCAGCCCATTTGCGAAGTAAATTGGAGTAACTCTTGGAGAGCAGATCAAACTCAGTCGTTTTGCCTTGGTTGTGAAAGATGGAACGACGCACCGTATCCAAATCAAACAAGATTTCGCGATCGCTGGGGTCACGTACCAGACTCTGAACCCAAGCGATCGCTACTAGCCTCACGCCTTCAGTGACAGGTTCTACGCGATGCAGGGAGGAAGACGGATAAATAATTGCTGACCCTGCTTCTAGCTTAAAAGACCGTTCCTCCTCAACGTTCTCAATCACCAGTTCTCCTCCCCCGTAGCTAGAGGGCGCAGTGAGAAAGAGCGTCAAAGAAATATCAGAGCGCAGAAACTCCTTGCCCATCAACGCATTGTCCACATGGCTACCGTAGGACATTCCGGTGTCGTAGCGGCTAAAGAGAATCGAGTGGATTGCTTTCGGTAGAGCGGCAATCTGCAATAAAGGATGGCGTAACAGCGCCTTTGTGACTAAACCCTTTAAATCTTTGGTGTCGGGGGCTTGAGCATTGAGCTGGGTATTGTGTTTGACCAAGCGTGCATGCCAGCCAGCCGTCGTCTTGCCATCCACAAACTCGGCAGTATCAAGGCAGTTCGTAATAAATGTGAGTTCCTCAGACGTGAGGATATTTTCAATAGAGAGAATCATCCAAAAAACCTCTAGCAGTCATACCTCAGTGCAGAGCAGCCAAGACCAAATAAGGCGTCTTTGCACTAAATCAAAACTTCTAGTTTAAGCCTGTTGGCGTCCGGCTAAAAGATATCTATTCCGTAGGGTTAGTGCAGTTTACCGTTGCTACCAATGACTATGGCTTTTGGATCTATAAACAAACAGTCTTTTACTTGTAGAGTATATAGAACCCTAAAAAGTCTGTAAATTTTTAGGATATTTGGAGGAACATCACAATGAAAACGAAAACAGCAGGATTATTACTTTTACTGGGCTTAATTGTGCCACTAGCAGCATGTGAGGGTGCTGAGACGGAGGAGGAAACGATACCGGAAACAACCATAACACCGGAAACAACCATAACACCTGATGCCACTACTACACCGGGAGCGGTTGAAGGTGGTGAAGGTGGTGAAGGTGGCGAAGGAAGCTAAACCTGATTAACTTTAGTTAGGCAGTTAGGCTGATTCATTATTTAAAGGAAATCACCTTAAATCCTTGCAGAGTAAGTTCCTCACACGAGGAATTTGCTCGCAAGATAAATGAAACGGGCAAACATCCATAAACGAGCGGAAACTGACGAGGATTTTCGATTAAATAAGGCTAGCAGAATCGCGATCAAGAAATAATGTTGCCTGAGCTTGGGTGCGGAGGAAGGACGCCGGGTAATCGTTGCCGATTGGCTCCGATAGCATTGACTTGACAGCGATCGCCTTACGTTTTTCTGGGGCAAGACAGAAGATTTTTTTCGCTTTGCCCAGCATCGGTAGGGTAAGGGTAAAGGCGTATTGCGGGACGGCTTCGAGCTGCGGAAATTGCCCCCGATCGACTTGCTGCTGCTGCGTAACTGGGTCAAGCCTGACTAATTTTATTGAATAGGGGTCGTTAAAATCTGCAACAGACGGCTCATTAAAGGCTAAATGACCGTTTTCTCCCAAACCTAGGCAACATAAATCAATCGGTTGTGCTTGTAGAAGTAGGGAGTAGCGATCGCACTCGGCTAACGGTTGTAGAGTATCCCCTTCAATGTAGTGAAACCTCTGGGGTTTTACCTGTTGCTCAACTCGCTCTCGCAGATAGCGGCGAAAACTAGCGCTGTGGTTGGCATCAATTCCCAAATATTCATCGAGATGGAATAGCGTCACCTTTGACCAATCCACACCTCCCAAGGCGACTAAAGCTTCAAGGAATTGAATTTGTGAATTTCCTGTTGCCAGGATTACCGCTGCTGTGCCCTGCTGGTTAAGGGTGTCTTGCAGGTAACGTTGGGCAAGGTGCGCCACATCTTGAGACAGTTCAGCTTTAGTTTCGTAGAGGCGTACTGATAAGGCATCGACCGAAAAGACTTTTGTAGGCATCAGCGGTTGATCAGACTTAGGCACCATCAATCGTAGTTCAACCGCAGACGATTCACCCAACAGGGCTTAAAAAGGTACGGCGTACATAACATCTCTTGCCAGGATGCAACAGGTTGCCTGATCCCCCTCGCATCCCCTTTAAAAAAGGGGACTTTGAGTAGGTTCTCCCCTTCTTAAGGCGATGCGTAAGTCCTATAAAAGTGGCAGAAAACCCTGAGATTAACTAATAGTCCGCCGCTGATACCTGCTGATGGCGATCAGGGCGATCGCGACTACGAGCAGCAGCATCCATTCTGCGGGTTCTGGGGTACCGGAGACATTCAGTGGATTAGATGGCTGAGTCAGTTGCTCGTTGCCAGATTCGACTTCCCGATCGAAGCGATCGCTTTTTTGTTCGGCACGTTTTAGGGCTTCCCGCTGCTCGTCGTTGACCAAGACAATCATTGAGGAGTAAGGCGTGACGATGTCGTAGGTTTTAGCGATCGCGTGGATCGCATCTAGTTGCGTCACCTGCTTTGTATCTTTCTCCTGACTCAGTCCCAGTACCAATTGCCGCGCCGCCAACGGCTCAAAGCCTTTAGAAGAGTTTTGATTAGTAGGAGTGGGTTCGGTTAATTTCTCGGAAGCCTGGTTGTGAAGCGACCAAGCATAACCCTCCACTACATTCACAACAGATTTGCCCAATGCTTCCTTTGTTGCCAGTCGTTGCAGCACTTCCGGGATATCTGTAGAGACGCCGCCGCCGCTATTTTGAATGGCTTGTAATGTGGCATCATCGTAAGCCGGAGGCAACTGTCCACCCAGATGCACTACCCACAGGGGAGCTTTGATCGCAGGGACGGCTTTGCTGTCGTCGGACAACTCATAACTACCCTGATCCGTGACTAACAAAATTCCATCGTAGGCAGTATCCCCTTGTAACTGAGCAAATTGCTGGAGGATTTGTTTGAGCTGGATGGTGCCGTAGAACGTTTGCTTTGGCACCTCAAACTGACGGAGATTATCAATCCGCTGAGGAGTCGCTCCTGCTGTAGCGGTGATGTACAAGTCAGCATCATTGTTGGCGAAATTGTTGTCAGCAAAGCCCTTCGCCTTCAACCAATCAAAGGTTTGGTTCAACTCCCGAACGCGATCGCCCATACTGCGGGAACTATCTAGCACCACTGCAAACCGCTTACCTTGGGGCAAAGAATAATCGGACTTCTTCAGCGGCTTTGCCTCAATGCGATCGCTCAAAATCCCCTTCGGGTTATCGCTATCTGAGAACGTTACCTGATGCACGGTTGGAGCATTCTTCCCTGTGGCACTTACATAAGCGGGTAGCCAATCCTCAAGCTTCCCAGGTTTGTTGGCTCCGATATAAAGTCGCTCAGTATCGCGATTCCAGAAGATGTTGCGTTTTTCCGCTAATTCCGGCATTTTCCAGCCGGATTCTTGCCGCATCACTTTGTAACTCAGCCACAAATGCATTTCCATCGGTCGCGACACTGGTTCTGTCTCCCAATCACGTTTTGGGGGAATCGGAAAGGCACGCAAGCGATAATGCCGGGGGCCAACTTGTTCCAACAGCGCCGGGTCTACCCGTTGCTGGACTTGTTCGTTGTAGACTTGCTGGGCAGCACCGCGCGGCGAAACGGTAAAGGGGAAGCGCTGTTGTCGGTCGCCTGTATCCCCAAGCCATAAACCAGTAATAACTGCACTTTCGGGCAACGAGAAGGAGTAGAAGATTTCCTGTTGATCGAAGGTTTGGTTTTCGTAGACCTCATAGAGTTCGATGTCTGCCCAATCGCCTTGGGGTTTGAGGGTGACAGTTTGCGATCGCAACCACACCTTTTTCTCGTTCAGATTCAACAGCCCCGCCTTTGCCTCGTCCCGATTGGCGGTAGATTGAATCGCATGTTGCACCGCTTTTTGTTCTGTCTTTTGCAGGGGCGCATCAAAAAACGCTGCATAGAGCTTCTCTGCTGTTTGAATATCCCCACGAGAGCCGATATATAAAAACGGCGACATGAATGAATTGTAGATATCTTGCACCACCTGAGCTTGAGATTGGGGTAGCCCAAAAACCTCTTGATACATAAGGCGGATGTGGTCGTTTTCCTCCCTGGTGCTGAGGTAGCGATAAGCGAGCAAATTGGCATTCACCAGCCCTTTACGAATTACCTCAGACTGCGCTAAAAGCGACTGTCGAGTACTGTCTGTAGTTGCAGGTTTTTCTAACAATGCAAAGGCGCGAACCTGTGGTTGTTGCTGTAAGGCAACAAAAAGACTCAACCAAACCACCACCACTCCCAAAGAACCCAACGCCGTTAACTTACGACCATACTGGGAGGAAAATGCCTGCAAAATTTGTCGCCCTGAGTGAATGTAAAGACCTGCCAGTGCCGAAGGCATGACAATAAATAACGTGCAGCTAAACCCAAACAACACCAGTAGGATTGGCCCCCACCACAGTACCGACAAAGCCGTCCAAGACAATGACTGTATAAAGGCGGCTAACCACTCAAATTTCAAAAACTCGACAATGACAACGGTAGCCAGGGGTAGGGCATAAAACAGTAGCACGGCTCCTACATAAATCCCTGTCAGTAGCATTAAGCTATGACTGAGCAGTTGCAGCCATGCTAGGGGACGACGCTGGGAGGCGTAGCCGTAGAGTAATTGGACAGCAAAGGCGGCAATACATAAGGCAATTGTGCCGATAATTTGAGTACTCGCCGGGGTGAGTTCTCGTAGCAGAAATAAACGGATCAGGCAGAGGAGAAATAAGGGAGCTTCCACGCCATAAAATAGCCGCATTAACTGCAAGGGTTGTTTGCGGAAACGCCACCATCCCAAACCCGTACAGATTGTGGGGACGGCGACTAAAGCTAGGAGGGTAATCAGGTATTCACCTGGAATTTGCCCGGTTACGGCGGCGGGAATTAAATAAGCGCCCACAAAGGGCAAAATCCCTGCATAAACAATCGTGAGAAAGGTCAGGTTCCAAATCCAAAAGATGGATTGAAACGTCACATCAAATACCCGCTTGAGTTTCATTGCTACACTTCCTTGGAGATGGTGGATTGAATAGTGGCAGGTTGCTCATGCACTACGTTTAAACTACGGTCGATGGCATCGTGAATCGCAGTGGCAAAGGCTTGAATTTCCGGGCTATCGGGGCGGCGATGGTTGTCGAAGAGAATGGACACTAAAACCCAATTTTTTTGGTGGCGAGCAATCTCACTCCATAGGCGAGATAAAAAATCATCAGTGGTTTGTTGAGGGGATTGAAACCAGTAGGCGGCAGAAAATCTCTGATTCGATAAAGATAGCCAACGCGCTAGGACAACAGGCGTTAGCTGTTGGCGATTGATGCGGTTCACTTCCAAGCCGCTCCCCATCAAGCACAGTTCTGGGGAGTGGTAATTGCGCCAGGAGGTATTAGCAACAACCAACATTGAACCTGTCAAATCCCCAAGGGCAAAGCGTCGTTTTTCTGGGATTAAGCTCGGATAACTAGCGAAGAAGTTTTGTTCGGCAGTGGTTAGGGGGATGGGTTTTGAGACAATTTCTTGGGGCCATTGCAAGGCAGTAACTACCAGAGGTTGTTCCGATGGT
The DNA here is from genome assembly GCA_019359445.1 of Kastovskya adunca ATA6-11-RM4. Taxonomy (GTDB): domain Bacteria; phylum Cyanobacteriota; class Cyanobacteriia; order Cyanobacteriales; family Coleofasciculaceae; genus Kastovskya; species Kastovskya adunca. The sequence goes on along the minus strand of JAHHHJ010000020.1, from coordinate 51,572 downwards.
GTTGGGTAGAGTTGGGGAACTAGCCCGATGGTGATCATGCCGACGAGTAGCAGTGCGAGTTGATACCGATTGGCAATTGCTCCCTTGCCCTGAGACGGGAATGCCTTTGTCTCTACACTCTCTCCTGTTTTCCTAGAAGCCCATAAGGGAACACGCTGCAACAGTAGCCAGGTAACGGCACAGGCAAATCCTAATCCGAGGATTCCTAGGGGAACGTGGAGAACTTCCGCGATCGCACTTTGTCCCCAAACATGAATCAGCAATACTAACAGTAATACCCGCACAGTATTGGCGGAAATCAACAACAATAGGTTGGACAAGCACACCAACAACCATCGCCATCCCAACACCCGCCCTTCTAACCCTGTGACGGCAAGTAAAAAGAGCGTCCCTATCCACAAACTTTTTAGCCCACTACAGGGTGCATCGACATGGGCAACTCCGTTTTCTAATACGATGATGTCGTAGGAAGAAATCGCGGCAATTTTCCAACTCGCGAGGATTTGCTCTACCGCATGAGCCGTCAGTATCCGTGCTGGCAAACCCAGTCCCGTCCCAATTTGGGTACTGAAGGGAATGACACAAGCAAGCAGGGTAGCAATGGGCAATCCTTTTCGCCAAGGCTCAGGTGTTAAAAATACACCGCAAAGCCCATAGGTTCCTAGTAAAAATAGCAGCACCGTTAGTTGGTGGATATCAACCAGCCACTGGATAGCGATCGCACTCACGGCGGAACCCAACATCAGCAGCAAGGGATAGGGTGCAAAGATAGGAGCCAAAGAAAAAATCTGTCGCCATTTACCGCGACGGTAAAGACGCACTCCCTGAACCATCAGAGCGATTCCCCCTAACCCCATCAGCATCAAATTGAGGCGCGATGCTGACTGCAAAGATTGAAAGAGCCATTGGAGGGAGGAAATGTTGACACCCGCCCAAACCGCAAGGAGTAGAAATGAGCTAAGGATGCTGTTTTTTAAGGTAGCTGAATGAGTGGCAGCACGCATAGTTTCTCCTAAAACTCCTCTACCTACAATACGGACTAGCTACAATAGCCGCCGAAACTATTCCGGATACGCAACAGTAAAAAGCATTATTTCCGCAGTTGATGCCACGTTCTACAGTAATTTTTAATTAAAATCAAGGATAAAGTACTTTGTGTAAAAAAGAATTTATCCTTCTCTGGACTTTTAAGCGCTTTTTCTTTTCTGGTGTCAAAATCAGTAAGCTCAGCGTCTAGCAGCTTATTGGAACAGTGGCTACAAATAAATATTTGTGTGTTGAATTACCACATTTTATATAGCTTATAAAAAAGTATATCGCCCTTGAATCCTAACTTTTAGATTTATAAAAAACATTATCTCTATTTTTACTATTTATCTATATTGTTTATATAAAATTGAAGATTAACAAAATCACTGTTTCCATAGGTGCCTTCTTTCTAAGGATTAATACGTAGATTTTTAATTAAAAAAGTATTGAATCTTAGCAACTGGGGAACCTCAACACCCCAAGGGCAATCATCTAGAAGTATAACTATAAAAGTTTTATATTTAATTAGAGAAGTTTTTGAATTATTTTTTAAAGTTTTAACAAAAAATTGTATTTCGCATAGATTCGATGATATTTATAAATAAGAGATTACTAGGTAAATATTTTTTATTAAAAATAATCAAGATAAAGTCTCAGTGCCAAATATGGGGAAGCTCACTCAAGTAAGGATGAGGGCATTTATTATCGGATTGCTCTTAAGCGTTTCGGGGTTAGTGGAAGCTAGAGAGCTGTTTCGCCACTCCACAGGCAACGTTTTTACTCTCACTGCTAGCTTGGCTTCAAGTCCGTTTAACTGGATTTTAGATAGCGATGCTTTTAATCAATGCCTTAGTGGTCAAAGTCCAGTTAACTTCCTCCTCTTTGCAGAATTGGGTTGCCTGATTAGTTGGGCTTTGTTAGTTGCTGGGCTTTATTCCTACTGCATCCCACTGGTGACTAACCTCAGGGAAGTACGGCAAGACCTGCAACGCTCGAATGAAGAGCTAGAAACTTTAGTAGAGGCAAGAACAGCTCAATTAGAACAAGCCAATCAGCAACTACAACAAGAAGTTGTCCAGCGTACCTACTCGGAGGTGGCACTACGGAAGAGAACCGCAGAGTTGAAGGAGCGGTTGCATCAGCACTTAGCGGTGGCGCAACTTGGGCAACAGGGGATTGCCAGTACGGATTTATCCATCTTGATGCAGGAAGTTGTTATCCTGGTAGCCCAGACGCTCTCGGTGGAGTACTGTGAGGTTTTGGAACTGTTGCCCGGTGAAAGTGCGTTCTTGCTGCGGGCGGGAGTAGGTTGGCAGGATGGGTTAGTGGGTTTGGCAAAAGTGGGAACGCAGGCTAGTTACCAAGCGGGATACACCTTGATGAAGGACGAACCCGTGATTGTGGAAGACCTGCGCGTTGAGACGCGCTTTAGTGGTTCGCCTCTTTTGCACAACCACAAGGTGATCAGTGGTGCAACTTTAGTGATTCCAGGGAAGAAACAGCCCTATGGGATTTTAGGGGTACACTCTACGCAAGAGCGTCAGTTTACCAAAGATGATGTTCACTTTTTGCAGGCGATCGCCAACGTCTTGGCAGCGGCAATTGAGCGTTACCAATCAGAAGCCGAACTGTACTTACTCAAACGAGCAATTAATTCCAGCAGTAACGGAATTGTGATTGCGGATGCAGTTGAGACAGATAATCCGGTGATCTACGTTAATCCTAGTTTTGAGCGTTTAACGGGCTACAAGTCTGAGGAAATCGTTGGACGAAATTGTCGATTTTTACAAGGGACAGATACTCACCAACCTGCCCTGGAAGGGTTGCGAAACGCGATCGCCACAGGTAGAGAATGTCGCGCGGTTCTCCGCAACTATCGCAAAGATGGCACGCTGTTTTGGAATGAACTTTATACGGCTCCGGTCTACAATACCGAAGGCTACTTGACTCACTTTATTGGCGTTCAAACGGATGTCACCGAGCGCAAGGACTTTATAGAAGCCCTGGAAAAAAGCGAGGAGCAGTTCCGCCTCACCTTTGAACTGGCACCGATTGGCATGGTCATCGCCACTTTGGGCGGTAAGTTTTTGCGGGTCAATCAGGCATTGTGCGACGCGGTAGGCTACACCACCGAAGAACTCCTCAACCTCACCCTTGCAGATATCACCCACCCTGATGACTTAGCCACTAACTTGATTTTGGATCGACAGTTACTTGAGGGTACGATTTCCGAATTTCAACTGGAAAAGCGCTATCTTGCCAAGGATGGTCGGATTGTCAATGCCCTCTTGAAAGTTGCTCTGGTTCGGGACTCTCAACATTTACCGCTTCATTTCATCGCTCAAATTGTTGATGTCACTCAGCACAAGCAAATGGAGGAACGCCTGCGACACGACGCGTTTCACGATCCATTGACCGGACTGTCCAACCGCGCCTTATTTATCGATCGCCTCAAACAGGCTCTTAATCGGGCAAAGCGCTACAACGATTATTTATTTGCTGTCCTATTTTTAGACCTCGATCGCTTTAAGGTTGTCAACGATAGTGTTGGGCATATGGTGGGAGACCAATTGCTAATCGCGATCGCTCGTAAGCTAGAACTCTGCCTGCGCCCGATAGATACCGTTGCTCGCCTAGGGGGAGACGAGTTCACTATCCTTTTAGACAATATCCAAGATCATCAAGATGCGATCAGTGTGGCTGAACGCATTCACCACGAACTCGTGCAACCCTTTAACCTAGATGGGCATGAAATCTTTACCAGTGCCAGCATTGGCATTGCCCTGTACTTAGCACCCTACGACCAACCAGAAGACTTGTTGCGCGATGCTGATATCGCCCTGTACCGCGCCAAGGAAATGGGTAAAGCTCGTCATGAGATTTTTGACAAGGAAATGCACGCCCATGTCTTAGGGCGATTGCAACTCGAAACTGACCTGCGACGGGCATTGCGAAATCAGGAGTTTCACGTTTACTACCAACCGATCACCTCCTTAATCACGGGTAAGCTGACAGGCTTTGAAGCGTTGATTCGCTGGCAACATCCTGAGCGGGGTTTAGTTTCTCCGGTTGAATTTATCCCCATTGCCGAAGAAACTGGGTTAATCGTCCCCATCGGTCAGTGGATACTCCAAGAAGCCTGTGCCACTATGCAGGTTTGGCAAAAGCAGTTTCCCCACCTCGCCCCCTTAACCATCAGTGTGAACCTTTCGGGTAAACAATTGAGGGAGCAAGATTTAATTGAGCAAATCGACCAAGTGCTGGCAGAAACTCATTTGGACGGACACAGCCTGAAGCTAGAAATTACTGAAAGCATATTGATGGATAATGCTGAAACGGTAACTGAGATGCTTCTACAACTAAGAAAGAGGAATATTCAGCTATCCATTGATGATTTTGGCACGGGTTATTCGTCGCTCTCCTATTTGCATCGTTTTCCCGTTAATACCTTGAAGATTGACCGCTCGTTCGTCAGTCGGATGAATCAAGATGATGAAAACTCCAAGATTGTCCGAGCAATTGTCTCTCTTGCCCATACCTTGAAGATGGATGTCATTGCCGAAGGCGTAGAAACGCGATCGCAACTTCACCAACTTCAGTCCCTAGAGTGCGAACAAGGACAAGGCTACCTTTTCTCTAAACCCTTGGATGTCCTTGCTGCTGAGATTCTGCTCGCCCAAGCTCCAACATGGGAAGGGTGCTTTCGCTAACTGCTAACATGACTCAGGATTCAGTACTTAGAACTACTAAGTACAAGTTCAGGATTTATTTTAGGAGTACAACTACTCAATGACTCAAGCAAGTACATCTGCAAAAACTCTCACTATCGATATTGGTGGTAGTGGCGTAAAAGTCATGGTTTTAGATGCAATGGGGCAGCCGTTGACTGAACGCAGCCGTGTCGATACGCCCAACCCACCGACACAAGAAGCGGTTATTGACGCGATCGCGCAGTTAGTATCAGGGCAAGGAGACTTTGATCGCGTCTCTGTAGGATTTCCTGGTGTGGTGCGAGACGGTGTCATAGAAACGGCAGCAAACCTACACCCCAGTTGGCTGCAGTTCGATTTAGCAACGGCACTCACCAGTCAGTGGAATAAGCCAGTGCGGGTTGTCAACGATGCGGATATGCAAGGACTAGGAGCAGTTGCTGGAAAGGGCTTAGAACTGGTGATTACCCTCGGTACGGGTTTCGGTTCTGCCTTATTTTTGCACGGTAAGCTTGTGCCTAATTTGGAGGCTGGACATCATATGTTTCGCAAAGGGGAAACTTATGAGCAGCAATTAGGGCGCGCCGCACTGGAGCAAGTCGGCGATAAAAAATGGAACACTCGCTTGCAAAAGGCGATCGCCTCTTTAGAGCATTTGTTTAACTACGACTACCTCTATATCGGTGGTGGTGAAGCTAAAAAAATCAACTTTGACCTACCTCCCAATGCCAAAATCGTGCCCAATATCACAGGGTTACTCGGTGGCATTGCTTTATGGCGAGAGTAGAAAGTCTAAGGAGTGGCGCAGGAATTGGTGAAAACTAGCGATCGCTTTGAGTCGCTGGTCTTAATGTCTATGCTATGGGGTGAATATGACAATGCCTAACAACTTGTCAAAGCTTGCTGTTTATTCGCTCCCTATAGCCTCTAGATCAGAATTTATATTAGCAAAACTTATAAAGTTTACAAGTAATTTAAATCATATTTATTGATTTTCTTTTCGTGTTTACCCTCATAATGAGGAATAGACGCTTAAAAAAGCTACTTTAAATTCTTACTAAAAAACCAATTTCCCTTGGAGAAAAATACTAAATATGAGCTTAATGACCTGCCTACTCATCACCTTATTCAACATTGTAGGATGTATTGCACTTCCTAAAGTCCTCTCTACAATTTTGAATCCTAAAATTAAGACGACGAGTAGCGTGCGAGAAAACGCCCTAGCTAAACCTCAGAAGGCAATAGGGGTAAAACCTGTAGTTCTTTCAGAATCTCCCAATTTGTCTTAAGGAACGTCGATTCAATAACTTAAAAAATTCAAAATATGTAGGGGCATGATAATGCCATGCCCTGAAGTAGAGAGTTGGAAGTTACTAAATCTCTACTCCTTAAAAGTTTGTCTATCGATGCAATTTTAGTCGGCTAATCAGCACAATTTTGTTCATGTAAGTAACGGGCTAGAGCTACATCTACATAGCTATGATTCCCGGCTTCACCCGCCAGAACAGTGAAAGGCTGCTGGGGTTCGCCCAAATGGTCTAAAACTAACACCGCCTCAGAAAAATCTTGGTGCTGCGTGTCGCCGTTGACAGTAACCACGGCTTTTAGTCCGGCTTGTGAGGAAGCTTTCAGTCCGTTAGCCGAGTCTTCAAAAACCAGACAATCTTGTGGGTCTAAGTCCATCGCTTGTAGCACGTAATTATAGACATCTGGCGCTGGCTTTTTTTCAGGAACCATGTCACCAGCGGCTACAACCTCAAACCACGCTACCGCTTCAGGAGGCAACGTGCTTTCTAGCAAAGCCTTGGAATTGGGGCGAGAACTGGTAGTAGCGATCGCTAAACGTAGTCCTTGCTGTTGAGCCTCTGTTAACAATCGCTGCACCCCAAGCCGCAAGGGGATACTTCCTTCAGCTAATAGTTCTTGGTAATACTTGCTCTTAGACAGGTGCAAGTCGGCAATGAATTCATCTAAATCAGTAGAGGGAGTAAAGTCGGGTTGGTAGTCAGTTATGTAATACCGCATGCGCTCTTTGCCACCAGAAACAGACAGCAACTCACCGTAGAGTTCGCCTGACCAATCCCAGTCCAATCCAGCTTTGGCAAAGGCGCGATTAAAGGCAACCCGATGCCCATCTCGTTCCGTATCTGCCATCGTTCCATCCATGTCAAAAATCAAGGCTTGTAGTTTGCTCATCAGTCGTTATTAAATGCGCTTCTTTCCAGTTAAATACTAGCGGGTGAAGCAAAGAGGAATGCAAGTTGACAACGCGGGTTCATTCAGCCTCCCTACTCCAGAAAAAGTCAAACCACCAGGAACGCAACGAACGCCTCTAGCGGTTTGAGCTGGGTATTATTTGATTGTTATGACTCTGAACGTCCGCTACCTCTGACTGCTCTGATGAGGAGTTTAGTCCTCCGTTGGTAGCGACGAAGTGGAGGAAGCGATAAAAACTCCACAACCGTCTTCAGCCATCTTTCTTATAGACACTGTCCGTACATCTGACATCGCTCTCCTTCGATGTACGACTAGGAACCACTGCTGTATAACTTTCCGCCAGTGCCATTTGTTTCTTAACACTTATTAATTTAATGTAAACTGCCTTAGTTTTTTGTCCCTCAAGAGGCGGAATCTGTCTCTAACTTCTGTGGGAAGCGATCGCCTTGTGACGGTCTATCTGTAGACAGAAAGGGGGGAGTTGCTTTCTTAGCGCGATCGCTCTATTTCAGTTTGGTCAATCTTCTGCTTGAGTACCATCAGGGAAGGGGCGGTATAGCAGCAATTAGTCAGAGGATCATAACCTTGCCAAGATTGCCCTTGACAGATAAACCAATCGCGATAAATCTCATTACCGTCAAAATCGCCTTCAAGGGTCATCCACTCCCCACTAAGCACCAGCCCTAAATCGCTCAGGGCGTAAAGTTGCGGTTGTAGCCAATCCCAAAGAACTTGCAGACTCTGAAAAATACCGGGATGCCAGTAAAATTCAGTTTCCGTGCCGCTTATTTCAACTCGATACCCCTGCTGTACTGGATAGATTCGGACTTCAATCCCACCTTGTTCAATGACTTCGATGGGAGATTTTTTAGCTGGCATTTTCAAGAACAACTCAATTCTTCTTATACTCACATCTTGCACCAGTAGCGTTACCCGCTGTGGGAATTAATTCCCTGGCTAATAGCTATAGTCCTCTTAAGAGGACTAAAAACTTACCCAACTTTCGAGCTTGAGTCCATTTAATGGAATTAGGCTACTCGCTGTGGGAATTGATTCCACGGCGGGCTTTGTCACTTGCCCTTGAATGGTGCAAGATGTGAGTAAATTTATTGACGCAAGTTGGTTGGAGCGCACCTTTGGCTGGCTTCAGCGTTATCGTCGATTGAGCCGCGACTATGAGAAGCTACCGCAATCCGAAGAAGCCTTTATCTACCTCGCTATGATTCGACTCATGCTCAATCGATTAGGGTAATCCGAGGCTTTTAAAACATTCTCTTACTTATCCTTGAATTTTATCAAACATACTGACTTTATCAAATAATGATAATTCATAACTTATCCTAACTTTTTCGTCTGGTAAATAACCCATATCAAGAGGTAATTTATCAATACAATTACGCCATTTAAAAATCCACTGTTCTAAAACATTATTTGTTACTACCCTTGGATGATAAGAAAAATTCAAGTAGAAACGACCATCTGAAACATTTATTTTTATTTCCTCATACACTGATTCATTTTGATTTTCTTGTAAACTTAATCCATGTTTTGCTACTTGAATAACCTCCTCAACTAATTGCGTGGTTTCTGGACAATGTGCGAAATTGATAAAAACTATATTAGAAAAAGTTTGTGTTGCCCCCAAAATATATTTTTTCTTGTCATCTGCCAGCTGAAAATTTTTGATGTCTTCTAACTTACTCCAAAATGCTTTTTTAATGCAAAAAGCAGGTAAATTCTCTAATTCATTACTATTACTATCGACTTTATTGTTTGAAAGTTCGGTAGCATATACACCAAAAAATTCAACACTAGCACCAGAATCGAGAAGTAACCATACTAAAGGAGTAAAAACTACAGGAGCATCATCAAAATCAGCACTTATTAGTACGACATCTGTCATTTTAGAAATTGCCAATTTCTTCATCAAAGCAGGTGTGAATGCAATTTTCTTTTGCGGTTTATAAATACCTACTGCTCCTCCAAAAGTTTTTTCCCATATTAAGTCTAAATTTTTAGGGTTTTCCATGTTTTTTTTATTTCAAACTAATTATCGAAATTTGTAAACTCAGAATCAATGTCTCTTGCTAGCTGCTTCACCTTGCCCACCCTACGTTACTGGTGCAAGATGTAAGTCTGCAATTTGTACTAACAAAATTTTAATCTTATGCACTGACCTCCCTCATACTTCTCTATCACTCTGATAGTATCGGGGAATTCTTTTTCATCTAAATACTCAATACAGAAACATTTGCCATTCTTTAATTGAAACTCAACAGCAAATTCACTGGGATTATCATTAGAAGCATATTGAGATTTAAGAACTTCTATTTTTTCTATCTTTTGATTAATTTTTTCTTGCCAAAAATCATTGTTAGTCAACTTCAAAATTATATAGCTACTACCAGGGATAGGCAAATTTCGTTCAATAACTCCTACACTGTTAGCTTCTGTTATAGCGACAAAGCAAATAACTTTACTACTATTAAATTTGATTTCAATAGCTCCATCAGCCATTTGTTCAAAATTATCTAAATCCATATCACTTACAAAAATATGACGCCGGATACTGACAACTGTGGTATTAACTAAATCTTGAAAAATTTTTTGCTTTTGAGAAAGAAGATTTGGGTTCATTTTTGAATTAATTTAGATTTACAAAAGTATCGAATTGGTCATTTATAATTCGCACACCTCTCCCTGTATCGGGGTTAAAGATATCTGTTCATACTTCATACTTTATCCTTCACCCCATCCGCCTTAACAACCGCTCTTAAGCATGGCATCTTAGCCAAGAATTTGGTCAATCATGCGATTAGCTTGTGAGGCATAGCCGCCACCAAAGAGATTGAAATGGTTAAGGATGTGATAGAGATTGTAGAGAGTTTTTCGTTGCTTGTAACCCGCATCTAAAGAAAAAACGTCGTTATAGCCGCGATAAAATGCAGACGGGAAGCCCCCGAAGAGTTCTGTCATGGCAATATCAACTTCGCGATCGCCCACATAAGTTGCTGGATCAAGAATCACAGGTTCTCCTGAAGTTGTAACCGCCGCATTACCTCCCCAAAGATCGCCATGCACTAAAGAGCTTTGCGGCTGGTGATTCAGTAGCTTAGGTACGGCTGCTATTAACTCCGCTTCTTTGGGAAAATGCCCGCTACGACGCCGTGCGAGTTGAAACTGATAACCTAAGCGATACTCAGCAAAAAACTCTGCCCAATCCGATGTCCAGTTGTTGATTTGGGGCGTAGAACCAATCGTGTTGTTCTGCTGCCAACCAAACATACTGCTATTACCTTCCGGTTGTGGCGGTTTAGCTTGATGCATGGCGGCGAGCTTCTGCCCCATTTCTTCCCAAGATTGGGTACTATTGCTGCCACCGAGTTCCAGCCATTCCAAGACAATGTAGCAAACATCAGCCGCCGTCCCCTCACAAATCGGTTTGGGCACCCGAATTGTCTGAGTCTCCCACATTTGCTGCAAACCTAGCACCTCAGCTGCAAACATATCGGCGTAAGACGCTTGATTGATCTTGACAAAATAGTTGCCAGTATTGCCAATTAGGGCGTAACACTGATTAATGCATCCACCACTAACAGAGCGGCGATTCTCGATTTGAAAGTCCTTGCCAATTGCGTCTGAAATCCGGGCAGCAATTTGCGTCCACATTTGTATAAGTATTGAGATCGATCAGCTAAAATTTTGCACCAGCTCGGACATAGTGTCTAGGATCGCTACCTTCTCTAGATAAAGAGCCACAATTTCTGTTAGGATGAATGTCTGCCAGTACATTCCGGTCTGTTGCTGGCGCATTGGAAAAAGCTCATTTAAGCCATCCAACTGAACTACACATTTACTGCTCTTAGACTGGCCCCAGGTATTTGATTTGGGATAGGGGCACCACTAGGAGCGATCGCATCCATGACATTTGATAACCTCGGTCTTTCGACCGATCTGCTTCGTGCTGTTGCTGACTCTGGCTACACGGAGCCAACCCCCATTCAACAACAGGCAATTCCTGCGATCTTGAAAGGGCAAGACGTTTTCGCCAGTGCCCAAACTGGAACGGGCAAGACGGCGGGCTTTACCCTGCCTCTTCTGCAACTCCTAGGCACTACCAAGCCCAACAAGGTACAGCGTATGCCTCGCGCCCTCATCCTCACCCCGACGCGCGAACTGGCAGATCAAGTCAACGATAGCGTCAAAACCTATGGCAAATACCTGTCGTTGAGATCGGCAGCGATCTATGGCGGTGTGGGAATTAAGCCGCAAATTCAAACTCTGCGTCGGGGAGTTGATATTCTAGTCGCTACGCCTGGTCGGTTGCTTGACCACGTTGGGCAAAAGACTGTCGATTTCTCACAGATAGAGATACTGGTGCTGGATGAATGCGATCGCATGTTAGACATGGGCTTCATCCGCGACATCCGCAAAATTTTGGCAGTGCTGCCTCCATCCCGGCAAACGCTGATGTTTTCTGCCACCTTCTCTAAACCGATCCAGCAGCTTGCCAGCACCCTGCTGAATTCTCCGACTCAGATCGAAGTAGCTCCCCGGAATACTGCCGCACAGCAGGTAGAACAGGTGGTGCATCCGGTCGATCGCGATCGCAAGCGAGAACTGCTTTCTCATATGATCGGGTTCCACAACTGGCAACAGGTGCTAGTTTTCACCCGCACAAAACACGGAGCCAACCGTCTAGCCCAGCAACTTGCTCAAGATGGGTTGAAAAGTACGGCAATTCATGGCAACAAAAGTCAGGCAGCCCGTACCCGTGCTCTGCAAGAGTTTAAGCAAGGGAAAGTGCGGGTACTAGTCGCCACCGACGTAGCATCACGGGGTCTAGATATCGATCAGCTTCCTCATGTGGTCAACTTTGAACTCCCCAACGTACCAGAAGACTATGTGCATCGCATTGGTCGCACAGGTCGCGCTGGAAACGAGGGACGAGCCGTTTCTCTAGTCAGCGAAGATGAATATCCATTCCTCAAAGACATCGAACGATTGCTCAATCAAACCCTTGTCAAAGACGTGGTTCCAGGCTACGAGCCAACCTTCCAAGCCCAGAAAGTTGTAGACCAACCGAAGCGTCAGCGCTCAAATCAAGGTCGCAGCAACCGCGCCAAGCCCCAGGCACCATCCAAACCCATCCGCAGCAAAAAGCCTGCCTCACCAGGGAGCGCTCGAAAAAGGCTGCACACGGCTTAAATCCCCGGTGACTATCGCCTAGTAAAGGCAAGATCCCCGATTTCTCTAGAGAAGTCGGGGATTTGAAGTGTTAAGGGTGTGAGCAGAGACTGGACTGGTTGAGGATGCAGGAGGGGCGAAGCTGTGTTGATCCGAAGGGTTGGTTGCACCAGAACCTACTGCATTGGCAAATCGATCCAAGTAACGGCAGGCGTGTGTGGCGGACAGCCCCGCATTCGCAACACGCGCATCCCCTTGGTTGCTTTCCGAAAGCAGGGGGAGACGACGAGGAATTACTGCCAAACCCCGCCCTCACACCCGGTGACTTATCCGCTTCCTGGGCATACTACGAACAGTACCGCGAAGAGGGCGATCGGACTATTGCTGCCATTGATGAAAATGGGGATGATTAACCCTCTTTCGTCAGCCTAGAGTAAAATCTTAATTTTTTGTCGGTCGTATCCTCGCAAACTTGTCAATTTATTCGAGAGTGATGGGAAAAGCGACAAGTGTAGCAAGAACTCCCTCAGTCTCATCGATAGAGAATACAGATTGTGATTCAACGTGTTACTCCTCTTTAGAGGAGTTGTTTGAGTCATAGGGGTGCAATCTCTACTTTAGGGAGAGTAGAAAACACTGTTATTGAAGACGGTCTAAACGCAAGCTCCTACTAGACCCACCCATTCAAAGATTTCTAATTTTTATTCTGATGAAGGTTAGACCAAAAAGTTTCAGTGTCATAGCGAGGGGTATGGTATTCCTGAAAATAAGTAAATAGCATATATAAACGTAGACAGCCTTTTGTCAAATACAAACAATTCGACACTCGAGGATAAGCCAATCTCAAATGCCAAAAAATAACCAGGGTTTATATCTATTCCAAAGCACTGATCAGTTTTTATGGGAACTCGAATCTTACTTAAAAGAAGCAGAAAAATACCTAAGCGCTTCTCAAAGTGTGTCAATCCCAACGATAAATTGTAACTTTACTGCAATGTTCGATTGTGTAAGTAGGGCAAGACAAACAGTATCTAGCTTACGTGAGCAGCTACCTAATCTAACGGATCATGAAGAAAACGCTTGTCTTTCAAACGCTTTAGCCAAACTTATGAACGGAGAATACGGAGAATATAGAGAATATGATTAAATGCCACAAGATTAGGAATTTCTATCGCGAATTATTTTGAGCAAATCGTCGAGATAGTGTTGTATTTCTGCTGCTGATTCTCTAGACAAATTGTCAATCTCGATTAAGTTATCTATATCAGGTTGTATTTTTGCTGCTGATTCTCCAGACAAATTTTCATCTAATTTTTGCTTTCTTATTAAGATTTTTATAAAGATGAAAGCTTCTAGGTATAAATCAGCAGCTACAGCCTGAAAAGAGGGTGATTTTTCTAGGAGATTAGGTCTGCCAAACTTTAGGCACCCAGCAATTAAGTCAATATAGTAGTTGACGTGCTGATAAAATTTATTAACATGCTCTTCCCATTTCTGATTATTATCAGGATTTACTAGATCGGGATGCTTATCCAAAGCATACTTGACTGCCGCCCTAGACAAAGTTTGCCTGTTTCTCTCTAGCCATAGTTGAGCTTGTTGACTGTACCTAAATCTTGCTTGTAAAGTATTAAGCTTATCTTCTAAAATTTCTTTCTTTTCTGAAAGATTTATATTCAAAGACTGAAAAACTTCTGAGTTGGGAGCAATACTTCTAGCTGTTTTTGCGACTATGCTAGAGCCTTCCACCAAAATAATTTCTCCCTTTATAAGTATTTCTTGAAGGATAGTTTCCGGTGTTTTTCCCTTTCTTCTCCCATCCAGGTACGTGAGTAAAGCGACAACTCCGCCTACACCACCAAGGACAGAACCAATTGCATTAACAGAGTCAGTCCATTTGATAGGATCTTGTGTTGGGTTCATAACTTTGATGCACACTTAATGCTGTTTACTAATTTCATTATTCACTGGCAGTGCTAAGCGTTGAAGGCACTGCCAGAAGCTTTGTTAAAGTTCTAAAACCTTACAACTCCTCTATGGCTTGCACATATCTATAAGCCTTTGTAGTAGTTTCTGATCCTCAACTTTCGCTTTACGGATACGAATAATCATATACGCCGCTGTATTTCTATTAACCTTAATTTCTTGAGCAAGCTGACGAACACTGATACCTCTTTGTGAATTCAGGACTAGATGAATCGCCAGAAACCATTTTTGTAAATCCACATAAGTTCTGTGAAAAAGCGTGCCAACTGTAACGCTATATGAAGTAAAGCAAGTATTACAGCGATATCTACGTTCTTTTGTTATAGCCGTAGAATTAGTTGATTGGCAATAGGGACACTGAGGAATTCCACCCCACCGGATTTGTTCAAGCAGGGTGAGGCAATCTTCTTGATTATCTTTCATCTTTAAGCTCAGAACTCTGAGCTAAAGATGACCTATAGGTTTAAGCTAAAATAACCCTTACAGCGTCGAAGCTTATGTAAAATATCAGTACATTTATACTACTAAAATAAAGTGCCAAGGCAACTAGCCTCAGCAATTCGTTTGTTGTTAATTTAAGCTAACCTAAACTTAATTATGTTGCTATTTGATAGAACAATTGTTTTAATCCAGAACTGTCAAATTTAATGAAGCAAGTAACTCAATTTCAGACTTTTGAAAAATTAGTTAGTTGTTAGCTGTCGGGTGGGCACTTCAAAGCAAAAACAATTGGTTGTCAGCAGTTAAGCTAACAGTGCCCACTTTATATATTGCAGTCGAGCTATCGCCCTTCTTCCAATACGATTACTTCTAATCTAACCAACGGCTTCCCCTCGAATTTCTCGTAGAATTGCTGCAATTTCCTCTTCCGACTCAATGTGCCTTGTAAGTACTTGAGCTGTTGTGTCTAGAATACGCTCCGAGAAAAGTTTAGTTAAATCTTGTCGTAAGCTTTTCCCAATATAAAACTTAAGCAGAGCTTCCATTGACATATCTTGACTTGCAGCCACTTTCTTGAGCGACTCCAGAGTGTCTGCGGGAATCTCAATTGATACTGTCTCAGTCACTCGCGGACGCAAACGCAATTCAAACTCTTCGTCAGGCTTGTTCATATAATTTCCGTTCAGTACGAGTAGTAACACGAGCAGAAACAATTCGTATTCGCTCCCTACGTTCTACATAGACAGCTAGTAAAAGTCGCTCAGAAACTGAATATCCAATGATAAAATCACGCTGTTCGTTATTAGCTGAAGCATCACCTGTTTGATAGAAGGGGTCAAAGAAGACCTCAGCCGCCTCTTCAAAGGTCACACCATGCTTGTCAAAATTGCTCTGTGCTTTGTTCTCATCCCACTCAAACTCAGCACCCTGCAAGTGATACACAACGTTCATACGTCAATCTTACATAACTATCTCCTGTAACAGTTGAGATCAGGTTGGCTCAGAGCGATCGCTTACTTGTAAAGCGCTAAAATTCGAGGCGCTGCTCTTGTTAGCAATACCATATCCCACCACAGAGCCAGGTTTCTGTCAGACAAACCTTTTAAGCTACTGAAATACCTGAATACCCTCTCTTGTAAGTCCTGATCGATGAGAGAAGTTGTGGATGAGCGGGACATCAACAAAAACCATCCATTGGGCGTGCAATGGCTTTTTCGAGCCGCCCTACTCCTGTTGACGGTACTCCTCATCACTCTGGGTATTCTGATTAGCTGGGGGTTCACGATGATTCAGATGCCCGGAGAAAGTTACCGAGGGGAGTTGCCACCCTTAACCCAAAAGGAAGTGGCGCTACGGGATGCCCTGCAACGGGATGTAGAAAAGCTGGGGAGTGAAATTGGGGAACGCAACTACCTACACTACAAGGAACTAATGGCGGCGGCTGATTTCCTAGACGCTTCATTCGCTCAAGCTGGGTATAAAGTCCAGCGCCAGGGATACACGATTGACAACCAGACTTACTATAATCTTGAAGTCGAAATCCCCGGTACTCAACGAGCTGACGAGATTGTCATCGTCGGCGGACACTACGACTCGGTATCTGGCAGTCCCGGCGCAAACGACAACGGCACAGGTGCTGCTGCCACTTTAGAATTAGCGCGTCTGTTTGCTGGGAAAAAGCCTGAAAGAACCTTACGGTTTGTAGAGTTTGTTAATGAGGAGCCGCCTTTTTTCTTCTCAGAAGGAATGGGAAGTCTGGTTTATGCGTCTCGATGCAAACAGCGATCTGAAAACGTTGTTGCCATGCTCAGTCTGGAAACGATCGGGTACTACTCTGACAAAATCGGTAGCCAGCGATATCCTTTACCGCAGCTATCTTCCATCTATCCGCTTCAGGGGAATTTTATCAGCTTCATTGGCAATGTCGATTCTGGCTCACTGGTAAGGGATGCGATCGCCTCTTTCCGCCGTCATACCCAATTCCCGTCTGAGGGGACTGCTCTACCCAACGAAATTACTGGTGTGAGTTGGTCTGATCAGTGGTCATTCTGGCAACAGGGTTATCCTGGAATCATGGTGACGGACACCGCACCGTTCCGTTATCCCTACTATCACACCGCAAACGATACCCCCGACAAAGTTAACTACGATCGCCTTGCAAGAGTAGTGGCAGGTTTGGAATATGCGATCACTGACCTCTCAGGGCTGGCTTCCCCGCCTTAGCTGTACGCAGGGAGGTGACTTACTTGCTGCCACTAACACGGGCGATTAACTCATCAAGTTCTTGCTGCATGTGGGTACAAACTTTTTCATAACAGGCATCGACATAATCGCGATCGCGAAGCGTTTCTCGTCCATAACGCTCAAACACAATCGGCGCACAGACACGGGTATGAATTTGTATCGGTAGGGGAAAATTGAGCAAAGGGCCAATTCCCACTCCCCAAGGCAACCCCAAATAAACAGGAAATACCCCCGTACCCAGATCCAACTGCCAGGGAAAACCCTGTTCATGCAATTGCTTCACCTGCTCGTACAAATCTCCCAAAACAATCAGCGTATCGTGGGCACCGTGAGAGACAACCGGGATAATCGGCACTTCTTCCCGCAAGGCTAGTTTGATAAAGCCCTTACGCCCTGCAAAGTAGATTTTGTTGCGTAGATGGTGAGGGCGAAACATATCTTCTGCACCACCGGGATAAACAAGCACCGCCGCCTCTTTTTGAAGGGCAGCGATCGCCATTTTTGGATGCGCCTGCACTCCTCCTACCTGAGAGGCTGGTATCGCAAATATCGGAAACTTCCACGCCGCCCCATGCATTAGCCCATAAGCTAAGCGTTCATAGCCAAACCGACGGCACCAGTCGTACATAAACATGGACGTATCCGGTGAGGCTAAACCGCCATTGTGGGAACCAACAATCAGCACTTTTCCCCGTGCAGGCATATGTTGCCAGCCCTCAGTTTGCACCCGGAAGTAATAGCGATAAAACCACTCCCAGATTGGCATCCACGCCTTAATTATTTCCGGATCGCGCTCCTCCAACGACCACCCATCAGCCTGATGACGAGAAGTTTTGCCACCACTGTGCCGCCTACCCGCAAGAATCTCAATATAGTTCAACAACGCCTCTTAACCGCCCAATACCGCAACAGCGTTCTTCAGAATAAGCTGGTGTTGCCTCTCCTGGCAATTATCTTTTTTCTCTGTGTCTTTGCTCAAAAATATCAGCCCACTTCACGTCACCTGAGAGGCGCTATATATAGCAGTTCTAAATCACTTGCGATCGCCTGCCAATTGAAACTCATAATTCATCTAGGATTGCTATAGGGCTTACGTAAAACTCAGATGAAATCCGGTTAATTGACAGTAAGAGCAAGGCAATGCCATGCGCCTACAGAAAAATCAACTTTTTTACTTCTGCTCTGCGTCAGCCCTGTTGCTATAAAACCAATCCTTATGGGGAATTTTTCGGCTCGGCTCTCAGCTCGATCGTAATTTTCTCCGATAATCCTTGAAGACTTAGTTCCAATCGCGGCTGTTCATTACCACAAACGAGAACACCACCATAGCCACTCTTAAAGAGTGTAAAAGAGAGTTGGTTTCCTCCCCTTGCCGATACGATCGCGTCTCCTATATTCACCTGACAACAGGCAAAATCTACCCGTACCTCCTGCTCGTTCAGAGCATCTTTAATTAAAACTTGCTGGGCGGCACTCATTACTTTCACAATCAGGTGACGCACCTGAAACTTGGTAATTCCCTGATCAAATTGCTCAATCGTTATCTCAGCGGGTAAGCCTTGAATAACAGGTTGTAGCCCTTCTAGGGGAGGTGCTTTGAGTGCCGTTATTTTGGCTTTAACCAACTTGACAGTCTCTGGACGCTCTTGAGGAGCGGCAGGGGGTTCAAGGTCAAGAGAATTGGTGGCAATACTCCATTGACGGGCATTTTTTACAATTTCTAGGCGTATTTTTGCCGATTGTTCAATCTTTCCCTGCTTGTTTGCATCGTTGCACTGCTTCGTCTTCGTTGCTAACCATCGCTCCCTAGCAAACTGATAACATTCGGGATCGCGATCGCCAACAAAGTTTTCGTAAAACGTTAGTGCCTCAATCAAACAACCAACCTTTTCTAACGCGATTCCTAGTTGTGGCATAGATAGGTAGTGCTGCCAGTTAGAATCGTTGAGAATATAGGTTTTGAGAAAGTTCTCATAGCTTTGCTGTAACTCTTTAGTTAGGGCGGCGGGAGTTAATTGGGAGCAGGCAAGTTCGTAGACAACATCAAACTTCAAACCCACTTGTTCAGCCCTGTCGCTAGTCAGAGTAGGAAGATAAGTTTTCATCGCCGCGATCGCCTCTTCCCAATGCTGATGTTGCAAATAGTACCGCAGCAAAATTCTTAACGGCTTAATTCGCAGGGGCTGTGTCTCGCCATTTGCCTTTTCAAAATAAGCTTTGACTTTATCAGGACGATCTAACCAGGTATAGGTAATAAAAGCATTGGAATATTGATTTAAGGCTTCCAACGTTGGAGCCACATAGTTCAGCCACTCAGGAGTGCGGGGTTTTCCTGCCTGTTGCCATTCAGTAATCAGGCGCTCAGAACGGGCGTGATCGTCTAGCTGTTCTACCCTAGCTAAGTATTCCAATCCCGCTGGCATCCCCAATACGGCGGCTTTTGCCTTGTTGTATTGCCGCGTCTGAGTAACGCCGCCACTTTCCCAACAGCGCACAGCATTAGCATAGCTTTCCCCTCGGTAAAAACAGGTTCCGGCAGTATCTAACATGCCGCTGTACCCCGCAGACTCCAAGGCTTCTAAAACTGTCCCTAACTGCTGCCACTCCTCAAGTTGGAACTCGGCAACAGGCAACAACGCCTCAATCCGCTTGGCATACTCCGCTACTACGGTGAGCCATTGTTTGGGAATAGGGGATTGGGGATTGGGGATTGATGAAGTGGAAGAGAGTCCTAAGTCCTGAGTCCTGAGTCCTGAGTCCTGAGAAGTATGAAGTATGTTAGCGAAGCGGGGCGAAGCCCAGGATGAAGTATGAAGTATGTTCTCCTCATCCCCCCTGCTCCCCTGCTCCTCATCTCCCCTGCTCCCCTGCTCCCCCGCTCCTCTGCTCCCCTGCTCCTCTGCTCCCGTTCGGCTGAGCTGACGTCGAAGCCTGCTCCCCTGCTCCCCTGCTCCCCCGCTCCCGTTCGGCTGAGCTGACGTCGAAGCCTGCTCCCCTGCTCCCCTGCTCCCCTGCTCTTCAAAACCCGGCTCCTCCGTTGCTAAGTTGCCAACAAACCCTGCATTCCAAAGAAATTGCGTAAAAGTTTTCACCGCTTCCTGATTTTGCGGTGCTGTTGTCATGAACAGGGCGAGGGGAAGTTCTGCTTTCGGCACTTCAGGGTGGTAGCAGCACCACTCGACTAACTTCTCCCAACACATGCCTTGCCAGAAGCATTGCCACGCCGCCTCCAGTTCTCCCACTTGGAGAAAGTAGCGTCCTGCTTCTTGAAATTGCGCTTCGAATTTCAGCGCCCAAGCTTCGCAATAATCTGCTTTTGCCGTATCGCCAAGACCACGATAAAACTGTCTAGCGCGTCGGAGCAAGCTGGGATTTTCTGAGTTTAATCCCTTAGTTTCAAATTCTTGCGCGATCGCTTCCGGGTCATCTTCGCGCATTTCCTGCACCGTTTGCGCTGTACCTGTCTCCAAAAGCTGTAGGCTACCTTCCCAGGTAGAGGGGTTTTTAACCTGTCGTAACAGTTCCTGCACTTCCGTTGCCTTACTGGCATGTTGCCACAGCAAGCGATCGCCTTCGGGTGAATCTACAACAAACAACCGCTCTGTAGCTCGGCTAGCAGCGACATAAAGCTTGTTAAAAAAGTATTCCACCTGTACAGGTAGAGAACTGCCTTCACGCTTGGCTTGCCAAGTTTGGCGATCGCATTCTTGACCAAATTTGTAGAGAATGACTCGTTTAAACTCTAGTCCTTTCGCCGCGATCGCACTTAACACGTTCTTGATTAAGCCGTAGTCAATAGCGCGGATACCAGAATCGGGCAATCTGACTTCATGCGAGTAAATTTCCCCTAGTAAGGGATCGCTTTGAACATAGGCAACTTCCTCTCCTTCCTCACAAGGAACAATAATTATCGTGTCTTTAATGTAGTTTTTCAGTTCCTCCGCCGCGATCGTTTCTCCCACGATGAACTTTTGGGGCTGGGGGAAGTTGCCTTGCTGCCATGCCGTTTGCGGTTGCAGTTCAGCAATATCAAACAGTACCCGCCGCCAAAATTGAATTAAATTCGTTAGTTTCACAATCGGCGGACTAGAACGGTAGTTGTACGCCAGTTCCTGAAAGTTAACCACTAGTTTCAACTGCTCGGAAGGATCGAGAGCGGTAATCACTTCCGCATCAAAAACCGCCTGTACACTAGACCAATGGAATCCCGCCGGGTTTAATGTCTGAAAGGGATCGCCCGCAAAGGCAAAGGGCAAGCTATTGAGCGGCTGATAGCCTAGGTGATAGCGAGAAAAGACCGATAGCCGCATAATTAGTTGCAGCTCTAGTCGGGTAAAGTCCTGCGCCTCATCGCAGAAAATTGCCACGTACTCCGATGGGTAACACTTGAGTTCCAACACTCTGGCAATCAAATCTTGATCGTCCCAATACCCCTGTTCTTCGGTAATGCGCTGGTACCACCGCTCCCAAATCGTCTCGTAAATTCCCTGATACTTTTTAATAGAGATGATCTGTTCCTTGCGAGGAACTTCTTCTAGGTAGTCTTCCGGCGTCATGCACTCCCCGCGAAGCGCACCTTTGATGAAGGTGCGGATAATGTGCCATGCCAGTTCCGGGGAATATTTCCGAGCTTGGGGCAGTTGTAACATCGTAGGAACCGCACGGGCAGTGGTATTGCCAAATTCCGGCGGACTTTTTCCCTGATAAAGTTGCTTGAAACGATGAAAGGAAATATAACGCTCTAAATCGAAGCGATCGCGTTCGGCGGCGGGCAGTAAATTTAGGAGAAATTTCTGGAACGGTTGAAAGAAACTATTAATATTGGGAAGTTGATCTTTTTGAGTGCGCTCGGCAACAAACCGATGGTGAGAAGACAAAAGCCGCTGCACTCCTTGTTTTGCCACATCCAAAAGCCGCTCGTTATAGGTGAGAAATAACGGCTCTCCAGGTAGGGGCACCCCCCGACGATGTCCCTGCTTGTCATAAAACTTGCGGTAGCAGTAGTCCGCAAATAGATAAAGCAGCATAGTGGACTTACCACTTCCGGCGCGTCCATTGATAAATATCGGTAACGCTCCTTCCCCCGGAACAGAGGTAGACACTGACTTGAGGATTTTTTCCTCTTCCGGGGAGAGTGCCAAATTTGCCTCTTTGCCCCGCTCAATCGCCAGCCAGCTTTCTTCATCCGCTAGCAAGTAGGCAGGGTAGGAACGTTGAGCATAGGGCGTCAATTCCTCTAGGCTCAACTGTCTAGATAAGATGCTGCTAGAACTTACACCATCAAAAAGTGCCGTTGCTACTCCCACCTGAATCACTTCTTCGGGGGAGGGTTGGCGATGGAAGGGGGCGAGGAGAAATAACACGCCTCCAACCGCCGTGTCTGCGGTTTCGATCTCGCTAAACAGGACGTAGCAATTGTTTTTGCTGGCTAGCTTGACATGGGGATAACCCGCGATCGCTTCACACTCACTTCTTTTGTCCCGAATGCCAGCGATCGCCTGATAGTAAGTTTCCCACTCCGTTTGGATGTCCCGTTGTTTAAAGCGCCTCACCCATTCTTCGCTTTCGTAAATAATCCAGTCTCCCGTTACGGTTTCCATCTCCCAGCCAGGAGTTTCTAGCCAGGGGTGCAACTCAGCAGGCAGTTCTGGGAGAGGTTCGACGGGTTGTTGTTTAGTTTTTTGACTTTGTAGCCAGTCGCGCAGTTCTTGCGGATTAAGGGAGGATTCTAGGTATATCCTGCCGTAGTCTCGTGGTGATTCTAGAAACTGCTGGTAGTCATTGTCACCGCGCTTAAAGATGTCGAGCAAGCATAGCAACTCCTGATCATCGACGCGCAAAATCCGGGCAATCAGGCGACGATTGAGAATGCGGCGCTTGAGATAAGGATAAACTCGCTCAAACCGCGTTTGCACCTCATCAATTCTTTGTGCCTCCAGTTCGACACAAAGATCGTCCACCCTTACCCCTATACCGTACCGCTCTGCCTTCTGATTAAACTGAGTGGTGCGATAGACGTACATGAGAAAGTCTCCACTCTGACCGACAAAAATATAGTGTGTTATTGCTATTACTTATTGTCGTTCAGCGAAGACAGGAGCTGAAGAAGATTTTAGTTATAAATTATACAAGGTAGGAATTTTTACCTACCTAACAGCCGAACAACGAAGGAGATGTTTTGCTGGTTAGTAGGCGATCGCTCCTTTGCGGTTCATCCAAATCAGGTCATTACCCCGTAGTCACCAACTGCTCTGTGCGACGCCGGGGCACCTCGTACACCAAAAAGTCGTAGGCTAATTGGGTGTTGGGGAAAATTGCCCGTGCTTCCTGAAGCAAGTCATTGAGCATAATTGCATTGCCGGGAGCATAGCGAGGGCTGAAATGCGTCATGATCAGATGCTTTGCCCCTGCACTCAAAGCAACTTGCGCTGCCATAGTTGAAGTGGAATGCAAGCGGTCAAATGCCAGTTGAGCGTCTTGGTGAGCAAAGGTGGCTTCGTGAATTAGCAGGTCGGCATCTTGTGCTAGTTCTACTGCACTCTCACAATAGACCGTATCTGTGCAGTACACGAACTTGCGCCCTACTTCTGGGGCTTCGCACAACTGGGCTCCATTAATTTTCTGACCGTCTGGTAGGGTGATGGTTTCACCACGTTTGAGTTTGCCATAAAGAGGCCCAGAGGGAATCCCTAGAGCAGCTGCTTTTTGCACATCAAAGCGTCCGGGGCGGTCTTTTTCCTCTACTCGATAGCCGAATGCCGGAACACGGTGCTTGAGGGGGCGGCAACTGACAGTAAATTCTTCGTCTTCGTAAACGACTCCCGGTTGAATGGTGTGGATATGAACCGGGTAGGAGAAGTGGGTATAGGAGTATTTGCCACTGCGGTTGAGGTATTCGTCTAAACCCGCAGGGCCATAAATATCAATGCGATCTGGGTTTCCTGCTAAACCACAGCTTGCCAAGAGTCCCATCAAACCGAAGATGTGATCGCCGTGCATATGGGTGATGAAAATCCGCCGTAGCTGAGAGATTTTCAGGTCACTCCGCAGCACTTGATGCTGCGTGCCTTCACCACAATCAAACAACCACAGTTCTGATCGCTGGGGCAAACGCAAACCAACACTAGAAACATTACGCGATCGCGTCGGTACTCCAGAACTCGTTCCTAAAAAAGTAATTTGCACAGGCGTTGACCATCTTCAGCAGTTTTTGGACATTATCTTTATGTTACACAGCAAGGCAAGGGGGAAGAGAGTGCTGAGTCCTGAGTCGGTGAGTCCTGAGTAGGGGAGAAAGTATGTTCGGCGAAGCCGTTGCTGGAGGCGCTTGGTGAAGTATGAAGTATGAAGGATGAAGTGTGAAGTGTAGTTATCCCCTTGCTCCCCTGCACCCCCGCACCCCTGCACCCCTGCTCCCCTGCACCCCTGCACCCCTGCTCCCCTGCTCCCCTGCACCCCCGCTCCCCTGCTCCCCCGCTCCCCCGCTCCCCTGCACCCCTGCACCCCTGCACCCCTGCTCCCCCTTCTCTTCTTACTCAGGACTCACCGACTCAGGACTCAGGACTAACACCAAGGGAACACTAACTCGGTCTACGGCATCAGAGTAAGAACTACAGATGGCATCTACCAGATGGGTCATAAATGTGGTAAACCTATCCCAATGAACCCATCTAAAGGAGTAACCCCCTGGAAAGAGTCGGCTGCTACGTTCGGCTGTGGCAAAGAAAAGTTAATCCAGGCGGATTTTCTCTCAAGTTTCTTGAACTCAGTACGTTAGCGACAGCAAAAACGCACAATTTCTTGACTGTTGCTCTCAAAAACGAAAACAGTCGTCTTTAAGTGAGGAATTTTTACAGATGGCATCTAGATCTTTTTCCGTTTCTCCTGTGTTGCTCTTGAAGCAGATGAGCGCGTTAGGAGGGCGTCATTGGTGGCTCTCCTTTTTACTGTGGATTGTTATGGTGGGGCCAGCACAAGCGGCGACGGACTTGCGAGTAGCGATTAAAGACGGTGTCAGCCGCGTGCAAGTGGGTAGCTCAACTAACGCCATCGTTCGCAATAGCGCGGGTCAACAAGTGGGAGAACTAGAGGCTCTGAATGCCTTTACTGCTCAAGGAGGCGGTAGTAGCGTCGCTGTGGGGAATTGGCGCTCTAACCAGCTTTGGATTGAGCCGAGGGATAATGGTTATGTGTGGATTGGCGATCGCTGGTATCGGGGACGCACCAAAATCATTCCTAAAGGTCAAGGAATCACGGCGGTCAATTACGTTGATTTAGAACAATATCTCTATAGCGTGCTGGGGGCGGAAATGAGTCCCACTTGGCCCCAAGAAGCGCTGAAAGCACAAGCTGTTGCTGCTCGTTCTTTTGCCCTCAACAAGCGAGCCACCTCAGCCAATGCCCTCTATGACGTAGTAAACACAGTTAACTCCCAGGTTTACAAAGGTCTGGACACGGAAGCTCAAGGCACCCATATGGCTGTCAATGCTACCGCTGGACAGGTGATGACCTACGGGGGGCAAGTTATTTTAGCAGCCTTCCACTCCTCATCTGGAGGACATACGGAAAATGTCGAAGATGTTTGGGTTCAACCGCTTCCCTACTTGCGGGGTGTCGCCGATTATGATATAGGTTCACCTGTGTATGAGTGGACAAAAAGCTTTTCTGTCGGTGAGTTGACTGGCAAAATTGGTGGAGTTGGCACGGTGCGGTCAATGACACCAGAGCGCACAACCCCTCACGGACGCGTTGTCACGATGAAAGTCACAGGCGATCGCGGATCTAAGCGTCTTACTGGTAATGAGTTACGCAGCGCCCTCGGACTGAGAAGCACTCTCTTTACCGTTGCTCCAACTGGCAGCAGTTTTCTAATTAGTGGACGGGGTTACGGTCACGGATTAGGCTTGAGTCAGTGGGGGGCGCATAATTTAGCTGCCCAAGGCACTGACTACCAGCAAATTTTGACTCACTATTACCAAGGTGCCACGATCTCCCAAACCAACTAACTGTTTGGCTAATGGCTAAGGGTAAGACAAGCACTGTTCTATTAAGCATCGCTGAACGACATTTCAGTCTCAGTGATGCTTGTGCTTGATTAAAGAACTTCTCTCCTTCCCGGTGGGTTAGCGACGCGTAACCCACCACGTCGGGTCTAGGATTACAGAAATCCTCGAAACTTACTTCTCTTCTCTTAAACGGCGTTGCCATTCGGCATCGATTTGGGCGGAGCGTTCGACTTCCTGATCGATTAAGTCGGTTTCGGTGGTATAGGTCAAATCCGCCTCGTCGATGATATTCTGAGCAGCGAATTGACGCGCGTAGGTAATTTTCTTCCGCAACGCCGTATCGGATTGATTCAGTACCTCTGCTTGCGCTTGGCGTTTTTGGTTGCGCGCCTCGATTCGGGGATTCTGCATCTGAATCCAGAAGTAGCGAATCAGCGGGACTGCCAAGAAAGCGATGCCATACCCTAGCAAGACCCAGTAAATCGATTGGACGAGGGCAACCAGTCCACCCAACTCTGCCGCCACTACACCCCCTCTCAATAGGGAACCGAGAGCCAGCGCTCCGACAAAGTTCAGCGCCCCTAGTCCAATAGCCAGCATGATTTGTCCGCTACTTGCTTGGCTAAAGCGCCAGGGATATTCTCGGAGATAGGCGGGTACGGGTTGCGGCGATCGCGATCGCGCTGTTGTTTGCAGTTCTGGGAAGTGATAGACAATCTCCCCATCAGGGCTGACTTCTGGACGCCCGTTGAAGCGCGTTAGGACGGGTAACATATAGTCTTCGTCCTCGCGCTTGTACGCGGCTCCTAAGTCATCGAGGTAAGGTGCCACTTGCTCGGCGGCGACAGCACCCTTAGAGTTGCGAATTGCGGTGCCAATTTCTTGCCAGCGACGTTCTTCTAAGTCGGCGTTAGGATTGCCATCACCAAATAAGAAAGAAAAAATAGCCTCAAAAAAGTTCAGCCCGTTTTCTTTAGCGGCGGGAGCGTTGGCTCGTTGGCGTCGATGACGCCGATCGTAGCTAGGATCGAAAACCCAGAAGAGATCGGGGAAAACAAACAAACGCGGGAAGAAGAAAAATCCGCCACCGTCAGAACGACCACTGCGACCGCTAGAGTTGTTGTTATCGCCACCACTGGCACTAATGCCGATGATGATAACGGCGATCGTTACAAAAATCAGGAGAATTGAAGCGACCAGGACAATCCCAAAAGAAATCCGAATCAGATAGAACAAAACACGCCAAATTTTGTCCCACCATTCCTGCAACTTTAACCGTAGGTACTTGTTACGGAGAACAGTGCGAAAGTGTTTGGGAAACTCGTAAGCAATCTCACCTGCCTCGGAGACCTGCAAATGTCCCCCAGCTTCAGATGCTAGTGCTAGTAAACCTTGTTGAGCTTGGTTAACATTCAATCCCGCCTGAGCGGCAACATCCCCAACCGTGACGCGGTAGCCAAGCTGCTCAACGGAACGCATGATTGTTGGATTGGGAGGCATGGGATTCCTTTTATGATTAATTCCCTACTACATCCAGTATAGATTTCTTAACTTTTGCCTGTTGTCGGCTTTCCCCTAGGGATTGGAGCTGGTTACTAGATTAGCAACCTGGGTATTCCTGAGTCAAAGGTGCCAATTGACGAAAGCCAGTAGATGTTTTCAATCGATGCTAAACCTACATCAAGCGATCGCTCTCTGTTGTCCTGTCAATAAGCTTAGGGATAACGGGAGCGATCGCCAATACCATCTCTCCTTCTCGCCCTGAGCGGGTTGCTACAAGTTTTGGGTTAAAATCAAGAGTTTGCACCTCAATTCCCTACGCTTGCAGCAAGGAGATGTCGCTATGGCGCGGATGTATTACGACGCTGATGCCAATTTAGACTTACTAAACGGAAAAACCGTCGCCATCATCGGTTACGGTTCTCAAGGTCACGCCCACGCCCTCAATCTTAAAGATAGTGGCGTCAATGTCATTGTCGGACTGTATCCCGGCAGCAAATCGGCGGCAAAAGCAGAGTCTGCTGGTTTGAAAGTTCACTCTGTGGCGGATGCTTCCAAGGCGGCTGACTTGATTATGATTTTGCTGCCTGATGAAGTGCAAAAGGCAGTTTACAAACAGGAAATCGAGCCGCACCTGACTGAGGGCAAGGCATTGGCATTTGCCCACGGCTTTAATATTCACTATGGTCAAGTCGTCCCACCTGAGTCTGTGGATGTGGTGATGGTTGCTCCCAAAGGGCCGGGACATTTGGTAAGACGCACCTATGAACAAGGCGAAGGTGTGCCTTGCTTATTTGCGGTATATCAGGATGCTACAGGTCAGGCACGCGATCGCGCCATGGCTTATGCCAAAGGAGTCGGTGGAACTCGTGCTGGCATTCTAGAAACCACCTTCCGCGAAGAAACGGAAACTGATTTGTTTGGTGAGCAAGTTGTGTTGTGTGGTGGATTGAGTGCGCTGATTAAAGGGGGATTTGAAACCTTGGTTAATGCCGGATATCAGCCGGAGTTGGCATATTTTGAATGCCTCCACGAAGTCAAGTTAATCGTAGACTTGATTGTGGAAGGCGGACTCGCTACTATGCGCGACAGCATCTCCAATACGGCTGAGTATGGTGACTATACTCGCGGCCCTCGCATCGTCACTGACGAAACCCGCGCCGAGATGCGCCAAGTCCTCAAGGAAATCCAAAGCGGACAATTTGCCCGTGAGTTTGTCTTGGAAAACCAATCTGGTAAGCCCGGATTCACGGCGATGCGTCGCCAAGAAGCCGAACACCCGATTGAGGAAGTTGGCAAGGATTTACGGGCAATGTTTAGCTGGCTGAAGAAAAAGTAGTTTTTGTCCGGTTTGATTGTTTGCTGAGTGGGGAGACGCGATCGCTTTTAGTCGTTGGACTAATCACAGCAGTCATCAACCGGGGAAGATTTGAGTGGTTAACAGTGGGGCGTAGGAGGCGAGAACTGCGCTTCGTTGCCTCACTGGGAGCCTTCTTCTTGTTGCTGAATAGCACGTTCAGTGCGCTCATTGGGTTTGAGTTTGTTAGGTCTCCAATCGGGAAACATTCCGGCAATGAATTGATTGATGGAGGTTCGGGTTTGAGTACTGGCTGTACCTACCGGTTCGGGAAGGAAGCGATCGCCAAAACCGATAAAAACTAACACCAGGATGACTAATATAGGGGTCAAAGCATTAGAGCGCATGGCTAGTTCTCGGATAGTGGGACTTATTTGTTCGATCTTATCGTTCCCAACGATTACCGGAAAATCAACAGAAGATTCAGCGCTTCATTATGTCTTCATCTCCCCATGACTTCATGGACATTAATTATGGCAACACCGAGGAACAAGAGAGTTGTCAGAAAAGAGACGTGATCGCCTTTTTCTTAAAAAAACACTGATTCGTCAGTCCAACAACCCGGAAGACTAAGATAACTTTCTCAGCAAACCTAAAAATGTCTTTGTCCTAGAGGTCAATAGAGTGCGGCGATAAGCGTCGGCGGCTTTTTTAATGCCTTCTGCTTGGGTAGGGTAGGGATGAATTACTCCTGAAAGCTTGCTCAAACCAATCTTATTGACGATCGCGGTTGTTACTTCGCTAATCATTTCCCCCGCGTGAGGAGCAACAATGGTTGCACCAAGAATTTCATCTGAGCCTCGTTTGTGGTGGATTTTAACAAAGCCCCCCTCTTCCCCATCAACGATCGCTCGGTCTACAGTACTAAAAGGAATTTTGATCGTACTGATATCAAGTCCTTTCGCCTGCGCCTCATGTTCGTACATCCCCACATGAGCAATCTCCGGGTCAGTATAAGTCACCCAAGGAGTTACTAAATCGCTAAACTTCGAGCGGGCTAGACCAAAGGGGGAAAATAAAGTATTTTTGATCACAATCCGCGCCGCTGCATCCGCCATGTGAGTAAACTTCTGACTCAGACAGATATCCCCCGCCGCGTAAATTTTAGGATTCGTTGTCTGGAGGTAATCGTTTACCTTTACCCCTTCTTTGCCATACTCCACCCCCACCGCTGCTAAATTCAATCCTTCCACATTAGGGGCGCGTCCCGCACCAACGAGAATTTCATCAACGGTAATTGCTTCTTCTTTGCCATTACTGCTGAAGAAGATTGTCTTCCCTCCACTAGACTTCTCTACACGCTGAATCTTGCTATTGAGTATCAGGCGAATTCCTTCGCGGATAAAGCTTTGCTGGACAATTTCTGCGGCGTCAGTGTCCTCTTTATTGAGAAGGTGACTACCGCGATGAAACAGCACCACTTCACAACCTAAACGGTGGAAGGCTTGCGCTAATTCTGAACCAATCGGCCCTCCACCAATTATTGCCAGTCGTTGCGGGCGTTCGGTGAGAGAAAAGACCGTTTCATTGGTAAGGTAGCCAGCTTCCTCAATTCCCTCAATTGGCAATCGCGCCGCCCTCGCACCTGTGGCAATTACGGCTTTCTTAAATCGCAGCCTCTTACCCGCTACTTCAATCGTGTTTCCGTTCTGGAAGCGCCCACCTCCTAAAAACACATCAATACCCAGTTTCTGAAACCGCTCGACAGAATCGTGATCAGAAATTCCTGCCCGTAACTTCCGCATCCGTGCCATTACAGCAGGAAAATCAATCTCAATTTTGTCTGGGGGATGAATGCCATACGCCCCCGCCTCACGCATCTGAGCAACAATACGGGATGAACGGATCACGCACTTGGACGGTACGCAACCGAAATTTAAGCAATCACCACCCATAAGGTGTTTTTCAACCAGGGCAACTTTCAAACCGATATCTAAACCTGCCGCCCCCGCCGCAACCACCAACCCTGCTGTCCCTGCACCAATGACGACTAAGTCATACAAGGCAACTGGGGTAGGGTTAATCCAATCATGGGGATGAACGTAGGAAACCAAGATTTGGTTATGTTCATCCATCGGGGGAACGGTGACGTTTTGAGTAGACATGGTGATTGGCTAATGGCTAATAGTTGTAAGGAATACAATTCCCACCCGACAAACTACGGACAAAATCATCACACTTTTGCTGCCAAGGCTCTTTTAGCAATGCGGGTGACGTAGAGGGTGACAGCAACGGTGGCGATGAAGCCGATAATCCGAATTGCCCATTGGATAGTGGGGTTAGTTGGCTGATCTGCGGCACCAACCATGGCGATACTGCTAGCTAGGGAACCGATGTAGACGTACATAATGGTGCCGGGAAGAATGCCTACCGAGGCAATAATGTAGTCTCGGAGGGAAACTTGGGTGAGTCCTAGGGCGTAGTTGAGGAGGTTGAAGGGGAAGACGGGGGAAAGTCGCAGGAGGAAGACTATTTTTAGTCCTTCTTGGGCGATCGCTTGATCCACTGCTTCAAACTTGGCGTTTCCAGCAATCTTCTTGGCTACCCAACCTCGTGCTAAGTAACGCCCGACTAAGAAAGCGGCAGTCAGTCCGATCATTGCCCCAATGAAGACATAGATTGAACCTTCAATGATGCCAAAGACGACACCTGCACCGAGGGTGAGAATGGAACCCGGTAAGAAGGCAACTGTGGCAATGATGTAGAGGGCAATAAAGGCGATCGCACCGACTGCTCCTAGTTGATCAATCCGCTGCAAAGCGTCTCGTAATAGCTGTTGTGGATTAAATCCTGTGGTTGTGGTTGCATCTTGTGCGAAGGCGGGAGCTATTTTATAAATTAAAAGTACGAAGGCAAAGGGAAAAAGAAATAGAAAAACCTGTCGCAGAGCTTTTGCAGTTATCGCCACTTTTAGCATTTGCAGGCACTTGGCTATCCAGTCGAGTAGTGATTGCGGGGTTGAACGGCATCGACGGCTGGCAATTTTGTCTTTCATGACTATGCTTTAGTTGAATGTCACTGACTTGAGCGGAAAATAGTTGTTCTTGAGAAAAACCCAGCTTGGGGGGCTTTTCCCCAATCCCCCTGCACAAGGATTGATCGGTTGTGATGATGCTTTTTTAAGTCAGTGCCATTTTGCCTTAGTTGTATTAAAGTTTTGGCGATCGCTGTTTTAGGCAGCATTTAAGCAGGTAGACAATTTCTTGCTTTTCTAGGAATGCGGGGAAAAAAACAAATATTTCACCTATTTATTAGCTTCTTTAGGTTCCAGTCCAGCGATACTAATGAATATCTTTAAATTGCTTTTAAAAGTATCGATTTGCAGCAATTTCTGAGCTTTACTGCACAGATCTTAAGGTCACTATCTGAAAATTCCCTGAGGATTTGAGAAGAACTTGCCAAGATTAACTTTAGGATGCAACGTCCAGCCAAATTGGTTTGAGATCCAGTACGAAATTTGGTAACACGTATTCTCCTAGTAGCGTTTCCGGGTTTTGTAGCGTTACAGATTCTCGTCCCGAACGGTAGACTTCTACTTGTTGCGTCTGCGGATCGATCAGCCAACCCAAGTGAGTCCCGTTTTTGATGTACTCTTGCATCTTCTCTTTGAGAGTGGAAAGAGCATCAGCGTTGGAGCATAATTCCACCACGAAATCAGGACACAGAGGAGGAAATCGGCGTTTTTGCTCAGTTGTTAAGGCTTCCCAGCGATCGCGTCGTATCCAAGCCACACTTGGCGATCGCTCCGCACCATTAGGCAACTTGAACGCCGTAGAAGAGTCAAAGGCAATTCCCAACTGCGTTTGTCGGCTCCACGCTTGTAGCTGAAAGGCGATTTCAATATGACGATGCCCTGTTTCCCCATCTGTTGTCGGCATGATGATTAATTCTCCCTTAGCAGTACGCTCTAGTCTCAACTGGCGATTTTCTTGACACAATTCATAAAATAGCTGATCGGTTAGCTCTAAAGCTGGATGTAAATTCAGTGTCACCCTGATCATTTTTTACCTGCTTTTTAGAAAGGTTCACCGTTTATACACCATTGGGTAGTTTAAAAACACTACATACCCCAACTACTATAAAGATTCTCCCTGAACTGCCTGTGTTTATGGGCAGGAGGAGATCTTCCTCACCCTACTGTTAAAGCAGGCATATTGCCGTAAAAGAAGGAGCTATAAAAAACATGGATAAGAAAAATAAAAAAAAGAAAGAGGTTGTAGAAACACTGGATATTGATGGAAAACGTCCCGTTGTTGCTGATAAATTTGAAGTAGAAGAAACTCTTGATGTGGATGGGCATCGTCCAATCACCAAAGGCAATATTTCTACTGAACATACTCTCGATGTAGATGGACATCGTCCTATTGATTCTAGTGACATAGAGGTTAAAGAGACGTTCGACATTGATGGGAAGCGTCCCATTGCTGCTGATAAATTTGAAGTAAAAGAAACTCTTGATGTGGATGGGCATCGTCCAATCACCAAGAGCAATATTTCTACTGAACATACTCTCGATATAGATGGACATCGTCCTATTGATCCTAGTGACATAGAGGTTGAAGATACGTTCGACATTGCTGGGAAGCGTCCCATTGTTGCTGATAAATTTGAGGTAGAAGAAACTCTTGATGTGGATGGACATCGTCCGATCACTAAGAGTGAAATCTTAGAGCATGAAAAAATCTCGATTGCAGGCGATCGCCCCATCGCTTCCAACAATCCTGACAATTTGGATATCACTGACGACTATGTTGACTAGTTGGGGATTGGTTACTTTTAAGCCGCATTAAAAGCCATCTGCCAAAAGTCTTTTTCTAAGTTGGCAACTTGTACAAATACAGATTCTGCCTGCTGCTGGATAGCTTCGGGTGCTGTTTGTAGTACCTGCTCCGCTTGTGATTCTAGAAGTTTTACATATTCCGTAAAGCCAGGATTTCCCCATCTATCAGCAAATTCAGCATAAGGTTCGTTCATCTTACCGGGGAGTTGCCAGCCTTGATTGTAAGCCAGCTCAATTGCCCAAAATGCAGTGGCTTGTACAGGATAGGGCATCTCCCCTAAACTATGCATAAACTGACAGTAGTCTGCACAAGCTGGTTGCTTTTTTGTGTCCAGATTAAGCTGTCGTTCTGCGGCTTTTTCTTCAAACCAATTCAGTTCGTCTTTTAGCGCACTAATGCCGCCCAAAATTACATTGAAATGCTGGGGAGGAGCAACGGCTAAAAATCGTCCTGCCATCCGTGTGAATTCAATAACAAACTGGTAATCTTGCACTAACCAGGTATTAAATTGCTCCGGCTTAATTGTTCCTAGTTGACACTGCTGAAGAAAAGGATGTACTGTTGCTTGATGCCAAATTTTGGGATGGTTTTGGAGGAATTTTTGACAGATAGAAGTCATATTATTGCTCGTCGGAATGCTTTAATTAGGCTGAACTGGGGGCATGAGTGAAAATCACAATGGTTTAATCAAAACTACACCTCCTAACTGTTGATGAGTTTATTATCCAATATGGCGATCGCGACCGTTATGAACCAATGAGGGGAAACTAACTAATCCAGGTTGAACCTACGGGACTTTATGAGAAATCGCAGCATTTATCGGGTGTGGTGACGTGCAAGATTCCTCCGACTTCAGCCTTAAGACTCCATCTCGGCTAATTCCATCCAGCGTTCAGTTGCTGTCTCAATTGCCTGAGCTAAAGTTTCTAACTGCGTGTAAAGTTCCTGGACTTGGGTAACTTTACCAGGAGCAGCATTATATAAGGCTTTTTCTGCCTCGGCTTTTTCAGCTTCTAGCTGGGCAATTTTTTTCTCTAATTGTTCAAATTCCTTCAGCTCCCGGTTAGAAATTCGGCGCGATTTACCTTGATTTGATGATTGTTTTGCTGATTTTTCTGATGTGGGGAGTTCGGCTTTTTCCTGAATAGCGCTTTGTTGAGCGGCTTCGGTTTCTTCAGCTTCTTTGTAGTCAAGATAGACGGAATAATTGCCCGGATACTGACGCAAATTGCCCCCTGGTTCTAGGGCAAAGATTGTACCTACAGTGCGATCTAAGAAGTATCGGTCGTGAGAAACGGCAATGACACAGCCGTTAAATTCTTCGAGATATTCTTCTAGTACTGCCAGAGTTTGCACGTCCAGATCGTTTGTTGGTTCGTCGAGAATCAAGACATTCGGCGCACTCATCAGCACCCGCAGGAGAAATAGGCGGCGTTTTTCACCCCCTGAGAGTTTATTTATCGGTGCATACTGCTGATTTCCTGGAAAGAGGAAACGCTCTAACATTTGAGAGGCAGTAATAACGGTACCATCGGCGGTTTTAACGAGTTCTCCAACTTCTTTGAGATAATCGATAACGCGCTGCGAATCGTTGAGGGCTTCTAGTAGTTCGTCAGAATGCTGATCGAAATAGCCGATGTGGATGGTTGTACCGATCTCAACGCTACCAGAATCTGGCTCGATGCGTCCGGTGATGATATCAACTAAGGTAGTTTTGCCTGCACCGTTACCGCCAATAATACCGATGCGATCGCTTGCACTAAATTTGTAGGT
This sequence comes from Kastovskya adunca ATA6-11-RM4, assembly GCA_019359445.1. Taxonomy (GTDB): domain Bacteria; phylum Cyanobacteriota; class Cyanobacteriia; order Cyanobacteriales; family Coleofasciculaceae; genus Kastovskya; species Kastovskya adunca. The sequence goes on along the minus strand of JAHHHJ010000020.1, from coordinate 16,342 downwards.
AAAGTCTTTGATTAAAGTGCGCTCGTTGTAAGCTTTGGAGATATTTGTCAGTTCAATCACTTTCTTCCCAATCCGACGACCGGGAGTAGAAATATCTACCTTACCTTGAGCTTGTTTAAACTCTTTGTCCTGCATCTCACCGATGCGATCGATGCGGGCTTTTTGCTTGGTACTGCGAGCTTTTGGCCCTCGTTTTAGCCATTCCAACTCGCGACGCAATACGCCTTGATGTTTGCGTTGACTACTGGCGGCGGATTCTTCTGCTAGAGCTTTTTTTTCTAGGTAGTAAGAATAGTTGCCAGAGTAGGTGTAAAGATCGCCTCGGTCGATTTCAATGATGCGATTGGTGACACGATCTAAAAAGTAGCGATCGTGCGTAATCAGCAAAATTGCGCCGCGATAACCGTTTAGGTAACTCTGTAACCACTCCACTGACATCGCATCAAGATGGTTTGTTGGTTCATCCATCAGCAACACATCCGGCTCGGAAAGCAAGGCGGCGGCTAAGGCGATGCGCTTACGATAGCCGCCTGATAAATCGCCAATACGCGCCTCAAAGTCTTCAATTCCTAGCTTCGTGAGGATAATCTTGGCATTAGTTTCTAGTTCCCAAGCGCCTGTTGTCTCCATCCCTTGGGTTACAGCAGAAAAACGCGCCATCAGTTGGCTATCTTCTGGATTGTGAGCCAGTTTGTGGGAAAGCTCTTCATATTCCCGCACCAACGCCATCTGCTCATTACTAGCGGCAAAAACCTGCTCCAGAACGGTGTTTTCCTCGTCCATATCAGGTTGCTGCGGTAAGTAAACAACTCTCACGCCAGAATTGACTAAGAGTTGACCCCCGTCAATTGGCTCGATTCCAGCAATCATTTTCAGCAGTGTGGATTTGCCAGAACCATTGGTGCCAATTAAACCGACCTTATCTGTGATATCCAGACTAAAGCTGGCATCTTTGAGAATTTCTTTAATCCCAAAGTCTTTTTCAACCGATTGCAGCGTGAAGATACTCATGCAGTTTTTCAGCCCTATAAACCCCTACCTAATAAGGTATTGCACTTCCCGGAGGATGATTTTGTCAAAAGAGAGCAAGGCTTGTACCCCTACAAACATGTCCTGAAGAAACAGGCTTAATCAACCATCCCGCCCGAAATTGTGCAACGTCCCTAATAAAGCAGGTTAGCACTCAGGAACTGGAGGAGCGGGGGGATGAGGTGATGGGGAGAAGCAATAACATACTTCACCCTTCTCCTCATCAGGACTCACCGACTCTCATAGCCGTCTCTCTGATAATCCCCAGTAAGTCGAGCGGGTTTATGAAGATTTGATTGAGCAAAGTACTTCCCAAATCTAAAAAAAGGTGCCAGTATTGTAACCATCTTAAAACCCGGTAACCCGATCAGATTACCGTAGATTAAAAGGAAGTTTTACATGAGCAAGTGGCAACGCCTTTCCAAAGCGGGGAGGAACTCGACTGTGCGCGTTGTGAGCGATGTGGTTAAAGTTTGGCGATCGCTCTTTAGAGGGTATCGGTTAAACGCTCATTCTTTGCAAGGTTTCGCGTCCTTATTTTTTGTCGGAGTCAGTTTGATTGTAGCGATCGCTGCTTGCTCTCCCACCGAAACCAACACAGCATCACCGGGGAATGCGAACAACCCAACAGCCCGTAAATCCAATGTAGAGCTAACCTTAGTCTCCTTTGCGGTCACAAAAGCCGCTCACGACCAGATTATTCCCAAATTTGTTGAAAAATGGCAAGCCGAACACAACCAAACCGTAAGCTTTAGCCAAAGTTACGGCGGATCGGGTTCTCAAACTCGCGCCGTAATTGACGGACTCGAAGCCGATGTTGTGGCGCTAGCGCTTCCCCTCGATACCAAGAAAATTGAAGAGGCAGGGTTAATCGAACCCGGTTGGGAAAAAGAAGCCCCCAATGAGGGGATTGTGACTCGATCGGTTGCGGCAATTGTTACCCGTGAGGGAAATCCCAAAAACATCAAAACTTGGGCAGACTTAGCCAAAGATGGCGTAAAGGTAATTACCGCTAACCCCAAAACCTCTGGCGGTGCCCGTTGGAACTTCCTCGCTTTGTGGGGTGCGATGACGGAAACAGGCAAAGATGAGGCAAAAGCTGAGGAATTAACTACCCGCGTTTACAAAAACGTCCCCATACTGCCCAGAGATGCCCGCGAAGCCACCGATGTCTTTTTTAAACAAGGTCAGGGCGATGCCTTAATCAACTACGAAAATGAAATGATTTTGGCGTCACAAAAAGGGCAAAAACTTCCCTACGTGGTGCCGGATGTCAATATCTCCATCGATAATCCGGTTGCAGTTGTCGATAAAAACGTCGATAAACACGGCACCCGCGAAGTCGCTGAAGCCTTCGTGCAATTTCTCTATACCCCAGAAGCGCAACGCGAATTTGCCAAAGTGGGGTTCCGTCCTGTTGATGCAACAGTTGAGAAAGAAGTAGAAAAGCAATTTCCCCCAGTAAAAACCCTCTTCACCGCCAAAGATTTAGGGGGATGGGATGAAATTCAGAGGAAATTCTTTGATGACGGCGCTATTTTCGACAAAATCCAAGCCAAACTTTGACAACTTGGCTTCAGCGATCGCGCTGCTATTCCACCGTAAATCGTACCAGGGGCGCATCACTACTTTTTATCCAGCCTTTTAAGAAAGCTGAAACATCTTTTTCACGGGACTTTCAGACCCTTAACTAAACGCCTTGCTTTCATCCCACCTCTAAAAGCTTTGACGTGAGACTCTGGCGTTAGCGTTTAGCCGAACGTAGGTAGGCTTTCAACATCGTTGATCTTGATCTCTAAGCTTTCCAGTTGCTTGAGGTGCCATTTTTGGTCTTCTGAGAGTTCCAAAACCAATTGGTGATAGTCCGTCAGGGTAGGGCGATGACCAACGCTGATAAAGGTTGTTTCTGTTTCCTTGAGATGCCCATATAGACCCGCTTCGTTGTTGATATCTAAAGCGCTTGTCGCCTCATCTAAAATAGCGTAGGCAGGTTTGTTGAGGAGGAGGCGAGCAAAGGTGACACGCTGCTGCTCCCCCAGAGAAAGCACTGATCCCCAGTCTTTTTCCACCTCAAAACCCCCAAAGCGTTCATCCAAATCAGAAAGATTTACCTGTTTGAGAACTTGCTTCAGTTCCTCCTCTGTCACCTCCGCTTGGGTATTGGGATAGAGGAGTTGGTCGCGTAACGTCCCTAACACCATGTAAGGGCGCTGGGGCAAAAACAGGATTTCGTCTAGGGCGGGTCGCGCAATCGTTCCCGTACCGGAATTCCACAATCCCGCGATCGCCCGCAGCAGCGAACTCTTCCCACAGCCACTTGGCCCGGTAATCAGCATCCCTTTCTGGGTTGGTAACTCCAGGGACAAGTCCTTCAGCAAGGTTCTCTGATAGTTGGGGGTTTGCAATGTCAGGTGTTGGAAGGCTAAGTGTTTCTCTTCGACTGTCTCGATTGTGGGAGTTTCCTTTTGCTCCTCGGTGGGTGTGGCTTGAGGCGGCTCTAAATACTCAGCGAAGGTGTACAGGCGGTCAATCCCCGCTCCAAAGCTCGCCAGAGATTGAAACCGAGCGACGACGACATTTAACGAGAAAAAGACCCGGACAAATGCGCCTTGTGCTTCGGTGACTTTCCCCACTTCCAACTCTCCAGAAAACACACTGGGAGCAACAACAATGGCAGGGATTACAAAAGGAATAAATTCATAAGCATTCGTTAAAACATTGAGATTTAGTTCCCATAAGATCAGCCGCTTGAAATTCTCAAACGCCTGCATAAAGCGGCTGAATACCTGGTGAGATTCCTGCTCTTCTCCTCGGTAAAAGGCGATGGATTCGGCGTTTTCTCGGATGCGGATTAAGCTAAAGCGAAAGTCTGCTTCTTTTTTGAGTTGCTCAAAATTGAGCCGCACCAGCGGTTGACCAAAAACCAGCGTCGTGACCAGCGTGCCAATTAGGGCATAACCTACTAGAAAAATCACCAATGACCGAGAGATTCCCCAAAGGACGCTGCTAAAGGCAATCACTGTCAAAACTGACTTAAGAATAAGGAGCAAAAATTTCAGAGACTCTTGGGTAAAGCTTCTGACATCTTCAGCAATCCGCTGGTCGGGGTTGTCAATTTCAGGGTGTGAGACTAGGTTGTAATACGCTCGATTGTTGAAGTATTTTCCGAGAAAGCTGTTGGTTAGCCAGCGTCTCCAGGAAAGACCCAGGCGGTCTTCTAAGTAGGTGTAACCAGCTAGCAGTGGGGCGTAGACGACCAGCACCCCAACGAAGATCCATACCGTATGCCAAAATCTCGATTCATCTCTGGCTGAGAGGGCTGAGATTAATACTCCTCGCTGATGGTTGAGGAGGACGCTCAGACCTGTGTAAGCGAGCAACAATAAGACTAAGAGCAGCAGCAGCCCTCTAGCTCGCCATTTTTCATCCCCAAACCAGTAGGATTTAGCGATCGCCAAAAACCGCTTGAACAAATTCAGGTTAAATCGATCCATTTATTTCTCTTACTACTGAAGCGGTTCCCACAGCGCTTTATCTACTACCACTCACTTAAGGACAAAGAGCTGGCGGTATTTCCTGGGAGGCTGTCCGCGTAAGATAATTCATTCCTTAGAAGTCAGACAACTACACAACGGTAGAAGACTGCCAATTGTAGGATCAGCGATCGCCTGCTGTTTTCCTCCCCATTTCCAACCGTTGTGAAATCTCTGGCGTCATCAATTTACATCTCGGATATAAAGAATTTCTACCTTTAGACGTAGAAGTCCCTCCTTAAATCTTCAATGATGGATAAAAGATAGTCGCCTCAATGTCTTTCAATCCCAAACAAAGAGGGGGCTTAACATCTGAAGCCATGACTTGAGCCGCGATCGGCGGTACAGTCGTGTTGCCAAAACATTGTGAAGTGAGAACTAAATATAAATGACATCAGAGCGTTCTAACAATTCCCTAACAGATGCTCAAGAAAGACTCGATATCTCTCAGGAAGAAGAGATTTTTGTCTTTCCGGCATCCTTTGCTCAACAGCGACTCTGGTTTATTGAGCAGTTAGTACCTGGCAACACTTTCTATAATGTGCCCACAGCACTGCGCTTAACGGGTTCACTTAACTTGACCGCCTTAGAGCAGACCTTCAACGAAATCGTGCGTCGCCACGAAGTTTTACGCACCCGATTTGGGATAGTGGAGGGGCAACTCGTTCAGGCGATTCCTGCCGAAAGCGACGCTAACGCTCCCACTTTCACCGTAGATCTGCCCGTCATAGACTTGCGGGAGTTGCCAATTCAGCAAAGGGAACTGCAAGCAAAGCAGTTAGTTACCGAGGAATCTCAGCGTCCTTTTAATCTCGCTACTGGGCCCTTGCTGAAATTGTTGCTCGTGCAACTGGACGAGACAGAATACATATTGCTGTTAAACCTGCACCATATCATTTGCGACGATTGGTCTATTGGGGTGTTAATTCGGGAACTGACGGCAATCTACACAGCCTTAGCTGATAAAGACGTGGCACACCACACCTCTCCACCTTTACCCGAACTACCTCTGCAATATGCCGACTTTGCCCACTGGCAACGCGAGTGGCTACAAGAGGGAGGAACAACCCATGCGTCGCCCCTACAGACACAACTGGCTTACTGGCGGCAACAGTTAGACAGTATTTCTGTCCTAAATTTACCGAGCGATCGCCCAAAACCTGCTGTACAGAATTACCAGGGAACCACTCAATTTCTAGAGCTATCACCAAGTTTGAGTAAGGCGCTAAAAACGCGATCGCAGCAAGAAGGAGCCACTCTGTTTATGACCCTGCTGACAGCCTTCCAAACCTTGCTCTACCGCTACACCCACCAAGAAGATATTGCCGTCGGTTCACCCATTGCCAACCGTAACCGCAGTGAGATTGAAGGGTTAATTGGTTTTTTTGTCAATACCTTAGTGCTACGTACCGACTTATCTGGTAACCCAACCTTCCAAGAACTGCTAGGTAGAGTACGAGAGGTAACACTCGGAGCCTACGCTCACCAAGATTTGCCCTTTGAGAAGCTAGTAGAAGAATTGCATCCGGAACGCTCCTTGAGCCGCCATCCCCTGTTCCAAGTGGTATTCGGTTTTGAGAATGCGCCAATGGAAGCACTAGAACTACCAGGGTTGACACTAAACCCGATGACTATTGACTTTAAAACAACGCGCTTTGACTTAGAGTTTCACCTGTGGGAAGGATCAGAAGGTTTCAGAAGCTTATGGGGAGAGCAATGGAACTACGCAGACGGGATTAGAGGTGTGGTGGTATACAACACAGATTTATTCGATGCCGCTACCATTACCCGCATGGTAGGACATTTTAAAACCTTACTAGAGGGCATTGTTGCCAATCCACAAGCAAGGATTGCAGACTTACCACTCCTAAGCCCATCTGAACAACATCAATTATTAGTGGAATGGAATGATACTCAGGCTGACTATCCCCACCAGTGCATCCATCAGTTATTTGAAGCGCAAGTAGAGCGGACACCTGATGCAATAGCAGTAATCTTTGAAGACAAACAACTCACCTACCGCGAGTTGAATAACCGCAGCAACCAACTAGCGCACTACTTGCAAAAACTAGGAGTAAATTCAGAAGTATTAGTCGGACTTTGTATAGAACGTTCTGTAGAGATGATAGTGGGGATGTTGGGCATCCTTAAGGCAGGAGGAGCCTATGTCCCTCTAGACTCCAGCTATCCCCAGGAACGTCTCAACTTCATGATTGAGGATGCTCAAATAACATTATTGCTAACAGAGAAGAAGCTAGTTAAGCTGTTTGAAGACTTCTCAAATTTGGTTATTTGCTTAGATAAAAACTGGGAAACTATTGCTCAACAAAGCAGAAAAAATCCTATTAATAGCTTAAGTGGTGACAATCTAGCTTATGTAAGCTATACCTCCGGTTCTACAGGAAAACCTAAGGGAGTTGCGGTTGCTCACAAAGCTGTAAATCGTCTCCTGTTTAATACAAATTATATAAATATAGGCTCTTCTGATAAAATAGCCCAAGTCTCCAATACTTCCTTCGATGCAGCAACATTCGAGATTTGGGGAGCGCTCCTTCACGGCGCTCAACTTGTTGGAATTAGCAGAGATGTCACCCTTTCACCCCCAGAATTTGCCTTACAATTGCGTCAAAAATGCATTAGCATTCTGTTCTTAACTACTGCTCTATTTCAACAAATCGCCAGAGATACGCCGCAAGCTTTCAACTCATTGAAATATTTACTGTTTGGAGGTGAAACAGTCGATCCTAGATGGGTAAAGAAGGTTATCAAAAAAGCAGCACCAGAGCGATTAATTCATGTTTATGGCCCTACAGAAGGAACAACATTCTCTGCTTTTTATTGGGTGCAGGACGTACCAGAATCAGCAACATCTATTCCCATTGGTCGCCCGATTACAAACACACAAATTTATCTACTAGATGAGCAGATGCAGCCTGTACCCATTGGTATTCCAGGTGAGTTGTACATTGGTGGTGATGGATTGGCACGGGGCTACCTCAACCGTCCTGAGTTAACGGCTGAACGCTTTATTCCTAATCCTTTTAACAACAAACGAGAGACACGACTTTATAAAACAGGTGACTTAGCTTGCTATCAACCAGACGGCAATATTAAGTTTTTGGGTCGTATTGACAATCAGGTAAAAATCCGTGGCTTCCGTATTGAGTTGGGAGAGGTTGAAGCCGTTTTAAGTCAACATCCGCAAGTTTTTCAGACAGTGGTTATTGTTCAGGAGGACATACCTGGTGATAAACAATTGGTGGCTTATATTGTTCCTAACCAAGAGCAAGCACCGACAACAGGGACACAAAACTTCGCGCTCCGACTGCGCCAATTCCTGAAAGAAAAGTTGCCGGGGTATATGGTGCCTTCTGCTTATGTAGTGCTAGACTCTCTACCGCTGACACCTAATGGTAAAGTAAACCGCCGTGCCTTACCTGCGGTAGATACTCTTAGTCTTGATCCGAAAGAAGATTATGTGGCACCTCGGACTACTGTCGAGGAGGAGTTAGCAAGAATTTGGGCTAGAGTTTTAGGGAAACAGCAGATAGGTATCCACGATAACTTCTTTGAATTGGGAGGACATTCTCTGTTAGCGACTCAGCTAACTTCCCGTATACGTGATGCCTTCCAAGTGGAGTTGCCTGTACGTCACTTGTTTGATGCTCCGACTGTGGCGACTCTAGCTAAACACATTGAGACAATTTGTTGGGCAGCGAAAGGTTTGGATACCAAAAATTCTCAGGGAAATGAGCGGGAAGAGGTAGAATTTTGAGAAAAGCGTAACACCAATTCCCTGAATGTTTGCTACAGATACTATATGATTTTTCCCTTTGATAAGGGGGGTTAGGGGGGTGATTTGTAGCGCTATTTTATGAAATTTGTATAACACTACATGAGTTTTACACCCCTGCGACTACCCACCCCAAATAAATAGTTAGCCAGTGGAGCGTTTGATGAAAATACGATTGTTTCAGGAGCAAGATGGTGTTCAACTAGCGCAGTTGTTCTACGACACAGTGCGTGAAATTAACATTCGTGATTACTCGCTCAATCAGGTTAAGGCATGGGCACCAGAGGATATTTATTTTAGAGACTGGGCAAAGGTCTGTTCTCAGCGATTTACTTACGTTGCTGATGATGAAGGCGCGATCGCGGGTTTCGGCGAGTTAGAATCTAGCGGACATATAGACTGCTTCTACTGCCACAAAGATTATCAGCGCCGGGGTATTGGCAGTAAGATTTATGGGGCAATTGAGGCAAAAGCTGATGAATTAGGGCTTAATCGCTTGTATACCGAAGCAAGTATTACCGCTAAGCCATTTTTCTTGGATAAAGGCTTCTCCGTTGTTAGGGAACAACAGGTGGAACGTGGGGGAGAGATTTTTATTAATTACGCAATGGAGAAGTTTCTTAAAACTGCTGTCTAGCAAGCGGCTAAAGCTTTTTCCTGAGCGTGCTGAGGTCACAGGAGTCTGGCTCGTTGAATTTAACAGGAAACGTCAAAGTTACGCGCCCTTCGGGTAAATATTTGCTACGTTGTCTTCCAGTGTCATACCAGGGTTAGACCACAGTTCCCTTACCTAGCAAGTAAACTCCTATCTTCGGCTAGTCTCGTAAAAGGGGTTGAATGAGTGGAAATAGTTGAATTTTTGTCTTACCTTCGGAGCTTAGATATTCAGGTTTTTGTAGAAGGCGATCGCCACACGCTTATAGAGCCAAGTCGCCTTTGTTGTAATGCTCCCGAAGGAACTCTGACACCAGAACTGCGTACAGAAATACAAGAACGCAAAGCAGAAATTATTTCCTTTCTAAAAGCCGCTAATCGTACTACCAGCAACACTTCCACCCCCCTTCTCCCCATCTCGCGGGACAAAACCCTCCCCGTCTCCTTTGCTCAACAACGGCTGTGGTTCCTCGACCAGTTAGTACCTAATGATGCCTTCTATAACACCCCAGCAGCAGTACGTCTGACCGGGTCACTCAACTTAGCCGCGCTGGAACAGACATTTAATCAAATCGTGCGTCGTCACGAAGCTTTACGCACCACTTTTGTAACGGTGGAAGGGCAACCTGTTCAAGTCATTGCTCCCACCTTAACTCTATCCCTACCCGTAATAGACCTGCGAGACTTTCCAGTAGCCGAACGAGAAACACAAGCGCGACAACTCACAACCCAGGAGGCTCAGCGTCCTTTCGATTTATCTAAAGCTCCCTTGCTGCGAGTAACATTACTGCGGCTGGATGAGACAGAGTATGTGCTATTGCTGATTCTGCATCACATTGTTTCCGATGGCTGGTCTATAGGGATACTGATTCGAGAGATAGCAGCACTCTACAGCGCGATCGGCAACGAGCAGCCTGTACTACTCCCTCCATTATCCATCCAGTACGCCGACTTTGCCTATTGGCAACGCCAGTGGTTGCAAGGGAAAGTGCTAGCGGCACAACTAGCTTACTGGCGACAGCACCTGCGAGACATTTCTATACTGAATCTGCCTACTGACCGAGCCAGACCCGCTGTTCAAACCTACCGGGGTGCAACCCAGTTTTTGCAACTCCCAAAAAACCTCAGTGAGGCACTAGAAGCCTTGAGCCAGAGAGAAGGAGTCACTTTGTTCATGACTTTGCTGGCAGCATTCCAAACCTTGCTCTACCGCTACACACAGCAAGAGGACATCACAGTCGGTTCGCCAATTGCCAATCGTAACCGGAGTGAAATCGAGGGGTTAATTGGCTTTTTTGTTAATAGTTTAGTGTTGCGTACCGACCTATCGGGCAATCCCACATTTTTGGAATTATTACATCGAGTCCGAGAAGTAGCGCTGGGAGCCTATGCTCATCAAGATTTGCCCTTTGAGAAGCTGGTGGAGGAACTGCATCCAGAGCGGAATTTAAGCCAAAATCCCCTATTTCAGGTCGTGTTTGCTTTGCAAAACGCGCCAATGCAGGCGCTAGAGCTACCAAAACTAACACTCAGTCCCCTGCAATTTGTTGATACGGGGACAACGCGGTTTGATTTGGAGTTCCATCTGTGGGAGCAGCCGCAAAATAATGGATTAGGTGCAGATTCTTCAGCAGGAATTAGCGGTTTTGTTGTGTACAGTACCGATTTATTTGATGAAACCACTATTACCCGAATGTTGGGACATTTTCAAACTTTGTTAGAGGGTATTGTTGCCAATCCAGAACAACGAATTGCAGGTTTACCGATATTAAGTGGATCAGAACATCATCAACTCTTAGTGGAATGGAATAATACTCAGGTAGATTACCCCAAAGACCCATGTATTCATCAGTTATTTGAAGCTCAAGTAGAAAAGACTCCTGACGCTGTAGCGGTAGTTTTTGAAGACAAGCAACTCACTTATCGAGAGTTGAATAGCCGCAGTAATCAGCTTGCCCATTACTTACAAAAACAAGGTGTGAGTGCGGAAGTTTTAGTAGGGCTTTGTGTCGAGCGCTCTCCCGATATGATCGTCGGGATGTTGGGCATTCTCAAAGCAGGAGGAGCCTACGTACCCTTAGACCCTAGCTATCCCTCTGATCGTTTGAATTCCATAATTGAAGATGCTCAGGTGTCGGTGTTGCTCACTCACCAGCAATTTAAATCGCTGACTAATAGCGAAAGTTCTCTAAATAGAACTAAACCCGTAGAGATTGATAGTCACCTTGATCCGAATTTAGTTACTAATGGGGGAATTAATTCCCCTGCTGGTGAGAGGGTGGTGCAAGATGGGGAAATACAGGCAGATTGCCAAATATATAACCCAATTGTTGTTTGTCTAGACAAAGATTGGGAAACTATTGCCCAAGAACTTGCAGAGAATCCTACCAGTAACATTACAGCAGACAACCTGGCTTATGTTATCTACACCTCTGGTACAACAGGAAAACCGAAAGGGGTTGAAATTGAACATCGGGGATTATCAAATCTGGTTTTTTGGCATCAACAAGCCTTTACCGTTTCACCCCTTGACCGCGTAACGCAGGTTGCAGGAGTTGCTTTTGATGCTTGTGGGTGGGAAATTTGGCCTTATTTGAGTGCAGGAGCTAGTATTTATTTTCCTAATGAAGAAATTAGGCGATCACCTGAAAATTTGCAAAGCTGGTTAGGATCAAAAGCGATAACTATTAGCTTTTTACCTACACCTTTAGCCGAAAAGTTTTTGTTATTAGATTGGTCTAACAACGTAGCCTTGCGATTATTACTCACAGGGGGAGATAAACTACATCAGTATCCTTCAGCCTCCCTACCTTTCCAGGTAGTGAATAATTATGGGCCAACTGAAAATACAGTAGTTACAACATCCGGCACTGTTCCTGCCAAAAAGCAAGCTGATGTAGCCCCTACAATTGGTCGTCCCATTGCCAACAATCAAGTTTATATTCTGGATAGGTATTTACAACCTGTATCGATTGGCGTTGCTGGTGAGTTGTACATCAGTGGGGATGGACTAGCGCGAGGTTATCTAAACCGCCCCGATTTAACGGCTGAACGCTTTATTTCTAATCCTTTTAGCAATAATCCAGAAGCACGTCTTTATAAAACAGGCGATTTAGTTCGTTATCAACTAGATGGCAATATCGAATTTTTAGGTCGCCTCGACGAGCAAGTAAAAATTCGCGGTTACCGCATTGAATTGGGTGAAATTGAGTCAGTATTGAAGCAGCATCCGGCAGTGCTGCAAACGGTGGTGATGGCTCGTGAAGATGTACCGGGTGAGAAACGTTTGGTCGCTTATGTCGCACTGAATGTTGAAGATAAGGGTATTCAAGAGCAGGGGCAAGAAAGGCAATTCCAGGACGAACAGGTGTTGCAATGGCAGATGCTCTACGACGAGACTTATACCCAACCCGCTACTGATTTTGATCCAACATTCAATATTGTCGGCTGGAATAGCAGTTACACGGGTGATGCTATCCCAGCAGAACAGATGCGCGAGTGGGTGAATAACCAAGTCGGGCAGGTTTTGGCTTTACAACCGCATCGAGTGCTAGAAATTGGCTGTGGGACAGGTCTATTGCTGTTGAGGATTGCGCCCCACTGCACGAAATACCAGGGAACGGACTTCTCCCAGGCATCACTAGACTACATTCGGCAGCAATTGGCAAAGCAAGAGTTACCCCAGGTGCAGCTACTCCAGAGGATGGCAACTGATTTTGAGGGAATGGAAACAGAAGCTTTTGATGCGGTGATTCTCAACTCTGTTGTGCAATATTTTCCCAGTGTTGACTATCTTGTGCAGGTACTGGAGGGGGCAGTAAAGGCATTAGCTCCCGGTGGCTTTATCTTCATTGGAGATGTGCGTAACTTGCTGCTGTTACAAGCGTTTCACGCCTCGGTGCTACTGTATCAAGCCGAACCCTCGCTGACTTGCGAACAACTACGGCAACGGGTACAAATGCAAATGTTCCAGGAAACGGAGTTAGTGATTGACCCCGCTTTCTTCAGGGCATTAAAGCAGCGCCTTCCCCAGATTAGTCACGTACAGATTCAGCTAATGCGGGGTCGCCATCACAATGAGTTAACTCAGTTTCGTTACAATGCGATTCTTTATATCGAGGCTGAAATAGACCCCCCCAACCCCCCTTATCAAGTGGGGCAGGGGGGATCGCAATGGCTAGACTGGTGCGGGGATAACTTGACGGTGGCAAAGGTACGTCAGTTATTGGTTGAGAACCAGCCAGAAATACTAAGCATTACTCATGTACCTAATGCGCGAGTGATGACAGCAGTTAAGACCGCACAATGGCTGTCGGGTGCAGGAGAAATTCAAACGGTAGGTCAGTTTCAAAAAGCTTTGCAGGAACTCCCCTTGGGAGTGGAACCAGAGGATTGGTGGGCAATGGGTGAAGATTTATCCTATAGCGTTGATATTAGCTGGTCGGATGCCGCTAATGAAGGATGCTATGACGTTTTGTTTGTGCAAGTTCAATTGATTAACCAAGAAGAGGGTGAGAATTCTCACTTTAGCCCTCCATCTGCTTTAGTACAGCCAGAGAAACGAGTGCGTCCGTGGCAATCTTATGCCAATAATCCCCTGCAAGCAAAGGCGGCTCGTAAGTTGGTACCTCAATTGCAGATTTATCTGGCTCAGAAGCTACCTGAGTACATGGTTCCTTCGGCTTTTGTGGTGTTGGAGTCTTTACCTTTGACTGTGAATGGCAAGGTCAATCGTCGCGCCTTAAGAGCATTTGAACCATCCCAGTTAGAGTTGGCGGGAGGTTATGTTGCGCCTCGAACGGCTGTTGAGGACGTGCTGGTGAAAATTTTTGCCTCTGTTTTGGGACTGAAGCGGGTGGGTATCTATGACAATTTCTTTGAATTGGGGGGGCATTCTTTACTAGCGACTCAGCTTGTCTCTAGGGTTCGCGATGCATTTGGGGTAGAGTTGCCTTTGCGTAATGTGTTTGAGGCTCCCGCGATCGCACAATTATCTTTATTAGTTGAAAGCTTGCAAGACAGCAAGGGTCAAAGTCAAGCCCCAGCCTTAGTCCCCATTTCCCGCGAGAGTCGTCGGATGAATCTATCATCGTTGAACAAAGGAAGCCAAGAGAGTTAATATTCCCCGCTTTAAGAAGATGGAGATTGTTGATTTACTGATACCCAGATGCGTTATTGATAGACTTGAGTAAACAATGATTCTTCACCCTGTTCTTGATCCTCAAGTCTTTATAGGCTATTGCTTCCGTGTAAGCGATCGCTAGTTACCCCTATAAGGTTCTCCTGATAACGCTATTACTAAAAGCATGCTCATCCAAAGGGCGAGAATAGAGTAGGGCTTGCTGATATTAATGGAGAATAGGGGATTCGAACCCCTGACCTCTGCGGTGCGATCGCAGCACTCTACCAACTGAGCTAATTCCCCTTTTGACGATCGATAGGTTTCCGGAGCCATCTCAACGGCTCCACCCTTAGACTAATCACAACTTGACATTCTAACACTCTTTGAGAGATTGCCGAGTAGGTTGAGCATAAACCTGCTGCACCCATTCAACATCCAACTGAGAAAGATAATCCACCGCCCAGTTTGCTTGCCGCTGCATCATTTGAAATGGGTAGGTATTAGCGACACCCACAACTTGCATTCCGGCACGCTTGGCAGCTTCAATTCCGGCTGGAGTATCTTCAATCGCTAGACAGTCTGATGCCTGCGCCCGCAGCTCAGGAAACTGTTGGTTGAGCTTTTCCACCGCCAGCAGGTAGCCATCTGGTTCCGGTTTGCTGACTTTAATGTCATCGCCGCTAACAATGGTGGAAAAATGCTGCCCCAAGTTGCTGCGTTCCAAGACTAGCTCGACCTCAGAGCGTAACGCCCCACTCACAATTGCCATCGGCACCTGGACAACGCGCAGTTGATAAATGAGGTCTTCCAATCCTGAGTAGATGGGCAGTTTTTTCAAGCTTTCTAGCTGCTGCTGATAGGCTTGGGCTTTACGCCGCATGAGCTGGGTGATGGAGCTTTCGCTTAGTATTCGTCCCCGACGTTCTAGCAGTTCTGTGAGACAGGCGCGATCGCTCCTACCCAAACACACCTCTCTATAGTCCCTCGGATTAAAGCGCAGATTTTCTGCGATCAGGATTTCCTCAACTAGCTGCTGGTGAATTTTTTCATCATTAATAATGACGCCATTGAAATCAAACAGAACTACCTTTAGTGTCATGCTGCTGTGCTAAAACGCTGGGGCGGGAATACCCTCGGAACCAAAATCATCAAATGCACTGCTAGTGGATACTCGTTGGGCGGCGGCATTTTCTACAGGAATAGGTTTGATACCTCGTGTCACCTCATGTATCCACCAGAACTGTTCACTTTGCACCGCTTCAAAACCTGCCTTACCCATCCACGCATCTAGGTTGCCAGCTGCAAAATCCTTGATATATGGCTCTTCAAAAATTTCAGTCAACCAACTGACCTGGTGCAGGGTTTTCTGGGAACCATCGAGAATCAACACTTGTCCGCCGGGGACGAGCAGCCGAAAAGCTTCGCGCAGAATAGATTGAGAGACAGCAGGAGGAGTCTCATGGAACAGCAAAGAGGCTGTCACTACGTCAAACGAGGCATCCGGAAAACCTGTTTCTTCCGCTTTGCCATGCCGCCACTGGAGATCGAGTCCTGCTTGTTTGGCTTTATAATCCGCCATGAATAGCATGTAGGGTGACAGATCCATCCCAACTACCTCTGCTTGCGGAAAGGCTTGTTTCAACATCAACGTTGTTGAACCCGTACCGCAGCCTAAATCTAAAATCCGCCAGGGTTGTCCTTTGACAGCATCTACTAGGGTTTGACGCACCGAAGCTTCGTTAGGCGGTAAAACGCGCTGGGTAATGGGATCGTAGGATGTTGCTGCCCCACCATTTAGGTAGCCCCCTTCAACGCCGTGGAAGTTTTGACTACTGTAGTAATGAGGATAAATCAGACCGGGTTGCCGGAAGCGATCGCTCTCTTTTTCCCAATCAACGCTCTCATGAAATTGCCGTAACTTATCCTCATCAATGAAGAGTCGGACAATGGGAGATAAAAAACGTTCCCAGATTGTATCTTTAGCAACTGCCATAAGGATATATCCGAATTCACTAAACGATGATAGCTAGCGTGGGGAAGTAATTCTTCAGGGTGCTTCCTTCTTTACAAATTGTAATTGTGATTTGACACTCCCCTGCCTAAAGGCGAGGGGATTCTTCATTCATAGACCCAACTTGCCCTAGCAGGATTGCTCCAACTAAAGTAGAGGTTAAATCTCCTGAAGCGTTCGGAGCGTTCGACTGAGCGCTC
>JAHHHJ010000019.1 GCA_019359445.1 Kastovskya adunca ATA6-11-RM4 | reverse complement strand
TTTCTTTGGGTCCTTTGTCTGCGACTACAACTGTGACTTTCTTCAACTCCGCTTGATTGTAAAAAACCTACACCTGTGAGCCTCGGAGATCCCCCTCCCGTCCCCCTTAAAAAGGGGGAAGCTAGATTGTTGCTTCGCCTTTGATATCACGGGGGACTTTGAACCTAGTTCCCCCCTTGATAAGGGGGGTTAGGGGGGTAAAGCTTGATTTTAAGGTTGTGTATACACGGTAGCTTGCTAAGGAGAGGGGTTTAGAGGCTTTGTGCAAGATGTCTAATGACGAATGCTTGTGTTCTAGGAAAAGACCAATCTTTGACATATTTACTCCTGTATTTACCTAGAAAAAGGATTGAAACTAAGAAGACTTAATTGGAACCAACTCAGATGACTGAGGAGCTAACCGTGGCTGTGGCAAGATTTCTCTAAATTATTTGAGAATTATTCTTAATAAATTAGGTTGGCAAAGTTGGAAACCTTTTCTGTAAATGCCATATTTTCTCAATATGTAAAACGAGGAAGAAAGAGGAAGCGATCGCTCACTCTGTCCCTTTAAAGCCAATTAATAGCTTGAATTTGAAGCTGGTAGGACTTACGCACCGTAACGCTAGAACAAGGGTTTGAGATTCTTCACTATCGCTCAGAATGACGCAATTTCGGGGTCAGTGCGTAAGTCCTAGCTGGGATCGATTTGCTCTTTCAGACTCGTTGGTGTAGAACGCGAGGAGGATACTGAAAAACACTATAAGTTTATTGAGATAAGTTGTCAACTAAGTAGAAGCAAGTTTTAACTCCTAGAGGTTGAGAATAGCCATCAACAAACATCTCGGTATAGATTAGCGGATTGTTGCCAGCAATTGCAAATATTTTTCATTAAGTATGAGATTTTAATCAAGGGAGTAGTCAAGCCCATTGGAGACAACGGCAGGAAAGGGGCAAGGCTGATTCAGGGGGTGTCGTGTCGTAGCTAAATTCCTCTAGCTAAGATAAAAGAGTATTTGTGTGCGTTCTTCATAATTAACAACCGATGACCTCAACGTTGCTCAAAACTCCGCCGCTCAACGCCCCAACTATCCGTCAACTTCCCAATGGTCTGACGATTGTGGCAGAGCAGATGCCAGTTGAAGCCGTCAACTTAAACGTGTGGATTAATATTGGCTCTGCTGTCGAATCCGATGATATTAACGGCATGGCTCACTTTTTAGAGCACATGGTTTTCAAGGGTACGCCACGCTTGCAAAGTGGGGAATTTGAGCGTCTAATTGAAGAACGCGGTGCTGTGACTAATGCCGCTACCAGCCAGGATTACACCCACTATTACATCACTACGGCTCCTCAGGATTTTGCTAAACTCGCCCCTTTTCAGGTTGATGTGGTATTAAACCCCAGCATTCCCGATGAGGCATTTGAGCGGGAACGTTTGGTGGTGTTGGAAGAAATTCGTCGCTCAGATGACAATCCCCGTCGCCGCACTTACAGAAAGGCAATGGAGACAGCCTTTGAGCAGTTGCCCTACAGAAGACAGGTACTTGGCCCCTCTGAGGTAATTGAGCAACTCCAAGCTCAGCAAATGCGAGATTTTCACGCCAATTGGTATCAGCCGCAATCGATCACGGCTGTGGCTGTCGGTAATTTGCCCGTGGAAGAACTGATTGAAATTGTCGCCGATAGCTTTACAAGACAAGGGAAAACGGGGAAAGGGACTTCCCAATTATCAAATACCAACTTTCAGCCGGAACCTGCGTTCAAGGAAATTGTTCGCTGCGAGTCTGTCGATGAAACCTTGCAGCAAGCACGGTTAATCATGACGTGGCGAGTTCCAGGGCTGATGCAGTTGGAGCAAACCTATGCTTTGGATGTGTTGGCAGCGATTTTAGGGCAAGGGCGGACTTCGCGTCTGGTGCAGGATTTGCGCGAGGAACGGCAGCTTGTCAGTCACATTGGTGTCAGCAATATGACGCAGCGCCTACAAGGGGTGTTCTATATTTCCGCCCAGTTACCGGAGGAAAATTTAGAAGTCGTGGAAGCCGCGATCGCAGAACATATTCGTACAATTCAAAATGAGTTAGTCGCTGAGTCAGAGATGGCACGTATCCGCACTCAAATTGCTAATCGCTTTATCTTTGGGAATGAGAAGCCAAGCGATCGCACGACTTTGTATGGCTACTACTACGCTCAGATCGGAGACTTGGCACCTGCACTCACCTATCCCGATCGCATTCAATCTTTAAGTACGGCTGATCTACAAACAGCCGCGCAAGCGTATCTGGCACCAGATGCTTACGGTGTGGTGGTGATCAAACCCGGACAGCAGTAGGGAGCAAGACCCCATTTTTGGCAGACACGATCAGCATAGAGGTAGTCTTAATTGCTAAGACTATTCAACAAACTCTTGAGATCGAGGCATCTTATTGAGATACTAACTCAATTGCTTGAGACAAGTTGGCAAAATCTTGCCCTTAATTTCTGTCATAGGAGCGTTGAAAGTGGTATTCCGGCAAACAGGTCAGCCAAAATTTATGATCGCTCTATTAATGGGGGGGTTGGCGATCGCGAGTGGTTGCGACAATCGCGTCTCCTCTACAGCAGGCGCTCAGTTTAACGATCAGCAAATTCTCATAGACTTTGCCGATCGCGTTGTCATTCCGACAAATCAGGAATTTGCCACCAAAGCACAGGAATTATCAGACGCTGTTAATACCTTCGTTAAGAGTCCCAACGACCAAACCCTGAAAGCGGCTCAGGAGGCGTGGGTTGCCGCCCGTTCCCCTTGGGAGCAGAGTGAAAGCTTCACCTTTGGGCCAGCGGACTCTTTAGGTTATGACGGAGCATTGGATAGTTGGCCCGTCAATGAAACCGACCTCAAGGCAATCATCAATAGCAAAGACCAACTGACCTCAGACTACGTTCAAAAACGGCAAGATACCGAAAAAGGCTTTCACGTCATCGAATATCTGCTATTTGGAGAAGACAACAATAAGAACGTGGCGGATTTCAGCCAACGAGAGTTGGAATACCTACAGGCTCTCAGTACAGACTTTAGCAATGTTGCCGATCAGCTAGTAACGAGCTGGACAAAGGGAATCGCAGGTCAGCCAGCCTATCGGGAGGTGATTGCGACAGCTGGAGAAAGTAGCAACAGCACCTATCTGACGCTGGAGGCGGGTGGTCAGGAGATGGTACAGGGCATAATTGACAGCCTGGACGAGGTGGCTAATGAAAAAATTGCTAAACCCGTTGAATCAAAAGACGAGAAGTTATTTGAAAGCCGATTTAGCCACAACACCCTCAACGACTTAAAAAGCAACGTTAAGGGCGCTCAAAATGTCTATCTCGGTCGTTTCCCGGACACCAATACTAGTGAGACGGGCTTAAGTGCCTATATTGCGAATGTCAACCCAGATTTAGATGCACGGGTCAAGCAAGAATTTCTTGCCTCTCTGGACGCGCTAGATAAGATTCCTGACCCCTTGGAAGAATCTTTTAATGATCCAAAAACCGCTGATGCTATTCAATCGGCAAAGACCGCAATCATCACCTTAAAAGAAACCATGGAGCAGGAAGTTCTGCCCGTAGTCAAAAGCTAGCCAGAGAAACATTATGGACTCCTTGCTACTGAAGTTCCCTGGAAATAAACAACTCAAATTTGCGAGTCTTTTTGTCATAGCGATCGCCGCTGGGATAGCGCTATCAATCCTACTTAACCCCACAGCGTTCCAGCCAAAAATGCAGCTAGCAGGGGGAGAGACAACGGTATTTAATCGCACGTCTCGTAGCTTTGAACAACCCGCACCCAACTTGAGCAGAGCAGAGCTAGACGAGCATATCGAGGGCGATCGCGCTTTTGAAGCGGTTTTTGTCACTCCTCCAGCACCAGTCAATGCCGGGTTAGGCCCCTTATTTAACAATGCCTCCTGCGTGGGTTGTCACAGTCGGGATGGTCGCGGGATGCCCGTTGAAGGTCAACTGCTGGTGCGAGTCAGCCTACCACCACTTCACCCAGCCCTCTTTCAGCAAGCAGACAAACCCATTTCCGCTGGTGGTGCTGATACCGGGAAACAAGTGATTGGTGAATCTCATTTAGAGGCAGCCGTGACCTTAGGAAATGCGCCTCCAGTCCCCGGACTCGGCACCCAAATTCAAGGGCAGGCAATCTACGGTCACAAACCGGAGGCGAATGTAGAATTGTCGTGGCGAGAAGAGTCCGGTCAGTATGGAGATGGCACGGCTTACAAATTGCGATCGCCTGTAACAAAAATTACCCTGCAAAACGGCAAGCCACTACCCCGCGATATCTTAACGTCCTTGCGTGTCCCTACCCCAGTATTTGGTCGGGGGTTAATGGAAGCGATTCCCGAAAAAACAATCTTGGCGTTAGCTGACCCAGAAGATCAAGATGGTGACGGCATCTCCGGTCGTCCTAACCCAGTTTGGGATGCAACTAAACAAGCTGTGGCACTAGGGCGTTTTGGTCATAAAGCAAATATGCCGAACCTACTACAGCAAACCGCCGCCGCCTATATCAACGATATGGGTGTATCAAATCCCCTGTTTCCAGAAAAAGATGGTTCTAGCGATATTGATGACAAGACACTAAAAGCAGCAACCTTCTATAGCCAAACCCTGGCAGTTCCTGCCCGTACCTTAGTGGATGACCCAGAGGTGAAGCGAGGCGAAGAGTTATTTAGCCAAGCCAATTGTGCCGCTTGTCATGTGGCAAAACTCCGTACAGGTGAGCATCCCATTCAGGCACTCGCTAATCAGACTATTTATCCCTACAGCGATTTATTGTTGCATGACATGGGGCAAAGCCTAGCTGATGGCAGACCGGACTTTGCCGCCACTGGATCAGAATGGCGAACGCCGCCCTTATGGGGTTTAGGTCTAACACAGACGGTGCTACCTTATTCGGGATATCTACATGACGGTCGAGCGCGGACTTTAGAGGAAGCAATTCTCTGGCATGGTGGTGAAGCAAAAAACTCTCAAGAGGCATTCAGAACAATGTCAAAACGCGATCGCAATGCACTACGGCGCTTTTTGACCTCATTGTAGAAAGAAAGCTTTGAGCGAACTACCCCACCCCCTTAACCTGCGGTAGGTTCTTAATTACCCAATTCACATCAAAAAACAAACAGTCACATAAACCGCCGCTACCAGTAGTTGCATCACCATCACGGGTAACCCATACCGCAAAAATTTCTTAAACGAAATCCGGCGTCCGTGCAATTCTGAAATCCCAGCAGCAACGATATTAGAAGATGCACCGACTAATGTTCCATTACCGCCCAACGTCGCACCAAACATCATGGCATAAAACAGCGGCAGCACTTCGGGGGGTACCTGTCCTTGGAAGTTAGGGTCTAATATTTCTGGAGTTGCCAACCCGACATTGACTACATACTCTTTCAACAGCGGTACCATCGCCACAACTAGGGGAATATTGGGGACGACACTCGATAGTAAACCGACAAAAACCAGCAACGCGATCGCCCCAAAGGCAATATTTTTTCCTAAAATCACAGCAAGAATTCCTGAAATACCACTAATAACACCCGTTTTTTGCAATCCTCCAATCAGCACAAACGTAGACATAAAAAATATCAAAGTGCTCCAATCAATATCCCGCAGGATATTGCTAACCGAGTCAATCTTGCTATGGTGAGCCAGGAGCATCGCCAGGGCTGCACCGAGCAAAGCAGCAGCGGCGGGAGAAACTGGAACGGGTAGGGACTCTCCCACCACAAAAAACAGCAATACAAAAGCAACAATTACACCGCCCATTGCCAAAACTCGCGGATGATTAATTTTGGGATGGGGGAGGTTATCTACATTTTCTAAACGCTTTCGCCAGGTTTTAGGAAACAAAAACGGCAGCATCACCAAAACAGTAACAATGGCGAGTACTCCCCCAAAACTCAAGCGCAACAGATACTCACTAAAGCTGATATTAATCGCATCTCCGACAATAAAAGTCGCCGGATCTCCCACTAAAGTTAGAAGTCCAGCACTATTAGCAATTAACACCATCAAAATCAACAAGGGTACAAAATCTACCCCAACTGATTGAGCAATGGGAGGAATCAGCGGTGCCAATAACATCACGGTGGTGGCGTTGGGTAAAATCGCACAAATGGGCGTAGTAATGGCTACAATGCCCAAGAGCAAGCGCTTACCTTGCCCTTTCGCCATTAACACCATCTGGATAGCTAAGTATTCAAATATTTTGGTGGGTTCAAATGCCCGTACCAACACCATAACCCCAAAAAATAATGCCAACGTAGCATAGCTGTGAGCAATGTATCCAATGGCATCTGTCAATGTCATGATATTGGTGAAAACCAGTATCATCGCACCTAAAAATGCTGCAATCATTAGGTGCATCTTCTCTGTCATGATTAAGGAAATGACAGCAACGAAGGTCGAAGTTGCGATGAGGGCGTGCCACGTTTCCATTGAATTTCCTCAAAATAGTTCTGATCCGAAATCGGCAGTATTTAGCTGTTAGATGATTGGTTAGACGTGCTATTAAGTTCATTCCCAATCAACGTTGACTTTAGCTGATTAGGGATATTCTTCGTTCAGTAAAGAGGGCTGAACGACTACAAAAAAAGGAAATATTTGAGGCTGAGACGATAGATTCCTCTTAAATAAAGAGGAACACCATTAGGAAAATATGGCTTCTACTCAACCGAATTTTTTGTGTTTCTTGTCAGGGCTGTTTGCCTTTCAACTTCGACTCAACTGAAGCCCGGTGAATGCAATGTCTGCTGACGATGTAGCGGAAGCTAAATTGACAAAAAATGCGGCTAAGAGAGGAATTGCTGTCAATTTGAGTGGAAAAGTCATATTTGATGCCTCAGGCTTGAAGAGCAGGTACAAAAAATGAGCAGTACCAGCCAGAGACTGTAATAAGAGCAATGCACTTCCTAAAAAGGCACGCTTTCTCAGTGTCTCCTCCCAATGCTGACGGAGTTAGCTGACGGGCTAGGGCTGAGAGATGCCCTTCTCCATGTCGGAAATACGCCCCAAAGTTGGTTCCCCCGCTCCAGTTTCACTTAAACCTATTGATGGCGGCTTACGTGAAGTTCTGAATTAAGCTGACTTACTCAAACTCGAAGACTATATCACTTGTTTACCAATTTGTCAATTTTTTAGGCAAGGGTAGCCGGAAGTGCTTGACGACAACGAGGGAATTGATCGGCACAAAACCGATGCGATCGCCTTTGGGTTCTCTGCCTTCTTATAACAACTGGATAGCCGGAAAACAAACCCTACTTACTTACAAGTTTTTTGGTTAGCTAGTAAACAGTTTTTATAACCCCATTCCTCTTATCATCTACTCAGCTTTCAATCTCTGGCAATCCATCTATACAAAAAAGAATTCATTTTGTAAAATTGATTTTATCAAGCTGCTATTAAAAGACAGCTTTGGCAGACAAATGACGCCAACCTCGATTCAGTTGACAAACCTTTATCATCATTAAAGCAACTTTATGGTATCAACACCTTCCCCTCAATCCTCTTCTTCTCAATACGAAGTCACAGAGGAAAAAGTTGAAGCTGAACTTAATACACTAATCGAGGAAACTAAACCAGAAAGCGATATCGATTTAGAGTTTCTCTACACAAGAGACATTGCCTTTCGGCAGGAAACTATCTACTTTGTTGTTGTCGATCGCTTCTATGATGGCGATCCCGAAAACAATGAAGGGCCTAATCCAGAACTTTATGACCCCGAAAAACAAGAATGGGGAAAATATTGGGGCGGCGATCTGCAAGGTATTATTGATAAACTTGACTACTTAAAAAATTTAGGAGTCACGGCTATTTGGCTAACTCCCTTATTTGAACAAATTGAAGACCTGTTTATTGAAAGTGCGGCAATTCACGGCTATTGGACGCAAGACTTTAAAAGAATTAATCCTCGCTTCATTCATAAAGATGATGAACCGTCTCTTAATAAAAGCCAGGAAACAAAAAACACCATTTTTGACCGTTTGATTGAAGAGTTGCATCAGCGAAAAATGAAGCTGATACTGGATGTCGTTTGTAACCACAGTAGCCCCGATATTAGCGGTAAAAAAGGTCTCCTCTATGACGATGGTGAGTTAATTGCTGACTTTAACAACGATAAAAATAACTGGTATCACCATTATGGTGAAGTGACAAACTGGGAAGATGACTGGCAGGTGCAAAATTGCGAATTGTCTGGTCTGGCAACATTCAACGAAAACAATAGTGAGTATCGCAACTACATTAAGTCAGCGATTAAGCAATGGCTAGACCGGGGTGTGGATGCCTTGCGCGTCGATACAGTGAAGCACATGCCGATCTGGTTCTGGCAAGAATTTAATGCCGATATTCAAAGCCATAAACCGGATGTATTCATCTTTGGTGAGTGGATTAATAGTCATCCCAGTAATGACTCCGTGGAATTTGCTAATGATTCTGGGATGACCCTTTTAGATTTTGGTCTTTGTATGGCGATCCGCTTGGCATTAGGAAGTTATGACCCTGACGGATTCCACTTAGTGCAAAATATTCTCGATCAAGATTATCGCTACAGCGGGGCAACAGAACTGATTACGTTTATCGATAATCACGATGTGCATCGCTTCGGGACGCTAAATCCCGATCCGAAAGCGTTGCATTTAGCGATCGCGTTGTTGATGACTTCTCGCGGTATCCCCTGCATCTACTACGGTACTGAACAGTATCTCCACAATGACACCAATGGGGACGACAACCCTTACGGAAACAACGACCCCTACAACCGCCCAATGATGGAATCTTGGGACACGGAATCACCCCTTTACCGGGATATTCGCTTACTCTCAGGCTTGCGGCGACTCAATCCAGCGGTTTCTATGGGGAGCCAGTGGCAAAAGTATCTGACGCCGGATGTCTACTGTTACGTGCGGCGTTATCGGGATTCTTGCTGTTTTGTGGCGATGAATCGGGGAGAACCCGTCACAATAGAAGCCGTCGATACCGAGTTACCCGACGGCGAACATACCTGTGTGATGACGCGGAACAAGTATGAAGTCATAGATGGGCAACTCCCAAACCTAGAACTCGATTCCCACCAAATCATTGTCCTTAGTCATGTAGGGGAGCGGGTAAAGGGACAAACCATTGTACGAGTGCAACTTAATGGCATCCAAACGCAGCCAGGAGAAATCGTTGTAGTAACGGGAGATTGTCCGGAGTTGGGTAACTGGGATATTGCTAAGGCTTACCCCTTGGAATACATCAACACCAACACCTGTTTTGGAGAAATTCCCTTCGATGAAAGTGTCGGCAAGCCAATTGCTTATAAGTACGCCATGTGGCGGGAAGGAAAAGCCCCCCTACGAGAAAATCTCGTCGCGCGTCGCTGGGTGATTGCCAGTGAGGGAACTGTTAAGTGGCGGGATACATGGGCGTCTGGACGAGAAGCGTGAGGAAGGGTGTTCGGTAGGGACACCAAGCTTTGCGTCCCTACACACCTATGGGTTGTGGGTCAATAGACCCCCCTTAATCCCCCCTTAATAAGGGGGGAGACTTGAAATCTTGCCCCCTCCCCTTACTAAGGGGAGGGTTGGGGAGGGGTCTGGTACATTTTTGCAAGAGGTCTAATCAACCGATCGCTGTCATCCCGATGGGGAAAGACAGCTTAGGACTTCACAAACGTCCACTCCAGTAGGTCGCGGGGGGCAGCTTGCAAAGCTTCGGTGAGGGCGGTGTTGCTGTCGAATTTGACCTGATCTAGGTAGGAAACTTCGACATTCACGGTAAACTCATCGTCTTCAAAGGGCCAAGGAGTGACGATAACGCGCCCGTCGCTGCGCTCTGTCACGTCGTAGCGCTTGCCGCTAGGCCCGGTGGTGATTTCTAAGGCACGTTCTCCTGCGGGCAGGTGACGTTGGCAGAGAATTAGCGATAAGCGATCGCACCACCCCATAAATGCATAAGCTGCATCAGCGTCTTTCTTTGTTAGTCCCAACTCTTGTCGCCAGCGTTTTTGATGTTCCAGTTGTTCATCTAGGAAGCTATCCATTTCCTCCGACTCTCCCCGCTTGCCTTCAGTCAGAAAGCTAATATGCATAGAAATTAACATCGCTACCCACCGTCCTCGGTAGAGAGCATTCTTCACATGTTCGCGAAGCTGCTTAATCGATGTTTCTGTATTGAGGGTAAAATCCAGCGGTGCGCCCGCCGGGGTGAGTTGGTCGCTTTCCCATTCCCGTTCCAAGTCATCGTGGTGGGAAATAGCGGCTACTGTCTCATACAAGCGCGGGGGAGAATCCTTTCTCCGCCATTGTCCTGCCAGTTGCGCCGCTAGCAAGGCATGGGCGCGATGGTAAATTATCTCCCACCCTTTCTGATGTTGGTTCACAATCACAGACTTTTGCTTCTCCTTGGGTCTAGAAGGAATGACCCGACTGAGACAATAGCAAACCCGCCTGCTCTAAAACCTCTGCCTTTACCAGGAAGTAATCTGTGTCAGAGGTTGATAATAGCAATCTTTACCAAACCTTTAAAAAGATTTAATTTTATTTGCCGCTGGAAATCAATTATTTAAACCTAAAGACTCATGTTTTTTAGTCCAATATCATTAAGAATCTTTTCAGGCAGACCCATTCTATCGGGTCAGCGGAGATTATCCGTTGCTGTTTGAAACAAAGTAAAAGGAGACGGTGCTATACATGCTGCCTACTGAAGGGAGAAAAAGAGTCCAGATTGAAGAAGTCTCACCAGAAATCAACGGCGGTCGTTTTGCCATCAAACGGACAGTCGGAGAGGAAGTCCGGGTGGAAGTCGATATGTTCTGCGATAGCCATGATGCGATTTCTGGCGTCATTTTGTATCGTCCGGAAACATCCCAACAGTGGCTAGAAGCGCCGCTGTCTCCCCTCGTCAACGACCGCTGGCAAGGGGAATTCACCGTTTCCGAGATGGGTCGCTATGTCTACACCGTTATGGGTTGGGTTGACCACTTTAAGTCTTGGCGACGAGACATCATTAAGAAAATTGAGGCGGGGCAAGATGTGTCCCTAGATTGGCTCGTAGGTGCAGAACTGATCGAGCAAGGAAGTCAGCGGGCGTCGGGTCAAGATGCTGAACAGTTGAAAAACTGGGCGATGACTATCCGTTCTCAGCAAAAAGAGGGTGCAGACATTCCCTACATGCAAACCCTGTCAGAGGAGCGAATTGCTCTCATGACTCAGTACCCCGACCGGGAATTGGCAACAAGTTACGAAAAAGAACTCAAAATTACCGTAGATCGGGAGAAAGCCCGCTTTAGTAGCTGGTACGAACTGTTTCCTCGCTCCTGCGGCGCACCAGGACAGCACGGCACGCTCATAGACTGTATCGAGCACTTGCCCTATGTTGCTGAAATGGGCTTTGATGTCCTCTACCTACCGCCCATTCATCCCGTTGGCTATACCTTTCGCAAAGGTAAAAACAATACCACGACTGCCGAACCCGATGATGTGGGAGTGCCTTGGGGCATTGGCTCCTCTGAGGGAGGACACAAATCGGTTCACCCCAAACTCGGTACTTTAGAAGATTTCCAGCAGTTAGTTCGCAAAGCCCAAGAGTACGGGATGGAGATTGCCTTAGACTTAGCTTATCAATGCACGCCGGATCATCCTTATGTAAAGGAGCATCCCCAGTGGTTTAAGCATCGACCTGATGGTACGATTCAGTACGCTGAAAACCCGCCTAAGAAGTATCAAGACATTTACCCGATTGATTTTGAAACCGAAGACTGGCAGAACCTTTGGGAAGAACTAAAAAGCGTCGTGCTGTTTTGGGTTGACCGGGGAGTAAAAATCTTTCGAGTGGACAATCCTCATACCAAAGCCTTTCCGTTTTGGGAGTGGATGATTGAGGAAGTCAAGCAAACCCATCCGGAGGTGCTTTTCCTGTCAGAATCTTTCACCCGTCCCAAGGTGATGTATCGCTTAGGAAAGATGGGATTCACCCAGTCTTATACTTATTTCACTTGGCGCACGGCAAAGTGGGAGCTGACCGAGTATTTCACAGAACTGACGCAGACCAAAGTTCATCAGTTCTTTCGCCCCAACCTTTGGCCCAACACTCCCGACATTTTGCATAAGTTTCTCCAACATGGGGGGCAAGCGGCGTTTAAAATCAGATTGGTTCTCGCTGGCACCTTGGGAGCGAGCTACGGGATTTATGGCCCAGCTTTTGAGGTTTGTGAAAACCGGGCGCTGAAGCCAGGAAGCGAAGAGTATCTGAACTCGGAGAAGTATCAAATCCGGGATTGGGATTTAAATAGCCCTTACAGCATCAAGTATTTGGTTGCACGGGTGAATCAAGCTCGTCACAAACATCCGGCATTGCAAAGTGACGGTAGCTTGAAATTTCACACCACTGATAACGAGCAGATTATCTGTTACAGCAAGCAAACGGAGGATTCCTCTGATGTGATGCTGATGATTGTGAACCTTGACCCCTACAATACTCAATCGGGTTGGGTGAGTTTGCCCCTAGAATCCTTGGGGATCTACCCTTACCAGCCTTACCAGCTTCACGACATGCTCAATGATGCCCACTATACCTGGTCAGGCGATCGCAACTATGTGGAGCTAGATCCTCGGGCAATTCCGGCTCATGTTTTCTGGCTCAAACAGTAACTGTAATAGAAATTGTGCTCTCGAAGCATTGCTAATGGTTTTTTCGAGAGCGCACGCGCCACTCGCTATCTACCTAGAAACGTTAAGACAAGACTGACAAATGACAAACTTGATGCTGAACGACGATCCCCTGTGGTTTAAAGATGCCATTATCTACGAAGCGCCAGTTCGCGCTTTTGCCGATAGCAATGGTGATGGTATTGGTGACTTTCGGGGACTGACTGGAAAGCTAGATTACCTGCAAGATTTGGGCATCACCGCTGTGTGGTTGTTACCCTTTTTTCCGTCGCCCCTGCGGGATGATGGCTACGATATTTCTGACTATCACAACGTCAACCCGATTTACGGGACATTAGATGATTTTAAAGAATTTTTAGAGGCTGCCCACCAACGGGGCATCCGCGTAATTATTGAATTAATCATCAACCATACCTCCGACCAGCATCCTTGGTTTCAGCGAGCACGCCTCGCCCCTGAGGGCAGTCCGGAGCGGGATTTTTATGTCTGGAGTGACACTCCCGATAAGTACAAAGAAGCTCGAATTATCTTCCAAGATTTCGAGACGTCTAACTGGGCTTGGGACCCGGTTGCCAAGGCTTACTACTGGCATCGCTTTTATTCTCACCAGCCGGATCTTAACTACGATAATCCAGCGGTGCGCGAAGCGGTATTCGATGTCCTCGATTTCTGGTTAGGAATGGGAGTTGATGGGCTACGTATGGATGCGGTGCCCTATCTGTACGAACGAGAGGGGACGAATTGCGAGAACCTGCCAGAAACCCATGAGTTTCTGAAGCAAATGCGATCGCATGTAGACGAAAAATTCTCCAACCGGATGCTCCTAGCGGAGGCAAATCAGTGGCCCGAAGATGCCGCTGAGTATTACGGTCAAGGGAATGAGTGTCACATGAACTTCCATTTCCCCTTGATGCCTCGGCTATTCATGGCGCTGAAAATGGAGGATAGTTTTCCCCTCATTGATATTATCCAGCAGACTCCCCAGGTTCCGGATAACTGTCAGTGGGCGCTGTTTTTGCGGAACCATGATGAACTGACCCTGGAAATGGTCACCGATGAAGACCGAGACTATATGTATCGGGTCTATGCCAAAGATACCCAGGCAAGAATCAATTTGGGGATTCGCCGCCGACTCACTCCCTTGATGGCGAGTAACCGCAACCAAATTGAGTTGATGAATTGTCTATTGCTGGCTCTCCCCGGCACCCCCGTGATTTACTACGGGGATGAAATCGGCATGGGAGATAACATTTATCTAGGCGATCGCAATGGTGTCCGCACGCCGATGCAGTGGAGTGCAGACCGCAACGCCGGCTTTAGTCGCGCCAATCCCCAAAAGCTTTATCTCCCGGTAATTATCGATCCGGAACATCACTACGAAGCCGTTAACGTCGAGACGCAACAAGCCAACTCCAACTCCCTCTGGTGGTGGACAAAACGCATGTTGGGCATCCGCCAGCGCTTCCAAGCCTTCGGTCGCGGCAGCTTTGAATTTTTGCACCCAGAAAATCGCAAAGTGCTTGCCTTCACGCGCACCTACGCCGGAGAACATATCTTGGTGGTGGCGAACTTGTCCCGCTTTATCCAAGCAGTAGAGGTCGATTTATCCGCCTTTTCGGGCATGAAACCAGTTGAGATTTTTGGTCGTACCGAGTTTCCAGAAATCAGCGAGGAGCCTTACTTCCTCAGCCTTGGCCCCCACGCCTTTTATTGGTTCACCCTCCAGGCGCAAGCTGCAGAACTGCAAATGCCTCAAACTTACAAACCCCATTCCCCGGTGGTGGTTAATGACCGCTGGGAAACGGTATTTTCTGCCTCAGAAGCGAAAACGACGATGGAGTCGATCTTGGCAGATTATCTCTATAGCTGTCGCTGGTTTGGGGGTAAGGCGCGGAAGATTCGCTCTACCCATATCAGAGAAACCATCCCTGTGCCTTTCAAGGAAGATAAAGGCTACTTGGTGCTGCTACAGGTGGAGTACACCGAAGGCGATCCCGAAACTTATATGTTGCCACTAGCTTATGGGGAAGAAGCGGTGGGAAGCGAACAGGTCGGCGCTCAATACGAGCACGGGGTGGCTAACATCCAAATTCGAGGACAAGACACGGGTGGCGTGCTGTACGAGGCTCTCTTTGATAAGGACTTTTTGAATATTCCCTTAGAGGCGATCGCCCACCATCATAAGTTCTCCGGGAAGCATGGGGACTTAGTAACCCTGTCTACTGATGTACTCAAAAACATGGGTCTCAATGGGACGCACTTAGAGCCATCGCTGCTACGGGGCGAACAGAGCAATTCTTCGATCAATTATGGCGATCGCCTGATCCTCAAACTGTTCCGCAAAGTTGAAGAAGGTATTAACCCCGATCTAGAAATCGGACGCTTCCTGACCGAGAAAAAAGTCTTAGAACACTTTGCGGCAGTTGCAGGTGCCTTAGAGTACCGCACCTCAGACGGGGGCATGATAACTCTGGGGATATTACAAGAATTTATCCCAGATACCAGAGATGCTTGGTCTTACACCCTTGATGGTCTACGGGATTACTTCGAGCATGTGATGCTACTGCCCGAAGAGCAGTTGCAGCAGATACAACTTCCCTCAGAAGCTCTAAGCGGGCAGCCGAATGCAGAAAATCCCCCGATTGGTTACGACGCGATCGCTAACTACTTAAGTAGTACCGAACTCTTGGCACAGCGCACAGCCGAACTGCATCTTGCCTTAGCGTCAGATACGGAAAATCCTAACTTTGCCCCAGAGGCGTTTTCCTCGTTCTACCAGCGCTCGATTTATCAGTACATGCGTAACCTCACCGGGCAGGTATTGCTGTTGTTGAAAAAGCGGCTGGACGTACTCCCACCGGAGACGCAACAGTTGGCGCAGACGATTCTCAATCGCCACGAGCAGATTATGGATCGCTTCAAAGCCTTGGTGAATCAAAAGATCACGGCAATGCGAATCCGCTGTCATGGAGACTACCACCTCGGACAAGTGCTGTTTACGGGTAAAGACTTTATCATTATTGACTTCGAGGGAGAACCCGCCCGTCCTTTAGGTGAACGACGGATGAAGCGATCGCCCCTGCGGGATGTTGCCGGAATGTTGCAATCCTTCAACTACGCCATCACCCTGGCGTTCCGCAATGAAGTCGAAAACGGACTGATTCGCCCCGACAACCAACAAGTGATGGAGCAATGGTCGCAGTTCTGGTTTGAGTGGGTAAGTAACACCTACATGAATACTTATCTAGCAACAGCCAGCGATGCCTCATTCATCCCCAAGACTAACCAAGAGTTGCAAGTACTTCTCGATGCTTATCTGTTTGAGAAGTCAATTTATGAGTTGGGCTACGAACTGAATAATCGCCCAGATTGGGTAGATATTCCCCTGAAGCGGATTCTCCAGTTATTAGAGTCTTCCGCGTTAAGCAATTGGAAACCACAAGGATCTTAAATTTAGTTATGACAACCACATACCCAAACGTTTACACTGACGTGAGCTTAATCACGGATGATGACCTGTTCTTATTCAATGAAGGGTCTCACTTCGGCTTATACGAAAAGCTAGGCTCTCACTCCATGACCCACAACGGTGTGGAAGGAACTTACTTTGCCGTCTGGGCACCGAATGCGTCTAGTGTCTCGGTCAAAGGCAATTTCAACAACTGGTGGCGAGACACTCACCCCCTCCAGAAGCGAGGAGATTCAGGAATTTGGCAAGGCTTTATTCCGGGTTTGAAAAAGGGCGAGATATATAAGTACCACATCGTCTCCCAGCACAACGGCTACGAAGTTGAAAAAGCTGACCCGATGGCAATTTCCTATGAAGTGCCTCCCAAGACTGCCTCAGTGATTTGGGACACCGAATATACCTGGAATGACCAGGATTGGATGGCAAAACGTCGGCGTCACAATGCCTTGAATGCACCAATGTCTGTTTATGAGGTGCATCTCGGCTCTTGGATGCGAGTTCCAGAGGATGGCAATCGCTCCCTCTCCTACCGGGAACTTGCCCATAAGTTGGCTGACTACGTGCAGCAAATGGGGTTTACTCACGTTGAGTTTCTCCCGGTGACTGAACACCCCTTCTTTGGCTCTTGGGGCTATCAAACCACAGGCTTCTTTGCCGCTTCTAGCCGCTACGGTACTCTCCAAGACTTTATGTACTTGGTGGACTACCTGCATCAACATGACATTGGCGTAATTTTAGATTGGGTGCCTTCCCACTTCCCCACCGATGAGCATGGGCTGGCATTCTTTGATGGGACGAATTTGTACGAACATTCCGATCCGCGTCAAGGATTCCATCCCGACTGGGGCAGCTTCATTTTCAACTACGGTCGCCATGAAGTCCGCTCTTTTCTGATTAGTAGTGCCTTCTTCTGGCTAGACAAGTGCCATATTGATGGGCTGCGGGTGGATGCTGTGGCATCGATGCTTTACCTGGATTACTCCCGCAAAGAAGGGGAATGGATTCCCAATATCAACGGCGGTAGAGAAAATCTGGAGGCGGTTTCCTTCCTGCAACGCTTTAATGAAGCCGTTTACCAGCGCTTCCCGGATGTGCAAACGATCGCTGAAGAGTCTACTTCCTGGGCACAGGTTTCTCGCCCCCTCTATGTCGGTGGCTTAGGCTTTGGCATGAAGTGGGATATGGGCTGGATGAACGACACCCTCGACTACATGTCTTATGACTCGGTTTACCGGAAATATCATCACAATCAGTTGACATTTAGAATGCTTTATGCGTTCAACGAAAACTTTGTGATGCCGCTTTCCCATGATGAAGTAGTTCACGGGAAGGGGTCGTTGATTGGCAAAATGCCGGGGGATTACTGGCAAAAATTTGCAAATTTGCGATCGCTCTTTGGCTACATGTACAGCCAATCCGGCAAAAAGCTGATCTTTATGGGGTGCGAGTTTGGTCAGTGGAGCGAATGGAATCACGACCGCAGCCTAGACTGGCATCTGTTAGAGTCCCCTGCTCATGCAGGTTTGCAAAAGTGGGTAGCGGATTTGAACCAGTTTTACCGCAGTGAAACTGCTATGCACGAACTCGACTGCGAACCGGCTGGGTTTGAGTGGGTAGACTGCGACGATTACCAACACAGCATCGTAAGCTTACTCAGAAAAGGCAAATCCCCTGAGGAGAAAGTGTTAGTCGTCTGCAACTTTACCCCAGAGCCTCGCCACAATTACCGGATTGGTGTCCCTGAGGGCGGTTTCTGGAAAGAAATGCTCAACAGCGATGCACCAGAATACGGTGGTAGCGGTGTTGGTAATTTGGGCGGTAAGGATGCCGAATCTATTGGCTGGCATAACCAACATTACTCATTAGATATCAGCTTGCCACCCATGTCAGTCTGCTTCTTTAAGCGCAGCTAATATCCAATTAAATAGTCGTTTTATCGGATTAGGGGCGAACCAAGGTTCGCCCCTAATTTTTTTTGTTATGTACGCTAGAGTACATATATATCGCCCAACCAGGCAAGGTAAATAGTTCAAAGTCACTGAATGTAAGAAATCACAACAGATTAAACCTTGTGCAGGGGGTCTGGGGGAGGCACTCATCCCAAGAGTGGGGGGATTGGGGGGAAGCCCCCCAAGCTGGGTTTTTCCCAAAAACAACCATTGTCCACTCAAGTCAGTGACATTCGCATACAGTTCACTTGAGCAAAGAAAAAACTAATATGACTACAAAACAGGAGCAGGGAGTTTTATCTAACATTCCTAACGCCGCTTTGAAAGTCGTAGCAATAGCGGCTTCTACCGGGGGTCTGAAAGCTATTAGTGAAGTTCTTTCTGCCTTACCGTCAGACTTTCCGGCAGCCATTACCGTAGTACAGCACCTGAGTTGCGAGTATCGCAGCTATATGGCAGAAATCCTCAGCCAGCGCACAGCTCTACCTGTCAAACAGGCAGAAGAAGGGGATCGGTTGCGTCCGGGGAACGTCTACATTGCTCTTTCTGGTAGGCACCTGTTGGTCAACCCAAACGGCACCCTTTCCCTGTCAGATACACCCAAAGTGAACTTTGTCCGTCCCGCTGCCGATAATTTGTTTGTGTCGCTAGCGAGTAGCTTCAAATCAAAAGCGATCGCAGTTGTCCTCACGGGTAAGAAAAGCGATGGTCTTCTAGGGGTGGTGGCAATCAAAAATCATGGCGGCATAGTGATCGCCCAAGATGAGGCAACTTCTGAGCACTTCGGTATGCCCAAGTCTGCCATTGATACTGGAAAAGTTGATTTCATTCTCCCTCTTCAGGCGATCGCCTCCACCCTAAGCGAGTTAGTAATGACCCAAAAAGTAGTATTAGATCAGAGAAAGTATTCAGCCTTCTTTAGAAGGCTGAATACTAAAATTTTTTGGTAAAAAAAGGAATTAGCAAGCTCTCAAAGTCCTGAGTCCTCCTGAGTGGGGGAGCAGGGGGATAACTACACTCACCCTTCATACTTCATACTTCACCCTTCATACTTCATACTTCACCCTTCATACTTCATACTTCACCCTTCATACTTCACCCTTCATACTTCATTTTTGATTGGTGGAAATCCTAATATGCGCTCGTATTCTTCAGTGAAGACTTGATAACATTCACAGGAAGTAGCTTTTAAGCGCTCACGATCGATAACCTTCATTTTTCCGCGATTGTAGCGAATTAATCCTTCCTTCTGGAGAGTTGCAGCAACCTCGCTGACGCTAGCTCGGCGCACCCCTAGCATTTGGGAGAGGAACTCTTGAGTCAAGGGAAACTCATCTGTAGCTACTCGATCCTGAGTCAGCAGCAACCAGCGACAGCATCGCTGTTCAATCGAGTGCAGTCGGTTGCAGCCCGCCGATTGCATGAGATGATTGACCCGCGCTTGTACATAGAGTAGCAGTAGCTTATGAAAGGAGCTACCTACAGGTACTTCCCTTTTGAATACATCCACCTGCATTCGCAGAGCCTTGCCAGGAACCTGCACCATAGTCTCAGCAGGGAGCTGATCTACTCCCAGCAAGACAGGAATACCGATCATTCCTTCATTGCCCACCGTCGCTACTTCGATTGTTCCACCATCTCCCAAAACCGTCAGTAGAGAAATGATGCCATCAAGGGGAAAATAAACGTACTCGATGGGTTGGTTGGGCAGATAGAGATACTGCTTAAAATCAAGGAAGACAGACTCTAAATAAGGAAGGAGACGTTCATAGTCCTCCCTAGGTAGAGCTGCCAAAAGTTTATTACCACTGGAATTGTGAAAGCTTTCAGACACAAAAATTAAAGCCTTATTAATATTGTTCTTGCTCTAAGCAAATAAATAAAGCTGGTAATTCTCACTTAATCAAAAAATGAATTTGTTATAAAGATACGTACTCAGGTAGTTATATAGTAACCCTCTTGCCTTCTGATGAAGTAAGCAACTTCAGTTTAGGGGGAAGCTATTGCAGGTTGTTGGATGCTATGGGTTGGCGCATGAGGCTTATAGAAACAACACCGTACGCTAGCGGACAGCCAAATAATTACTTAGATGATAGTTTAGATAGTATAAGCCATGCGAAAAATTGTTACGGCGATCTCACTAATTTACAGCAAGCCGCTATATGCAAAACTTCCCAAGCGAAGTCATCCCTCGGAAAACCAAGGACTTGATTGAAAAGCTGCTGTTAGGAAAACTTTCCTTAGCTGAGATTGCTAAGGTTACAGGGATCACAGAGGAATCCTTGCAGAGCTATATCGGTATCAAGGATAAAGTTGTTTCTTGACAGAGATTTCTTTAAAATAACGAAGAGGTTGGGCTGTAGGGCAAAAGCCCCTAAGTCCTGAACCTCAGTCAAACCAATAGCTTAATAGCGTCGAACAACACAATCGCGTTCCTTCGTCAGAACGTGTTTGAAAGGGCGAGAAGATGTCATGATGTTGGCGTAGCTTGCGCGTAGCGCCTAGGGAGCGATCGCGAAGCAGTTAGTAAGCTTCACTTTGTTGAACTCAGAAGGACTACAGTACTTTTTGAACACACTCTCAGTCCTTGAGGCTTTTTAGGGCTGATGGATTACAGCAACTTGCACCAAGAAGCGATCGCAGTTAAGGGCATAAACCTTTGTGCCTCTGCACGTCTATGTGGCTTAGTTAACTGAAAACGGCTGTAAATGCCTGTACCCTGACTGGAACGCTCCTCTTAAACCTTAATTCTGGCTCATTATCACTTTTTACTGGATTATTACCCTATGTACTATGCACTCTGGCCTGGCGATGTCTATCCTTTGGGAGCAAATTGGGATGGCAAAGGGACAAACTTCGCTTTGTTCAGTGAAAATGCAACAGGCGTAGAACTTTGTTTGTTTGACGAAGACGATGAGGAGACACGCTTGTCCCTAACTGAAGTCAACAACTTCGTCTGGCACGGTTATGTGCCGGGGGTGGCACCGGGTCAACGTTACGGATACCGAGTGCATGGCCCCTATGCGCCGGAGTCAGGTCATCGCTTCAACCCCAACAAATTGCTGATTGACCCCTATGCAAAAGCAATTGATGGGGAAATTGGCTACGGTGAAGAACTCTTTGGCTACTCTTGGGACGCTTCCGAAGAAGACCTATCCATGTCCGATCTCGATGACGCTCATCTGATCCCCAAGTCGGTTGTCGTCGATCAGTCCTTTGATTGGGGGGATGACAAATTACTGAAAACGGCGTGGCATGAAACAGTAATCTACGAAACCCATGTCAAGGGTTTTACCAAGCTGCACCCGGAGATCCCAGAAGAACTGCGCGGTACCTATGCCGGACTGGGGCATTCGGCGGCAATTTCTTATCTGCAATCCCTTGGGATTACCGCCGTTGAGTTGCTCCCGGTGCATCACTTCCTCTCCCGTCCTGGACACCTCGTTGACAAAGAACTCAGCAATTACTGGGGCTATGATTCCATTAACTACTTAGCCCCCTACTCCGGCTACAGCGCCAGTGGAGGGTCAGGTCAGCAGGTCATCGAGTTCAAGGAGATGGTCAAAGCGTTGCACTTCGCCGGAATCGAAGTGATCCTCGATGTCGTCTACAACCACACCGGAGAAGGTAGTCACTTAGGCCCAACCCTGACACTGCGCGGCATCGACAACGCTGTTTACTACCGCCTGATGGAAGACGATCCGCGTTACTACATGGACTTTACAGGCTGCGGAAACTCGTTGTATGTGCGCCAAGCCCAAGTCCTGAAGTTAATCATGGATAGCCTGCGCTACTGGGTCACAGAGATGCATGTCGATGGCTTCCGCTTCGATCTTGCCTCAGCCCTAGCACGAGAACTCTTTGAAGTGGATAGCCTAGCGGCGTTCTTTGACATCATTCACCAAGACCCAGTGCTGGCAGATGTGAAGCTCATTGCTGAACCCTGGGACGTGGGAGAAGGTGGCTATCAAGTCGGAAACTTCCCGCTCCTCTGGTCAGAGTGGAATGGCAGGTATCGCGATACCGTGCGGGACTTCTGGCGCGGCGAGGAGAGTGGATTGGGGCAATTTGCCTACTGCTTCACAGGTAGCCCTGACCTCTATGAGGTGAATGGGCGTAGACCGAATGCCAGTATCAACTTCATCACCGCCCACGATGGCTTCACCCTCAACGATTTGGTTAGCTACAACGAGAAGCATAACGAGGCGAATGGGGAAAATAGCCAGGATGGGGAAAACCACAACCGAAGTTGGAATTGTGGAGTTGAAGGGGAAACGGATAACGTAAAAGTGTTGCTGTTGCGGGAGAAGCAGCGGCGAAACTTCCTGGCGACTCTGATGCTCTCTCAGGGCATCCCGATGCTGCTGGGGGGTGATGAGATGGGGCGTACACAAGAAGGCAACAATAATACCTATTGCCAGGACAATGAACTCTCTTGGTTTGATTGGAATTTGCCAGAGGGAAATGCGGATCTACTGAACTTTACCCGCGAACTAATCTACTTCCGCCGTCAGCATCCGGTATTTCGACGGCGCAAGTGGTTTCAAGGTCGCGCCATCCACGGTTCGGGTGTTAGCGATATCGGTTGGTTCAATCCCGACGGCACCGCGATGACTCAGGAGCAATGGGACATCGGTTATGCTAAGGCGATTGGCGTTTTCTTGAATGGAGACGAGATTCCTACTGTGGGGCCAAAAGGCGAGCGCATTAGCGATGATAGTTTCTTCCTGTTCTTTAACGCTCACTATGAAATGATTGAGTTTGGCCTCCCCGCTGGGCTAGATGAGAGAGAATGGGCGGTTGTGATTGACACCAAAGAGCCTCGCTTCCTCACTGAGGAGAAGGTTTATACAGGCAATCAATTGATACCCGTGGTAGCGCGATCAATTCTGGTGCTGCGCCAGATGCGAGGACTCCCCACCTCTTAATCATTTGCGGCGGTGTCGTTCTAGAGAGATCACTACTAAGGTGAGTCCGGCACACAGCAACAGCATTGCTAGAGACGCCGCTGCTGCATCGGCAAACACGGCGTCGCTTGTTGCTACCCAAATCTGTGAGGCTAAGGTTCTAAAACCAATCGGCGACAACAGCAGCGTTGCAGGCAGTTCCTTAATCGCAGTCAGAAAAATCAACACGGCTCCACTGGCGATTCCGGAGCGTACTAAGGGGATTGTTACTTCCTTGAGAGTCTGCCAGGAAGTTCGCCCTAAAGAACGGGCAGATTCTTCTATTGATGGGTTGACTTGCAGCAGGGAACTCCGGACAGTACCAACCGATTGGGGCAAAAATAGCACCAGATAAGCAAAGACCAGCATCGGCATTGTCTGGTAGAGCCAAGGTAGATAGTTAGCACCAAAAAACACTAAGGATAGAGCGACAACGACCCCCGGTAGACCAAAACCGATGTAGGTACCGCGTTCTATCATCGTGGTCAGGCGTCCTGGAAACCGTACGGACAAAATTGCCACAGGCAAGGCAAACAGGGTAGAAAATAGGGCAGCGAGTCCTGCGGCCCAGGCAGAATTCAACGTCAGGGGAATGACATTGTGTAAAGCCTGTAGAGGGGTTGCCGATCGCAGTAGCCAGTACAGGATTATTCCCAAGGGTAAAATCAGACATATTCCCATCACCAGACAGCAAAATGCCAGGGCGGGAAGTTTCCAGCGACCCAAGGGTACTAGTTGGCGCGATCGCCTCGAGTTTGATCCTCGGCTGTAGTAAGTTGCCCGCGATCGCGCCTGATGCTCCCACCAGAGAATAATCAGCACCAAAACCACCAACATCAACGCTAAGGCGGCGGCAAGACTGCGGTTAAAACTGGCACGGTACTGGATAAAAATTGCCTGCGTAAAGGAGTCAAACCGCATCAACGACGGAGTCCCGAAGTCTTGAAGCGCGTACAGGGAAACCAGCAGTGAACCCGCCACAATTGAGGGTCGTAATTGGGGCAGGGTGACGCTAAAAAACACAGACCAAGAACCATAACCCAAGCTCTGAGCCGATTCTTCTAGTGCCGGGTCAATTCCCTGAAGACCAGCCCGGACGCTCAAGAGCAGGTAGGGGTAGGAAAAGAGGGTAATGGCGGCAATCACCCCCGGCCATCCATAAATCGAAGGCAGTTGCTCCACGCCTAGAGGGGCAAGCCAGGACTGCAACAAGCTGCCCCTAGGCCCGAAGGCGGCAATCAGGGCAAAGCTGCCCACGTAGGTGGGGATCGCTAGGGGCAAGGTGGTGACAATCGACCAAAACCGCCGCCAGGGTAGGTCGGTGCGAACGGTTAAGAAGGCGAGGGGTATGGCAATCAGAGCCGATAAACAGGTCACCGCCACTGCCATAACGATGCTATTGAAAACAATTTCGAGCGTGCGCTCTCGCGCCACAAATGCCCAAAATTCCGCCCCACCGATTCCCAGCGCCCGGATAACGAGGTAGGCCAAGGGTAGGGCAATGGCAGTGGCGGTAATTGTGCCCATCACCACAAGGAACAGGGGAGGTCTAGCTACCCGAGACTTTCCCCGCACGACTTGGGTCGCTTTATCGGGACGTGATGCTTGATTTGACACTACAACATGGAGTCAGAAAAAGGAGCAACAAACGCTCAACACAGAATGTGCTGTTAATTGTTTGTTGCGGCTTTCTAGGTTACAACACTTCAGCTTTCTGGAGTAGTGATAGGGTGCCTTCGAGGTCTTCGAGGTTACTTAGGTCGATTCCTGGGGAATTGATTTCAGCGAGGGGCACCTGACCCTCCGAAGGGGCAACGCCTTGAATTAGGGGATATTCGTTAGTTTCGTTGGCAAAGTACTGTTGAGACTCCGGCATGAGCAGATACTCAACCAAGGCGATCGCTTGCTCCTCATTGTCACTAGCATCGAGGAGAGCGACCCCTGCCACGTTGATCATCGACCCAGCATCCTCTTGGGTGTAATGATGGGCAACCGGAAGGTTTGGGTTTTCTGCCTTGAAGCGAGGCAGATAGTAGTTGTTCACTAAACCAATTTCGACTTCTCCACGACCAACCGCTTCGATGATGGTTGTATTGTTTTTATAAGATTGAGTCCCATTCGCCTTCATTGCTCTGAGCCACTCTAGGGCACGCTCTTCCCCTTCTATCTCCCGCAGCGCTGTGACAAACGCCTGAAATGACCCATTCGTCGGTGCCCAACCCACTCGACCGCGCCACTTCTCCTCCGTCAAGTCCCAGATAGAATTGGGCAGTTCGTTCTCGTTAATCTCTTGGGTATTGTAGGCTAGCACGCGAGCGCGACCTGAAATTCCTACCCACTCCCCTTCAGGGGAACGGAAGCGCTGATCGACTTTGTTGAGAACTGTGTCGGGTAAAGCTTGGGTGCGATTTTCTGTTTGCAGCGCCCCTAATGCCCCGGCATCTTGACCAAAGAAGATATCCGCAGGACTATTTTGACCTTCCTCCAAAATTGCTGCCGCTAGCTCTGCTGTATCGCCATAACGCACGTTGAGCTTAGTTCCGGTTTCCGCTTCAAACTTCTTTAATAGGGGGCCAATCAGTTCTTCATTACGACCGGAGTAGATCGTCAATTCCTCTCCTGTCGCCGCAGGACTAGCGGGATTTCCAGGAGAAGGGTTGGTTGCAGTGGGTTCCCCATTACAGGCAACGACTAAACTACCTGCGATCGCTGCTAGTCCTACAAACGTCAAGAATTTCCTACGCTTCATACTCCCCTTCTCCTTCCTATCAACTTTTGTTTAGAAAATGTCTCAATAATTGAGAAACCATCACGCCAAAAAAAACTTAATTGTCCTCTAGAGACTGGCGTATTTAGCTTATACAAGCCTTTTCGGCTGAGATGTCAACTTCTCAGTCGCAGCAAGATCTTACTTAAGTGTTTGCTTTAATGACTTAAGTTCTCAATATATCACCTAAGTTGTTCCGGGTGGACACTTCACACCCAGGGAAATCTTTCGCTTTTACACCCTCTCAGATAGGTGCGCCGCTATCATCAGCTAGCTGAAAAGTGCAGCCAATCAAGTAGGCGAGAATCAATCAAACCAGGTGTTGCAATGTAAGATTTCTTAAATTGGTTCGTGTTTTGAGGGCTGAAGCCTTGACTACAAACCTTTAACTATTTACGCCGTGCTACTTATAGGAGCGATCGCTACTTAACCTGAAGTAAGTGCAAAAAAAACCCAACCTACAGATAGGTTGGGCAATGCCAGATTTGTCAATAAGCGGGGCTAAATTAACCTAATTGCTTTGACCAAATAGTAGCGCCACAGGAAAATTCTTCAACACCTCACTGACGGGTATAGCCTCGTTTCCTTGCAGAGTTTGAGCCGCGATCGCATCTTTCCAAACTGACGGCATTCCCGCTGGGAGTTGAATAGCGGTATCTTCCCACACGTCGCCGAGGGGTCGTTCTCCCGGATTTACTAGACTTGTGAGTAATCTAGGCGCAACAGTAATGGCTACTTTATCCCCCACTTGTCTAGCAAACGCCACAATACAATCTTGAAACTTGCCAACCACCTTCAGGGGCAAATAGTCACCCTTGAGGAAAAGCTCCATATTTTCATTTCTTGCCTGTAGCACCTTGTAAGTCAAAAACAACTTAATCTTGCCATCTTCTTTCGTAGAAAGTAGCTCATTAACCAGCTTCAAAATGTCTTGTTGCGCCTTTTCTTTGATGTCTTGCAAAAACGCAACCCGCTGTTCATAATCTACCGGACGCCGATTATCGGGGTCAACCATACTCAAATCCCACAACTCCGTTCCCTGATAGAGATCGGGAACACCCACAGCCATGTTTTTTAGCAAAATTTGGGAAAGAGAATTGTAGATCCCATAATCAGCAACTACCTTCTGGAACGGTCTAAATTTTTCCAAAAACTGATTTTGCTCCGAAGGCTGCAAAATGGATTCTACAAAGCTGATGAACCCTTCTTCATATTCATTATCTGGACGTAGCCAAGCGGTATAAACCTTGGCTTCTCTGACTGCCTTGATCATGTAATCTTTGACACGAGTAATAAATTCGGGATATTCGCGCTCATCAAACGGAAAAGCACCGATTAATGTTTGATAAAGGAAATACTCATCGTTACTGCTAGGAATCGCCCGATTCTTAGTTAGTTTTTTAAACTGGCGATTAAGTTCGCTCCAAGTTCTTACCTGAGTTTCCCACTCATCAGGAATTTCCGAAAGGATATTGATTCTCGCTCTGGCATCTTCTCCGCGTTTGGTGTCATGAGTGGACGTTGCACTCATCGCCTGAGACCAATGAGTTTTTCTGGTCTGATTAAAGGCATGAAAATCAGCAGGTTGTAGACCAAAATGACCGGGATTTCCGCCCACTTCATTTAGCGATAACAGCAGATTGTAGACATACAAAAGCGTGTCTTCTACTCCCTTTGCCATCAACGGGCCCGTTAGCTGCTGCATTCGCATAACAAAGTGAAGCCGTTCTGCTTTTTGTTCTGAGGTTAAAGGCTCTCCGTTTTTCTGCAAAAGAATCTCTTCGATATAATCAAGCTCTTTTGACAGTAGCGGTAAATCTTCCCTAGCTTTGGCAATCACCGCTTGTACATACTGACGATCTGATTCGTCTAAACCATCTTCGTTGACATAAGTCCGGTAAACTGGGAAGAGCGTTAAAATCTCAACCAGCGCTCGCTTCAATCCGTATTGTGTAAAGTCACTACCGCCTCGGGTTTGACCGGAAATCCGCTTTAATAATTGGGCTAAATTATCAGCATCGCCTGCTAAATTCTTCTCAACAATCAAAGCTTTCTTTTGTTTAACCAGCTCTTCGTAAGGTGCATCTAAGTTTGTGAATTGGGCATAAATTGACCTCATCCTTTCCTCATTCACACTTTTACAAAAAATGCCATTGACATAATTTAAGAAGTTGTAACCGCTGGTTCCTTGAATTGGCCAAAAGTTTGGTAACTGTTCATCCAGTTCAAGAATTTTTTCGACAGTGATGTAAACATCTCCCATCTTTTCTCTGAGACGTTCTAGGTATTGAGTAGGGTCGTACAATCCATCAATGTGGTCAATACGTAAACCTGTTATAGCTCCTTCTTCAACAAGTTGGCTGATCAAGGAGTGAGTTTTATTAAATACCTTAAGTTCTTCAACCTTTACCGAAATTAACTCGTTAACAGTGAAGAATCGTCTGTAATTAATTTCTTCAGCCCCAACCTTCCAAAAAGCAAGACGATAAAACTGATCTGAAAGCAGACTATCTAGAAGATCGAAGCTTTTAGAATTCCCAGATTCTCCATTAAAAGTTTCGATATTATGTTGAATAAATTCTTCAACGGCAGGATTTTGGGTGTAAAGTTCCCACAAAAGCCCTTTAACAAAAGCAATGTGATCGTAGCGTTCTCTCCCTTTAGTTTCACTAGGAAGATTTTTGAGGAGATAGAGAATCCCCAGTAATTTAACAAAATCGGGATGCTGTCTGCCTAGAGTTCTCGCTAACTTTCCTAGTTCATGGGTAAGGAACTGGACGTAGGATTCA
The DNA here is from genome assembly GCA_019359445.1 of Kastovskya adunca ATA6-11-RM4. GTDB lineage: Bacteria > Cyanobacteriota > Cyanobacteriia > Cyanobacteriales > Coleofasciculaceae > Kastovskya > Kastovskya adunca. Next base: position 73,807 of record JAHHHJ010000019.1, on the reverse strand, counting down.
ATTCTGATTGGTAATCTCAGATTATAGTAATTAACACTTAATCCTGTTTGATCATACTGAAGCTGAATTTCACCGTTTTCTAAACTGTCGCCATAAAAGTTTCCTAGTAGAGGGGCGAGGACGCGTCCGCGTCTATCTTCATAAGACTGATCCCAGGCAATATCAAAATAGTCAAAAAACTCAGAATCAGGCCCATTTTCTAGCACGTCCATTAGCATCTGGTTTTGACCAGCGTATGCCATGTGGTTGGGGACAATGTCCTGCAACCATCCCATTTGGCGCTGTTGAAGTTCCTGGACTAATACCTTAAAATCTTCGGGTGTTCCTAATTCTGGATTAAGTACCGTAGGATCGACTACATCATAACCGTGGGTGCTTCCTTCTGTTGCCTTGAAGATAGGTGAGGCATAAAGGTCAGAAATTCCTAATTCTGAAAGGTAGGGAACAATTTTTTTTGCGGCTTCAAAGTTAAAGCCAACATGAAATTGAATTCGATATGTTGCTGCTGGAATTCGCATGGTTAGTTAATGCTCCTGAGTAAGGGATAGCAGTTTATTTAATTTCTGTGTTCTCTATGGTATTGACATATGATTTATGGAAAAACTAACCACAGAGGCGCAGAGGAAGCGAAGATAGAGAAAGAGAGAAGAGAGAGGGTTACGAGTCGTTATTGGTAGGTGATGCCTACTGTACAATGTTGTAACTTGAGGTTTTAAGCAACTAGTAGCGGATTTCCTCTAACCCCCCTGAATGAGGGGAGTTAGAGGCAGGATTTATTGGCACTCTACATCAATGGTTTACCCTTGGTAAAGGGCAAAACTCTGAGGCTGAATTGTTAGTTGTTGTTCGGGGGTTAGTTGTTCTGGCATTTGTGAACCTGCACCCATCCATTTTTCTTCTGAGGAATCGAGGATTTTGCTCCAGTTACCTTGAGGAAGCTGAGGTGCAAATGTGACACTTTCTTGCTTGAAGTTCATGATGCAGAAAATCTGGCTGTCTTCATTCCAGCGATGCAGAAACATTAATTTCTTGTCCTCCATTGCGGAAGCTTCTAAGTTCTGCTTGTCCAACTGTTTTAAGACGGGGTTTGTGCGACGCAGTTGAATTAAGTGTTGATACAAATCAAACAATGCTTTATGTTTGCCTTCTTGACGAGATTCCCAGTTTAGTTTGGATTTGTTGAAGGTTTCAGCGCTTTGGGGATCTGAGTATTCTCCTTCTAAGTGAAAGTCGGCAAATTCTCGTTTGCGTCCTTCTCGTACTGCCTCAACTAAGCCGGGATCGCTATGGCTGACGAAGTAAAGGAAGTAGGCATCTTCTCCATATTCTTCTCCCATAAATATCAGGGGAATATTGGGAGAAAGTAATAAGGCTCCGGCGGCAAGTTTTAAGCCTTCAAAATGAACTAGGTGAGATAATCTTTCACCCAGCATTCTATTACCAACTTGGTCGTGGTTTTGGGTGCAAACGACGAATTGTTGACCGGGGCGATCGCTAGCATCACTACCGTGATATCGCTTGCGGGCGTTTGAATAGTCCCAAGAGTGGACAAAACTATTTTTGTAGGCTTGGGCAAGGTGCTCACATTGCCCAAAATCCTGATAGTATCCAATTCGTTCCTCGGTCAGTAGGGTGTGAATTTCATGGTGAAAATCATCACTCCACTGAGCATCCATTCCATGACCGCCTAACTCAGGCGGACGAATAACGCGAACGTCGTTGAGATCGCTTTCGGCAATTAAATGAAGCTTTCTACCTTTTTCTTCGGAAAGGGCGGCAACATCCTCTCCTAGTTCCTGCAAGAGGTGCTTTGCTCCTAGGTCGTAGATAGCATGGATAGCATCTAAGCGTAAGGCATCAAAGTGATAGTCTCGGAACCAATAAAGGGCATTTTCAATAAAGTAATTCCGCACCCCATAGCTGTAGGCATCGTCAAAATTGATTGCACTACCCCAAGGTGTGCGATAGGTATCTGTAAAGTATGGCCCGAATTGGCTGATGTAGTTGCCTTCTGGCCCGAAGTGGTTGTACACCACATCCAGAATCACTGCCATTCCCTGCTGGTGCGCCGCGTCAACCAGTTTTTTTAAGGCTTCTGGCCCGCCGTAGGAATCTTGCACGGCATAGGGATAGACGCCATCGTAGCCCCAGTTGCGGCTGCCGGGAAATTGTGCCACGGGCATAATCTCAATCGCATTCACCCCAAACTCATACAGCTCTTTTAAGCGGGGGATGATTGCCTCAAAGGTGCCTTCGGGAGTAAACGTCCCTACATGCAGCTCATAGATAATCATCTCCTCTAAGGGAACCCCCGACCACTGCTGGTCTGTCCATTGCATAGTGCTATGGTCAACTACGGCTGAGGCTTCATGTACACCATTGGGTTGAAATTGAGAGGCGGGATCGGGTCGATCCGTTTCTCCATTGAGTTTGTAGAAGTACGCTGTTCCTGGTTCGATGTCTTGGGCGATCGCTTTCCAGTACCCCCACTCCTGCTTCTCCATGGGGATCGCTCGTTGTTCGGGAGATACGACTTGCACCGCAACACTATCCAGCAGTGGTGCCCAGACGGTAAACTCACAACGACCGTCACCTAGATAATTTGCTCCGACTTGCATTTGGTAAATTCCTCTTTCTCAACTAATTTGATTTAATTGTTTTGACATGGCGACATGACACCAGCCTAGTTGCAACAGAACCTTCCGCCCTTGGCTGCTGTTTGCTGGTGATGTGTAGCTTCCTTCAGATGATGCGATATTGCCTAAACACTCGCTACAGCTTCCAGAATACAGATAGTTAATGGCTTGTCTGTTGGCAAAGCCACTAAACAAGCCGATTACAGGGGGCATGTGTCGTAGATCAGGAAGGCGCTTGTGCCGGAGAAGTACTGGTGGTTCAATACTTTGTCTGTACTACATCTGATTTTTTATAAAGATGAATGAAGTTGGTTTTGATTCTCTCTTCTTTGCCACAATGCAGCATCTTTCTATTGGTGGAGAGTTAATGAAGTGTGAAGCGATCGCTGGTTTTGTAGCACCACACTCACGCTGATCCCACCGCACCGCTTGTTTTTATCTATAGGTTCTAGTTAGCCGAATTTTCTGAACGAAATACTGTAGATACTAAATGATGCGATCGCAAATGATTAAAAATGAGCTGTCCCACCAGTATTCACAACCTGAAAACCCTGATCCTTTCATTTCACTCTGTGATTGTTATGGAAACCGTGGAGACTGCTCAAAGCGATGAGTGGGATGACGCTCAATCAGGCAAGACAAGCGATCGCTTACGCCGCTTTAGTGGATGGGAAGCTGTGGAGTGCGGATATTAAGCGGGTACTGGAACGCAAAGCCCAGATGATTCGCGAAGGAGGGCTGCTGGAATATTACCCGGAGGAGGATAATACCTACCAACTGGGAGGGTTTAGCCAGCTCAAAGCCTGGTTGGAACGGGCGCACGTTGGGTTTAGCAAAGAAGCGCGATCGCTTAATCTCACTCCTCCAAAAGGGGTTCTTTTAGTGGGGATTCAAGGCTGTGGGAAGTCGTTGGCAGCTAAAGCGATCGCTCGCGAATGGAAACTGCCGCTACTGAAGCTAGATGCGGGGAAACTTTCGTTCCCCTCTCTGTTTCGCGTCGTGAAGATGTTCAACGCCTGCGACAATTAGCCGCCTCGCGTTTTGTCAGCGTCAGTTGAGGCAAAGAAGCCATAAAACTATCTAGCTTCCTCCCTACGAACAGAGTGGGGTGCTTTCTCCTCAGCACTTAGGCATCTGGAACAAAGAATATTTTTTATCTTCAGAATAATAAGAACCCTTCTATCCTGGGAAGAGAAGGGTCAAGGAAGAGGTTTTATATTTAACCGTCGTTCTTTGTCCCATTGCTGAATTATGGAAGTTTTATTAGAAATTGGCTAACCAAATCCCTAAAAGTAAAAGAGCAATCTCAAGTCGTTTAACGGCATCACTACGTTTATTCTGTGGCTTTGCCGCCGGGGCCGGAATTTGGCTGGGTAACCTGAGTGCCGAAGCGGCTGACTCTGTGGTGCTGAGATACCGCTTTCTACGCGAAAGCGTATCAGTTCCTGAACTGACAACCTTTGCGGAAACGGGCGAACTTTCTAGCTCGCTACGCTCTTACCTGCGGCTAGCAGGACAAAATCCAGAGGAGTTTCGGAAAGCATTGACTAATGAGGTCAAAGCCGATCCGATATTTCTTTATCGGACGCTCAATAGCACTCCGGGAGAATTGCTTTTAGATCAAGTCAGTCAGGTCATTCATACTCCCACCAATAGTGCCAATCGCCAGTCTTTACGTGCGGCGTTAGTCGGCTCGGCATTGGAGGATAGAAATATTACCTTGATTGAAGTGCTACAGAACTACCCGACTCCCGAGGTGCATGTTGATGGCGATCGCATCGTTGAGGTCTACGGGCAAATTAGTAACGTATTGGGACGTTTACCCAACATCAACATCAGGTTGTAAATTAAGCAAATTGGGCAGTCCCTAGTAAGCCAGAGTTTCTAGTGTTTCCCGGAGATACCAACGAACTTGCTGATCTAGGGAGTGCCCCTGACGTTGATTGCCTAGAGACTGCTCTCGCTGCCAGTTTTGAAATCCGGAACTCGCCGCGATCGCCTGCTTGAGACTATCCCAGATGTGACGGTCTTCAGAGAAGTTGCTAGTATTGGTCGCTGAACTTGCCATATATGTCCTCAAACCTCAAAAACAGAGAATTTTGCCTTTGACCCTACACTATTTAGTTTAGTGACCTTCACTCGATAAGTCTGAATCCTGTGTTACCGCAACGGGCAAAATTTGGTTGACAGGTAAGCCCGGTAAAGTAAAGGCTTGTCGGATTTCTTCTACAGAATAAGGTTCCATGGCTAGGAATTCTGACTCGCTGGTCATGAGAACTTGGGCAACGCTCAAAGGCACCTGCAAAAACAAGTTACTTCCCAAAAACGCCAACCCGGCAAGTAAAAGCCCGACAATTCGCCAACTTGAACCCAAAGGAGCTACTGCTGCCACTATCGGGGCTGCCTTATAAATTTGCCAGAGGACCCACAGCATCACCACCGCAGCGGTAATGGTCAGCACTGGGTTAGTGCGGTTTTTAAATACCCGCAACAGTTTTCGCTGAGACGGTGTTAACTGTTCCGGCTTGAGAGCGACGAATAAGAGGCTGAAAATATCAAACGGACGGGTCAACTGCATCCACAGCACCGGAGCGATGCCAAGGGCAGCGACGAGTAGCACTTCCAGCCAGACGGGTAGGAGGGGGTTCCCTACTGCCAGTCCCAGCCAAACGACTTCCAACGCCAGGGGTAATGCTGCCAACCCTGTTAGATGAATCCACAAAAAAGGCTCAGACCAGAAAGAACGCATTTTTTTCAGTAAAAAGTAAAAAGGCAAAAGGTAAAAGCCAAAAGAATTCCTTTGACTTTTACCTTTTTAAGTTTTGCCTTAGGTAGCCGAGAGCGTCCGTCGCTTGCTGACCATCTTGAAGGTTTCAATGATGTCACCTTCTTGCCAGTCGTTAAACTTATCGACGCCGACACCGCACTCGAAGCCAGCATTGACTTCTTTAGCATCCTCTTTCATCCGTTTGAGGGAATCGAGAATACCTTGGTAGATTTGCTTACCATTACGCAGGACGCGGATGTTGCAGTTACGCACGGCTTTGCCTGAGAGTACGTAACAACCAGCCACCGCACCACGACCAACAGGGAAGACGGCTCGAACTTCCACTTGACCCAACGGTTCTTCAACTTGCTCTGGATCTAAGAGACCTTCCATCGCGCCTTGAATATCATCTAAGAGTTTATAGATGATGTTGTATTCGCGAATATCAACGCCTGCTCGATCGGCAGATTGGCGCGCACCTGTTGCCAGGGTTGTGTTGAAGCCGATGACCACGGCACCACTAGCTGCCGCTAAGTCAACGTCAGTTTCGCTGATTTCCCCCGGTGCAGAGAGCAGAACTCGAATTTGCACTTCATTTTGCGGCAACTGTTTGAGAGATCCTAGAATCGCTTCCAAGGAACCTTGAACATCTGCTTTTAAAACCAAGTTCAGTTCCTTGAGGTCCCCTTCTTGAGCCTGAGCGCTCAAGCTATTAAGGGTGACACGACGGGATGACATGACTTGTTGCAAACGAGACTGTCGTTGCTCATCGGAGCGATCGCTTGCCACCGAGCGGGCTTCTTTCTCGTTAGCGAAGACCTCAAATTCATCCCCAGCGGCGGGAACATCACTCAGTCCCAATAACTCCACCGCAAAGGACGGCGTTGCTGCTTCGACGCGGTTTCCTCTGTCGCCGCTCATTGCCCGTACTTTCCCTAAGACAGAGCCAGCAACGAGGGTATCTCCCACACGCAAGGTGCCATTTTGCACCAAGAGCGATGCTACAGGTCCCCGCGCTTTATCCAAGTGAGCTTCGATTACCGTGCCTTTAGCAAGACGGTCAGGGTTAGCGTAGAGGTCTTCAATGTCGGATACCAGTAGGATCATTTCCAGGAGAGTGTCTAAGTTCTCTCTTTGGATAGCACTGACTGGAACCATGATCGTATCGCCGCCCCACTCTTCCGGCACTAAGCCGTATTCTGTCAGCTCTTGCTTAACTCGGTCTGGCTGAGCTTCAGCTTTATCGGTTTTGTTAATGGCAACGACCATTGGGACGCCTGCGGCTTTGGCATGGCTGATGGCTTCGATGGTTTGTGGTCGCACCCCATCATCCGCTGCCACTACTAAGATGGCGATGTCAGTTACCCGGGTACCTCGCGCCCGCATAGCGGTGAAGGCTTCGTGACCTGGAGTGTCGAGGAAGACAACCTGCTGCATTCTGCCTTCATGCTCAACATCCACATGGTAGGCTCCGATGTGCTGGGTAATGCCCCCGGCTTCCCCTTGTGCCACTTTGGTTTCCCGAATAGCATCCAGCAAGGTAGTTTTACCATGGTCAACGTGACCCATGATAGTGACCACTGGCGGACGCCGCTGGAGGCTTTCGCTGTCTGACGCATCCACCATTTCGGTAACTTTGGTAGCGGCAGCAGCTTCTTCTCCTATCTCTACTTCCACTCCCAATTCTTCTGCCACCATCTTGGCGGTGGGAATATCCAGAGTTTGGGTAATGTTGACAGCCATCCCTTTGAAGAATAGCTTCTTGATGATTTCTGTTTCTGCGACTTCTAATGCCTCAGCGAGTTCGCGAATGCTTAGACTGGTCGTCAGAAGCAGTTTATCGGGACGTTCAGGTACAGCTTTTTTCTCACGACGCCGATCGCGGCTGTCGGATTTGCTCGCACTGCGATCTCCTCTAGTCGCTGGTGGCTTTTTCCCACGACTGATGTTGGGACCAGGACTAACTGGAGAAGCTCCCGATGCGCTTTTTGGCTTAGGCGGACGTGCCACCGATAAGCTCACCGCCACGGAGGAAACAGTCTCTGCGCTTGCATCTGGATCGAAGTCTTCGTCTTCTTCGTCCAAAAGTGATGTGCGCCGCTTCAGTTTGCCGCTTTTGTTCGGCTTTGCGGTTTCGCGTCCTTCTTCTTCTTCCTCTTCCCAGGACTTGCGCTTCACCAACCGAGGAGGCGTCGGGCGTCGGAGATTCAACTCCCCGCTATCTACCGTTTCTAGTTCCTCTTCTGAATCTTCATCTGTGCTTGCCCCAACCTCAAGTTCCTGATCGCGGGAAGGCTTGACTCTCCGTTGCGGACGCTGCAAGTCGGGTATCGACGGTGGTGCGGGACGACGGACTTCTGTAGACGAGCCTGAAGAGTCTGGCTGTTGCTTGCCCACCGCTGGTCTGACTCGCTGCGGTGCAGGTGCACTCCTAGCTTCCGGTACCGGGGCTTCTGGGCGATCGCGCTTGAGAAGGGGTCGCTCAACCTGACTTAGTTGAGCCGTCTCCCGTTTAGGTCGTGAAGGAGGTTCGACCAGTTGCAACTTTTCTTCTGACGTTTCCTCAGATGCTACTGAGGGTTCAGTCTCTTCCGGCTGCTGCGGTTCCAGCTCCGGCTCTTGCTCTTTGTCCAGTTTCGCTTCCGGCTTGCTGGCAATCGGCATCGGTCGGCTGATCGTGGGCTTGCTAGGAGACGCAGCAACCACTCGGCTAGGTGGTTGAGGGGACTGGGGAGGCGTAGCTACATTAGTACCTGATTGGGTATTTGCAACAGGACGAGCCTTTGGCTTCCGAATCTCCAAAATTTGTTGTTTCCGCTGACCATCAGGACGATTGAGTGACTTAGCAGAAGATGGTCCTTCAGCGGAGGCAGAATCACGGCTGGCTACCGCTGTTTGACGGTCAGAATACTTTTCTGCCGCCGAGCGTATGCGTTCAGCTTCCGATTCTGTAATCGTGCTACTGTGACTTTTGACGGAGATGTTGAGCTGGTCGCAGATACCCAAAATGTCCTTATTATCCAAATTTAATTCCCGTGATAACTCGTAAATTCTTACTTTGCCGTTGTTCATCCACTATCCCCCCTACTACCTATTGGGTTGTTAAACCATAAACCACCGCTCGCACAACCAATTGTTCATTTTCTTGATACCGAGTGTGTGGAACAAAGAATTGCTATTTAACGCTTTGCATTGTCGCTGACACTTAAACAAACCCGCTTAACAGGAAGCCAGCGAGCGACTTCTTAAAGAGTAGACTAATTTTCTTTCTTTTAACGGGCAAATATCTTTCCAAAAGCAGATTGGCTTTCCAACCTTAGGCGGCTGGCTTGGTCAATGTGCTAATAAATTTGCCTAAAACGCCTTTTCCTCCAAACATTCTTGATCAACTTGTCTCTCCTTAATCTATTTTAACGATTGCTACTCATTCAGCAAACGGATTATTTTTTGGGAGAGTGAGTTGCCACTTGGGCATTTTCTGCTACTGGCATGGCGGCTAAACGCTGCCATAGGGTTTTGTATATCTCTTCAGGCACTGATGCTCGTAGCGATCGCCCTAATCGGTTCTTCTTTTGAGCCGCTGCCAGACAGCTAGAGTTTTGGCATAAGTAAGCAGAACGTCCCATGCCCTCATCTAATTGTACTAAACCTGAGGGGTAGACTCTAACAATACGCCAAAAGGCTGCCTTAGGTGCCACTTGACGACAGCTTACACAACGTCGGTTGTTAGGTTCCATAGGCGTTGATGCGAGCATCCCAAATCATGAGTGTACTTCAAGGAGTGATGGGCAACCGTTACTTTGACGTTCTGAGTAATTAGGCCCTCAGTTGTGATTAGCTAGTGGCGAATAGCGCCAGCCCCCTTGATGAATTTATCCGGGGCTACGAGAGTCTACGTTGATTAGCGCACCCCCATCCCGCATATACACCCTTCACACTTCTGCTCCTTTGCCAACCTCAGCGTAACTCAAGTCGGAGAATCGACGGCTTCTTCCTCTTCCTCTTCCTCATCAAGCTGTGCTTCCGGGTCTATATTCTCCTGATCCCAATCGTTAGACTTGGTGATGATAGGAGATTCCATCACGTCATCTTCATACTCTTCGTCAAATTCCTGCTCATCTTCCGCATCAGCTGCGGCTTCTAAGGCAGCGGCTTGCAGCGCCTCCATCTTGCGGCCTTCTGCTTCGTAATCGTACTTAGCCACGTCTTTGATATCAATTTTCCAACCCGTCAGGCGTGCGGCTAGACGGACATTTTGTCCTTCTTTTCCGATTGCCAAACTCAATTGGTCTTCTGCCACCAGTACATGAGCTTGCCGTCCTTCGGGATTCACAAGCAGCACTTGCTCTACTCGTGCGGGACTCAGAGCATTGGCAATATAAGTTGAAGGGTCAGGAGACCAGCGAATAACATCAATTTTCTCCCCGCGCAATTCATTGACGACCACCTGAATGCGGGAACCCCGAGCACCAATACAAGCCCCCACCGGGTCAACATCTCGCTCCAAGGTATCTACAGCAATCTTGGTTCTTGGGCCCACATGACGTGATGGGGGATTGGCTTCCCTGGCAACGGCAACAATCCGCACCACTTCGTCTTCAATTTCTGGCACTTCATTGGCAAATAGATACACTACCAAGCCAGCAGCAGCACGGGAAACAACCAGTTGAGGCCCCCGGTGTGGGCCTTCGCGCACTTTCTTCAGAAAGACTTTAAAGGTGGCATTGATGCGGTAATTATCATTAGGCAGTTGCTCGCGCTTTGGCAGTTCGGCTTCAACTTCGGGGCGACCAAAGCCGCTGCTCAGTGCCATAATCACTGATTGTCGCTCAAAGCGTAGCGCTCTGGCTTGCAAAACGGTGCCTTCTAATTCTTCAAATTCTTCTTGAATTAATTTCCGTTGCTGGTCGCGGAGTTTTTGTGACAGCACTTGCTTGGTTTGGATCGCTGCCATCCGACCAAATTCCCGTTGATCTGGAGTGACGTCCAGCACCACTTCCGCTCCCGGTTGGGCTTCAGGGGCGACTTCCCGAACTTCTGTTAGATCGATTTGGTGATCGTTGCTGCTAACTTCTTCAACAATAGTTTTTGTGGCGAGGATGCGAAAGCCTTCTTCATCCACGTCGAGATCGACTTCAAAGTTATCAAAGTAATCTTCATCAAAATGGAAGCGATCCAAGCGTTGAGCACGGCGGTAGCGCTCGTATCCTTTGATCAGCGCTTCTCGGAGCGCTTGCTGGACAGCCGACCTCGGCAGGTTATGGCTTTGAGAGATCTCATCAATCATCTTTTTGAGTCCAGGCAGACTAACAATTGACATAAGCAAAACTCCAGTAATGTACTCAGTGGGCAGTAGTTAGCAGTTAGCCTCTGGAAAACAACCGGAGGCAACACATTCAAAACTACGACACGGAAAGCGGCAAAGCGAATCGCTCTGACGGTTTGGTGATTTACCGTTGCTCGTCTAGCTGTACCCGAGCAACCAATTCGCGGGGAATGGCAAACGATCGCCCCTTGCGGTTCAGGTAAATATTTGTTTCATCCCGGCTAATCAACTGACCTTGCCATTCTTTGTGTCCTTCAAATGGCGCAAAAGTCTTGACCAGGACAGGAAATCCTTTAAAGGCAATAAACTCTCGGTCAGTCATTAGCTGGCGTGAAGTCCCAGGGCTGGAAACTTCCAAAACATAAGCGTCTGGAAGTAAGTCACTGGCGTCCAATTCCTCTTCCAAAGCACGACTCATCCGTTCGCAGTCTTCTAGCCCTGTATCTGCAGTGCGGTTACGGATATCTACACGCAGCACTGGAGGGCGTTGATTGGTGTGAAAAACTGCCCCAACGATCTCCAATCCCAGTTGTTCTGCCACTGGTGTTGCCAAATCAATCAATTGAGGGATTACAGGATGAGTCATTGAAAAACTCCAACAAAAAAAGTGGGGCTAACCCACTTCAAGGCAAAACTTTTCCAAGAAGCCTAGAGACAAACAAACTAGCTGCCGTCTCTATTTCCGAGTGTAGCGCACAACGGAATGCTCTGGGGAGAGAAGTAGACTTTACTCTTGACTACTCTTGACTACCGTTGTGCAATTCGATGGATGGCCCTAGTTTGCTCTAATACAGCCTCTAAGTCTTCTTCAGACAAGCGTTCGACGTAGTTGATCTTCACCTCTTCTAAAAAGGCGATCAGTAGGTACTTGACTCGCTCTAGGGTGTGTTTGGCTTGCAGTTCTGCACCAAAGGCGACGCTGGCATTTTGAATCAATCTCTCAAGGAGTTGCCCTCCAACGGGGTCAGGTTGTAAAGCCCCGTTAACAGTGTCATATACGGCTTGGCAGATTTCTTTAACAAGTTTTTCCGTAAGCTGGTGTTGCCATTGTTCCATGCCAGGGACTTTCTGGAGTCCCTGAACCGCTGGCGTTTGATTCAGTACTTTGTCTATGTTGTGTTGCAATAAAGCTTCAATGTCCGGGCGAATTTTAGGGAAAACCTGATAAACTGCCATCTCCATCCCCAGTTTAACTAAGGCTTCCACCTCATTGGTGTCGTTGAGATCGATGTAGGTTTGGGCTTCGGCTCCCGCTAGCCAGCGGCTGAAATCTTCCTGACGAATTGAGTATTGAATTTGGCTGATGATGCGAACAACAATCACTTCTGTAAGGTCTTCGGCGAAGTTGGCAACAAATCCCTGGTTAATTTGCTTTTGGATAGGAAGGAGATCGAGTAAGTCGGCTTGGTTGAGGCGAATGACAATGGGGATAATCCGCAGCCAGCGCCACAGGGGTAAAAACAAGAAGATGTCGTACCAACGCCAGAGCATAGCATCGAGCCAGCGCAAACCTGCGTGACGCCGATGGATGTAGTAGGTGCGGAGAAGAAATTCGATGAAGAACAGGCTGGCAAACCAGATGTCGATTTTCCAGAAGTAATCAACAAGGTCGCCTGTTTCCCCAAAGGGGCGGAAGTAGTTGGTTTCAATGGGGGGCTGAATTTCTTGGTTGTAAAAGGCGATCGCTTGGGCAAACCCTTGCCCAGACAGGTACTCCTGACTCCAAAACTCCCGAAATGCTTGCTTGGAAGAATCGCCTTGATTAGGAACGTGCGATCGCATTCTATTTTTAATTTTCTCCAATGCCCCTGTCTTATTTGCTACCTCAAAGGGATTGGTGTCAATCATTTCTGCGCTGAGATTGCGTAACCTCGCCAGCAAGGGTTCAACTTCTGGTGACTGCAACCCTGTTTGTGCGACTTGGGCTTTCAGCGCATTGACAGCATCGATATAACGCTGGGTATCTCGATTTGGTTCAATTCCCTTGATGGGATCATAAATGTCTGTTAAAGAAGGAACCCGCACATCTAATCCACCGATGTCTGCTCTAAATGCCGGAAAGGCTCGCAGATAAAAATCTCGCCACGGAATGTAACTTAAGTCAAATAACACAATTCCATAGTTAGTGAGGGCTAAAATTGCCACCACTCGTTCAAACCAGAGATTGCGACGGCGATGGGAGGTTTTTGAACTCAGTCTTCGGAGGGATGACATAAATCAATAATTAATAATTATTCCGTCATTATTTACTTGTCAATGGTTAATTGTCAGTAACGAACAATCAGAAACTATTGCCCAAGCGAGATCGGAAAATAGCGCAAGTATAGTAGCAATTAATACACCCTTGACCGATGCAATGAATCATAAAACAAGTCAAGGGTAGGAGAACGTTTATTTTTTAGGGGATTATGATCATTAATCGGAAAAAAACATCAGAAATAAACAAAGGATTGGAAAATTAAATTTCCTATCTCTCCGATTATGCCTATATTGTATTTATTTCAATTACTTGCTATTTAACTCTAGTGATCAATGTGAGGAGCTTAGTAATAATATGTGGAATCGCTATGGAGCAGCACTGGCTATAGTCAGCTTTGGTTTGACTGCGAGTTTAGTAAGTTACGAAACTGTCCAAGCCGCTCGCAGTCAAGATTATAGCCCCAGAGAATTTCGCACCCTTTTGCGCGGTTTTGGCTATAACATCACTCCAGGAGACAGCCTGAGGGATCAGCCAACGCGAGCCGCCGTGCAGGAATTTCAGCGGGGCTACAGGTTGCAAGTTGATGGCATCGCTGGCCCAAACACTCAAGATTTCGCTGCCGATTTGGTAAGAATTCTCAAAGGCAACTTGAATCTTGTGGTTAAGCCAAATCCACCTTTGGAACGTACTCAGTTTTATGACGAACGAACAGAAGCGGTTATCAGGGAGTTCCAGAGACAAAACAACTTGCCAGTAACGGGTATTATCACCCTACGACAACGTCAGCTTCTTGACCGACAAGCTAGGGAAATACTGGGCAAACAACCAGCAGCACCTGCACCTAGACCAGGGGCATCTCCCTCGCCTTCGCCATCACCATCGCCATCACCCCAGCGATCTTCTTCTCCTTCTCCATCGCCATCGCCATCACCCCAGCGATCGCCTGTAGTACCATCGCCTTCTCCTTCGCCATCACCCCAGCGATCGCCTGTAGTACCATCACCATCGCCATCGCCATCGCCACAGCGATCGCCTGTAGTACCATCACCATCGCCATCGCCATCACCGTTGCCACAGCGATCGCCTGTAGTACCGTCGCCATCGCCATCGCCACAGGGATCACCTGTAGTACCGTCGCCATCGCCGTCACCACAGGGATCGCCTGTAGTACCATCGTCCTCACCATTACCACCGCGATCGCCCCTGGTGCCATCGCCATCACCCTCCCCTTCCCCGTAAGGTTTCAGGCAGGGTTGTTTCATTCTCCTGATTAGTTCAGGAGAGGGATGTAATCCTCCTTGACTGCTTCAAGGCTCTACCGGGAATTCAAGCTGATCAGGCGAAATTTCTCCCCCTGCCGAACCGTAAGAGTCCAAGGAGTGAAACAGTCCTGCTAAGTCAGTGCTGACAGCGCTCTTGCTTTACGGTCTGCTTTCCTCCATCGGTCTGCCTTTCGATGCGGGTAAAGCAGGGCGGGGTTCGTAGGGCATGGGGATGTACTGTACAGATGGGCGTCCTCCCTGAGGTTGAGGATATAGATCCATCAAGCCGTAAATGGACGGTGGCAGACCGACAGTAACAGGCAAACCCAGATCGGTTGCCTCTTCCACGGTAATCGGATAATCGTGAGTGACTCGCCCGGTGGTCAGGGCTTCGATGATTGACTCAACTTTTTCCGGCGCAATCTTCTGTGTCGGAAAGTCATCTTTGAGTAGCGTGCGGACAAAATTCTGAACCTGCTGTATGGCTTTGCGAGATAGATCCGCCATAATCAGAGTTTGGTCGTCGATTTTATCAATCGGCTTTTGTTCAACCACTTTGAGGACGCTAGCAGCGGCTGTTTGACCTAACTGAGGATCGACGGGCCCTAAAACAGCGTTGGCATCCATGACAATTTCATCAGCGGCAAGAGCAAGCATAGTGCCGCCACTCATCGCGTAGTGGGGGATAAAAACCGTGACTTTGCCTTGGTGACGAATTAGTGCTCTGGCAATTTGTTCTGTAGCGAGAACTAAACCACCTGGGGTGTGCAAAATTAGGTCAATGGGGACATTAGGCGGTGTCAAACGAATCGCCCGCAAGATTTGTTCAGAGTCTTCAATTGAGATGTAGCGAGAGAGGGGGATTCCTAGCAAGCTAATAGACTCTTGGCGATGAATGAGCAAGATGACGCGGCTTTTGCGTTGTTGCTCAAACCCCTGCAAGGCTTGCACTCGCTTCGCTTCCATTTGGCGTTTTTGCCACCAAGGTTGGAGCGAAGAGAATACAAGAAAAATCCAAAATAGGTCAAAAAAGTTAAAGTCCATGAAGGGATCGCCTGAAACACAATAGTTTCTTATTGTTTCAAGTTCACCCAATCTAAAGCTCTATCTGGAGAGTTGGTTTCCCCTACGTGAAAGCTTGGGTATAAAAATTCTTTTTAAAGGGGAATCAGTCTCAGCCTCTAAAGGGGAAAGGCGATCGCTAACTTAAGCCTTTTATCAGGTTGTCTTAAAAAAGAAACGGTCGAATCAACAAATGATAGCAAAATGTCACAACGCCCTCCCTCGCAACAACTCCACGCCTAGATTGCACAAACTAATCTAGGTTGCTGGCGATTGAGGCGGGAAATCTGATTTTGCGAAAACTACCCACTCTCAACATGAGTTTGCCCCACCGCACACTCCATAGCTGTTTGGGTGGCTTGAGCTTTAGCTGAGTCGGAACGCGCTCAAACAGAATGTCTAACTCACTTTGCCCGACTTCGTTCCACAATTGCTCAATTGGCTTAAATTCCTTTTGGTGTGGGAACTGGGGAGCAAACTGGATTAGTGCCTTGGCATGTCCAGTCAACGGCTGAAAGTGGATCGAATACTGCAATCCTGTTTGCGGGTTGTCCCTTAGCTCAAAACAGGGAAAAAATTCGGGAAAGCGCGCTCTGGCTTCTCGGAAACGGCTAGTAATATCCTGCTCCCAGCGCTGGCGGAAAGCTTCAGCAGTCGTAAGGTCTTGGATAGGAGATACAACGTAGTCACTTCCTGTCAGTTGCTCGTTAATGAAGCTCTTTGTTCTTGGGTCGTATTGTTCATTCATAACTCTTACCGCGAGGAGACTTACCTTACTCAGTAGCTTAGCGATTAGATTTGACAGGGCTGTGACAATCTTTTGACAGTGATTTTCATCTAGGTAATATTCCTGGCTTTTACTTGCGCCAGCCATTAGTTATTAGTCTGTTGGGGATGGGATGGAGTATTAGAACAGATAACAGTCATTCGACCTCTTGCACAAATCCTCTAGACCCCTCCCCAACCCTCCCCTTGCCAAGGGGAGGGAGATAGTTTCCTCCCTTACCAAGGGGGGATTAAGGGGGGTAATTCCAATTCATGCAAGAAGTCTATTAGACCTCTTCAAGAACTCAGTTAATTTAGGCGGCGACGTAGCTCGTACCCGCCAAGCAATAACAAGGCAACCATCAACGGTAAAAAGTAATAAATGCCTCGATAAGCTAGTAACGACCCCAGCGCCACATCAGCAGGGATAGTCGGCGCAAGCAACAGCACCACCACTGTCTCAAAAACTCCCAAGCCACCTGGAACGTGGCTGACAATCCCCGCAACTTGTGCCAGCAGGTAAATGCTAAAAAAAGCGGGGAAAGACAAAGTTGACTCGGTTGTTAACAAAACATAAAGTACCCCACCCGCGATCGCCCAGTCGATAGCTGAAAGAGCAATTTGAGCAATTGAGATCTCTAAAGAAGGAAGTACAAGTATGGTGTTGCCGATTTTGAGACTCTTGCGCTTACTCCAAGCACTCAACAAGAGATAACCCATCACCAAAGCCAGAAAAATTCCACCAATGTGATGGGCTGAAGTAATGGGTAAATTCAGCGTTTCAGGAATTGCCAGTGGCTCTACTAAAAACAATCCACCGCCAACGGCAAACATACCCAGCCAAAAGCTCAGGTTGCCAAAGGCAATGATCTTAGCAATCTCTACCTTAGATAGACCCCAGGCTGAATATAAACGGTAGCGAATCGCACTACTTGTGAAAAAAGAAAAGCCCACACTATTGCTAATGCAAAAGCTGGTAAATGCTGCCAGAGCCGTTTTGGGGAAAGGAAGCTGACGGCGGATGTAGCGCAACGCCAATACATCATACCCACTCGTTACTAGATAACCCAGAATTGTGAGTATTATCCCCATCAACAGGCGATCGTCCGGCAGTCTTGTCAGGCTATTCAATACATCGCGGTAATTGTACGCCTTCAGTTCGCGAGTAATTACCCAAATCGCCAGACTCAACAACAGTAAACTAATGAGAATACCAACTAGGTGAGAGAGTTTCTGTTTATTCATCCGATCTGGCAACTGTTGAGCATTAGCCTTTAAGCACCAAGCTTGAAATAATCTAGCAGGCGATCGCCTGAACTTGCCCAAATTATTGATACCAAAATGTCCGGCAACGTTCCTCTTTACAGGCTATTAGGCGAATACAAAGGAAAACTACATAAAAATGAAATCAATCGTCATCCCCTAGGGCTGATACTCTGGCACTACCTTAGCAAACGCACTAATTTTACCTCCGGAGCGTGAGCCGCCGCATTATACTCCTGTCGATAGTTGAGTTGAATCATATTTAGGAACAAAAAATAGGGCGTTTTGCGAAACGCCACCACTAGCTTACCTACAACTGAGTGGAAACTATTTTTTATTGATTCTCTGAACCTGTAGGTGGAGCCTCCGATTGTGCTGTTGGCTGACTCGGTTGACGCTTCAGTTGCTGCGCCTCTTTTGCCGAAAGCCCTTCCCCTTGACTGCCAAAGTACCAAAGGGCGGCGGCGGCTTCAGCACGAGTCACAGTTTTCTGGGGTTGAAATAGAGTTGTATAACCAAACACCCGACGGATGTTGGAAGACTCGCCATTCTGAAAATCTGCCAGCACCGCCCGTAGTGCTGTCGGGTTAACCTTGCCAGAATCTTGGAAGCCCCAGGTTTCCTGCACCGCCTCCACAGAAGCCTTGGGTAAGGTAGAGCGAGTATCAAGGGGTGTTTTCCACAACACTAGGTTTTCCCGCGTTAACGGAGCATCAGGACGAAACAGCACGTTAGTACTGTCACCACTGAGGGTACTAGGAATCAATCCCGCTTCCGCTAATCCCTGGATGGCTGCAAAATCTGGATCGCTACGGGGAACATCGGAAAACGCCGGTTGAGATGTTCCTGATGCCAAGCGAACTTGTTGCCCTGGGCGGTTGGCATGAACCTGATTATTGGCAGCAACTAACCACCGAGCGTACTGGCGGCGGGTGACGGCTTTGTTCGGTTCAAAGGCACCGCTAGCGGAGTTACTTTTGGAGGCAGAGTCGGGCTTCAATACCCCTAACACTGCTAAATCTTCAATGTACGGACGAAATTGGGGGACTTTTTCAATGTCAGTAAACTCTGAGGCAACGCTTGTTGTCTGGGGCGTATTGGTAGAATTATCAGCCGTTGATGAGCCTGGGGAATTTAACCCCAAACGCTGACCTATATTGCCTACCCTTAAGAGTGAATCTGGCTCAGATGTCGAATTTTCTGCGATCGCAACTTCACCCGCATTGCGGTTGTACTCGATAGTTAGTTCAGTTGCAGCGTCAGTGGAGGGCGATTCTGATGTAGCAGGCGTTTCTCTGCTGGTGGGTTGAACTGATAGGTTCACTTGCAGATCATCTCGACGTGCCACCAGGGTGCTACGGGTATCGTCACCATTTTGTGTGACAATTTCCCAGTTGTTGGACTGAAATTCTTTTTGGTAATAGCTTTGGATTAAGTTACTAGGGTCAGGAGATGTCCAACGCGCTAACCGAGGTTCGCTATTAGAAGCTGCTTGCAGTTGGACTTCTGGATAAATAGGGATTTCAGAGGGGAAGTCTTCTGGTAATTGGGCGATCGCATTCGGTTGTGTATTACCTTGCGGCGAAGACTGATCCAGCGTCAAACCATTATCCGGCAAATTGGGGTCAGCAGCAAAACTACTCTCCCACGATTTCCCGTTGGGAGCAGTTGCACAGGCAGTCGATACACTAAGCAAGCAAAGAGATAAACTAGCCAGTAAAATCGGACGTTTCTTAAACAGCACGGCGACCATCACAACAAAGCTCACTTCTTATTACGCTAGCGCAAAAATTTTAAAGCCATTTCCGGTCACATAAAACCCCCAACCCCTAAAAGAGGAGCGAGAGGGTGAATAAGCAGATTATTAAAAAGTTTTAAAGTCTAATTTGCACTCACCTTACGACGCCGACATCCGTAAGTTCCTGTAAAAGCTAATCCCAGCTAAAGCCTTCGTGCCAACGCCAGAAGGTTCGGGAATGTACTTAATGTTACCTACCTAGATAATTAAGCAAAAAGCCATTACTGCACTGCTATCAATATAGGAAGTTTCTTTAGCTACATAATCTTAATTTTTATTAGTGAATAGTTTGAATAGCAGCAAACTTGTAAAATCCTTATAAATTAGTAATTGCAGCTTAGGCTCTTGTCATAAAAAAGAATTTTGTTTTATAGTTTAGACCTTAAAAATAGTTGTTAATTAATAAACCTCCGTATTTACTCTGTTGAAACTCCCTCTAGAGTCAATTTATATTTGCAATGATTAATGTCCTCAGTAAAAATTAGCAACTTTCTATTTCAGCTTGTTTTCTGCTGTCAACAGTTGCACCGAGATTGAAGAGGAGAGTTTTTGACTCATACCAGAAATTACAAGCGCGATCGCTTCTAGCCAAGTTTCCCCACCTAGGTATTAAGACTTACTGACTCAATTTTTCGCCAAAGGGTTAGTTGTCATTCTGAAGGAAACACTGCGTAGCAAGTCGGGTGCATCTGCTTTCTTACAAGGGGTTGAGCAGAAAACTACATACCGCGTGCCAATCCTATTGTCTTTGCTGACACCTAAAGATTGCAGATTTGTAACATAGGCGTTGACGCTACCTTGGGGAAAAGACTATGTTAGTTTTTCAGATTGGCGGCAATGAAGCTCACAGAGATTTGCTCTCACTCACTCTGTTTTAAAAGTCCAGATTTGGGATTTCAGACTATTTTCAGATTTAGACAGACCTCATCCTGAGCCATATTCCCAACACGAGCACAGCCGCTTTAACCTGGAAGAATCATGTCAAATTTCTTGAGAAATTTCTCCCTTGGTAGTTTAGCAGTATTTAATTTGCTCTTCCTTACCTATGTCGTTAAGCAACCTGTTCTCTCCTCTAGCAACACACCAGAAAATCTCTCAACACCAATTTCTAATGAAGTACTGACGATTGAAGGTGAAATCATTACGGTGATGGGCATTTTTCCTCCCCAAATAGTAGTGCAAACAGAGTCTGGTCGATATTACGTGACTGTACCGCGAAGTACAACTATCATCGCTAAAGGTGGAAAAAAAGTGAGTTTGACTAGTGGTGACTTAGATAAAGCTCGGCGGGTGAAGATCTCAGGTCTAAGTACCAATTCTCATGGCTGGGCTATAACGGCTAAAAAGATTAAAGTCGTCTCACGTATAGAGAGAATAAGAATAGGGGATTGGCAACAGGGGGTTTGAGATGGAACTCAGGTTAGCAAGTTGTTCGGCGTAGCCGTAGCCGCAGGCTAGGTTAGAAGATTGTTAATCGTTCATGGCTAATTGCTAAGGATTTTTCACCCTTTTGTTAATTTCACCCGACTACGAGGGCGCTTCCCTAATCAGCGCCTTGGCTTTCCTACGCCCCGGCTCTAGATCCTGCCCATAACGGACAACTGTTTAGTTCATACGTGGTATCTTGGCTGAGAAACAATAAAGATAGTTATGTGCTGGTACGGTGCCGCTACCAGCTTTTTTTTGAAACCTCGTATGTCCCCAGAGAACCCAAATTTAGCATCAGATAAGGCTCCAAAATTGGCAACTTCTCAGCCAGAAGTCAAAGATGGAAAGTTAGGCTTTTGGCAGCAAGTCCAGGAAAATGTACAGATTATTGTAGTTGCCCTAGTCTTGGCATTGCTGATTCGGACATTTGTTGCCGAACCCCGCTACATTCCTTCCGATTCAATGCTACCGACACTGGAGATTGGCGATCGCATCGTGGTAGAAAAAATCTCCTACCATTTCCACCCTCCAGAAAGGCTAGATATTGTGGTGTTTGACCCACCTCAGCAGTTACAAATTCAAGGCTACTCAAAAGATCAAGCCTTCATCAAACGGGTCATTGGCACACCAGGAAGCACGGTGGTAGTGAAAGATGGCAAAGTGTATTTAAATAATATTCCTCAAAAAGAAGACTACATTGCTGAGGCTCCAGCCTATCAGTGGGAAGCAGAGGAAGTGCCATCAGGTCAACTTTTGGTGATGGGAGATAACCGCAACAACAGCAATGACTCCCACATTTGGGGCTTCCTTCCTCAGGAAAATGTCATTGGTCGTGCCTCTTTCCGCTTCTGGCCCCTCAGCCGAATTGGGTGGGTATGAGTTATTAAATCCTGAGTGCGGAAGAAAGGATGAAGTATATTCGGCGAAGCCGTTGCCGGAGGCTAGAGTAAGAGGTTATCGTTTCTCCTCATCTCCTCATCATCCCTCTCTTCTTTCCAACCTCTGCGCCCTCTGTGCCTCTGTGGTTTATTAAAACCCTCATCCCCCCAGCCCCCATCTCTCCCACTCAGGACTCAGCACTCAGGACTCAGCACTCACTTCATCCTTCAAAAGCGCAGGTAATGCATTAGCTGGGAGATTAATTTAGGAGCGAGGGAGAGGCGTCGCTGGAAATCAGCAAGGTGGCGATAAGGGCCAGCTTCTAGGCGATCGCGCATAATGGCTCTGGCTAGGGGCATATCGACTAGGGGAATTTGTGCTAGTTGCTCAACGGAGGCGGTGTTGGGGTTGATGAGGGTACAAGACAGCTCGCCATCGTAGTAACAAAAGCTCAAAATCGGTTTCAGCGGGCTTAGTCGCTGTGCGGGTACGCCCAAGGCGGCGGCAATGTCTTCCGTGCAGTAAAACTGGACGCCCAGGTTAGTCAGTTCAACTAGCGATCGCGCCTGATGAATCGATAGCCCTGGCAGGCGTAACCAATCATCAACGCTGGCTTGATTGACATCAATCTTAATACCTAAGGCAGCAGCGACAACAATTTCGTCCTGCGATCGCAGCCGATAGTAGGGGTCGCTTTGGATGCGTACCTGAATATGATGCCAGTTGGAGTTGAGCAATCGAGGCGATCGCTCCGTCGAAGATAACCAGTCAAAAAGTGCCATCTTTTGTACTCTTTACAGCATTCGATCGAGCAACTGACGGCGCTTCTGCTCAAATTCGTACTCTGACACTAACCCCTCCTGGCGTAAGCTATCCAACTGGCGCAAGGCATCAGCGATCGCTCCGATTTGCGCGGGGTCAAATGTCACTGCTGGCGTCTCCACAGGAGAACTAGCAGGTATCACCCCCAAATTAAAATTCCGGTTAAATTCATCTTGCTCTTGTGCCAGATACCACACCCCTTCAATCGCACTGGCAACTTTGGGAATGGGCGTCCAAGAGAGCAACAAATACATTACTCCCCACAACGGCTGTCCCAGATAGAACTTATGGAATCCGGCGATCGGAAATACCGCCCCACAAAAGGCCAAAAGGGCAGCAACTCTTCGATTTTTTGGCTTGCTCAACATCCTTGCACTCACCTGTGTAGACGGCTGAATTTTAGCCAAATCAGCTTGGCATTCTTCTATGATATTGACTCCCTCGACATTGTTTTGTGTCAAATAGTCTGTAACCCGCCGACATACGGAAAACCGAATTTTACGGGAGCCTTACCCTAAACTAAAATGTGATTAAAGGTAGCCGTACAACCCACTTCGGTTGAGTAGGAGAACAATGGGGTTTTTTGATTCAGAAATAGTCCAGCAAGAAGCAAAGCAGCTGTTTGAAGATTATCAATCCCTAATCCAGCTCGGAAGCAGCTACGGTAAATTTGACTTGGAAGGTAAAAAAATTTACATCCAGCAAATGGAAGACATGATGGAGCGCTATCAGGTCTTTATGAAGCGCTTCGAGTTGTCTGATGACTTCATGGCACAAATGACAATCCAGCAACTCAAGACCCAGCTTAATCAATTCGGTGTTACTCCGCAGCAAATGTTTGACCAGATGCAAATGACCTTGGAGCGAATGAAATCTGAACTGGAAAAAGAGGCTAAAGGCTAGAGTGTCAAGGAGACAAGAACTTGATAACGGAAGTTAAACACTTCTCTCTAGCCCCTAGTCTCTAGTTACGTGGTCGCTCGAAGTTAGAAGCTGGAGGGAAGTAGCGTACAGTCTCTCCCTGCAATGCCTGACTCATAAAACTTCGCCAGATGGGTGCAGCATAGCCCCCGCCTGTAACCCCACCGCCCATTGGACGGTTATTGTCATTACCAATCCAAACAGCAGTCGCTAGCTGCGGGACGTAACCCACAAACCAGACGTCCCGCTCAGACGAGGTTGTTCCTGTTTTTCCGGCTGCTGGACGCCCAATATTGGCGGCTGTCCCGGTACCGCCAGCAATTACCCCTTGCAGCACACTGTTGAGTGAGGCAGTTGCCCACGGATCGAGTACAAGTTTGGGTTTCGGGGTATTGTCTAGCAACACATTGCCGCTGGTATCTGTCACCCGCACAATCACAGTTGGTGTTGAGTGCCAACCATTACTCGCAAAGGTGGCATAAGCACCTGCCATTTCTAGCGGGGTCATACCAATTGCTCCCAAGGGCAACGAAGTCACCGGTTCCATCGGACTCTTAACGTCCAGAGTGCGTAGGACTTCAATGACTTTATCCAATCCCACAGCTCGTCCAATCTTCACCGCCGGAACGTTAGCAGATTGAATTAAAGCGGTGCGAATGCTCATCGGGCCAGAGTACCCACCACCGTAGTTTCTAGGAGAGTAATAGCCACTGCCATCGCGATAGCTGACGGGGGAATCGTACACCGTAGAACCGGGAGAGAATTTGCCCGTCGCAAAGGCTGTGTAGTAAACAAAAGGCTTAAAGGACGATCCAGGCTGACGTCGGGACTGAATTGCCCGGTTAAATTGGCTTTTATCGTAGCTGACACCACCAACCAGGGCTTTGACGAAATGGGTACGAGGGTCAACCGCCGCTAAGGCAACTTGATCGGCTCGTACACCACGGCGACGCAAGTTAGCATGCGCTCTGGTCACTGTTGATTCTGCCATGCGCTGGAATTTGGCGTCGATGGTTGTTTGAACGCGCATTCCCCCTTTTAAGACAGCCTCTTTCCCAAAGCGTTCGTTCAACTCGGCTACAACCGCTTCGGTGATATAGGGTAGTTCGCTGCTTTGCCAGGATGTTGGTTTTCCGACTTTTAGCGGCTCTTTGAAAGCGGCGTCTGCTTCACTGGCGGTGATCCATCCTAGATTGCTCATTCGAGTCAGGACTTGAAATTGCCGTCGTTTAGCTTCGTCGTAGTTAATAAAGGGACTATATTCTTCCGGGGCTTGAATCAGTCCTGCTAGCAACGCTGACTCTGACAGATTTAAATCTTTAGCAGATTTAGCAAAGTAGCTTTGGGAAGCGGTTTCGATGCCGTAGTTGTTGTGACCCCAATAGACTTGATTGAGGTACATCTCCAGAATTTGATTTTTGGAGAAGATTTGCTCTACGCGGATGGCTAAGACGGCTTCAGCGATTTTGCGGCTAAATTTGCGATCGCGTGAGAGGAAAAGATTCTTCACCAACTGCATCGTCAGAGTCGAGCCGCCTTCCACTACAGACCCTTGCTGCCAGTTTTTCACCAGCGCCCGACCGACACTATTGGGGTTAATGCCTTGGTGAATGTAGAAGTGGCTGTCTTCAATCGCCATCACTGCTCGCTTGAGGTTAGGCGAAATTTGATCGAGCTTGACTACCTCTCGGTTTGCTTCCCCATGCAGCCTAGCAAGGGGCTTGCCCTTGATATCGTAAATATAGGTCGTTTCCGAAGGAACATAACCCCGTAAAACTCTGACATCCGGGAGGTTGCGGAAACTGGCTGCCAGACCGACTAATCCGCCAGCGACGACGGAGCTGGTGAGCATAGTGACGCCAAGGACAGTTCCGCCTGTTGCCTTAGCGACTCCCTGCACAAACCGAATACCTGGTGTTAAACCGCTTTTGTGCTCTTTTTTCTGTTGAATAGTGCTAGATGACACGGCGATTTCACTTCCTCACTCAAAAAAGATTGCAGGCGTTCTGAACAAACGCAATCGGTCAGGGCTTTCTATAGATGATTACAGAAATTCGTAGCAACAGCCGGACTATTGGCAAGATTGTTCGCAGCAGTAGCTGGGTAAAAAACAGCAACGCTAGCCCTAACCTTACTCATATCCATTAATAGTGCATCCTGCGATAAGTTTGATGTAATAACAGCATGGCTATTCTGGCATTTTTTGCCAATAATAATAGTCTGGCTTTAAAGATTTGCACACTATTTTGACAAGTTTGACCCATCTGCCCCACATTAATGCCTCTTTTAGCATGAGTGCTAATAAATCTTCAAAACTTCTTGATTCTCTTGCTTGGCTTGAGCGGGGGGTCAATGAAATTTTTCCCCATCAACCGACCTCTCAAGACCCCAACGAGAACCTGGTACAACGCATTGCCCAAACGGATCGACCGTTGCGAGTCAAGTTAGGTATCGACCCGACAGGCACAGATATTCATCTTGGTCACAGCATCCCCTTCCGGAAACTCCGATCATTTCAAGATGCGGGTCATACTGCTGTTTTGATTGTTGGAGACTTTACCGCCCGGATTGGAGACCCGACCGGAAAATCAGAAGTACGTCGCCAACTCACCCCAGCGGAAGTAAAGCAAAATGCTCAAACTTACCTAGAGCAAGTCCGTCCCATTCTAGATTTTGAGACGCCCGGACGCCTGGAAATTCGCTACAACTCTGAGTGGTTGAGTTCTTTAGATTTAGCAAAAATCCTGGATTTGTTAGCAACAATGACCGTAGGGCAAATGCTAGCAAAAGAAGGCTTTGCCGAACGCTATAAACAAGGAAACGCAATTTTCCTACATGAATTTCTCTATCCCTTGATGCAGGGGTACGATTCGGTAGCGGTGCAAGCCGATGTTGAATTGGGAGGAACTGACCAAAAATTTAATATTGCCGTAGGGCGAGATCTACAACGCCATTTTAACCAAACGCCTCAGTTTGGCTTACTGATGCCAATTTTGATCGGGACAGATGGCGTGCAAAAAATGTCGAAGTCCTTGGGTAATTATGTCGGCTTATCGGAAGATGCGCTGACAATGTACTCAAAGCTGGAAAAGACGCCCGACGATTTGTTGGATCAGTATTTTGAACTGCTGACGGATTTGCCCTTAGAACAACTCCCCGAATCTCCACGAGAGCGCCAAAAACTCCTCGCCCTCACTATCGTTAGTCAATACCATGGTGAGGCAGAAGCGACATCTGCCCAACAAGCGGCAGAGGACATTGTAAAAAAAGGGTCTACGGCTACGGGAGATGCTGTACCGGAATTTTGCCTAACTGATGTAGAATTTCCCGCAAAGTTGTTTTACATCCTTAACGCCAGTGGTTTGTGTAAAAGCAGCGGGGAGGGGCGGCGACAAATTCAAGGCGGGGCGGTGAAGTTAGATGGCGATCGCGTTTCTGACATTGACCTGACCTTTGAAAACCCTGATGCTCTCAATGGTAAGGTTTTACAGGTTGGGAAAAAGAAGTTTGTCCGCCTAGTTCCTTAGTAAGGGAGCGGGGGAGCAGGGGAGCAGGGGAGCAGGGGAGCAGGGGAGCAGGGGAGCAGGGGTGCGGCGGAGAAGCAATAACCAACCCTATTCATACTTCATCCTTCATACTTCATACTTCACCAAGCGCCTCCGGCAACGGCTTCGCCGAACATACTTTCTCCCCCACTCTCCGACTCACCGACTCTCTTCTCTCCCCCAATCCTTACCCTTACAAAGCAAGCTCAATGGCTGTAGAAGACCGGATAATTGTGCCTTTAGATGTTTCGAGCGAGGAAGCAGCGATCGCTCTTGTGGAGCAGTTGCCCCAAGTCACCTGGTGGAAGGTGGGATTGGAGCTATTTGTTAGCTGTGGCCCTAGTATCCTGAGTCAGCTCAAAGAGCGGCAAAAACGAATATTTCTCGATCTAAAGCTGCACGACATCCCTAACACAATGGCGGGGGCTTGTCGGGCAGCCGCAGGCTACGGGGTTGATTTGCTCACGGTTCATGGAACGGCGGGTCGTGCTGCTCTCACAGCCTCCTTTAACGCCGTCCAAGAAGGCGCACAAGCTGCCGGATGCCCCCCAACCAAGCTAGTTGCTATTACCCTGCTAACCAGTTTGACCTCGCGCGATTTAGCGTTTGACCTAAAAATCCCCCTAGAACTGCCAGAGTATGCATTACATATGGCACTCTTAGCCAAAGATACTCAATTGAACGGGGCGGTTTGTTCCCCTCAAGAGGTTGAACAACTGCGTCAAACTTGTGGGGATGATTTTCTCTTAATTTGTCCGGGTGTGCGTCCTAAATGGGCAACAAGTGGAGATCAAAGGCGATCGCGTACTCCTTTTGAAGCGATTAAATCCGGTGCAGATTATTTGGTGATTGGGCGTCCAATTACTGCTGCGCCCGATCCTTCTGCCGCTTGGGAACGAATTTGCCAAGAGTTGGCAGATGCCTAGTCATGTATTAATTTGAGGGAACTAATTCACTCTCAACAGCCTCAGTATTTTGAAGTTAGCAATTAGTCATTGGAACTTTACTCCCTTGAATGACTGGCGGTTGTTTATAGCCAGATTGAGCGGGAGTGTTATGGGAGGAATGATTGCTATGCCGGGGGCGATCGCTTTTTCTTCCCCAGCAATCTCTCACACCCCACTCTCTCAAAACTTACAGATGCCCGATAGCGTGTCTGTACAATCCTCTTGCCCCACGGATGTAGAAACTCTCATCACGCTCCTGCTCCCGGATTTGCCCAGTTATGCTAATCGGGAAATTCAACGGGCCCGCCGCTTGAGTCGAAGTGTCGATTTGTTTAGTTACGTCCTGATTGCCGGAAAGCCTGAGTTTGAACCCCTCAGCCTTGGCCCCGGTGACTATACTGCTGTTATCCCCAGTTCTGAGGTGGAACCTCCTCAGCAAGTCTTCATCACCACCCTCGAACGGAAATACTCAGATGGAAGGGAGTTCAGGTTCCAGCAATACCACTGGGTGTTTCTTACCCAGACCCCTGAAGGTTGGCGTTTAGCCTTGATGTATTCTCGACTTGGTTCTACTGTACCTGGACGCCCTCCTACCCCCCCACGGGAAACCAGCAATAGTGCTTTCGGTCAAGCTATCAAACTCTGGTTGCGAGATTGCCGTGCCGGAAGCCTGAGAACCCCACAGCTTGCACCGATACAGGGTGAGTTCCTGAGTCGGTGAGTTGGTGAGTCCTGAGTAGGGGAGAGGAGGAGCGGGGGAGCAGGGGAGCAGGGGAGCAGGGGAGCAGGGGAGCAGGGGAGCAGGGGAGAGGAAGAGAACCAATAACCTCTTTCATACTTCATCCTTCATACTTCACCCTTCATACTTCACCCTATCCCTCTTTCGGGGCTTCGTCTTCTAACTTAATCGCCAAATCAATCAAGAAGCGTACATAGCGAATTGTCTCCGCTAAACCCTTTTCCATCACAGGATAGCTGTAGCGGGGAACCTGTTCTTTTGGGTGCTGCCAACGTAACCACAGTTGTTTGTTGATTACCTTAGTGCTGATCGTCCAGTCTCGGTACTTGACTGGGTGCATCTCCAAAAGAGAGTTGTCAGTGTCTATCACGGGAAGTTACCGAGAAGGTTAAGTCGTTGCTTACTACAAGTGCCACAGTCATGCCTCCGGAATTTGTAAAGACGGAAACGGCATCAGTAGTTCTACTAGTCGTAATAAATCACTTTATTAATATTGTTTCTAATTTGTTACTTCTTGTTAAGACTTTAAGGTCGTAGCTGAGATCGCCAAGCCCTAGGATGTTAATTCCTTTGGGAGCTAGAAGAGGCACAAGATTAATCTAATGACTAATTTCTAGTCCACTTGTTGAGTTATGTTATGATTCTGGGAATCTTAAAGACAAAGTCATTCTATGGATAGATGCCAAGTCTATGAAGCTGCCCCTATATCTTGAAGCCGAGTTTTTTTTCCAGTGGGGATTGCGTTTGAGCAACGCGAAAAACTACAAAGCGGCAGTTACCAATTTCAACCGAGCTTTGAAGTTCAAACCCGACGACTACAACACCTTGTCTCAGCTAGGCATTGCCTTGGGCAACTTAAGCCTTCATGAGCAAGCCCTCAAGAGCTTTGATGAAGCTTTGGTAATTCGTCCGGACTGTGGATGGATTTGGCACAATCGAGGTATTGCGCTAGGGAACTTAGGTCGTTACTGGGAAGCCCTCAACAGCTTTGACCGTTCGTTGGAGTTTAACCCCAATGCTGCTCAAGTGTGGCACAACCGAGGGATTACCCTAACTGACTGGGGTCGTTATGACAAGGCAGTTGACAGCTTTGAGCGATCGCTAAAACTACAACCTGATGCCTACTGGGCATGGTACAACCGGGGCAATGCTCTATTGCAGTTGCGACGCTACGAAGATGCGCTCAATAGCTTTGATCGAGCGCTAGAATTTAACCCGGATGGGGCGAAAGTGTGGCACAACCGAGGTACAACGTTGAGCGAACTAGGACGCTATGACAAGGCTGTTCTTAGCTTCGATCGCGCGATCGCCCTGCACCCTCAAAACGGTCAAGCTTGGTCTAACCGAGGTGCAGCATTAGGTAAATCTGGTCGTCATACGGAGGCTATTGCCTGTTTCAATGAGGCTCTGAAATTAAATGAGCGAGACGATTTTACTTGGTATAACCGAGGTGTCGCCCTAGAACAACTCGGTCGCTATGAAGAGGCACTGCTTAACTACGACAAATCTTTAGAAATCGCTCCCAACCAGGCGAATGCCTTTTACAACAAAGCTTGCTGTTATGCTTTCTTGGGGGCTTCTGAATTTGTCATGTGCCATTTGCAACGAGCGATCGCTCTTGCTCCTGAGCAATATCGCCAGTTAGCTAAAAACAACACCCTTTTTGATAATTTCCGGATTAACGACGGGTTTCAGGCGTTACTGCAAGATTAACTTGATCGCTAATGATTGCCAGAACTGAGCCAGAGTTACTTGAGATCAGTAAAGTCAGTAAGTGAGCGCTGTGACCTTACTGACCAAATTCAGTCCTGGCTTGTTCTACTATTTCCACCGTTATCACATCTAAATCTGAAGCACGAGCTATTTGCTCGATCCTGACTTTGGCTTGAGTTCGCACGAAAAAAGGAATATTTTTCAGCTTTTCTTTAGCTTCTGGTGTCCACTTTAGGGCATCCATCATTTCAAACTCTTTCATGGCACATCCAGCCTCCAACTAGTAGTAGTTAGTTTGATTCTCAAGCTAATTCTAATTAGATTTTACTGGAATTTTGAACAGATTTTTTAACTAGTGATCGCTCAAAATATAAATTACAACGAGCAATTATTTTCAAGCTTTAAATTTCGTGGCATCTGTACAAAGATTTGTATAGAGTCAGTGGCATCAAAGCTTGGTGTAAAGCAGCACGACGTTTTACTTGGCAAATTTGACTTCTTGAGTAAAATAAAAAATTATCTTTATAAAGGAACTTATATCAAGTTAGATGCGAGGAAGAGAATATTCTCTGCTCTAATATCAGAAAACCCTCATCGGTTAGGGGTGCTAGGGTTTTTATTTTAAGTGATAGTAATTAAGGCGGTTTATACTTCACTTAGCTAATATCAAGTGGTCTTACTGATAATTTCATCTTGCCCCAAGCATTATTGAAGGGGAAACTTTTGACGGCTGGCGGTGTTACTGAACCAAATTTAGCGTTAAAATCTCTCACCTCACCCAAATCGGGTTAAATGCACGCTGAGTGTACGACAGTGCGATCGCCTCTTACGTGATTTGAGCGATCGCCACCACTGCACCAAAATCCGACTACCTAGCCGCTAATCACAAGCTCACTATCCGCCATCCCCTTTCCCTTGCTAGGCTAATTAGGAAGGAGTCAAAACAGTTGCTTCCTTCCTAACTCCCCTGCTCCCATTCCCCCTACCCAAAGATGTCCGAGACGTTCGTACAAAGTGAAACCATTGCCGCGATCGCTACAGCGGTAGTCCCCCAACAGGGAAGTGTGGGGATTGTGCGGATGTCGGGAATGGAGGCGATCGCGATCGCCCGCACCCTCTTCGAGGCACCAGGGAGTCAGCCTTGGGAAAGCCACCGAATTCTCTACGGCTACGTGCGTCATCCCCAAACTAAAACCTTGGTGGATGAAGCTTTGTTGTTGATTATGAAAACGCCTCGTTCCTACACCCGTGAAGATGTGGTGGAGTTCCATTGTCACGGTGGGATTATGCCCGTTCAGCAGGTGTTGCAACTGTGCATCGAACAGGGGGCAAGGCTGGCGCAACCGGGAGAATTTACGCTGCGGGCATTTCTGAATGGACGATTGGATTTAACTCAGGCAGAAAGTATTGCGGATTTAGTCGGGGCGCGATCGCTCCAAGCGTCCCAAATGGCACTGGCGGGATTACAAGGCAAATTAGCTGCCCCCATCCGCCAATTACGCGCCACCTGTCTAGACATTTTGGCAGAAGTAGAAGCGCGCATCGATTTTGAAGAGGACTTGCCTCCTCTAGATGAAGCCGCCGTTGTCGCCCAAATAAATCATATAACTGCCGAATTGTCAAGAGTATTAGCGACTGCCGAGCAGGGAGAACTGCTGCGTACAGGCTTGAAAGTAGCAATTGTCGGGCGTCCGAATGTCGGCAAGTCGAGTTTGTTGAATGCCTGGAGTCGGAGCGATCGCGCTATTGTTACTGACCTTCCTGGCACCACCCGCGATGTGGTGGAGTCGCAGTTAGTGGTTGGTGGTATCCCGGTGCAAGTTCTAGATACGGCAGGGATTCGGGATACCGTGGATCGAGTGGAGAAAATTGGGGTGGAGCGATCGCGTTCTGCGGCGCAAGCGGCTGACTTGGTTCTCCTCACCATTGATGCTCAAGTGGGTTGGACAAGTGAGGATCAGGAGATTTACGACAACGTCTCTCACCGTCCCCTAATTCTTGTGAGCAATAAAACTGACCTTGCCCCAGAAAAATCGACAGAGTACCCTCAGGGAATTAAGCGCGTCGTCACTACAGCGGCTGCCTATAATCAAGGCATCGATAGCTTAGAGCAAGCCATCCTCGAAACCGTCAAGAGCGATAATGTGCAAGCCGCAAACCTGGATTTAGCAATTAACCAGCGACAAGCCGCCGCCTTAACGCGGGCGAAAACTGCCCTTGAGCAAGTGCAAGGGACAGTTGCTGACCAACTTCCCCTAGATTTCTGGTCAATTGACCTCCGAGGAGCGATTCAAGCATTGGGAGAAGTGACGGGCGAAGAAGTCACAGAGTCCGTCCTCGACCGGATTTTTAGTCGCTTTTGCATTGGGAAGTAGAGCGAGTGCCAAAGTATCTCTGGATATCAACTGTAAAATAAATTAGCCTGCCGACCTCGGTACTGGTATAGACGCGACTTCTAGTTGCCAGAAGGAATTGCTTTTTCTCCTTCCAGCACGGCATTAAAATGGTCTCTCCCGGCGTGATAATCTTTGCTTTCGTATCCCATTACGTGGCGAACAATCCATTTTTGAGATTTGCCGTCTTTTAGCAATAACGCGATCGCCTGACGCAAAATCTCATCACCATCCAAAAAGCGCTCCTCAAACCATGTAGAGGTGTTTTTAAAGGCTCGTTTTTCTTCTAAGGTGCTGTGTTCTAGGTAAACCATCGCCAACAATACCTCGAAGGATTTACCTAGATCCCCAATACTCCCCAGATTCAGGGCTGTCAAATCTCCGGAGTTGAGTTTACTGGTGTACCCAACTTGACGGTTTTTAGAAATCAGCTCCTTGTGCAACTCTTTGAGCCGTTCTGCACTCACACAAGGGAGGTGGCAATACAGATAACTAGCCGCGATCGCTTTGATCAGGCTATCACCGAGAAACTTGATTTGCTTATCCGGTGAGGAGCGCTCCTTGATGTCTTTGAGGTGACGCTCCAAGACGGGTGCAATTAAATGCTTCGTTAGCCAAGTCTGTACCTGCGAAAAACTTCGATCTAGATAAATTGCACCAGCTAAAGCAACAAGACCAGCCCCAAAGGGATTGTGCGATTGCTGGCGGAGGCGATGCCGTTCTTCTGTCAAGCCTAAAAATGGGTAAGCCTCCCCTAGCCCCAGTTGATACCACAACTGTGTGAGGCGTTCCCCTTCCATCAGCTTGCTCCGTAAAGCCTTGAGGTTGCTGATTTCTAGATACGGACAGTGATGATACAAGTAATCAGTCACAACCATATCCAAAATGGCAGTACCCAGGAACTCTAGCCGCTCGTTATTCGCCTCTGGTTCGTTGATGTGTTGCGCGTAAGAGCGATGGCTCAAGGCTAGGTAGAGGATGTCACTGTTTTTGAAATTGATGCCAATTTTTGTTTCTACTGGATTGGGGTTCCATTCCACGAGCGACCTCCAAAAGAGAACTATTGTGGATTTAGGATAACCCACGACCTATGCTAAAAAAATTGTTGCCGTGGTAAGACCAAGACAACAACTCTTTAGATGTCTGTAGGACAGGCATCTCGCCTGCCTACTATAGGCAATTTAGAGGCATATTAGCCAATTTTTGACGTTTTTTGTAACAAATGCTGACACATCACCGATTGCATCTGCTAGAGACGCGATCGCATGGCTCTCTTTTACGCTTAAACGTGAGGCGATCGCAACGATACCTCTGTAAGTCCATTCGAGCCAGACCGCGAGGCTTTTTGGATATGATCTCGAATTGAATCAAGATCAATGTAGTGGTCAGAAACATTGATCAGACTGTCGCTAGTCATAGAGCGCAAACTCACGACTTCAACCCGCACACCTCGGTAGCTTATGGCATTCACCGCATAAGCTAAATCTCCATCCCCACTGACTAAAACGGCTGTATCGTAGTAATCCACTAAAGTGATCATATCGACAGCGATTTCCACATCCAAGTCAGCTTTTTTCGAGCCATCAGGAAACTGCACTAAATCCTTTGCAATCACGCGATAGCCGTTGTGACGCATCCAATGCAGAAAATTTTGCTGCTTTTCATTGTTTGGGTCTACTCCGGTATAAAAGAATGCCCGTAAGAGTTGAGAACCCGCCGTCAATCGATAAAGCAGTTTGGTATAGTCAATTTCCATCCCCAGTTGTAGGGCGGCGTAAAATAAGTTTGCGCCATCAACAAAAATTGCCACTCTACCGCGATTTAAACGAGTTAGAGCCAGACTTTCGCTTTCATGAGCCTCTTGCGCCTCTTTGCTACTATTCCTCGATTCGTTGAAAATCTCTTTTTTGTTATAAATATTCATTAGTTCATTTCCTCGTTAATCTCTGCTTTATACAGCAGATTAGTTGTTTTGTTGCTGAATTTCCCGCTTAGGAGCGGTTTTAGTCCTATTTTAGCCCTGTGAACTTACCGTCCTGGCTCAATCTGAAGATTCCTCGCTGTGTCTGCAAAAGGCAGACCCTCTGACCATTACTTAATCAAGGTTTTGTTCTGAAGTTTATAGTTGTGAACCACAGTGTTTTTTAAACTCATATTTTAACAGCAGGCATTTTTACCCCACTCTACCTAGTGCCCTCCCAGGCATAAAACCTTTCCTTGTCTTCCCCTGTGTGTGGGGGATTGAGGGAAATCTTGTTAGGTCTTATATCAAGTTAGGTCAAATTCCCATTTAAAATACCTCCCCCCTAAGACCGACTTAAACCACAAACTCTATGTAATTACCTGAATTTAATATTAAACCTGACTTTTTACACAAAATTTTTCTAAATCTCTCCAAACATAACTCCCCCAAACTGATGACGTATTGTTTAGCAATTACTAATTTTTCACCTCTCTTTCTACTCTTGATAACCTATTAGACCTGAGTACTTGCTGTCAAAACTGCGGCTAAAAATATCTGATCAGGAGGAGAAGCACTACTCATTAGTGCCGTCTTTGCCTGTTCGTTAATCAATAATTTTCTTTTATAAATCACGCTAAAATCTTGACCAAGGATGAATCCTTTACGGGTTAATTTCTCTAAAGCAAATGTCATTGTGGCTTCTAATATATCGAGGCAAAAGTCTAGTTCATTGAAATTTTGCAAGATCCAATGGCAGGTACCTGGATCAGTTTTAGCTAATTTAAAAACGGCTGCCATCATCATATCTTGCGTGTAAGGAAACCCAAACAAGCCTGTAAAAGTACGGTTGTAAGATTCCACCATTGCTTTATCCTGACTTCGGAAAACCTTGGTGATTAATGTGACACCTAAGTCAAATCCTTCGCTTTGATTGATATTGGACATAGTTACAAGTATTAAACTTGAAAAAAATATTACTAAACAACTTAGATTTAATTGCCTTAGGTAGATGGATTTTTGACTGCTAGGTAAATAGGCGAGAGTAAATCAATTTTCTACTGCCTGTAATTTTTTGTTATTTTGTAGTCAGAGTTTTAGTCCTATTTCAAGAAATTTAACTTTCACTACAAACCTTTAATTATTTACTTCGTTCTACTTATTTGATTTGAGCTGAGAGTGGTAAGTGTCTTGGCTGTCGTTACTATTGAGCGGCTTTTAGGGTGACGAAAAATTTGATGTTAAGAATTTATGAAGTATTGGATGTCGTCGTTTTTTTTACTGGCTTTGGTTTCGTTAACTGCTATTTCTTTCTTTTAAAGCATCTTTTGCTACTTTTTACCTCCGAGAGAATACCGAGAGAGACAAATTTTATTTTCTATCTTGATAAATGAGGGGATGGGGAGTGGGGGAGAAAGGATGAAAGAACAAGTGCAATTAGCAACCGCCTGCTTGCCCATTCCCTATCACTTCCCTTCTGGTTGCTGGAGAGGGATTTCAATAGTAAATTCTGTACCTCGTCCAGGCTGGGAATCACACTTGAGGGTGCCGTGGTGGTATTTCACGACAACCTGATAGCTAACCGATAGTCCTAAACCTGTACCCTGTCCTACTGGTTTGGTCGTAAAGAAGGGGTCAAATAGGCGCTTTCTTACTTCTTCTGTGATTCCTGAGCCATTGTCACAGATGCGGATGACGGCGTGGGTGTTATCTCGGACGGCGGTATGAATCCAGATCGTCGGGGAAGAGAGTCCTGAGTCCTGAATTCTTTGCACCCCCGCTCCCCCGCTCCCCTGCACCCCTACTCCCTGTTCCAGGATGTCGATTGCATTGTTGATGATATTCATAAACACCTGATTAAGCTGCCCTGGGTAGCAGTCCACAGGAGGCAAGTCACTGTATTGTTTGATGACTTGAATCTCCGTTTTTTGATTTTTAAGCGATAAGCGGTGGTGCAAAATCAACAGCGTGCTGTCGATGCCTTCATGCAAGTCAACTCGCTTCATTTCGGCTTCGTCTAAGCGGGAGAAGTTGCGGAGGGACAGCACAATCTGGCGAATGCGCTCAGTTCCTAGCTTCATGGAAGACAGCAACTTCGGCAGATCCGCCGCGATAAAGTCTACATCAATTGCTTCGGCTTGGTCTTGAATGGCGGGGGTGGGTGGATCGTATTCCTGTTGGTACAGATGCAGTAGTGATAGCAAATCTTGGCTGTATTCGCTGGTGTGGGTAAGGTTACCGTGGATAAAGTTAACGGGATTGTTGATTTCATGGGCAACTCCGGCAACTAGGGAGCCTAAGCTCGACATTTTTTCGCTTTGGATCAGTTGCGTCTGGGTGGTTTGGAGTTGGTTGAGGGTGAGTTCGAGCTGTTTGGTTTGCGCTTGAGCGGTGAGGGCAGCTTCTTGGGCTTGGGCGTAAAGTTTTGCCTGGTTAATAGCGATCGCCAACTGGTTGGTTACAGCTTGGCACAGTTCCACTTCCGTCTCTTCCCAAGGTCGCGCACCGGAACAGTGACTAAAGCAAATTACCCCTATTTCCCCCTTATGGGTTTGCAGGGGTATGGCTAAAACGGAGGTGTAACCGAGAGACTGTAAAAACTGTTGCAGAATTGGGTGAGAACAGGTAGCGACTTCATCGACATGGATGATTTCTTGATTAAGAAATGCCTGGGTGAATGCCCCAACCTGCGTGTGGGGATAGCGACCGAGATGACTGGGAAGTTTGGGAGTTTTTGCTTCGGTGACGATTTCCCAGTAAGGCTCTTCTTGGGACTCTTTGGACGGTCGATACCAGATGAAATGGCAACGGTCGATTTGAAACAGTGCCCGCACTTCCTGGACGGCGGTTTCTAGGATGGTGTTGATATCGAGGGAATTGCGGATTTGGTTGGCTAGCCGGAATAGGAGAGATTCGCGGCGCGTTAGGAGGGCTTCTCGCGCCCAATGACGGTCAACAGCAACGGCGATCGCTCCTGCAATCCAGCTTAAGGTACTGCGGGCATCTTCGCTAAAGAATTGACACCCCAACAGGGCGATGACGCCCACAATCCGGTCTTCCACAATCAAGGGATAAGCGGCAAGATTTGGATGGAGAGGGCAGGGATTTGAGGTGACGGACGGTTCTTGCAACTCTTGCCAGTAGGGTTGGCGGGTTTGAGCGATCGCCGCCACCAACTCCGCCTTTAACGTCGAACCCATCTCAATGTCGGGGCGTTGATTGGCGATCGCGGCAAAGGTTTGTTGGGCAGGTTGCTCAGATGCGGGGTTAAATAGCCACGCCTCGGCTCTATTTACTTCTAGTTGTTCCACCATCGCCTCTAGGCAATGGGGCAAGATTTCCGCTAAACTCCCGCCTTGGGAGAGGGAAAAACCTACCTTTGCCGCTAGGGTCGAGAGACGCGATCGCTCCAATAAGGCAGCTTCTGCCTGTTTGCGTTGGGTAATGTCTTCTATAACGCTGATGAAATACTTCGGAGTACCAGACGCCTCACGTACCAGGGAGACGGTTAAGTTGATCCAAACTAGAGAACCATCGGCGGTAACATAGCGCCCCTCCCGGTTGAGGGTTTGCTGTTTGCCCGTGAAAAGTTGAGGGTTATAAATGCAATCGGTGGCTTGCTCGTCTGGGTGAGCAATATCTTGGACGGTTTTCTTGAGGAGTTCTTCGCGGGTGTAGCCTGTGAGTTCGCAGAGTTTTTGGTTAACCCGAAGAAACTCACCCGTTGTACTTACTTGCGCGATCGCCACGCCTGCTTGCTCGAAGGTGGCTCGAAAACGTTCTTCGCTCTCATATAAAGCCTCTTGAGCTTGCTTCTCCTCCGTAATATCCAGCAGCAAGCCATCCCAGAGAATATCGCCATTAGCTTGCTTTTCAGGACGGGAAGACCCCCGCAGCCATTTAGTTTTTCCCGAAGCAATAATAAAGCGTCCTTCCCAGCGCCATGGTTGTAGAGTTTGCGCGGAGATAGCGACAGATTCCTGAAAGTTTTTACAGTCGTCTGGATGAATTGTCCTTACAATCGCCATTGCATCTCTTTGCACTTCGCTTGGCTCTAATTCGCAGAGTTCGCGAACGCTAGAACTAGCAAATGGGAAAGATATCGAACCATCTGTCCGCAGTAAAAATTGATAGATCATTCCCGGAACATTGGCACTTAGTTGTTGAAACCGTGCCTCACTCTGGCGCAGGGCAAGTTCAGAGTGGTAGCGGTTTGTGACATCGCGGGACACACAGATGATTTCTTCCACCACACCTGTCTTTGGATGGTGAATGGCACGATTGGTCGTTTCAAACCAAATGTAATTCCCTTGTTTGTGGTGAACGCGGTAGCTGACAGTATGGGTGTCGGGCAACTCCAGAGTCGTTGAGTGAGATTGGGTAATGGTATCTAAATCTTCAGGATGAAAAAATTCGTAAGCAGAATGTCCTACCAGTTCCTCTGGCTCGTATCCTAAGAGAGAACGACAGGCTGGAGAGGCATACAAATAGATCCCCTCCGGTGTGTGCCGGGAAATCATATCTGTGGAGTATTCTGCCAGTAAGCGATAACGCTCCTCACTCTCCATCAGCACGTCAGAGGGAACAACTGTACCTTTTTTTATCGATTTGAGAGCTTTACTCATTAAATTGCCTTTGCCTGTTGCTGATCTAGGCTGTTTCTAGAGATGAAAACTTGAAAAGAAACTGATGAATTCTGAAGTTTGAATGTTGAGTAAAAATACTCTTAATTCAGATTTCGTACCTTTCTCAACAAGTCGTTAGCTCCTACTTTTTCTGCATTGAGGGATAATCTTAGGTCTTGGTGCAAGATGTCGATTTATGTCGTTTTTATATAATTCCCTTTTATAGAGTCATTGGCGGAGTCGGTAAGACACGCCTACATCCCTATAGAGAGAAGCATCTGCGATGCTTGGCACACTTCGCGAAGGCTAACGCCCCGACTGTGTGGCTAAATTTCAAAGCTGACAAGTTTTTGCCTAAATAGTATTAATTCAACACTCAAAATTTTCCTCGTTGCCACACAAAGCTAACTGTTTCTTTAAGACTAAGGGTAGTTGCAAAGAGAGTTGTCCGTAGATTTACGAGACTTTGGCTTACATCGATAAGCTCAGTTGGGAACCTTGCTGGGTTTTACGCACTTCGATGCGGGTTTGAAACGCTTCTTTAAATTGGGGCATATGCGTTACGGCAAGGATGCAAGAAAAGTCGGCGGCGATCGCATTAACCGCCGCAATTAGGCGATCGCATCCTTCCGCATCCTGAGTACCAAATCCTTCATCCACAATCAACAGTTGTAAAGATGTCCCCGCCCGTTGTGCCAAGAGTTTGGCTAAAGCAAGGCGAATGGAAAAATTAATCCGAAAGGCTTCGCCGCCTGAATAGGTTTCATAGGGTCGAGTCCCACTGGCATCGGCAATCAAAATATCCAGGGTATCAATAAGTTTGGTAGATTTTTTTGAAGCGCGTTTTCCAGCTTTTTGGGTAATAATCTGCACATGCAACTGGTTACCTGTTAATCGGGAAAGAATTTGATTAGTTTCTGCTTCCAATTGCGGCAAAATATTCTCAATCATCAGGGCTTGGATGCCATTTTTTCCAAACGCCTGAGTTAATTCGTGGTGAACGCGGTGTTGACGGCGTAAATCTTGCAGTTGTTGTTGCTGCTCGTCGTATTGAGTCTGCAAGGCTTCTAACTGAGTAAATCGCTGTTGCAATCGCCCTAACTGGCTTAACTGCTCATCTAACTGCTGTCGCCGCTGCTGAATCTGCGGCTGGAGTACTTCAATCTCCGCTGTAGTGTCGGGAGATTGCTCTAGTTGCTGAGTAATCATCTCCAATTGCGCTGCTGTAGCTTCCCGTTCTTTCTGGCGGATTTGTAAAGTTTCCTGGAGTTGTTGCTGTCGTGCTTCGACTTGCGGATATTGCTGTTGAGCCCAGAGGAGTTCCTGATATTGCAACTGCCAGGTTTGAGCTTTACGTAGAGCGGCTCGCAGGGTGTTGTGAGATTCTAAGTTATAGTCGATTTCGACAAGGTGCGCTTCTAGGGAGGCGATTTGCTGCTGCAATTGGGAGTTAGTTTGCAGTTGGTGCAACGCCGCTGTGAGGGAGTCGATTTGACTGGTGAGTTTGGGCTTTTGGGCGGCGAGTTGCGCTCGGCGTTTTGTGGCATCTTCAATTTTGGCTCTGGCAATTTCTGCCCAGCGCCAGCGTTCAACTTCCCCGCGAATTAGGGCGTGGGTTTGTTCGTTGTAGTCGAGTTCTTGAAGTTGCTCTTCTAATTGCTGAAGTTCTTGTTGTAAGTCGAGGGCGTAGTTTCCGGCAGTAAGCGATCGCTCAATTTCAGTTTTTTCTTCGCTAATCTCGTATAAGCGATCGTAGACTTCATCGGTGACATCTAAACGGGCGGCTAGTTGTCCTCGTTGTTCTAATAACTCCTCATAGGGAGCAAGTTCCTGAGTCAGCTGAGAGTACTCATGGCGCAACACCTGCAACTCCCGGTCGCAAACGGCAAGCTGTTCGCGCACCACCCAAATTTGCCCTTGAATTTCCTGCTGTTGGGTAAGGGTTTTCTCGATTACCCGTTTTCCATGATCGTCATCTAACGGATGTTCGCACAATGGGCAAATTGCATTTTGGGTTTGCAGTATCTCCAATTTTGACGTCAGTTCTTCAGTTTGTTTTTCATAACCCCGCTGATTTTCTTGCAGGCGTTCTTTGAAGTTGCGGCGTTCCAGTCCTTTTTCCTGCACCCGTTGTTGGTAAACGCGCTTTTTCTCTAGTTGCCCAATTTCTGCCTCCACTTGCAGCACCGTTTGTCGTAGCTGGGGGGTACTGGCAATCTGAGCGTTTAACTGCTTTTCTGAAGATTGCAGTTCTTCCAATTTGGCACTGAGTCGAGCTTGGGCGCGATCGAGTGCCGTTTGCACTATTGAGCGTCGTTGCAAGAGGGGGGAAACTTGCAGTTGCAGATTATCTAGCGCGTCTAGGCGTTGGCGGTGGTGCTGCAATTGTTCTATAGCGGCGGCAATTTCATCGGAACGACTGAGGGCGTCGAGAATTTCCTGCTCTTGGGGTTTGAGGGCGTCGAGTTGCGCTTGCGTCTGCCGAATTTGCAGATTGAGTTCGTTGATTTGTCGGGTAAGCTGTTGCTGCAACTGAGCCGAGTGTTGTTGAGCTTCCTGGTAATCCTGGAATTTGGCGGTGTAGGCTTCTTCCTCGGCTTGTAGGCGAGTAAAGTCTTGATATCCCGCGCTGATTGACTCCGCTTGGCTCAATCTCGCTTCTAGTTGCTGCTGTTGGGCGGCGGTGGCGGCGATATCTTGCTGGAGGCGATCGCAATCTTTGCTCAGGCTTTGATCTTGTTGCCGAACAAAGCTGAGTTGTTGTTGCCAACTACTGCGTTGGTTTTGCAGGATTTGGAGTTGGTCGAGTTTTTGGCGATCGCTTTGTTGGAGTTGTTGCAGTTGTTCTAATACTGCTTGTGTCGCCGTTTGTTCAGTAGCGATCGCAAGTCGCTGCTGCAACTGCTCCTCAATCGTCTGTAAACTTTGCTCTAACTGTTCTGCTTGCCCCTTAAACTGCCGCGATAAATCCTTCGCTTGCTCGGCTAAGTCTTCGTATTGATTCAGTTTCAGCAAGTCAGCCAGAATTTGCTTGCGATCGCTCGGACGCCGTAGCATAAACTCATCAGCACGTCCTTGGCGCAAATAAGCCGAATTAATGAAGGTGTCGTAATCTAGCTTCAGGTGTGCCGTGATCAACTGCTGCGTTGCCCGGACTCCTCGCCCCGTCAACGACCGAAACTTCTCGCCACTCTCTACTTGAAACTCTAGAGAACTGCTCTGTCCCCGGTTACGCGTGCGAATCAGCCGATAGGTTTGCTGGTTGTTCTGGAAGGTAAAATCCACCCGGACATCCTTTTCCCCCGCGTGAATCACATCATCTTCCGACGCCGCCCGACTTTGCCCCCAAATTACCCAGGTAATTGCTTCCAATAAAGAAGATTTTCCTGCCCCATTAGACCCGCAGATACAGGCAGTGTGCAATCCTCTAAAGTCCAGGACAGCATCGCGGTAACTAAAAAAGTTTTTCAGCCTCAGTTGCAACGGAATCATTCAGGCTTTAACGCCTCACACCTTTACTTTCAATACTTGTCAGTACATCTGCACTGTTGTTTAGTCTATCGACGCTAGAATGAGCTTTGTAGCCTTTAAGACATTAGTTTTACAATTATTAATAATTAACAAACATCCGGATTGAGGTGACTAAGCTATTTCTATGACAGCTAATCTCTCAAGTTGACTGCATTTATTTAAGAGGGTTGATCAATGGGAAGAAAATCAAAATTAAAGCAAATGAGGCAGCAGGCAAAGACGCAACGCCCCACCGAGCCAACACCACCCTCGACAGATTTCGCACCCACCGAATTCGTCCAGCAGCTAGAACAAATAGGCTATCAGCTTAATCAGGAAGGGCGCTCTCCCGATCTCCCTAACCGCAACGTCAGCCCGCAGTTGTAGCGCTTTGGTAGCAAAAATTAGTCCCCGTAAAAGGATTTAGGATACTAATTCCATCCCTCTACTGACAGAACTAAGCTTACCCCTTCCGGCTGACGAATGCCCTATCCAAACCCGAAACAATTAAGGAGCGGGTCACAGTACCCAAAGCTCTTGAGTTTGCCAAGGTGCAAATTCAATTGAGCGAAGAAAGCAAAAGGAGAAAAAAAATATGACTACAGATCAAATGAGACGCGCAGTCGGCATTTTTTCTCATCGTCAAGATGCAGAACAGGCACTTCAGGAGCTACGAGATGCTGGCTTCAATATGGATCGAGTGTCTGTAATTGCCAGAAACCCTGATAGCCCTCAGCAAATGTCTGGTGCAGATGTAGGTAAAAGCCCCGGTGAGCAAGCCCAAGGTGGTGCAGGCGCTGGAGCCGTTGCTGGTGGTGTAACAGGTGGTGTAATCGGCTTAGTTGGCAGCATAGGAGTCTTGGCGATTCCTGGGATTGGCCCCGCCGCTGCCATCGGCACTGTTCTGGCAGATACCCTTATAGGTGGTGGTATCGGTGCAGTCGGAGGCGGTTTGGTGGGCGCATTGGTTGGCTGGGGAATTCCTGAAGACCGTGCTAAATACTACGATGAGCGCGTCTCTCAGGGAGAGTACTTGATCGTTGTCGAAGGTGCCGCCGCCGATATTCGGCTGGCGGAGGCGATGCTCCACAAGCGAGGAATCCGTGACTGGGGGATTTATGACGCACCCGGCACCCATACTGCCACTCGCATGTAGTTCATTCGGCACTGTTTAGCGATTAGATAAGTCCGATCGCATAGATCTATAAAACAGCGTTTTAGTCTGTTGCTTCCTAGAAAGTGACAGGC
The DNA here is from genome assembly GCA_019359445.1 of Kastovskya adunca ATA6-11-RM4. Lineage (GTDB taxonomy): Bacteria > Cyanobacteriota > Cyanobacteriia > Cyanobacteriales > Coleofasciculaceae > Kastovskya > Kastovskya adunca. Next base: position 29,998 of record JAHHHJ010000019.1, on the reverse strand, counting down.
TATTTCTTTTTTGCTGCTTTACAGGCGCGTTAATCTACAATCTGGCATTAGGTACAGGGCATTCCCGAAGAAATTGCGGAATCATTAAAGTGGGGGCATCGCAACAACTCAGTAATGATTCTGGTATTTAGAAACCTCAAATCTTATACTTTAACCTACGATTGATTAGCAGCTTCAAGATGACAAGCTATTCATCGAAGCAATCGGGGTGCTGCTGGAAGTTGTAACTGTTCTCCTGATAGCACAATCCAGAATAGGAAGCCTGTAATGAAAAAAGTCCTTTTTCTATTTAGCGAGTTAGATGATGATGACATTGACTGGATGATTGCTACAGGCTATAGAGCCGAAGTTCCCGCTGGTGCCATCCTGATTACAGAAAACCAACCCATTGACACGCTACATATTTTGCTGGACGGAACTTTAACGGTTTCTGTTTCCGCATTAGGCGGTCAAGTCATTGCCTATTTAAAGAGTGGTGCTGTGGTAGGGGAAATGTCTTTTGCTGATTCTCGACCCCCTTCGGCGACAGTGGAAGCGGTGGAAGATTCGCTTTTGCTGTCGATTCCCCGGCGTCAGTTACTTGAAAAGCTGGAAGAAGATCAGGGCTTTGCCGCACGTTTTTACCGCGCGATCGCGATCTTTCTTTCCACTCGCCTCCGAGGAACAGTCAAGTATCTCGGCTATGGTACTCCACCACTAATGAGTGAAGAAAGTAGTGTCGATGACTTAGCACCAGAGATTATTGATAATGTGCCCCTGGCAAAAGCGAGATTTGACTGGTTGTTGAGACGTTTAAAAGATTTTGATGCAGCGGTGATTAAAAACGACAAGCTGTCCCATATTCAATAAAGGGATTAGGTAGGGGAGAAAAAACTCACCGACTCTCCTCCCCCTCTCCACAGCCAAAAATTAGGAACATTCCCTTTTTTCCCAGGTCTAGGGGGGCATGGGCAGGCAACCTTCTTGCCCCTGCCAACCCTTACTATCTGGGGGATATTTGCATGTTTTCTTTTCACACACAGCGATCGCGAACGGCTGCACTCATGGCACTGGCAATCAGCACTAGTACCGCCATCCCCTTTTTGACCACCAGTGTAGTTCAGGCGCAGCGTCTACCCGATCCACCCACATTCCCATGGCTGGATGCCAAGGCTCCTTCCCCTAGCCCCAGCCCGGTTCCCAAGGATAATCAAGCGCAAATTCCTCGCCCGAACAATAACTCTAATAATTATGCAGTAGCGATCGCGGCGGGCACCTCTATATCAGTACAGTACAACGAAGCTGAGAAAATCATTGTGATGCCGCATGAAACCAAAGATTTAACACTTACGGTGGCGAAGAACATCACCTCCCGTCAGGGCACAATCTTGATCCCGGCTGGCAGTAAGATTGTCGGCAGATTGCAACCAGCACGGAATGGTTCTCAGTTTGTGGCGAGGGAGTTAGTTGTCAATCAAGGACGGAGCCGTCAAGAACAGCGGTATGACATCGTTGCCAATTCTCGCGTCGTTACCCGCACAGAGCGAGTCAGGCGGGGTAGCAATACCACTGCCATTGCCAGAAATGCTGCCATTGGTGCTGCTGCTGCTGCCACCTTAGCAGCGATTACTGGAGATAAAGCGATCGCTACAGAAGAAATCCTCGGCGGTGCAGGCTTAGGTGCATTGAGCGGGTTGCTGCTCAATCGCCAACGCTCAGTTGATGTGGTGGTGATTTACCCGAACCGAGACTTAACCGTCAGACTAGAGTCAGAGCTAGCGCTGCGTTAAGAGCCAAGAATTTGAGGGAGTCGATATTATAGCCGTCCTAAATGATTCCGCAAAAGCGAGATCTTCGACCGATTGGGGAAGCCGGGGATCAAGCGATCGCATCGCATCTCACCACCTAAATCGGATGGCGATCGTTGCTTAGAGACAAAAAATAACTGCCTCCTACTTTCAAAGAGGCAGAGAGATTCTTATGGAATCTGCAAAAACTTACAGACCAGGCTTTTCTTCCTTCTCTACTTTCGGCACAACATCAGGGCGCTCTTTATTTTCCCAACCAACAGGGCGCTTAGAGTTGTACCAAGCAATGGAGCCAATCGTTGCGGCGGCAATAAATCCCACTACATAGACAAGAGTAGCAGAAATAGGGAAATGAGGTTCTGCTGCCACGCCAGCTTGCAATATTAAATGCATATTTGTCTTAACTCCTTCCTAATCGTATTTAATCGTATTTAGGCTATCCTACCAGACGTTAAAACCCCCCCTATCACCCTTGAGTTTGATTTTTATGACCAAAGGGAGTAGCTAGGTACAAGTTTGTCTTATAGAAATCACCTATTTTTGAGCAGGAGGAATAGGGGGAGCAAAAAATTAGCGGGGAGCAATTGCTGGCGGCAATTCCAAAGGTAGTGAGCCTAGCAACCCTTTGCGAAAATCATTTAACAACTGCCGTGCCGTGCGCTCTACATCCCCTTGATGACGCTGCTGTGCTAGCTCGTGTAGGTATTCCTCACCAGTCAAGGATTCAGGCTCAAGTTTATAGCGAGACTCTAGAGGAGATGGAGGTAGCAAATGGGCATCATCTCGCTGGTACAGTTGCTTGATTAAATCCACAAAGACAGCCGCAACTAGCTGATTATCGTAAGCCGCCTCACCGATATCGTCACAAATTGCCAGCTTGAGAGCAACGGATTGATTGTTGATCCTGCCAGGAATCACCCCAGGTGCATCTAATAACTCAATTTGGTCAGAAATTCGTACCCAACGCAACTGGCGTGTCACCCCAGCACGTCTAGCACTCTCTACAACTCGCTGTCCCAGCAAACGGTTAATCAATGCGGATTTGCCGACATTAGGAAACCCAATGACAACAGCACGGACGGGACGAGGACGCATTCCTCGACTTACTCGCCGTTGATTCATTTGTTCCCCAGCCGCTTGTGCCGCCTTCTTGAGAGCCGTAATTCCCGTTCCCTGCTGGGCATTAGTAAAGATTGGCTCTTCTCCAACGGAGCGAAACCATTGTTCCCACCGATTTCGCAGGGCATCGGGGATCATATCCAGGCGGTTAAGCACCAACACCCGCGATTTGCCACCTGTCCATTCCAATGTCTGAGGATGGTGAGTGGCGATGGGAATTCTGGCGTCCCGCACCTCCAGCACTACATCCACGCGCTTGAGCTGTTCTTTGAGTTGCCGTTCTGCTTTGGCAATGTGACCGGGATACCAGTGAATTTCTGGGGTTGACATGGGTTTGGGGATAGGGATTAGAGGCTAGGGGCTAGGAATTAGGTAGAGCGTGCTGAACGCTGCGTTGGAAGTTAGGGAGGGTTGATTATTCTCCCCCACTTCCCCATCACCCTATCTCCCCCATCTCTCTAACCCCTACCCTAAAGCCTACGGAACAATCAAAACGGGGCAGGGAGATAGATTGATGACGCGATAGGTGACGCTTTCGGTTGGGCCATCTTCGGTTAAACCTAGCCCTCGGCAGCCCATGATGATTAGGTCTGCCCCGACTTCGTCAGCGACATCACAGATGGTGAAAGCGGGCTTGCCAGCACGCTCTATGAGTTCGGCTTCAATCCCTTGTTGGGAAAATAGCACTTGGGCATTTTGCAGTAGTTCAGCTACTGCGTCTGGAGACTGCATGGTCTCCGGGTTCGGTGTCTCTGCTGTGGTTTCGACTTCTTCAAGTACTGACAGCAGGATTAAGCGGCTACCGTACTTTTGCACAATATTGGCAACAGTATCAGCCGCTTCACGGGCTTCTCGGCTTTGATCGATGGGAAACAAAACTGTCTTAAACATCGCACGCATCTCCAGGACGCGGACTCCGGTAAAATGTGGACGGCAACAGCACTAGTACTATATTCGCCCTGAGAAGAAATTTCTATCTATTGACTTCATCAGGGCAAAGAGCAAACACCAGTGACATGCTGATTAGAGCAAATTAACTCAACAAACGCAATTTTAGGAGAATTTTTCTGTGTCCAAGAAAACTGTAGCAAATTTATCGGCGTCCGATTTATCCGGCAAACGGGTACTGGTGCGGGCAGACTTTAATGTGCCAGTGGATAACGGCAGCATCACCGACGATACCCGTATCCGTGCGGCTCTGCCGACCATTCAGGATTTGACCTCTAAGGGAGCCAAGGTGATCTTGTGCAGCCACTTTGGGCGTCCTAAGGGTCAAGTAAATGAAGATATGCGCCTTACCCCGGTGGCGAAGCGGCTTTCGGAGTTGCTGGGTAAGGAGGTTGTCAAGTGTGACGACTGCATCGGCGATCAGGTCGCGGCTAAGGTGGGCGCGATGCAAGATGGCGATGTGGTGCTACTAGAGAACGTCCGCTTCCACGCTGGGGAAGAAAAGAATGACCCAGAATTTGCCAAGCAACTGGCATCCGTTGCTGATTTGTATGTCAATGATGCTTTTGGCACGGCTCACCGCGCCCATGCTTCTACTGAAGGGGTGACTCACTATCTCAGTCCTTCTGTGGCGGGATATTTGATCGAGAAGGAATTGCAGTACTTGCAAGCCACGATTGAAAACCCGCAGCGTCCCTTAGCCGCCATTATTGGGGGTTCTAAGGTTTCCAGCAAAATCGGCGTGATTGAAACGTTGCTGGAGAAGTGCGACAAGCTGCTGATTGGTGGTGGAATGATTTTCACCTTCTACAAAGCCCGTGGATTGAATGTCGGTAAGTCTTTGGTGGAAGAAGACAAGCTGGAGTTGGCAAAGTCTTTGGAAGCGAAGGCAAAAGAGCGGGGGGTTGACTTGCTGTTACCGACGGATGTTGTCGTGGCGGATAAGTTTGCGGCTGATGCCAATGCCGAAACCGTCAGTATCGAAAACATTCCCGATGATGGTATGGGTTTGGATATTGGCCCGGACTCGGTGAAGCTGTTTCAGGATGCTCTGAAGAATTGTAAGGCAGTGATCTGGAATGGCCCGATGGGTGTGTTCGAGTTTGAAAAGTTTGCCGTGGGTACGGAAGCGATCGCTCACTCTCTTGCCGATCTGACTAAGCAAGGCGCAACCACAATCATCGGTGGTGGCGACTCTGTCGCAGCGGTAGAAAAAGTCGGCGTGGCTGAGCAAATGAGTCACATCTCCACTGGTGGCGGTGCTAGCTTGGAGTTGCTAGAAGGCAAGGAACTCCCTGGTATTACCGCTCTAGACGACGCTTAGACCTAGATTAGTAGACCTCTTGCAAAAATGTACCAGACCCCTCCCCAACCCTCCCCTTACTAAGGGGAGGGGGCAAGATTTCAAGTCTCCCCCCTTACTAAGGTGGGATTAAGGGGGGTCTATTCGACTTATGCAAGAGGTCTAGTGCAAATACATCAAGTTAGCTACGCAGATAGAGGCGTTAACGAAGCTAGGCGCAATTCTTGCTATAAGGTCAGTAGGTTGTTATAGCTCAAGAGAGATTTGTGCCTACAAAAGTCGCCACTGAAGAAATTGTGGCTAAATTAGAGGAACAGCGGCAAAGAACATGTTCGGAGTATGGTGCAAACCTCACAGATCCTACAAGGTCATTACCAACTTCAGCAGAAGCTGGGACATAACGCGGGGCGTCAAACCTGGTTAGCCTCGGATATTGCTACCTCACCCGCAGAACCTGTCGTTGTCAAACTGCTTGCTTTTAGTCCTCAGATGCAGTGGGATGATTTCAAGTTGTTTGAGCGGGAGGCGCAAGTCCTCAAACAGCTAAACCATCCCCAGATTCCCCGGTATCGGGATTACTTTTCCTTGGAGCCAGAAGCCAGCGATCGCTTACGCTGGTTTGCCTTAGTCCAAGACTACATTCCCGGTCAGTCTTTGCAACAACTCTTACAGCAGGGTAAGCGTTTTACAGAAGCACAAGTCCGAAAAATTGCCAGCGATGTTTTGGAAATTTTGACGGAGTTGCACAGTCTCAATCCCCCGGTTCTCCACCGCGATATCAAGCCGAGTAATCTCATCTTGGGAAAAGATCATCGGGTTTACCTGGTTGATTTTGGAGCAGTACAAAACAGTACCGCAGCAGAAGGCGTGACGTTTACTGTCGTTGGTACGACGGGCTATGCACCGCTAGAACAGTTTTGGGGAAAGGCTGTCCCCGCGTCTGATTTGTACGCTTTGGGGGCAACGCTGATTCACCTGCTCACGGGGACAACGCCAGCTGATTTACCGCAGAAGAACATGCGGATTCAATTTAGCGATCGCGTCAGCACCAATCCTACTCTGGTTCGCTGGATTGAAGCGATTACGGAACCCGATTTAGAACAACGCTGTAGCACGGCGGCAGAGGCATTGGAGGCACTACAGACAGGGCGATCGCTCCACACACCACTGCTCCCCATCTCCCAGCCACCCAGCAGCCGCGTGCAACTCAAAAAATCACCCGACTCCCTCAGCATCAGACTTCCCAGACACAAACTTTCCTTTCAGAACGTCATCACCTTAGTATTGAAGGTAGTGCTGACAGTTGGTTCCCTTCCCTTCCTATTAGTAATTGCCATCCTCCTTTTATTAGGACTAGCAATTAATTTGGCAATGATATCTTTTGGTTCATCTCCTTTACTAATTGCTCTGCCGATATTTCTTTTGAGTGGTTTTTTATGGTTTGCAACCACTCAAGAATTTAATAATTTGCAGGATGAATTAAATCAAAATTTTGTTGATTATTTTAGACAAAAAATTATCTACTTATCCAACGATAAATTAGTCGTTAAAAATCAACAGTTCACTTACAAACAGATAAAGCAATTTGGTCGGATTTTAAGCGTTGAAGCGACTCTTTTCGAGAACGTGGCAATTCAGACAAAGTTAAACAGATATACTTTTGGGCAGGAACTTACGGAACTAGAACGACAGTGGCTGGTTCAAGAAATTAAAGATTGGCTTGCCGAAGAAGAGACCTAGAGTGAGAATTTGAAAAAGCTTACCTTAGTTAAACGGTGTGCTTAAATAAGCCCAACGAATTATAGAATGGGCATTTTGCCCTCGATAAAGTTTAATTAAAGTCTGCTAATTTACTAAATAAAAAACTTACGGAAATTGATAACACATAATGCTACAAATTGAACAAGTTTTACAAAAGCGTTATCAACTTAAGAAAAAATTGGGGCAAAACGCAGGACGTCAAACCTGGCTAGCTCAGGATTTACATTCCTCACCGACTGAACCTGTAGTCGTCAAACTTCTTACCTTAAATCCCCAAATTCACTGGGATGAACTGAAGCTGTTTGAGCGGGAGGCACAAATCCTCAAACATCTTGAACATCCCCAAATCCCTCGGTATAGAGATTATTTTGCATGGGACGAAGGAACGGAGGAAAATTTACCTCAGTTTTGCTTAGTTCAAGACTATATTCCCGGAAATTCTTTGAAGCAATTGTTAATACGAGGTAAGTACTTTAGCGAAAAGCAGGTGCGAGACTACGCTACTCAACTGTTGGAAATTTTGATTGATCTACACGAGTTGAGTCCTCCTGTTTTGCACCGCGATATCAAGCCCAGCAATTTGATTTTGGGTAAAGATAGGCAAATTTACTTGGTAGATTTTGGCTCAGTTCAAGACCGAGCCAAGGCAGAGGGAGCAACCTTTACAGTAGTAGGAACTAGTGGGTATACTCCTCCCGAACAGCTTTGGGGACGGACAGTTCCTGCCTCTGATTTATATGCGTTGGGGGCAACACTCATTCATTTATTAACAGGTATTGCTCCGGCTGATTTACCCATTCGGCAAATGCGAATTCAATTTAGTAGTGCAGTGAGTCTCTCCTCCGGTTTTGCTAGTTGGCTTGAAAGGCTCACTTCCCCTGCTCCCGAACAGCGATTTGATTCAGCCCGGAGAGCGCTAAAGGCACTGCAAACTGGCATATCTCAGACAAGTTCTCAACTAAGCACACCTAAAGTTCATTATTGGCGTTTGGCATTTTTAATTTCTCTCCAGTTGGCTATTGTCTGCGTGGGTTTTACTATAATTCCGCAACTGCTACATAAGATTTCTGGTTAATTCAGGAGCTACAAGAGGCGAGAAGCAACAGGTATACCATTGGTAGCGCTTTCTGTGATTCCAGCTACATTAGAAAGATGACGCGGTAAGAAAAGCGATCGCTATGCTGCAAGTAGAAAAGGTTCTTAATGGGCGCTATCACCTCAAGCGTAAGCTAGGACACAATGCAGGGCGACAAACCTGGTTAGCGGAAGATCTAGGGGTGTCACCGAGCGAATTAGTAGTAGTGAAACTGCTGGCATTTGGGGGTGAGGTGCAATGGGACGACTTGAAGTTGTTTGAACGGGAAGCACAAGTCCTCAAACAACTCAATCATGACCGGATTCCGACCTATCGCGATTACTTTCACATTGATGATCGCGCCCTGTGGTTCGGCTTAGTCCAAGAATACATTCCTGGCACATCCCTCAAAGAGCAACTGGCTCAGGGTAAACGCTTCCCTGAAAAAGTAGTCCGTAAAATTGCCGCTGATATTCTCAAAATTCTCCATTTTCTCCACGAACTCCAGCCAACGGTACTGCACCGCGACATTAAACCCAGTAACTTAATCTGGGGTGAGGATGAGCAAATTTACTTGGTAGATTTTGGAGCAGTACAAGATCGAGCAACACAGGAGGGCGTAACTTTTACGGTTGTAGGTACCTACGGTTATGCACCGATGGAGCAATTTGGCGGAAGAGCAATTCCAGCCTCAGATCTTTATGCTTTGGGTGCAACGTTGATTCATTTGCTCACAGGTGTTTCCCCCGGCGACTTGCCACAGCGGAATCTACGAATTGGCTTTCAAGACAAAGTAAGTCTTAGTCCCACAATGGTGAGCTGGCTTGAGAAATTGACAGAACCTGCCCCAGAGGAACGGTTTAAAAGTGCTCAGGAGGCGATGCAGGGATTGAAATGGGGGATGAAGCCCAAGCACCTAATTAGCACCTTGGAAGTTAAACCCGCACCGTTGAACAATTCCGGGCTAGGCATTCATTCATCAGCGCCCGTACCAGAGGAAATCATCGGTTGGAATTGGGGGGCATTTTTGATGCCGTGGTTTTGGCCACTGAGCAATAATGTCTGGTTTGGGTTGTTATCCTGGATGCCCCAACTCGGTTGGATAATGGCAATTTTTTTAGGGGCGAGAGGAAATGAGTGGGCTTGGAAAAGCCGCAGGTGGAGAAGTATCGAACATTTTAAAGCCCATCAACGCGGTTGGGCGATCACAGGCATTCTTTTAGGTGTCCCCATCTCTGCCATACTGTGGTGGGTTGCCTTATCGCTCATTGCTTCGTGGCTTTAACTCGGTGAGTTTTGATCAGCGAATGGTTACTCGCCCATTGGTTCACCCTTTCTATAGAGGTTAGAGAGCAGAGGTGCGGGGGAGCAGGGGAGCAGGGGAGCAGGGGAGCAGGGGAGCAGGGGAGCAGGGGAGCAGGGGAGCAGGGGAGCAGGGGAGCAGGGGAGCAGGGGAGCAGGGGAGCAGGGGAGCAGGGGAGCAGGGGAGCGGCGGAGCAGGGGAGCGGCGGAGCAGGGGAGCAGGGGAGCGGCGGAGAAAATAACCAACCCTATTCATACTTCACCCTTCATACTTCATCCTTCATACTTCACCCGTTCGGACTTCGGCGTGAGCGCTCAGTCGAACGCTGAGCTCACGGCCGAAGCCTTCATACTTCATCCTTCATACTTTCTTCCCACTCAGGACTCACCGACTCAGGACTCACCGACTCAGAACAGCAAGTACCCAGTTTTGCGCTCAATGTAGTCTACGAGGGTTTGATAGCAATCTGGATCGTTTTGCTTATTGATGATGATGGGGATCGAGCTATCCGGTAGCCAAAAGGTGAGCTTCCCACTGGAACCACAGCAGAAACTACTAATGCGGTTGAGGTCGATTAGGTATTCATTGCGCTCATAATTGATTTTGATCCAGTCACCGGATAAGGGTTGAGTCGATACCCGATGGACATAATTGAGAATTTGCTCATACTCTTCCGGGTTGCTTTGCCGATTGATCACCAGGGGAATCGAGCTATCAGGCAGCCAAAAGGTTATCTTACCGTTCGGGGCGCAGGAGAAGGCACTGAGGCGGTCAAGATCGATGACATATTCATTTCGCTCATATTGAACCTTTATCCAGTACGCCACATAACCTCCTCACGCACGTAGTTAGTGTTTAGTTTTCAGTTTTTAAGGTTCTATTCGGCAAAAACTAACAACTAACAACCAGCTTTAAGATACCTCAGCCGGGGATGGTAAGGGTGAGGAAGTGGTAGACGCAAATTCTTCAGTTTCCACTGCTTCCCCCTTAGCCATTGCGGCGTGAATAAATCCTAAGAATAGGGGATGGGGAGCATTCGGACGCGATCGCAATTCGGGATGGAACTGCGTAGCAATGAAGAAGGGATGATTGGGAAGCTCGATCATTTCCACCAAACGACCATCGGGAGACGTGCCACTGATTGCATAGCCTGTATTCAAGAACGAGTTGCGGTAGGCATTATTAAACTCATACCGATGGCGATGGCGTTCGTAAATCACCTCGTCTTGGTAGAGAGAAAATGCCAGGGTATTGGGAGCAATGCGACAAGGATACAAGCCTAATCGCATTGTGCCACCTAAATCCACCACATCTTGCTGTTCTGGCAATAAACTAATCACCGGATTTTGCGTCTCCGGGGCAAACTCAGAACTATTGGCATCCTCCAACCCAGCAACGTGCTGTGCCCAGTCAATTACAGAGCACTGCATTCCTAAGCACAACCCTAAAAACGGGATTTTTTGCTCGCGGGCGTATTGAACAGCGGCAACCTTGCCATCAATACCCCGAACACCAAAACCACCGGGAACCAGGATGGCTTTAACACCCTTTAAAAAGCGTTCTGCTCCGTAGGATTCGATGTCTTCTGAGCTTACCCAACGCAGGTTAAGTTCGGTTTCTAACGCGATCGCCGCATGGCGCAATGCTTCCACCACCGACAAATAGGCGTCATTTAACTGTATATATTTACCAACGATCGCTACCTCCATCTGGCTAGTTGGGCAATAAAGCCGTTCTACCAGGGTTTGCCACTGACTCAAGTTAGGTTCGCGCTGCTCTAGGTTTAACAACTCTAAGGTTTGCTGGGCTAGTCCTTCTCGCTCCAAAATTAGCGGAACTTCGTAGATACTCTTGGCATCCGGACAAGTAATCGTTGCTTCGACGGAAATATCGCAAAATTCGGAAAGTTTTTCCTTCAACCCTGGTTGCAAGGGGCGATCGCAACGACAAACCAACACATCGGGCTGAATCCCAATCGAGCGCAACTCCTTCACCGAATGCTGTGTCGGCTTCGTTTTCATCTCTCCTGCTGCTGGAATCCAGGGAAGTAGGGTGACGTGCATATACAGCACGTTATTGCGCCCTACATCCTTACGAAACTGGCGAATCGCCTCCAAAAACGGCAACGATTCAATGTCTCCTACTGTACCGCCAATTTCCGTAATTACCACATCAGGGTTGGTATTTTTTGCTACTCGGTGGATGCGCTCTTTAATTTCGTTGGTGATGTGGGGAATCACCTGCACCGTTCCCCCCTGATAATCACCGCGACGCTCTTTATTGATTACCGCCTGATAAATTGAACCTGTAGTAACGCTATTAAGGCGCGACATTGAGGTATCGGTAAAGCGCTCATAGTGCCCCAAATCCAAGTCCGTCTCCGCCCCATCCGCCGTCACGAACACCTCTCCGTGCTGGAACGGACTCATCGTCCCTGGATCGACATTAATATACGGGTCAAGTTTCAAAATTGAGACGGAGTATTCTCGCGACTTGAGCAGTCGCCCCAAACTCGCAGCGACAATTCCCTTGCCGATACTAGAGACAACACCACCTGTTACAAACACAAACTTAGTCATAAAATTTCTACGGTCTTTAGAGGCTTTAGATTAATTACAGGCTTCATTGTGCCACAGTCCTTCCAGCGCCGTTCGTTGCCAATAAGACACCCTGGCGGCATGGAGTCCGCTCCTATAATCTCCTGCTTCGCAACTGAGGTAGCAGGGGGATTGACCCTCATTTTTTGAGAGAGTAGAGTGACATGTGCCTGCCTACTTCAATGCTAGTATTTTCTCTTCCCTCTTAGCGGCGCTTTGATGTAGCAAAGCTCACCTTCAAAGGTCGCGATCGCACGCACAAAATAACTATCTTACTCTCAGGTAGGCTTTGTTTAGGTGACTAATTGCGTTGTAGCGCTCAAAAAGTCACAAATTATTGCTCGTTGAGACAGCAAAAAGATTCTTTTTCCGGCAATACCCCCAGCAGAAACTGAAATAAAACTTTCTACTTTTACTCAGAACTTTTAAAAGAGGTTTAACGATGGCTAAATTTTACGCAGAAATTACAGAAGAACTACAAAAGTTTATTCAAGAACAAAAAATATTTTTTACTGCCACCGCTCCTAAATCCGGTCGAATTAATTTGTCTCCCAAAGGCATAGACACTTTTCGGTGTATCGATCGCCAAACCGTCGCCTATCTGGATTTGACAGGGAGTGGTAACGAGACGTCTGCCCATCTAAATGAAGAAGACAGAATGACGATGATGTTTTGCAGCTTCTCAGAAAATCCTTTGATTTTGCGGCTGTATGGACACGGAAGAGTGATTCGTCCTCGGGATGGGGAGTGGGAAACATTTTATTCCTTGTTTAATTCATTACCAGGTGAACGACAGATCGTTGTATTAAAGGTGGATTCTGTTCAGACCTCCTGCGGCTTTGGGGTTCCCCTTTATGAATTCCAAGGAGAGCGATCAACCTTGATTGAGTGGGCAAAAAAGAAAGGAGAACAGGGAATTCAGGCGTATTGGAAAGCTAAAAACGTCAAGAGTATTGATGGGCTACCCACCAAAATTTTATCTGACTAAATCCGTAGGAATATTCCCCTAGCCCCTAAAAACAGGTGCAAGTGGGGACTTTGAACATCAGCGATCGCCTCTAAGTTACAAATCACATAAACCCTTAAAGACAGAATGAAAAATATCCTGGGATTAGCAGTTTTAGGAACCTTGATCACCACCCCAGCTTTGGCAGAACAATCGCTATCGGTTGTCTATCCTCCTGCTAATCACCAGACAACTGCCGAACAAATTTTCTTGATTGGTACCGCTGCTCCCAATGCAGCCGTGACGGTAAATAATCGGACGATTGAACGCAGTCCGGCGGGACATTTTGCTCCCAGTTTCCCCTTGCAGGTGGGAGAGAACGTCTTTATTTTGCGTCAGAACAATCAGCAGCTTGAGATTAAAGTAACGCGACTCTCCACTACGCCAGAAATACCAAGCGGGTTAAACTTTGGCAAAGATTCCCTCACCCCGGCTGTTGATATCGCTAAACTCCCCGGAGAGTTGATTTGTTTTGGGGCAGTGGCACCACCTAATGCCACGGTTGCTGTCAAGCTGGGGAATCAAACTATTCCCCTGTTTCCCCAAACCCAGGATATCCAGCTACCGCCCAATTCCGCTGCCTTAACCGCCCAAAATCAGCCCGTTTCTCAATCGGCGTCTGGGCAATATCAAGGATGTGCTACTGCTGAGACAACAGGGGACTTGGGGCAACCGCAATTTCAGTTATCGCTAAATGGCAAAACTATTAGTCAAGCTAGCCCCGCTAACCTGTCGGTTCTCTCTCCCGCCCAGCTAGAGGTGGCAGAAGTGACTGCCGACGCGGGTACTGCCAGAACCGGGCCGAGTACCGATTACTCCCGCCTCACCCCTTTACCAAAAGGGACAAGGGCAACGGTGACAGGACGGGAGGGCGAGTGGGTACGTTTGGATTATGGTGCCTGGATTAAAGCCTCAGAAGTGCGGATTTTGCCCGGTGCGGTACCGCCGCGATCGCTAATTCGTAGTATCCGTGCCCGTCAGGTGGAGGGGGCGACAGAAGTTGTGTTTCCCCTACAAGTACCCGTTCCTGTCAGCGTGCAGCAAGGTGAGGGCACCTTCACCCTGAATCTCTACAACACTACCGCCCAAACCGATACCATTTTTCTGAATGATGACCCGTTGATTGATCGCCTCGACTGGCAGCAAATTGTGCCGGGACAGGTGCAATACACCTTTAACCTTAAAAGTCCCCAACAATGGGGTTACGACTTGAGATATGAAGGAACTAGCTTGATTCTCTCCTTACGGCATCCCCCCAGAGTTTCTGCAACGCCAAACTCTACCCAACCCTTAGCCGGAGTCAAAATCTTGCTTGATCCCGGACATGGCGGCGAGGAATTGGGATCGAGGGGGCCGACAGGTTATCCCGAAAAAGATGTGAATTTGATTGTCTCTAAGTTGCTGAAAAAAGAACTTTTAGCACGGGGGGCAACTGTATATATGACGCGAGAGGAAGATATAGAGGTACCGCTGGGCGATCGCGTCACTATGATTAATGAAATTGAACCCGCGATCGCCCTTTCGATTCACTACAACGCCTTACCCGATAGTGGCGATGCGATTAATACTCAGGGGATTGGTGCCTTTTGGTACAACACTCAATCCCATAGTCTCGCCGTTTCTCTGCACAATTCCTTGGTGCAAAAACTTAACCGTCCATCCTACGGTGTCTTTTGGAACAACCTCGCCTTAACCCGTCCCCACACCGTACCCTCCGTCCTGCTGGAATTAGGTTTTATGATTAATCCAACGGAATTTGAGTGGGTGGTGAATCCTGCTGAACAGCAAAAATTAGCGGATGCGATCGCAGAAGGTGTGACGCAGTGGTTTGCCTCTGTCAGATAATCCCTATCCTGGCAAAGCCTGAAGGGGTAGTCTGCGAGGATTCGCCTTGTATAACCGATCAGTGCCGCACGTCAAGCCAAAAAAGATCCATGCTAAAAATCACCCGACTAACCAGCATTCCCCCCAACGAAATCGATATTAGTGCAATTCGCTCTCAAGGGGCGGGCGGTCAAAATGTGAATAAAGTCGCCACAGCGATTCATCTACGCTTTGACATCAATGCATCTTCCTTATCTCCCCTCTATAAAGAACGCCTCCTCAATCTCGGTGATCGGCGCATAACTAAAGACGGCATCATCGTCATCAAAGCTCAACAACACCGCACCCAAGAACAAAATAAAGAAGACGCCCTCAATCGACTCCAAGAGTTGCTCAAAAGCGTCACCGTCACCCCCCCAAAACGTAAACCCACCAAACCTTCTCGCCGCGCCAAAAGCAAGCGGATGGACGGCAAAACGAAACGAGGACAGCTCAAAGCCCTAAGAGGCAACATTAAAGAGTAATGAGTAATAAATAGGTACATTACTAGGGAAATAAAATTTAGTAATACCCAAAAATATTTATACACAATTTCTGATTTCTTTTCTAAATACTTTGACTACTTTTATAATCGCTGTGATACTTAGCGGTATAGCGGTGATTAGAAATTCGGCAATACATTTTTCGGTTATAAGCAGCAAAGCCGCAACTATCAGGCAGGCAGATATTAGTTTTACAATTAAAACCCTATTACAATAATCAACGGTTTATAGTAAAGGTTGAATTCTTAAAATAGGGCTAAAGTATTTAATGCAAATAGTCCTAGAAACTCTTGCATTCTGATTACTTATTTAGCGACGTTCATCAATAGCATTAGAGGTCAGTTATGGTGATATCTCCTTCTAATCGTCGTCTCCAGCTAACTTACTACATCATTTTGGTTGTCTTAGGAGTTAGCGGAGGAATACTTTACTATATTCAGAATTATTCCCACGGCTTAGGTGGTGGTATTGCTTTACCGAAGGTGTTGTGGTTGGCTCTAGCTTTGTGGTTTTGGTATTTTTTACCGCCCTTAATCGGCACAGATGCACGCATCAATCCTCAGTTGCGGCAAGGGTACTGGATACTGTGGCTGAATATGGTAGTCAGAGCAGTCCTTGAGTTGTGGATGATGTACGGTTCTCAAACTTGGCACCCCTACTATGGCATTGGTCATGATTTAGTTAGTGCCTTGCTGATCTTTAGCTGGCTGTTCAAGCTAGATCTTGATCAAGATTCTCCTGTACCAGAAAACACATTTCCTTCAGCAAAAGTTAATGTAGAGAAACATCCGATTAACAGCTTAGATAAGGCTGTGAGGTTCAACTTCCGAGTGATGGGAGTGATGTTCTGGATTGAAAGCTACTTTGCCTGGTACATGTTAAAAAATGTTCATTTAGGTGATGAACCTGTTTATTTTGTCCCGGCGAGTAGCCAGCACCAGGGAATTATGCTAATAACCTGGGCTGTTGTAATCGGATTGATGATTCAACAGTTGATCTTTGCTCGCAAATGGCTTTATGAACCGATTGAACGCGGAAGTGGTGCCGAGACAGCGACTCCAGGATGACCTGAGTCGGTTAATGTACGACTTGTATAGTAAGTATTATGCTGGCACGAGTTGGGAAATTTTTCGGGCGGATTTAGGGAAGAAAGATTATGTAATTCTGCTGTGGGATGAGCAGAATCAACTTCAGGGATTTTCTACCTTGGCAGTCTTGAAGTTTGAGTTTGAAGGTCAAGTTAGCCAAGCTATTTTCTCTGGCGATACGATTATTAATCATCAGTATTGGGGAGAACAAACCCTGACGCTGGCGTGGTGTCGCTTGGCGGGAAAAATTAAAGCCGAAGCCGCACAATTACCGCTGTATTGGTTTTTGATTGTGAAGGGTTATCGGACGTATCGCTATCTGCCCATTTTTGCCAAAACTTTTTATCCCAATTGGCGTTATCCCACGCCGCCTCGCTATCAGGTATTGATGGACTATCTAGCCAGGGCGAAATTTGGGGAAAATTACGATCCGGAAGCAGGATTAGTGCGCTTTGCTATTTCCCAAGGACATTTACGGGATAGTTGGGCGGAGATTAAGGACGGATTTGCCAACAAACCGGATATTCGCTACTTTTTAGAACGGAATCCGGAATACTACAAAGGCGATGAATTGGTGTGCTTGATGGAGTTAAGTGAGGATAATATGCGATCGCACGCCCGACGTGGTTTCCTGGAAGGTATGCCGCAATCAGAAGACACCTCTAAAAATATCAGAGCATGACTCTAGAATCTTCGGCAATTCGGACAACTAATGAGGCGAGAAAGGCGATATCGGCGGGAATTGAGGCAGAGATACGCGCTTTACACCAAATTAAACCCCAGCAGCAACTAATTTACGTCCTCTATCCTCTCCTCGCTGTGATGGGTGTCGTGGTGGAACTTGATGCTTATGGGCGAGGGCTGGGGTGGAATCTAGCCTCTGTGCAATATGGCGTTGGGGTGGTGGTAGTGGCGTTGGCGATGAATGCCATGTTTTTGTTGATCCACGAAGCTGTTCACGGGGTTTTGTCTGGTAGGAGTTGGATAAATCACTCCGTAGCGGTGGTTTTGGGAATCGCTGGTGGTGTTTCCTTTTATGCCTATCGGGTGATGCACTTGCGGCATCATGAGTATTTAGGGGATGAAAATGACCCTGATGACTATCACAATTACACTCAAAATCCGACGCTGGTGTGGCTGCTGCACTACAACCGCTTATTGTGGGCAACCCTGCTGTATTTAATTTTTGTGCCAAAGTTGGCATGGCGTTATGGGAACAGAGGCGATCGCATTAATATCATCACTGAGTATTTCTTACTAGGACTTTTCTATACTGTCCTCTTCCTGTTTGTTCCGATAAAAGTCTTCGCGATCGTTTGGCTAGTGCCATTTCTGCTGGCTAACTTTATGATTAACCTGCGCGGGTTAACGCAGCACGGAATTACAGATGCAACCGATCCCTTTATCGCCAGTCGCACCGTTGAGGCTAACTCAGTAACGCGGTTTCTGTTGTTGAATGAAAACTTCCATTTTGAGCATCACCTGTTTCCTGGAGTTCCTAGCTCTAACCTCTTAAGGTTGCATCAATTGATTAATCAGCGATTACCTCGTCGCGTTAGTTGCCCCTCTTACTCCTCATTTCTCTTTCAATTTATACGTGCAAGCCTGCGTCAAGATGAGTCACCGATTGGATTTAAAGAACTACATTCGCCGCAAAAAACGTAAAAACTCTGCGTTACTTTGGGTTAAAAAAAGCCAACAGCTGATTAAAAATGGTGTAAAAACTAATGGACAACTGGCAACAGTTGCAAGCTGTCGTCAAACCTTCCCTAAAAGGATTTTTGCACGCCTTAAAAAATCCGATAGAGGTGCAGCAACGACAACTACAAGGGATTCTTAATGCCAACCAAGAGAGTGTGTTTGGTAAAGCATACGGATTTAGGGCGATTCGCTGTTATGAGGATTATTGCGATCGCGTCCCGATTCAGACTTACGATAATTTAGCCCCCTACATCCAACGCATCGCCGCCGGGGAAACTGGGGTACTGTCTTCTGAACCCGTTGTGGCGTTTGAAGTCACGGGCGGTAGCACTCAAGGAGGAAAGCTGATTCCCTACACTGCTTCTGGATTGCAGGCATTTCAGCGGGCAATTTTTCCTTGGTTGGGGGACTTACTATCACAACATCCTGAGATTAAAGCCGGACGTACCTATTGGGCAATTAGTCCAGTTCGCCCTTTGACGAAAACAAAGGGGGGAATTCCGATTGGGATGGTTAGCGATGCTGCTTATTTTGGTGAGGAGTTGGGGGCTAGTATTGCCCAACTTTTAGCCGTACCTGGGGAGTTTGCGGGGATTGCGGATATTGAGGAGTGGCGGTATCTGACGGCGTTGTTTTTATTGGCGGCGGCAGATTTAAGTTTGATTTCGGTGTGGAGTCCGACGTTTTTGTTGGAGTTGGTGCGGGAGATTTGGGAGAATCGCGATCGCCTAATTGCAGACATTGCTAGTGGTAAAGTTACCCCTCATGCTACCTTAGCGCCGAATCCTGAACGAGCGGCAGCGATCGCTTCTGCATTTTCTGAAGCTAGGTTGCGTAAGGGGAGGGAAATTAACCACAGAGGCGCAGAGAACGCGGAGGAAGAAGGGGAGAGGGAGGAGCGATTGTGTGGGGATGGGTATGATCAGGAGGTTGATACGGCAGCTATCTGGACGCAATTGGCGGTTATTAGCTGTTGGACTGATGCGGCGGCGAAGGCGTTTGTTGATCAGTTGCAAGCCCTGTTTCCTCAGGTTGCAATTCAAGGGAAAGGGTTGCTAGCTACTGAGGGCGTTGTGACGTTACCGTTGGTAGGGTGCGACTTTCCTGTACTGGCAATTGAAAGTGGGTTTTTTGAGTTTCTCGACGCCCAAGAGCAACCTTGGTTATGTCATCAACTGGTAGAGGGGGAAACCTATCGGGTGGTGATGACAACTCATTCTGGATTGTACCGCTATGATTTAGGCGATCGCGTCCGGGTGCGAGGCTGGAAGGAACAAACACCACTTTTGGAATTTGTCGGACGTGCGGGAGTTGTTAGCGATTTATGTGGGGAAAAGCTAACAGAGGAGTTTGTGCTGACACAGTTAGGGAAACAACGAGGCTTTGCGATGCTAGCCCCCTCGTTACGGGGAAAGCCGCATTATGTCTTGTTTCTCGATGCGTCTGAGTACAATGACGCCGACGCTACAACCTTAGCTTGTCAACTCGATCGCGCTTTAGCTACCAATCCCCAGTATCAGTATGCGCGACAGTTAGGTCAACTGAGCGAACTGGTAGCTTGCCGGGTAAAAAATCCTCTCAGTATCTACCTCAACTCAGGGCTAGAACGAGGACAACGATTGGGGGATATTAAGCCGCCAGTACTCAGCAAAGAGACAGATTGGGAATTCCGGTTTGCTGCTTGCGAGTAGCCTATCCTAGGTTATATAGATCCCCGACTTCTTCAAGAAGTCGGGGATATGAGCCGCAATTGCTTAAGTCAGTGCCATTCATTTTAGGTGTATTACGCTACTACGGAGAGAAAGGCGATCGCTCTTTTTCCTCTCTCTACTATTCAGGAAAAAATAGCCGGATAGAACAACTAAATCCCAGTAAAAGTGGCGACGTGATTTCATCATCGCCCAATAAAGTTTCTACTAAAACCAATCGCGCTTTTTCTCGTCGATAAACCTCAACTTTTTTAGTAAAGCGATCGACAATCCAATATTCCTCTACCCCTTGAACTGAATAGAGTTTAAGTTTTGCTTCTTTATCTCGGCGTTCGTTTTGTTTACCAGGAGATAAAACCTCTATTACTAACTCTGGTGCGCCTGTTAGATGCCCCGCCTCATCTTCAATTTGAGTCAATCGTTCTCGACTTACCCAAACTACATCCGGTATGACGCTATCCTCAAAAGCAAAAATCACACCCGGAGCAATAATTGTTTCCCCTAAACCACTCGACTCTGACCAAGCATCAAGTTGTCCAAATATTTTGCCGCAAACCTGTTGATGTCGGCGATGAGGAGAGCGCGTCACAAATAATTCTCCATCAATAATTTCATAGCGCGTCCATTCATTTTGAGGCAAAACCTCTAAATCGTAAACCGTCCACCTAACTCCATCAACAGTTTGGCTCATAATAGTTCCAGCCTGCTTTGTTGCTTTCTTTAGTTCGATTTTATCTAAATATTAAAAGCCAACCACTAATTCCCTCTCTTCTCTTTCCTCCGCGCTCTCTATGTCTGGTGTGGTTCGTTTCTCTTTCATAAAATATATGAACCGCTTTGACTTTGCCCTTGCTACTCCTGACGATGACGCCCAGTTACGTGCTCGGATGGCAGAAGATTGGATGCAGGGGGATATTTCTGTCAGCTTTCGGCGAGAACCAAGTTACTTTGTAGGCTGCCACGTTCAGGGTAAATCCGTACAAATCATCAAATGCACTGAACGGAAAACGGGACGAATTATTGGCTTAGGCAGTCGGTTAATTAATACAGTATTTCTCAATGGCGAACCAAAGCAACTGGGGTATCTTGCAGATTTACGCTGTCATCCCGATTACCGCCAGGGAATGCTTTTAGCGCGGGGCTACAAATTCTTGCGACAGTTGCACGAAGAAAACCCCGTGCCGTTGTACTATTCAGTGATTTTAGAAGGAAACGAGACAGCAAAGCAAAATTTGATTGGTGGACGTGCGGGTTTACCCCAATATCGGGATATCGGGCAGATTCTTACTCCCGCGATTCATCTAGATTTACCAAAGCCAGAAATAAAGGTTCCCGGAGTGCGGTTTGAGCGTAATGGTGTAACACGAAATATTCTCTTTCCAGAAATCTTAAGTTTCGTTCAAACCTGGCAGTCTAAAAAGCAATTTGCCCCTTGCTATCAACTTGAAGACTTCAACAGCCCTCGTTTATTAGGATTGAAACCAGAGGATTTTTATCTAGCATTTCGAGGAAATCAGCTTGTTGGAACCGTCGCGGCTTGGGATCAGCGGGCGTTTCGGCAAACCCATATTGAGCGATACAGCCCACAACTCACCCTCGCTCGTCCCTTTTATAATCTCTTAGCTCAGATGACACCCTTGAAGCCACTTCCCGCACCGGGAAAAATGGTTCCTTATTTTTATCTAGCGTTTGTTGCGATTGAAGAGAATAACCCAGAGATATTTCGAGGATTGCTGCGGGCATTGTATCGCGATCGCCTCTCCGGTTCCTGGCACTACTTCATTGCTGGGTTGCACGAAAACGATCCCCTTGTGACAGTACTGAAAGAATACCGCCGGATTGAAGCAGCCGGAAGACTATTTGTTATCTATTACCCAGATGGAGAAGCACCGTTCCATCAACTCGATGGGCGCGTACCTTATATGGAGATGGCAACCGTATGACGATAGGAGAAAGTTGGATTGGGAATTGGGATCGTAATTTGAAACCTAAACTCCCAAATCCAAACTCATGGCAGTGGGATAGAACACCCAGTTTGTCTGACCCACGTTTGCCAGTATTAGGCGTTTTGGCGCTATATGTTGTACTAGGTATTACAGTTCTGGGATTTAATCGCTCTCCCGCCCAAATTCTGCTGATTGTCAGTGCAGCCTGTCTATTGGATATGCTGTTTCACTGGCTGTTTCGCAGAAGCGGGGGAGCGGGGGAGAAGATTTTTGGGCAAGTTAATGGCTCTACCTCCTCAACTCCCCAAATCCCCATCACATCATCAAAAAAAACAGTACTATTTCCCCTCAGTTCGGCGATTACGGGTTGCTCGTTGAGCATTTTGACCAACTTTGCTCACGGGTTGTGGTTGCCGTTGGTGCCTGTATTTTTTGCGATTTCCTCGAAATACCTGTTCACGGTTAAAGGACGTCACGTCTTTAACCCGGCTCTGTTTGGCATCACGATCAGTTTGCTGGTGGGGCGGGGGATGATTAGTGCGTCTCCGGCTTACCAGTGGGGCAGTTCGGTGGCGATGGTGGCGTTTATTGTCACCGCTGCTTTGGTATTGTTTGCCTTTCGGATTCAGCGCACGGCGTTGATTGTCTCTTTCCTGGGATTCTACGCCCTGCAATTAGGCGTAAGAGCCTATTTAATGCACCATTTGATACCACCGCAAACCCTACTCATGGGGGCGCTGACTTCCCCGGCGTTTTACCTGTTTACTTTCTTTATGATTACTGACCCCGCGACATCGCCCCGCACTCGCAAAGGGCAAATTGGGATGTCGTTGAGTATTGTTTTGATTGATTTGTATCTGCACAAATTTGAGAGTCTCTCGACGTTATTTTTTGCGGGGTTTATTTACTTTGCAGGGCGTTTTGTCTGGTTGCAGGTGCAGGCGTGGCGGGAAAGCTATGGGGGGCGACGTTTACCCCCCCAACCAGGGTTAGAAAGGGGGGATCTAACTCCCCCCCAACCCCCCTTAGAAAGGGGGGAGAATAAACTATTTCAGGACGTTTCTGCTTTCCTTTATCGCTGGGTGGTAATTGGTGTAATTGGGACGGTGGGATTTATTGGGTATCAGCAGTTTGTGGCGGCGCAGGATGTGGTTCAGCCGGATTTTCAGTTTGTGGAGATAGCGGCGGCTGAGGCAGGGATTTCGGCGCACAAGAGCGACATTTTAGAGCGGGTTGACCCCCGCGTGCAGCATGTGGCGAAGTGGCTGCTATCGGTTGGCGATGCTGTAGCAGTGGCGGATGTGGATCAGGATGGGTTGCAGGATATCTTTTTAACTTACCCGTTGAAGGATAAAGGCGATCGCGCCGCACTTTATCTCAACAAAGGCAATTTCCAGTTTGAGCGTTTCCCTATCCCCGCACTGGATGAGTTAGCCGCGAATCCGGAAACTCAAGGTTTACCCTCTGGGGCGTTGTGGTGGGATTACGACAATGACACGGATGCGGATTTGCTGCTGCTGGTGGGCTATGGCAAGTCGCGCTTACTACAAAACCGCTTGGTTGAGGATTGTCGGGGTACAAAGCCTTGCGCCCCTAAATTTGCTGATATTTCCCAGGAAATGGGAATTGATGAATACACCATCAGCCTCACTGCCAATGCCTTTGATATGAATCGGGATGGGCAGTTGGATGTGATGATTGGCAATGCGATGAATCCGCTTTTGCCTAACTATGACCAGCCCCATCACTTTAATATCTTCAATCTTCCCCCAGCGGAGTATCCCGGCGATAGACGGATGTTGGATGTGATGCATCGGAGTTGGCACGATGCCGATAATGGTGGGGAGAATTTGTTTTATCTCAACAACGGGAAAAGCTTTGAGAAGCAGGATGTTGAAGGGTTTGGGTTAGGGGGGAATCGCTGGACATTGGATATTGGGACGGGAGATTTAAATGGCGATCGCTGGACAGATTTATACTTAGCGAATGACTTTGGCCCGGATCAGCTCTACCTTAACCAACAGGGCAAAACCTTCCTCAGTCTGCGCGGTTCCTTAGTGGGAGATGTCGGTCACGACCCCTACAAAGGCATGAACTCCTCGCTAGGGGATGTAGACAACAACGGTCAACTGGATATCTACGTCTCCAATGTCCACGAGAAGTTGCAAGCGGAAGGGAGTTTGCTGTGGATGAATGCGGGAAGTGCCAACACATTAGGATCGAAGGCATTTACAGACCAGGCAATGAAGCGTAACGCCCTCAATGAAAACCGCTTTGGCTGGGGTGGGGCGATGGGGGATTTAGACCGCGATGGGCGTTTGGAAATCCTCCAGGCAAACGGCATGGTGGATGCTAGTTACGACAAAGGCGACAGTGTAACAGCGCAGCCAGTAGAAGGCAAACTGCTTCAGCCTTTTTACTTCAAACTTCATCCTTCCGACAAGGGTTGTCCCGACTACTGGTACTGGAACTCCCAAATTGCCCTGACGGGGCCTGATATTCACGGCTATGCTGACCGTTGGGCAGATTTACGCGATCGCTGCATCTTCCCCTACGAACATAACCGAGTTTACCTAAATCAGGGCGATCGCTTTGTCGATGTTGCCCAGCAAGTCGGCTGGACAGAACCCGGAAATTCGCGGGGAATTGCCCTGGCAGATTTGGATAACGATGGCGATTTAGACGCCCTAGTAACGCATCAATTTGCCCCCGTGTCAATTTACCGCAACGATGCTGCGCCCAATTCCTGGATTGGTTTACAGCTAGAAGGGAATGGCAAGTGCAACCGGGATGCTATTGGCACTCAAGTCACAATTGCTACTCGTTCTGGCACCCAACTCCGGGAGGTGCAGGAATCCAACGGCTTCTCTGCACAAGGAGACAGGCGGTTGTTATTTGGTCTAGGTAGTGAAATGGCTGGTGAGGTTCCCGTTGAAATCCACTGGTGCGGCGAGGAGACACCCCAGCTAGTGCAACTGCAACCTAACCAGTATCACCACCTTGTTCAAGGAATGCTCAAGGGTGATCCGCTTGGATGAATTGGAATTACCTCCCTTAATCCCCCTTGGTAAGGGCAGGGTTGGGGTTGTGGATGCTCGCGATCGCGATCGTTGCGTGACAGTAGGCTGATAACTATATTGTCCCAAGCTCATCTAAGGCGATCGCCGCCCTGTATTTGCCTCTAGTTGTGGATGGATATCCATAACACCAATCTAAAAATCCACCCCTCGCTTCAAATCAACGCCCTTCTCGCAGTAGTGTTTGTGACAAATCATCTCGGAATGGACGCTTGCCAAATCGAAGTAGGGGGGTGGATTCAAGCAGCGACCAGTGATGATCACTTCAGTATCGCGGGGTTTGCGAAGCAGTGCTTCGACGATTGGTTCCGGCGGTAGTAGTTCCAGATCGACGGTGGGGTTGAGTTCATCCATGATGATTGTCTTGTACAACCCTGACGCCAGCGCTACTTTCGCAATTTCCCAGCCACGTTCGGCTTCAACGTAGTCGGCTATTTGCTGTTGTCCTCGCCAGACGATCGCATCTCGTCCGCAGCGATGGTGATCGACTAAGTCAGGGTAGGATTGTCGCAAGGCAGCGATCGCGGCATCTTCTGTATAGCCTGTCCCCCCTTTGAGCCACTGCATAATCAGCACGCGATGGGACTTGTCGATGCTAATCCCGCGACCAATCGCCTGCAAAGCTTTACCCAAGGCATTGGTGGATTTTCCTTTGCCTGCACCCGTGTAGATTTCAATGCCCTCAATGCCCTGTTCCCTAGAAGCTGGATGGTCATGGGGCTTCGATTCGGTGTGCAAGTCAGCAATGTCCAATAGGGCTTGGGGAGTGCCGCGACCTGTAACAATAATTTCCAGATGTTCTGGCTTATTTTGCAATGTTTTTATGACTTCATCGACGGGTAATAAGTCTAAATCTAGGACTGGGTTCAGTTCATCAAGGACAACCACCGAATAAAGATCGGAGGCGATCGCACCTTTTGCCACATCCCAACCCCGCTGCGCCTCTGCTGCATCAAAGCGGATTACTTCATCTTTGACAAAAAATGTCTCCCGTCCCGTGCGAACCTGATCGATTAAGTGAGGGAAACCACGCTGCAAGGCTTCAATGGCGGCGTCCTCATCGTAGGTGCGTCCTGGCCCTTTTAAAAAGCGCAACAACAAAACTCGGCTTAATTCCTGGGAATTAATTCCCAGTCCAATCGAGCGCAATACTACGCCCAGCGCCGCTTGAGACTTACCCTTGCCCGCACCGTCGTAAACATGAATTTGTCCGACGAGTCGTTCTGAACGCTCAACCGCTGTCCGAATCCCAATTCCAGTTCTCACCATGCCAATTTTTGCGACCCAGTACAACACATGCGCTTGACTCAAGCAGTTTACCAAAAGAACAGTGAGGGTGTGATGGGCGATCGCGCTCTCGTTGAGTTAGCACATTTAGCTATTAGCCATCAAACCTCAGCCAAGTCGTCTAAACCAGAGGACAATAGTGACAGAGGGAATACAGGAGTTGAACGGATGTCAGAAGCCGTGCCAATACCGATGATTTTGTTTCATACCCTATTTTTGTTGGTAACGATCGCCATTGAAGGTAGTGTCTTTCATCGAAAATTCAAACTGACTCGTAAAACTAGTATTGAATATGCAATTTCTCTTAATTTGTATATCACTGTCATCGGTTGGTTAAGCTTCTTTTACATGCAAGGAGTGATTCCTCAATCTTTAAAAGTACAATTGTTCAGCTACATTTTTTTCGATAATACTCTTAGACCTACCCCTCAAAATTTTGATATAACTATTATCTTGATGGGACTCGGTATTTTTTTTGCTACCTTCTTTTTCAAGCTTAAAATGTTAGATTTACTTCAAGCTTTTTTACTAAGTTCAGAAGAAAATGTGGAAATTAGCACTACCCAAAGCTCACAAAAGCATAGACCAAGGCTATCTGATCGGCTGAATGACGCCCTTAAAGAGGCAGCACCCAGTGAAGCAACCGTTATTTTGTTATCCACTGCGGTGAGTTACAGCGCCATATCAATCTTGCTCCTAATTCGTCTATCACAAATTAATTCTCCTCTGTTTTAACGTGGAACTTTTTCTCCGTATTTATCGGCTTATTCAGAATGATATCCAATCTGCGACTGCTTTTTCCTGGCCGACTTTTATATTACTCAGCGTATTTTCTTGCTATATGTCCTTATTGGCAACGGGCTTTACCCAAGAACTTATTGCTTTTTTTGGATGGATTTTTTTTATCCTTGGTGTGAATTGGGGAACAACAGAAAATGCCATCAAAATTGGTGATATTTATTTAAGCCCCTGGATTACTGGGGCGTTGGTTAGTCTCTTCATTTTTGGGCAACCGACTGGAGAATTTTCCTCAGAAGCGTTAGTATTTTGGCCGCCAATTTCTGCGGTCATTGCTGCGGTGCCTCTGTCTTTTGGCTCCCCTGAGGGCAAGACAAAGTTTAAAATGCCGAAGTCAGACATTCGTCAGAAGCTAGTTATTTTATTTGGAACTCAGTTTTTATTTAGCTGCTGGTTTCAGTTTTACTTTGTGATTCAAAACTGGTTAAATCAGTATCCCACTATGCTGCTTGACGATTTTACTCGCAGTGCGTTCGTAGTGCGAGTCGGCGATCGCGACGAGAAAGAACTCCCTAGAGGAGCCTTGATGTTGAATTTGATGGCACCGCAGCTAGAACAAGCGCTGGAGGATAAACCTTGGTCGCAGGTAGAACGCTGGCTATTGCGGGAGGAACGACCTGCACGAATTGAGGCGATCGCGCAGGAAGTTAAACAGGTAGTTGCTCCCCTAGAGGAAGATAGTCTGTGGCAGCTAACCTCTGATATCTCTTCTAGTGATTCGGGTTATATCTTAGAATTGCAAGCGGTCTGGAATGGCCCACGTTCCCAAGCTAACCCCTATGTGATCAGCAAACCTTGTGAGATTAATCAGGTTTTAGTACAACCTGATGCAGCAATTGACCCCGTTGACGCCCAGCTATCACCCCCGCCAGAGGCGATCGGTGAAGTAGAATGCGGTGCAGTTACAGGCTGGGGAATTGGGGATGATAGAGAGTCCTGAGTAGGGGTGCAGGGGTGCAGGGGAGCGGGGGTGCAGGGGTGCAGGGGTGCAGGGGTGCAGGGGTGCAGGGGTGCAGGGGTGCAGGGGAGCGGGGGTGCAGGGGTGCAGGGGAGCGGGGGTGCAGGGGTGCAGGGGTGCAGGGGAGAGAAAAATTGACGATGATTAGCCATTACTCCAATCGCCTATTTCATACTTCATACTTCATACGTTCGGCTGAGCGTTCGACTGAGCGCTCACGCCGAAGTCTCACGTCGAAGCCTTCATACTTCACCCTTCACCCAGCGCCTCCAGCAACGGCTTCGCCAAACATACTTTCTCCCTTACTCAGGACTCAGGACTCAGGACTCAGGACTCAGGACTCAGGACTCAGGACTAATAACAACAGATAACTGACAAATTACATATGAGTTTAGGCAGAATTTGGATTATTGCTAGCAATGGGTTTCGGGAAGTAATTCGCGATCGCATTTTGTATTTGATTGGCTTTTTTGCCTTGTTACTTGCGATCGCTTTGCGACTACTTCCGGAAATCGCCGCCGCCACTGAAGACAAAATCTTTTTAGATTTTGGGTTAGCCGCCATCGGTCTTTTGAGTGTGGTGGTGGCTGTCTTTGTTGGTACAGGTTTAATTAACAAAGAAATTGAAAAGCGCACGGTACTAGTTTTAGTGCCAAAACCAATTAGCCGTGCGGAGTTAATCGTCGGGAAACATGTGGGTTTGTCGGGAGTTCTCGCCGTATTACTGGTAGCGATGACGGCAATTTATCTCCTGCTCCTCAGCTTTAGCCAGATTTCTTACCCTTTAGGAAGCATCTTGCTTTCAGTGTTTTACCTGTTTTTAGAGCTATCGCTGATCATTGCTGTAGCGTTGTTGTTCGGGGCTTTTACAAGTTCTCTGTTAGCGATGTTACTAACCTTTGGGGTTTACTTGATGGGACACTTCAGCCGCGATTTAGTGGAATTAGGTCGCTTGAGTAAAAACGTTAGTGTGGAGTGGCTAACGCAAGCGTTTTATCTGGTTCTACCAGATTTGTCGCGGTTGAACCTAAGAAATGATGCGGTTTATGGTCTATTACCTTCACCACTAGCGCTGGTAGGAAATGCTATATATGGCTTGTTTTACACCGCACTGCTGTTAGCGATCGCCGTCTTGATCTTCTCACGACGCGAGTTTTGAGAGTAGTTAGCCTTTAGCTGCGGCGTATCGAGCGATCGCGCTGAAGTGGAAAAAACGCGTCGCGAGCAGAATTTGGCACACTAGACTGAGTAGCTAGAGTGCGATCGCCTTTATTTTCCTAATGTCTGAAGAAATTCAATACATCGTTCCTGCACCATCCCCAGCCGTAGAAATTTTTGCCCAGCACCAACTCGCCTATGAATTCCGACGCGAAGCGCAAGCACGGGAAGAATTTCGCTCCTACTGTCAGTGGTACGACTCAACAGCCAAACGCCACCAGCAAGAACTCGAAAAAATGCAGAGTGATATTAATCTATTTGGTTGGCTGACTCGCCGTCGGGGGTCGTAGGTGTTGTCAGCCAAGGTCAGCCTGTAGAGACGTAGCCTGCTACATCTCTAGGTGCCGCTGCTGATAGGCACGTCATTCACAGGGCTTCTAACTCGTCTTCACGGAAGTGAGCCTTGAACTTTTTGCTAAACCTGACTTGCACCGGAAGGTTGGCGCTTACGGGTCTGCCGTGCCATTCAGTGGCAATACCGATCACTTCTCCTTCAGAACCTTGGGCATCAAATGGCTGACCCCGGTGTTCAGGATGGGTATATACAATTACAGATGTGGTAACACGGACGCGATCGCCAACTTTCATGTATTCAAACTCGTATTCTCTCTCCTATTGCTTTTGAACCCACCGGGGCGGGCTTTTGCAATCCTATTATTCTTGCACAGGAGCGTCCCTTCCGAATCACCTCTAGTCGGGTTGATCGCTACCTTGAGGATAAATAGCAGGGGAGCGGGGGAGCGGGGGAGCGGGGGAGCAGGGGAGCGGGGGAGCAGGGGAGCGGGGGAGCAGGGGAGCAGGGGAGCAGGGGAGCGGGGGAGCAGGGGAGCCTCACAGGTGTAGGTTTTTTACAAAAGAGAGAAGGGCAAAAGTGGAGGAGGGAAAATAGGTTTAGTGTAACGCCGAAAAAATCAGGTCAGAAAATGTGGAAAAACCAATACCTGAAACAAT
>JAHHHJ010000018.1 GCA_019359445.1 Kastovskya adunca ATA6-11-RM4 | reverse complement strand
CGACCATTGTTTCAGGTATTGGTTTTTCCACATTTTCTGACCTGATTTTTTCGGCGTTACACTAAACCTATTTTCCCTCCTCCACTTTTGCCCTTCTCTCTTTTGTAAAAAACCTACACCTGTGAGATCCCCCCTGCTCCCCTGCTCCTCATCCCCCCTGCACCCCTGCTCCGCCGCACCCCTGCACCCCTGCACCCCCACACCCCTGCACCCCCGCCTTTATTAACTCCTGCGATTACGGGCAGAAAGTAGCAACTTCACCTGATAGGGGTCAGCATCTTTGCGCCAGTAGACGCGATGACCCCGGAGTTCGGCGCAGTGTTCTCGCAGACACTTCTGCCAGCCAAGATGGGTGCCAATAGTATGAGTGTTGTCGAAAAGCCCCCAGTTTTCTTCTTGGTGTGTGAGTTTTGCAAACTTCTCATACAAGGGATAATCTGGCATCACAAAGGTTTCTTTGCGGTGCAGAATCGGCGGATTAGGGGAGATGTCGTAGTTGTGGTAAACCACCTGTAAGTCCCTCAAATCAACTTGCATACTAGTGTGCAAGGCAGGATGGGGGGAATCGTCAAAGTCGGGATAAAACAGGTAAGAGATTTTTGGCTGATTAAAGTGGAACTTAATCAACGTCGCACCATCCAATCGTCCGATGGTACGGCTGGCGCAACCTTCGTAGAGCCGCAGGAGGGGATTAAGGGCTTCAAGGGCAGAAACATGGACATAGAGGGCTTGCGGTAAAAGTTTGCCCACAGCACTGCTTTTGCAGCACTTGGCAATCAATCGCAAATCTCCCACACTAAACAGCATCAAATCGGCAGCAGCACAGGCTTGTTTGTAGCTACCAAAAAGGGCTTTGATGTCGTTTTGGACGATGCTTGCCAAATGGCTGAATTTGGGGCGACGGCTGAATTGGGTCAGGGCGAGGTAAACCAGGAGGTCTTGACGGCGCTTTTCAGAAATTGCCTCCCACTCTGTGGGGTTTGTGGCTTGCAAAATGACTTGAAAGGCGCGGCGGAGGCTGCCAAATTCTGCCAGAAGGTCGGAGGTGCTGGTGAGTTCCGTTGCTACGGGGAGGCGTCCGCGTTCGGTGACAAAGGCTATTAAGGGAGCAAGAAGTTCCTGGTAGTCTTCAAAACGCTTAATGCTGAGGCGGATTCTGGGGGTAGTGGTGCGAGAGCGGAAGCGGGAGGCGCGGAAGCTCTCCGATTGAGCGGCGTCGCGGAAGACAAAGTAAATCCCTAAGGCAACGGGAACCGCATCAACGCCGAGAACCTGGTCAATATAGACTTTGAGTTCTTCTTGTTCGTAGTATTTTTGGAAGGTATTGCGGCGGGTGACAATGCCGTCACCGTAGGCAATTTGTCCGCTGCGGCGATCGTCAATCAGCACTTGGGCGGAGACGATAAGGACTGTTTGAGTGAGTTCCCAGGCATTGAGCAGGGCTTGACGGCGTTCAACGGGGTCTTCGATAACGTTGATCACGTAACCGAGGTTGACGATATCGGCGGGTTGTTGTTCGACGTCGGGATGGTAGTAGGGGTCCCAGCCTGCTGAGGTGTAGCCTTGTTTGGCAAGACGTTGGATATCGCCACCGTGACCGCAGCCGTAATCGAAAAAGGTTGTGTTTTGAGTGAGGAGGGCGCTCAATTGTGCCAATCGTACCGGCTTGGAAAGGTCTGTGCGGACGATCGCGGCTCTGTGACGCTCGATTTCAGGGGCTTCTGGGAGTGGAGCAACCATAGCTGAATCAAGATCATTTCAGTTACTATACTCCGCCGAGAAGGATTTCTCCCTTCCCTACATAAATAATTAGGTTGTCAACACACACAGAGGTGGACAGTCGCACTTAGATATCGGCTAGAAGTTGGTACTACGAGGGGGGTAATGCCAAAGCGATCAGGTCTTCGATTTTTTTAATATTAGGATCACCCGCCAAGTAGCCGATACCACGATGGAGGTGGAGGCGAAATTGGTGGGCGAGGGTTTCTTTATCGAGGCTGAAGCCGTCTTTGTGGCAGCGTTGTTTAAGAGCGATGAGGAGAATGTCTGACATTTCTCCCCCAAAGGTGCGCCAGGTGAGTTCGACGTTGCTATCGGCGGGTATGGGTACGGGTGAGGGAGGGGTGGGTTCGGCGAGGGAACGACAAAACGCCCAGCGACAGAGGATGTTCCACTGCTCAATTTTGGTACTACGTTTGAGTTTAGAAAGCTGGTCTTTGGCGGTTTGGGAAAGTTTGATGCGGTCGATGGGGGATTCCATAGGGTTTGATTGATGTGAGTTTTTTGAAGCTTTCCAGGAAGTCTTTCTCACCCTTACCAGAAATAGCCCTGTTCTACCACTGTCTGACGCTTTGAGGGATCGTACTTGAGCAGATATTCTCGCGCGATCGCTTTACTCTCTCTCAACTGTTCTACCTCCAAGGCACCAATTTCAGTATCTGTTGATAGCAAGATCACTTGGTGACTCGCATCAGGGAAGTAACGTTCAACGAGGTTCTGACGGTGAGAGGAATCAAGGCGTCCGAGGGGTGTATCAATCGCTACAGGTAACTTCCGTCCGGAAATACGGGCAAGTCCCCAAAGGAACGCGATCGCTAGTAACTGTTTTTCCCCCGCTGAGAGGCGATGTTTCGGGACTGGTGCCGATTGTAAGTTGTACAGGGAGAGGCTGTAGGTTTGACTATCAATAGCGACTCGATGAACTAAATCTGATTTGTGCAGGAGAAAGCGGAAACATTCCGTAACTTCTAGTTCTAATTTGTTGAGTTTGTGAAGGGTCAATCGCTCCCGGAATAATTTCAAGGTGTCTTGAACTGACGCCGCACGATTGATGATGTGTTCGTCACTTTTTCGGTCAATTGTCTGCTTACCGTACTGTTCTAGCTCTTTTTTAATTTTGGCGATCGCGTTATCTAAATCCTCACAGTGCCTCCTAATCGCCTCATAAGCCGCTTGCGCTTGGGCGAGTTCGGTTTGGGCTTTACTTAGGGCAACTTTCAACAGTTCAAACGCTTCCGGTGAAGCTGCTGTTAATAGCTGTTTTTCGGTAGAGGCGGTCTCTTCTTCTATATTTTTGAGTTTGTCCAGTTGCTCGGTTGTCACTTTTATCTGATTGAGTAACTGTGACCCAAGCAAACTAGCTAACTGATGAAGAGTTTCTGTATCTGCCCCTAACCAAGATTCTTCAGTCGATGCGATTTCTTTTTCTAGCTGGCGATTTTCAATAGCTAAAAAAGACTTTATTTTATCAATTTGTGCTGGCTTTAACGATAGCTCTGTGATGTAATCTATCAATCGCCCGTCTCGGGCTTTCAAGACATCCCGTGCCATTTCTGCTTGTTGACGTTTTAGCTCTTTTTCGCCTTGGGTTTGGGCTTCGGTAAGCAGGGGTTGAATGAGTACCAGAGGCAATACATCAGCCGCCAACCCGCGCAGGCGATCGCGGTTAGCTTCACCCTCCTCAGCCAAAGCCTGCCGAGTCTGCTCTAATTGAGAACTTTCTGCCGCAATTTTTCCCCCTTCGGAGGTGTATTTATCCAAGGTTTTTTGCAGATTATCTTGGGCAGTTTTTAAATCAACTTGCCGAGAAGCTAGCTCTTTATTTGCAGCTTTTTTCTTATCCTTGTGTTCCTGCAGCTTGGCTTCGATTGCTTCTATAGTCGCAAGTTCGCTTTTGCTAGCTAGAAGTTTCCGCTTACGATTAACAATAATTTCTAAATCTGTTGAAAGTCGTTGAGCAAGTTCTAGCCCCAAAAGAGATTGAATCGCATCGACAACCGAGGCAGGTGGGGCATCGAGTTCTGCTAATTCTTTAACCTGTTCTCCATCAAAAAGGAACAGATTAGAAATTCCCAAAGGCAGCACATCTTCTATCCGTTCTTCCCAAGTTTTAGTTAGCGCATCATCAAGCCATGTATCAATTGAAACTTCTAAATGGTCTTTGCCATTTTGAGGATTTTTTGTCCAGGTTCGTTTGATGCGACATACTACCTGGACGTTGTTTAAAACATGCTCAAAGGCGAGTTCAACGGCGGTTTCTTCGGTGGGTTTGGCATAGCTGTTAACACACTGAGCCAGAAAGTCGCTATAGCTCAAATTACCACGAGTAGAACATTGGGCACGAGGGCCATAAAAAGCCAGACGAATGGCATCCATTAATGTAGTTTTGCCCCCACCATTCATCCCGCCCAGGAGGATAATTGGGCGAAGACTACCATTCTCTTCTGGGCTGAGATTGATTACTTGACGTCCCTGATAGGGGCCAAAATTTTGTAATACAAGTTCTAGGAAAATCACGGAGATATTAGAGTTAATTGATAATATATGGCAACCTGATCAGGGTACGATATGCCGTACCCCTAACTATATAGGTTGTGTGTGGTGTGGGCATTACCCACCTAAATTATCTCTTCTTCGGTGTCGGAAGCATCTTTGGCTTGATACTTCATCTCCGCCCAGGTTAACTGTTTAACCTTGTCAACATTGCCATCACCAGCGGCATTTTTCAAATCTCGCATCTGGTGAGCTGCGGCGATCGCTTCTTCTTTTGAGCGGGAACTCGTCTCAAAGCACTTCTCTAGGGCTTCATAAATCCCGATGCGGCGAGATTTGGTGTGATACTGACGTTCGGTATCGAGGAGCTTTGCCATCAACTCCAGATGCATAGCATCGTCTTGGCAGATCTCTTCTAACACGTTCCACTCATCAGCACCGAGGAGGGTATTATCAGCACCAGGGCGAATGTCAATGAATTGTTCTCCCGTCACTTCTTGATAGATCCGGGGCAAACTATCATCAAATTCATGTTTTTCTTCCAACCAAATTCTCCGAATTTCACTCAATTCTTCTGGAGTAATTAAGGTGATATCGCGCACCATTTCTGGGCCTATTTTACGAATTTTAGTTTGTGCGCTGAGAACTTTTCTAAGCCAGGTTTCTCGCCATTCTTTAATATAGGGGCCAGGAATCGGTTCAACGGAGATTTCACCATCTACGTTACGCTCAAAGAGTTGAACGTTGCCCCACAGGCGGCGGAAGTCTCTCCTGTCCCGATCGTTTTCAACATCTAATTCATTGCGAATATTAAGCAGAGGCTGCATCCATTCCTTTTCTTCATCATTCTGAATCATTGCCTCCATTGATTTATCTTTATTAACTATTGTGCAAACCCAGCACCCAAAACGAGAATCACCGCAGCTAGGGGTGGAAGTATCAACTACGAGGGGACACTCGCTGTCTGCTGTTGCCCCTCGATACATAGCGAACAGCTCTTTATTACTTTGTCCCCAAGGGTTTTGCCACTGATTTAAATAAATCCAAACTTCATCTGTGCACCAGTCTTCAATAGGAAGGTAGATTAGAGAATTAGGTCGGCTAGGGTTAGTGTTCAAACGATCCCTCACTCGCCACTCTCTGTGTTTAGCCATATTTGCTGCCCGTTTAGCACTTTCAGCCTTGCGAGTACCTAGAATTAGAATTACTTCACCGCTAGTTCTAATCACTTCGCGAATAAAAGAGTCAGCAGGTTTAATTTTTAGACGTTCAGTACACCACCTAAAGCGATTTCTGGGGGTTGGGTAGCCTTTGCCAATTAAACACACCCAAAACGTATCTTTAATCGCGGGATAAGTTAAATAAGGTTTTATTGGCATTTCTTGCTCTTGGGCAGCAGCCTTCATTTGTTCTAGAGACTTGCGTACCCAGGCAGAGACGACAGGATTTTCGACAAGCGTATCATTTGTAATAACGTGGATCGTCTTGGTTCGTTTTTCTGGTGGAAGCGCCGCGATCGCATTCCATACTAGTTGCAATATTGCTGTGCTGTCTTTTCCTCCACTCCAGCCAACAACGAATGGTATCTCGTCTTGAGAATATAATTCTTGAATTTCTTCAGTTAAAACTTGTATATTTTCTACTAATTCAGCCACAGTACGCGGCGGGAACAGGGATATCTGGTTTTCTATCATGCTTGAAAATTTATATACTTTTCTAAGTTAGTAATAATAGTTGCCTAATCTTTGCAACTATTATACGCCCATTCTATAGTATCTTTAGGGAATAAATATATTTTTGCGATGCCACTGGAGTGATTCAATTCTAGGATGGTATTTTATTTCGTTTGGTAAGCTAATGATTTTTTTTTCAAAACTCTTCATCGGCTTAGCATGTGGTGATTCTTCCGTTAGTTGGCTCGAAATTATAATTTCGTAGCGATCATCTATACAAAACCATCCTCTATCAAATGCCCAATGATGATTTTTACAGAAGGATATTCCATTATCAATTCTACTGTCATAAAACCTTGAAAATGGTTTTATGTGTGCGCCATCTATTATACTTTGAGTAAGTGACATCATTACTTTCAAATTGCAAAAGGCACATTTGTAATCATAAAGATGCACAACTGCTTTACGGAAAAAAGAATTTCTAATAACTGATTTTTTTAAATAAAACTTTGGATCTTCGTTTAGAGTAGGTTGGTCATTAGTAACTTCTTCTTTAACTCCTACAGGATTATTTTGAGAAATCTGATTAACTTCTAAAATATCTTCTATATTTTTATTGCCAGATGCAAACCAAGCTGCTATCAGAGCATCAGTTAGCTCTTGTCTATAAATTTGATCTTGTAACAAGTGGAATAGTTCACCATCTAAATATGCGTAGTCAACGTCATTTCTTAATTTAGGAATTGACTGAGGACGCCCTCCATCATATTTAGAGCTGTACTGGAGATGCCAAAATTTACCATCCTCATTTTTGAGATGGAAAAATGGAAGGGCTAAATCACTACCTTTGAAAGTCTCAGAACCGAGTACATCCCAATACCTTTTAAAGGTATTTATCAACTCATCGGAAATAGGAATATGATTAGTTTGAATTAAACCTTGTGCAATTAGCTCAATTACAGATAAAAGTAATATAGGTTTATTAAGCGCTTCACCTCGTTTTTTGTTTCTGTTTACCTTGAGCTGAGAAAAAAGTTTACAGTATTCAGCTAGGTTTTGCCTGGATTTTTGCTGTTGTCTTTTCATCTCAATTTAGCGAAAATAGAAATTGTTTATAAATTTAGTAGTTGCCTATAATGTTTAGTAACTACTAGTGAAGAAACCGACTTAAATCAAAATCCTTTTCTTCAAAATTTCCCTTGAGTTTTTCAGAACTAAGAAACAACACAATTTGCTCAGAATAATCTACTGAACCACGTAATTCCTTCCGTAATATTTCAAGTCCAGCGTTTGCGTACTCTTCAAAAAGAAGAGTTTTTTTATCTTCGCGTTCATCATCATAAGATGAGAGAACATACTTATCTTTAGTTTCAGCAAGTGCTAAAAGTTTAATAATTAAATCATACCCTTTGGCGACAAAAGTCTCTTTATGAATTGGAGCTGGATCTCTTTTAGATACCTCCCCCAAAGGCAGCCGCTTCTTATGCTTTGCTCCTAATACCGCCGCAAACACCATCACATCAGCATAAGTTTGGAAAGCTCCCGTTGTGCCTTCTGATGCTGTTAATGCTTTGACTAAATCAGCCTTGTCTTTGGCAACCCTAATTCTTTTGGTATCGAACATTGTATGAATAATATTTAGTATCTAAGAGTTGAACTAAACGTTTAAAGCCACAAGCGATCGCCTTTAACTAAAACCTGATTACTTATAAACGACGCAGCCATACATAAAAACCTGCTCCCGCCCTTGGGCTGGTTTCTCCAACGCGTCAGCCTGCCACGCTGAAACTGGCACAATGCCCGGTTGCGTCAACTGCCATCGTCCCAGCAACGGTCGAATTGTTGTGGGATTACGCATATGTAGGGGCGCGCCCATGGAATTGAGTAGTTCTAACACTCTTTGATACTGCGCCAGTGCTTCACCATCAAAATCCAGTGCCAGGAAACTCCCCGCAGGTGCCCAATCATAGAGTTGATCGAGCATCTGGGCTAAAGTATCATCTGGGATAAAGGCTGAGACACCAACAAAGACCATCCCTAAGCGTTGGATCGTTCCCAACACTCGATCGATAACCGAGCGATCGAGGGTATCGAGGTTTGTTGCATCGCAAAATATGTAGTCGGCATGAGGATTATCCCTGAGGATTTTTTGTCCCAGTTCGATGTTCGCCGCATCGATATCCGTGTAGAGTACCTTAGCTTGCGGCACCGCTTCATGTACATTGCCACAAGTGGGCAATCCAGAACCAAAAACAACAAACTGCTCGATTCCCTGGGATTCGATGTAGCGAGTGACGCGACTAATATAGTCTCGTAAAGTACGAAAAACCATTGGAAAGTTGGGGTATAGCGATTCAAAAACTTTGGCGGCTTCTACATCAACTGGGTAGTGATGAAAACCACCAAGCCAATAATCAAGAATGCGGGCAGTGTTGGGAACAGGCGAAACAACCATAAAACTCCTTTTCTGCAATTAGTTTGAGCAATCGGCGATTATTCCGTCATCATCCTCAGTTTCACTCTTTTTGAGGGCTGCTTCTACAAACGCGATCGCCTCCATAACCTCAACACCTTCAAAATAACCACTACCAAACCCTCTCTTATCCCTTTGTATCAACCTCCCTTGCCCTCTGGGTTAAAAAATTATCCCTCAACCTTGGCTAAACATCTTCAACAGCCAAAGATTGATCTTCGTATCATCCTCCGTCTGGCTACGGCTCAGGGCTGATTCTACCGTCGCTATTTCCAAACCGGGTAAAACCCTCGACTGCTGAATCCGTCCGCTTTGCCCATCAGCAATTTTAAACGCAATCACTTCTCCAGAATTGAGGTCGTCCACCCAGTACTCCTGCACCCCTGATTGTTCGTACAGCAACCGCTTGCGCCCCAAATCATCCCCCACAGACTCCGCCCCAACTTCCACAATCAGCGTGGGTGGATCGGATAAGTCTAGCGCGATCGCTTCATCAATTAGCGGCGGTACTCTTAACCCAGAACCGATGTAGAACGCCAAGTCCGGTTGAAATTCCCCTACACCGAATTGCCGAAAGCTAGTATTAGCAAACTCAATAATGGGAATCTTCCTAACAGTTGCAAAAAAACTGACGGTCTTAGAAATAATTGAATTGTGACGACCATGACGAGAACCAAGGGGCGACATCTCAATTCTTACGAGTCCTTGATGATAGTAAAATCTGCCGTCGGCGTAGGCAGGATTTTCTACCAGTGCAATAAACTCTTCCCAGCTAGCCTCTGCCCACCAGGTATCTATGGCAAAATTTTCTATAAAAGATGAATCAAAAACCGTCATCCACCTCGATAATTTCTGTATATTCAAAGTCATTCGGGCTAGGCTTCACTAAGGAATAGCGATTCCCAGCTATCTCAATGGCATCTTCTTCACAATTTGGCTTCGGAGAGTTGTAAACCAACACATACTCTCTGCCAATATGATTGTCCATCTCCCTGGCAACTTCTCCTAGCCACTGGGTTTTCGTTACCAAAACCACTAATTGATTCGCTAACTGCGGCAGCGTCTTAGCAATTTGTCGGCGGTACACTTCATCTAAACTGCCGAAAGGTGAATCCATTACCACCGGGAAAGTGCTGCTATCGGGGCCGAGTAAAGTATTTTCTTGACTCCACTCCCGCACTCGGTCAATAATGCCGCCAATAAATGAGAGGCTTAGAATCTGATTTTCCCCTGTGGAAGCAGCAACCGTTGCCTCTTTTCCTGCCGTAGTTTCAATTAAAGATAGTTCGTATTTATCGCTCAGTTTGGGGAGATAAGGAGTAAAGGAAATTTCAGCAAATAGTTCCTGTACCCGTTTTTCTAGAGAGGAGCGAAACTGGGTATCGAGGCGGTTTCTTACTTTTTGTAATCGCGCGATCGCCTCCTCAGTGGCGCTAATCCTCCGTTGCGCTAACACTTGCTTTTCCTCATTCATTTTATGTTTAGCAACTTGCTTAACTTTTGCCTCAATATCTCCTTGCAAGCGCTCAATACTTTGCTGATTTGCTCCTTTTTCTAAAATCAAATCCTTGATTTTTAACTCCGTCTCATCCAGTCGCTTTTGTAATTGCTGAATATCTTCACTGGGAAAGCTTCGCAGCCTTTTTTTAATATCATCTAACTGCGTTTCAATCCGCGAAAGTTCAGCTCTCCCCTGAGCAAGAATTGCTTGTTGCCGATCAACTTCCTCCCAAAACTCCGGCACTTGCTTGTCAATTTCATCCACCTGGGCACTCATCCGAATTGCCGTTTCTTCCACATCCGCAATTCCTGCCTTATCCATCCAGGAAGACACCTGCTGATGAGCATGAGTTCCCTCAACTAACTTCTCTCCACAGATGCAGCATCCTTGATTGAGCAAATCACCGACAAATTGCCGTTTGATGCCTACGGGTAGCTCTCCTCTAGAGCGCATGTCATCGACAATTTCTCGAAATTCCACCGTCACATCAGAGAGCAAGACAGTATAGCCACGGGTAGAAATTGCCCGTTTCAGCGCCTCTTTCGATTGTTTGAGCTGTTCTCGAATCAGCGCTTCTTGAGTTTCCAACTCATCCCGCAGTCGCTGCAATTCCTCAGCCCCACTAAATTCTAGTAAGCGACTACCGAGGGTTTTCTTTAACTCCTCTTGGTGAGATACTTCTCGATCGATTTCTTTTTGACGATTTTTAAGGTAATAAATTTCCTGCTCTAGAGTTTGCTGCTCTTTTAAAAGCTTTTTAGTTTCCGAATCTCCAATAAAGGCTAATTCTGATTCTAAGATTTTCTTCGCATCTTTTAAATGAGTAATAGCCCGGTCTAAAACCTTAACGCCTAGTAAAGTTTTTGTAGCTTCAGCAATTTCTAACTTTTTATCAGAACGAACAAGTTGCTCAATGCGTTCGCCATCAAAGAAAAAGTATTGATGTAACGAAATCGGTAAAATTTGTCCGATGATATCATCAGGATGTTGCTGGGGCAGTGACCAGCGTCCATCATCTCCAGCGATTTGCAGGAGCAACTCACTTTTCGAGTGTTCCACTCCCGATTCGGTTTTATAGCCCCGACAGCGACGCTTCACCTGATAAAGTTTGTTGTAATGCTCAAAGCCGATTTCTACCCAACAGTCCACGGCTACTCCGGGGGAAGATTCAGCGATCGCCCGTTTATTTACTAACTGATCTTCTGAAGCAAAAGCGGGACTAAATTTTTCATATAACACCCAAGTAAAAGCATTTAATAGAGTGGTTTTACCCGCGCCATTATTACCATGAATAATAGTGGCATTGCGCTTTCCTATTGAAAATAAAATTTCGGGAGTTTTGCCATAAAACTGACGAAAGTTGCAAAGCCGGAGCGAGCGCAGCTTCATTGCACTTCTTCCTTAATAATTTTCACAATATCATCCTTAATGTTGCTTGGTCTTGTCATATATAGCTTGTCTTTTTCCGCCTGCAAGACTCGTTCAATAATTTGGCGGACTTCTGGTGGAGCGCTGGTAATTGGCTCCTGGACATCCTGAATACCCGGTTCTTCTGTCATAGCTAGAGATGCAAGTTGTGGCGTTTGAGCAATGCTGGCTAAATTTTATCGAGGTTCCCTTAGTCAGCTATCTGTAGGTTTTGGGGAGTAAAGAGGGAATGCCCTTTTTAAGATACGTTTATTCTAATTAGGCGATCGCTTTGAGGATGGAATAATGGCGGCAGTCTCAGGATTGCTTAGTCCCAGGTTTGACGCGGTTTTATCGGGGCGCTTTTAGGGGAGGTATAGCGGCGTACTCGCCCAAGTATTATCCCAGCTTCAGCCTACAAATCTAGCAATCCATAGCGCTGCTGCAATTCCAGTAACGCGATTCTGGCTTCTCCCGCATTGTCGGCTAAGTCGGCAAACTCTAAAAATCGCCTCAACTCTTTTCGCAATAGATTGCGTTCCACTTCCAGGGTTTCTCTCCCTAAATCTGGCGGTAAAACAATCATGTCAAATAGGGTTGCTCGTTCTTTACCGGGGTGGGGGCGCAAAATTCGTCCTCGTCGCTGAATAAACTGACGGGGATTGCCGCTACTGGCGAGAATTACGGCTGTTTGCACGGCGGGGATGTCAACACCTTCATCCAGACAGCGAATCGCGACTAAACCTTGCAGTTCCCCCGTTTCAAATTGTCGCCGCAAGTCTTCCCGTTCTGTTAAGGGTGTCTCGGCGGTGTAGGTGTTGACGCGATAACCCAGTTCGGCACCGAGTAAGCGAGTAACGGCGGCAATTTGATGGCGGCTTTCTTTACTTAGTGCTGTTTCTACAGAACCATCGCCGCAATAAAACAGGGTGTGGCTCGTCTCTAAACGCTTTGCCATCAACCGCTGCAAGGCTGGGAGTTTGTTGCTGGCTGCACCAATTAACCGGGCGCGTTGCATAAGTAAAGAGGTTAGAGTGTCATTGCTTTCAAAGTCTTCCTGATCCATTAACGCCCAGCCAATGCGTTTGGTTAATTTGGCGTAGGACTTTGCCTCTGTTTCGGTAAGTTCTACCAGAACGGGATAGTACAGGTAGCGAACAAGCGCCCCTTGACGAATCGCATCGGCGAGGGTGAGTTCTGGGGGTAAGACTGAACCAAAGTAGTCAAATAAGGCTTCCGTACCCTGTTCGTCAAAGTAGCGTTCTGGTGTGGCGGAGAGGGCGAGGCGCAAGCCGATGTTGCGCGGTAGGCTTTGTTCTAAGCGGGTGGAGCCTAAGTTGTGGGCTT
Organism: Kastovskya adunca ATA6-11-RM4; assembly: GCA_019359445.1. Taxonomy (GTDB): domain Bacteria; phylum Cyanobacteriota; class Cyanobacteriia; order Cyanobacteriales; family Coleofasciculaceae; genus Kastovskya; species Kastovskya adunca. Next base: position 94,664 of record JAHHHJ010000018.1, on the reverse strand, counting down.
CGTCACCAATAATTAGGGTTCGTTCCGGGAAATATTTGAGTTGCGATCGCAAACTCTCTGACATTAGTGTCGCATTCGTCGCGATGACGGTAAGAAAGGGCTGACTGCCAGAACGGACGTTATAAAGCTGCGTGGATAACTGACTTTGCCAGTTGCGGACATTCTCAAAGGCTAAGACAGGTTCGAGGTTAAATCGTTGGCATTCTCGCGCCCATTGAGTAACGAGATGGCGATAGGGGCAGATAACCAGTAAGACTTGCAGGTGAATTTTTTGATACAGCTCCGTGGCGATCGCTAATGCTGTAATCGTCTTCCCACTCCCGGTTGCCATCTTCAGCGTTCCCCGCCCCTGATTAGCAAACCAGTTCGCCACGGCTTCTTGTTGGTACTGCCGCAACTGCACCTCTGGCGGTACCCTAGGACATCCAGCTACCGGGGGTTCTGGTGGGGTGAGATGGTAGCTTCCTTTCGATGCGGCTACCGCCAGCAGTTTGTTGATCGGGTGATAGTCATCCCGTAAAGGCGATCGCTTTACATCGACACGTTGTTTTTCGACTTTGTAAGCATTCTTTGAACCCGTCACAGCACCCACCACCTCTGCCATTCAAGTTGTATCGAGTATAGTGGCAGTTTTAGGGTAGGTCGCCTTTAGAGTAGCTCTTATTAAGTTACCTTCATACCCGCTCTATTTAATTTATGAAAACTTTTTAAACGAACCACGCAGGCGAGATCCCCAACTCAGCACGTTGCTATCAGGATCAGTGTGGGAGCGATCGCCAAAAAATAAGCACTCCCTCTCCTTAGAAGCGAGTGCTCTCTACAAAATGTTGGTCTAGAAACGCGCTTTGGCACGTCTCTACATTAATAAGCGTCCTGTAACTCGTAAAAGTCAGGCGAGATGTAATCCTTCCGCAACGGCCAACCCACCCAATCTTCCGGCATCAACAGCCGCTTCAAATTCGGGTGTCCTTCATACACAATGCCATACATGTCGTAGGTTTCCCGCTCTTGCCAGTCGGCAGCTTTCCAAATCCAGTACACCGAAGGCACTTTGGGATCTTCTCGCGGCAAGAATACTTTCACCCGGACTTCTTCCGGTCGGTCAGCGTCGTCACTCAGTTTAATTAAGTGGTAGAAGCTGACTAGTTCTTGACCAGCACCCACATCATAGCCACCTTGACATTGCAGGTAGTTGAACCCGTAGGCATAAAGTGCAGTAGCGATCGGAATTAATACTTGCGGGTCAACCTTAATAATTTCTACGCCCAGGTGGTCAGCCTCTAAGGACTCTGGCTCAAAGCCATTTTCTTTTAACCACCCAGCGACTTTACCCACTTCTACAATTTGGGAAGCTTCCGAGTTTTCTTCTTCTTTTTCTTCTTCTTTTTCTTCTTCTACTTCTGGCGCTTGGGATTCTTCTTCAGCCACGACGCACCTCCTCCGTTTCTGAGGACTTCAATGCTGGGGGAACGGGCATACCAAAGGCTTCCATTAGTTCCTTCGGCGGCTGCTCGCGAGTCCCTGATTGCAGGTATTTTCCGGTCAAGATTTCCGGTACCGCATTCATCTTGTGAGGGCTGCTGTAGTAGCGGTGAGTTTGGGTAAAATTTGACCGCTCTTGGATAGACTCGTTACCCATTCTCTTGCGAAGCTTAATAATTGCATCAATAATCGCTTCTGGGCGAGGAGGGCAGCCAGGGATGTAGACATCTACAGGAATCAACTTATCTACTCCCCTAACAGAAGTCGTGGAATCGACGCTGAACATACCACCAGTGATGGTACAAGCCCCCATTGCTATGACGTACTTCGGTTCGGGCATTTGCTCATAAAGACGCACCAGTGCAGGTGCCATCTTCATCGTAATTGTTCCGGCAGTGATGATTAGGTCAGCTTGCCGAGGACTAGAACGAGGGACTAAACCAAAGCGGTCAAAGTCAAACCGCGAACCAATCAAGGCAGCAAATTCAATAAAGCAACAGGCTGTGCCGTACAAAAGAGGCCAAAGGCTAGACAGCCGTGCCCAGTTATAAAGGTCATCTACTGTTGTCAAAATCACGTTTTCTGACAACTCTTGAGTAACCGAAGACCGCTCCATTGGGTTGAGAATTCGTTCTTTTAGTTCTTGCTCTGTAGCAATATTTTCATTTGCCATATTAGGTTTCATGACCATTCAAGAGCTCCTTTGCGCCAAGCGTAAACAAGAGCAATCACAAGAATTGCAATAAAAATGAGGGCTTCTACAAATGCGAGTAGTCCTAGGCGATTGAAAGCAACTGCCCAAGGATAGAGGAAAACCGTTTCAACATCGAAAACCACAAAGACTAAGGCAAACATGTAGTAACGGATGTTGAACTGAATCCATGCGCCTCCGATGGGTTCCATACCTGATTCGTAAGTCGTACGCCGCTCTGGACTGCCTGTACTAGGTCGCAGAAGCTTGGATGCAGTCAGCGCCAACAGAGGGACTAAACTGCAAGCCAGTAAGAAGCCTAATAGATACTCGTAGCCGCTGAGGACAAACACAATTGGTAACTACCGCTATAAACTTGTGTATCACTTCTTAACATTATAAGGGCTAAGGGCTTTACACTGATTGCAGTTCCTCTATCTCAGGTATGACCCCCATCAAGTGGGAGCGATCGCCTTTAAAGGGGTGCTTTCTGGCGGGGCTAGCTAGATTTCCAGTAGTCCGAATCTGACTCAGGGAGGAAAGCTGTTCATTTATGCGATAATTTTTAACAGTTATTTTAAGATTTGCTGATTAATGCTTTTTTGTAGGAAGCGATGAGCGACCCAGCCAACGAACAAACCCTTGCGGAACAAGCGCCCGCTTGCTACGAATGCCGCGTTTGTGGCTATGTCTACGAGCCAAGTCGGGGGGATAGCAACAGTGGTGTTCCCTCAGGGACGCGATTTGAAGAGCTGCCAACTGACTGGCGTTGTCCAGTTTGTGGTGTTAGAACATCCCAGTTTGAAAATGTTGGTTCCAAAGGCACCCCATCAGGTTTTCAGTCAAACTTATCCTATGGCTTAGGGGTGAATCGGTTGACGCCAGGACAGAAAAATCTCTTGATTTTTGGTGCCTTAGCGATCGCCGTTTTATTTTTCTTAAGTCTTTACAGTCTGCACTAATTGCTGCGTACTTGGATTAGTGGAGTTCTTGTTGGTGTCCGGCGAGAGTGGCGGCGTCAGCAGGGCGTTATCTAAGCGGCTTAATCAGTACCCGACAATCGGGGAATTTACTGAATATAGGTTGAGTCGCTTTCACCAGTTCTGGACATTATGAGTATGAGAGTGAAAACGCTGAAACAAATCGTAACATTGTTGGCGATCGCCTTCTTTTGTGTCAGCTGCAGTCAGGTTTCTTCCTTGGAATCTAACCCCTGGCAGGTCGTTAAGGTGCCGACAGAATCCACCCTACAAGATATTGGTTTTACAGACGATCCCAACCATGGCTGGATCGTTGGTAGCGATTCTACCCTGCTAGAAACCACCGATGGCGGCAATACTTGGCAACCTAGAGAACTGGATTTAGGGAAGCAAGCCTATCGCTTTACTAGTGTCAGCTTTGCTGGCGCTGAAGGATGGATTGGGGGAGAACCTGGTATTTTGCTCCACACCACAGATGGCGGAGAGTCTTGGTCTCGCATTCCCCTGAGCGAGAAGTTACCCGGTTCGCCCAACACAATCGTCGCACTGGGGTCTCAACAAGCAGAGATGACGACCACGGTGGGGGCAATTTATCGGACGCAAGACGATGGCAAGACTTGGAAAGCTATGGTGGAAGAGGCTGTAGGCGTCGTTCGTAATATTTCCCGCTCTGAGGATGGTAAATACGTTGCCGTTTCCGCCCGAGGTAACTTCTACTCCACCTGGGAACCAGGACAAACCTCTTGGGTGCAACATAATCGCAACAGTTCTCAACGCCTCCAGAACATGGGATTTGGGAAAGACGGACGGATTTGGGTGTTAGCGCGAGGAGGAAAAATCCAATTTAGCGATGCTAACGACACTGATGTCTGGGAAGACCCTCAATATCCAGAGTTGTCTACAAGTTGGGGATTTCTGGATATTGCCTATCGAACACCCCAGGAAATTTGGCTGGCAGGTGGCAGTGCTAATCTTTTGGTTAGTCAGGATGGTGGAGAAACTTGGAGGAAAGACCGGGAGGTTGAAAACATTCCTTCAAACTTCTACAAAATTATCTTTGTCAAACCAGAACAGGGATTTATTATTGGTCAGAAGGGGATTTTGCTAAAGTACGAGCAGCCCAAAGAAACTGCTTAATACTATTGAAAATTGCTTGTATCAACACAAGCAGGTTTCGTATGATAGGTATTAGGTTTTCAACTATTGTCAAGAGGAGAAACCAACAATGTCAGGTACAACTGGAGAGCGTCCGTTTGGGGACATTATTACTAGCATTCGTTACTGGGTAATTCATAGCATTACTATCCCAGCGTTATTTATCGCCGGTTGGCTGTTTGTTCAGACAGGTCTTGCCTATGATGCGTTTGGAACCCCCCGTCCTGATGAGTATTTTACCCAACAACGGCAGGAAGTTCCCCTCGTGACAGACCGCTACGCAGGTAAGCAACAAATCGAGCAATTTACCAAGTAAGTGTTGTAAAACAGGTTAAAAATCATGACAAGTAATACCCCCAATCAACCAATTTCTTACCCAATTTTTACGGTAAGATGGTTGGCTGTTCATACGCTCGCTGTCCCATCAGTTTTTTTCTTGGGTGCGATCGCGGCAATGCAATTTATTCAACGATAGGACAAGATTATGCCAGAGCGTATTCCTAATCCCAATAAGCAGCCGGTTGAATTAAACCGGACTTCTCTTTACTTAGGTCTGCTACTTGTTTTTGTACTCGGCATTCTATTTTCCAGTTATTTCTTTAACTAACTGGCTCGAAAGACATCACATCATTGGATTGAATTAGGAGGTATAAGCTGTGTCTGGAAGTGGAAAAATTCCTTTGTGGATTGTTGCGACCATCGCGGGTACGGGTCTACTCGTTGTTTTGGGTATCTTCTTCTATGGTGCCTACGCTGGTCTAGGTTCCTCAATCTAAGCTCTGCACCTGCTGAAGCATTCAAACATGATTAGCGCTTGATTTGATAAGTTTGGCGCTGACAAAAGCAAGACCGCCTAAGACATTAACTCAGGCGGTCTTTTCGTTAGCATTTGTTAACGTTACATTTCAGTGGAGTCTTCGGACTCAATATAGAGGAACAAAAACGCCATGGCGATCGCGGGAAAGACCAAACCCGTTAAAGGGACGAGAATTGAAGGAAGAAATGAAGCTGGCATATCAAGATTCCTATTTAAACCACACAACAGATTTTACCTGACTTAGCTGCTCTGCCTGGGAATTGTTGCAAACTGTGAATCCCTAAATAACTAACGGCGGCGTCCTCATCTCACCCGACTAGACCAATAGATACGCCGCACTCCTTGCTCAACTGTCCAAATCATCTAAAAAGTTGGGTGACTCCGGCGGCAAAACCACACAATCTACAGCGACCTTACGACTCTCCTGTTGGGTGTCAGGAGCAACCGCGATCGCTTCTAGGCGAATTTCTACACTGCCAAACGGCACAATCATCTGCGTCAGCATCTCCCACTCCCCAGAAACATTTGACGTAAAATCGACCAACCAGCGGGGGCCATCCAACAATGCCCGACTCTGTCGGTCTTGCATCCACAGCTTGACATAAATAGAACCCGCCTCTGGTGGTAACTTCACCCGCACGATCAAGGTGTCGCCCGCCGTCAGTTCCCGCGTCGGGACAAAGAGGATTGGTTCTGGAATTGGCTCCTCTGACTCCAGAGGCGCGATCGCCAATGCTTCAGGTTGAGACGTAGTGAATGCCCTTGACTGAGAGATCTTTGTGACCTGGCGCTTGCTCGAAATAGCTTCAGGGACGCTTGCATCATCGTCTTCCACAACAATCTCTCGATTGACCCAGTTGTCCTCAACCTGTCTAACGGGAGCCAGGGAAATAGTATTATCCTCTGTCAGGGAATGACTTTCTTGAATTAACGTCCGCTCGTTATCAGCACCGTCAAACAAGTCACCGCTAAACTCTGCCGTTGCTTCCTCAATCGCAGGGGCGGTAGATGGCTCCCCTTTGCTATCCCACACTTCTTCTAACTCTACTGCCGACTGAGCTGCCACTGAGTCTTCAGAAACGGCGTTAGTATCTGAAAAAGACCGATCTTCAACCATCCCGCTCTCTACAACTGCCTCCGCCTCTGAAAAGTCCATCTCTTCCCATGAATCTTCAATCACCTCCTCCGTCTCTGAGAAGTCTGTCTCTGCAAATGTCTCTTCAATCACCTCCTCCGTCTCATCAGGAGTGTCCCAAGCCGTTAAATCAGTCCTGAGCCATTCCGACAACTCAGCATCTGTTGCCAAGGAATTCAACCGTGTCCAGAAACGATCTTGAATATTGAGGGCTTGAAAGGCATCATCTATTGGAGATGTCTCACTATTTGTTGGCGGTGTAAGTGAACTTTCTCCTGATTCGAGGGCGGGTTCAAGGGTTTCAGGCAAAGCCTCCGCCGTCGCGACAGTTGGCTGATCAATCTGGAGGTGAGCATCATCGGCATCAGGTGCCCCTTGAGTGACCTCTGGCTGCAATTGTGTCTGTGATGTTGCCGAGTGAGACTGTTCGCTGGGCACAGTATCGTCGGGTGTTGTCTCCGGAACCTTCTGATCTCCTTTCAAAGAACGGAGTGGCTTAGGAGTGTCTGCTACTGAGTCATCAGCCGCAACAACGGACTTAAATGTTGGCAGTTCGGGCAATTTGAGAGATATTGCCCTTGTCTGACTTAGAGCAGATTGATTAATTTGCGGCGGTAAAAGTTGACCGCGTGCGGGTTGTAGGGGCAGAGGTGGGCGCTTTTCCACTGCCTCAATTGCCTCAAGAAATGCCCCACTTAGCAGGGATGCCCGTTGTGATTCTGGCTCCTCTGCGGCGATGTTTTGAGGGGAATCAGTGGTTGGTTCTAGTGACCCTGACGTCGCTTCTGCCTCACTGCTGCCACGGGAAATGATACCGAGCAGCTGGCTTAAGTCAGCAGTAATGCTAAAGGGTTGAGTGGCTAAGGCAGTTTTGGTGCTGCTGTACAGCGCGATCGTGCCTAGAATCAGACGAGTTTCGCAGTTTGGAGGAATTTCTAGGTCATAGCTAAAGGTAAAAGGCAGTACCTGTTCTGGTAAGGGCTGTTGGACATCGAGTAAAACCCTGGAGGTCTGCGGATCGCGCAGCTCATAGCGTAGACTGCCTTGGAAAGTCGGGTCAGCACTATCGGCACTGATTGAGCCGTCAAGCTGATTGACATCCAATATGTCGATCTGCCCCGTAATCGTCAGAGGCTCTCCTGGAAGACTGATAAAGGCTTCTTCGTCGAGGGTCAGCATTAACCCGTGAGGCTCTGTCTCCAGCTCCAGCAAGGCTGGGGAGTGTGGGGGAGCCGTTGTGTCTTCAATTCCTACTTCTAGCTCCTGCAAGACAGGCTCAACGACCTGCTGCAAGACTTGCTCCAACATTTGCAGAGAGTGTTCTAGCAAGGGATTAACGGCGGTTGTCTCTGCTAAGTTGCCGATGGAGGGCGGCGCTGGCGGCTCTTCCCACTCAGTTACCTGAACATCTACGACCTCAGCCGTGACTGGTTCTGTTGCTGTCTCGCTGTTTTCCTCGGCGGGTGCAAAGTCAGCATGAAGAGAGGGTTCCAGCGTTTCCTCTGGCTGCGGCTCGTCGTGAGGGCTGGGGTGCTGGAGGTCAGGGGATGAGGGTGCAAAGTCAGTATGAAGAGAGGCTTTTAGCGCTTCCTCGTGAGGACTGAGGTGCTGGAGGTCAGGAGATGAGGGTGCAAAGTCAGTATGAAGAGAGGCTTTTAGCGCTTCTTCTGGTTGCGGCTCATCGCTGTGAAGGCTGGGGTGCTGGAGGTCAGGAGATGAGGGTGCAAAAGTTTCACTGTCTGATGGTTCTACCAAAGACGCAGAAACGGCAGGTTCGTTGTCTGCCGCTGATGCTTCTATGGGATGAGAGTCGATGCTGGGAATTGGAGGGGCTGTGGCAACGAAATCTGATGGCTCAGGAATAGCTGTCGTGTCGGATACGGGTAATGTCTGTTCTGCTGCTGGCTCAACGGCGATGGGAGAGATTTGGAACTGAACCTCTTGCTGCCACGATTCACCGAGGAAATCGGACATGACATCTCCACTACAGCGCAATTCCCATTCACCGGGATTGAGGTAGGTGAAGGGAATCACAACCATCAGCCCCTCTGGATTAGTGCGGCGCGATCGCTTTTGAAAACGGCGCTTGGGGGGTGTCTCTGTGGTGCTCTTATGAGTGACGCAAATTTCTACGTCAGTATTCGCTCGCGACGAGTGAGCAACCACCCGATACCGACCTTCTTGAAGGATGAGGCTTGGTTCTTTGAGCGGAAGCCAAGAGCGATCGCCTTCTTTTTGTAGTAGAAATTCCCAGTATTCCATAGGAGCGCTTCGGATCGTTGTTCGTTGTTGTTGTTATACCCCTTCAACCCCTCAAAAACCAGCTACTCCGCTACTTTATCTTTGTCATCGATCAGGACTTGGGACTGGCAAAGGGATAAGAGTCTTGACTAGATGGCATTTGCAAGATGATCGAGCTGCTGTCTGAGTTCGTCTGTTTTTGCCAGGAGTTCCGTTTGCGCGATCGCCTGCTGTTCTCCAGACTGGAGCCACTTGAGATTTACCGTGCCATTTTCAGCTTCGGCATCTCCCAATACTAAGCAAGCTGCCGCCCCACTGCGATCGCCTCGCTTAAATTGTTTACCAAACGCACTGCCGCTCAGATCGAGTTCCACGCTAAACCCGCATCGCCGTAATTTCGTCGCTAGTTCCAGAGCTTGGGCTTCTGCTCTTTCACCACGCGACACCATATAAAAATCCCGTTTTGGCACTGAGGGGGTCTGTAGCTGTTGGAGCAGCAAAATCAACCGCTCCAAACCAATTGCCCAACCAATGGCTGGGGTATCAGGGCCGCCCAATTCTGCTACTAGAACGTCATAGCGACCGCCACCACATACCGTTGCCTGTGACCCTAAATCATCCGATTGAATTTCAAACGCTGTATGGGTGTAGTAATCCAAACCACGCACCAAACGCGGATTAAGGTGGTAGCTAATGCCAATAGCCGTCAGGAGCTGCTGTACCGTCTCAAAGTGGGCCTTTGATTGGGAACTAAGATAGTCCAGAATACTGGGAGCATCCTCGGCAATTTCTTGCGTACGTTTGTCTTTACTATCAAGAATCCTCAAGGGGTTGCGGCTTAAGCGTTCTTGAGAATCAGCGTCTAACTCATCTTTATAAGGAGTTAGATACTCTACCAACGCCTCTCGATACTGCTGTCGGTCTTCATTATTACCGACTGAATTGAGGTCTAGCCTAAGATTTTTTAAGCCTAGGGTTTGCAGCAAATCCGTCGCTATAGCGATCGCTTCTACATCCGCTCTAGGACTATTGCTGCCCATCACCTCCAGCCCAATTTGATGAAATTGTCGCTGCCGTCCAGCCTGAGGATTTTCATAGCGAAACATCGGCCCGATGTACCACAGGCGTTGTACGCCCCCTTGGGCATAAAGGCTGTTTTCTATCAGCGCCCGCACCACCCCCGCTGTTCCTTCTGGACGTAAGGTAACAGAACGGGGTGGTGTCGCCCGGTCGTTGAAGGTATACATCTCCTTCCCAACTACATCGGTAGCTTCACCGATTCCCCGCTCAAACAATTCAGTGCGCTCAAAGATTGGCGTACGAATTTCCTGATAGGCAGCACGACTTAAAATCTCTCGCGCGACTGACTCTACCTGTTGCCAATAGCCAATTTCCGACGGCAGAATGTCTCGCGTTCCCCGTAAGGTTTTGATCGCTCCCATCAGTTTTTTTTGTCTCTCTACTTACTGCTTAGTGCGGAGAATTATCTTCCTGCCAAGCACCATAGCGATTCTGATAATACGCCAAAATCTCAGCGACTTGTTGTCGTTCTGCCTCCGCCACTTCTGAGCCATACTGAATCCATAAGCTGCCAATCTGACTTTGGCTGTAGTCAAACTGCCGCGATGTTTGGGGAACTAGACCCGTTTCCACCCCCGGCACTTGCCGCAAATGGGCAGCGACCTCTCGATATACAGCTAGGGGCAATCCAGCGCAACGGATTTGATTTTGTTGCTGTTGACTAACTGACTCCTGTACCACTGAACGTCCTTTTACCTAGCTTATGGAGATAGATTCGCGCTCACTAGCTGGGGAGCATTCAGCGCGGCTGTTGGTGAGTCAGCTTCGGGCGCATCGACAGGTAGCTCTCCTACGCGTCGGGCGACTTCAATGCCATATTGCTCCAAAATCACCACTGGAGTTGGGCCTTGGTTCATGTCAATCCGCTTGACCAGCACCTGTCCGTTGGATAAGCGCTCTCCTACCCGGACGTAGCGACTAGCCGATTCATTCGGGGCATCAACAATTGCACTCGGTACACCACCGACTTGTACGACTCCACTCACCCTGACATTCTTTGCCAAGGTGGGTTCTGGTAGCTGCGGCAGTTGCGGAATAAAGGGCGGTGGTAGAGCCGCACCAGAACCTTGAGCACCAGAACCGGGAATAGGTAAGCGTGTTGCTGTACCACCAGGACGGGCTGTTGTCGTTCCCGGACGAGCTGCTGTTGTCGTTCCCGGACGAGCTGCTGTGGTTGTTCCCGGACGGGCTGTGGGCAAGACATTTGCCCTTGCTCTTGACACGCCTTGAGGTGCTGTTGGTCTTGCGGCTCTCTGCGGTGCGACAGGAATCCTCGGCAATACGGGAACGGATCGGGTGGGAGCCGTCCCCGTAGCGGCAGGAGTTCCAGGCGAAATCACCACTTGTGGCTGGGTGGGAATTAGGGCAAACGGATCAACCCGTCCTCTGGGGATTTGATTGAGCCGCTCTCCTGGCGGGGGAACATTGAGAATACCAGGAGCGGCTGCAGATCCTCTGGGCTGTGAGGGCTGAACGGGATTTTGAAATGCTGTGGCAGCAGGAGGCGGTGAGGGTTTGGGTTGGACTGGGGAGACAATAGGAGAGGGAGAAGGACTTTCTTCTACTACAGCTTGCTCATCACTGGAGTCGCAGCCTCCCATCAAAAGAGCAAGTATCCCTACAAACGCAATCCATGAAGTTCGACGCATGACCAATCCCCCTACGCTTTACTAGCAGATACTGTAGAAATTACCCAAATCAAGCCTTAAGGACACTCAATACGCGGGTAGGTTCCCTAGTATATTTAATCCGTTTCTTTTATTGAGTTGTTAGTGAAGCTGTCGCCTTGCTGGTTAGTCAACCGGACTCGGCTTCAGTTCTCTGTTGGCAATATAGTCCTAAAGAGTTTAGGCGTACCTATCCCTAACAGTATCTTAGCTGACGGAGTATTGAATATACCGTTCGTCAAATGTTCGTAAGGGTGAAATCCTCTCCAGTTACACCTTTTCCTGACCGCGTTTAATCTTCTGTCCCACTCATTAACGTTTTGAGTAGGTTTAGCCCTTTTTTGACCCGACGGGAGACGGTTACCACACTAATGTCTAAGCGTTCGGCAACTTCTTTTTGCGTCAAGTCGTATAGAAAAACAAATTCTAAGACTTCGCGAGTGCGTTTTTCGAGGTGAACTAACGCCTGTTGCAGGCGAATTTGGTCTTCTTGGGCTAATTGAAAGCTGCGATAGCCGGGATCGGGGACAAGATCGCCTAAGCTAGTTGTTCCTTCTTCGGTATCCCGTACTGGGGTATCCAAACTTAGGGGTTCGCGATTTTGGTGAGCGAGTTTAATTTCTTGCCATTCCGAGAGGGGAATATCTAAGGCGACGGCGATTTGAGCATCAGTTGGTTGACGATTGTAGCGCGATCGCCATTCTTCAGTCACAATCACAGCCTGTTGTCGGAGTTCTAACCAACGGCGGGGAATACGGACACAGCCGCCTTTATCTCTAAGGTAATGCTGAATTTCACCGCGAATGTAAGGAATCGCAAAGGAGCTAAACGCGTGTCCCTTGGTCAAATCAAAGCGTTCGGTGGCTCTAATTAATCCAATACAGCCAACTTGAATTAGATCTTCATAACTTTCGTTGCACTGATTAACCCAATGGTGGGCTTCTTTTCTAACCAGTCCGAAGTTGAGTTGTACTAACCGATTACGAGTTTCTGCGCTGGAGAGTTGTTTGTATTCTCGTAAGAGTTGCAGGCTCTCCTGCTTCAAATCGTTAGTGGCATTAATAGGCATAGCTGATTGAGTCCGGTAGAGCAATCTAATTGCAGAAGAGCCAACTTAGTTTAATTCCCGCCTTTAGAAGATTGCTGTGACTTGGGACATAGGCATTGATTTGCCACTAAGCTTGCTGTGTGGGGAAAGATAGACACCTCTTGCCCGACAAACAGCTGGAATTTTTTCGTCCGTCTCAAGTCTGTGCTTGTGAATCTCCCAGGCATACTAGTTTAGTTTAGGTTTAACAATTGCTATTTACTACCGAGAATCCACTAGAAAATTGACTGTGACGCGATTAGACTACGTAATTTTAGCCCAGTCATCCCTGACCGCGCCTTAATTTGTCAAAAATTCCGGAGAAAGTACTATTTTTTTAGCTCAGAAGAGCCAAATAAAAAGGGGCATATGCCCCTTTTAACAACTAGTTTTCAGCAAAGAAACTCTTGGCTTGATATTGTGTTACCGAACTATATAGATTCAGGCTCAATGCGACTGTAAAAGATGCCGCGAATTTTAACTTCTTCTGGATCGTCAGCGCCTAAGTCGGTATCCGAAGGCTGTTCGCTCTCAAATGTCCCGGCAATTTCACCCGTGCGACTATCTACCTTCGCAACTTGGAGAGAGATTGTGCCAAAGCGAGTTTCCACGCGCTTTACGTTAGCACGAGTTAGATCTGCTCGGTCAGCTTGGGAGGGAAGAGCGATCGCGTTGTCGTAGCCAGACGCTACACCACGACCTTTCGGGTCTAGGAAAACTGCACCCCGGTAGGAGGGGACTTTGAACTCACCTTCAAAGTCAGTAGAGGTGTTAATGCTATCCAATCCAGGCTGAGACTTGGCAACTAAGCTCTTAATTGTGAAGAGGAACGGGACTTGCTCGCCTCCAGGTAACTGAACAGTGATTGCTTGAAAGTCGATCCCATCTTCTTCAATGAAGGTGAGGCTACCATCTTCCCCAACTTTCAACGGCCCACGTATTTGGTCAAGGCTAGATGTGTACCGTGTCAACAACTTACCGGGAACATACTCGGCTTCTTGACGCTTATTAACGGGTTCTTCCTTGACAAAAAATGTAGTTGGCTGTAGGCAGAGATCAGTCAGTCGGTAAGACTGGTTGGAATCGATGGCAAGAAAACCGCGACTTGTTTCTGCCAGTTGCGGACAGTTGTTTGCCAGACCGGTGTTTCTGATTTGGTCATAAGTTAATTGATCGCTGCTAGCTGCGCTAGCTGGACCCTCACTACAAGCTGTTAGTACCCCCAGGCATAAAGCCAGGAAGGCAACAATAAAACTGCGATACCTCATGGTCAACCTCAATTCAAAAAGAGCGGATATGAAAATGCTTGCGAGGGTGAAACTTGAATTGGGCTTCGGTCATAGAAGTGAAACCGCTGTTGTCCTTAAACCTTCAAAAGGAATGCCCACAAGTTGATTGCCACCCATGCTATATTTTGGGGCACAAGAGCGCTTGCCGTCGTGCGAAATCTTTTGAACCGCTGCGGTGGTTGAGCAAAGTTCGTCGGATGGCACCGAAGGCACAAGCCCCAGATCTCATAGAGCATTGTACACGGGCTTGTCCCCTCTTTTTCCTGAATCAAGCGGGCAAAAGAATCCCCCCTCGCTGTAACCCGAAGCGAATTTTTAGATAATTGGATAGCATGAACCACGACCCAGAGCTAGAGGAAAAACCGTTAGAAGACCAACTGCAAGCGATCGCCATCGAGGTTCACTCCCTAGCTACTAACCATCAGGGAAACGCTCTGGCACTTTTGGAACTACTGCGGGCTTTAGAGCAGTGGCATCGAGATATTCGTGAAGAGATGTTTCAATCCGCGTTACCCGACAATCGGCAAGCCCTCTACGCCCTACTCAGGGATATCGAAGAATCAGGAGGTTGGCCCTATATCGACCGCATCAAGCTGCGATCGCTCCTGAAAAAGCTTCAAGAAGAGATGTCCTACCCCCGCCATCGAAAGGCAGAAGCAGGGGAGCAACAGCTCGGTGGGAATGGGTTGATATGAAACGAGCTAGTGCAGCCGCGCCGAAATAAATCACTAGCTAAGTATCTTCCTGCAGGAACTGCGGCGTGATCAATGAAGGCGTTGAACTGCAAAAGCTTCTCAATCTCGAAGGCGATCGCCCTGCAACTCCCCGGCGTCGCCAATCGCCAGTCACAATGTTAGAATCCTGCGATGAGGATGAGAAAACCTGGTAAATAATTTTTTCTATGGCGGTTGCCGTGCAGTCAATTAAGTTTGGTACCGATGGCTGGCGAGGTCTTATTGCCGCCGATTTCACCTTTGAGCGTTTGGCATTAGTTGCCCCGGTGGCAGCAAAAGTACTGGCAGATGTTTTTGGCGCTAGCGCTGATAACCGGACAATAATTGTCGGTCATGACCGACGTTTTATGGCAGAAGACTTTGCCAAAAAGACAGCCGAAGTTGTGCAAGCTGCGGGCTTCGATGTCTTGCTAAGTGAGGATTATGCTCCAACTCCAGCGTTTAGCTGGGCAGCAAAGGAACGTAATGCTTTAGGGGCGTTGGTGATTACGGCGAGTCATAATCCCGGTAGCTATCTAGGCTTAAAGGTGAAAGGGGCGTTTGGAGGGTCGGTGTCTCCAGAAATCACATCAAAAATTGAAGCGCTATTGCCTCAAGGCGTGCCACCTGCTGCGACACCTGGCAATCTCCAAATCTTTGACCCCTGGTCGAGCTATTGTGAAGCCCTGCGAGCAAAAGTTGATATTTCCCGGATTCAAGAAGCGATTCGCCAGGGGAAACTTACGGTTTATGCCGATGTCATGCACGGCGCAGCGGCGGGGGGATTGAGTAAGATTCTTGATGTCCCGATTCAAGAAATTAACAGCGATCGCGATCCGCTCTTCAACGGTGGTGCCCCAGAACCTTTACCACGCTACCTGAGTAAGTTGTTCCGAGTCATGCGGACGCAGGGGCGGCGTGACAGTAGCGGTGTTGCTGTCGGGTTGGTATTTGATGGTGATAGCGATCGCATTGCCGCTGTTGATGGGCAGGGTAACTTCCTCAGTCCTCAAATTCTCATTCCCATCCTGATTGACCACCTAGCCTCGCGGCGTCACATGAAGGGGGAAGTCGTCAAAACAGTCAGTGGCTCAGATTTGATTCCCCGCGTTGCTGCCTTGCACCAGTTACCTGTTTACGAGACGCCCATCGGCTACAAATTCATCGCTGACCGGATGTTATCTAGCCCCGTCTTACTCGGCGGTGAGGAGTCTGGTGGCATTGGTTACGGCACTCATATTCCGGAACGGGATGCCCTGTTATCCGCGTTGTACTTACTAGAAGCGATCGCGGAGTCGGGATTGGACTTGAGCGAGCTTTACCAACAGTTACAAGAGCAAACGGGCTACTTTTGTGCCTACGATCGGCTGGATTTGCACCTGTCAGGAATGGACGTGCGATCGCGTCTAATCGAGCAACTGGAAAATCAACCCTTAAAAGAAATCGCCGATCAAGCGGTGGTCGATTGCCAAACCACAGATGGCTACAAATTCCGTCTGGCTAACGACAGTTGGCTGATGATTCGCTTTAGTGGGACGGAACCTGTACTGCGGCTGTACTGTGAAGCGCCGACAATTGAGCAGGCACGTCAGACCCTTGCCTGGACGAAAGATTGGGCAAATTCGGTTTAACTTAACCCATTAAAGGTTTGTTATCAGGGCTAAAGCCCTCAAAATCTGCTGTTTTTTCTTTGAGATTGCAGATAATAAACTATTGACAAAACTTAGTTAATCTGTATAAAAATCTGAAATGACAAAACTAATCGTAGCGACGGGGAATCCGGGAAAATTGCCAGAAATGCAGGATTATTTGACGGATGCTCGCTGGGAATTGCAATTGAAGCCGGAAGAGTTAGAGATTGAGGAAACAGGCGAAACATTTAGTGAAAATGCCTGCCTGAAAGCCTCAGGGGTAGCGAAAGCAACAGGAGAGTGGGCGATCGCTGATGATTCTGGATTAGAAGTCAATGCCCTAGATGGCGCACCCGGTATCTACTCCGCTCGTTACGGTAGGACAGATACTGAGCGCATTGAGCGCTTACTAATGGAATTGGGAAATGAATTGCATCGGGACGCGCAGTTTGTCTGTGTAGTGGCGATCGCTCGTCCCGATGGTTCAATCGCCGCCCAAGCCCAAGGAATTTGTCCCGGTACTATCCTCCATGCGCCGCGCGGTCTGGGGGGATTTGGCTATGACCCGATTTTTTACGTTCCAGAA
The DNA here is from genome assembly GCA_019359445.1 of Kastovskya adunca ATA6-11-RM4. Classification (GTDB taxonomy): domain Bacteria; phylum Cyanobacteriota; class Cyanobacteriia; order Cyanobacteriales; family Coleofasciculaceae; genus Kastovskya; species Kastovskya adunca. The sequence continues at coordinate 78,110 of JAHHHJ010000018.1, read as the reverse complement.
AAACGCCTCACCTTCGCCGAAATGGCACCGGAGGTGAAGCGATCGCTTAGTCATCGTGGCAAAGCCTTTGCGGAACTCCTCCCGCAGCTAGAAAAAATGGCTGAGTCCTGAATCGTCCCTCAGTCCTCAGCACTTCTTCAGCCCTACACAGCTTCTAGGTTCTTTTCGCCAGTCCGAATGCGGATAACCTGCTCGACAGGGGTGACAAAAATTTTACCGTCGCCAATTTCCCCAGTACGGGCAGCGGAGATAATTTTTTCTACTACCATATCAACCTGAGCGTCTTCAATGACAATTTCCACCTTGAGTTTTTGCAGGAACTCAACGGTGTACTCAGAACCTCGATAACGTTCTGTTTGACCTTTTTGGCGTCCAAAACCCCGGACTTCCGATACGGTCATTCCCACAATTCCAGCGTTTACCAAGGCGATTTTAACCTCATCTAGTTTAAATGGCCGGATAATTGCTTCTACCTTCTTCAAGGTCTTAACTCCTCACGAAATTTTCTATCTATCTTTATAAGACCAGCATGACATTTTCTAGCACCGTCAAGATAGCAGGTAATGTAACTGCTGATACATTTGCTTGAGGAGCAAACTACTCAGACCTTGCCTCCTGTAAAAATGGGCAACGTTGAACGACATCTGAGGCTAGTCGCGTTCCTCGCATTTGCCGGATGGCGACTTCCATTTCGCTGAGTTTTTCTTGCAATCCGCAATACTGCACTTGGGTGACGTTGAGCGCTTCTGTCGCCATTTGCTGGCGCTCTTCCATTTGACGCATGTCGGTCTGAGAGGCTGTTAGTGAGGCTTCTGAAGTGCGGATTTCAGTTTGTAGAGCAGCTAAACGCTGTTGTACAGACTGGAGTTGACTTTGAGAAGCAGTTCGCTGCTCTTGGAGGGTTTTGATTTGGGCTTGCAGTGTTTGCATCTCTCCTCGTGCGGCTATGAGTCGGCTTTGCCAAGTTTCCAACTCCGTGCGGGAGGTCGTGAGCCGTTCTTCAGCGGTTTTGATTTCTCCACGCACAGCGACTAATCGTTGTTCTAGGCTTTGGCTTTCTTTTTTGAGTGCTTCTAGGCGATCGCGTGTTGCTTGCGTTTCGTTACGAAACGAGACTAACTGCTGTTGAGATTGACGAACTTCGACTTGGGAAGCTTCTAGCCGTTCTTCGGTGGTTTTAATTTCCTGCTGTATAGCCACCAGCCTCTGTTCTAAGCTTTGACGCTCTTTCCTGAAGGATGCCAGTTGGGATTGAGCGGTTTTAATTTCCCCTTGCACGGCAACGAGGCGCTCCTGAGATTGGCGCACTTCCCGTTGGGAGGATTCTAGTTGGGCTTGAATCGTTTTAATCTCTTCTCGGATCGCGACTAACCGCTGCTGAGATTGTTGCAGTTGGGATTGAGCGGTTTTAATTTCGGCTTGCACGGCAACGAGGCGCTCTTGAGATTGGCGCACTTCCCGTTGGGAGGATGCCAATTGCGCTTGAGTGGTTGTAATTTCTTGGCGGAGTGACACCAGACGTTGTTGAGAGGTGCGGACTTCCGCCTGAACTGTTTGCAATTCTTGGCGGAGTGCTACCAGGCGTTGTTGAGACTGTTGCACCTCAGTTCGAGAGGATGCTAGCTGGGTAGTGGCGGTTTTAATTTCTGAGCGTAAGCTAACCAGCGTTGCTTCTGCTGTACTGATATCACCACGGAGGGCAACGAGTTGCTGCTGGGAGGCGCGGGAATCGGTTTGGGAGGTGGTTTGCAATACGGAGAGGAGTCCTGCTACTTCTAGGTCGTCTGGTGCTAATCTAGCGGCTCGTTCAAACGCAACCGTCGCTTGTTCGTAACGTTCTAGGCGATACAGTGCCAGTCCCCGCCGCTTCCAAGCCAAGGAGTAGTCAGCGTTAATAGCGATCGCTTGATCAAAATCAGTCAGCGCTTTTTGGTATTGACCCAAGAGATAGTAGGCTGTGCCTCGGTTAAGCCAAGTTTCGGCACTTTTGGACTCAACTTCTAGCACTTCGTTGTAGAACGCGATCGCTTCCTCATATTCCTGCAAGTCAGAAACCAACACGCTGGCAATTTTTTGAGGAATAACCGTGCTGACGAGTTGTTGTTCGTACTCAGATTCTGCTCTTAGGGACAGTACCTGTTTCCATGAGGTGACGACGGCGTCATATTGTTGCAGTTCGTAAAACGCATTGCCTTTTTCAAACCAGGCTAAAAGGTAGTTGGGCTTGATTTTGATGGCTTCGTCGTAGGAGGCGATCGCTTTGTCGTATTGTTTTAAGCTACTGAGGGTAACGCCTTGCCAATACCAGGCTAAGAAGGAGTTGGGCTGGAGTTTGAGGACTTGTTCCAAAATAGCGAGGGCTTCTCGATACTTCCCAACCCCGCGCAACTCACTAACTTGTTGTAGCAAGCGATCGGTACTGCTAGCTTGAGCGGTAAGGGTTTGGGTGGGTTGCTGCAGATCGGCTGCCAGCAGTTGAGCCGGAGTACTGACAATGCTGGTGGCGATCGCGGTAGCCAGTGCAACCTTGAAACGAAGTTGGAAGTTTTTCATCTTAGCCTTGTAAGCGCTACTTACGTATTACATCCGCTTACACAGCATAGTCAGAGAAATCCGCAAAAAGATCGGCAAATTCACGCACTTTTTGGTTATTTTGGCAGGATTATTAGTTATTATTGCGGATTAATCGTTTTTTGATAGACCACAGAGGCGCAGAGGGCACGGAGGGAAGAGGTTAAGAGAGAATGATGCGGCGGATGCCGTCTTTGAGGAGGGGAACGTTGAAGTTGATGAGAAGAGCAAGAGGATAGCCTGTCATTTTGAGATAAGAGAGAACTTGGGCTTCATGGATTGGCGTTAGATTAACTACTGCTTTAAGTTCAACAATGAGGCTGTTGGCAACTAGTAAATCCAACTTGCCTTCACCAACTCTACGACCTTTATAATTCACAGCCACCACTTTTTGACGAATTACAGGAATCCTCCTCAACTCAAGTTCCGCAGCCAATGCCTCCTCATACACCACCTCCAAAAAACCAGGCCCTAACACCCGATGTACCTCAATTGCCGACCCAATTACCGCACCCGTCAACTCATTCATCTCTCTTTTTCCTCTCTTCTCTCCGTGTCCTCTGTGCCTCTGCGGTTCATTCCCTCTTTCCCCCTCATTCCTGGCAGTATGGCAAAATCTTAAGTAACCCTAACTGCCCTTAGCATTCCCCAATGACCGCAACAATTCCCACCCTTGCCACCAAATACGACCCCACTGCCACAGAATCCAAGTGGCAGCACTCCTGGGAAGAAAACCAAGTCTTCAAAGCCGACCCCAACCACAGCGGCGAACCTTACAGCCTCGTCATTCCGCCGCCCAACGTCACGGGCAGCTTGCACATGGGTCATGCTTTTGAGAATGCCCTGATTGACACCCTCGTCCGTTATCACCGGATGAAAGGCGGCAATACTCTGTGGTTACCAGGAACCGACCACGCTAGCATTGCCGTGCAGGCGATTCTGGAAAAACAACTTAAGGCAGAAGGCACCACCCGTTACGAGTTGGGACGCGAGAAGTTTCTCGAACGGGCTTGGCGGTGGAAGGAAGAATCGGGTGGCACAATTGTTAATCAGCTAAAACGCTTAGGTGTGTCGGCAGATTGGTCACGGGAACGCTTTACCCTCGATGAAGGCTTATCAAAAGCTGTACTGACTGCTTTTGTCCAACTGTATGAGGAGGGGCTGATTTACCGGGGCGAATACATGGTGAATTGGTGCCCTGGAACTCAGTCTGCTGTCTCTGATTTAGAAGTCGAAAATAAGGAAGTTAACGGAAATCTCTGGCATTTTCGCTATCCCCTTAGCGATGGCAGTGGTTATGTAGAAGTAGCAACCACTCGCCCAGAGACGATGCTAGGAGATACAGGGGTGGCGGTGAATCCTAAGGATGAACGCTACCAGCATTTAATTGGTAAGACCTTGACGTTGCCGATTATGGGGCGGGAAATTCCGATTATTGCTGACGAGTTGGTTGACCCCAGCTTCGGAACGGGGTGTGTAAAGGTGACACCTGCCCATGACCTCAATGACTTTGAAATGGGTCAGCGTCACGATCTGCCGTTGATCAACATCATGAATAAGGACGGCACGTTAAATGAAAATGCCGGGTCTTTCCAGGGACAAGACCGTTTTGATGCCCGGAAGAATGTTGTCAATCAGCTAGAAGCTGACGGGTTCTTGGTGAAGATAGAGGACTACAAGCATACGGTACCTTATAGCGATCGCGGAAAAGTCCCCGTCGAACCCCTCATCTCTACCCAGTGGTTTGTCAAAATTCGCCCCATGGCTGACAAGGCGATGGCATTCCTCGACGAGCAGAACTCGCCGGAGTTTGTTCCTCAGCGCTGGACAAAGGTTTACCGCGACTGGCTGGTGAATCTCAAAGACTGGTGTATCTCTCGCCAACTCTGGTGGGGACACCAAATTCCCGCCTGGTATGTGGTGAGTGAAACTGGGGGCGAGATTGCCGCCAACACGCCCTTTGTAGTTGCCCATAATCAGGAAGAAGCCCAACACAAGGCTGCTGCACAATTTGGAGAAAATGTCAAGCTCCAACAAGACCCGGATGTGCTTGATACCTGGTTTTCCTCTGGCTTGTGGCCCTTTTCAACCATGGGATGGCCTGATGAGACGGCGGACTTCAAGACTTACTATCCCACCACTACCCTAGTGACTGGCTTTGACATCATCTTCTTCTGGGTGGCTCGGATGACGATAATGGCAGGACACTTTACCAATCAGATGCCCTTTGAGACGGTTTACATCCACGGGCTGGTGCGGGATGAAAACAATAAGAAAATGTCCAAATCGGCAAACAATGGCATCGATCCTTTGTTGTTGATTAACAAGTACGGCAGCGACGCCCTGCGTTACACCTTGATTCGGGAAGTCGCAGGGGCGGGGCAAGATATCCGTCTAGAGTACGACCGCGAGACAGATGAGTCGGTGTCGGTGGAGGCATCACGGAACTTTGCCAACAAACTGTGGAATGCTGCCCGGTTTGTGATGATGAACTTAGATGGCAAAACGCCGCAGCAGTTGGGCGAACCAAGAGAGAATTTAGAATTAAGCGATCGCTGGATTATTTCTCGCTTTCACCAAGTCGCCAAACAAACTCGCGAAAACCTTGATGTCTACGGCATGGGTGAAGCAGCAAAGGGGCTTTACGATTTCATCTGGGGGGATTTCTGCGACTGGTATATCGAACTCGTCAAATCGCGATTGCGTGAGGATGCAACATCCCCATCACGGCAAGTCGCGCAACAAACCCTTGCCTACGTCCTCGAAGGCATCCTGAAACTGCTGCATCCCTTCATGCCCCACATCACGGAAGAGATTTGGCATACCCTGACGCAAAAATCTGAGGAATTTTTGGCGCTGCAACCTTATCCAGAAGCAGATAAATCTCACGCTGAAGCCGCCTCCTCCAATGCTGAACCGGAAAGTACTGAATCTTCTTTAGAGAAATACTCAACCCAAGCTCAACAACTCTTCAATCAAGGGGCAAGCTTGTTGTCGAGACTCCCCGCCTCGTTGGGCAAGTTTTTCAGCAATTATCAGCGCCCCCTACTCGTAGTGGGTCTGTTGTTTGCCACTTTGATTGCTTTTAGGGTGGCACAAGGCGTTGTCAATGGACTCAATAGCCTCCCCTTTGTGGCACAAACCTTTCAAGCTGTGGGTTTAGGATACTTACTTTGGTTTGTTTATCGCTATTTACTCTTTAGAAACAACCGCCAAGAATTAAAAGCCAAGACTCAATCCCTGAAAGAAAAGGTTGTAGGCTCTCCAGAACCCCAGCCTCAGAGCTTGCCAAGCGCTCCCCAGACAACAGCCCTAATGCCTAAGGAATCATCCCAGCCCCTCCTTTTGGACGGCAAGGCAACGCTGATCGATCCAGACCTTGAGCAAAAGTTTGACCTGATCATTGGTACAATCCGCATCATCCGCAACCTCCGGGCAGAAGCAGATGTTAAGCCAGGGGTGAAGGTGCCGATTATTTTGCAAAGTGCCAAGGATGAAGAACGTCAAATTCTAGAAGCTGGAGAGTCTTACATTCAAGATTTGGCAAAAGTAAATAATTTAACCATTACTCCTGCTTTAGAGGAAGAACTGAGGAATTCAATGGCAGGAGTTGTTGGTACAGTGCAAGTGTTAATGCCCCTAGCTGGAATTGTGGATGTCGAGGCTCTGCGCGCTAAGTTAGAGAAAGGTTTAAATAAAGTGCAAGCCGAGGCGAAAGCGTTATCAGGGCGTCTAGAAAATCCCAATTTTGTCAATAAAGCCCCAGAAACAGTCGTGCAGGGTGCAAAAGAGGCACTGGCAGAGGTGGAAAAACAAGCTGAAATTCTCAGCAATCGGCTGACTCGTCTTAGTTAACCGCTAAAGGATTCCCATTACGAGAATGATGTTACACCTAGCCCAAGTACAACATAATGAGAGTTCCGGCGGGGTGGAACTGCGATTGCTGGCTTGCCAACAATCAGAAAATTCCTGGACAGTACTGAATCCAGAACCGATCATTCCTGCCGTTCACGGAGACGCCCTGAGCGACGGTGTGTTAGTGCTGCTAGAACTTTCTAATACTTACGAAATTCTCAGCATTAAGTCGGCAAAGGACTGGGTTCTGGACTTACTTCAGAAGTACCTGACCACAGGTGTCACCCCCAGCTTCTTACAACAGGAAGCAGAACGTACAGAACAGTGGCGGCAAGACTTAACCTTACAAAGTCAAGATTTAACTCGCCGCCATCTAGAAATGGAAGCCCGTCGCGAGCAAATTCAAATTCTCGAAGAAGACCTCAAGCGAGAAAAGCAACAACTCGAATCAACGGCAGCGCAGTTAAAGCTCAAAAGTGAGGTGGAAAGCGAGTAAGAGCATCGTTGCCGACTTTAGCCCTAGCGTCAACTTTCCTATGAGGCTCTAGGGTTGGTTTTGCTGTTAGCGAAAATATCTGAGGGTGCCCCTTGGGTTTCTCCGAGCATGACGACTGAGCAAGTAAGTTGTTTGACTAGGGGTGCGGTGACTTCGCCGATTGCCAAGCCGTCGGCACCGACACGACGCCGGAGCGATCGCAACACCACCAAGTCATAAGAGGTCGCCGTTGCCAAAATCGCCTGCGTCACGTTGTCCTGCCGCAGGATCTGAATCTCAATCAAGGGATTTTGGGGAGCAAACTGAGAAACGATGATTTCTAGCTGGGCGCGAGTCCAGGCCATTTTACTTTCAGATACTCTGGAGTCGCACACATGCAGCAAGGTAACTTGCGCTTGATTGACTTCCGATAAAATCTGGGCAAACCGCACCGGACGCACAGCGGAGGTGGTTAAGTTTTCCACAGGTACTAGGATGCGCCGAGTTTTAAGCGGTGAATCCAAAAGACGAGTGACGGCTACTAAGCAATGAGCTGACCACAGAACCGAGTCCGTCAGGTTACCAAATACACGGGCGCGAAACCCTTCCCGTCCACCCCAACCCAGCACAATCAAACTAGCATTTTGTTCGCGACTGGTATGACTAATGCCTTGAGCGACATCGTACTCAATTCGTAGTTGGGGTGATGCCTCAACTCCTAACTCTCGACTCAGTTTTTGCGCTTGATCCAGTAAGCTTTGGCTCTTAGCAACCGCCTGATTTAGCTCTGGCGAATCCATGTGAGCATGAGCTTGTGCGATCGCCAACGGCACAATCCGACCTTCTTCGTGTCGTGCCAACAACGTCGCCAGTTCCATTAAGTAGCGCTCAGTCTTAGGGTTATAGACAGGCACCACGACAGTAAATTCCCCCTTTTCGTTGGCTATCCCTGACGTCCATCCCAAGTCTGGGGGTGCCTCTACCCCTGACAAATTTTTGCTGGCTATATCCAATTGAGGGGCGAACCGGGAAGTCAGAATGGGGCCTAGGGTGGCAGTCACCAGCATCAAGACAATCACGCTGTTTAAAACGGATTCATCCAGCACTTGCGCTCGGTAACCTACTAGTGTTGCTGCCAATGTCGCTCCGACTTGGGGGATCGACAGCGACCACATCGTCAGCATTTCCTGGAGGTTGTAGCGGTAGACTACCTTTGCCAGCAGTGCGGCTAACAGTTTGCTACTAATCAAACCCACCACAATGGCAGCCGTTAGACCGATAGCATCAATGCTCTTGATAAAAGCTGGGATATCGATCAGCAAGCCTAGATCAACGAAAAAGATGGGGATAAACAGCACGCTGCCAACAAATTCAACTTTTTCTTTGACAGGGCCATTCCCAACTACGTCGTTTACCGCCAAACCAGCGAGGAAGGCACCAATAATCTTTTCTACACCGATTAGCTGGGCACCTACAGAGGCGAGAAACAGTGCTAAGAGGATAAATAAGAATTGGTTGCCTTGATCATCTTTAGAACGACGGAAAAATTCCTTCCCTAACCAGTCGAAGCCAAATAGAACAGTGGCGGAATAAATCGCCAGGGAACCTAGCAAAATTGCTAGTCGCGTCACAGAGAATTCCCCAGCATCAATCGCCACACAAATGGCTAAGACCAAAAGAGCGCCAATGTCGGTAAAAATTGTGGCACCAATGGTGACTACTACCGATTCGTTGTTGACGACTCCCAATCGTCTGATAATTGGATAGGCAAGGAGGGTATGGGAGGCAAATAAAGAACCAATTAAAACTGAGGCGTTCCAGCTAAAGCCAAACAAGCGCCCCACTAGTAGTCCCATAAGTAACGGGATGGCGAAGGTGAAGCTACCAAAGCCCATGGAACGATTCTTGGTGCGGCGGAACTGCTCCATGTCCACTTCCAAGCCAGCGACAAACATCAGGTAAACTAACCCAATATCCGACAGAAGCCGCATTGTTGGGAGTTCTGTCTGAAGCAAATTTAAGCCATTTGGGCCGAGGACAATTCCTGCGGCTAATAACCCAACCAAACCAGGAATTCGCAACCGCTCAAATAAGGCGGGTACTGTGAAAATGACCACCAGCAAAACTGCAAACGGAACAATGGGTTCCTTTAAGACTTCGGAAATTGGTTCCATAAAAATATGTTTGTGGAATCTTCCACTCAGGAGTTGAGAACAGGGCGTTTTGAGGCAAGACACATTTAGGTCGCCTCCCGGAATGGCAGATGCGATCGCCACTGCATCCTTGGCAAATTTAAAAGATTATGATAATTGTAAAAACTATTTTCTAGGATTAGTCATTAATCCTTAGGTTGATAAGGCGTAGCTCAATAGTGAAGCTGGCTCAAAATATACCGTAAGCGGTCATAATCATCCTTAAGTAAGATGCTCAAAGTACGTCCGGCTTTAACTAACCAATCCCGGTCTGCCTGACGTAATTGGTACACCTCGCGCACCGCTGCGGCGATTAGGGCTTCGACGGGGGCACCATTGACCTGTAAGAGCGTCCGCAAAAAATCTAGTTGCTCGCTAAAGTAGATAACTTCGTCGGGTTCGCACTGATAGACGGCTTGATGAATTTGTGGCGGACGGGGCGGCAGGTACTGGTAGACCTGACCATTGGTGTGTCCCTTCCCATTCATTCCCGGATAGGGAGGCTGGAAACCGACGATTGCCGCCCGAAACTCAGTTTTGAGCATGGCAAAAATCTGAGGTTGTTGCTCGCGCAAGTCTGAAAGGGACAGCCCCAAAGCCCGCGCCCGGTGAACCGAGTCAATCGGGCTAGTTGTGGCATAGTAAACCACAGCCAAAACTTGATTGCCTGACTCTTCATCAACAGACTTTACCCAACTGCCAAAGGGCGGCATGACAGGGAAGCTTAAATCTTCCGGCTCCAAACACTGCGCCAGAAATTCGGTGGTGGTTGTTTCGATGACCTCGGCAATGTGATTCGAGGAGCGATCGCCAGTGGCAAACTGGGGTAAGGGAAGACGCATGTTAGGTTACATCCGTTTATTCGTTGATGATGGGTCGTGTTTAGTCATTACTGGGTTTGACCAACACCGTAAGCAATGTGAAGGGATGAGAAATGCGCGATGACCACTGACGCGCTCAACGCTACCCCTCAAACCAGCGATCATTTTTATTTCTTCCCGGCTGTTGCCTCTAGTGGTTCAATTTCTGAGAGTCGGAAGGTGACTAGTTTATCCCAATTACCTCCCTCAAATAAAACCGCCGCCTTTCCATCACTAACCCGTTGGACTAATCCTTGAAACCCGTAGTAGATATCGTCGGCATTGATGACGCGAACTGTTGATCCTGGCAAAATCATCGATTTCTTGCACGTAAGGAATACTTTTAATAGTTTACAAGCGGTTGCTAGATTGACGAGCTTGCAACTTGAGCAGAAGACAAATTTTCATCGGCTCGTTCCACAAGCTTTGGCTCGTGGCGTCTCAACTCTTAGAACTTTAACCGATGTCGGAAATTGGCGACAGATTCCACCAGTCCAATCGCCAGAAAGCTCTTGAGCATTGCCGAGCGACCGTAACTCATCCAGGGAAGAGGAATACCCGTCACTGGTGCTAAACCAATCGTCATACTAATATTGACAATCACCTGAAACACAATCATCGACAATACGCCAATGGCAAGCAACGAGCCAAAATTGTCTTTGGCATTTTGGGCAATCATTACCAGTCGCAGACAAATTAACCAAAAAACCGCAAGCAGAACTATACAGCCAACAAAGCCAAATTCTTCCCCAACCGCACTAAAAATGAAGTCTGTATGCTGCTCTGGCACAAAATTCAGTTGGGTCATCGGTCCATTATTGAGACCCCGCCCCAAAAGTCCGCCGCCGCCAATCGTGATGCGAGATTGAATTAGGTGATACCCTCCACCAAGGGGGTCTTTATCCGGGTTGAGAAAGAGAATCAGTCGGTCTTTTTGATAGTCTTTCAAAATTCCCCAAAAGACTAGTCCCAAACTTCCCGAAATCAAGTTAACCGTAGCGGCTCCAAAGCTCCCTAACCAGGGCCAAGGCAGAGTACGCCAGGCAATGAAAGCCATCAAGGCTGTCCAGGCAAACCACCCCGGAAGAAACAGGCTAAACAAAATCGCCGCTACCAACGGAGAAACCATCAATACCAACCAACCAGGATTGGCATTGCCCCAATAGAGCATTCCGATAACAATCGCACCAAATACCAGAGAGGTACCTAAGTCAGGCTGCAAGAAGACCAACGCCCAAGGCACTGCTGTCACTGCCAATGCCCTGAGAAACGAGGGAATCGTTGAGGCGGGGCGAGTGTGGAGCAAAGCCGCTAGCGTAATAATTACCCCTAACTTGGCAAACTCTGACGGTTGAATGTTAAAGCTACCAACGGTAATCCAACGTTGAGCCCCCTTAGCGGTGGTACCAATGATCATCACTCCAATTAGGGAGAGGTTGGTGATGCCATAAATAATCCAGTGCCACTGCAGTAAGCTTTCATAGCGCGACCGGGCAATCCACAACGCTAGTACCAAGCCGATGCCGCTCATCAGCCAGTGCCACCACCAGTCAGTTAGGGCATTGTTGAGTTCGGTACTGCGGATCATCACCCCCCCAAAAACGGACAAACCAATGACGAAGGCAAATAGCAGCCAATCGACCTCTTGCCAAGGATTGAACAGTGATTTCCAGCGAATACCAGTGAAGGACTTTTGCAACATTTTGTCGGGGAGTAGAGACTAGTCGTCTATCGCAATAGTTTTGACAAGTTGTAGAGACGTTGCCGACAACGTCTCTACAGGTTCTGAATTTTTTTCCTTGGCTCTATTTTAAGCAAGGGCAGCTACAGAAACTTTAGCCGCAATGGCTTGGGCGATCGCTACCAAGGCTTTGGCAGACGCGGAGTCGGGTTGACCCACCACAATCGGTATTCCTTGGTCGCCTCCTTGCCGCAGGGAAATTTCTAAAGGAATACAACCAAGTAAGGGAATATCCAGCTCCTTAGATGTCTTTTCACCGCCGCCAGAGCCAAACAGGTCATATTCGCGGTCTGGCATGTCCGGTGGGATGAAGTAGCTCATGTTTTCCACAATTCCCAACACAGACACGCCCATCTGCTGGAACATTTTCAATCCTCGACGGGAGTCTAGTAATGCCACGCTTTGGGGAGTTGTTACAATCACAGCCCCAGCCATGGGTACTGCTTGCGCCAGGGTGAGTTGGGCATCGCCCGTTCCCGGTGGCATATCCACGATCAGATAATCAAGTTCCCCCCAATTCACCTGGTAGAGAAACTGGCGGATAATCCCATTTAGCATCGGTCCTCGCCAAACAACGGGTTGGTCTGGGTCAATCAAAAAGCCCATCGATACCAACTTGATCCCGTGGTTAAAGGCGGGTTCCAGAACCTGCCCTTTTGCCCCGTCCTGCACCATCACCTTTGCCGATGATAAACCCAGCATTGCCGGAGCATTTGGCCCATAAATATCGGCATCAATCAAACCCACTCTGGCACCCAACTGCGCCAATGCCACAGCCACATTTACAGCCACAGTACTTTTACCGACACCGCCCTTACCACTAGAAATCGCCACAATATTTCTCACCCCGGCAATCCCTGTGCGATCGGGTAGGGATTTTTGCTGAGGTGTTTCAGCCGTTACATCAACTACCACCTCCTCAACGCCTGGTAACTGCTTGACGGCCTTCTGGCAATCCTCAACGATAAATTCCCGCAAGGGACAAGCCGGAGTCGTCAAGACCAAGGTGAAGCTAACAGTACCATTGTCGATTTTGACATTCCGGATCATGTTCAATTCCACCAGACTCTTGCGGAGTTCGGGGTCTTGGACGGGTCGCAATACTTCTAGGACGGAACTGGCATCGAGCATAATACAACTACATTCCTTGCCTCAGCGCTGCAACACTCAGGCAACTTCCCCTATAAATTTCTTCATCGATCTTAACGGGTTGCTGGTCTTATAGCTGGATTGAATGAGGCATTGTCACCTCAGCTTTACAGAGCGACGGCTTGCTCGGCAGCCTGAGCCAACTCAGACGCCACCCGGGCTGTATAAGGTTTGATCAGCCACCACAACAGAGGAGACAACCAACCGCGCAGGGTCACTGAGTAGGAAACATAGGTTCCGCAGACTGTTGACTCGACCTGGTAAGTCACCCGTTTCTCAACACCCGGGATAGTCAGCACGCGAACACTGAGCAACTCCCCAGGTCGTACCCGCTCTACAAAAATTCGTACAGGAATTGGGATTAAACGCGTTACTACCTGGTAAATTAGACCGGGTTTAGCAATTAATCCCCGTGGTGCATTGGTGCTGGAGAGTAAAGGATGCCAGGAAACATCCGCTAAATTCATCAATTTTTGCCAAAGGACATCCACAGAGGCACTACTCAAGGCACGATACCGCCGATCCAGATAAAACTGACACGAAAGCCCTTCAGGGCGAGCGTCTAATTTGAAGGAAAAGTTGAGAATCACAACACTTACTCCCACGAGCGCGACTCAGGCAAGTCATGAAAAATTTGTGAGATGTTGATGAGGTTGCGGGTAGAATCCTTCTAACAGGATATAATTGCCACTGCCTCCTCAACGTCTTAACGCCCGATTCCAGCCACTCAGCTTTGAGATGAACCAATTCAAGCTAACCTAAAAGAGGACGGTGACACTGGCACTAAGCCTTTGTACTCATCCCTGGTTAAGGATGCCCTTTACCCCCCTAAGGCAGCTAGTTTGCTTTGCCTCTTTTTATAAAAGCCATTGAGCTGCCAAACGCGATCAAAATTCTCAGTCGCTGCAATCAGCTTTTGAGTTCAACCACATTGAATTGAGATTATGACAGCTTTTAAGCCGGACGTAACAACAAAGAGTAATTCTTTACCCGCTGAGAATTCCAGGGAGAGAGTCAAGCAGTTTATGCAACAACTGCAAGACGAAATCTGTCAAGAGCTGGAAAACTTAGATGGCGTCGGTCGCTTCGCAGAAGAGAGTTGGGAACGCGCTGAAGGCGGTGGCGGTCGTTCCCGAGTCATACGTGAAGGGGCGATCTTTGAGCAGGGTGGTGTTAATTTTTCTGAAGTTTGGGGGACGCAGTTACCGCCCTCAATTCTCCAGCAACGTCCAGAGGCAGCCGGACATGGCTTTTTTGCTACAGGAACCTCGATGGTGCTGCATCCTCGGAGTCCTTATATTCCTACCGTTCATCTCAACTATCGCTACTTTGAGGCAGGCCCAGTTTGGTGGTTTGGGGGAGGGGCAGATTTAACTCCCTATTACCCCTTTGCTGAAGATGCTGCCCATTTTCACCGTACTTTCAAGGAAACCTGCGATCAGCACCATCCGGAATATTACCCAGTATTTAAACGCTGGTGTGATGAATATTTTTACTTGAAGCACCGCGATGAGACACGGGGCGTTGGTGGGTTATTTTTTGACTACCAACATGGTCAAGGAGAAATATACAAAGGTCCAGACCCGCAGGGAACCGCTGCTAACTATAGCAAAAACCTAGGCGCGGTAGAACCGCGAAGCTGGGAAGAATTATTTGCGTTCGTGCAAGGCTGCGGTAGAACCTTTTTACCAGCTTATATCCCGATCGCCAAAAAGCGTGCTTCGATGGACTATGGCGATCGCGAACGCAATTTCCAACTCTATCGTCGGGGACGCTATGTAGAATTTAACCTGGTTTATGACCGGGGGACAATCTTTGGCTTGCAGACCAACGGACGTACAGAGTCAATTTTGATGTCTCTTCCGCCGTTAGTTCGGTGGGAATACGGATATCAGCCGCAACCGAATACGCCTGAAGCCCAGTTATATGAAACTTTCTTAAAGCCTCAAGACTGGGCGAACTGGACACCTGAAACCTCAGATATCTGAGTTAGAATACGTTCGGTGTGTAGCCGGGTGCGGCAATTCAAATAATTAAGAGGCTTTGTAAAATAAGCTGTTTAATATTTCAGTTGATGCACCATTTATGCAAAGACAACATCACTCCTGTCTTTAAGTTAAGGAAGTCGCTGCTGCAAGGAGGTACTGGTGATCCATATCGATCAAAAGATCCACACGACACAAGATGGTACGACCGTCATTGTTTTGGCACCCACTGGACGCCTAGACATCACGACGGCTTGGCAATTCCGGCTGAAGTTGCAGGAGTGTATCTCTAAGCTCAGTCGCCACGTCGTTGTTAACTTGAGTCAGGTTAACTTTATTGATAGCTCTGGCTTGACTTCCCTGGTAGCGGGGATGCGGGATGCAGACAAAGTTAAAGGCAGTTTCCGCATTTGCAATGTGCACCCGGAAGCCAAACTGGTGTTTGAGGTGACGATGATGGATTCGGTATTTGAAATTTTTGATACCGAGGAAGAAGCTTTAGAGGGGGTTCCTCGGAGTATGGCAACTTAACCATTGGTCAGCGCTCGCGGGATCAATATCTGTTGTTCAGATTGGGAAAAGTTGACGACTACACAGGGATTTCTGTCGAAAAATCGTGACGTTTGGTAAAGCGGTAGGGGCCGAGTAAGGCTCCCCAAATCGCTTTGCCTGTGTCAGGGTTGACGCCTTTGTCGTAGCTGCGAAATTCTTCAGCCGTTGCCTCAAAACCTAGAGAAACCTGGATAGTTTTGCCTTGATAGCAAAAGCGACAACAAGTATCAGGTGGCGGTACGGCTGCAAAAACAGAGGAATCGGGTGCAGTTTGGCGTTGCTCAATGTTGAGAATGCAGCCAGGGAGAAATTCCAAATCATCTGGAGTTAAAGATTTTAACCGTTCTGGGTGGCGTCCTGCCCCTTGAAAGGCAGCAAGCTCTTTAAATCTGTAATACTGCACCTCAAGAGACTCAGGTGCGGCTTTGCTGTGCCGGAGGCGCAGAATTCGCGAACGGTAAGGTTTATCTAAGTTGACAATATTAGCTTGTTCGGCAAAGAAGGTCAGGCTGTCGGCGGTAAAGAGGGGAACAGGTCGCTGCCAAAAGTGCAGGTGAACATACCAAGCAGGCTCCGCTGCGGCTTGCTGCTGGTTGTCGAATTCCCCTGCCATATACTTTGCTAAGGTCAGGAGTTCAGGAGAAACGCTCATAGTAGTCAGTGGCGATCGCTATTGGTCGAATTAGTATTCAGCAAGGTTAAACAGGAAAGATACTAAAGATCAAGTTACCAGGGTAGCGATCGCTACTATCAACATGTAGGGTTTGGGGGAAACTATAGAACCCCATCCTCGTTACTCTCAATTGTAGATAGAGCGTGGCGCTGTGTGGTCTATAGATGATGGAATCAGCAGGAGTCTTAGTGCTGATGGCGAGCAGGTTCGGGGCAATTTTCCCCGCTCATTGTCTCACTTCCCTAGGCAAAACCTAACTCAAGCTGTGCGCCGGAGCGATCGCATTTCTTGGCAAAGGACGTGATTAGCGAGACAATGGGAAATAGTTGCCCATTTTATGTCTCCACCCGTGAATAACGTTCGCACTGTCTCGGATACCAAGCGGGATTTTTATAAATACCATACCCGTCCCATTAACTCGATCTACCAGCGAGTGGTAGAAGAATTAATGGTGGAAATGCACTTGCTTACAGTTAATGCTGATTTTCACTACGACCCCATCTATGCCTTGGGGGTTACCACATCCTTTAACCGCTTTATGCAAGGATATCGACCGGAGCGGGACAAGGACTCGATTTTTAATGCCTTATGTAAAGCGGTAGGAGATGATCCCGAACGCTATAAACAAGACGCCGAGAAAGTTCAGTCTTTAGCAAATAGCTTGACAGAACAGGAATTAATCTCTTGGCTGAGTAATCCTACCCCTAGAGATGATACGGGGAACTTGTATGAGTCTATACAGGAGATCGCCAACAATCCGCACTTTAAGTACAGCCGTCTCTTTGCCGTTGGTTTCTATACCCTACTAGAAACAGCAGACTCAGAGAGCGTCAAAGACGAAAAGGAACGGAATCAGGCGATCAAACAAGTTGCGGAAGCATTGCATTTACCCCAGGAAAAAATGCAAAAAGACTTAGAACTGTATCGCAGTAACCTAGAAAAATTTTCTCAGGCACAACTAGTTTTGCAAGAAGCCTTAAATGCTGACCGCAAAAAGCGGGAGAAGCTTGCTCAAGAAAATAATCAAGCCACACCATCAGCAGACAATTCTCAGGAATCCGGGGCTTCTAAAAATGAAGCACCCTCTTCCTAAGTGACTTTTAAAGTAGGCTCTGTAGACGCTGAATAAGTTGTTCTGCTGGGATGACGCCCTCAAACCGCTCTACAGGTCGTTGATCTTTAAAAAGCACTAGAGTTGGTAGGGCATGAATTTCATACTGACTGGCGAGGTCAGGATACTTATCTGTGTCAATTTTCACCACTTGTAAACGGTCTTTCATTTGAGCATTTACCTGCTCCAAAATCGGACTCATCATCTGGCAAGGGCCACACCAAGTTGCGTAAAAATCGACTAATACAGGCACAGTAGAGCCAGTCAGTAAATCGGGGAAACTATTGAATTGCTTTTTGGTTGCCATATCAAACGATGGGTGATTTCTTCTTACAGTTTAAGGTTGGGACTGGAGATTAAGGCTTGGGGTGTGGAGATTGGCAAGAGCGCTTAGCGATGAACCCTGATTTTAGGAGTAATGTTTGCCTAGCCAACCATCACTAACTAGTGACTCAGGGCTAATCTCAGCGGACAATAGACAACTGACAAAGAGCAAAGAGGAATTGTTGATGAACGCACTAGAAGCAGGTCAAGCACGATTAAACGACCGCGTCGCGATTGTCACGGGGGCTTCGCGAGGTATTGGTCGGGCGATCGCCATGGCATTGGCAGCTGAGGGAGCAAAGGTTGTGGTGAACTATGCCAGTTCCAGTACAGCAGCGGATGAAGTGGTAGCCGCGATTGGGGACATGGGAGGAGAAGCGATCGCCCTGCAAGCCGATGTTTCCCAAGCCGAGCAGGTCACTGCCTTGCTCAATACAGTGATGGAAAAGTACAGCCGTGTCGATGTGCTGGTGAACAATGCCGGGATTACCCGCGACACGCTGCTGCTGCGGATGAAACTGGAAGATTGGCAGGCGGTCATTGATCTGAACCTAACAGGCGTTTTTTTGTGTACCCGTGCTGTTAGTAAAGTGATGCTGAAGCAGCGCAGTGGACGGATTATCAACATTACTTCTGTTGCTGGACAAATGGGCAACCCTGGTCAGGCAAACTACAGTGCCGCCAAAGCTGGTGTGATTGGATTTACCAAGACGGTTGCCAAAGAATTAGCCAGCCGCAACGTTACCGTTAATGCGGTTGCACCCGGCTTTATTGCCACTGACATGACCAAAGATGTGAAATCAGAAGAAATTCTGAAATTTATTCCTCTGAGTCGCTTCGGTCAACCGGAAGAAGTCGCCGGGATGGTGCGTTTTTTGGCGGCTGACCCTGCGGCGGCTTACATTACTGGGCAAGTCTTCAACGTCGATGGCGGCATGGTCATGGCGTAGCGATCGCTGCTGTGCTGAGTGAGGTTAAACTCGCCCACCCAGGGAAAATCTTTGTGTAACCTAACAAAGTTTACGCCTATATAGGAGTGTCCATTTGTGGTTTCATCTTTTTAGCCTCCACATTTTGGATCGGTTTTTAATGAAATTTCGGCGAACTCGACGGCAACGCTTTAAATTCTTGCCTTGGCTGGGGCTATTCCTGCTGTGCTGCTTGCTGACGGCAACAACACCGACGTTAGCTCAAACAGCAGAATCTCCCTCTGTTGATACCTTACGAGAGGTACAAAAGCATCTTGACCAAGAGCGAGCCATATTCTCCAAAGAAAGCGATCGCCTCACAGATATCGAAAAAGCCGCCCAAGGCTATCTAAACAACCTAGGAAATCAAGTCCAAGCCACAGAGACGCAAATCCAAGACTACAACTTTCAAATTGAGCTAGCCAATAAACAGATACAGGAAATCCAGGAAGATTTAGCGATCGCCGAACAAGTATTTTCCCAAAAACAAACTGCAACCATTGCCCGCCTGCGTTTTCTGCAACGCCAACAACTATCAACCCAGGGTTGGGACATTTTGCTCAAAAGCCAAAACTTCAATGAATTCCTCAATCGACGAGAACGCTTAAAGCGAGTGTATCAAGCCGATCAGGAAATTTTGCTCAACTTAAAAGCGGCGGCGAATGACATTCAAATCCAAAAGCTGGCAATTGAACAACAAAAAAATCAAATTGCCCTCCTTAACCAACAACTCCTGGCACAAAAAGCCGAATACGAAAAACAGTTTGTTGTCCAGCAGCAGCTCATTGAACGTCTCAACTCAGACCGACTTGCTCTTGATGCCGCACACGCTCAACTCGTCAAGGATTCACAAAACATTGGCATCTTGATTCAACAAAAAGTTACAGCGGCAAACAAAGCCAGGTTGCCTGGAGGGATAATTATTCGCGGGACAGGTCAGTTAAGCTATCCCAGCGACGGCACAATTACCAGTAGCTTTGGCTGGCGGAATCATCCCGTTTTGGGCTACGGACGCTTTCATGCAGGTCTTGACTTTGGTGCCAGCTATGGCAGCACGATTCGCGCCGCAGACAGAGGAACGGTAATTTTTTCCGGTTGGTATGGGGGCTACGGTTATGCGGTGGTAATCGACCACGGTGACGCCATAGCGACGCTTTATGGTCATGCCAGTAAGCTTCATGTGAGTGAGGGACAAACTGTGGAGAAGGGGGAAGCGATCGCCGCTGTCGGCTCTACAGGACTATCGACTGGCCCCCATCTTCACTTTGAGGTGCGCCAAAATGGGGAACCTGTCGATCCACTGAGTTACCTCTGACCGCGTTGTTTCCAAAAATGCTATGATGGCAAAGACCAACAAGGGCACGTAGCTCAGGGGATAGAGCACCAGATTCCGGTTCTGGGTGTCGGGGGTTCAAATCCCTCCGTGCTCGTTAGAAATATCAAATTAGGGTTTTGGACATCCTTCCGTCGCTAGTCGTAGGTTAGCCTATTCCTGTAGGTTTAGCTCAAAACTAGAGCGGGAAAAATCTTCCGTAGCGCCGATATTCTGCCTGCGTTGCAGGTTGAGGTGGCTTTACAGGGCAAACAGCGCCTTTGTAGAGCCTCAGGCTCCGACGGAGGTAATATTCGCCTCTACTCATTCCCTTTCTCTCGGACTCCCTGAACAATGCGAGAAAGTTCATTCTTTTCGCTCACGGCAATGCGAGTGGGAGAACCGCTAATAATCCGTTCGTAGTTGCGGAAAGAATCTTTAATTTCTGGCCCAGCCTCGCTGATGGTGTACTCGCGAATGCCTTTGTCATGCCAAGAACCGCGCATCTTGAAGACATTGATTGCCCTAGACATTTCCCCGCGAATTTCTACATATTGCAACATCAAAATTGTGTCGGTAATGGTAGAAATATGAGAATCAGTAATGGAATGAGAGCCTAAAAACTGGTCTGTGGTGTTTGTAAAAAATCCTGTAATTTCCTCTTGCTTGGCATAACCCGTTACCCCAATCACAAATTGCCGAAAAGCGTTATGACTCACCCCTCGCGCTAACGCAGAAAGCGAGTCAATAGCAATGCGAGAGGGTTTGAACTCGGAAATTGCGGATTTAATAATTTGCAAATGATCTTCTAATCCCGATGATTCCGGATAAGAACAAAGCAGCTTCAACAAGCCTTTTTGTTCCATTTCTTCAAAATCAATTCCCCAAGAGTAAGCATTACGAGAAAGCTGGGCACGAGATTCTTCATAGGCGAAGAGAATGGCGCGTTCTCCTCGAGCACAGGCTTCTTGCAAAAACTTACTGACGAGGAGAGTTTTACCTGTACCTGTGGCACCTGTGGCAAGAATAATAGAGTCTTTAAAGTAGCCACCACCGCACATTTCATCTAATGTTTTTACGCCTGAAGATACGCGGATATTAGAAGAACGCTGGGTCAGTTGCATCGCGCCTAAGGGGAAGATATTAATACCTTCTTGAGTAATGGTAAAAGGATATTCTCCCTTCATATGGGTGGTGCCGCGCAGTTTCAAAATCTCGATGGTGCGGCGTCGGCGTTCCCCCTCCAAAACATTGCGGACAACAGCAACGTTGTCGGAGACAAATTCTTCTACCCCAAAACGGGCAACTTGACCGTATTCCTCAATTCTTTCGGTTGTCATCACGGTTGTCACCCCAATTTGCTTGAGGCGTGCAACTAAGCGAAAGATTTCCCGGCGGACGACTGACGCGGCCTCGTATTGTTGAAAGACAGCGGTGACAGAATCTATGGAAACCCGTTTGGCTTTATATTTCCGAATAGCGTATTGAATGCGTTCAATTAAGGCAGAAAGGTCAAAGTTTCCTACAACTTCTTGCCCTTCTGGATCGGGAGATGCATCGAGGATAAATAGCTTACCTTCGTCAATTAATTCCTGTAAGTCCCAACCAAAACTATGGGCATTTGTAATAATGTCTTGGGGAGACTCTTCAAAGGTAATAAATATGCCTGGTTCGTCAAAATAGTTAATACCGTTGTAGAGGAATTGAACGGCTATTAAGGTTTTTCCGGTACCTGATGTTCCACTTACTAAGGTTGTTCTGCCGAGCGGTAAGCCACCATGACTAATATCATCGAAGCCTTCAATCATGGTACGGATTTTTTTGATGCCTTTGAAAACCGCTTTTTCTTTGTTCTGATCAGTGGGATTAATTTGAGTCATTATTAGGCGCTAAAATACGTTATTAAGAAGTCTCGATATAACTACTGAATTGATGCAAATCCAGTTATCATAATAGCTCAAAAGTTATAATTGAAAATTAGTAAGGATTTAAGAACCTGTTTCATTTTCACGCAACTCTTCATAAAGTAAATCTAAACCGATCAAGACTTTTTCCCGATCGGAAAGGTCACCAATAATTTTATGAACTGGCGGCGGCAAAACTTTTGATAAAGTTGGAGTTGCCAATATTTTATCTTCTTCAGCGAGTTGAGGGTTTTTTAGGACATCAATAACTTTCAAGGCATAAACTCCTTGAAACTCCTGTTCAAGGATATCTTTGAGTGTTTTTAAAGCCCGTACAGAGTTGGGAGTGTTCCCAGCCACATAGAGTTTGAGAACGTAAGTTTTCTTTAGCGGACTCATACTAAATTTAAGGTTTGGATTTATTGTTTTTAATTAGCTGTTTTTGAAGTTTAGTTCGTCACTCATTGGCTGTTCTCTAGGAATTGAGCGGCGGTACATTTCACACAGGTGAGCAATTATATCAATTAATGTTAAGCGATAGTCCAGCAATATGTCTTCGCTTCTGTTTTCTAGTTGAAGCTGCTTAGAAAATTCCTCGATCAATTCCATGTGAATTTCTACAATATGAGAAACTGGAACGTCGGCAAAAAATATCCTATCGACGAAATTATCAATTTTTTGGTTTAGAGCATTATCTGGCAAGAAGTACTCAAGCAGGATTTGTCGATACTCAGCTTCTAGATGCTCTAAAAGCTGTTGCTTTTCGCTATCAGGCAGATGACGTAAGAATTGTTGGGGATTTCTCTTGTAGTACACACCTAGGTATCCTAGTCGCTCTTGCAGTTTGTCTGACAGCCGACGCTGCTGCTGTTGGATGAAATTTTGGGTTGAGAGCGATCGCTGCAAATCATCAGTATCGTCGAACTTAGGAAGGATACAGGTGGGTGCGAGATTGAGAAATTGCGCGATCGCCTGATCAATAAAAGACTTAATGTCACTCCCTTGCGTCTGATCAAGGCGCACCTCTGCTGAGTGAAATAGATGGGTTGCGGGCTTGGGAGAAGTATGAGGTTGGGCGGTGGAGAGCGTCAACAAAGAGGATTTACCAAAATCGCTGCCCGTGGTTGGAGTGAAAATTACGACAGGTAAGAGGATACCTTGCTCCTGTAGGTAGTTGAGCGTCGGTAGGAGCGAGCGATCCTCCTGCACAACTAAACAATCAAGCTGTTGCTTATATTGCTCAACAGTCTTAAAAAAATCCTTTTCCGATTCAGTGAAGTGTAACTGATAACGATCGCCATGCAAGCACTGCCTCAGAGATTGAGCCAGTGACCCAGAGTACACAAAACTACAGATGGTAAGTTGAGAAGGCAAAGTAAGAACCGACCAAGAAACAAATAAGTGGCTGGCAACATCAGATCATGTAGAAGCGATCGCTTCAGATGAAAATCAGTGTTGTAATACTTAACATGATTTCAAATCATCTCAGAAATGTAAGTAATTGTAATTGCTTTGTCCTATCCCCCCCCGATCGAGAGCAATAATTAAGCAGTAGTTTGTAAAAGTGAGCTGAAAGACCGTCTTCCAAATTGGTTAACTATTTATCAAACTTTTAATAAGGATGTGCAACTGCATTAGCGCTTCCTATCACGTATAACCCAATCGATCATGCCCACATCCACTCTCAGTCTAAAAGAATTTACTAAACCCGTTGCTTATGCCGAGCCAACAACTAGGCTAGCTGACGCGCTGGAAATTCTGCGCTCCTCTGGGTGCGACACTTTGGTTGTGGTAAGCAAGCCGCGACATCCATTGGGAGTATTAAACCTCCACAGCCTCCTGATTGATCTGCTACCCCCTCACCCTGGTCAGGCAGAGGCTATCGATGTTCAGGCTCCCTTGTCTGAACTCCAGTCGCCTCACATCGAGACTTTAGCAATTTTATCAGCCCAGCTCCCGTTGAGTCAGTTTTGGTCAGAGGTTCAGAACCGTCCCGAGCTAGCAACAAACCAGCCTTGGGGAATCATCAATCCCGACGGCAGTATTGTGGGGCTTTTAGATAGCAAGCGCTTATTGCAGTATCTAGCAAAAACCCAGCGCGATCGCTCCCCCATAGCCACCCCAGCAATTGAGGAGGGTGAATCATCCCCAATCCCGCTTCTCAATCCCCTAATGCAACTGCTGGAACAACTGCCTCTACCCCTCATGCTGCACACCAGTACAGGGCAGTTGCTAACTCGCAATCGCCTTTGGCGACAAGAAATTGGACTGATACCAGAACTAGAATGGCTCGATCGTCAGGCGGCGGAGGTTAATCTTACCCCGTTGGAATCATCGGCTAACGAGGGCTATGAAGCAGCAGAGCCTTTAGAGCCGCCTTATGGCATGAGGGACGATGCGCCTACGGCAACCGCGTCCAGACTCAGGGTGATGACATCCGTATCAAGACTCACCCCCACAAGTAGTCCGACCTACTGGGAAGCCTCAGCGGTCATATCTGACACCCAAAACCCCATCGGCAAGCGTACCTGGCAATTCGTCAAAGTACCACTATCGGATTGGGTTGCCAAACAAGCAAGCCAATTTAGCCTGCCTCTGAGTCCTAACTCTCCTTCCCTAACGCCTGACCTTTACCTGGTGATGGCAACAGACATTACAGAGCAGCAGCAGCTTGCCAAAGAATTGGCGGCAAAAAATGCCGATTTAGTCCAACTCAATCGCTTTAAAGACGAATTTTTAGCCTGCATCAGCCACGAACTCAAGACTCCCTTAACCGCAGTACTCGGTTTGTCCCAGTTGCTCAAAGAGCAAATGCTGGGCAAACTCAACGACCGTCAAGCCCGCTATGCACGTCTGATTCATGAGAGCGGGCGTCAGTTGATGGGCGTCGTCAATGACATTTTGGATTTGACTCGCATGGAGACGGGACAACTGAAGCTGACGCTGGAGCCTGTGCAGATTCGGCAAGTATGCGATCGCGCCTATACCCAGGCACTGCAACGATTGACGGAAAAAGACTCCCACTCTCAACACTCACCAATTGACACCCCCTTCACCCTGGAAGTAGAACCGGGTTTGGAGTCAATCGTGGCAGATGAATTGCGCTTGCGCCAAATACTCGTGCATTTGCTCTCCAATGCCATCAAGTTCACCGATCTGGGAGGCAAAACTGGATTAAAAGTCAGCCGTTGGCAAGGGTGGATTGCCTTTACCGTGTGGGACACAGGTCTGGGCATCCCCCCCGAAAAACAGCACCTCATCTTTCAAAAATTCCAACAGCTCGAAAATCCCTTAAACCGTCGCTTTGAGGGCACAGGCTTAGGGCTGGTGCTGGCTCAACGCTTGGCACACTTGCACGGTGGCGATGTCTCCTTTGTGTCCCAAATCGACAAG
The DNA here is from genome assembly GCA_019359445.1 of Kastovskya adunca ATA6-11-RM4. Classification (GTDB taxonomy): domain Bacteria; phylum Cyanobacteriota; class Cyanobacteriia; order Cyanobacteriales; family Coleofasciculaceae; genus Kastovskya; species Kastovskya adunca. Next base: position 53,045 of record JAHHHJ010000018.1, on the reverse strand, counting down.
GGCAGCGAATTCACTCTGCTTTTGCCACCTTGTCCCCCCCCATTAGCGGTGACGCCTGAAGCTAATGGCGATCGCAAAAGAGCCAACCATCGCCTTAGTAGTAGCAGTAGTAACCGCTTAGTCTTAATTGTCGAGGCGGTGCCGCAGTACATCGAGCAATTGACCCAACAGCTCAAAAACTTGGGCTACTGGGTAGTCGTTGCCCGCTCCGGGACAGAAGCAATCGAAAAAGGACGCCAATTACAACCTTGCGCCATCTTGCTCAATCCCCTACTGCCCCTGCTTTCTGGCTGGGATGTCCTCACCCTCTTCAAATCTGACCCTCAAACTCGCCATATTCCCATCCTTGTCACGGCAACCCAGGCAGAAAAACAGCGGGCGCACCAAAACAAAGCCGATGGCTTCTTGAGCTTGCCTGTTCGGGAAGATGCCTTACTGCAAAGCTTGAACCGCATCACCAAGCACCAGCCTAGCTTGCATAATAGTTTGACGATTTTGTATCTCACTAACGGCGACAGCAAAACTCCTTACCTATCCCGTACCTCAACTGAGCCAGTTGCTGTTGGTGTGACGGAGGTTGGGGAGGCTGTAGCTCCGACATTACAGTACGATAACCGCCCCGACTTATACGAAGCCCTCGATCATCAGCCTTCTCCTTTGAGTTCTCATTGTCGAGTTCTCGAAGCTGACGATTTAGAGCAAGCCGAATTGTTAGCGCGGGTGTGGCATCCAGATGTGGTGGTATTGGAGAACGTGGGTCACTTCGATCCCGTGAGTTATCTAGAACAGTTGAGCCAGTATAGCGGTTTAGCCTCTCTTCCCCTGGTGACCCTGGACTATCAAACGACAGAAGCCGCCAATCACGTCACAGGTCTTGCGGTGTTTCCCTGTTTAGCCCCCAATGATCAACAAAAGACTTCTGCCTTGTTGCAGGTTATCCAAGTAGCAGCAGGTATCAGTTGGCAACCCAGTATCTTAGTCTTGGAAGCGGGAACACTGCCCGTTTCCGTCCCGACTCTGGAATGCGACCTGCTCCCAGAAAATCTAGAATTGAGCGATCGCCAACCAAGCTGCACCACGCTTGACAGTTTCCATCCGGCTAGTGAGTGGCTGCAAGCCCTGACTCACTACCTGCAAACTGCTGGTTATCGAAGTTCCTTGTCGCGCTCTTGGGCGGAAGTGTCCCATCAACTGCAAGAGCAAAATGTTGACTTGCTACTGATTGATTTAAAAGACACTCCCACCCATCCCGATTTGTTGGAGGAGCTAATTTCACTGATTCAGCTCCCTAAGCGACCGCCTATTCTTGTCCTCGATCGCCGCTTGGATGCCCAACCGTTGGTGCTTGCTAAGGCAACTCCTTCTTCACCGGAGTTAGAGCCGTTGTTGAACGCTGTCGCTACCCAAATTCTGCGAGGACATTCTCAGTCAATGGCAGAGTTGTTAGAGGTGATCAAGCAGATGTTGAATTGACGTGATGGTAATGAGCGTAACTACCGTTCATGCAGTTGTCGGCATCCATAACTTTATCTTGGTCGTGTTTTACACGGGTCAGACTCAGGTTTGGCAGTTCCGAGTCGTCTCTGCTGGTGGCGCTGTATTTGGAGAGCAAAAGATTTACTTTAGTGCCGAAGCTGCATTAAAAGCCGGACGGGAGTGGATTGAGGCGGGAAATTGAAAAGCGATCGCTCTGTTGGGTTTTCCTGAAGAAAGAGCGATCGCTTTTTCATTGACTAATATTTGGGTTGTATGTGGGCAAGTTCGACAATTGGAGTCTGTAACCAATCTTGAGAATCGAACGATTACAGCCTTGGCATGGGATGGCAACGCCAGCAGTTTGTGGGTTGGGACAGATTTGGGGTTATTTCGCCTGGTGAGTCAGGATAATGGCTGAAAGATAGTTAATGAATTCAACGTCCACAACAGTGGCTTAGGGGCAAATCGAGTGAATGCGATCACGATTAGCACGGGTGAATCTGGCGAGACTAACTTGTGGGTAGGAACGCCTTGCGGATTGAGTTGTTACAGCTATTAACGTGAGTATGGTGTAGCGCACAACAAGATAATGTGTTTTCATAGGTAAACTAGGCTTGACTCTTGAAATGAGCTAATTTAAGCATCTCCCCTTGCTAGGAAAATGCGGATTGGCGACGAGCCTTATTCTTGATATTTGAAGCCAGATTTCGGAAAATATGGAAGTTTTGTTCAGTGCTGAAGTTATAGGAAACATTGTTGGAGCAATTTTGTCGTTCTTGTTCGGCATTCTTGTTGCCTATGCATCACAAATTTTAGGAGATAGGCGTCGAAGAGTACAAATTACGTACTCTAGAAAGATAGAAATTCCATTAACATTAGCAAGAGAAGAGCTTAAAAACAAACTTAAGATTTATTATGAAAACACAGAAGTTGACACTCTTTATTTCTTCAATTTAAAAATTGCAAATACAGGAAAAATAATTGTTAAAAACCAGATTTTTAGATGTGTATTTGCAGAAGGTACAACATCTATCGATCCGACTTTTCCCAAAATATCTACTATTCCTAAACATGAGGTAGGGCCTGTAATTCCAGATCAGGACGTGAATAGAATAAATGAGTATCGTTATACAATTGAAACACTAGGAGTAGGACAAATTGTAAGCATTGATTTTCTAACAGTCGGGAATAAAACAAGTGACTTTGAAGTTATATTCAAACCCAATCAAGAAGTTAACTTTTTAGAAAAAAATGTTATTTCCGAATCTCTTACGCTTGAAAATCATCTGTTCAATGTTATTACTAGTTTGCCCTTATTTTACGTTGTTGTGCAAACTGCATCTCTCATACCTTTTATAGGGGGAGGGCTAGGGGCAATTGCAGGTTTGCCTATCATCTTAAATGCTTTACGGTCACTCCCTAGTGTAATTTCTTTTATTGTGCAAAGTATGCAACATCCAAAAAGTAAGTATAATATTAATATTGCTACAGGAACAGATATCAGTATTGGTGATAATTATCAGAAACAGAACACCTAATATCAAAGTTACAAGGCTAAAGTTCGGATGATCTAGAGCATAATAGCTCTGCCATAAAAGAGTGCTTATTATAATTATCCTAGCTTATTGTGATTGTGGAACAGGCTACACTGAATAATTAATAACAAGGGCTATAGCTGCCTCCTGGTAAACTTGTCTCAAGACCTCAGATAGAGTCACAACAGGTTCTTGGTCTGGTGGCTGCAAAGGAAGCAAGAATTGGGGAATTGATTCGCGCACATTAAACGGGTAGAGTTCAGCTTCGGGACGGAGATTAGCCCGACTGACCAGAATGCGGTAGTCTGAGCGAATTGCTTCTGCCATTGGCATAAAGTTCCCCGTCCTCAGCAGATCGATTTCAACTGGACAATCAATGACTCGGTTAACCCAGATGAGGCAGTCGCTAGGGGGACGGCTGTTCTGGGGGCAAGGCTGTGCGGCTATTTAGCCACTTCCCGTCCTGCTAGAGAGGTTCGGGTCAAGATATTCAGGAGATGGAAGCAGTTGGCTCCACCGATGAGGTAGCCATCCTGGTACAGTTTGATCCCCTCAGCGATCGCGAACACACCTATCGCATCTATATCCGTCCCCAGAGCGAACAACGAATTATCGAAAACATCCCGGAACAGAACACGGGCGATCCTCGCTCCTTACGGGATTTCATCATTTGGGGAATTGAGAATTTAAATACCGAGAAGAGGCATTACCTGCGTCATCAACCATTTAGGCACATAACCAATTAGGATGCCAATGGTGAGGGAGAAAGCCCAACCACTCAGCATGAGACCGAGTAACTCTGGCTGTTGGGGAAAAACAACGGGAAGGGATTTTCCGACTAGGAACATAGCCAGCGCCACCCATGGGGATAGCTCACCTAGCTCAAATCCCATTTTGACCGCTGCTACAGTAACAACGACCAGCGACATATAAAACAATGGCATCATCTGGACAGAGATCAGCTCAAGCATGCTAATTCACCTCAAAGTAACCGTTGATTGTAGCTAGCCGAACTGGAAGGAAATACGTCATGTTGAGGTTGAGTAATTCGGAGTTTCAGGGCTAGCTTTTTTCCTCGACCGATCATCTTCAACCTCGCCGGGATCTAGGAATCCTTGCTTCCCATTAGGATAGATGGCGACAACTTCCTGGGGTAAGACACGGATCAACTCATAACCACCAGCCACCTCTAGAGTTCGGTATTGATTGGGCTGAAGTCCGATGCGGCTTATATCTTTTGGACGCCCCAACATTAAGAAGGATGTTGGTTCTTTCTCTTGCTGACTGGTGCTGGTGATGTACTCTGATACGCCTTCTGGTGAGAGGTAAATTACCGACCGCTGGCTGTAAAAGACGACACTGGGCTTTTTGAAGCCCACCATAATTAGCTCTTCCCGTGGTTTTGCCTCCTGAACGGCGCTAAATGACAGTTGCCGTAGTGGGAGCTGACGTTGAGTATCGATCAGGAAATAAGCCGGAGTCAACATAAAGATGAAAAACGCAATAAACCCGACAAAGTTGACACTCCAAAGCCAACGCCACCACGAGCGCCTTAGCAAACAAATTGTAGCGGCGATCGCTGTTAATGACCAAATAACGCCACCACGCCAGGGCAACCCGATTTGTTGCACCTGCTCAACTAAGTTAGGTGCAGCCGGATCGGGGCCAATTAAGCGAGGCATATAGAAACTTGCCGCCGCCACCGCGAACAAAAACAGCACATTAACAATGCCACTGATTAGGAGTGCTGAGTCCTGAGTCCTGAGTCGGGGAGAAAGTATGAAGGATGAAGGATGAAGTATGAAGGGTAAGAGGTTCTTCCCCGCTCCCCCGCTCCCCCGCTCCCCCGCTCCCTTAGCTTCTCCTACGCGAGAAATTTCCTCACTCCACAGCAGGGCGACTAAAATTGCGGCGGCTGGCATTAGGGGAAGAACATAGCTAGGGAGTTTGGTGACGGCAATGGAGAAGAAGCCAAAAATGCCCCCAAACCAAAATAGGGCAAATAGACCTAGGTGAGTTGAGCGGGGAGCCGCACGCCATCGTTCGCGTTGCCAAAACCGGATGCGGGCGATCGCTAACGGCAAATAAATCGACCAAGGAGCAAAGCCAACTAGCACGACGAGAAAGTAGAAATACCAGGGAGCGGAGTGACCGTTGACAACGTTGGTAAAGCGCTCAACGTTGTGATACCCAAAAAATGACTCAATGTAAGTTTTCGGGTTTGCCAACGTGACTAGGACGTACCAGGGCAACGCGATCGCGACAAAAATTAAGCCGCCCCGTATTGGTCGCGTTTCCTTTAAAACCTCCCAGAACTTTCCCAGGTAAAGCAGGAACGCACCCACAACCAGCACAGGTAGGACAATTCCCACTGGCCCTTTAGTTAAAACCGCGAGGGCAGATAGGACGTAAAACGCCAGATACCAAACTGATGAGGGGATGGGGGTATGGGAAATGGGGCGAAGGTCTTCTCTCCCTGGCTCGTTCTGGGCATAACCGATAAAAAAGCACAACAGCGCCATGCCGATACAAGCACTTAGCAGCATATCGGAGACACCCGTATGCGCCCAAACAATCGTTTCTGGGGTGAAGGCGATGATCGCAGAACCCAGCCAAGCAGAGAGCCACAATTGACGCTGACGCGCTCTGATTTTTAGAGGTTGACGGCTGGAATCATCTGACTGAACAGCAGCCGGACGAGTAAAGCCAAAATATCGCAGCGTGTAGAACCCCAAAACCATCAGCGCGATCGCCGCGAGTGCCGAAGGGAGTCTGACAGCCCATTCATTAACCCCAATCAGTTTGTAGGCGATCGCCTGAGTCCAGTAGATCAAGGCGGGTTTATCAAACCGCGTCTCCCCATTGAAGTAAGGGGTAATCCAGTCACCCGTTTCTAACATCTGACGAGAAGCTTCAGCAAACAAGGGTTCCGTCTCATCCACCAAACCGATGCTGCCCAAATTCCACAAAAAAGCCAAAGCGCTGATTAGTAGCAACCACAGAACCGAAAACCCCCAGGCGATCGCTGGTTGTTTCTCATAGGATTTCCACCAATCCATTACCGCGTACTTCACCCTAAAGTCCATGCAACTCCCGCTTTACCCATTCCGGATCAGCAAACTCAATAAAGCGCAACAATTAGTTTAATCTAGCCGTAAACGTAACAGTTACTCCTATTGAGTGAGCCGATTTCCTTGACTTGGCTAAGGTTAGCAAGTTCCAGAGCAAAGCGGCTCATCCTCCAATTCCTTGGGATCAGGATGTGGGGTGAGGGCAATCCCGTCAGAGTCAATCAGCACTGAACGAGTAAGCGCTGATAACTATCTAACGTTTGCAGCGTTGTCGCTTCGAGTTGACGACGATCAATTGGCTGAAAAAATTTGTCGAGTAGATTGAAGTCGGCAACATAATTGCCCATCTGCATTCCCACAGGTTCTAGATGCTTACCGCTGATATTTTGAGCTGGGATAGATTGCTCTTTGAGGAGGCGATCGCAAGTTTCCCTAGCAATATCGTCATCTTGAAAACGGATAACCTCCATCAGGTTAAAAGATTGGCTACGAGAGACTAACTTATGAGTTTGTTCAATAGTGGGAAAGACTTGCACACCCAGACTTGCAAAAGACTTTGCCAAAGAGCGAATGGGAATAGCGTCGTTAAGGTCTGTAATCACGGGAGCAATCAACAATGAAGCTTCATTGGCGATCCCAGGTGTACCAAAATCTATTGATCTTCCTGTCCACTGCTGAATATCCTGTTCGATTTGCCTCAATTGCAACGATAGACGTTCGATGCCAGATTGAATGACTTGATATTGAACCGGATCAACGGCGATCGCTTCCATGCAAGCTTTCACTCTATCTAAGCCATCGTTAAGGATTTCTAGCAAAATTACATATTTGCATCCTAGACTATGTCCTACCCAAACATAGTTAGAGGATTTGAGGTAAATCTCATAGTCGTAGACTTGTGAATTGCCATATCCAGTGATGTGGTTGATGATCTCTTGACGAACCCGATAATGTTCTTCAAGTAAATCAAGCGCCACAGACCAATGATGCATCGTAAAGCGAAAAGGCAGGGCAATAATCGTGTAGCCTGCATCAAATAAAGTATTGAGAAAATAGCGATAGTAGACGGTCGGAACACTCCCAAAAAAAGCGCCACCAATAAACTGAATAATTCCTTTAGGTTGGGGGTGAATAGCGACCCAACTATGAAACATGGGCTGAAATTTGAATATTCTTTTGTTAGGAGTCATTTAATAAGTTCCAGTACTTAAAGATATAGTCAAATATTGGCACTAATGAAACTTTGAAAAGTCACCCTCGTGGGTACTGTCTCCATCCATAAAATTTTGCAAACTATAAGGAGAACGAACTAAGTGACAGGAGAAAAAATTCAATGGCTATTTCCACTACTGTTTCTAGCTATGAACTGTTGGTAAAAGCTTTGGTACAACCAGAGGCAGATATTTTAGGGGCAGGTCGCACGATTATCCAGGGATATTTCTTGTCCATCAGCAACTTGAATACGAATAGTGCCGTCAGTTTGCGACTGAATTTCAGAGCACAAACGCCTGATCTTAACAGTCTTCCCGTGATAGCTTTTTGGGATATTAATGGCGTTAATGAATTCTTGAATCCAATAAGTGCGATCGCCACAAATCGAACCTATCAAGTGACAGTTGGTGCGGGAGATACAGGACTATTTATTCTGCAACCTGATGTGCGCGATCGCGGCATTGTAGAAAATGCTAATTTTGAGTTGCGGGGATATCTAACTACATCCTTAAGTGCCCCCTTTGGTTCCACTTCCTATAACCTGCTGTTGACGCCTCAGCAGCGAGGAACCTTCTTACCAAATGGCTTCCGTATTCCAGCAAATCCGCCCAGAGGTACGAATCGCCTAGACTTTGATCAATTGGCGTATACTCTCCCAACCGCAATGGGTGGCGCGCAAGTAACATTGAGCCAGATCAGATTCCCCAACTTTCCCATCGGAACTATCCAGATTCCGGAACTGCTGGAACTAGATCCGGGACTGTTGCAAATCATTCGTGAAAACCCGAATCTCCTTAACTTGAATGGCAATAATGGAGTTTCTGCGGTTGGGCGCAGTCTGGAAAATGGGGCGATCGCCGCTCAGAGTGAGAGCCTACAGCAGGTATTGAGCCTGATGAGTGAGCGCATTGAAGGCATAGAAAAACAGATATCTACTGCCTCGTCAACCCCCTCTCCTATAGCGTGACGAACGCCTGAAATTTGTTTAGGGTAAAAGTTTATATTCCTTAAAGCGCAAAAATCCTGCCTTTCTGCTTCATTTCTAGCGGAGGGGCTGCTTCTTTTTGAAGAGCGCGAGCGCACTCTTCAATCTTCTTTTTGTTGAAAGCGCGATCGCGATCATCCCTCACGCCTTAGAATCAAAGTCGTCTAGCCCTCGATAGGGATTTTTTGTGAAAACCGACTCCCTGTTCTATCGACTTTTTCAAAGTGCGCCTACCATCTTCTTTGAGCTAATTGGGCAATCTCAAAATCAAGCCCAAGGCTATGTCTTTCGCTCCGTGGAACTCAAGCAAACCGCCTTCCGGATTGATGGCGTCTTCCTACCACCTCAAGATGCTCCCAATCCCATCATTTATTTTGTCGAAGTTCAATTTCAAAAAGATGAGCAACTCTATCGTCGATTATTTGCTGAGGCATTTCTGTTTTTGCAACAAAATCCTCAGATAGTCGATTGGCAAGCCGTTGCCATTTACCCAACGCGAAGTCAAGAGCCTACTGATACCCAACCCTATCGCGCCCTACTCAATAGCCCTCAGGTACAACGCATCTATCTCGATGAACTAGGAGACATTCAGGAATTATCGGTGGAGGTTGGACTAGTACGGTTAATCGTCGAACCACAAGAGCAGACAGTGGTACAAGCCCAGCAGTTGCTTGCACGAGTACAGCAAACAAAGCCAACCCATCTGTCTCAAGAAGCCATAATAGAGCTAATTGAAACCATTGTGGTTTATAAGTTTCCGCAATTGAGTCGGCAGGAGATTGCAGCAATGTTTGGCTTGAGTGAATTAAAGCAGACGCGGGTTTACCAAGAAGCACTGGAGGAGGGGAAGCAAGAGGGGAAGCAAGAGGGGAGGAAACAAGAGGGCGTTGCACTGGTTCTCCGTCAGCTCAATCGTCGAGTGGGGGCGGTAGCGCCAGAACTGCAAGCCCAAATTGAAGCCTTATCCTTGGCTCAAGTGGAAGCCTTAGCAGAGGCGCTGTTAGATTTTTCTGGAGTGGAAGACTTGGTGAGTTGGTTAGATACTTTTTCCCAAGATTAAGGCATCGAGCAACCAAAAAGCGTACACACTAAGTTGTATTGGGGCAGGACACAATGTGCCTTCCCAGATGAAAAGTTATGGCGAAGGTCTAATCTCACTTCCCCAATCTACTGCTGCAAAATAAGCCGCCATTGCCCTGTTTGTTGTTCCCAAACTGGCTCTGGTGTTTCGCCCACAACATAAGGGCCCCAGTAACGGCGGGAGCCATCTTGGGCAAAGGCAACGAGAACATCCCCCGGCTTGAGCTGCAAGTCCTCTTGGGGAAGTGAGAGAATTAACCCTTGGAGGCTACCTTCTCCGGGAGCAAAATCCCAGTGGGCAGGCTCGTTGTAGTTGGATTCTGAGCCTCGCGCTAGCAAAGCTATCCGCACGGGATGTTCTGTGGGATTTCCTGCCCGGAACGCGCCTTGACGTGCTTCCTTGTTGGAGGGTTGCGGTTGCGGGCTGCTTGTGGGGGAAGGAGAAGGGAGAGTAGCCGACAGTTCGTCTGCTTTTTCCAACAGCGGTGAACCTGTTGTTTGGGCCTTGGGAACAGATACTGTCTTCGAGTTACCCGGTTCCACCCAAACTCTCACCTGAAAACTTGCCAGGAACAACACTACTAATCCCACCAATAATGCGAAAATTGCTACAGGATAAGCTGTAGATTTAGTAAATTTTTTCATAATTTTTAACGTCCAGAGTCTGCACCACTGCCTCTAAATAAGTGGGCGAGAATAAATCAAACTTTGTGTTGTCCTGTAAAATTCATTAAATTGCTTCGTAGTCAGGGCTGGAGCGCTATTTTGAGGGCTAGAGCCATCACTACAAACCTCTAATTATTTACATGTCCTACTTAATAACTATATTTACGTTTTAGAACTCGCATTGCGAGGGTTAATAGGGTTGATTTACCAGTAGTTTGTCTAACATTAGAAGTAAAGAGCAGGGATTATGCAAAATACTCGCCTAAATAATCTTTTTGATACGATCGCAGATCGCTTAGGACGCACCTTTCGCAATCCCTGGCGGCGGGTTTCACTCGTTTTGGTGTGTCTGCTGTTTGGGGTTTTTCTCGGAACCGCAATTCCTACAACCGCCGGACAGACATCCAACTGGGACGTGCTTACCGCTGGAGTGTTGATTATCTTTACGGAAACCGTGAGTCGATTCACCTACAGCAGGCGGCGTGGGGAATCTGCTAAAGGTTCTCCTCAGCGATCGCTACTAGCTGACATGGTGAATTCTCTAAAGATTGGGTTAACTTACAGTATGTTTCTCGAAGCTTTCAAGCTCGGTTCGTAAGGAATAAAATAGTTTTTAGTTAGGGGCTTTTAGTAACTGAAAATCAATCAAAAAATTTTTATTGTTTTTACATAGGGCGTTTGAGCGTTTTTTGCTCCTAGTAGCTAACACCAAATAACTCAGAAATCCTCTTAGCTTCTAGTCTAGCCCTTATGTTGCAACCGCAAGAATCGCGCCTTTCTATTCTCAATCGCTGGATGGCAGGAGGGACTCCAACCCCGGAGGACTGGGAACAGCTAGCCGCAGCGATACTGGCAGATGGGCAACGGGCAAAGGCATTGGCGATCGCGCCGGAGAATGTGTTGGAAGTCGTGCGATCGCGATCGCGTTTATTTCAGTCTACCTACTCTGATGTCCTGCAATACCAGCAACAGGAGCTGCACCAGCAAGATGATAGCGTACTAGAAACGCTGTGGGAGTTGTGGCTCCCCCTCGCCCAGCAGCTCGCCGCCTCCCAAGAGCAACTTGGACGACCCTTGATTCAGGGAGTTTTGGGAGGACAGGGAACAGGTAAAACAACACTAGCTGCAGTTTTGCGCTTGATTTTGGCAAAATTGGGCAAATCTACCCTTTGCCTATCCTTGGATGACCTATATAAAACCTACCGCGATCGCCAACGCCTGCAAGCCCAAGACCCCCGCTTACTCTGGCGAGGGCCACCGGGAACCCATGATGTCCCGATTGGCTTACAGATTCTCGACCAATTGCGACAGCCGCAGCAACAAGCTATTTTTGTCCCTCGCTTTGATAAATCTGCCTACAACGGAATTGGAGATAGAACCGAGCCAGAACGGGTAGAAAACGTTGATATTGTCCTGTTTGAAGGCTGGTTTGTCGGCGTCCGACCTGTTGACCCCGCTGTATTTGATGGCTCTACTCCTCCCCCGATTCAAACTCCTGCTGACCGAGAATTTGCGCGGGATATGAATGCCCAACTGCAAGCCTACTTACCCCTGTGGGAGCGCTTAGACCGATTAATGGTACTTTTCCCCGTAGACTATCACCTCTCTCAGCAATGGCGGCGTCAGGCAGAGCAGCAAATGATCGCCGCCGGAAAATCTGGGATGACAGATGCTGAGATCGATCGGTTTGTGGAATATTTCTGGAAGTCCCTCCATCCAGAGTTATTTATCACACCGCTGACGACCAATCCTCAGCTAAGTGATTTGGTAATTGAAATTAATGCCGATCATCGTGCGGGTGCAGTTTATAAACCAGAGTCTCAAGCTAGGAAGGATTAAATTAGGAGTAAAAGCGGGGGAGGAGGGAAAAATCAACTAAGTGATTTGTGATGTCAAAAAGTTCAAACACTAGCATCTCACAGTACTTTTTGCTTTTGGTAGCCCGTTACAAATTTATTCTGAGTTTTTGATGAGGAGATGAGGCGTGGTTGAGAGAAAGGATAATTTTTGCAGCTCTAAAGGTAAGCGGCGCTTACGTAAACAAGCAAAAGTCTATGGGCGTGATAGTGAAGAACGTTTTCGCTCTATCATTCAGGCGGCTGGAAGTGTGATTATTCTTTTAGACCTAGAACACCACATTTTGGAGTGGAATCTAGCAGCAGAACGCCTCTATGGTTGGTCGAGACAAGAGGTTTTAGGGCAAGACTATTTTGAAATGTTTCTCCCTGCTGATGTTCAAGAGCTGGTTGCAGCAGACCACCAAAAGGTATTGGCAGGAACGCCAACAAGAAACTTTGAAAATTTTGTATTCGCTCGCGATCGCAGCCAAAAATACGTGCAGTGGAATGCCGATCGCCTATTAGACGCCAATAATCAACCTGTTGGAGTTGTTGTTTGTGGGCAAGATATTACACTTCGCAAACAAGCAGAAGAAGAACTAAGCTTACACAATCAGGAGCTATTGGCATCAAAACAGAGCTTGGAGGTGCAAAATGAGCAACACACCGCCCAATTACAATGTTTATTTAATCTACTGCCTGACTATATTTTTGTCGTTGAGCGTCAGACGATGGCTATTCCGTTTTGTAATGACATCTTTGCTCAGGGAATTGGTTTTGAAAATCGGCAGCAGGTGGAGGGAAAAACAGTTTTTGAGTGTTTTTTAGCGGCGGATGCGGAATATTTTGCCAAGCAAAATGAGCAAGTGTTCAGCTCCAAAGAAACCCTACATGTACAAGAAACGCTGGTGTTACAGAATCAGACCTATCACTTTGATACGTTTAAGATCCCGGTTAAAAATCAACAGGGCGAGGTTTTGTCACTCTTGGCGACTTCCCGTGATATCACCGAGCTGATTGAAACCAAGCAGGCATTATCCGAACGTACCGCACAGCTAGAAACGGTGAACCGAGAACTCGACTCGTTTTCCTATTCCGTTTCTCACGATCTTCGCGCTCCTCTGCGACATATCAGCGGCTTTGTCGGTGCTCTTCGGCAACGATTGGAGGCAGCAGGCACCCTTGATGATAAGACAAAGCACTACCTGGATGTCATCCACAAGAGCAGTCATAAAATGGGCGAATTGATCGATGGATTGCTAACCTTATCCCGACTAGGACGCAAAGAGTTGGCATGTAATTCCGTCGATTTGGCTCAACTGGTGGCAACGGCAATCCGGTTAGTCAATACGACGACCCCTAGGGAGAGAAAAGCAAGTCAAATCGAGTTTCAAGTAGGGGAGTTACCACTCCTGATGGGAGATGAAGCCCTGTTACAGCAAGTCTTTAGTAATTTGATTCACAATGCGGTGAAGTTTAGCCGCGATCGCCACCTAGCTAAAATTGAGATCGGTTCTCTCGCCGATGGCACAATTTTTGTGCGGGATAACGGGGTGGGTTTTCCCATGGAATATGCCGATCAGCTCTTTGGCGCGTTCCAGCGATTGCACTCACAAAAAGACTTTGAAGGCAGTGGAATTGGACTAGCAATCGTCCAGCGCATTGTACATCGGCATGGCGGTACAATCTGGGCGGATGCTAAGCCAGACCAGGGGGCAAGCTTTTACTTTAAACTGGGGCAAATGTTAAATGATACTCAGGATTAATCAACTACCCCAATGCGGAGAAGGTTAATCTTGGTTATGTTGGTAGCTATAGCAACGGTCAGACGAGTTAGGTTTATATGAATTTCCTAGAGATGTTCCGCCGGAATGTCTCTACCAGAGATGAATTATCCTTAGCGATGCGCCCACTGCTATATCTTTAAGACTTCATCTCGATAGACAATGGCACAACCGTCAACTCTGCATTTGTTGATTGTAGAGGATGTTTTAGAAGACGTAGAGCTGATTTTACTTGCCCTAGAAAGCGCAACCATGGAGTTTACCTATGATACCGCTGACACGGGTAATGTCTGCCAGCAGTTATTGCAAACCCAAGTTTATGATGCTGTCTTGTCGGATTATCGCCTGCCGGAGTTGAACGGCTTCCGGGCGTTGAGCTTGTTACAGCAATCCCAGCAAGAAATTCCGTTTATTTTGGTGACGGGAACCTTAGGGGAAGAGGCGGCGGTAGAGTGTATTAAGTCAGGGATGACGGATTATGTACTCAAAGACCGTTTGTTTCGTCTGCCCACAGTTTTAGAACGCGCCCTTCAGGAAGTTGAACTCCGTCGCCAGCAGCAAGCGGCGACGATCCGCATCCAGCAACAAGCGCAGCGGGAAACTATTATCAATCGCATTGTGCAGGCGATGCGCGAAACGTTAGTTTTAGATGAAGTACTGCAAACGACAGTGGATCAGTTGCATCAGGTGCTTCAGGTGAGTCGCTGTCTTATTTTTCAGCCTGACCCCAGTCACCAAATGCGGGCGAAATATGTGAGTGAAGCAACCGTGAAAGGGGAGAGTTTGCTGGGCGTTTATTGCGATTTTTATCGCTACTACCATGAGCTGCTTTCTGAAGGTCAGCAAGTAGTTTTCTCAAAAATTGATCGCAGTTGTGCCCCAGAAATTCAGCAATCGGCGAAGGAGTGTAATATCGGGGCAAGCTTAATTATGCCGTTGCTGTATCAGCAAGTGTATCTGGGGGGCATTAGCTTACATCAATGCGATCGCCCCCGTCAGTGGACAGATGATGAAATTGCTTTGGTCAAAGCGATCGCCGATCAGTGTGCGATCGCTATTCATCAAGTTGAGCTTTATCAACAAGCCCAAAACGAAATCACAGAACGCAAACGCGTAGAGTCCGCCCTCCGCAAAAGTGAGCAACGCTTTCGCGCCCTGATCGAAAACGCCAGCGACATGATCATCATTTTGGATGCCCACTACATCCTGCGTTATGTCAGCCCCTCCGCCAAGCGCATCCTCGGCTATGGTCTGAAAGAGGCGATCGGCAAGAGTGTATTTGACTTCATTCATCCAGACGATGTCCCCTTAGTAACGCAACTCCTAAACCAGGTCATTGCCAATCCAGGAGTCAGCCAGCCCTCCGTAGAGTATCGCGTTCGCCATCAAAATGATTCTTGGTGTATCGCTGAAGCTGTGGCTACAAACCTGCTTGATCACTCAGCCGTAGAAGGGATTGTCGTGAATTGCCATGACATTACCGAGCGCAAAATTGCCGAGGATCAACTGCGCTACGATGCCTTTCACAATCCCCTGACGGGATTGCCCAATCGGGAATTGTTTATGGATCGCTTAGAGCAAGCGATTAAGCGCAGCCAACGCCAGGATAATTGCAAATTTGCGGTTCTCTTCCTCGACTTAGACCGCTTTAAAGTCGTTAATGACAGTCTCGGTCATCTGGTAGGCGATCGCCTCCTCGTCGTTGTGGCACGTCGCTTGGAGCAATGTCTGCGTAGTGTCGATACCGCTGCCCGTTTAGGAGGTGACGAATTTGTCATCTTGCTGGAGGATATCGCTGATATCGATGACGCCACTCAAGTTGCCAACCGTATCCACCAAGAACTTATCCAACCGATCGTTTTAGACGAGCAAGAAATTTTTATCACCGCCAGCATCGGCATTGCCTTGAGTGCGGAAATTTACGACCAACCCGATCACCTTTTACGAGATGCCGACGCGGCAATGTACTGCGCCAAGGCACGGGGAAAAGCTTGTTATGTAGTATTTGATACATCCATGCATCTTCAGGCACGGCAGCGGTTGCAAGTCGAAAATGACCTGCGACGCGCCGTTGAGCGTCAGGAATTGGTGGCGCATTATCAACCCATTGTCTCGCTGCAAACTAATCAGATTTGTGGCTTCGAGGCGTTGGTTCGTTGGCAACATCCCTCGCGGGGGTTAGTTTTTCCAGGTGACTTTATCTTGATTGCCGAAGAAACAGGGCTAATTGTTGCCATCGATCAGTGGTTACTGCACCAAGCTTGCCAGCAGCTACATTTTTGGCAGCAGCGCTTTGCTACAAACCCCCCCTTAACCATGGGGGTCAATCTCTCCGGTAAGCAGTTTTCCCAACCCGATTTGATTCAAAAAATTGACCAAGTGTTACAAGATACGGGTATTGATGGACGTTGCCTAAATTTAGAAATTACCGAAAGCGCCCTGATTGAAAATGCCGAACTCGCCGCCGTGATGCTCAAAGAGTTGAAAGAACGCCAGATTCAGATATACATTGACGACTTTGGCACTGGCTATTCCTCCTTAAGCTATCTGCATCACTTTCCCATCGATACCTTGAAGATTGACCGCTCTTTTGTCAGCCGCTTGGGGGTGGAGGGAGAAAAGGATGAAATTGTGCGAGCGATCATAAATCTCGGCTTGAATCTCCGGTTAAATATCGTTGCCGAAGGTGTAGAAACTGCCGAACAAATGCAGCAGTTAAAGGCATTTGGCTGTCACTACGGACAAGGCTACTGGTTCTCTCGCCCTGTAGATGATCAAACAATCACGAGTTTGATGAGCAAGCAAATTGGGATTAGCTAATACCTAACACTCAAAGGTTCTAATTATGATTGCCTCCCCCCAACAGTCCCACCTCACGCCTGAAGAATACCTCCAGATGGAGGAACAAAGCCCACTCAAACACGAATACATTGATGGGCAAATCTACGCAATGGCAGGAGCAAGCGACCCCCACGTCACTATTGCCGGAAACCTTTTTGCCCTCCTCCGCAGCCATGTCCGAGGCTCTGGTTGCCGTGTCTATATCTCCGATATGAAAGCCCGAATCGAATCATGCAATCGATTCTACTACCCCGATGTCATGGTGACTTGCGACCCACGCGACCAAGAGACACCTACCTATAAGCGATTTCCTACTCTGATTGTCGAAGTTTTATCAGACTCCACGGAAGCCTTCGACCGAGGCGATAAATTTATCGATTACCAAGAACTAGAGAGTTTACGCGAATACGTCCTGATTAACACTAAGCGGCAGCGAGTCGAGTGCTTTTGCCGCAATGATGAAGGGCAATGGATCTTGCAGTTCTACACCCCAGCTCAGACATCATTTCGCCTCCGCAGTATTGACTTTGAAGGAACCCTAGAAGCGCTTTATGAGGACGTGATGTTTGATTGAATATCAAGTTACCAATCGGGAGCGGGGGAGCAGGGGTGCAGGGGAGCGGGGGTGCAGGGGAGCGGGGGTGCAGGGGAGCGGGGGTGCAGGGGAGCGGGGGTGCGGGGGTGCAGGGGAGCGGGGGTGCAGGGGAGCGGGGGAGCGGGGGAGCGGGGGTGCAGGGGAGATGAGGCGATGAGGCGATGAGGCGATGAGGCGATGAGGAAAACTGATAACCTCCTTCATACTTCACCCTTCACCCTTCACCCTTCACCCTTCACCCTTCACCCTTCACCCTTCATACTTCATACTTCATACTTCATCCTTCATACTTCATACTTCATACTTCATACTTCATACTTCATCCTTTCTCCCCGACTCAGAACTCAGGACTCACCGACTCCCTGTAGTTGGCTGTTATTTGCTTTAATCTGCGTGATGTCTTCGACTACACAGGTAACCAATGGGGATTTATTCTCACTGCTCTGGATCAGTGAGCAGGTAATTCGCAACCAAAGAATTTGACCCTCTTTGTGGATAAAGCGTTCTTCTATCTGGTAGGAGGAACGTTGTCCTGATAAGACTTGCTGAAGCAGGGTTTCTTGAGGGCTAGGCTTTTTGGGATTGATCAGTTTAGCAAAGGGATTCTGCTGTAGCTTTCTGGGGCTAAAGCCCAGCATTTCTTGCAACAAGCAATTGCTTTCTACTGCGTAACCTTGGCGATTGAGAATTGCCATGCCAACGACGTTGTTTTCAAAGATGGAACGACATTTGATCTGCTGGTGTCGTAGGGCTTCTAAGGTATGCTGACGGTCGGAGATGTCTTGCAGTTGCCAACGCAGGCGAGTGATTTTTCCCTGCTTGTCTAGGACGGGGATGACTGTCGCTACAGTCAAACAGGTGACACCTCGCCGCCGCTGGAGGTTAATTTTCCAGTTTTTTACGGCTTGAGCGTCTTGGAGTTGGGTTAGCTGAGTGTAAAAGCGATCGCGATCGCCAGGCATGATAAAAATCGCTAGGGACTTGCCGATTAAACGCTTCTGAGAGGTGTTTAGCAACTCGGCAGCACTGAGATTGGCTTCTAGTACCACGGCTTCTAGAGTGGTTTCAATATAGCCGATGGGAGAAGCCTCAAGCATTTCTTGATAGCGTTGACGCTCTATTAAGAGCATTTGACGGGTGGCTTCTAGTTCTGCCAACGCATCGGAAAGGGCTGTTAGACTTTTTAGCAGTACGGCTTGGGGCTGTTCGGGAAGTTGATTAATTTGCTGTAACAACTTTTCTGGAATTTGTTGCAGTTTCCCTGTTCCTTTTTCCAGTACTTTTAGTTGGTGTAAGGTAACGTGTTGAGCGAATAATTGTTCTGTCATGGTAATAGTGAATACTCCTACCAATTAGTGGCGCAGCATCTGCAGGTGAAGTGACCTTTATTCTTGGGTAAAAATTTCTTGAATTTCCCAGGGATATCTTGGTCGGTCTAAATATGGAAACTAAGGAATTTCCATAAATCAAAATTGCACCGACTTGATTATCATTTGTGGAAAACTAACTCACAATAGTGACAAGTATTCCAAAACTTTGTGAATTTCTCGTGACAAATAAATTTAAATTACGATTATTTAACAATGCTCGTGATCATCCACACATTTATAGCTTCGATAGGAAGCCACCTAAGCCATAGTGGGGTTGAAAATGAAAGCTTTGGTCAGCATGATTCCGCTGCTATCAGAATACACTAGACTCGCCCCAAAAAAAACCTTTAGCGAGGATTCCTTGCCTCTTATAGGCATTATCATCTCAAGATTCAAAAATCTACTTTAAGAGGGATGATAGATAAAGAATTGCTGTGAACACCGCTAATTTCAAGACCTGTCAGGATTTATACAACTTAAATATTTCTGAGCCGCTGAGGTACAGCTGTCTAAAAATTATCTTTATTTAATGTTTAGGAGAATAGCTATCTGCTATTTCAGGAGAACCTAGCAGCAGTTTCCCTTCAAGTTATCAGTAATCAATGCCAAGAAAGATGAAATTATGACTGCCAAAAAAGAAATTAGTAGTATTTCTAATTCGCGCATCTATCCGACGTTTGAAATTGTGGCGATCGCGGCTTCAGCGGGGGGACTCAAAGCCTTACAAAAGGTTTTGTCAGTGTTACCAGCAGACTTTCCGGTGGCGATCGCCATCGTGCAACATCTATCACCTCAGTACCGCAGCCTGATGGCGGAAATTCTCAACCGCTGTACAGGTTTAGCCGTCAAGCAGGCGGCTGTTGGCGATCGCCTCAGTGCAGGAAACGTTTATATCGCCCCACCCAATCATCACCTACGAGTCAACCCTGACGGCTCTCTATCCCTTTCCCAAGCCGAGCGGGAGCATTTTGTACGCCCAGCAGCTGAGGTATTATTTCAGACTGTAGCGGAAAGTTATGGGGAACGGGCGATCGCGGTTGTCTTAACTGGAGGAGATAGTGATGGGGAGCAGGGAGTGCAGACAATAAAAGAAAAGGGCGGGCTAGTCATTGCTCAAGATCAAGAAACCTCGCAAGTTTTTGGTATGCCCTCAGCCGCGATCAATACAGGTTGTGTCGATTGGATCTTACCCATCAATGAGATTCCTCAGGCTCTGATGGAATTAGTCTTCCAGGGAAAGTTGAGTATTATCGGAACTAATAAGTAATGAGCGAGCCAGTAAACGACCCTGTATTTGAGGCACTCTTACAGTACCTAAAACGCAGCCGTGGATTTGACTTTACAGGCTACAAGCGTCCGAGCCTGATGCGTCTAATGAAAAAAAGGATGCAGCAGTCTGGGGTGCAAAGCTACGGGGATTATTTAGATTATCTGCAAGTCTATCCGATGGAGCTAAATCAGCTATTTGATTCGCTCTTGCTGAATGTTACGGCTTTTTTTCGAGACAAAGAGCCTTGGGACTACCTACAGGAAGTAGTTCTCCCGCGCCTGTTAGAAATACAGACAGGTAGCCAACCGTTACGGTTTTGGTGTGCGGCTTGTGCTTCTGGGGAAGAGCCGTACAGCTTGGCGATCGTACTGGCAGAATTACTGGGAACGGAGGAGTTTCGCCAGCGGGTAAAAATCTACGCCACCGATCTTGACGAAGACGCCTTGACTACAGGTCGCCAAGCTAGTTATACAGTCAAACAACTGTCCAATGTTTCTGAAAACCTGCGAGAAAAATATTTTGAACAGACGGGGATAGACTACATCGTCTGCAAAGAATTACGGCGCAGTGTGATTTTTGGTCGTCACGATCTTGTGCAAGATGCACCTATTTCTCGCTTGGATTTGCTGGTGTGTCGTAATATCTTGATGTATTTCAACCCCGAAACTCAATCCCGTATTCTTGCCCGCTTCCACTTTGCCTTAAATAACCCTGGCTTTTTGTTTGTCGGTAAGGCAGAGATGCTGCTGACTCACGCCCATCTCTTTACACCGAAAAACCTTAAATACCGCATCTTTGCCAAGGTGCAAAAAACTAGTTTGCGCGATCGCCTACTGATTATGTCAGAATCCGGCAATACAGAAGCCAGCCATCAACTTGTGAACAATCTCAATTTGCGCGATGAGGCTTTTGAAGTTTTAGCACATCCCCAAATTGTTCTAGATGCGGACAATCATCTAGTGATGGCAAACCGCAAAGCCAGAATTTGGTTTGGTCTCAGCACTCAAGATATTGGTCGCCCCTTGAAGGATTTGCAACTATCTTACCGTCCGACAGAGTTGCGAGCGCCCATTGAGCAAGCTAGCAACGAACGGCGTGTAATACAGATTCAGGAAGTGGAATATTCTCAGGCAAATAATCTCCTCTATCTGGACATTGAGATTACCCCCTTGCTAGATGGAGATAGCGATGTTTTGGGCACAACAGTTGTCTTCAACGATGGGTCGCAATACAAATACCTACAGCGAGAGCTAGAGCGTTCGACAGAGGAACTGGAAACTGCCTATGAAGAGCTGCAAAGCACGAACGAAGAATTAGAGACCACAAACGAAGAACTGCAAAGTACCAACGAGGAGTTAGAAACTACTAACGAAGAATTGCAAAGCACGAACGAAGAACTGGAGACAATGAATGAGGAACTCCAGTCTTCCAACGAAGAACTGCAAACGACGAATGAGGAAAACCGCAACCGGACTAAGGAACTGAACCGCATCAATGCCTTTATGGAGGCAATCCTCACAAGCTTGCGACTAGGAATGATCGTTCTAGACGAGCGATTGAGCGTCCAACTCTGGAATAGCAGCGCTGAAAAGTTGTGGGGGCTGCGCTCTGACGAGGCTGAAGGACGTTTCTTCTTTGATTTAGATATTGGGTTACCCCTAGAGCAACTACGGGAAAAAATTCGTACTTGTCAACTAGGAAAGGCAACAGAAGCGGTGGTAGTCGAGGCAATTAACCGTCGTGGTAAGACAATTCATTGTCGAGTCATCTGCACAACATTGATGGTCAACAATCAAGCCCAAGGAGTCATCCTGTTGATGGAAGAAAGAAGCGAGTAAGGATGGCAGGATGAAGGCTTATGGCATAGCCATTGATATCAGTGGAATTAGTTGTGTCAAGGTGAAATTTTTGAGTGATGTCTGAACCACAACAGCAGCATACAAAGCTATCAGAAGAACACGCAAGGACAGCATGTAGGCACGGGAAGGAGATCCAAGAACAGGGAAATTCTTTCCCAGATCCTGAAGTTGGAAAGGAAATCAGCCATTTAGGGGAGCTAGTTCAGGAGCATGGGGAAAAGTCTCTGGCTCATGCCCAGATAGCCCAAGAGTATGCAAAATCACCGGAGTACTCCACTGAGGCAGCCGAAGAACATATTAAGGCAGCCGCAGAACATATTAAAGCAAACGCCGCCCATATTGAGGCAACAGCCAAGCAACTAGAAAAAGCCCAGGAATTTCTTCAAGAATCCCAGAGATCCCTTAAGCAGAGTAAAAAGCGATCGCCTATCTCTGAGCAGGAGTAGGGAGCATCCTGGCAAGAGATATCTCTACACCACCCCTTGTTGAGAGTTGCAGGCAAAGACTGTAGGGGTGAGGTATAAAAAATACCACCCAATTAAGTAGGCACAACTAATTAACCGCTACAGATTGATCCCTACATAAATGGTAGTTCTGTAATTAAGATGGGCATTCTTAAATTAATACAGCGATGGCTTCGAGATAGAAATCACGAGGCGTGTAATGTTAGCAACTGGTAAACCTGTGGATGTGGATGAACTTGAGCAGCAGATAAAATCTTCCCAGCGGCGCTTAGACGAAATGCTACAAGGGGCGGAGCATTTGCCGCCATGTCAGCGCCAGTCCCTCATGAAAACGCTGCTAGAACTGACGCAGACAATCCAGAAAATGCAATCGACCAGCGAGGAACTGCGGTCTAATCAGGAATTGCAGACAACTCGCTTGGTTGTAGAAGCAGAGCGATCGCACTATCAAGAGCTGTTTACCTTTGCCCCCGACGCTTATCTGGTAACGGACACCAAAGCCCTGATTCTGGAAGCTAACCCAGCCGCCACAGAGCTATTACAAACCAAGCAGGAGTTTTTAATTGGCAAACCCTTGAGCCTGTACGTAATTGAGTCAGCGCGTCAAGATTTTCGTCAACGAGTGCTGGCGCTGCAAGGGGGAGAAAAAGTCAGTGCTTGGGAAATTCTACTGCGGCGTCAACCGGGACAGTTGGTACCCGTGGAAGTTACTGTCGCCCTCATCCAAGACTTTGATCGGCAGGTAAATCGTTTATGTTGGCGGCTTCAAGACATTACAGAACGCCAACGCTATACAGAATTAGAAAGCGATCGCTATTGCCTAGAGCATCAGCTCACTGAACAAACAGCCGTGATGATTGCCGCTAACCAATGGGTTCGCCAGGAGAGCGCAGAACGCCAACAAGCTGAAGCCGCACTCCAGCAGCACCTACAAAAAGAGCGCTTAGTCCGCGACATCCAAGGGCGAATTCGTGCTTCTCTGAATTTGGTAGAGGTGCTGAACACAACCGTGGTGGAAACTCGGCAATTTTTGCAAGCTGACCGGGTAGCGGTCTATCAAATTGAGTCTGATAGTTCGGGAATGGTGGTGGCGGAGTCGGTGGCTAAGGAATGGAGCGCGATCGCTGGTTCCAGGGTTGATGCGGCTTGGTTTAAAGAATCCATCGCCCTCTACCGGGAAGGCAACCCTAGTGCCATTGATGATATGACGCAGCTCAGTTTTCCTGAAGAAGTTGTGGAGTTTTTGCAGCAACAGCAAATTCAAGCGGGTTTAGCCGTACCCATTGCCTACAAGGGTCATTTTTGGGGAGTATTGATTGCTCATCAATGTTCAGCACCACGCCATTGGCAATCCGCTGAACTAGATTTACTGATGCAGTTAGCCGATCAAGTGGCGATCGCGATTCATCAGTCGGAATTGCATCAAAAATTAACCCAGGTTAATGCCGATCTCGAACGCCAAGTAGAAGAACGCACCGCCGAACTCCGACGCGCCCTAGAAGCAGAAGCGATACTGAAACGCATTACCGATAAAGTGCGGGACAGCCTGGATGAAAACCAAAGTCTGCAAACCGCTGTGCAGGAACTGACCCAGGGACTGAAAATCTACGGCTGCGATACGACGTTGTATGACCTAGAGCAACAAGTTGCCACTATTGCGTTTAAAACCACATCTTCAGGCTCGACTCCTCAAGGCGACATAACTATTTCTATGTCAGACTACCCAGAGGAATTTGACCAACTCCTGCAAGGTCAGCATTTCCAGTTTTGCAAGTTACTACCGGATAGCTGGGGTTCTGTCGCCATCTTCGCTTGCCCGATTTTTGACAATCAGGGTGTATTAGGCGATCTGTGGTTATTCAAGCAAAAAAGAGCCGCCTTCCAAGATTGGGAAATCCGCCTGGTGCTGCAAGTGGCAAATCAATTGGCGATCGCCATTCGCCAATCACGACTCTATCAATCGGCTCAAGCCCAAGTTGAGGAGCAACGAAAACTCAATCATCTTAAAGATGACTTTTTGAGTAGCGTTTCCCACGAACTGCGGACACCGATTACCACAATGAAAATGGCGCTCCAGATGTTAGCGATCGCCCTCAATCGTCATCATTCTCTATTTACTGAATTATCAAAACCCCCTAGCGACCAAAATAAGGTAGCCCGTTATTTTCAAATCCTGCATACCGAGTGTGAACGGGAAATAAGTTTAATAGATGACTTATTAGATTTGCAGCACCTAGAAGCGGGTGTTTACCCCTTGCGCTACACGACTATTCAAATTTCAGACTGGCTTACCCAAATAACCGAAATCTTTGAAGAACGCACTCAGAAACGCCAGCAACACTTACAAGTAAATATTCCCGATCAACTACCTAACTTATTTTGTGATTCTGTTAGCTTAGGACGAGTATTTACCGAATTACTCAACAACGCTTGTAAATACACACCCTCTACAGGAATTATTACCATTACTGCCGAAGCACAAGCAGAAACAATACAATTTAACGTTACTAATTCCGGTGTTGAAATCGCCAGTAACGAGCTACCTTTAATCTTTAATAAATTCTATCGAGTTCCCAATGTTGACCCCTGGAAACAAGGCGGGACAGGACTAGGACTTGCCCTCGTCAAAAGACTCGTCACCCACCTAGAAGGCACAATTGAAGTCGAAAGCGTCTCTAACCAAACCTGCTTTACGGTGACGTTACCGCTCCACCGCCCCACTCCCAGCGCTTAGAGGCTGTCTCTAAAGAATTGCAAATCCCTGGAGATCCCCCTAAATCCCCCTTCAAAAGGGGGACTTCCAAGAGATTTCGTTCCCCCGTGATATCAAAAGCAAAGCTTCCTCTGGCTTCCCCCCTTTTTAAGGGGGGCTAGGGGGGATCTATCCCATCCTTAGGCAACCTAGCCAGTTAAGATTACTTTAGAAACAGTCTCTTAAGGATAAACCGCGTCAACCATTAGATAAAGGTTTTAGCTCTGACTACAAGCCTTCAAAATCAGACCCCAGCCCTGACAACGAACCTATTAAAAAAATCCTACATTGTGTGGCAATGTAGGATTTATTCTCTGCTAATTACTTAATCAAGGATTGAGTAATTTAAAAAGATTATTTTCTCAAAATCACCCAAAGAGCATGAGCGATGCCAGGAATATAACCTAAAAAGGTTAAGAGAAGATTGATCCAAAAATCTGTACCTATTCCCACTTGCAGAAAAACACCCAGTGGCGGAATAAAAATTGCTATTAAAATTCTAAAGATATCCATGAGCAGTTTCCTTTAACGTTAGATTATTTGTAGCCATTCTGCGGTATTTATGCATCTATCTGGAGTCATAAATGCAAATATTAACCACCGCTAATTTTGGCTTTATAACCAAGAGCAGTCAAATTTTCTAGCAATTTTTGTGTATGATCGCCTTGAATTTCCAAAGTATTTTCTTTAAGCGTACCTCCACTACCGCACTGCGCTTTCAGCTTCTTAAGCAATTCGGCTAAGGTTTCCGGCTTGAGCTGAAAGCCACTAATAACCGTGACCGTTTTGCCTTTGCGTCCTTTCCGAGATGCCTGGATTTTCAGGTTTTGTTGATGGGGAGGAAGTTCCTGAACGCCGCGTTCAGTAGCGCCTGGGTTGCTGCTGCCAAATTCTTGATAGGCAACGCGATCGCTTTTAGAGTTGTTTGATTGGCGTTTGGACATAACAGATGAAGTGTGAAGGATGAAGGATGAAGGGTGAAGTGTGAAGGATGAAGTGTGAAGGGTGAAGTGTGAAGGATGAAGTGTGAAGGGTGAAGGATGAAATTAACAATCCCTTGTTTAATTTTTCTCTCTATCCCTACATCTTTCCCTACTGTATCCCCTGCAAGAATAGAGAGATGTTAGCTCACCCCAAAATTCTTATAAAATTGGTTCAGTTATCCCTTCTAAATTTATCCCGTGACCACGACTCCTCTATCTCCCAATCAAGCGACTGATAACGCCCCCGTACAGCAACCCGATGGACTCGGTCGGTTTGGACGCTTTGGCGGCAAGTATGTGCCGGAAACGTTGATGCCTGCTTTGAGCGAGCTAGAGGCGGCATTTCAAAAATACTGCAATGACTCTGAGTTCCAAGCTGAGTTGCAAGGTTTGCTGCGGGACTATGTAGGACGCCCTAGCCCTCTCTACTTTGCTGAACGCCTCACCTCCCACTACGCCAAGCCTGATGGTAGTGGGGCGCAGATTTACCTAAAGCGTGAAGACTTGAACCATACAGGCGCTCACAAAATTAATAATGCTTTGGCTCAGGTGCTGCTAGCCAAGCGCATGGGCAAAAAGCGGATCATTGCTGAGACAGGTGCAGGTCAGCATGGTGTGGCAACAGCAACCGTATGTGCCAGATTTGGGCTGGAATGCGTTGTTTATATGGGCGTTCAGGATATGGAACGCCAAGCCCTGAATGTGTTTCGGATGCGGTTGATGGGGGCAAAGGTGTCACCTGTTACCGCCGGAACTGGGACGCTGAAGGATGCCACCTCGGAAGCAATTCGGGATTGGGTGACGAATGTTGAAACTACTCACTATATCCTGGGGTCTGTGGCTGGCCCTCATCCTTACCCGATGATGGTGCGGGACTTCCATGCCGTGATTGGTCAAGAAACTCGCGCTCAAGCGCAGGAAAAGTGGGGCGGCTTGCCGGATATTCTCCTCGCTTGTGTGGGCGGTGGCTCCAATGCGATCGGGCTGTTCTACGAATTTGTTAAGGAGCCAACGGTACGGTTGATTGGCATTGAAGCGGCTGGGGAGGGCGTGGACTCTGAAAAACACGCCGCAACGCTAACTCTGGGTCGTCCGGGTGTCCTGCATGGGGCGATGAGCTACTTGCTACAAGATGAGGATGGGCAAGTTATGGAAGCCCACTCTATCAGTGCGGGACTTGACTATCCTGGTGTCGGCCCAGAACATAGCTATTTAAAAGATAGCGGTCGGGCGGAATACTACAGCATCAGTGACCAAAAAGCCCTGGATGCCTTTAAGCTGCTTTCTCTGCAAGAAGGGATTATTCCGGCGTTGGAAACAGCTCACGCGATCGCTTACTTGGAAACTCTGTGTCCGCAACTCACTGGTAGCCCTCGCATCGTCATCAATTGCTCAGGACGCGGTGACAAGGATGTGCACACGGTGGCAAAATTTCTCGATGTAGAAAGTTAATCTCTTCAACTGTGTAAAGTCTGTCCGCAGCTCTATTGGCTGGGGATAAGAAACGAAGTCCGCCTGTGCGGGCTTTTTTTGTCTCGTATAGCGGCGACTTTAGCGATCAAGGCTAGGGCAGGTTTTCAAACTCCCCCGTTAAATTTAGATCCCCCCTAGCCCCCCTTAAAAAGGGGGGAACAGAAATCTTAATCCTCCTTGTTAAGGGGGGAACAGAAATTTTAGTCCCCTTAAAAAGGCGAGAACAGAAATCTTAGTCCCCTTTATTAAGGCGGGAACAAAAATCTTAGTCCCCCTTAATAAGGGGGATTTAGGGGGATCTCCAAGTTTAAAAACACGCCCTAATGGGAACCGAGACTCTTGGCTAACGTCTTTTCAAGGATTGACTGTTGCGCGCGATCGCCATCTAGTCAAACGGTGCACTACCAGCAAATCCTAGACGTATGAACTAACATGCACAAACAATTAACAAAGCTTGTTCTCGGAATCCTCATGATTGCTGGTGGAGTCACAGGTTACGAAACACTCTCCAGTGTTAACAAAGACGTTACCCGCCCCTTATCTGCTAACGCCGCTCCTGTGACGAAAGCCACAACTTCTACTTCGCCCAGTGCGATTGAACAATCGGTTCACGCCCAGATTAATCAATACCGTCAGTCTCGCAACTTACCACCTCTGAGCTTAAATTCCACCATCAGCCAGCAAGCTAGAGCACATAGCCAGAATATGGCAGCAGGTCGTACAGCATTTAGTCACGATGGTTTTAACCAACGGGTAGCCGTAATCGGTCAAACGAGTCCTTATCGCAGTGCTGCCGAGAACATTGCCTACAACCAAGGTTACAGCGCTCCCGGAAAACAGGCAGTAGAGGGGTGGCTAAAAAGCACAGGACATCGTAAAAATATTGAAGGTCAGTTTGACTCGGCTGGCATTGGCGTTGCCCAAAATGCTAAGGGTGAGTATTACTTTACCCAGATCTTTATTAAGCGTCGGTAAGTATTAATGCAAGTGGAAAACTTTCAAGTTTGCGATCGCGACCTCTCGGATCAGCTTCTCTCTGTGTACCTGAGCGCAGAAGCCATTGCCGTAGATACAGAAACTATGGGGCTTTTGCCTCTACGCGATCGCTTGTGCTTAGTGCAGATCTGTAACCCTGAAGGATACGTGAGTGTCGTTCGCATTGCCAAAGGACAAACCGACGCTCCCAACCTCAAACGACTCATGGAAGCAACCAACGTCTTGAAAGTTTTCCACTTTGCCCGCTTTGATGTTGCCCAATTGCGCCACCACCTGAGCATCTTTGTCACCCCCATCTTCTGCACCAAAATTGGCAGCAAACTCGCCCGAACCTACACCAATCGCCACGGACTTAAGGATTTGGTGCAAGAACTTGAGCAAGTAGAACTCAACAAACAAGCCCAAAGTTCCGACTGGGGAAACGCCGCCAATCTCTCCGAGGAACAACTCAGTTATGCTGCCAACGATGTTCGCTACTTACTCAGCGCCCAGCAGAAACTAACCGCCATGCTAAAGCGCGAAGAACGCTTTCAACTCGCCCAGCAGTGCTTTGATGCTTTACCCGTGATGGTTTCTCTAGATCTGCTGCAATACAAAGATATTTTTGAACACTAAGAACTCCAACTGAACCCAACTCTGGCAGCCTACTTGGAGCGCCATCCTTAAGGTTTAAAATTCCGGCGAGGAATAAGGACAGTAAACGTTAAGTCGTCAGAGTCGCTGGCGGAATTGACTCAACCGGATAGCCCACTGCCTTCCACGCTGCATGTCCACCTCGAAGTTCCGAGATGTGAATATATCCCGCTTCCCGCAATTGGGCAGCAGCGATAGAGGTTTCCTCATCAGTTTCGCCGTACACATAAATATCCCGCGCCAAGTCGAGACTATTTAAAACTCGACTAATTAATTCGCTCATTGGTAGGGAAATTGCCCCCAAAATGTGGCTGATATTAAACTCATCGCGATCGCGTACATCCACAATCGTGAGGGCAGGTTCACCCCAATCTAAACGCGCTTTCAGGTCATATACGCGAGACTGGTTCTGTAGAGGCGGTGGCGTCGGAATCAAATCAGATAAGTCAATCATGTGTCGGAAGAATCCTTACCATGTACGGTACAGTTCTTTGCAATGTAACAATAAAATTTAAAATCTTCAAATTTTATGTAGAAATCTTGACCAAGTGTCTCTAATAAGCAGTGGTAACTACTAACTGATGAGATTTAAATCTATAGGTCAATATCTCAAAAAAACTTACCTCTACCCGATAGCAGAGAAATAACCATTCTAAAGACATAAGTAATAATACTGCTACCCTAAAAAGAAGACAGGGGAGCAGGAGAGAAACAATAATCTCTTTTACCGTTATGATATTCGGCTGCAACTGTACCCTAATAAATACAACTAAGCAGAATGTCACAGGCGTTAGCAACTATGAAGTTTTCATTGGCTTCAACCCGCGCCAGAATTGTATTATTCTTTGGTGCCTTTTTATTAGCACTATTTAGCGGGCTTTTTGTTCAGACACCCCCTAGTCTTAGCCAGTCGCCACCTTCCATCAATTCAAAACCGATTGAGCTTACCCAAGGATGGCAGTACCGCTGGGGCGAATCTCCTGTTGATATTGAAGGGGTGCCAACTTGGATTCAGGAAGACACCTTAGACTCTCAATGGCAAAGCTTTAAAGTTCCGGGGAAACTCTCCGTTCCGCCCGGAGAAAAGTTTATTTGGCTACGCGTTCCCTTACCAGACGGACTATGGCCCTACCCTAGTTTGTATATTCGAGGTATTCCTTACCTACTCAATACCTATCTCGATAGTCAACTCATCTATATTTTTTACGATTTAGAGCCTTCTGGGGCGGCAGAAATTAGAGATGAAAAATGGCCAATTGTTCCGTTGGAACCAGGTTTTGAAGGGAAAACTCTATTTTTCAAAGCTTATGCTGCCAATGATCCCACTTTGGCAATTGGCTTATTCAATCAAGTAACGATTGGCGCTCAACCTGACTTAATTAAAAACTTAATTATTAAAGATATCGATCGAGTTATTTTCGGATTTTTCTTTGTCTTCATCGGGTTATTTCCAATTTTAGTTTCCTTAAGAGGAAAACTTCAAAAACTATATTTATCCTTCGCTTTTTTGGCAATAGTTGTCGGGGTCTATACAATCGCCCGGACAGAAATTATCCCTTTAACTTTTAACAAATTTTTATTTTGGAAATATATTGAATATGCTTCATTTTATTTAATCCCTGCCGGAGTTTGCGCCTTCTTTGAGCAGATTTTTGGCAGAGGGTACAAATCGATTGTCTATCGCTTACTACAAATACATCTAGGTTTTGCCCTGATGGCTTTTCTTTTGGCAGGCACCCGTATTGTCCCCTGGAATTACACAATCTATCCCAATCACATCCTAACGATAGTGAGTGCAACGACTTTAATTGTTCTTGCTATTGGCAAATCTTTTAAAGGAGACATAGAAGCGAAACTATTTACACTAGGATTTGCTGCTTTCTGCCTCTCTGCCATTCACGATATCTTAGCCTATGTTTTTTATATTTTCCCTTGGCATGTAGAACTTTATTACTGGGGAATGTTCGTTTTTGTAGGATTTTTGGGGATTATTCTGGAGCGTCGCTTTACAGAGGCGCGTAAACGTCTACATGCTTACGCCGCAGAGATGGAAGAAAAGAATGCCGCTTTACAGCAAATAGATAAACTCAAAGATGAGTTTTTAGCTAATACTTCCCACGAACTGCGAACACCTTTAAATGGAATTGTCGGTATTGCCGAATCGGTGATTGATGGCGCTACGGGAAAACTCCCCAAGGCAACGGTTCTTAATCTTTCAATGATTGTCTCTAGCGGCAGAAGATTAACTCAGCTCGTCAATGATTTATTAGATTTTTCTCAACTTAATCACAAAAATATTGAATTACAAACCAAACCCATAGGGATGCGAGAAATTACTGATGTGGTCTTGATTCTCTCTATTCCCCTGATCGGCAAAAAATCTTTGCAAGTCATTAATAACATCGCTCCTGATATTCCTGCTGTGAATGCTGATGAGAATCGGGTACAGCAGATTTTGCACAACCTGGTTAGTAATGCTATTAAATTTACAGAAAGTGGCACGATTGAAGTCTCTGCTCAAGTTATCAATGACTATCTAGAAGTTGCCGTCAGCGATACAGGTATTGGCATCTCAGAGGATAAACTGACTTGCATTTTTGAGTCATTTGAACAAGCCGATGGCTCAATTGCCAGAGAATATGGTGGTGCGGGTTTAGGATTATCAATTACTAGGCAACTCGTACAACTGCATGGCGGTACGATTCGAGTTAACTCAACTATTGGTAAAGGTTCTCAGTTTATTTTTACCTTACCTATTTATCAAGGAGAAGCCTCTCCAACATTTAATCTGAAGCAGCTTTTGCCTCAAGCTTCAAAGCTAAAAGATTTGATGGAAACCTTCATCAATCCTGACGATAATAATCAGGAGCAGTTAGACTTGCCGACGCCAACTCAGGGAGAATTTAAAATACTGATTGTTGATGATGAGCCAGTAAATTTGCAAGTCTTATTCAACCATCTATCGCTGCAAAAGTATGCCATCACTCAAGCGACTAATGGCGTGGAAGCGATCGATATTATTGATAAAGGTTTTCAGCCAGACTTGGTTTTACTGGATGTAATGATGCCGAAAATGACAGGTTATGAGGTTTGTCGAATTATTCGTCAACATTTTCCTGCCCATGAACTGCCGATTGTGCTACTAACGGCAAAAGACCAGGTTTCGGATTTAGTAGAAGGATTTGGTGCCGGGGCAAATGATTATCTCACTAAACCGTTTTCAAAAAGTGAACTTTTCGCCCGCATCAAAACTCATATTCGGCTTTCTAAAATACATCTAGCCTCTAGCCGCTTCGTTCCCTATGAGTTTTTGAGGTTTTTGGGGAAAGAAAGTATTGTGGATGTTCAGTTAGGTGATCAAATTCAAAAAGAGATGTCGATTCTCTTTTCTGATATTCGGACATTTACAACGCTTTCGGAAAGCATGTCGCCCAAGGAGAATTTTGACTTTCTGAATGCCTACTTGAAACGGGTAGGCCCGGTGATTCGCAACCACAATGGTTTTATTGATAAATATATTGGGGATGCAATTATGGCGATTTTTCCCAATACAGCAGATGAGGCGTTGCAAGCGGCAATTGAGATGCAAAAACAGGTGACGCTGTTTAATGTTGAGCGGATGGATGATGGCAACCCAGCGATCGCGATCGGCATTGGGCTGCATACTGGGACTCTCATGCTAGGAACAATCGGCGAAGAACAGCGGATGGAAAGTACCGTGATTGCTGATGCGGTAAACCTCGCTTCTCGCCTGGAAGATTTAACGAAAGTCTATGGTGCAGGAATTGTAATTAGCGAACAAACTCTATCTCAGCTAGCCGACTCTCACCAATATAACTACCGATTCTTGGGACGAGTTCGGGTGAAAGGGAAAACCACTGCCGTGTCTGTATTTGAAGTGTACGATGGTGACTCAGATGAGGTGCAACGCCTCAAAAACCAAACCCATTTTGAGTTTGAACAAGGCGTGAGTCTCTATCATCAAAAAAAGTTTGTGCAAGCGCAGGAAATATTTCAGCAGCTTCTGCTCAAAAATGAGCAAGATAGAGCGGCAAGGCTATACATTGAATATTGCAAAAAATCCCAGACTACTAGGATTTCAGAAGTTGGGCAGGAATTTGAACCCTTAGGCTGGCAGGAGTCTTGATTAAGGCAATTTGCTTTTGTAACTCCAATTTCCTACCTAGTAGAGACGCTGCATACAACGTCTCTACGTTTAGTAATTCCTGACTATGAAGCAATTTAGTGCTTACCTTGGGACTCTTGGATGCGAGCAACAACGTTATAGTCGCCAGCGCTAGGAGGAGTTAAGGCTTCTTTTCTACCTTCAGTCGGGCCACCAAGAGCTTTCCAGCCTGCCAAGCCACCTCGGAGTTCCGCTACACGAGTAAAGCCAGCTTGACGGAGCTGGGATGCCGCCGTGGAGCTTTCTTCGTCGCTTGCGCCGTAAACATAGATGTCACGGTTGTGTTCTAGTGTGCCTTGGGCACGGTCTACGACTTCATCCATGGGCATTGCTACCGCACCCATGATGTGACCATCATTGAAGATTTCGCGATCGCTAACGTCTAAAATCGTAAAACCAGGCTCTCCCCACTCGAGACGAGACTTGAGGTCATGAGCTGTAGATTGATTTTTGAAATCAGCGGGAGTTGGAGTAACTTCAGGTAAGTTTTCTTTGGCGTCAAGTATTTGTTTTTCGACTTCTGATGACATAAATTTTTATTACCTCTTAATCATTACCTGATAATTTACCAAGAGATGTTTAATCAACCGTCCTTCTTGAGAGGGAGTGCTGAGAACTTATTCCTGAAGATAGAGATAAATCTTCCTGTATCAATCCGTATTAAACCGCGATCCCTATAGGTTTTGCAGCATTTTTGGTAGAGGCGATCGCACTTTCAGGGGATAGTTCCGCTCCTTAATTAAGCGCTTCAACTCATTCACCCGCCTACTTGGTGCCGGATGAGTTGATAAAAATGCTAAATTAGCTCCTTTTTGCTGACCCAGGCGCTGAAAGAAATCAGTTGCCCCCGCCACATGTCCGTAGTTTTTTTGAAGTAATGTTAAGCCGAATTCATCGGCATCTCGTTCTTGAGATTGGGAAAATTCCGCACGACTAACGGCAGTAATTATTGAAGCAGCACCTGATTGCCAAGAACCCCCATCCCCTAAAAACGTGGCTAGCACCAACTGCACCAACAACCCTCGTCCTAACCCCCGCAAATGGTCGCGGTGAGCAAAATGACCTAACTCATGCCCCAAGACCATCATTAGCTCATTTTCTGATTCCGCCTGCTCCACCAATCCCTGATAAATCACCACCGCATCCCCCGGTAGCGCCAACGCATTCACCGTCTTTTGAGGCACGTACAGCACCCGATACTGATGATTTTTTGCCTGTGACGGCGGTAGTTGGGCTTCTAAACGCTCTAAAAGCTGATTCAGGCTATCCTGCGCGGCTGAAGGCGGAGCTTGTCGCTCGTATGCCGGAATCACCAACGCCCCCACTTGTCGCTCTACGCTAGGCGGGATCAGCCAGATGAGAGCGCTAATCAGCCATCCCAACAACCAGATGACCACTACAACAAATCCGGCAAATAGCCCCAGCAGAATCAGTAGTTGGCGGTTACTCGGAGGAGGGTTGCGATCGCTTGAAGTTCCAGAAGACATAACTCAATTCACTTTCGGCCAACATAGATCCATTGATAAACCAGCATTACTCAGTTGCAGGCGGTACAGTTCCGCCAGTTCTTGACAACCTGACCAAACAACTACTTGTCCTTCCTGATCAATCTGCTTAGTGAGTTGCAAAACGCGATCGCTTGTCAATCCAGGAATGTACCTCATCAAGCATTCAGCAACATGATTAAAGCTGTTGAAACTGTCATTTAGCACAATTACTTCGTAAGCTTGGTCAGCCTCTTCAACCGATTTGAGTTCCGTCGCCTCAGAATCATTACTTTGATAAGCAACGCTTTTTGCCAGCGTTGGATTCAGTTGAAAAACTTGCTGATAATCCTCCATTACATGAGGATAATCTCCTAGCTGAAAGCAAGCTAAACTTCGCCCTACATACGCTTCCGCTAAATCAGGATTAATTTGAATTGCCTGAGTGTAATCTGCTAATGCCTCTTGATAATTGCCAAGGCTAGCGCGGACATTTCCTCGTTTAATATAAGCTTCGGCATCATCAGGATTAATCTCCACCGTCTGACTAGAATTCTCAATTCCCAACGCCATAAAATGCTCTTGCAACAGACGATGAATGAAAATATATCCCCCACCAACTTTTTGTAGAAAAGTCTGCTCGGCGGCGTAGTTGAGAAAACCAGCGTAGTTCCAGGGAGCATAGCCTTGACGATAGAGAACAAGACGCAGGATAAAGTGCCGGAGACTGGCTGTACCTCCTTGAGTAAGGGAGAGGATTAAACCGACCATTCCCCCAACTAAGACTAATATGTCCAACGGTTGTCCCAAAGAATCGGCGACTTCAGCTCCTCCCATCAAGCAAAGAATGCCTCCAATGAAAGCAAAAACTGACGCATTCCTAGTAGATTGCCAAATGCCTTGATTAGGAACCGTTGTTGTTTCTAAATCTGATCCAACAAGTCCACCAATCATTACAACAACTAGCCCTGTAACCACTCCCCAAAACAGCCAACCATTCAGCCCAACCCCCACGGCACAAAGTAAGCCATAAGGAAGTAATTTTTGGGCTTTGCTCCACGACCATTTCAGGCTTTCAACAGGCTTTATCTGTTCTACCTTTGTCCCTAATCCCACAATTATGCCGCTGACTATTCCCCACTTTAGTCCAAAGTTTAAATCGCCACCTACGGAGCAGAATAAGCCGATAATTAATCCCCAAAGCACACCACTCGTTAGCCTTACCCCAGTGGCGTACTGTTGGTAAGCCGGGGTTTTGCGTTTGCCATTTCTGAAGAAAGGCAGTGTAAATCCGTCTTTGAGGTTGAGTTGCAACCAACTGGGCTGAATACGCTCGATCAAGAGTACCGTTTGCGACTGCTGAGTCATCCGAAACGCCAGTTCGCTCAACCAGCGTACTGATTGCGCTTTTGAATACCCCTGGCGATTTTCTCGACGCGTCAACATCCGTTCGATGTAAGCATTAAACAGATGTTTGCGGTGTTCTTCAGTCGAGTTTAAACTTGGCAAGTCTGCAACCGACATCCCCTTATAGGCGAGGGTGAGGATGTTGAGCATTAGAGGTGTCGTCACCAACTCTTGCAGGGTTGTGTCCTGTTGCAATAGGGCACTTAGCGCCGCCATTTCCTCACCCCCAGCCGTGAGATAGCGATGCACTTGCTCACTGGTAAGGGGCTGGAGGTAAATGGCACTTTGCAGCCTCAGACGTTCGGGGAGGATTTCGTAATCCTTGAGGCGGCTACATACCACCATCTCAGTTTGTCCGCGTTCTTGGGCAAATTCATTTAAAGCTTGAACACATAATGCCCGTTGTTGTTCTTTGACTTCATCTAGCCCATCCAGCATCAGCAATAGTTGCTGCTTTTTGAGCCACAATTGAGCGGTTACTCTGGGGATTTGATATTGGGTATAAAGTTCTGTAACTAACCATTCATTAATGGTTTGCGCTTCGCCTATCCAAGATGAGAGGTTAAAGACCACCGGAAGTGGCTGGTTAGTATTTTGTTCGGCGCGATCGCATAACTCACGAACCAGTTGCAATAATGTGGTAGTTTTGCCAGAACCCGGTTCACCGAGAATCAGTAGCGATCGCCCTGTTCCCAGTTCATCAAACTTATCAATAACTTTGGTATGGGGTGGCAAAATTTGTCTCGGTGCGTCAGTCGTTTCCCACGCCACACACCAAGGACATTGGATTGTATCCCATCGCTCTTCTAAACCCAGTTCAATCCGTCCCTTTCCGGATAAGGATTTTTTCAATACTCCTTTAAGCCAGTAATTTTTGACCTTATTGAGTAAAACCTGACGATTACGGTAACAATCTCTAGAAAAATCTTCAATGTTAGGTTGAGAGCTTCGTTCTGGAGGTAGCTGTTGAGTCATAGAAGCATCTGGTTAATAGTTCTGCTTTCCTTGTGCAGTTATAACTTCAGCTTAATCACTCTTAGTCGGACGAAACGGATTTAGGAAATTAACTAGCGTATAAAGTTCGCGAGACTGAATCCACAAGCGACCTTGCCCTTTAAAGCGACAAACTAATCCTTCACCCCCTAAAATCCCCGTTCTCAGACCCTTAAACGACAAGCCCCCCAACATCTCAACGTTGTAGTTCAAGGTATCTTCAAACGCCACGATGTAACCCGTGTCCACCACATAATCACCCGCTACCGGAATCTCCAGAATTGCCCCGTAGGAACTAAACCAAATATCCCCTTGACCCGTCGCCCGTAGGAGAAATAAAGACTCACCGCTAAAGAAACCTTTTTTGACACCTTGAAACTTGGTATCCAGTTCAACAGTGGGACTAGCGGCAACAAACCCCGACGACTGCACCATCAAAGCGTTGCCATTGAGGCGGTAGTGCTGAACATCACCAGGAATGCCAGGAGAAAGATATAGTTGCCCA
Organism: Kastovskya adunca ATA6-11-RM4; assembly: GCA_019359445.1. Lineage (GTDB taxonomy): Bacteria > Cyanobacteriota > Cyanobacteriia > Cyanobacteriales > Coleofasciculaceae > Kastovskya > Kastovskya adunca. The sequence goes on along the minus strand of JAHHHJ010000018.1, from coordinate 15,587 downwards.
GCTTTCCCTTGAGCCGTAAACTCGCTGATAAATAAGGATTCCCCGCTCACTAGGCGACCCAAACCCTTCATCAACCCCCCGCGCATATTAGATTTGATGTTAATCCAGGAGTCCATCGCCGCCATCGCCCCTGATTCCACTAACACCGATTGATTCGCTTTCAAATCAAGCCGCACAGAGGTGTAAGCCGGGGAATGTTCCAGTTCGTATGCAATTTCATTCATGGTTGTCAGTACTGAGTAGGAGGGATGAGGAATTTAATAAACCGCAGAGGCACAGAGGACACGGAGGTTGGAAAGAAGAGAGGGGATGAAGGGATGAGGGGATGAGGGGATGAGGTGAACCAGTAAGCTCTTTCATACTTCGTACTTCATACTTTCTCCCCTACTCAACACTCAGCACTCTTTTCATCCTTCATACTTCATACTTCATACTTCACACTTATCTTGGTGGTAGTTGCGAGCCAACTTGCTTCCCAAAGGCTGAGGGGTTGTGGGTTTGGCAAAATACTCGACCTTGACCTTTAAAGCGGCAAATTAGTCCTTCCCCACCTAAAAAGGCACCCACCCAACTTGAACCCGCTTTGGAAATCTCAAAGGATAAGCTTTTTTCAAAGGCGACAATATGACCTGTGTCAACGATGTACTCGCCGTTGATGGGTATTTCGTAAATGGCACCGAAGGAGGTGAGGATTAACTCTCCGTAGCCGCTGATGTCTAACCAAAAGACGCGTTCGCCGGAAAAGAAGGATTTGAATCCTTGAAATCCCAAGTCAATATCCACGCCGGAAGCACTACCGAGGTAAGAGCTTGCCTGCACGACTAAACCCACTCCTGTCATCGGATACAGCAGAATATCGCCCATCAATTTCGGTGCCAGGAAGACCTCACCGCCATTGGTGGGAGAGCGAAAGACGCTCATGAACAAGGACTCGCCTCCTACCATCCGCTTCAGTCCGCCCAGAATGCCGCCTCCTTTACCCTGACGAAGGGTGGTGCTGGCGTTGATAGAGCCGCTCATGGCGATCATTCTGCCAGCTTCGGCGACTAATTCGTCTCCAGCATTCATCACAACCCGCGCGATCGCACTATCCGGTTGATGTAAAATATCGACTTTCATTAAAAAACTCTCCTATCTTCGTCTAATCCCTAACGAATTTTTGGGCGGAGATACCGCACCAAGCCCTCAACACTGCGAGACTGGAGGTAAATTAGCCCTCGTCCAGAAAGGCGGTTGATTAAGCCTTCCCCCGATTTCATCGAACCCAGTAATCCGCCTGCTAGTCCGACTTTCATTTGAATTCCCGGCTCATAGGCAACCAAGTGACCGCTATCGACGATAAACTCCCCATTGATGGTTTTGGGCGTCAATCCGCCATAGGCACCAAAGAAGACCTCACCGCGACCGCTAAGCCTCAATTTGAATAGTCCTTCACCGGATATCCAGCTATTGAAACCTGCCCACTGCAAGCCCATCTTTACCCCTGGAGTATGAGCAATGTAGGCACCGGGTTGAAAGCAAATTTCGCCCTCTTTGAGGTCGATTCGGGCAATATCCCCAATGGTGGATTGAGTGAGTACCAGATCCAGGGGTCGTTGGGTGTTGTTGGTGAAGACGTTGACGAAGAGGGATTCTCCACCAAAGAAGTTTTTGAGGAGTCCTGAAATCAAGCCCCCAGAGAACTCCGTTTTCATGGAAATTTGGGCATCCATACTCGTCATGGCACCCGCCTCGGCGGTGATGCTTTCACCGGGGTTCAAGGTGACGAAAATGGCACTAAAGGCTGGCTTATAGCGGATGTCATACTTCACTACGCAATCTCCTGCGGCGACGAGATGTATAAAATCTCTACTAGTCTGGCAAGAGTTTTTCCAGTGTCCAGAAATCTTAATGAAACGAGAAGCACCCTGAGGCGATCGCGCCAATGGTATTAATACATAGATGTTGCACTAATTATTGAAGGTGAAATGTCCCACTAGCAAGCGAATCAAGCGAGCTTTTTCGTCATAAATACGCTGTTCGGGTCATCCGTGTAGTCAGCAAAAGGGTCTCGGTACTCGAACCCATACCGCCTGTACAAGGCTTGTGCTGGGGCGAACTCAGAACCAGCCCCTGTTTCCAAGTTCAGGCAATCGTAAGCACGCCGTTCGGCTTCTTTTATAATGTGTTCAAGAATCTTTGAGGCGACACCCCTACGACAGTGAGCCTTGACGGTACGCATTGATTTGACTTCACCGCTTCTTGTATCTAGTTCTTTCAGTGCCCCGCATCCGAGTAACTCCGATCCCTCCCAAGCCGTCCAGAATGTAATATCGGGCGATCGCAATGCCTCTAAATCAAGAGCATGAACGCTTTGGGGCGGGGTAATCTCATGCATATTTTCGAGATGTTCCCGGAGAAGGTCAGCGATCTTTTTACCTGTCAGGTCATCTTCGCGAATTTGCAACCAACTCATCTCAATTTGCTAAGGCAATATTGCTGAAATAAGCTGGATCTAGATCCCCGACTTCTCGAAGAAGTCGGGGATCTGAGCCGCAAGTTTTGCTTAAATCAGTGCCATTCGTATTAAGTCAGAGTTTAACATGGCGATCGCTCTTTACAAAAATCTGTAGCGATCGCCTCTTATCAATTTTTTTTATTGTTAGTCGTTAAATCTTTCAACTCACAAATTTACCCCATTATTACTTCCTTCCCTGGATAGATGCTTAATACTTTTATTTAAAAATCTCCAAGAAAATGTTAAGGAAACTGAATTTACTTTGCCTTTGTTTACATTCATTCCTGTAAGCAAGCAGTAACCTACCAAAAAAAGCTATCAGTAATAATACGATGGCGAACAAGTGGCGTTCGGCTTGGCGATCGCGCTGGGTTATTGAGACATCAGCTCGCATTAATTTCCCAATTCAAAATGAAAATTAATAAGTCTAGAGGCAGCTCACAAAGACGCCTGAAAAAGCTTTTGAGAAAATTAGGAATTCCTCGTATTTTAGGAATTCTTGTTGCCTTAATCCTCGTCTTCCAATTTTGGGTATTACCTGCCTTAACTCAGCAACCCGTTGTGATCACAATGCTGATGCAAGGTCAGGACTTGTCGAACTGGAGACCCCTTCTTGAGGAATTTCAACAACAAAATCGGGACATTCGGCTCAACCTTATAGAAGGGCCCTTTGATAGCAACCTGCAAGAGAACCTCCTCACCTCCGCCTTTTTGCTGGGAGACTCTCCCTACGACATTCTCAACCTGGATATTGCCTGGGTGCCAAAATTCGCCGCCGCTGGTTGGTTAAGACCCCTCGGCGACCGGGTTCCCCCCGAAGAACTCGCAGAACTAGTCGAGAACAATATCGAGGGGGGGCGCTACAACGGCGAACTCTACCGGATGCCGACAACCTCAGATGCAGGAGTACTCTACTACCGCACAGACCTCTTGCAGCAAGGTGGCTACGACCCCCCCGAAACCTTTGGGGAGATGATCGAAATTATTCAAGACTTGCAAAAGCCGGGAGATACCGACGCCGGAGAGACTGATTGGGGTTACCTCTGGCAGGGCAGGCAGTACGAGGGTCTATCTGCCATGTTTGTTGAGGTAATCGAAGGCTTCGGCGGCTTCTGGGTCAACCCAGACACGCTGGAGGTAGGTCTCGATCAACCTCAGGGAATCGAGGCAGTGGAATTTTTACGCAGCACCATTACCCGTGGTATCTCTCCTCCTGGTGTCACTACCTACGGAGAAGAAGAAACCCGCCTGTTGTTTCAAAGTGGTGAATCGGTTTTTCTACGCAACTGGCCTTATGTCTGGAGACTAGCGAATGCAGAAGGTTCAGATGTCAGGGGCAAGGTAGGTATTCGACCAATGGTGAGTTCCGTGGGCAATAATGGCGGTTCCTGCTTGGGCGGCTGGGGTTTAGGAATATCCTTAACCGCAGCTCACCCTGATGAGGCATGGCGTGTCATTGAGTACATGACTAGTAAGGAGACAATGCGGCGATTTGTTCTAGAAACTGGCTTGCTCCCCAGTCACAAAGACCTGTTTACAGATCCAGCAATTGTTGCCAAATACCCCTATTTCCCGCCACTGTTAGAGGCATTGCAACAATCGGTTCTACGTCCTCCCATTGCTCAATATGCTCAAGCTTCTGATATCTTGCAGCGCTATCTCAGTGCCGCTTTTACAGGCAGTATGACTCCAGAACGAGCCATGCAGGCGGCAGCGGCGGAAACCCGCAACTTACTGGGTAGATTAGCCCCCGCTCAAGCCTCACAAAACCCAGTGGAGGCTCAAAAGCTAGCAATTCGCTCTTAATCATCCTTCACCCTTCATACTTCAGATGACTACTGCACAGGTAAAAGACGTAATTCGGGAACGAGAACAGCGAACTGGCTGGTTACTGGTACTGCCAGCAATTATTGTGTTGTTGCTGGTATTTGCTTATCCCATTGGGCGGGCGTTTTGGTTAAGTTTCTTCACCCAAAATCTTGGCACCCAGTTGGAAACAGAATTTTCTGGCTTGTCCAACTATGTGCGGATGGTGGGCGATGGGCGCTTCTGGCAAACGATGTGGAACACCACTGTCTTTACCACCGCCTCTGTTTTGCTGGAATTAGTCCTAGGGGTGGGTATTGCCCTGGTACTCAATCAATCCTTTCGAGGACGGGGACTTGTCCGGACAATTACCCTCATTCCTTGGGCGTTGCCTACAGCCTTGATGGGACTTGCTTGGGCATGGATTTTTAACGATCAATTTGGTGTAGTCAACGACATCCTGCGCCGCTTGGGAATAATTGAGCAGGGTATTACCTGGCTAGGAGATCCCACACTGGCAATGATTGCTGTGGTTTTAGCTGATGTTTGGAAAACAACACCGTTTATCGCCATTTTGTTACTAGCGGGGTTGCAATCAATTTCCAGCGACCTCTATGAAGCGCATTCCATTGATGGGGCGAGTCCCTGGCAGAGCTTTTGGACGATCACTTTACCGCTGTTGATGCCCCAAATTGTGATTGCCCTGTTGTTCCGGTTTGCTCAAGCCTTCGGGATTTTCGACCTGATCCAGGTAATGACAGGCGGTGGCCCTGGGGGTGCGACAGAAACGGTTTCCCTTTATATCTACAGCACCGTGATGCGCTACCTAGACTTTGGCTATGGGGCGGCGCTAGTGGTGGTGACTTTTCTATTGCTGATTGCTGCTGTGGCGATCGCGGCTTATTTCTTGTCTAGGTCTCGCAGCAATGCCGCTGGAGCGCGTTAGTTTTCTCCCCCTTATTGTCTTCTAGTGAATTACTGACCTATGGCTGTTGCACAAAACCAACCCGCACAAGCATCGTCAAGCTTCAACTGGCGGAAAATTATTTTACCCCTCTCTGTCTTTTTGGTTGTGGTCTTTTTCACGGGGCCAGTTCTCTGGCAGTTGTTAACCTCATTCAAAGTGAATGCAGATATCTCTGCCGTTCCCTCTGTTTACTTCCCCCGTCGGCTCACCTTCGATCACTACCTATCTTTGTTCGGCCGCCGTCCGTTTACCTCATATATTTTGAATAGCGCTTTTGTGTCCATCACTTCGACACTACTAGCGTTAGCGTTAGGCGCACCTGCGGCTTATGCCTTGGCGCGGCTGCGGTTACCGGGAGAGAGATTCGTCCTGGCTGGGGTTCTGATTGTGACGTTGTTTCCCGCTGTCCTGCTGTTTTTAGGACTCTTAGAAGTCGTCAGAGTGACTGATTTGGGAAACAATTACCTCGCCCTAATTTTGCCTTACACGGCGATTAATTTACCGCTGACTATTCTAGTGATGCGGAGTTTCTTTCAACAACTGCCAAAAGATTTGGAAGATTCGGCGCGGGTCGATGGCTACAATACTGTGCAAATGTTGCTACGAATTGTGCTGCCAATGACGCTTCCGGCATTGGTAACAACAGGGATTCTCACCTTCATCGCGGCGTGGAATGAGTTTATTTTTGCCCTAACATTTATTACCCGTGAATCGATGAAAACTATCCCTGTCGCCACGGCGCAGTTAAGTGGGGCATCCGTGTTTGAAATTCCCTATGGCCCAATTGCGGCGGCTACAGTCGTGGGAACGTTGCCCTTGGTTGTACTGGTGCTATTGTTCCAGCGCAAGATTGTCCAAGGTTTAACGGCTGGGGCTGTTAAGGGATAATTTGGCTGATGCTTGAGTTTTCAGTTATTAACGTTATATCGGCAGAACGAGGCAAAAAGTGTGAATTCTGTGGGATAAGAAATATACATTTATTATTCGCGATCGCCTTTTTAATAACTGAAGACTGTTTTCGAGAAAATTATCCCACTTCACAAACAATAACAGCGAAATTTAACCCATCAATCGCACTGGCAATAAGCAATCAAAACTATGGCTAAACTTGAACTACATCATCTCAACAAAACTTACAATCCGAAGGTGATTCCCGTCAAAGACATCAGTATTGATGTGGATGAAGGGGAGTTTTTGACACTTTTGGGGCCATCAGGATGCGGGAAATCAACGCTTCTGCGACTAATTGCAGGATTGGAACCCCCAACTCGTGGCAACGTGCTGATTAATGGACGCGATGTTAGCCATGTTGCCCCTGGTAAACGCAATATTGCCATGGTGTTCCAAAGCTATGCTCTCTACCCCCACATGACGGTATATGAAAACATTGCCGCTGGTTTGAAGTTGCGAAAAATACCGTCTGAGGAAATCAAACGGCGGGTTGGGGATGTTGCCAACAAGCTGGGACTGGAAAACTTAATGGATCGCAAGCCCGGTCAGATGTCAGGGGGTCAACGGCAGCGGGTTGCCCTAGGACGGGCGCTGGTGCGTGAACCGGATGTCTTTTTGCTAGATGAACCGTTGAGTAACCTAGATGCCCTGTTGCGAGAGCAAGTGCGGGCGGATTTGAAACAGCTTTTTGAATCTCAACGGGCACCTGTGGTCTACGTTACCCACGACCAAACGGAAGCGATGACCCTCTCAACAAAGGTGGCGGTGCTACAGGATGGCAACTTACAACAACTTGATGCCCCACAAAACATTTACCTGCGTCCGGCAAATCAGTTTGTAGCGGGGTTTGTGGGGAGTCCGCAAATGAATTTACTCACCCTGAACTGTAAAGGCGATCGCGCCGTCTTAGGGGATTCCACAATTTTGCTGCCGAAGTTGCCAACTATGCCGTCGCAAATCATCATGGGCATTCGCCCAGAAGATGTCTCCCTCGCAGAACCAGGGGCGAGGCAAACTGTTCAAGGTCGAATTTTCCTCGTAGAACACTTGGGGATGCAGAACTTAATCAGCGTGCGGGTAAAGGGGGCAGAGTCCACAAGGCTCCGCGCTTTGTTGCCAATCAATCAAGCATGGGAAGGGGAAGAAGTCACCCTCTCCATTCCCGATGAGTCGATTCACTGGTTTGATGTGGGAACAGGCGATCGCATCCAAGGTCAGCCACAACAAATCACAGAACCAGCCACTCGTCCTGAATCCCTAGGTTTGCGAACAACTGGTGCTTAAGGCAAAAAAGCAAGGGTTGTGGAGATGTACTAGAGTCCCGTGCGATCGCATCTGAGGACGACAGTTACAAGGAATTGATATGAACCTGCCACACCCCCTTACCAATCAACCTTGCCGGAAGGTCACGCAAAAACGGGATTCGGAGGAAAAAGGGGGGCTTAAAAGCCTGTTTTGAGTCGAGAGCAGGAACAACAATCCGGCGCTGAATTAAGACTTGGAACCCTTGGATAATTCGCGTCGGTATTTCCCTGCGGCACTGAATTGCGGCTAAATCTTTCAGCCGCACCTGACCTGAGCGTAGGGGTTCTGCCAAGACATTGGCAGCAACAACCGCATCTTGGATCGCATAGTTGATCCCTACGCCAGCCACCGGTGACATTACATGTGCCGCATCCCCAATTAAAAGCAATCCCGGTTGATACCAACGCTTCACGCGGCTAGATTCAATAGCCAGAAATGCCACCTGTGACCAATTTTCCAGGTATTCCAAGCGCTGACGCCAGCTATTTGCGCCCTCGCCTAGCTCTGGCATCACCTCGGTAATCGATTCTTTCATGGCTTGTAAACCTGCTTGCCGCAATGCCTGATAGCTACCCTTGGGGATGAAGTAGCCAACCTGCCAATGGTCAAAGCGCTTGAGCAAAATCAAAAAGCGCCCGCCAATCGTAGAGCCGATAGATTTTTCTGGATCGCCCTCCTGACAAGGCAGACGAAACCACAAAACATCGATGGGTGGCGAGGTTTTGACTGGCTCTTTCCCAGCCAGTTGGCGGATACGAGAGAATCGTCCATCGGCACCCACCGTTAGGTGAGCGCGGATCTCATGCCAGCCACTCTGTTCCCGGTAGCGCACCCCTTGGACTATCCCATCTTCTTCAATCAATTCCTGCACATTCGCACCCATCACTAGCTGAAAATGGGGGTACTGTGCCGCTTCCGCCATGATCATCTCCAGAAAATCCACTTGGGGCAACATCGTTAGGTAGGGATACTTGCTCTTTAAGCGCCTGAAGTCAAACAAGGTAAACGCCCCTTCGGATGTCCTAAAGGTCAGCTGAGAAACCTTAGCGTGACGTAACTGTAGCAAGCGCTCCGCCAGTCCGATTTCTTCCATGATTTCCATCACCGAAGGGTGAAGTGTATCGCCGCGAAAATCACGATCAAAATCTTTATGGGCTTCTAGGAGTATGCAAGGGATACCCTGGCGTGCCAATAGAAGTGCTAAAACAGCCCCTGCTGGGCCACCACCAACAATAACACAGCTTGTTTCCTGCACACTTTGAATCTCAGGGGTGGTCGTCGAGGCATCAGGGTACGAGGAAGATGAGATTGTTTCCATGGGAGTACCTATTTAGCGATCGCTAAATTATTCTCCCCTCCCCCGCCCATCATTGAGCACTTTCTTCAAAGACAAAGGTAGCCGCAATGAACTTTTTCCCTTGTTGTAGCTAACTTAGACGGTGGCTTAGTTCGTAGCCGCGAACTTTATTTAGTCGTCAGGCTTTTTTTAGGAAAACAATAGAACCTCTCATCTGAAGGCATCTAACATAGGGTTGACCGCGAAGAAGTTGCTTGGCTCAGTCAGAGTTGAGGTCTCCATACTTCCAGTATTCCCATACTTAAACCCGATTTGGAGGGTCGCTATATATGTCACTTTTGTAGAGGCGTTAGTTCTCTACAAATTCTGAATCTTCAGAATTAGGACGCTCAACCGCTAGGTATTTCGCAGTGCTTTTACCGGAGCGAGTTGGCTGGCTCGCAACGCCGGGAGAAAACACAGAACCCACCCCAACAAGTAACGCGGAACCCAAGAACAACGCGACTGTTTCAATCTCAAATTCCTAGGGCAAGGTAAAAGTATTTGCCACGACAATAGTAATTCCGTGTACTGTAGCGATCGCGGCTCATCTTTAGGAATAAAGCAAAGCTTTGGCGAGCGAGGTCTTCGAGGATTTTCAGTTTCTCTGCTTCCGCCGTGAGTTCTTCTTGAGCTTCAAGCTGAGATTGGATCGCAACGAATCTCAACTATAAACCCATCCGGGTCGTAGCAATATACCCCTCTCCCCGTCGGACGGGTGACAGGCCTTTCAGCAATGGGAACTTCACAACGCCGCAGCACCTCAACCGCTTGGTCAAACAACTGCGGCTCAATGTCAAAAGCCAGATGGTAAGCACGGGTAAAGCCACGACTAGGATCGGAGTCAGGGGGCGTTAAATCCGGTTCCCAAAATAAGTCTAGAATCGTGCCGTCGGGAGTTTTAAAGTTAGCGACTTTCCCTGCTGCCACTAACTCAACAAGCGTTGTTGGAACCTCATCACCTGTCAGTTCGTGCAGACCAAGAATTGTCCCATAAAAGTGACGCGAAGCTTGCATGTCTTTCACATTCAAAGCAATGTGGTGAACGCTGCGTAACATTCCTGGGGTCAGGGCGATCGCTTGAGACGGGGGGATAAATACCATATTCTGTTGAAGTGTGAAGTATGAAATATAAATAAATTCAGGGGCTTGAAGTTAGGATGTCTTGATAGTTCGGCGACTAAACGGCTTACTATAATCAGATATTTCCCTTCTATCTCATATTAAAAAAAAGGGCTTGAGGCTATTGATGGACTTTCACCTTTCATCCTTCACACTTCATCCTTTTTCGTGGTGTTAGGTTGCGCTGCGCTTAACCCAACCTAACAAATCATAATTAATCAGCCGGACATGATATGAGGCTATTGATGGACTTTCACCTTTCATCCTTCATCCTTTTTCATCATCCGTGCCTGTTTCACCATTGCAATTAACGTGTGGTGAGCATCTTCTGCATCTGCAAGTACATGGTCAAAGTTGATGCGAAGAGGGATTGAGTTCCCGTTGATTTGGGCGGTGAGGTTCATTCCCTCAGCATCAATGCTTTCCATTGTTGCCGATGTGGTGCTAGAAGCCTCACCATAAACTTTGGCATAAAGTGCGATCGCCTCCGCGTGATCCTCGTTCATGTGCTTACAGATGCGATCGCTGATTTCTGGAGAAAATTGCTCAGACATAGGATAGGTTCACAACTGCTCGACAAAATCCGCAACCACCTTAACAAATTCGGCGGTGGATTCATAGGGTAAAACATTCCGTCCGGAAATTTGCTTACCTTCACCATTGGGCAGATGTTGTACGTATTGCACCAGGCGTTCGTTTGGGGTTTCGGAACTCCCCCGACTACTGATGCTGGAAGCTTCCTCTCCGAAGACTACTAATGTGGGTTGAGTAATCGAGGCGATCGCTTTTTCATAATTGTCTCGCCAGAAGCCAGCCAGGAATGAAAACACAGCATGGCGAGTGCTGGGATCTTCTGCACCAGCTTGCAAGCTATTTAGCCATTGCTGATCAACGTCAGCCTGATCCTCAAATAGTTCGCGCTCAGAAAAAGATTTTAAAAACTGACGACGACGGGCGTAACGGTAAAAGGCAGAACCAAGGGGGGAATCCAAAAGATTCCAGATCGCTTTTTGTCGCCACTTAGGAGTGTCTGTGGTGATCAGTTGCCAAGCCGGAGGGCCCGCTAGCACTAAGCCCTGCACTAAATTTGGCTCTTGTTGCATATTAGTCAGCGCGATCGCCACAGGTAACAATGCTCCTTGCACCACCACAACCACAGGAGTCTTCACCACCGTCTGCAAGAAGTGCTGTAACTGTTGCGCCCAATCTTGCGGCTCGTAGGCAACGTGGGGCTTATCGCTTTCACCACATCCAAGTAAGTCGGGATTGTAGATTAAGTTCGTCTGTCCCTGCTGGTACCATTGCTCACAAAATGGCTGCCAAAACGCATTGGATAAGCCAACACCAATGGGATGAATCAACAGCAAGGGTACGCCGGAAGCCTTTACAGAATCAGTTGGGCTGTAGAGCGAGTAAGCACAGCGATAATCCTTCCAAGTGTAGAACGGTGTCTCAGGCTTCGCTCCTGGCGCTTTTGATGGAGTTGTAGGAGAGTTCGTTGTCATAGTGGTTATAAAAGAATACTTTTACGTAAATATTGCCTCTGCTGTTATTAGTAAGCGCTTACCCCCTGATATTCCCCTCTCACTAAGGAGGGAAATCAGAATGACCACAACATCCGCTTCTTTGCTCTCCACGGCTTTGCGGACTTCGCGGACATCAAAATCTGCCCACAGGGCTTTGCGCTGAATCTGGGGGAAGATCCCTAGGTGGGTCAAAATTTGCGCGGCGTATCTGCCAGAGTCTAGTTGTTTTGTGGAAATTGCTACCGTTTTGATGCGATCGCTCGCTAAATCCTTAAAGTCCGAAATGGCAACCGGAGCGTTGGCAAGGGCAATTAACCTCGTTCCTCATTTTTTATTAGTGTGCCTAAGCGAGCGGCTCCGGTAACAGGGCTAGCAAATGTATTCATCTCCAAATCAGCGTGGAGACTACTTTTCCCCAATCGCTGTGCTAACCACGGCAATACCCACAATCTCAACCCACAGATAGCTTCCAATTACATCCCCACCGAGAACTGAGCGGCATCACGTTATTGGGTGCTATACAATCTTAGGAATGGCTGGAGTGGCAACTCTAACTGGAATAGTAATGACAAACTCAGTTCCTTGACCGGGCGCTGAAATGCACTCAAGCTGCCCCTTGTGTTTTTCGACAATGATCTGATAGCTAATCGGTAGACCTAAACCCGTGCCTTTGCCAACTGGTTTGGTTGTGAAGAAAGGATCGAACAAGTGGTCTTTCACCTCCTCCGTCATTCCCAGTCCGTTGTCAGCAATGCGGATGCAGACGCGATCGCCATCGATTAGTTCTGTGCGAATGCCAATTGTGGGGCGATCGCCCTTTGTCCGACTGGCTTCTGATAACGGACAACTCACCATTGACTCCTCTAGTGCATCAATGGCATTCGCCAGCAAGTTCATGAACACCTGATTCAGTTGTCCCGGATAACACTCAACTTCCGGTAGGGCACCATACTCCTTGATCGCTTTAATATCGGGACGATCTGGCTTTGCTTTCAGGCGATGTTGCAGAATCAGCAGCGTACTATCGATGCCTGCATGAATATCACATAGTTTCAATTCAGATTCATCAAGCCGCGAAAAATTCCGCAAGCTCAACACAATCTCGTAAATTCTGTCCGTTCCTAATTTCATGGAGGAAAGCGTTTTTGGCAGATCGGACAGGAGAAAGCTGAGGTCAATGCCTTCTGCTTTCTCTTGCACTGCTGGCACTGGGTTAGGGTAATGTTGCTGATAGACCTGAAGCAGGCTTAGGACAGCCTGCATGTATTCATCGACATAGACAATATTCCCCTGCACAAAATTAATCGGATTTTTGATTTCGTGGACAATCCCAGCAACCAGTTGACCTAGCGCCGACATTTTTTCGCTATGCACTAATAGCAGTTGTGACTGTTTGAGCTGGGTCAATGCAATGGATAACTCTGCAGTTCGTTCTGCCACTCGTTGTTCGAGTTCCCGGTTGAGATGATAGAGCTTTAAGTGAATATTGACACGAGCCAGCACTTCTTCCTGTTGGAAGGGTTTGGTAATGTAATCCACTGCTCCCAGCGATAGACCTTTTACCTTGTCCGTAGCGTCGGAAAGTGCGGTCATGAAGATCGTTGGGATATTTTGAGTGGCTGGCGAGGCTTTCAAGCGACGGCAGGTTTCAAACCCATCGACTCCTGGCATCATGACATCCAGCAGAATTAGGTCTGGAGAGACGGATTGCAGCCTCTCCAGCGCACTTTCTCCACTTTTGGCAACTAACACTCGATACCCTGCTTGTTTCAGCAACTCGAACAGCACTTTGGTATTGTTCGGATTATCATCCACAATCAGAATCAGACTCATTGGATGCGGACTCATGCTCATGCCTAAACGGATTGTTCAACGTGTTGCTTGACAAATTTGAAAATGGCTTCGTCATCCATTACTTGAACAAACTGGAGCAATTGTTGAGCAAAGAGTCGGTAGCGATCGTTAAGTTGCATCAGTCGGTTTGCTTCTTGTTCAGTGCTATCAATATCACCAATGCGGGCAGCCGCGTACAGGGCTTCTAGTTCCTCTAAAGGAGGACTGATTATCCCCGATGAAAAACTTGCCTCAGCATTGGCTGAAAGTTTTGCCGGAGCGTTATCCGTCTCATAAATCCACGATAGATTCAAGTGTTGACGGAGTTGCTCCATCAGTTCGTCAGATTGGACAGGTTTGGGAAGAAAATCGTTGCAGCCTGCTTGCTGACTTTGCTGGCGATCGAAGTTAAACACGCTGGCAGAAGAGGCAATAATTGCAGTGTTTTGGAATTCCGGCAGAGAACGTAACTGCTGCGTCATCTCTAGCCCTGCCATAACAGGCATTACCAGATCGGTGATAATCAACTCAGGTTGCCACTCAATGGCTTTGTCGTAGCCTTCCTGCCCGTTTACTGCTTCCAGCAATTCAAATCCTAGCGGTTCCAGCAGGTTAACAATCACCGATCGATTTTCCCAACGGTCATCAACGATCAAAACTTTTTGTTTCTCACCTTCATATCCAACGATATGGTTGGCAGATTTACCCACGTCTGGCTCAACCCACTCGTCGGATTCTATCAGTTCTACGTCAAACCAAAACTTACTCCCTTGACTGGGACAACTTTCGACGTTGATTTCACTGCCCATCATTTGCACGATTTGCAGGCTGATTGCCAATCCCAGTCCCGTTCCTTCTGCCATCCGTTCTTTATCCCCAACCTGTTCAAACGGTATAAAGATATTCTGAACTTGTTCCGGGGTCATGCCGACACCCGTGTCTTCGATTTGGAAGCGAATCTTCTGGATTTTGGCTTGGGGATTTTGAAGGGCGCTTTGCGCCGTTGCGCTAGAGGATTGGTCTGATTGTTGGGCATCGATGGCGGGGGATTCTGCCATAATGCCAACTTTGAAGGTAACGCTGCCTCGATCCGTGAATTTGATCGCATTGCCCAGCAGGTTAATCAGAACTTGGCGCAGGCGCTTTTCGTCGGCACAAACGGCAGTGGGCAAATGGTTAAGGGTTTCGTAGGTGAAGCAGATTTCCTTTTGTTCGGCTTTGATGCGGCACATTTCCACAATGCCATTGAGAAAAGAGGCAAGGTGGAAGCTTTTGCAGGAGAATTCCAGCTTGCGGGCTTCAATTTTAGAAAGATCGAGGATGTCGTTAATCAGCGTCAGGAGATGAGAACCGCACTGGTGAATGATCCCAATGCCATCTTTTTGTTTCGGATGCGCTGTTCTGTCACGCAGCAGAATTTGAGCATAGCCCAGGATGCCATTCAAGGGCGTGCGGAGTTCGTGGCTCATGTTTGCCAGGAATTCACTTTTGGCTTTGTTGGCGCTGTCAGCAACTTCTTTAGCTTGTTGCAGTTCAGCCGTTCGTTCTTCAACTCGGTATTCCAAGTCTTTGTTTGTCTGTTCGAGTTGAGACTGGATCTGTTGCAATACTTGCAGGGTTTGCTCTAGCTGCTGCGTTTTTTGTTGCAGGGCTTCTTCTGCTAGCTTGCGTGCCGTGTTGTCTCTGGTGAAGCAGCGGGTATGGATAAACTGACCGTTCTCGTCTCGGTAGACGCTGGAGTCAATCAGAACGTACTTAGTTGAGCCATCCTTACACACCATCTTGGCTTCGTAATTGTGCAGGATTTCGTTGGCAATGAGGCGGCGGAGGATGTCGTTGATGGTGTTTTGGTCGGCATGAAATTTAGCGATGTGTTGCCCCACATATTCTTCTGGAGCGTAGCCCAGCGACTCTAATTCAGATTTGTTTGCCCATAAGATAGTGCCGTCGGGTCCAACCCAGTGGAGGCATACCGCACCGTTTTCTACGAAATCGGTCAGCTTCTCAAATTGATGATGGAGTTGTTCTTCAGAGAATTGTTGCATAGCTATCTCATTTCTCAATCCTAGGACTCAACTATAGGGTTCCCTGAAATCTTTTTGAACTAACAGGCTCTTGTAAGCAACCCACGGCTAAAAGCGCGTGGGCTTCAGCCCGGATCAAGCCAATCTAAACAAGGGTAATTGCCCTTAAGCGTAGACAAGCTATCCCTGGACTTCCGGGGAGACTTACAGCTCCCCCAAG
>JAHHHJ010000017.1 GCA_019359445.1 Kastovskya adunca ATA6-11-RM4 | reverse complement strand
GAACTTGCTCAGAGGTTGGTTGAAGCTGACAAATTATGGTCAGAACTTGTTTCAAATCAGTAAAACCTCACAAGTGAATAACACTTAGGTTACACCGGAAACCCGGAAAATACTCATAGGCTGTAGGCGGTTAAAACCGTGGTCGTTGAGCGTTCGACTGCCCTTCGGCAGGCTCAGGAACCGCGCTCACGCCGAAGTCCTAGCCGAAACGCGCACTCGCGTTCCTCCCTGCTCTCTCATAGACAAGGCTTCCCGCTTCGGAGGTGCCCTCGTGAATTATGACATTGCTGCCGCCATTTGTCGGCAAGACTCGGCGCAGCGACGGCACATTTCGGCACAGGCTTTCATTTGCTGATCATCGCCCATGCGATCGCAGTCAGCCGCACACCGCTCGCACACCTCAGAACAAGCGCCACAGGTACGTGCGTGGAGTTCGGAGCCACGGAGCATAAAGTTGGCACTTGTCTGACAAATTTCAGCGCAGTCGAGCATCAGCCGAATATGAGCAAGCTCCGCATGTTGTCCGCCTTTCTGGAGGCAATAGGTAGTTGTATTCAAGCAGATACTGTGGCAGTCTAAACAATTCTGAATACACTGCTGAAGCTCTTGATTAACTTGGTTCAGGGTGAGTTGTTGTATTGCCATTGTTTGAACCTCTTTGATTGCTTTGAATTCGTTGGAAGCCGTGAAGGTTTTGCCTCTTCAACTTCGCCTTAACCTTAAAAAGATAAAAGAGCGATCGCGTCTATCAGAAGAAGTAACAGATATTCCTTGCTATTGGAGTATAAGCATTTCATTCTGATTTCATCTTTGTGTGTAATGCTGAATCATTCATTGCAACTCTGCTGCTGTTAGAAATATGTTGAGAATTTTGCTTGACATTCCAGTAGGGTGGAGAGTTTATCATAGGTAAAAGAAAGAGTTAGGTAAGTATTAGATAGAGCTAAAGTTTATGCAACCAATTTCTTTCAAAAATAGCTTATTTGCAATTATTTTTGCGATCGCCTCCCTAGGGGGTGTAGCAGCCTGTTCTCCTCATGGACAGCACCAAGCAGAATCTCAAACTTCCCCAGCTACGGATACAGGTGCCATACCAGGTATGGATCATGGCAACATGGATCACAGCATGGCGATGGATTTAGGGCCAGCTGATGCCAATTACGATTTGCGGTTCGTTGATGCCATGATTCCTCACCATCAAGGAGCTATAGAAATGGCAAAAGAAGCGCAGCAAAAATCTCAACGTCCTGAAATTAAACAACTTGCTGAGGCGATTATTAAAGAGCAGGAAAGGGAAATTGGGCAACTTAGACAGTGGCGTCAAGCCTGGTATCCTCAAGCCGGAGATAGACCTATGGCGTATCACCCGCAAATGGGTCACATGATGGAGATGTCGCCAGAGCAAACAGAAAGTATGAAGATGAGCCAGGATTTAGGTGCGGCTGACGGCGAATTTGACCTGCGCCTGATCGATGCAATGACTCCTCATCATGAGGGTGCAGTTGTGATGGCTGAAGATGCCCTCTCAAAGTCCCAGCGCCCTGAAATTAAGGAACTGGCTCGAAATATTATCGCCTCACAACAGCGAGAAATTGAGCAAATGAAGCAGTGGCGGCAATCGTGGAAAATCACATCTTAAAAGGTTTTAATTGTCAAGTCTTATTGGCGAAAAGCACGTTTGGAAAGTTAAATTGTGTTACAGCTTTGCTTTCATTTTGATTGCATTTACTGACAAGCTAGAAAGGCGATAGGTAATAGTTGAGTGTATTTCTTACTCTTCTATTACGATATGTATGAGTTCTCAAAAAAAGGCGTGAAGACTCTCTAATTCTATGCGAGTACTGTTAGTTGAAGATGAGCCAGATTTAGGGGCGGCAATCAAGCGGACTTTGAATCAATCAGGTTATATTGTTGACTGGGTTCTAGATGGTGTCGATGCTTGGAACTACTTAGAAAATCAGTGGGCGCAATATACCTTGGGCATCTTCGATTGGCTTTTACCGGGGTTGTCAGGAATAGAGTTGCTGCGTCGTTTGCGGAGTCAAAATCGAACTCTACCCGTGTTGATGCTGACCGCAAAAGATACTCAAGCCGATAAAGTAACAGGTTTGGATGCGGGGGCGGATGATTATTTGGTCAAGCCGTTTGGGATGGCGGAACTGCTGGCGCGACTGAGGGCATTGCAAAGGCGATCGCCACAGCTACAACCCCAACAACTACAACTGGGCAATTTGTCTTTAGACTACAGCAGCAACACTGTTTGTACTAATACAGCCGGAGAAAAACAGGTCGTTCACCTAACAGCTAAAGAATTTCAATTGCTGGAATACTTCATGAGACATCCCCACCAAATTATCACCCGCGACCAAATTTTGGATCAGTTGTGGGAGTTAGGAACAGAACCAATGAGTAATGTAGTGGCGGCACAAATTCGGTTACTGCGACGCAAATTGGCAACCTATGGGTTTGAAGATTTAATTGAAACCGTCTACGGATTGGGTTATCGTTTCAATCCTGCTAAGTAGAAGTAAATAATTAAAGGTTTTTATTCATGTCTTTAGCCCTCAAAATATGGTCTAAGACCTGACTACAAGCCCATTAAAAAAATATATTGCAACGCAAAGTTTGATTTATTCTCACGTACTTAACTTATGTAGATGTGAATCAAAATAAACTATTTCAACTCACTCGCTGGCGTTTAGCTACTTGGTACGCCGGAGTGATGGGGGTAATTCTGGGTTTGTGTGGGTTAGGGGTTTACGAAGCGATCGCCCACGCCCATCGCATTACCATCGACAGAGAACTGGAATCCGTTGCCGGGACGCTGCATGACAGTCTCGAACCCGTTCTCAAACAGCCCGCAAGACTTGAACCCGAAGCAATACGCCTGCTACCTGATGTCTGTCAGGTGGGAACTGACTGTTCTAAGATCCCTAACTCCCAACGTCATGCAGCCGGAGCAATTCACCAAGGCAACTATTATATGCGCTTATTAGATCGTTCCGGACGATTGGTAGCCGTGGCAGGAGTGCAACCCGGTAATTTGCCCCTCACCCCCATCGAACAACAGTGGCAAAACCTAAGAAATGATGTCGGCATTAATTACCGTCAAATTACTTTCACACTGCATACCCAGGATTATCAAGATTGGGGTTATATCCAGGTAGGGCGAAGTCTGCAAGATGTTGAAAATTATGTTGCCACGGTGAGATGGTTTTTAATTTTGGGATTGCCAGGGATGATGCTGCTAGTTGCGGGTTCTAGCTGGTGGCTAGCAGGTTTGGCAATGCAGCCAATCTACAAGTCTTATCACCAAATTCAACAATTTACTGCTGATGCTGCCCATGAGTTGCGAACCCCTTTAGCGGCAATTCGCGCCACTGTGGAATCAACATTAATGATGCCAACCCTCAGTGAAGTAGAGGCAAGAGATACCCTACAAACGACTAGACGGCAAAATCAACGACTCTCTCAGCTTGTTGAGGATTTATTGATGTTGTGCCGTATGGATCAATTGACAGCAAGTAGCCCACCGAAACTGAAGGGGGAACGCGTTTGTCTTAATGATTTGGTGAGTGATGTGGCTGAGGAATTGGCGGCTTTAGCATTAACTGCCGATGTGATGTTGACTTCTCAGATGCAAGTGTCCTCTCCCCTTGAGGTGACAGGCGATGTCGAGCAACTGTATCGCTTACTTTCTAATTTAGTAAGCAACGCCATTCATTACACCCCAGCCGGGGGTAAGGTGATATTGGTTTTGGAACGTAGCCCCCATGACGCTTTAATTCACATTCAAGACACAGGTATTGGCATTTCAGTGCCGGAGCAAAAACGGATTTTTGACCGCTTCTATCGCGTTAATAGCGATCGCTCTCGTCATACCGGGGGTTCAGGATTGGGATTATCGATTGCCAATGCGATCGCTCTAGCGCACTACGGTAGCATTAGTGTAGAAAGCGAACCCGGTAAAGGTAGTCGGTTTACAGTTCGCTTGCCCCTCAAAGAGGTTTAGCTTCACTCGCCTTTTGGTTTCATTGTGATTTCATCTTTGTATGTCAATGTGCAAAGTGCGATCGCATCGCTTATAAAGACACAGCCGACGGTGTCTCTACAAGCCTGTCATTGGTATCACTCCCTCCCCTCAATCGGAAAAGGCACTCGCGAACTTATGAAAAACGCAAAAAAGCTCCTATTTTCTGCTTTTACCGTTTTACTTCTCACCACAGCCTTACCCGCCGCTGTTTTTGCTCACGCGGGACATGGGGATGAGTTCCATAGCGATACCGAAGCGACAACGAATCCTGAGGGAATCAACGTTGATGCTGGCACAGCCGAAACAATGGGCATTCAATCCCAACCTGCTCATCGGCAGTTTTTGGATGTGGGGATTAAAACCACCGGGCAAATTGAAACCCAAGCCAATAAACAGGTAGAAGTCACTGCCCCCATTGCCGGAACCGTTGTTGAATTATTAGTCCAACCGGGCGACAGCGTCAAAACAGGTCAAGCCGTCGCTGTTATTTCCAGTCCAGAACTCGTGCAACTGCGAGTTGAATCCCAAGGGAAGCGCACCGATGCCGACGCTGCACTGCGGGAAGCCGAAGCTAACCTAAATCTTGCCAGGGAAAACTCACAACGCTACTCGCAAATCGCCGCCGCTGAAATTGCCCAAGCCCGCACCCAGCTAGGCGTTGCCCAGGAACGGTACGACCGAGATAAAGATTTAGTCACCCAAGGTGCCTTACCCCGTCGCCAAATGCTGGAGTCAGAAGCCCAGCTAGCTGAAGTCAAAACCGCCTTGCAAAGGGCAACCAGTCGCCGGGAAGTCCTCGAAGCCGAAGCCGAACTCAAACGCGCCCAAGCGGCGGTTAATGCCGCGAAATCCCGCTTGCAACTGAGTGACGCTACCTACAAAACCCGGCTGCAACAACTCAGCAGTGTTGATAACACGAAAGGATTAGTCACAATACAGTCTCCCATTTCCGGTGTTGTTGCAGAGCGAGAAATTACCTCCGGCGAATCAATTGATGCTGCTGGTCAACCTTTAATGTCGATTGTTAATAGCACTCAAGTCTGGGCAACTGCCAATATTTATGAAAAAGACTTGGCGCAGGTGAAAACAGGTCAAAACGTCCGGGTTAAAGTCTCTGGCTTACCCAATCGCACCTTTACGGGTGTCATTGCTCAGATTGCCCCTGTAGTGGAAGGAGAGACGCGAGTAGTACCTGTAAAAGCGAGATTGGATAATGCTGATGGGCAACTAAAACCAGGGATGTTTGCCGAATTAGAAGTTTTAACCGATAAGACAGCCGTAGCGACTTTAGCGATTCCCAGTAGTGCTGTCGTCGAAGCCAATAGTCAGCCGCTGGTTTATGTGCAAAATGGTCAGAATAGCTATCAACCTGTAGAAGTAACCCTGGGTCAGACTTTTGGAGATTTGGTAGAGGTTAAAAGCGGTTTGTTTGAGGGGGATGAGATTGTTACATCTGGGGCAACGATGTTGTATGCCCAATCGCTACGGGGTGGTGGGAAAGCTAAGGTGGAGGAGAAGCCGAGTCAGGTGGAATCAACGCCATTGGCTAATTTGAGCGTGAATGATTTGCCTTGGTGGGTATTTTTACCTGTTGGAGGAGCGATCGGGATTGGTGCTTTCTGGATCGGTCGTCGCTCAACTGCTACCAGCCGTCAGTCCTCAGTTCCGCCCTCGGTCATCAACTTGGCTGAGTTTTCAGTTCCTCTTCAGGACGCTACAGAGTCTAATTCCCACCAACCGACATCAAAGCGGTAAGAGGGGATATTCTTCTGGATGATGGGTGAAGAAGGCGATCGCTTATCTCAACGCTTGAAAGCTGGAGCAAGCTAAAATCCAGACAGGAAGCTGCTGGAGAGTCATCATGGTAAATTACAATCCGCTGCAAAATCTGCCCTCTAGTGACGAACTACCAGATTCTGACGACACTCCAGTGGATCATGAATTGCAAATCCTCATCCCCACCTTGCTGAGGATAATTTTAAATGGGCTGTGGGCTAGTCGTAACGATTGGTTTTTCGGCGTCAATATGGGCATTTACCATACAACCGGGAGAAATCCTAGAATTGCCATAGTTCCCGATAGTTTCCTGAGTTTGGGAGTACCGCGCCTCAAAGATGGCAAGTTACGACCAAGTTACATAGTTTGGGAAGAAAATAACATTGTCCCAATTTGGGTGTTAGAAGTCGTTTCCAAAACCTACGGGGAAGAATACGGCGAGAAAATGACTGATTATGCCCGATTAGGGGTGTTGTACTATTGCGTTTACAACCCCGATTATTGGCGACGCCACAAACATGATCCATTGGAGGTTTATCGCTTGGTGGACGGGAAATATGTACGTCAACCGGGGGAACCTGTCTGGATGCCGGAGATTGGCTTAGGAATTGGAAGTGAAATCGGTACTCACGATCGCTGTCAGCGGGAATGGCTGTACTGGTATGGCGAGGAAGGTAACAGATTCCCGACGCCAGATGAACGGGAACAGAAAGAGCGGCAACGAGCGGATCGGTTGCTAGAGTTACTACGGGAAAGAGGGATTGACCCGGAAACTCTCAGTTAGAGAATTTAGCAAAAACTCGCAACCTACGATTTGGAAGGTCGGACGCTTATTTGCTACCCATCACAAATGTTTAATATAAAACCGCAGTGTCACAGAGCTAGTGAAGTATTCTCGAGTGCCTATGTATTCTGAGATGACCCGCGTACGCTCACCACAGCAAGTCGAAATATTTCCTGTAGACACTGATGTATGAGGATGACATGAGTATCAGACCTGCCAGTATAGGTATCAGACCTACCAGTACCATGTTTGCAGCGCTGTATGGCGAACTGACGTTGCACCCGTGGCGTGACCCTGTCACTGCTGAATCGGATGCCTACAGTCTCTTCTACGCGAGGTCGGCGGCACTTGGGTGGCTTGCTGATTCTAGGGAGAACGGAGTCGGCGGCACTTGGGGGATGAACGATGCTGGGCAAGACCTAGTCTCCGGGTCGCAGCCACCACGTGCGGCGTGGTTTCAGGTGTCAATTGACTCAATCCCCGTGGGTCGACCGTTGCCAGTGCAGGCATTCCTCGCCTGTGCGGACGATGTTGTGGAACGTATCGGTACGCTGCGCCTACAGGCAGTTCAGGTCTTGCTGCCTGTGGAGAGCCTCAATGCGTCGGCAGGCGCGCCATTGCACCCTGATGCTGTAGGAACCCTTGTCGGAGAGATCGGTTGGTTTGTTGACTGTAATCCGCACCTCAGCACTTCGGTGCGGGTAACGTTGGACAGCGGACAAGATTCGTCCATTCGTTCGGTAGCACCTGCAATGTTCCAGCGAATGCAAGAGATCAGACAGGATGTCTTCGTGTGCGACTCGTTTTCCTTGAAGGACGACGACGCTGTGGTACTGCAACCCGCCATCACTGACTCACCACTGTGGCTCGGATCTGCGCAACACCATGCCACTTTCCACGGCACCCTTGTCGAGTGGTCATTGGATGCTCTGGGTTGGCTGGCCGCGTTCCTGTCCAGTGTGAGTTCGGAGCACGGAGTCAGCACCCCGTTGGTGCTCTCAGTCAACCGCTCCGAGGGGTCAGTTTCGAGTGGGAACTGATCGGGGTATATTTTAATGAATATTTGTTTAGGGTAGTTTACTGGGAGAGGTATTGTGCGATCGCTACCACTTGTTAGTAACTCGCCTCTTTATAGTGTTTGTATAGCAACGGAGAAATTTTGGTCGGTAAGGTCAGGAATTAGGATGGAGTAAGTCTCTCAAGGGGTGTTTTTTCCTCAATCGTTTTTTATCAAAATGATACTGCCCGTAAACATGATATGTGCGTGACGAGTTGACCAGATATGCTTTAAATCTTCATCATCGACAGAATAACGTAGCTATTTCTAGCTGAGGTCTAATCAACAAGGGCGTTTATCACGCCCCGCTTCTATCCGTTAAGGATGAAGCATGGGTTGTTGACTGGGCATAAATCGTCAGAGAAGGATGGATCGGTAGAAAATTCATTTCATCCTCATTTCATTTTCTCGTGTCAATCTCTACTGAGAACGGGATTCTCAGCAGTGACATCCGAATAAATGCTCAATACCATCCTGAAGTGGTCAATTGCCCAACGCTGGCTAGTCGTCATCGGTGCCATCATCGTCACCGTTTGGGGATTCATTACCGTCTCCCGAATGCCCTTGGATGTCTTTCCCGAATTTGCCCCACCCCAAGTTGAGATTCAAACGGAAGCCCCTGGACTAGCCCCGGAAGAAGTCGAATCCTTAGTTACCTTACCCATCGAAAGCGCCATCAACGGCACCCCAGGATTAACAACGGTGCGCTCTGCTTCAGCGGTGGGATTGTCGGTAGTGAAAGTTGTCTTCGGATGGGATACCGATATTTATCAAGCGCGTCAGCTAGTCACTGAACGCTTACAGCAAGCAACATCCAGGTTGCCTGAAGGTGTGGAAACGCCGCAAATTTCTCCTATCTCTTCTCCCATCGGTACGATTATTCAGTACGCCTTCACGATTGAAGAACAAGGGAATAGGGGAAATTCAGGACTCAGCACTACCCTAATGGATGTGCGGCGCTTGGTTGACCGCGACATCACCAATCGCTTGCTAGCTGTACCCGGCGTGACGCAGGTAATTGCTTATGGGGGTGATGTTCGCCAGTACCAGGTACTCGTTGACCCTGCCCAGTTGAAAGCCTTTGATGTCTCTTTGGCAGAGGTTACAGAAGCCGCAGAAGGTGCCAATACCAACGCCGCCGGAGGCTTTTTGACGACGCCAGACAAAGAATTGTTAATTCGCGGTATTGGCAGAGTTGAGTCGATTGAGGAGTTAGAGCAATCAGTGGTGACGGCACGCCACGGCACGCCCGTGCTGTTGCGAGATGTGGCGGATGTGCGTATTGGTGCGGCGTTGAAGCGGGGAGATGCAAGTCTCGATGGTCAAAGAGCGATCGCGCTCATGGTCAATAAGCAGCCAATGGCGGATACTCCGACTGTTACTAAAGCCGTAGAAGCGGCGATGGAGGAACTACAAGCGGGTTTGCCTGCTGATGTAAAAGTGACCGTCAGCTTCCGCCAATCCGATTTTATCGATGCCTCGATTAAAAATGTCAGAGATTCTTTACGAGATGGCATCATCATCGTCTCGATTATTCTGCTGCTATTTTTGATGAACTGGCGCACCGCCGTTATCACCCTCAGTGCGATTCCCCTGTCGCTACTGATTGGCTTGATGTTGATGAATCTGTTTGGTCTGGGGATTAATACGATGACCTTGGGAGGGTTAGCCGTTGCCATTGGTTCGGTAGTGGATGACTCCATCGTAGATATGGAGAACTGTTACCGGGGTTTGCGGAAAAACCAGCTAGCCGGAAATCCGATATCGCCCTTGCAGGTTGTCTATGACACCTCGGTGGAAGTGCGGGTAAGTGTGTTGTTTTCCACCGTGATTATTGCTGTCATTTTCGCCCCAATTTTCACCCTAACTGGCGTAGAAGGGCGAATTTTTGCCCCCATGGGGGTAGCCTATCTGCTTTCAATTTTTGCTTCTACCTTTGTTGCCCTCACCCTCAGTCCAGCGTTATGTGCCTTTTTGTTAGCGTCTAGGCAGCTACCAGAGGAGGAAACTTGGGTGGCGCGGTTTTCTCAGAAGTTGTATCGACCGTTTATTCGGTTTTCTCTTCATGCTCCCAAGATGGTTTTAGTTATAGCGGTTGCGGCTTTTGTGGCGTCGCTGATTGTGTTTAGCTCATTGGGACGGGTGTTTTTACCAGAGTTTCAAGAGCGATCGCTTGTTAATGCCATCAACCTCTACCCTGGTGTTTCTCTGGAAATGACAAACCGCGCCGGGGCAGCTATTCAAGAAGCCCTCAAAGACGATCCCCGCTTTGAAACGGTGCAGTT
Organism: Kastovskya adunca ATA6-11-RM4; assembly: GCA_019359445.1. Classification (GTDB taxonomy): domain Bacteria; phylum Cyanobacteriota; class Cyanobacteriia; order Cyanobacteriales; family Coleofasciculaceae; genus Kastovskya; species Kastovskya adunca. Next base: position 97,704 of record JAHHHJ010000017.1, on the reverse strand, counting down.
ACGTTCAGGACGTGCGCCAGGAGATGCGGATGCGGGGGATGTGACCTTGGGACACTTGGATATAGAGCTGAGTCAGGAGGGGATGGAAGACCGCAGCGGCAGTATTGAGAAGTTACGGGAAGAATTTGACAAATTACCAGGGGTAGCGCCGAATATTGGCGGATTCATCTCGCACCGGATGGATGAAGTGCTATCGGGAGTCAGAAGTGCGATCGCGGTTAAAATTTTTGGTTCCGACCTCTCAGAACTCCGCACCATCGGCGCTCAAGTCCGCGATGCCATGCAATCAATTCCCGGTGTCGTAGACTTGCAACTCGAACCGCAAGTCCCCGTCCAACAAGTCCAAATTCAACTAGATAGGGCGGCGGCGGCTCGTTACGGACTAACGGTTGGTCAACTTTCCACCCTAATCGAAACTGCCCTCAATGGTCGTGTTGTCTCGCAAGTGCTGGAGGAACAACAGCTATTTGACTTGGTGGTGTGGCTACCGGAAGCCTCTCGCAGCAACCTTGACACCATCCGCAATCTGTTAGTTGACACTCCCACAGGCACGAAAATCCCCCTAGCTCAAGTCGCTAGCATCAACTACGGTACGGGGCCCAATACGATCAACCGCGAGAACGTCTCCCGCTTGATTGTTGTCTCTGCTAACGTCGCGGAGCGAGATTTAGGCTCGGTTGTGAGGGATATTCAAACCACCGTTAAGCAACAGGTACAGTTACCGACTGGCTACTTTATCCAATACGGCGGTCAGTTTGAGTCGGAAGAACGAGCTTCCCAAAATTTGCTGCTCTACGGCACCCTGGCACTAATTGTCATTGCCGTCTTGATGTACTTTGCCGTCAAGTCTTTCTCCGCCACGCTGATGATTATGCTGAATCTTCCCTTAGCGATCGCGGGTGGCATCTTTTCGGTTGCCCTTGGCGGTGGCGTTCTCTCTGTCGCCTCAATGGTGGGATTTATCACCCTGTTCGGTGTCGCGACGCGCAATGGCTTACTACTGGTGGATAACTACAACCACAAAATGGCGCAGGGGATACCCTTAAAACAAGTGCTGTTTCAGGGTTCGATGGAGCGACTCAACGCCATTCTGATGACGGCGTTAACTTCCGCCCTCGGTATGGTGCCCTTGGCGCTGGGTACGGGGGCGGGCAAAGAAATCCTACAGCCACTAGCGGTGGTGGTACTAGGAGGGTTATTTAGTTCTACAGCCTTGACTCTGCTGGTATTACCCGCTTTATATGCTCAGTTTGGGCGGTTCCTGGTGCCACAGGCGATCGCTCCTGAACCTATCTCCACCGTCGCTCCTCATTCCCCAAATACAGCAATGCAAAAAGGAGGATAAATTTACGCTAAAAATTAAAGTCTTTCCTGCCTTAAATAGGGAGATCAAAAGTAAGACGTTTTAGAGTTTTCAATGTCTACCTACTTATCAATCTTATCAATTTGTGGAGTAAATTCAATGAAGTTGTTGACAACAAACTTAGTTCTTTTTAGTAGCCTGGGATTACTATTTTTAGCTGCCTGTGGGCAAACAACACCAGAGACAAATACAGCAGAAAATCCTGCCCCTGCCATACAATCAAGCCCAAGTGTTGCCTCTGATACAGCACCCCAGGCTAATAACGATTCCCACCCCTCTCAAGGAGGGCAAGTCATTGAGACGGGTTCCTATCATTTGGAATTTGTCCCCTTAGTAGAATCAGGGGGAACTCACCTAGATTTTTATCTCCAAACTGGAGACAGCCACGAGGCAATTCCTGATGCCAAGGTAACGAGTCAAATTCAACTGCCCAATGGCGAACAAAAGAACCTTGACTTTACCTATGACGCTCAGGGCAAGCACTACACGGCTTTTTTGCCTGAGCAAGCGGCGGGGGAATATAAAGTTGTGATGCAGACAGATATTAAGGGAGAGAAGGTGAACGGTCGTTTTGCATTTGATAAATAATTGTTAAGAATTTGTCAAAAATGCTGCTACTGTGCTTCGGGTAATACTGGTTGTATGGCTTGGAGTTGCGATCGCCACTGAGCGATCGCGGTTTGGGCTTGTCCGTACAAGGGGCGACCGTTGGCGATTTGCGAGGCGGTAATAATTGCCGCTTCTAGGCGTCCTTGGGCAGCTAGGGCAAGGGCAGCTTCCAGAACGGGACGGTCTTCAGCAGCTTGGACTTGGGCAATCCAATCTTCCACTATCGTTTGGGCTTCGCTATAGAGCGGTCGTCCGGGACGAATTTGTTGCGCCGCTTGAATGGCAGCAATCAGATCCTGTTGCTGGGCAAAGGTGCGGGCTAAATCCAGAATCGGTTGGTCTTCAAAAACTTGAATTTGCTTATTCCATTGGGCGATCGCTGTTTGGGCTTCTATACGTAAAGGCTGACCGAGTTGAATCTGACTAGCCAGCTCAATGGCGGCTTTCAGTTGCTCCATCGTCCCCTGATTAGCAATCTGTCGCGCTCCGATCAAGGTAGCGCGGTCGTTGATTCGTCCAATCTTCTGACGCCACTCGGCAATCAAGGTTTGGGCTTGCTGGCGTTGGGGGCGTTCTGGGGTAACTAGAAGCGCTTGGTCAATCGCTAGTTGGAGGGCGTTTTTTTGGTCAACCCCAGCGATCGCTTCGGCAAATTGCAACTGCACTCGGTCTTGCAACTGTTTCTGCCAATTGGACTGGGCTGTTTGGGCTTGTTGATGCAGAGGGCTACTTTCTGGAATCTGGCGGGTGACAGCCATGGCGTCAATAAAGCCTAAAAGATTATCCTTCGTCGTCGCCTTGGCTGCCTGACCTAAGCGCATCAACGCCTGAGCTTCGCTGAAGGCGGCTGTATTGACTGGCACTTTCTCGGCAATTGTCACTACGCCGTTATAGTCTTGCCTTTGCCAGTGCTGTTGGGCAATTTGCACTAAGGTGCGGCTCCAGCGATTCTGCTCGGCTTGTGCTTGGGCTTTGACAAAGCTATCTGACTGTACTTTCCCCGCTAGGGCGATCGCTTCAACAATATTATTCAAGCTATTGGACTTAGCCAACTCCCGCGCTGATTCTAATTGCCCCCAAGCTTCTTTTTCCACGGCTAACTGTCGCAGCAGCAGATCTTGTCGAGCGGGGGAACTCCAGTATTCTTGATCGATCTGGGCAAGTGCCAGAACTTGCTGATTTGCTAGTGGCCAGTTCTGGACTTTCAGCGCCTCTCTAAAATTGGCAGTAATCGTTTCACCCCGTTGCCAAGACTCTTTCCAAGAAGCGATCGCACTTTGAGCCTTGGGATACAAAGGACTACTGACAGGAATCTGGCTCCCAATTGCCAAAGCCCCCGATAGATCCCCTTGGTTAATTTTTTGCTGTGCCCTGTCCAAAATTGCCTGAGACCATTGCTCCATCAGCCGCTGGGCTTCGGGGTAGAGGGCATGATTTTCCGGCCAGCGCCCGACCGAGTTCATCGCCGCAACGAGCTGCTCTAGCTTTCCCGATTGAGCCGCCACTTGGGCACAGTAGAGGCGATCGCCATCCGCTGCCAAGGGCGGAAGGTTCTGGCAGTTGGGCAAGGGAGGCAACCGGGTCAGCAGTAAGATCCCCGCTGTTCCCGTCATTCCCAAAAAGAACATGACACTCAGCCATAATAAAGACAACTGCCAGCGTCGGCTCCGTTTACCTCGCGGCGATCGGGAACCAGCAGGGATCTGCTCTAGTTGCCAACCTACCCTCTTAGCTTCAGGCGTTGAGGCATGGGGATCGACAACGACTCTGACAATTCGCTTACGTCCTCGTCCGAGGCGAGACGAGGTTAGCCCTTTCAAACGAAATTGATGCAACTCTTTTTTTGTCACGGATACAGGCTCGCTCCCTGATTTCTGAGGTAGAAAGCTGAATGAACGAATGGGTTCGACTACGCTGATACAAGTCTTATTGCCGCGCGGGCAGATTACCAGGGTATAAAGATGCGATGATTCGCACTCATTGTATAGGTTTAAAAAAGAAAAATAAGACGGCTTGAAAAATTTTGCAGTATTTGAGGTGGCATGAGCCTAAGTCTCCGACATTGGTTGGCAGAGCGCCAGATTGAACTTACCCAACTCAAACCTCCAAGCGCCTTGGCGGCTGGTGTCGCCTTTCGCATTACCCAGGACATGGAAGTCAAGAGCCTGAATTGCTTTGCAATTAGTTCTCTGGCGGATGTCCTAGAACTCCCCCTTGATAGCGCTTGGCAAGTTGTAGAACCGATTGTCGAGCTAACCGTTGCTCTAATCCGCATCCTCAACCGGAAAAAGCCCCTCCGACGCAACGAAGGAACCTGGCTTGCCTTGCAAGCCGCCTACCTAAGAGCCTTGCAAGTCATTCTAGAGCAAGAGTCGCAACTCAGCCGCCCTTGGCTCAATCGCGCCCATGTCCCCTTTGGCTCCCAAACTGACCAACCCCTCAGTGATCCCCAACTCCAGGCACTGCTCAAAACCTTACGCCCTGGACGGCTGAGTGATAGCCAAGCCGAACAAGCCCTCTCGGCGGTGGCAGAGTCATTTTTTGTTCAGCAGATGAACAATGCCTGTGTCGCCTGGTTTGTTGCCAATGGCGCAGAGGAAACCGAAGCCAGACTGCTGACGCAACGCCTCAGCCACGGATTGCCCGGTCATCTGCTGGCGGTGATTGCTGAAAACGCGATGCCGCTTGTCCAACTGCAAAAGTTTGTCCGCTTAGGAAATGTCACTGACGTTAGAGAAGACTCTAGCCCTCCAAAAAACCAGCTAGAAGACACCGAATCGTTTCCGGCAACACTCTCTTTAAATTTGAGCCGAGAGCATTACCGAGCCAGCCTCTTAATCAGTCTCAGCGAGCCTTTATTTGCCGAACCCTTTGCCTTAAAAGATATTCATGTTCCCCTCAAAGGTAATCCTCTGACGTTTGGGAATCAAAATGGAGGATTGGGAGGCGGAATGTCATTAGGACGGGGAAATGATATTGCCTCATCCCCTGTACTCCAACCCCCCATTGATTTAATGGACTGGGCGATCGCGCAACTAGCAGACAAAAGCACTATTGCCATCATCGAAGGGGAGCCAGGTTCTGGGAAGACCAGTTTTTGCCAGCTCTGGGCATCTCACGCCGCGACGGAGTTTTATCCCAACTGGATGCCGATCTTAATTCAACTGCGCCATGCCACTTTAGGGCAAACTTTAGAGCAGACGCTAGACAGTGCCTTTTCTTTAGGCAGCTTTACCCATGCCGATGGCTGGCTCTCCTCAACTCATCCCCCTGCACTGTTGATTATTGATGGTTTGGATGAACTGTCTGATTCTCCCCAAACCGAGCGTCAACTGTGGACGTTTATGGATCAACTGACGCGGTTTCATGAGGCAGATAAAGATGTCGATGATCTACCGCGTCACAAAATTTTTCTAACTAGCCGCTCCTCAACCTTAGATAGTTTGATGAGCAAGTACCGCCAAGGTATCCCTTTACCACTTTCTGCTCTGGGAACCCGCCATGCTTTCCCCCTCAAACGCTTGGCGATCGCTCCCATGCATCAACAGGAGTTCCGGCAATGGTTTCAGCAGTGGGCAAAACTGCAATCAAAATCTATCGCCCAAACCTACTTTTCCTTTCTCAAAGACGCAGGAGTATTTCATCGTCGTCCCGAAGTCAAGGAACTGGCAACCCTGGTCAGTCAACCTTTGATGCTTTATCTCTTGGGCATCTTACATCGGGATGCTCTGCTTGATGACAGCGTCTTTCGGCTGGAATTACCCCAAATGAAGTTTGAAATTTACGACCGGATCTGCCATTGGCTGTTGGGAGAACCTGTGGCGGCAAATAGTCTTTTGCCAGAGTTAGCCCGTGAAGGACTCGCTCACGCCTGCCGTAGCACTGAGGCAGTGGCAAACCTCCTCCAAGGTCACCACTCCCAACAAGTGCGATCTCAGATGCAAGCCGCAGCACTGACCATTATTCAAACGGGTCAACACCAAGCCCCATTAAACCCACCCACTTCCCCCGACAGGCTGCCAGCGTTCTTTTTTCGTACTTCTTCACCGACCCAATCCCCACCTCTGAGCCTGGAATTTTCCCACCCCAACTTAGGAGAATATCTCGGTGCAGAAGCACTGGCTGCCCAACTCAAAACCTTAACCCAACAAGTTCAAGACCGCTACGGTGAAGTCAGCTTTATCCTGGAATCTCCCCTGAGTGTTGCTCAAAATCTTTACCAAGTATTGGGATACGGTTTGTTATCACCACAGATGAAAGCCCTCGTTGTTGAGCGTCTCCGGCGGGAAGAACGGCGCAATGCTGATGAGTTTTCCTTTCGAGTCCTCTTTGGACGCCTCTATCGCTTCTACCGCGCCTACTGTCGAGGACGGTGGGTAGATGAGGGTGTTGCTCATGACGCCTATGCTCAGTTGCAGTCTCGTTCCAACTCCTTGAACGTTCTGCAAATAGATGCCGCCGTCGGACTGAATGTGTTTTTGTTGCTCTGTGCAGGCGCACGCGCCGCTCAAGTGCCTTTTTGGCCTTGTGGCGATCCCAAGATTCCCCATAAGTTTGAGGCTGACCAGTTGCTGACGTTTATTGGACGCACGAGTGCGCTCTCACCCACTGCTTTTTGGCAACGGGCAAGGGCAAGCTTGAGCGGCGTACAACTAGCAGAAGCTTGTCTAAACCGGGCGATGCTGGCTGAAGCAAATTTATCTCAAGCGGATTTTTCGGCGGCGGAACTTATTGGCACTAACCTTGTCGCCGCCAATCTACAAAAAGCCGATTTTTCCTGGGCAAATTTGACCGGAGCTAACTTGTCGGGTGCCAACCTCACTGGAGCTAAGTTGGAAGGGGCTGACTTGTCCGGCGCTAACCTCACAGGTGCTAATCTCACGGCGGTAAATCTTCGCAATGCTTGCTTGTTTCAAGCCCAGCTTGATGAGGATAGCAACCTGATGGCAACAAGAAATGGGGCGATATTTTCCCTGGATGCTTATCAGGCTTATAGCGAATCCCTCACCTCCCAGAAAGAGACAGAGATTCTGGAGGAAGACGAGGTGGAAGAAGATACGGTGTACCTAATCGAGAGTGCTGAGGGGGAACCTGACTTTCCGGAGGACAACTGGGAAAGTGACCAGTATGAGGGGGATACAGCGGTTCTCGAAACCTATGCAAAACCAGACACCGATTTGCAGCCAGGGTCAGACGGCAAAGATGATGGCGATGAGACGTGGTGATTGATTAGGGGATTAGTTAGTAGAATCCTCTCCCGGAACAACTGGCTACCGACTACTCTGGTTGAGAGTTGCGGTAACCAAAAAAGTTAACTTGATAGTCTGTAATCCTGACTCCAGTTTGCTGTTCTACTTGCTTGAGGACTTCTTCTGGTAGTTCGATATAGACATCCATAATCTGGTTTGTATCTAGACAGTTGACATGGCTATGAGAATCGCTGATGTTGCCATACAAACGTCCATCACAATGCTCGATACACTCAATGATGCCTTGGCTAGATAGGGCTTCTAAGTTTTGATAGACGGACGTATGCCCGATTTCTTTACCCTGATGGTTTAAGCGATCGTAGATTTCTCTGGCTGAAAGATGTTCTTGAGCTTGCCAAAGCAGTTCCAAGATGAAGCGACGTTGACGGCTTAGTCGCATCCCTAATGCCTGACACTGGTTAAGCGCATCCTCTAAAGAGCGGATTGGTTTGGCGGCTATTACTTCGTTACGCATAAAATTCAATCCCTTAAATTGCTTAATTAATTCCCCACCCCTGGTTCTCAATTTTACCAAGGGCATCAGATTAGACGAGTCTGCCTATACTTTAGTCGTTGCTTAGAATACCAGGAACTTCAATCGACTAGAGGATTAAGCGGCTCTGATTCTTAGAATTTGCTGAAAAGTAGCTATTGACTGTTGCTAGGGAGCAAGCTGACAGAAAGCGGCAGATCTGATGCCTTGAGGGTTCGTTTTTACACAACACGAACTCATTACAACTTTATCCTATGCAGCCGGAGAATGTCTACTTGAGTCAAACTGAGCGGGATGCTGGAGTATCGAGTTGATGCGTGTTGCAACTCAGTAATTCAACCTGCTTTGAGATTAACCAGCAAATATCTGCCTGGATTTACGTAAAGAATTGTTGCATAATCAGGGTTTTGTTGTTACATTTAGTTACAGAAAGGCAATCTAATCAGCCCAGAACCGCAAAGCTTTACGGCTCGCAACAGCAGCACAGTACCTAGCGTTTCGGTCTTAGGTTTTCTTCCTCCAACACAGCAAGCTCTATAAACCAGTCCCACAATGGCTGGTTTTTTTTGCGGCGTTTCTACGCTCTTGTCTAATACGGATTTTCCTTGTACTCAGCTCCCCGACTTCTTCAAGAAGTCGGGGAGCTAGAATTTTACTTGCGATCGCATAACTGAATTAGCGGATTGTTTGTATCTAGCAGTTGCTCAAGTGCGCGTACTGCCTCCGGCTGCTGGCGAACATGAGCATCGATAAATAAACCAACTGTTTGAGCCAGCAACGAGCGAATGTCTTCTTCAGGCTGGGTGGTGGGTTCGTCGAGGAAAGCCCTCGCTGTAGTGGGGTCTTGCGGGTAAGCGATAGAGAAGTGATTTGCGCCTTCCACTAGCATGAGATAGCAGTCGTTTCTGCCCCCAGAAATTGCCTCTTGAAACGTGCGTACAACTGAGGTAGTGGCATCACCATTGGAGATGCCGTAGCGATCGCTACTATTGGCAATCACCCCATCCCTTGTTCCTCCCATCAGCAACATGGGTAAGGAGTCGGGTAAAGGCAAAATTGTGCTTGGTTCGTACCCCATGATTACCGGGGCGGCTGTATGCGCTCCGTAGGCAAAGGACGCTGCTACTTGCGGAAAAAAGCGAGGAGCGGCATTTTCAATTGCTACCCTACCTCCTGCTGAGTGTCCGCCTAAAATAACTTTTTCCAGATCCAACAAACCGGCTAATAACCCTTCTGACTGTAGGCGCTCCAACTCTCCTAGCAAGGCGGGTAATGCTGACGCCGTTGGGCCAGTACCGTAGGTATTTGGTGCCCACATCCCAATATCAACGCCAGGAGTCAGCCCCACGATTCCTGGCAAGTTTTCGGCTATCCAGGTAAAGGTAACCACTACCAATCCGCGCTCAACTAGCTTCACCGCTAACCATTGATAGAGTTCCGAGCCGCAGTTGATGCCGTTGAAGAAGATTGCCACAGGAAAAGGAGCCTGTGCTGGGTCGGCGGGTACAATCCCTTGGTCGCGTTGGGCTTCTCCCCCAGACATTTGCGCTGGATACAAGACTTTAAGGTGAATGGTGTCGTACGGGGGTTGAGCGCTCTCGACTTTAGCCGCTCGGAAGAAGGCGCGGATAGTCATTTGGGGATTATTCCTCAATTCCTGGAGGTTTAGAAGCAACAGCAGGGCGAAGTTCTTGCCAAATTTGCGAACTGAAGATACAGGCAACCAGCCAAACGATTCCGGCTGCATAACCTGCGGCTACATCCGTTGGCCAGTGAACGCCAAGATAGAGCCGACTCAAGCCGATACCACTAATCAAGGCGATCGTTATGCCGATTGTCCAGCCTCGCCACTGAGGTAACTCTGAAACTAGTAAGTATCCAATAATGCCCAGGACGACTAGGGAAATCATCGCATGACCACTTGGGAAGCTGTATTGATTTACATCCACCACTCGCTCCCAAAGCAGGGGTCTGTCACGACCAAACAGCGTTTTTAGCCAGTAGTTTAATGCCGTTGCCCCAAGGGCTGCAATGACCAAAGTTGTAGCTTGCGAGAATTTTTTCTGTACCAATAGCAAAATTCCCAAAACCAAACACACAATCAATAAGACCATTGGCTCACCCATGAAGGTAAAGCCGAGCATGACTTTGTCTAGGAACGGTGTATGTAAATCCCTGAGAATGAGTAAAATTTCTTTATCAAAAGCAAATGTTTCTTTGTCTAATATTTCTTCGGCAATTTCTGAAAACAACCAGATCGACAATGCTGCGGCGATGAGTCCTACGGCTCGAATCGTCACAATCAGGGGTAACAAGTTTTGTCGCCACCATTTGGGCAAAGCGAAGAGAAATTGCCGAATTAGCTGCTGCATCGTTTAGTTGCTTTTTGCTTCTACGGTAAACTTTCCCATGCTTGAGCGACAATGTCACTAAGCCAGCTTCTTTGCATTTGATCGAGTAAACCGTCTTCTGCTAAGACTTCAGCGGTCAGCTCATCCAGAGACTGCCCTTGAGAACGAGCGATTTGAATAACACCCGCGATCACCGCCGCGACTAATTCTTCATCGACGGGCTTTTGGCGTAAAGCAACAATTTCTTGAGGGTTAGCTGGAATGGGATAATTCATGGCGAGTTTATAATGGCACCCGTTACGTTATCAAAAATGAGAAAAGTGTAAAGTTTTTTGATTAATCTTAAATAATTCAGTATCCGGAAGCATAGCGCAATTTGGCGTTTTTTCAACTCCGTCTTCATTTGTAGTTACACGCTCATAAAAATCATCACAATGAAAGAGATTCTCTACGTAGAAGTTCCTACCCCGGATACAGAGGCGGTTCGCACATGGTTGCAACAAACCTGGCGACCAGAGCAGGGGGAAAAAATCCTTACTCCTGATGGCGTGCGCCTACAGTTTGCCGATGTTAGTGCTAGTCGTCACACCACTACAACAGCGATCGCCACGGTTCCTGAACTGTCCATCTTTGTTTGGTCAGTGCAGCGCACAACCTACTTAAAAGCTTTTCATCTTGGCAAAAGCGCGATCGCTACAGAAACCCAAATCCTCCAACACCTCGAAACCAGCTTGCGGCAGCAGTTTCCTCCGCAATACCCGGAACTACCGACGATTGATTTGTCGCAGCAATCTATCTTTGAGGCACTGTCGCCTTATTATCCCAAAACTGTACATTTCTTTAAAAAGATGCCGAATGGGGAATATGACCTCAATCGCGTCTACTGGTGGGAAAAACGCTGGCGTGAGGGCGTTCGCCATCCGCAGCAACCCCAGTCAGTTATTTTCTCAACTCCCGACTCAGAACTCAACCCGCAAACCCCTCCTACTTATGACTTGATTTATATCGGTGGGGCATTAGGGGTCATCCATGCGGCGGTGATGGCGCAGCTAGGCTATCGGGTGCTGCTGGTCGAGCGGCTTCCGTTTGGGCAGATGAACCGGGAGTGGAATATTTCCCGCGACGAGTTTCAAAGCTTGATTGATTTGGGTTTATTTACCCCAGCCGAGTTTGAGAACCTGATTGCTAAAGAGTATATCGACGGATTTAACAAATTCTTTGATGGTAATAATCCTCAGAAACTGAGATCTAAGGTGTTGCACACCCCAACGGTGCTGAACGTGGCGTTAGACTCCGAAAAACTGCTGCGGCTTTGTGGTGAGAAGCTAAAAGATGCAGGCGGAGAAATCTGGGATGAGATGGAGTTTGTCCGTGCTGATATTGGGAAAAATCAGGCGATCGTGCAACTGCGACACTTACCGAGTCAAGCAGAACAGCAAGTGACGGGACGGCTTTTAGTAGATGCAATGGGTAGCGCGTCTCCGATTGGTTGGCAGTTAAATAATGGTCGTGCCTTTGATAGCGTTTGTCCTACGGTAGGAGCGGTGGTTGAGCGGGGCTTTGAGCCGGAAGTCTGGGATGCCAAGTATGGGGATGTGCTCAACAGTCACGGGGATATCTCGCGGGGGCGTCAGTTGATTTGGGAGTTATTTCCCGGCGCTGATCAGGAACTGACCATTTATTTATTTCATTATCATGAGGTGAATTCTCAGAATCCCGGCTCTTTGTTGGAGATGTATGAAGATTTCTTTACAATTCTCCCAGAATACCGCCGCTGCGATTTGGAAAAATTGGTTTGGAAGAAGCCGACATTCGGTTACATTCCGGGACATTTTAGTATCAGTAGTAGCGATCGCAAAGTTGCCATTGACCGACTGATTTCGATTGGTGATGCCGCTTCTTTGCAATCTCCCCTGGTCTTTACTGGCTTTGGCTCCCTCGTCCGTAATTTGTCGCGCTTAACAGACTTGCTTAATACGGCTTTAAACCATGACTTGCTGACTGCTAAGGATTTAAACCAAATCCGCGCCTACCAAAGTAATGTTTCCGTAACGTGGCTTTTTTCAAAAGGGATGATGGTTCCCACCGGACGCACCCTACCTCCCCAACGCATCAATTCAATGCTGAACACCTTCTTTGGGCTTTTGGCAAATGAACCCCCTGTTGTGGCAGATACCTTCATCAAAGACCGTACTGAGTGGCTCACCTTCAATCGCCTCGCCCTGAAAGCCGCGAGAATCAACCCCGCCTTAGTGCTGTGGATTTGGGAACTCGCAGGTTCCAAAGACCTTGTGCGTTGGGTGGGTAGCTACCTCAGCTTTACAGGTAGCGCCTTTAAGAGCTGGCTGTTAGGAGGATGGTTTCCTCCCCTGACACGACGCTTCCAGCCTTGGATAGAAGCCCGCTATCCGGCGCTTTGGCTGCGGCTTCTGGCGCAGAGTTACGACCTCACAACGGGAATGGGGCGTCCGGAGAGAATCAGACTTGATGACAATAGAGGTGGGATTAATCTCGCCTCTACAAACTTGATGCGAAACTCAACTCAGGGTGATAGCAAAGCGGTAGCGGAGCAGTAGGAGTGGGGAGGGTGAGGCGCATCCACCGTTAGCGCTAAGCCCTAATCCTGTAGGGCGATCGCCAGGATCTTAAAATTGGTAACGCGATCGCCTAATTTATCGCCAGGTTAGGAAATCTCTGAATTTCCTAGGAATGTTCCGGCAGAACGTCTCTACTACTATAAAAGCGAATCATTGCCCAAGTATCGTTATTTTATCCCTCACCCAAGCTCGAAAAGACTTCAGTAAAGCAATCTCCCCAGTTTTTTGACTCTGCTCAATGAAGCCGTTCATTTGTGTAACTGATACAAGGGGGAAAACACAACTAAATTCGCCTTCAACGTACTTTTCTCTTGTTAGCTGATAGAACTTCAGCACCTGCCCGTCATATATCCAAAGTTCAGAAACTCCCAGTGCTGCGTAAATTCCTAACTTATTAATAGAACTACTAGTAATATCAATTTCAATTGCTAAATCAGGTGGCGGATCAGTTTCTAAATTAAATTCTTTCTTATTTCTGACGGCGGGTTCATTTTGGATGTAATAACAATTATCGGGTTCTATTCCTCGATTGACTATTTCTCGTTTCAAGGTCATCGAACCAGCACTTTTTATTCCTACATCTAATTCTTCAGCTAAAGTAAAAATTAAACGATCGAACTGAATTTTATAACTTTCATGTTCGTAAAGCGGAGTCATAATTTCTAAGGTGCCGCAGTCATAAGCAAATCGCGAATTTCTATCCTCGCCTGTTTCTTTCAGCAAGGATTCAAAGGTTTCCCAGCTAATGTTTTGTAGTAGGGTTCTTTGTTCGGCGTTCGTTGAAGTGGTAATCATCACCAATAGCTTATAAAGCTGGTTATTTTAAAATTTACCTGTCCTTTTATCATAAAGGCAATCGCTACAGTAAACTCTTTATCTTAACCGTTGGGGTAGCAATCGCGTTTCACTGATGTTCTGGTTGATGGGGATGCGATCGCACTTACAAAGCTTTTCTGCCTTGCTATACGAGCAAAATTCCTGTCTTTGACTTAAAGTTTATGTTTAATGATTTACGCAATAGGAGTTCTATTTAATGTTTTTCCAAAACAGAGAATAAAGCTTGTGGAAGTGGGTCTAATGTGCCTTGATAAACTGTTTCTTTTATCGAGTGAATATTGAAATGAGGGGTAAAAATATCTCTAATTTCTTCGGGGGTAAATCGATAGGGCCCTTCTTCGCCGGGTTGTAGGTGGCTAAAGCATTTTAGGAAGAAATAGCCCTTGGGTTTAACTAAGTTGTTGAGTGTGCGAAGGTAGTTTTGTCTTTGTTCGGGGGAGAAGACGTGGAAACAGCCGCGATCGAAAACAAAGTCAAACTGCTGATTAAGAGTGCTGTTGAGAATATCGTCTTGTTTCCAAGTAACATCTAATCCCTGTTCTTTCCCTATCCCTTCAGCACGAGCGATCGCTGCTTCTGAAATATCGCTAGCCGTGACGCTGAAGCCTCGCTCTGCCAACGCTATAGCCTGGGTACCAGGGCCCGTGCCGAGGTCTAATACCGTTCCGGCGTTGAGGTTTAGATCGGTTAATGCTCGCTCTAAATCCGCATCGAGATCGGGATTAAACCAGGGCATGGTTTCTACTTCCCTGTCTTGATAGATCTGTTTCCAATCAGGAAACTGGCGTGGTTTATTCATAACGGCTTAGTCCATAAATCCGCTGAAAAAATTGATCGTTTCTGTCAACGCCACAATGAAGGCGTCGATTTCTTCTTTGGTGTTGTAGAAGTAGAGACTTGCCCGTGCGGTACCCGGTACGTTGAGGATGCGGTGCAACGGTTGCGTGCAGTGATGCCCGGAACGGATAGCGACGCCTTCGTGATCGAGGAGGGTGGAAACGTCACTAGAAGCGAGTCCTTCAACATTAAAGGAGGCTAAGGCGGCTCTACCTTTGCCGTCGGTGCTGGGTTGGGGCCCGTAGAGGGTGAGATTGGGAATGGTGCGGAGTTGCTCAAAGAGGTAGGCGGTGAGTTCTTCTTCGTAGGCGTGGATTTTGTCCATGCCGATGCTAGTAAGATAGTCTACTGCTGCACCAAGGGCGATCGCTTCCCCAATGGCTGGCGTCCCCGCTTCAAACTTGTGGGGCAAGTCGGCATAGGTGAAATGGTCGAGATAAACTTCGGAAATCATCTCACCACCCCCCATAAAGGGCGGCATCGCTTTCAATAGCTCAAGCTTGCCGTAGAGGAAACCAATCCCAGTCGGGGCGCACATCTTATGTCCCGAAGCCACGAGCCAATCGCAGTCAATTGCCTGCACATCAATGGGCATGTGGGGAATACTTTGGCAGGCATCGATCAGTACCTTTGCGCCGTGTTGGTGGGCGATCTGAGTAATTGCTTCTACTGGATTAATACAGCCGAGGGTGTTCGAGACGTGAACAACACTCACCAGCTTTGTTTTCTCAGAAATTAGCCCTTTGAATTGTTCTAAATCGAATTCCTGGGTTTGTGTCAGCCCGACGTGCTTCAATACCGCCCCGGTTTTTTGAGCAATAATTTGCCAGGGAACGAAGTTGCTGTGGTGTTCCATCACCGTCAGGAGAATCTCGTCTCCTGGCTGCAAGGTATTGAGCGCCCAACTGTAGGCAACCAAGTTAATCGCTTCACTAGCATTACGGGTAAAGACAATCTCTTGCCGGGAGGCGGCATTGATAAAGCTAGCGACTTTGTCCCTTGTCTTCTCATACGCCTCTGTTGCTCTAGCACTTAGGGTATGAGCGCCCCGGTGGACATTGGCATTATCCTTTTCGTAGTAGTTCTGTAGAGCATCAAGTACCGCCAAGGGTTTTTGGGAGGTGGCGGCGTTATCTAGGTAAACTAAGGGTTTGCCTTGTACTTCCTGATGGAGAATTGGGAAGTCAGCGCGGATGCGATCGGCGAGGCTTCTTTCTTTGGTGAAAGTCATAACTCGATTGGGAAACGGGGATTAAGGGAACTACAGATGGACGCAGATATTTTGGCGCTGTGTCTCGTAGCTAATTGAAGATAAGTTGTTGATTATTTACTCATCTTGGCAACGTACTTAGTCAGTGTCTCTCGCAGAGAAGATACGGGTATTTGCTGGATAATTTCCGCCGCAAAGGCATCAATCAAAAGATTACGCGCATCTGCTTGACTCAAGCCACGGCTTTGCAGATAAAAGACTTCTTCGGGTTCTAACTGGCTAACTGTGGCACCGTGAGAACATTTGACATTATCAGCCGTGATTTCGAGCTGGGGTTTGGTATCTACCCGCGCTTTGGGAGAGAGGAGTAAATTGCGGTTCAACTGCTGAGCGTTGGTTTGTTGCGCCGCTTGGGGGACAAAAATCTTACCATTGAAGATTGCCTGAGCCTTGCCATCCACAATGCACTTATGCAACTGATGACTAGTGCCATAAGGCTTTGTATAAGCGATCGCACTATGAGTATCTGCCAGTTGTTCCCGCGCGATCGCCGTTAAACCATTCAGGGTTGTTTCCGTCTGTTCACCTGTTTGTAACGTCTCCAAGTTATGCCGCGACAACCTTGCACCCACGGTTATAGCATTACAGCTATAGCGACTATCTCGCCCTTGCACCACCGCCGTCTTCCCAATATGAACCGCCGCGCCACTCTCCCGTTGAATCCGGTGGTGGCGAACCTGCGCGTTCTCCTCCAGCACAATTTCCGTAACACTATTAGCGAAATATACCTCTTTTTCCTCTTCCTTTGCGCCCTCTGCGCCTCTGTGGTTCGTATACTCCTCCACCACCGTCACACTACTTCCCGACTCCGCCACCACCAAACAACGCGGCTGAGAAAGTGTATGCTCTCCAGCAGAGATAAACAACAGATGAATAGGCGTCTCGATGCTAACGTTACGGGCTACCCAAACCACTGCTGCATCCGTCAACCCCGACGTATTCAACACCGTGAAGACATCTTCAACACCTTCAGATTTAGCCAGATAGTTGCCCACCTGCGAGCGATGGGTAACGGGTAACTGTGCCAAATTTGTCACTACCACCCCTTCCGGTAACTCATCGGTGGCTGACAATTGCGGTGCATAGGTGCCGTTGACAAACACCAGTCTGAGCGCGGCTTCCGGTATTGTTTCTATCGCAGATGCTGCCAACTTTATTGGTGTTGGCGCTTGAAAATCAACTTGCAACAGAGGCGACAAATCTGTAAACCGCCACTCTTCATCCTTGCGGGTGGGAATGTGTAGTTGATCAATCCCGGAAGAAGCGCGATCGCGTAACGTTTGCACCAAGACGGCTAGCTCTGGTTCTAAAACTTGCAGCTGTAGTTTCTGGCATTGCTGCAACAATTTAGCCAGATAAGCATCGCGGGTACTATCAGCTTTAGAGACAATCGCCTCGGTACTAGGAGAAGCTTGAATGCTCATCGCGTCGCCACCTCCGCCGTCATCTCCTGATCGATCCAGTCATACCCGGTTTTTTCTAGCTCTAGGGCTAATTCCTTACCACCAGACTTGATAATGCGTCCGGCGTGCATTACATGAACAAAATCCGGTTCAATGTAAGTCAGCATCCGCTGGTAGTGGGTAATCAAAATCATCGCATTGTCAGGACTTGCCAACTGATTGACGCCATCAGCAACAATCTTCAACGCATCAATATCCAAGCCAGAATCCGTCTCATCAAGAATCGCTAGCATTGGCTCTAACAAAGCCATTTGCAAAATCTCGTTGCGCTTCTTCTCACCACCAGAGAAGCCCTCATTAAGACTGCGTTCTAAGAAGCTAGGATTCATCTTCACAATGTCCAACTTCTCATGAACTAAGTCTTCAAAATCGAAGACATCTATTTCCTCTTTCCCCTGATTTTTCAGGCGAGAATTGTAGGCGACGCGTAGGAAGTCTAAATTGCTGACACCGGGAATTTCCAACGGGTACTGGAAGGCGAGAAAGATTCCCGCGATCGCTCGTTCTTCCGGTTCTGTCTCCAAAATATTTTCGCCTTTGAAAATAATCTCGCCACCCGTGACTTTATACTCCGGGTGTCCAGCGAGAACCTTGGAGAACGTACTCTTCCCAGAACCGTTGCGCCCCATTACTGCATGAATTTCCCCGGCTTTTACTTCCAGGTTCACGCCCTGCAAAATCTCTGTGCCATCGACTTCTGCCGTCAGACCGCGCACTGATAAAATTACTTTGCTATTTTCCTTAATCATCGCTAACCTCTAAACTCCTCTCTTGCCCCTCTGCACTTCCCTTTGCGACCTAGGGCGTTGAACACACCAAGCCGCAAAGGATAATGCCCACTATAGGTAGCAAAGTTATTAACCCACACTGCCTTCCAACTTCAGGCTGAGTAGTTTGTCTGCTTCAGCCGCAAACTCCATTGGCAACTCGTTGAAGACATCCTTACAGAAGCCGCTCACCATCATTGAGATCGCATCTTCTTCAGAAATACCTCGTTGAGAGAAGTAGAATAACTGGTCTTCCCCAATCTTTGAGGTAGAGGCTTCGTGTTCTACTTTCGAGGTGTTGTTCTCCACCTGGATGTAAGGGAAGGTGTTTGCTTGGGCGGTGTCGCCAATCAGCATCGAGTCGCACTGAGAGTAGTTCCGTGCGCCTTCCGCCTTGGGACTAATCTTCACCAAACCTCGGTAGCTATTTTGAGAACGACCCGCAGAAATTCCCTTGGAAATAATGGTGCTACGGGTATTTTTGCCGATATGCACCATCTTGCTTCCGGTATCTGCCTGTTGCTTGTTGTTGGTGAGGGCAACGGAGTAAAACTCACCGACGGAGTTGTCACCCACCAAGACGCAACTAGGGTACTTCCAAGTAATGGCGGAACCTGTTTCTACCTGCGTCCAAGAAATTTTGGAGTTGACGCCTTTACAGAGTCCCCGCTTGGTCACGAAGTTGTAGATACCACCTTTGCCGTTTTCGTCGCCAGCGTACCAGTTCTGCACGGTGGAGTATTTGATTTCGGCATTGTCCAACGCCACCAACTCTACAACAGCCGCGTGTAATTGGTTGGTGTCATACATCGGTGCGGTACAGCCTTCCAGGTAGCTGACGGAAGCGCCTTCTTCGGCAACAATCAAGGTACGCTCAAACTGCCCAGTATCTCCGGAGTTGATGCGGAAGTAGGTAGACAGTTCCATCGGGCATTTGACGCCTTTGGGGATAAACACGAAGGAACCGTCACTAAATACGGCAGCATTGAGGGCTGCATAGTAGTTATCCGCAACGGGGACAACGCTACCCAGGTATTTCTTAATTAACTCGGGATGTTCTTGTAGGGCTTCGGAGATCGAGCAAAAGATCACGCCGGATTCTGCTAGTTTGTCTTTGAATGTCGTCGCGATGGAAACACTATCAAAGATGGCGTCTACGGCAACATTTGCTAGACGCTTTTGCTCAGAGAGGGAAATCCCTAACTTCTCGAAGGTTTCTAAAAGGGCAGGATCGACTTCATCGAGACTATCAAGCTTTTGGGCTTTCTTTTTGGGAGCCGAGTAATAAATAATATCTTGGTAATTAATGGGAGGATACTCGACATGCGCCCATTGGGGTGCCTTCATCTTCTGCCATTGCCGATACGCTTTGAGGCGGAACTCCAGCATGAACTCCGGTTCGTTCTTTTTGGCAGAGATGAGGCGAACTACATCCTCGCTCAAACCACGAGGAAGGGTATCTACTTCAATATCGGTGACGAAACCGTATTTATAAGGCTGGTTAACAAGTGTCTTTACGGTGGCAGTCATTATTAAATGTTCTTAGTGCTTTCTACAGGAGGCTTTAAGGATCAGCGGTGGGTGCGGGTTGGCGTCAAGCAGCAACTATCTTGAGCTGAAGACTAAAACAACAACCCTGTTGTTTAACTCCATTGTAAAATACAATAACAATAAAGATGTTGTCAAAGTCCGA
The DNA here is from genome assembly GCA_019359445.1 of Kastovskya adunca ATA6-11-RM4. Taxonomy (GTDB): domain Bacteria; phylum Cyanobacteriota; class Cyanobacteriia; order Cyanobacteriales; family Coleofasciculaceae; genus Kastovskya; species Kastovskya adunca. The sequence continues at coordinate 78,175 of JAHHHJ010000017.1, read as the reverse complement.
ATTGGGATTTTTCCCTTGCCTTTCAATGCTGCTCTTACACCAAAGACGATGACGATCGCGCACCAACCTTCCACAAAACAAGACATTCTGCAACATTTACTAAAACACGCTTCAGCAACGGCACAAGATTTAGCAGAAGCCTTGGCGGTGAGTCCGCAAGCCATTCGGCGTCATCTAAAGGATTTAGAAGCAGAAGCGCTCATTGAGTATCAGTCGGTGCAAACGGGTATGGGGCGTCCTCAGCACGTCTATCAGTTAAGTCAAAAGGGACGCGATAGCGTAGCGGCGCTTTCAGCGCATCGCTTCCCCAACCGCTACGGTGAATTTGCCGTCTCGCTTTTGGATACCTTGGCAGAAACTGTAGGCAAGGAGCAGGTTAGCACGATTCTCCGCAAACAATGGGAACGCAAGGCGATCGAATATCGGCAGCGTCTGGGGAAGGGTTCTGTACAAGAACGGGTTGCCAATTTGGTAGAGCTACGGAAAGCAGAAGGTTATATGGCAGAGTGGCACAAGATAGAACATCCTGAGCAAAATCCTCAAACTCAGTTCATCTTGACGGAACATAACTGCGCCATTTCCAATGTGGCTGAGTCTTTCCCCAGCGTATGCGGACATGAGTTAGAAATGTTTGCCGCCGCACTACCAGATTGTCAGGTGGAACGGACGCACTGGATTAATGACGGCGAGCACCGCTGCGGCTATTTGATTCGATGCAAAGACGATTAACGAATAACAAGGCTTGTTATCCTAAAAGTTAGAAATATTGCTTATAACTATGGTTAATTCTCAGCAACCCACCACACAATTTTTAACTACCGAAGAGTCAGCAGATGTTGATTTCGCGTTGCTGTCTTCCCCTGAGAAGTTTTTAACGCGATTAACGATTTCGTCCTTACGCTTGTTAAAGCACATTGGGGAAGATACGGGCATTCCGGTTGAGGAGTTGACACATCAGCAGGTGATTGACTGGTTTGAGAAGGATGGAAAGATTCGGCGGGAGCAGGGTGTTGAGGCGGCGTATTTGAAGTGGTGAGCATAGGTGTTGTAAAGACGTAGTTCCTACCTCTGTTGAGGTTTCAGCAAATCCAAGTGCAAGAAGCCAGAATTTTATGATTCCAGCAATTTGTATTTGCTGTTACAAAGGGCTTAGACGCGATCGCGCCCAACCTAGTCTTCAAAGCTAGAACTTACCTAAAATGTAGCTACCAGATGAGCTGAATCGATGAAGAGGTAAGCCATGAAGCATGTGGAAGTAGAAAAATTTAAGACGCGATCGCTCGATTATCTAACTGGGAACGAACCACTAGCGATCGTGCAAGATGGCGAGGTAGTAGGGCATTACTACCCAAAGAAGCGGACAAAGCAGGAAGAAGTCAAACGTGCCGTGGAGCGTTTAGATCGAGCTGTTAAGCAAGCATTAGCGGAAACGGGTATGACAGAAGATGAATTTGCCGATCTTTTTGATTTAAGCAAGCCGTTTCCCTATGACAATGAGACTAGTGATTGATACTAATATACTGGTCGGGGAACTGCTGCGGGAACGAGGCAGGGAACTGATCCAACATTCTGATTTAGCTCTCTCTATCACTGAGCGAATTTTGGATGAAACTCAGTATGAGTTAAGACGCCGACTGAGAGCAAGAGTACGTCGAGGTGGACTCACTGAGGCAACTGCACAGGAAATTTTAGCATCGGCAATGCGCCTCATTGAAACTAAGATTACCTTGGTTGCAGAAGCGGAGTACAGCCACTTAGAGACAGAAGCGAGAAACCGGATTCCCAGAGATCCAGATGATTGGTTTACCGTCGCTTTAGCCTTGGAGATGGAGGCGGCGATTTGGACTCAAGATTGCGATTTTTTGGGATGTGGTTGCCCAACTTGGACAACCCAAACGTTGCTGATTCAGCTCAGAAACGCTGATTAAGGTTCCCTCATAGGGCAGGGAGTTGCTTTGGCGGCGGTTAGGGCTGAGGATAAAAGCGCGATCGCATTTTCTTTTTGATCATCTTTCACATATAGTTGAGCAATTTTCGCTAAAGCTGAGGCTTTTGGTAAGCCGCCCTGAATCGGATCAATCCTTTGGGCGATCGCGATCGCTTGTTGGTAGTCTCCAAATCTGGCAAGTTGCACCGCAATTATTCCTAATTGGCGCGCTTTTTCCTGAGGATTATTTAAAGTTTGAATCGTCTGAAGTGCCTGGGTTAACGCCGAAGTTGACTGCTCTTTTTGTCCAGCTTTTTGATATTTTTCGACAATTTCAGTCAGAGCAGACGCCTGAATCTCAGGATAGGCAATAGTTTGAATCAGGTCAATAACTTGGTTGTAGGAATAGATTGTTGTAGAGGCGATCGCCAATTTTGCCAATGTCTCAGCTTTTTTCTGCTCGTTGTCGATAGTTTGAGCAACTGCCAGGGCTGGTGCTAAAACAGCAGCTACTTGCTCTTTTTGTTCTGCTTTTGCCGAATCTGAAACGATATTAACCAAGGCTTCCGCTTGCCGATCAGCCGAGTCAATATTACTTACCAGCTGAAGTGCTTCAGCCAAAGTCTTTGCGGCTAACTCTGGTTTGTCTATGTCTGCATAGGCGAGGGATATGTGACTCAATTGTTCTACTTGCCCAGGCGTCTCTTCTATCGCCTGGGACGCTTGCAACGCCTGAGACAATACATTCGCCGCTTGTTCGGGTTGCTTGGCTGAATACAGAGCGGCAATTTTGGTTAAAATCTGGCTTTTGAGCGTCGGGTCTTCTATTTCTTGAGCAATTGCTAGGGTTTGCTCATATTTCCCCGTATCTGCGACTATTTGCATCAACGCATTGGCTTTAGACGATGCCGTCTCAATGTTGGCAGCGATTTGCAAAGCTCGATTTTTGTCACCAGCGGCGAAATACATTAAGGCGATACGAGATTTTGCTCTGGCTTTGGGGTAGTCTCCCCAGATGGAGTCCAGCACTTGAAAGGCTTGCTCAGGTTTGCCAATTTCTGCGTAGCGAACAGCAATTCTTTCTAATACAGTGTCCTTGATAAATTCTGCTCCCCAGATGGAATTGGAGACTTGTAGGGCTTGAGATAGAGTTGCAGCCGCGTGGTTATTGAGTCCCGCTTCTTTATAGTTCAAGGCGATCGCCTCTAGTAGCATCGCTTTGTCAGGGGGGGAGTCGATTTTGTCGGCAATCTTTAAGGATTGGGTAAAGAGTGCAGTTGCCTTGTCCTCCTGTCCCGCTTTAACATAGCTAGCGGCGATTTCACTGAGTACCCGTGCTTGAAGAGCGGATTTCCTCATGGCTTGAGCCGCTTCCAAAGCGCGATCGCTTTCTCCAGCAGCGACGTAGCCAGTCGCGACATCAGCAAAGACACCACTGGCACAACGCCCTCCTCCAGAACATCCAGTACTCACAAGAGTAATCGCGACGATTAGTAGGAGGTTGAGTTTCATGTTTAGTCAGGCTACCGGATGAATAAAACTTACGCCAGTAATTTGCTTGTCCGCTATAGGTAGCAAGCCGCCGTACCATACCCCTACAGATATTGCTTCTTCAGCAAGAAAAGGCGTAAGTCAGAGATGAATACGGCTTTATTATTCCCGATTCCGGCTTACAGATCACAATCTGCTGGAGTAATGCCGTTGTAACCTAGTCTCAGTTCTTTACTAGGTCACTACTTTGAGCCTCAAGCTTTTTTTCCTGCGTCATGGGCAAACAACTTGCAGCCGGGAGAATGTCTACTGCGGTTCCATCGATCCAGAACTCACACCAGAGGGTATTGAGATGGCGCAAGCGTTTGCGGCTACCTATCAAGCAATGCCCTGGGCAGCAATTTTTTGTAGCCCAATGAAGCGAACAATCGCCACGGCTAAACCGTTATGTGAGGCAGTTGGCTTACAACCAGAACAGCGGGAGGAGTTGAAGGAAATTAACTATGGGAAGTGGGAAGGGAAATCAGTGGAAACGGTTTCCCATGACTACCACGATGACTATATCCGTTGGTTAGCTGATCCGGCTTGGTATCCACCAACTGAAGGGGAATTAGCAGTGGCGATCGCCTCCCGTGCCTTACAGGTGATCGAAGAAATTAAGCAAAGCTACAGCACGGGTAATGTACTCATCGTCTCTCACAAAGCGACAATTCGGATTACTTTGTGTAGCTTGTTGGGCATTGATGTGGGGCGCTTTCGTTATCGCTTAGGCTGTCCCGTGGGATCAGTGAGCGTTGTAGAGTTTGGCGCTCATGGCCCTTTGCTGCATGCGTTGGCAGAACGTATTCACCTCGATGAGCGTCTGCGTTCTTTGCCAGGTACTTAAGGAGCTAGTAAGTCGGCGAATCAATCAAACTTTGCGTTGCCATGTAAATTTTTAAAGGTTCGTAGTCAGGGCTTTAGCCCCATTTTGAGGAATTTAGCCCTCACTACAAACCAATAATTTTTACATGTCCTCCTGAGATAGATCCTGCTACTGAATTGTTTCTAACTCATAGAGGCTAAGACAACTTAATAATTTTTTTAACCGCCTTAACTTCTTACTAATATTTATCCATGATTCCTACTGTTGATACAATTCCACTGCTGCAATTAGCGTCTGGCGATCGCCTCGAAATTCAAGTCTACAAATTCTTTGGGACTCAACCCGGCAAAAAAGCGTATTTACAATCCAATCTGCATGGAGCAGAAATTGTTGGTAATGCCGTTATCTATCAGCTCATTGAATTTTTGATGACTTTAGATGAAAGCCAACTCAACGGTGAAATCTGGCTGGTGCCTGTTTGTAATCCTTTAAGTACTAGTCAGCGGACTCATTTCTTTTCCACCGGACGTTTTAATGTTTACGACGGCAAAGATTGGAACCGGATTTTTTGGGATTATGAGAAAGAGTGCCAGGATCTATCTGAGTTTGCATCTACTCAAATCAATCTTGAAATTGCTGAAATACGAAAAAATTATTTACAACGAATTATTTTAAATTTAGATAAACAACTCGATAAAATCAAGGCTCCTAGTAGTGTTCCTCACAATGAGCGCTATCGCTATCAGCTCCAATCCTTATGTTTAGACGCTAATTATGTCATTGATATTCATAGTTCTAGCAATCAAGCTCTAGATTATTTGTATTGCTTTCAGGGAAGAGAAGAAAGTGCGAATTTTTTCTTGCTTGATTACGGAATTGTCATGAATGAATATGACGGCGATGCGTTTGATGAAGCCTTTATGAAACCCTGGCTGGCTTTGGAAAGGGAGTTATCAGGCTTGGGTAAAATTATAAATTTTGATGTAGAGTCTTGGACGTTGGAACTAGGTTCTGGAATGCAAATGAATCCAGAATCAGTGAAAAAAGGAGTCGCTGGAATTAAAAACTACCTTGTACAACAAGGACTTTTACAAATTCCTGGCTTTCCTCTGAGAGATGCAGAGGCTAAGGAAATGAGTTTTATCCAAAAAAATCAAATTAAAAAATACTACGCTCCAGCTGGTGGAATGATTCAAGAAAGGGTGCCATTAGGCAGTGAGGTTAAAGCCGGAGAGCATTTGTATCAAATTATCAGTTTTAAGCAAGTCGGAAATTTACCTGCTGTGATTGATATTTGTGCAGAAACAGCAGGGTTAGTATTTGATGTTTCTACTAACTATGCTGTTAATGAAGGCGAGTATGTTTTGTCAGTGATGTAGCCCACTCGAAGACGTTTCACCGTAACGTCTCCTTGATTTCCTTCTTGAGGTTCACTCTTCAATCAGGCTGAGGAACTTGCGATCGCGACGTAGGGATTCGATACTAGGATCGCTTTGTGCTAAGGGACGATAGCGATCGCGGTTGAGCTGGAGGGCGTGTTGTAGGCTTTCTAGTCCCTGTTCGGTATTCCCAAGTTGGGCATCACAACAGGCTTTGCTATACCAGGTGTCGGCGTTATTGGGTTTAATTTCCAAGGCTTTTTCGAGGCTGGCACTTGCGTCTTGATAGTGTCCTAATTGCTGTAACACGGTGCCTCGGTCGTGCCAAATCCAGCTCCCAAGCTGATGATACTGCTCCCCCCAGATGCTCCAATCGGGCATGACTTCTAGGGCGCGGTTGTAGCTATTGAGAGCGTCTTGATAACGATTTAGGTGCTCAAGTACCTGCGCTTGTTGATACCATGCCCAGTAGTGCAAGGGGTAAAGCGCGATCGCCTCTTGGTAGCAACTCAAGGCTTCTTCGTAACGTTCCAACTCATCGTAGGCAATGCCTTTGTCGTACCAAACGATAGCTACATAAGGATTAATTTCTAAAGCTCTTTGGTAACACTCAATTGCTTCGTTCCAAGAATTTAGACCATCGAGGGCTTTGCCTTTGTGGTACCAAGTGATGCTGACATTGGATTTGATATCTAAGGCTCTGTCGTAGCACTCCAGGGCTTCTTCATTGCGACTCAATTGGCGGAGTGCTTCCCCCCGACGATCCCATATCCAGTAAGCAGAGGAACGTATGTCCAAGGCTTTGTCAAAGGAAGCGATCGCCGCTTCATAGTCATTGAGGTTATACAAGGCAATGTAACCCCGGTTGTACCACGCCCAGTAATCCTGCGGTCGTTCTGCTAGGGCGTTATCCAAAGCCGCGATCGCCTCTGGGAAACGTCCCAACCGCTGCAAGGTACGGCTACGCTGATACCATGCCCAGTAATCCTGCGGTCGTTCTGCTAGGGCGTTGTCAAAACTGTAGAGGGCGTCTTCATGGCGAGCCAGTTCATCTAAGGCAATACCGCGTTGGTACCACGCCCAGTAATCAGCTGGGCAGATGGCGATCGCGTTGTCGTAGCAAGCCACCGCCTCTTCATACTGCGATCGCGATCGTAATGTTTCTCCTTGCTGGTACCAGTACCTGTAGGTGTCAGCCATTGGTGCATTACTCATAAATACTTAAGACGAACCTGCGAACGTGCTATTAGCAAGTCTGCAATGGCACATTATGCCACTGTTAATTAGGCAGAGGGGAAAACTTTATCTTAAATGGATCAAGGCTTGATAGCGCTCATCCTGATGCAGATTGGTAAAGTCAGGGTTTGTAGCCACACTGTCTTGGTAGCGCCTAGGGTTGAGGTCAATCGCTCGTTGCAAGTTGGCGATCGCGGCTGCTTTTTTCCCCAGTAGAGCCTGACAGCAAGCTCGGTTATACCAGGTTAAAGCCCCTTCCGGTTCCGCGTCTAGGGCGTGGTTGTAACACTCAATTGCCTCCTGATAGCGGTGCAGTTGCTGCAAAACCTTACCTAGCTGATACCACGCCCAGTAGTCAGAGGGCTTGACGCTCAAAGCTTTTTCATAGCAGTTGAGGGAATCTTCCAGGCGTTCCCAATTTCGCAGGGCATCTCCCTGGCGATACCACGCCCAGTAATCATTTTTTCTCAATTCCAGAGCAATATCAAACGCCGCGATCGCATCTTCATAACTTCCCAACCGCCGCAGGGCTTCCCCACTGCGGTACCACCCCCAGTAATCCGTTGGTTGCACATCTAAGGCTTTGTCAAACGCCGCCAGTGCAACTTTGTAATCCTGCAAATCTACCAAGGCAACACAGCCGCGATTGTACCAAGCCCAATAGTCAGAGGGACGCTCAGCTAAAGCTTGGTCATAAGATGCGATCGCGGTGTCGTATCTACCTAATCGCCGCAAAACATTCCCTTTGCGATACCACGCCCAGTAATCTCTGGGTTTTACGGCTAATGCCTGGTCATAGCTCTCAATTGCGGCTCGATACCAACCCAGCGCATCCAAAACCCCCGCTCGACGATACCATCCCCAATAGTCAGAGGGATAATATTCTAAGGCTTTGTCATAGCTAAGGAGTGCTTCCTGGTAACGTTTCTGATTCCGCAGGGCATTACCTTGTTGATACCAGCCCCAGTAACTATCAGGTCGGCACTCTAAGGGTTTAAATATCGTATAAGACATAGGCACGGATTTTCTCCCCTTGACCAACTCATCAAAACTCCTAGGTCTGAAACCCCGCCCTTCACTTCGACAAGCTACTTCGACAAGCTCAGCACAAGTCAGTGACCACTAGGACAGCTTTACACTATACGGTACAATAGTTGTGGTCACTGACCCACCCGCGACGATGGAGACATAAACCCTAACACCAAAGTTTGCAAGCACCTTGCAACGGGGAAGAAAAATCGGTAGACCGGGAAAAGAGGACGGGGCAATGGACGATCCAACCCTTGAATCACAAACAACATAAATACTTGTTGTGAGTATCGACACATGAGAACCGCAGGGCTTGCGGGGTTAGTCTGTGGAGCGAACATAAGACCAATACTCTTTGTGAGTGGAGGCAGTTGCAATGAAACAGAAACCGTTCGGCTGAGCTCACGGCCGAAGCCTAAATCGTGAGGTTTAGGAATCACCGTGGCTTTAGCCCGGTGAGGATGTCAAGGTTCATAGCGCGATCGCCAGCCGGAGCAGGGGTGCAGGGGTGCAGGGGTGCAGGGGTGCAGAGGTGCAGAGGTGCAGCAAAGAAGCAATAACCAACCCTATTCATACTTCATACTTCACCCTTCATACTTCATACTTCACCCTTCATTCACATGCTCCCAACTGATCTGCTGATTTATCGACAAAATGGGGAAACCATGATTCCCAAGCGAGTGCCGATTGACGACAACGCCATCGGTATTGCTATGGAATTGATTAATCGCTTTCAGGCGGCTGTTGGGGGGACGCAGGGGGAACTTGATAGCGAAATGCGATCGCTAGAAGGCGACAGCCCCGACTACCGTTTTAAACGGGGACTTGCCCACCTGCTCAAGAATCACTTCTGCACCTTCGAGATCGTCAGTCCTCTAGAACCGCAATTATTACGACAGCGAGTCTTTTCCCTGTCGGCAAAATCTACCCCCAGCCCTCAAGCAACCGTCAGAACCCTGGAAACGCTGTCAGCTACCCTCAGCCAGGAATTAAACCAAGACATCCACATCGAACACATTCGCAAAGGACTCTACGCCGACTTACAGGAAAATCGCATCCTGACTCAATTTGATCCCCCCGTCCCGGAAGCCTTATTGCATCGCTACAACTTATCCCAAGTGCAGGGCATCTTTTATAAAGCCAGCGAAATTAAAATCAACGCTCACCGCAACGATCCCGGAGAGTACAAATTGCTATTTCGCTACCTAAAACTGTTTCAATTGATGACCTACATTGAGGGCGATGCCGATCATGGTTTTACAATCACCGTAGATGGGCCAGTGAGTTTGTTTAAGCCGAGTACGAGATATGGGTTAGCGATCGCTAAACTCCTCCCTGCCCTGCTCCACGTCACAAAATGGACGCTCAAAGCCACCTTACAGACTCGCGATCCCTACAATGACACCTGGAAAACCGGGCAATTTACCCTCAGCGACGACTGCGGCTTAGTCACCCACTACCTACCAGGGAAAACCTACGACAGCATGATCGAAGCCTCCTTCGCCAACCGTTGGGACTCCCTAAAAACCGACTGGCGACTAGAACGAGAGGTAGATCTGATCCCCCTCCCCGGTAGTGTGATGATTCCCGACTTTCGCCTCATTCATCCCGATGGACGCGACTTTTTGCTAGAAATTGTCGGTTATTGGCGTCCCGATTACTTACAAAAAAAGTTTTCTCAAGTCCGCCGTTCGGAATGCGACAACCTGATTTTGGCAGTTTCCGAGCGACTAAATTTAGAAAAAGCCGGAGTTAAAGTAGAAAACGTTCCTGCGAAGATCATTTGGTTCAAAGACAAACTTTCACCCAAAGCTGTCTTAGCCGTTTTAGATTGATTCAAGCGTCTTGGAAGAAAGTTAAGTAGGCGCAAATCAATCAAACTATGTGAAGCAATGTAAATTTTTAAAATTGTCTCGTAGTAAGGGCTGAAGTTCTACGTGCGAGGGCTAAAGCCCTCACTACAAACCTTTAATCATTTACGCCGTCCTACTTAAGCGATCGCTCCTCTTTCTCTTCTTCTTCCTCTGTGTTCTGGTGTGCCTGGTGTGGTTAATTTATAGCTGTGGCACATCCCTAGAGAACTTCTCCCAAGCCAACCCGGCGGCATTTGCCACCTGTGAAACAAAAAACAACCCTCCTATCAACAGCACAGAATGAGACGTTGCTAGTGACAACGGATAACCGAGCAAATTTAGATAAAACGATAACTTTTCCCGCTTTGGATGTTCGAGATGGCGTTGAGCGCAGATTTCGTGAAAACGAAACGCACCCCGACCGTAGTTGAAGTGTTGAGACCAAAATTTGCGGAGAGTCAGTTTATGGGCATGATAAACGCAACTTTCTGGCAGGTAAATCATCAGATAACCACGTTGTAGCCAGCGATCGCAAAATTCCCGGTCTTCTCCTGCTGCTAAGGGAAAACTTGTATCAAAGCCACCAATTGCTTCAAAAGACTCTTTTGGCAAAGCAAAGTTGTTCGAGGCAAAAAAACGAGCTTGCTTAGGGTTCGCGTTGTAATAACTGTAAAGGTAATCAATTAATACCTGGCTAGCCGTGGAATAGAGGTTATCGGGAAGCGCATTCAGCGTCCGACCTCCAATCAGACAATCCGGCGTCAGGGCAAATTGAGCCGCCAAGGTTTTTAGCCAATCCGGTGATGGAACACAATCATCATCTGTGAAAACTAGGAACTTCCCTTTCGCTGCCAATGTCCCAGTATTCCGTGCTGTTGCTGGGCCTGCATGGGGTTGAGTCAGCAGAGTAACATCTAGTGCCTCACAAAAGGGAGTCACGATCGCTTCGAGGGACATTTCGCTACCATCATCTACCACGATGATCTCAAAGCGATCGCGAGGATAGTCAATCTTTGCGAGGGACTGAAGGCAGGTAGCCAGCCTCTCTGGACGGCAATAAGTGGGGATAATAATTGAGAATAAAGGCAAAGTTTGTTCCATCGCCAATTAACAAATTCAAATAGTTTTTTTATAAGTTAAACCTTAAAAAGGCTGACATCTCTAAATTACTTTGGTTAGTATTTAGCAGAACAAATGATTAGGCTAATTTTATCTAGTCAACAAAAAAATACCTGATGCTTTATTTTACCGTTGCCTGGAATTTTCTTCTTATTGCTTGCGGCTTAATTGGAACAGCGCTACTGAATCTCGTGCCAGCTAATCGCTTTAAACGAGTAGGCGATCGCCTCATAGCTGCCTTGTGGTTAGGAGTCGTCGTTCTTTCCATCTCCCTCCTGGCAACCTCCCTGATTCTGCCTCTATCTCCTGTCGTTGGTGCCGTTATTGCGATCGCTTTTTGCGCCTTATCTCTACTCTCTCAGGATACTCGTAAGGAAATAGTGGCGCTCTGGTTGATGGTTTCTCCCCCCTTAGTTCTAGGATTCTTCAGCCTAGAACTTGGGGTAGCGGCATTAACAACTCAACAAGTGCGATGGATTGATACAGGACTTTATCACTATGGGGCAATCCGTTGGTTAGCAGACTTTGGCGCAGTTCCAGGGTTAGCATTGCTCAATAGTCAGTTTGGTTTTACTTCGTCTTGGTTTGCCTTCGCTGCACCTTTAAATGCGGAAGTTTTGGGCGATCGCGTCAGTGCAATAACAAATGGTTTTGCCTTGCTCCTTGCCCTACTACATTTCTTAATTTGTCTAATTCACAGTTTCACCAATAAGGCACAACTCAGCGACAGCTTAGTAATAGTTGCCTCAATTTTTATCTTGCCCTTCCTGATTACCTCAGAGCTAATGTCGGTAGTTTTGGTATCGGCGTCTCCCGATATTGTCGTCATATTTCTAACTGTAGTCGTTTCTTGGTCAATTCTAATTGCATCTGACAAGAATGTAGCGCCTTTACAAGAATTAAAAACTTCTGTAGATACCAAAATCATTCCGCTAATTTTATCAGTTGGAGCAGTGACCATAAAGCTTACTGCTCTGCCGATTTTACTTATATCTAGTCTGTTCTATATTTGGGGAAAATTTAGCCTAAAACGAATTTTAGTAGGTAGCACTATCATCGTTTTGCTACTCTTGCCAATGTTTATTTTTGGCATTGTTTCCTCTGGATGTCCGTTTTTTCCGGCATCTTTTTTGTGTGTGGATTTACCCTGGTCGCTTACTGTACAAGAAGCTCAACAGAAAGCAGAAGTCACTCGTGGTTGGGGAGTTTGGTACGGTTCGCCTCCGCCTAGTGTCATTCCAGCAGTGTGGCTTTTCTGGCAATGGTTTAACTCGATTAACTCCAACAAACTGATTACATTGCTAATTTTGGTTTCTATTTTCTGTGCAGTTTACGTTGTGAGAAAATCACTAATTACTCAAAGTTACGACCAGCTTTGGATGCTAGCCCTGGCAGTTGTGGGAACAGCATTCATGATGCTGCAAGCTCCCCTGCTCAGATTTGGGTTTGGTTATATAGTGCTTCTGCCTGCCTTAACAACTGCGATGTACTGCCAAAATCAGAATAGTTTGCCAAAGCTTGCTCATCGATTAACGGCTTACTATCAACTCCGGCAATTACGTCAAGCCTCTGCGATCGCTTCGCTTTTTCTGATTGCCATAATTATCGTTATTTCTAGCAGTGATGCTAGCCAAGCCCAATTAATATTGCCGCCCAAGTTGCCGAGTGCTGAAGTCTTACCCAAACAAATCAATAATGTGAGTTATTTCTCTCCCCAAGATCGCATGGGTATTTGTTGGGGTGCTGAATTGCCTTGTGCCGCTCAACCAGACGAAATTCAGCTTCGCAATCCACAACTGGGGATTAAGGCAGGATTTGTTAGGCAGAAGACCAGATGAAGTTGGTTAACTACGTTCGTTTAATTAGATCCTGTTACTTACGGCAACTTTGCCATCTCCTCTGGGCTAAAGATGCGATAAATAACCCACTCTGGGGTTTTGGCTTTGAACTCACAGGTGCGTTTGATGTGCTCAACTAAGGTTAGGTGGTCTGTCCAGAAATCTTTTTTGCGCTCCTCAACAATGCCTAACCAATCTGCACCCTTAGCCCGCATTTCCTCAAACATTTGAATCGCCTCATTGTCGTCTTCAGGGAATTGGGGCAAGACTCCATCCTCAATTACTGGCGGAAAAACCCACCCGCGCCGTTGGCTGTAATAAATGGGAATCGGATCGCCAAGGGTATTCGCTAGGGTGACTACGAGGTCGCCAGGTTGGCTAAATTGACGCAGAGCCAGCCCCAACTTATAACTTTCGTAGGCGTAGGGTTTATACACCCATTGCAAACCAGCCTGCCCGAAGCTGGCAATGAAGAATAGGAAGGCGGCAATGATTGATAGCGAAATAGGCGATCGCCAAACTGGATTCCATAATGATGCTGTCACCAAGATCGCATGACCTGCGATCGCAGCAGCGGCGGGGTTGATCAGATGAAAGTTCCAGGGGTTATTAACTAGTTCCTTGGCTCCGATTAGGTAGTAAATGACACCACCGAGGAACCACCAGTGAAACAGCCAAGGTGCTTTACCGGAAAAGTTAACTGGAGAGTTTTGAGTCGGTTTCTCTCTGGGAGGGGGGAAAATCAGACCAAAAAATACAAGGGCAATGACGGGAGCAGTCCAAAGCCAGGTATTAAAAATATGGCTTAGACCGGGAAGGAAATAGGTTTTGCTTAACCAGTTCGTCAGCCCATCATCCCAAAGCCAGTTTCCCTCACCTGCAAAGTGATAGGGCGGGTAAGAAAGGGAAAGATGTCTTGCCCATAGGTAGTAAGCCACAACTGGGATCAGTCCAAGGACGGCAACAACCCCCAGTAGCCCCAGCTTTTTCGGATGCAGCATCTTCTTACGACCCAGAATCGTAACAATGGCATACATCATCGGCAGCCCAACGATTAACCCCGTAATTTTTGACAAAAAACCCCAACTGCCAATGACTCCAGCCAGTATGAGATAGTGCCGACGCCCAGTTTGCAGATAGGCAACTAGCATCCACAGGCTGGTTGTTACCAAGGCAACCATGGCGGGATCGGGAAGAAAAGAGCGCTCAATAAAGATGCTTCCTGGTAATAATGCCATCACCGCCGCACTCATCAGTGCGTGTTCTTCATCCCAGACACGACGGACGAGTTGATAGAGGGCAAAGATCCCCCATAAACCAAACATTACGGCGATCGAGCGACCAACCCAATCCTGTTGACCAACAATGGGATACAGTAACGCTGCCAGGTAACTGACTGTCTGGAACTCGCGCCCTTGATAGCCAGGCCCAGCCCCACCCCAATTGACTTCGGGGTAGAAGATATTGCGGTTGGTGCGGTAAAAGTTATCCGCCATCATTGCGGTGCTAGACTGTCGCCAGCTAAAGGCATCAATAAACGGCTGGTCGATTTGATAAAACCGTAAGATTGCCGCAACAACTAGAATGAACAGAATATAAAAGTTGAGGCGGAAAAAACGTAATTTCATTTCGCATCCTGACGTTTACTTAATTGTGGCGTAAACGAAAGGCTCAACCTTTTAGAGTTGATGGGTTTGAGAGCGTTTAAGGCTGGATAGCTGTACGCTACCCATCTCCCAGCGATAGGGTGGAGCAAGGACACCTTTGGCTCCCATTTTTGAACGCACTAATAATGGATAAACGTGCCAGTGGTAGTCGTAGGCATACGCCCAGTTCTGCTCGTAGATTCCAATATCGACGTAGTAGCGCCCACCATTGAGATCGAGGCGATCGCAATGTAATTTAATCTGTCCTTTGCCCTGAATTTGCTGTAGCGAGGTGGTTAGGGGCAGGCTGACTTCGCTGGTGCGCCCAAGGGTTGCCGTGCTGGTATCGAAGCAAATTTGACCCTCTTCATCGCTAATGGTGACGCTGAAAATGGGAGCCATAATGAGCTGCGTTGCCAGATACTCAATCTCCACCGTCAGGGCTTCTCCACTCTCGATTTCTGATGCTGGTAGCAAGCGCACGTCGGTAATTTCGACATCCAAAGAGCCAAAGCGGTTTTCATGGAGTCGCAGCTCAGTACCTGCCGAGGTCAGTTTGGGAGGGCGTACGGGGGTGCGTTGCTGCGTTTGCGATCGCATCTCGACCTTGTACTGCCCCGCCACAACGTCTGGTTCCCCATACGCCACAATTTGCCCCTGACGCAACCACAACGCTTGGTCGCAGAGTTCCTGAATTTGTTGCGCGCTGTGAGAAATAAGGACTATTGCACAGCCGGAAGTTTTCAACTGGGCAATTCGTTCTAAGCACTTTGCCTGAAACGAAAGGTCGCCCACCGAAAGAAACTCATCCACTAAAAGCACATTGGGGTCAGTGTGGACAGCCACCGCAAATGCCAAGCGCATCTGCATCCCCGTGCTGTAGGTACGTACTGGGTTGTCAATAAACTGCTCTAACTCGGCAAACTCTACAATGGCATCAAAGCGCCGCGCTACTTCCCGACGAGTCAGACCCGCCACCACGCCGCTGACACCAACATTTTCTCTCCCAGTCAAATCGGCGTGGAAGCCAGCACCCAAATCCAGTAGCGCCCCAATTCGTCCATTGACTTTTACTCTTCCCTCATCCGGACGTCCGACGCCACCAATAAGCTGTAACAGCGTGGATTTACCTGCGCCGTTCTTACCGATAATCCCTAACATCTGACCTGGAGAGACAGTGAAGCTGACATCGCGCAATGCCCAGAAACACTCTAGGGGTTTCATGCGCCGCAAACCCGACAGTGCTGCTTCCATGATGGTGACAGGTCGTTCAGCATGGTAGCGGTTGAATCGCTTACCCAGTCTTTTGACGATAATGGCTTCAGGCATTTAGAGTTCCTCCACAAAGCGATCGCTCTGCCGCCGAAAAAACTGCAAACCAATGGGTAAACAAACTGCCATTAAGACGGCGATAATTACTAATGGTTGCCAATTGGGTAACGTTCCTTGTATTAGTACATCCCGATAAGCGTTGACAATATGTACTATCGGGTTGAGGTTGTAGAGGTACTGATAAGCGGCGGGCACGTTATTGATATCGTAAAAAATGGGCGTCAGATAGAACAATAGCTGTAGCAAGACACCGAGCGTGTGCTGGGTGTCCCGAAACGTGACGTTCAAAGCAGCTAGTAAGTAGGCGATGCTAACGGTTAGGGCAAACTGAAGCGCCTGCAAAAGTGGCAGAAATAGGATGACAGGCTGTAGCTGAACTCCATCGATCAGCAGAAAGACGATCAAGACGGGAAGCCCTAGCACGAAGTGAATCAAGCCCGTTGTCGTAATTACTACGGGCAAGATGGCTATTGGGAAACCGGGTTGTCGGATTAGGGGACGATTGGCGATGATCGCCCCAGTGGCTTGGAACAGGGAGTTTTGAAACCAAGTCCAGACGAGCAAACCAGTAAACACAAACGAAGCGTAGTTGGGTATGGAAACGGGTAGCACAATCTGGAAGACAAAGACAAAAACTGCCAGTTGTAGCAATGGGTTAATCAGCGTCCAAGCGATTCCTAAGGCTGACCGCTTGTAGAGCAACTTCATATCGCGAGCAACTAACTCTCGCAATAGGTCGTATAGATAGGCTAACCGCCACTTATAGAGAGGATCTGGGAATTTCCGCTTAGATAGCATGAGCGTTCAATTTTTTGATACGGGGTAAAACTCACCAACGTTTGCATAGTTAGGTGTCTCCGCTAAAATAAGCTTTGATGTTGTGGTATCCACTCGTTGGGAAACGGGAATATAAGGGGCGCTACGACCTTCGCCCTTGACTCGTTGGCGAGACTGCCATAGCGACCAAGGTCCCGCTAGATTCCCAGCTATATCCAATAAGATCATCGGGATAGGATGAGCGCAACGACGTTGAAACCGTTCTCTAATTCGCTGCATTTGCCACATCGGCAGACCAATTGCTACAGCCAGTAATCCCCGCAGATCGCGATCGCACAAGAAAGTTGTTAGATGATAGGAGATGATTCCCTTGCTGTAGTTGTAGAGTTGACGGCGTAGAGCCGACATATCGCGGCGGTGCTTGTGCCAAACCAGTGCCGCAGGTTCATAAACGATCGTATAACCAGCTTTGAGTACCTTGTAGAAGATATAGATATCTTCTCCAACGCCTGAAGGCATACCTGGGCCGAGTGCTTCATCCATCAAACCAATCTCAGGATGGCTAAAGATAGTCGCACGGAAGGCAGCATTGGCAGTTCCACCAAGTTCCCAAGTTGGTACAGAGTGCATCCAAGAGTGTTCAAACCAATCTCCGTCAACCTCAAAGCGATTAAAACCACGTCCTAGACCGCCACTACCATATTGCTCAAATATTTGCTGTGACTCGGTTTGTAATTCTCTAGGCAAGATATTTCCACTTACCGTCATCACGTCAGCGCGAGCGAAGGGTGCGATTAATTTTTCCAGCCAATCAGGGAATATTGTCACATCATCATCTACTGTGACTACGATGTCCCCTTTACTGACGATAATACCTGCATTGCGAGCATAAGCTACCCCTTGTCGTGGCTCGCTCACCAAGATTACCTCTGGGAACTCAGCTACTACAGGTGGAGTTAAACCCGAAGTAGGATGGTTGTCCACAACAATAACTTCTACCTGACGGAGTGACTCCTGATCGACTAAGCTGCGGAGGCATTTACGTAGATCGTCAGGTCTGTCGTATGTTCCTACCACGATAGAAGCTGAGACATTAACAGGCAGCTTAATAGATTCTGCCTCCTTAGGTTCAGTTGGCGTGTATTGCTGCTTCAGTAGGGCGATCGCTTCCCTGGCGCACTCATCTACATTCACTCGTGGGTCGGCTTGGAGTAGTTTGATACCCAGAGAGTCAACAATTGCCTCGCACAAGCGAGTTACGCTAATGGGCTGGTGTTGATCTTCAATATCGAAGCTCCCAATTGCTGAATGATTCCAGGTAACATAGACGCGCACATTTGCATAGTCGGTCGTGTTAACTATCGGCTGTAGAGGTTGAGTTAACTCAACGGTACGCACGGCGATCGCGTCTGGAAGTTTTGGAGGCTCTGTAGAGGGTACAGGCTTTTTTGGTACTTTAATGGGTGGAAGAGAGCCATAATCTTGGGCGATCTGGGCGGCAACCTTACTAGATTTCTGATAGGTTCCCAAACCCGTAAAGCACCCCATCAGTTCTGCCCAAATCAAATCGCGAGGGAAGCGGGTTGGATACATGAAGGACATAAACAAGCGACGGATATGCCAAGACCACAGCCAGGTTAAACCGAGCCGCAGGAAAGAAAAGGCTTCTTCAGGATGCAATCGGATACTGCACATGAAATAGGCAAACACGGCACCGTTTGCATGTAGTTGCTTTCGCAATTTCTCATAATCTCGTCGATGGCGGTGACGGACGATCGCATTAGGCTCATAAACCAGCGTATGTCCTCCCTTTACAACCCGGAAGAACATCTCCAAATCGCCAGCACCATTGGTGAGAGTCCCAACATCCAAAGCCGGATCAAAGTAACCCACTTCCGCAAACACGCTGCGACGGTAAGCCATATTTGCCCCTGTACCGTAATTACCTGTGGCAAAAAACCACCACGGCGTCTTCGTATTCGGTTTGACTTCATACCACTTACGCTTAAATCCCTTGCCAAAGCCGCCTTGCATCTCAAACAAAACTTGTGCTTCTGTTTCCAGTTCGTAAGGCACAACTAAGCCGGTGATTGCCATTACCTCTGGATTTTCGATGAATACCTTGGCTAAAGCTTTTACCCACCCTGCATCGACTACGACATCATCATCGGTATAAGCAATAATTTCGCCTCTCGCCTCAATGATGGCTCGGTTGCGTGCCCAATCTAGACCAGGACGAGGTTCTGTCACATAACGGACATGGGGATATTTTGTCTGCACCAGACATTTAGTCGCATCACTGCTAGGGGCATTATCCACAACCAGAATATCGAGGGCTGGATAATCTAGAAGGCTGAGAGCATCTAGACACAGGGCAAGATCGGTAGGGCGATCGCGCGTACAAACCGCTACCGTCACTAACGGCAACGTCCCGCTATACTGTGGCGGTGGCACGTCAAACAAATCTTCAAGCCGCAACTTTTCTGGTCGTGGGGGTGCTGCTAATCCATTCTGCAAAAGGTGGTGGATGATAGACCAGCTATGCTGTTCCAGAATCAGTGTGCTTAAAGTTTTTGCACTCACACAACCCGCCGTCACAGGTGCTTTGATATACCCAATGGGGGCACCATGTAGGCGAACTAGTCCTTGCAGCCCCATATAGCCATCTAAACCTTCAAACTTAACGAGCGGGCGGCTCAATTCGATATCCACCACTTTGATTGGATTAAGCATAAGCAAAAGCTCTTGGAGTAGAGACAACTAAAGGTTTAAGCAGCAAGCAGAAATAGAATTATATTGAACCGCTTCAATCCCCACCGTTAAGGTTGAGGAGAGCAAAGGAAGCCGAGAAATAGGGACAGCAGGGGGAGAAGGTCGCTTCATTTTCCCGCAAAAAGCTAGGGAGTATTAATCAAAGGGATTTGATATTACTAAAAGCTTTGACTTTGGGTATTTGAGAATACAGAAATTCAGTTTTTTCTGAAGGGCGAACTAATTTACTTAATCGCCACCTCTCATATAATTGTGCAGGAAGAAATCGATGAATGTTCGTTCGTCTAATAATATTCACTGTTGTCATTTCTCGTTCCGGGGCTCTCAACGGCAACGGAGGACAAGAATCGGAAGCAATGGTCGAGGTGACGGCTTGAACAATAAGCTGAAAGATGCTGATGATAGTCAAGGCGTAAAGATGGTGGCGCAAAAGCATCATCACTGTATCTAGCTTTAACGCTTCGTACAGCCAGAATAAGGTTCTGCTGACGTTACCGCTTCGACTATTTTTTGCCGCTAGATACACATAGAAACTACTGCTAGACCATCGATAAGTTTTGGGCAGAATCTCAGGTGATTGTTGGCGGACGCTTGCCATAACCAGAGAATGAGACTTTGCCATTAGTTCATCGTTGCAAGACATGCTGCTGGTTATCTGTCGGTAGCCGACAAGAAACTCTGGTACTACTCGAAATTGATAATGTTTAGCTATACGTAGGTAAATCTCCCAATCCTCGCATCCCTGAGCATTTTGTTCTTTTAAGTGGCGATTGTAACCGCCAACTTTCTCAAAGCAAGCCCGACGGATTAGAGAAGAACTAGCATTACCGATGAAATACTTGTAGACAAGGGCGGCGCGAATTTTCCCCTGTAGGTTGGAGTTATAAAATCCTCCCGTGAGTCGATCTTCTTCATCAATATCCACTGACCAGGAATAAACGACTCCCACCGAGGAGTCTGCTTGTAGCATACATTGCACTTGTTTTTCCAGATTTTGAGGATACCAAATATCGTCAGCATCAATCGGTGCAATGTACTCGCCTCGCGATTTTTCTATGGCTAAATTCCGAGCAGCGGCAACTCCGGCATTTTCTTGCTGCAAAAGAATAATTCGGGAGTCTTTTTGGGCGATCGCCTTGACAACTTCCGCTGTCCGATCTTGGGAGCCGTCGTCAACGACTAAGACTTCAATATTTAAGTAGGTCTGAGAAATTACTGAATTTAAGGTTCTTTCTATAAACTTTTCAGCATTATAGGTAGGTATAATTACTGAAACTAAGGAAGAATGATAATTATTCACACAAAAGCAAGACAGACTTATGGCGCTGATAATGGCAGAAAATTACCGGAGTTAGACATTTCTTCACTGAAACTTTATTTCTTCTTTATAAAAATGCGGCTAAATTATAAAGATTGTGTGAAGCAATCACCGTATAAACATTGATTACGGAAAGTCATCTACGATCAAAGAAATTAACAAAACTACAGACCTTTGAGCGCAATAAGCTGCATTTAGTCAGTATGCAGAAGAAAAGGCAAGTGTTACCAGGGGCTACGCCTGACCAGCAGAGAAAATTTTCTAGTAGATACTACTTAGTCTCAAGCGGATTTGAGAGAACCAAGAAAACTGTTGTATTAAGTAAGTCTAAGTAATGCTCTTCCCTAAAAAGCCAACAATTTCGGTGATTATCCCGGTGTACAACGGAGGCACAGCCTTTCGGGAGTGTCTGTCAAAGTTGATGGAAGCACAACCTCAACCGGATGAAGTGATTGTCGTAGCCGATGGCGATACGGATGATTCCTGGCAACTTGCCAAAGAGTTTGGGGTAAAGGTGCTAAGACTTTCTGTTTGTTCCGGCCCAGCTAGGGCAAGGAATGTGGGGGCGCAGGCGGCAAGGGGTGACATCCTTTTTTTTGTGGATGCGGATGTGGCGATTTGTCCGGAGGCAATAGAGCAGGTGGCGATCGCGTTTTCCCAGCAACCCGACTTAGACGCGTTGATCGGTTCCTACGATGACGCACCTGGGGCAAAGAATTTTCTATCGCAGTATAGAAACCTGTTCCACCACTACACGCACCAAATTGCCTCCACGAAAGCCTCTACTTTCTGGGGCGCTTGCGGGGCAATTCGCCGCGACGTTTTCCTCAGGATGGGTGGCTTTGACGAACGTTATCGCCAACCCTCCGTCGAAGATATCGAACTCGGCTATCGCCTGTGCCGTGCAGGCTACAAAATTCAGCTCCACAAAGGGTTGCAGGTAAAGCATTTAAAGCGTTGGGAAGCAATCTCCCTGATCAAAACAGACTTTTTTAAGCGAGCGCTACCGTGGACAGAACTCATCTGGCGCGATCGCCTCTTAAACAACGACCTTAACCTCCGCACGGAAAACCGCATCAGCACAGTCTTGGTTTACGGGCTAATGATGTGCTTAATTGCCGCCGGATGGTCTGTTGCTTTTCTCGCTGTCGCCACTGGACTTGCCCTCTTACTCCTGGCACTCAATGCCCCCCTTTACCGCTTCTTTCAAAGTTGTCGCGGTAAGCGTTTCGCCCTACGCACTATTCCCTGGCATTGGCTTTATTATCTCTACAGCGGGCTTGCCTTTGCCACTGGCACAGTACGCCACTTCCAAAAACGCCGCGTCTTAGCAGTGCAATTTTCGGAAGTTTTAGAAGTTCGCTCTGATATAACAACCGCCCTGGAGCTTCGTTAATTGGAACGCCATTCTGCCGTGATTATTGGTGCTGGCCCTGCTGGTTTGACGGCGGCTTACGAACTGGTCAAACAAGGTATTCAGCCAATTGTATTAGAGCAAGGTGATAAGGTGGGTGGCATTGCTCGGACTGAAACTTACAAAGGCTATCGCTTCGATATTGGCGGACATCGTTTCTACACCAAAGTTGAAGCCGTGCAGCAGCTTTGGCAAGAGGTGCTAGGAGAAGAATTTCTGAAAGTTCCTCGGCTGTCGCGGATCTACTATCAGGGTCGATTTTTCAACTATCCTCTTGATGCCTTTAATACCTTATCCAACCTGGGCATCGTTGAAAGTGGGCGGATTCTCCTCAGCTACTTCAAAGCACAATTGTTGCCGCTACCTACTGAAGAGACTTTGCAAGATTGGGTAACAAATCGCTTCGGCAAACGTCTTTTCCAAACCTTCTTCAAAACCTACACAGAAAAAGTGTGGGGAATTCCCTGCGACAAAATTCAAGCGGATTGGGCAGCACAGCGCATCAAAGGACTGTCCCTGACGACAGCTATCCTCAACGCTTTGTTTGGTAGCAACAACACAAAAACCTTAATTAAAGAATTTGACTATCCTGCCTTGGGGCCAGGAATGATGTGGGAGCGGTTCACAGAAGCGGTGGAAAGCCGAGGCGGAAGCGTAGAGCTAGAGAGCAGCGTCATTCGTTTTGAGCGTCAAGGCGATCGCATCAAAAGCATTACAGTTCGACAAAATGGAGAAACTCGCCAAATCGAAGGCGACCACTTCATCTCCAGTATGCCCGTAACCGCACTCATCAATCGCCTCGATCCCCCCCCACCAGCAGAAGTCGTGCAGGCGGCAAATAGCCTCAGTTATCGGGCGTTCATGATTGTGTCGTTGATTGTCAACAAAGCAGACTTGTTTCCCGACAACTGGATCTACATTCATAGCCCAGAGGTGAAAGTCGGGCGCATCCAAAACTTCAAAAATTGGAGTCCGGCGATGGTTCCCGACCCCAATAAGACTTGTTTGGGAATGGAATACTTCTGTAGTGAAGGCGACGAACTTTGGAAGCTGTCTGATGTTGAGTTGCTTGATTTAGCCGCCCGTGAGATGGCGAAGCTGGGTCTAGCAGAGGTGAGTGACGTAGAAGATGGTGTGGTACTGCGTCAGCCCAAAGCTTACCCCGTATACGACCGTGATTATCGCCAGCATCTACAAGTAATTCAAGACTATTTAGTAACGATTGAAAACCTGCAAACTGTCGGTCGCAACGGGATGCATCGCTACAACAATCAAGACCACTCAATGCTGACTGCGATGTTGGCAGCCAGAAATATTCTGGGAGAAAAGCACGATTTGTGGAATGTGAATACCGAACGCTCCTACTACGAGGAGTTTACGAAAGAGCGTGCAGCAAAAAATGACTCCTCTCTCATCCCCAATTAATACCGAGTTGCGTTCAAAGATAGTAGATCGGTTAGATGGGGAGCAGGGGAGCAGGGGAGATGAGGGGATGGGGAGAAGCTCTTACCTCTTACCCTTCATACTTCATCCTTCATACTTCATACTTACCCTTACCACTCAGGATTCAGCACTCTCTCAACCACTGAGTCCTGAGTGCGAATAACCTTGTATCACCGCGACTTTCAACAATATTATATTTTTTATAAAAGCTCTTTTGGCTCTTAGCGGCGCTTTCTGCTTCTACCGTTAAGAGCCTTTAAACTTAAGTTATGGCAGCTATCTATATATTTAAGTAGTCGATTATCTTTACTTCCAAGGGAGCGGAGGCACAGGAGCGGTAGGTTCCGTTCTTTAAGGAGGAACTCTTCGCTATTGCCGTGCAGTCCTGTTAGTTGTTGTATAGGTACTGGTCGCGGTAGAACGCGTAGGTATCAAACAATGCGCCCGCGAAGCTACAGGTAGAGCCAATAACCAAGACACCTTGGAGAGGACAACCGCTTCCAAAAACAGCGAGAAACTTGAGCATTTGCTCAACACCCACCTGACTAAAGCTTTCGAGCGGGGGCAGGTAGCCTACAACGGATAAACTTGCCAAAATCACAGCAATCAGTACAACTGGAGCCAGAAAGCTCAGAAGCAAACTCAAAGATAGGGAACGGAGATAGTTGGGCAAGATGCTCATAAATTCAAGTGTCCGGATCTACAAAGCGATAATAGGGAACAAGGTTCAACATCTCCACAATAGGGGCGATCGCCAATTTCAGACGGAGATTTTAGAAATCTTAAATCTTCATTAACAAACTTGGTGAAAGTCTTTGAAACTTACTTAAAAGGTAATGCAGTCTTATTGGTATATAGCCTGTCAGTCAACCGAACTGAGGGAAAAACCTCTCAGCGTAACGATTTTAGCTCATCCTCTAGTGGTGTTTCGTAGTGTAAACAACACCATTGCCGCCCTAGAAGACCGTTGTGCCCACCGCAATGCCCCACTGTCTAAAGGAACCGTTTGTCAAGGGCAGTTAGAGTGCCCCTATCACGGCTGGGGCTACGGCTCGAATGGTGGCGTTACTAAAATTCCCGCTCTCTCAGAAACGGCTCCAATTTCTGAGAATTTGTGTGTCAAAAGTTATCTCTGTGTAGAACAAGACGGTTATGTGTGGGTGTGTCTTGCGCCGACTGCGGCAAGAGAACGTCCCTTAGAGTTTCCTCACCTAGGACAACCAGGCTGGACAAGTTTTCGGATGAAAACCCGCTTTCATGCCCCCGTTGACGCCTGTCTGGAAAATTTTCTCGATTGCCCTCACGCTACCTACGTCCATCGTCTTTGGTTTCGCACTCCCACCGCTAAACCTGTTAAGGCAGTGGTGCGAAGTTTGGAGGATGGTGCTGTTGCTGAATACTTTGAAGAACCGCGCGAAGGTAGTCTCGTCTGGTGGTTGCTTTCTCGCAAGCGCAGCCAGATGCAACATAGCGATCGCTTTATCGCCCCAGCAACTAGCCGCGTTGACTATATATTTAACGACCAACGGCACTATATCATCACCTCGTCCTGCACTCCAATTCACGATACCTTAACGGAGGTTTACACGGTGATTACGTTTCGCTTTGGTCGCATTGGGTGGTTAGTGCGGTTATTTTTTGAACCCCTGTCTCGCCTAATTATTCAGCAGGATGTGAAGATGCTGGCGATGCAGCAGGCAAATATCGAACGCTTTGGTGGCGCTTCCTACAAATTTATCGCGGCGGATTTACTGGCACCCTACATTGCCAAATGGCGCACCAGCCTCAAAACTGGTTCTCTCCCACCTCCGGCGGGAATGGAGCATCAAGTAGACATGCGCTTGTGATGCATTGATTACCTGTTCCAGGAGGGCTGGTAGTTGAGCGATCGCATCAAGAAAACCGAGCCACAGAAGCGATCGCCTTTTCCGTTCTGTTCAAATCAGCGATTTAGGCGTTGGGGATTATAGGGACACAAGGGAGATTTCTATATTCGCCAATCCCAACCGAGGGAGTCCTGGTGTTTAGCTAAATCATTAACCCCTTATCCCGTAACTTATGCTCAATTTGCTGCATTTCCTCGCTCGTCTCGCCAGTAACGATACCGTAAATTTCGCTATAGATTTTTCCGTACTTAACCTTCTCCTGAGCCGACAAGATCATAAAGTCCTTGCGAGCTAGTTCTGGTTTCAGGGTTTCTAAAATCGAGTCTAATGTCCCATCCATGCGGTAGCCACTGAAATATTTAGCCACCTCCTTTCCCAGCCCCAGCAGGGTATAGCGCTGCAAGCAAAGAGCAGTAGAGCCATTAACTCGAAAATTAGCATCGATCGCATAAAGCTCTCCCTGGGAGTTTTCCAGCACATCGAAGCCAATAACGCCGAAATAACCCTGCTGATGAGCATACTGACCAATGGCAGCAATCATCTCGTAGAATTTGCTCATGTCGCTTTGGCGGTAGTCAATTAGCCCTCCTAAAAAGCTACCTTCTGGGGTGACAAGTTGGATTGTCGTCCCGATGAGGCTAATATCTCCCGCCTTGTTGACATAGAATTGCACGCAGTAATTCTGCACGACATTCTTGATAAACTCCGAGACAACAATCGTATCTACCAACTTAATATGAAGGTATTGCCTGATTTCCTTCAAGCAGTAGTTCAGATCGCTAGTGTTTTCGATAATATAAGTGCCTTCCCCTGACAGTCCGTGGGACGTTTTGATCAAGTAGGGAAATTGCTCTGGTAGCTGAATGTCTTCCAGCTTCTGGGCGTGCAGATCATAGCTGGAGTATTTTGGACATGGCACTCCCAACTCGGCTAGGGTTACTTTGCTCAGTAAGCGGTAATGGGTGTCTGGATCGACGGCGTGTTTTTCAGGCTTGAGACCATCAAAGGGAAACAAAACGATAAGTTGGTCAAAGCGATCGCTCTGGCTGAGTTCATCCAGATAAGTCGAGCAATCTATCATCTCTATATTGTTTGTGTAGCTAAAGCCCAAATGCTCCCGCCAGTAGTCAACCAGCGAGTTGGGCGGCGGAATGATCACAATCCCTGGAAGCACATCACCTAGCACAGCAATATTCTTCCAAGGTTCCTTTTGACAAATTTTGTCGAAGGAGGCTTTAGTGGCTTCACTACTGCCATCTTGAAGAAAGTATTTTTTATTATTAGGGTAAGCTGCCCAACTTGCAGTTGCAGGGTAATTTAGGATGAACCCATATCGTGCATCTGTGATGTCTTGAGCAAATAGATCGGAAAAGGAATTTCCCTGAAAGTAATCAAATTCGTATGTTGAGTTCATAGAAAACTACCCAAATAAGCCAGAAAAAGAAGTTGTACAACAAAGAATATACTGATGGGCAAAAGTTCATTGTTTCCTCTGCGACCTTTTGCATTCTCTGAGTTTAACTTCTCAAAATTAACTCAATAATTAGTAAAAATAAATTAATCTTTATTGGTGTAATATAAAATTTTACATAAGTTTGTAAACAGGGATTTAGTCCTCAAAATCGAACCTAATCCCTGAATACGAACCTTTAATTATTCACTTCATCCTACTTGTTTTTGTTAGAAGTCTTATTAAATAAAATAAAAAGATTTCTGACAAAAATAAGCCTTAATCATTAACTCAAACTTGACACTACTAGGCAGAAGAAGACATAAATACGCCTTAAGTAATCAGACGCGATTATGTCGATAGTGAGTTAGTAGTCAACAGATATTTTATGCCTTACTGAAGACAAGGGCTTCTGCTTGTAAGTTACTTTCTGCTTCTTTGTTGGTAAACACAGCCGGGCTGTCCATTTCTGTAGTCATGTAAGCCACTGCCATGTCCTGGGAATTATACGCCCACCCAATACGTCCCTGATGGTCTATGAGGATGCACCCAGCCTCTCCTGAAACCTTAGATATCAAGGTGTCAATGGCTTTTTGCGCTGCTTTTTCTGGATGGGTGTTTCCAGCCATAGAATCAGTCGCTGTTTTGGCAAGAACCACCGGGATAATTGACTCGCCATCACCCGTTGTTGAGCAAGCGCCCAGGTTATTGTCGGCGTACAAGCCGCAGCCAACGAGGGCGCTGTCACCAACGCGACCAGAGGGCTGATTCGCGAGTCCTCCCGTTGAGGTTCCGGCGACCAAGTTACCGTCAGCATCTAGGGCGACACAACCAACTGTAGCGGGGCGATCCAAAACCGCCTCCTGTTCCTCCCACTCCCGCCGCTGCTCATCGCTAATCAAGTCCCTGGGGGCACACATCTCATCTCCATGCTCTCTGGCGAAGCGTTCTGCACCCCGTGAGACTAACAGCATGGACTTGTCTTCCATAATCTTCCGCGCTACCGAGATCGGATGAGGTATCCCCTGAACGGCTGCTACTCCCCCCCAACCCAGGGTGCTACCCTCCATCATTGCTGCGTCTAAGGACACCTCCCCGTCGCTGTCAAGAGTTGCACCAATGCTGGCGTTAAAAGTTGGGTTATCTTCAAGAACGCGAATGGCTGCCTCAACGGCGTCTTTTGCACTACCCCCACCAGTTAGTATGCTCCAACCTGCCTCTACTGCTGCCAAGCAACCAGCGGTGTTAGCCTTAGCCTTGTCATCTGAGATGGTTTTCGCTCCACCATGAACAATAATGCTTAGGGTCATATCTGCTATTCCTAAATTTTTGTTAGCTGTGTGTACTACCGCTGAAAGGGCAATAGTCAAATTCACATTTTTTACATTTAAAGGCAGCTTGAAAATTACAGCTTCATCCCTACAGCGTGTCTTAGCCTGTACTTAAGGAAGGTTTGTGTATTAAGCCGTTTGGTAATTTTCGATACAAAAGGATGAAGGATTACCACTGACGTTTTTTGGTGTGGCGCTTCTTGGTGATCAGTTGATCCAGTGCCGCGATCGCACTATCGACTCACTGAAACATGGCGCGATCGTTTTATTTAAATATCTTCACGTCAGATAGTTGAGGATTTTATTGTCTTGAGTTAATAAAAATGAATCGTAAACCTTAGCTGTTGCGACTATAATTTGGTCGGCTGGATTTGCATGAAATCCGGTTAATTGAGTAGATTGAATTGTAATCGGAACGGTTAACTGTAGCAATCGCATGCCGGAATAGGATAAGGCTAATTCTAGCCATTCTTCTACTGAACAATCAAAACCCAGTCTATTTTTATCGACTAATTTCGCGATCTCCCAGCAGGAAATGATGCTGATCCCTAGCGCTTCTGCTTGATTTTCCTCAATAATTTTCAGGTTTTGGGGAGTTAGTTTGGGGCTTTCGTCTACCCACCAAATCCAGATATGAGTATCTAGGATAATCATGTCAGTGCTTCCCAATCTTCTGAAGCTACAGGCTGATAAGGGTCATTATAATAAGTTACTTTTCCTTTTAGGGAATGAAGGTCAGACGAGGATTGTTTCTTAGAAACTCCTATATCATTTTTGAGAGACTGAAGGATAATTTCAATAATCTGGATTCGTTCTTCTACTGATGCACTTTGTAGCTTGCTAAGTATTTCTGAGTTAATCATCTTTGCGGCTCCCGATTTGATTTATGCTAAATAAACTACTTAACAATTTATCGTGTTGATTAGTGTCGTCTTCCTGCAATGGTTTTATTTTCACCGATACATCAGTCAAAGTTTTTTCATTTAAAACATGAACTCGCTGACACAGCAGTATTTTTGTAAATCAACCCAGCAGTTCCTACATGAAGCGATCGCCCTCTTCAGTTCCAACGTTTTATGAAGAAGGAAGTTGATAACGAAATAGAAACGGAATAAAAGCTGTTGGTGGGGAATTCAAGATCACTGCGTTTTGCCGTTAGCCTGTCGCACGCGGTTTGGGCGATCGCGTACTTCAATTCAGCTTTGGATCAACTCTCGTTTCCCCTAAAACCTCAAAGGCGATCGCTTCTCTATAAAACCAACAATTCAGCTACTTATACAGGCTGAACTTCCCTGATGTCCACACGCTCACCCGTTAAGCTAAACGCCCGCACTTCAGTAATTTTCACCCTCACCAACTGACCAATTAATTCGTTGATGTCGCCAGCAAAGAACGTCAGACGGTTACCCCGCGTGCGCCCCATAACTTGAGTAGGATCTTTAAGATTTTGTTCTTCAACGAGAACTTCCTCAACCCGTTCAAAGTAGCGTTGCGAAGCTTCAATGGCTTGGGTGGAAACTAAATGATTGAGGCGCTGGAGGCGATCGCTTTTCACTTCCTCACTCAGCTGATGCTCCCACAATGCCGCCGGAGTGCCGGGACGAGGCGAATAAGCCGCCGTATTCAACAGATCGAAGCCAATATCTTCCACCAACTTCAGCGTATTCTGGAACTGCTCTTCCGTCTCCCCAGGAAAACCGACAATCGCATCAGCACTAATCGACGCATCCGGCATATAGCTACGAACTGTCTCAATGATGCGGCGATACTTTTCTGTGGTGTAGCCCCGTGACATTGCCTTGAGAATATCGTTATCTCCCGATTGGAAGGGAATGTGGAAATGTTCGCATACCTTCGGTAACTCCGCGCAAGCTTTAATTAGCCGTTCTGTGAAGTAGCGGGGGTGACTGGTAGCAAAGCGAATCCGCTCAATTCCTGGCACATCGTGGACGTAGTAGAGCAAATCCGTCAGCGTCTGCTTGTGACGCCCCGACTCCGTAACTCCTGGTAAGTCGCGCCCATAGGCATCAATATTTTGCCCCAACAGCGTCACTTCTCTGTAACCCTGTCGCCCCAATTCTTCCATTTCGGCGCGAATTGCTTCTGGTGTACGAGATTGCTCTACGCCCCGCACGTTCGGAACCACACAATAGGTGCAGCGCTCATTGCAGCCGTAAATCACATTCACCCAAGCCGTCACATTACTATCCCGACGCGGTTTAGTAATGTCTTCCATGATGTGAATCGCCTCGGTGGCGACGACTTGATTGCCATCAAACACCTGTTGCAGCAAATCCTGAAGGTGATTGGCGTGTTGCGGCCCCATCACCAAATCCAGTTCTGGCACCCGCCGCAGCAGTTGCTCTCCTTCCTGCTGGGCAACGCAACCCGCAACTACGAGGGTTAAATCTGGTTGCTCGTGCTTGCGCTTGGCTTGTCTCCCTAGATAGGAGTAAACCTTCTGCTCGGCGTTATCCCGAATCGTGCAGGTGTTGTAGAGAATCACATTGGCGTCATTGGGGTCTTCTGACCACTCAAAGCCCATATCTTCCAGAATGCCAGCCATGCGCTCTGAGTCGGCTTTGTTCATCTGGCAACCGAAAGTGGTGATGTGATAGCGGCGGTTAGTCGTGGTCATGGACAGCTACAACCAAATTAATGGCAAAAAAGAGTAGGGACTTTATCTATGTTACCTATCCCGCAGACCCTTACATCGGGAGTTTGATCGTAAAGGTTGTCCCTTGTCCTACCACAGAAGAAGCAGTGAGCGTCCCCCGATGAGCGGTAACGATCTGCATGGCGATCGCTAACCCCAATCCAAAACCGCCTGTATATTTGGAGCGCTCTGTATGCACCCGATAAAATCCCTCAAAAACATGAGGTAAATCCGTTTCACCAATCCCAATCCCACTATCCTCTACTTGAATCACCGCTTGATGCGATCGCGTAAAAAGTCGGAGCTGAATTTTCCCACCTCCGGGAGTATATTTGCAGGCATTACTCAGCAGATTCGTCACGACCTGACGCAAAAGGTCTGGATCGGCTGGCAAATACAGGGGTTGCCAAGGTAGATGGCTACTCAGACTCAACCCCACTGCTGCCGCTTGGATAGTATAGATGTCTGCTATCTCTTTTAGTAAGCTCGTCAGGTCAACTGCGTTCAAAGATTTAGGATCTAACGGTCTTTCATGGCGAGCCAGAAGTAACAAATTACTGACGAGGGAACTCATCGACTTGGTGACATCAACAATCTTCTCCAAACGAAGACGCTGCTGCGAACCATCACCAACGGGGGACAGTAATCCCACCTGAGCATTGCTCAACACCGCCGCTAAAGGTGCCCGCAATTCATGGGAAGCATTGGCAGTGAAGCGGTGAAGTTGCTCATAGCTGTAGCGAATCGGTTGCATCGCCACTCCCCCCAAGAACCAGCCAGTGATCCCAATTATCCCTAAAGTCACAGGTACTGCTAGCGTCAAAACTAAGCGTAACTGAGCCAAACTCTCTTGAGTAGAGGTCAACGGAGTGCCAACCTGGAGATAACCAATTAACTGACTCTCTTGGTAGACGGGTAGCGTTACCTGACGAATCCAAGGGACAGTGGTTTTGATAGTGTCAAATCCTGGTGCGATTTTCAGCTCTTCTGGGGCAGGTGTACCAAAAAATTGCACAAGTTGCTCCGAAGGGCTGTACCAGCGTGCATACACCATTTCTGTATTCAGCAGCCGCGTGTTACTCCCTAGCAGCGGGACATTTTCTAGATCCAACTCCCCCTTCTGAAATTCATAGTTGGCATTAGTTGCCATCACTCTGGTTTTTTGGTAAAGCAAGCGGTCTAACTTGTCTAGCTCATCTACGATTTCCACGTAGTAAAGCAACCCTGCAAAGCCAATCAAAATACTCCCCATCGATAGGGTGAACCAGCGAGCCAGATTCCGACGGCTACGACCAAACATGGCTAAAGAAGGCAAAAGTCTGCGGGTAAATGGTAAGCAAACATGAAAAAGTCTTTCCCTCTGTTTACATTCAACTTTCCCCAGGGTTGAGGCAGTATCCCATACCGTAGACGGTCTCAATCCAGTCTGCTGCACCGACTAACTGCAAGCGTTGCCGCAGCCTGCGGACTAACGTTGTCACCGCATTGCTTTCTGGTTCTGTGCCCCATTCCCATAGAGACTGTTCAATTTGAGTGCGGGTTAAAACCTGATGAGGGTGACGGAGGAAGTACTCTAGCAACTGAGACTCGCGGGCTGATAAGGTGACACTTGCCTGCCCTCGTTCAGCGGTGAGTGTCGTCAGGTGTAGTTGCAAATCTCCTACGCCCAAACTATCTCCTTGCCACAGAGGCGATCGCCTCGATAATGCCCGTACTCGCGCCAACAGTTCAATAATATCGGTAGGCTTAACGAGATAGTCATCAGCTCCCGCATCTAATCCTGTCACTTTATCAGCGGTGGTATCCTTAGCGGTAAGCATCAACACAGGGGCAGTTTTCCCAGCTTGTCGATACTGACGACAAACATTTAAGCCGCTGATTTTCGGCAACATCCAGTCTAAGATCAACAGGTCATACTCTTTTTGGGACAGCAGCCATAGAGCCATGTCTCCATCATCGACACCATCTACAACGTGTCCGACTTGCGACAACGCCGCCTGTATTGGCTCTAATTGTGCCAGATCGTCTTCTACCAGTAAGATTTTCATAAAATAAAGCGATCGCCCTTTTCCCTCTAGAGACAGAAATCTCTGATTATGTATTCATCCTAAAGAAGCAGCATTGTTTAGCACGTCTTCCACCAGTCTGATTCTTACTGATAGTTGACCGGATCAAAGAATTCTTCTCACTTCAAACAAAGTTTTATGTCTTCACCCCAATGGCTGAAAAAATTGCCCGCTCTGGGCTTAGAATTTTGGCTCTCTCTACCTTTATTAGGAATAACTTTTTGGACGGGTGGTGGACTATTAGCTAACCAACTTTTAAGCCGTCCCTACGGTAGCGTTGATAAGCTAGAAGCTGATAGAGAGCTAGAGGTACAACTTTCCCTGACGGTGCTAGTGATTCAAGCGGATATCTATACCGATTTAGGACTAACTAAAGTTGAGATCAAAACTACCGATTCTGCTTTGAAAGAGCTGGAATTTGAGTTTCTGGTGACAGAAGTCAGCCAAGTGGAAGCGATGATTGCTCAAGAACTAAGATTGTCTCAGGAAGATGTGAGGAAACTAGTGCGCTATCGGTTGAAAAACTAGTACTCCCTAAGAATGATTTTTATAACTGATATTTCCAAAGGATGGTATTTGCGGTTAGAAGATCATCTTCCCTTTAATGACTCATACTGTCACATTCCGTCACATTTATTGGTAAGGCTAGAATAAAGACAAAACAAATTTATTTAGGATTCAATCACAAATGAAGAAGCTAACTACACTTCTAATTAGCGCTCTGCTCCTAGCTGGTGCTGCCGCTTGTCAATCCGACGTTGCCCAAACCAATACCGCCGCTCCCGATACTACAGAAGAAACTATCGGAACTCCCGCTGCTGAAGAGGCACGAGAAGGGCAAGAAGATGCTACCAGCGAAGTTCGCAGAGACCAACTTAATTCAGATATTCGGGCACGAGAAGAACGCGACCAAGCCTTGGGTAATGATGATGTCAGAGCTGATGCTGACTTAGCTAGGGAAATCGCCAGCAAGTTAGAAGCGAACTTACCTGCTAGCCTTTTGACCGTAGAAGCGGAGGAGGGTGTTGTCACTGTCGCAGGAACCGTTCCTACTCAAGAGCAGTATGAGCGCATCGAACCTTTGGCACGGGAGATCAGAGGTGTCCAGAATGTTGATATTCAAGCCAAAGTTCAACCGGCTCAACCCCAAGGTAATAACTAGACTGATCGCCATCCTATTTGGTTGATGAAAAGCTTTTTAATCAACCACAAAGACACATAGACGTGCCTTAGGGGCTTGTAAGGCTAGGACACGAATCATTGGGGATTGCTAGTAGTTAATGATTTGTTAGCTGGAAGAGCGATCGCAGGGAATTAATATTAATTTCACCGCGACCGCTCTAGCCATGCTCTATCGCTCAGTAAGAACCTAGGTCAATCTCGGAAATACTTGTGAGTAAAAGTTGCGAACAGGAATATAACTAAGGTAAAAAAAACAAGTCCAGGTTAATTGAGGCACCTATTGCCATTAACTTTTCAATCCAACAATTTTTACGGAGGGTTTCCCTAACAATTAGTTTTGATGAATTGATTGAATTAGGGAAGTTGAAACTTTCTACAACCTCTCTCTATAGAAGTTTTTGAGAGTGCTATTGATGAACGGTTTTTCGCGGACGCCCTCCTTTCTTCCCGTTATTACGAGCGGCTTTTGCTTTTGCCGTTGAGGTGGCAGAACCTCCTTTACTACCTAATTGGGCCATCCAAGCTTTAGTCCCAAATATCCCTATCATCAAAGCTGGAATACTTAAATCAACATCTAGCGTTTCCCAGTGTAGTCCCTCGCCAGATGGGGTAACTTCCACTTGTACGAGGTCATCAGTCGAGGCACCCGCTAATCCTTGAACTAACTCAGGGGGAAATAAGAAGCTGGCTCCATTTCGCAGTTCCACGACAATACGACTAGATTTTTGATCGTAGTGAACGGACTGAGCACGTGGCTCTGATGCATCAGATTCGCGTGCCGAGATCCTTGCCTTTGCAATCTCATCCTTTAAGATTTTCTCAGTTAAATTCAAGTTCTTCATGAATCTCGCTCCATTTCTTTAATAGTTCTGTCTGATGAACAAAAATTAGTTGCAGAGCTTTTTTCACATCTCCATCGCTCATATTCCAAATTTGAATGAGTGAGGGGTCTTCTGTTTCACTGCCGAGGTTGATTTTTGCTTCGCCACCCGCTTTAATAACGTGAACATGAGACGGAAGATGATCGTTGGTGTAAATGCGTACACTAAAACCATCTTTCTTCAGTACGGTTGGCCTGTAGGTTTTTATAGCTTTTTAATATATATCTGCATTGTAACTCAAGCGCTTGGGTTTTTATGCAAACGCAGAAACCTTCCTTGAGCCAAGTGAGGAAATGTCAGCCCAGAGCAAAAAATCTCTACTTCGTATCCATCCAGTTTTGCCCAGCACCAACATCAACCAGGAGAGGAATGCTTAACTGAACAGCGTTTTCCATCGTCTGGCGAATCTTCACCTGCAATTCCTCCCACTCATCGGGGGGAACTTCCAAGATCAGTTCGTCGTGAACTTGCAAGAGGAGACGTGCCTGGTAGTCTTGCAAGATATCGTGCATCTTCACCATGGCGATTTTGATGATGTCAGCACTAGATCCTTGAATTGGGGCATTGGCGGCGGCGCGGAGTAATCCGGCGTCGTAGGGGCCTAAACCTTTGAGTTTGTCGAGGTTGATGTCTTGGGTGTTTTTGCCTCGGTTCTGGAGAAGAGTGTGTGAATTGAAGTTGAAGTAGCGGCGGCGTCCTAAAATTGTTTCAACGTAGCCTTGCGCGATCGCTTCTTTTTGTAACTGCTGCAAGTACTCGAAAACTTTTGAATAGCGATCGTTAAACCGCTCAATAAATTCTTTACCCAATTGCGGCGAAATTCCTGTTTCCCGCGCAAAACGCTGCGCCCCCATCCCATAAATCACACCAAAGTTAATCGTTTTACCCAAACGCCGCTCATCTGGCGTCACTTCCTCCTTCTCAAACAGCAACCGCGCCGTTACCGCGTGAACATCTTCGTTATTTTTGTACGTCTCAACCAATATTGGCTCTTTACTCAGGTGTGCCAAAATACGTAACTCAATCTGAGAATAATCCGCTGTCACCAGCATCCAACCCGGTTCTGGAAGAAACGCCCTACGAATTTGGCGAGAAAAGGCAGTCCGGATGGGAATATTTTGCAAGTTCGGACTAGAAGAAGATAGACGCCCCGTAGATGTCGCTGTTTGGTTGAAGTC
This sequence comes from Kastovskya adunca ATA6-11-RM4, assembly GCA_019359445.1. Taxonomy (GTDB): domain Bacteria; phylum Cyanobacteriota; class Cyanobacteriia; order Cyanobacteriales; family Coleofasciculaceae; genus Kastovskya; species Kastovskya adunca. The sequence goes on along the minus strand of JAHHHJ010000017.1, from coordinate 42,106 downwards.
TGTATGCACCCGATGCGTCTCTGGACGGACTAGTGCTGGTAGAGCATCAACATAGGTAGACTTCAACTTAGAGAGAGTACGGTACTCCAAAACCGCATTGACAACCCCACTTTCATCTTCTTCTTGCAGCTTTTCTAACGTGGCGTGGTCAGTTGAGTAACCTGTTTTAATCTTGCGAGACTTCTTTTTACTCAGGTTCAATTTGTCAAACAGCAACTCACTCAACTGTTTGGGAGAGCCTAAATTAAATTTTTCCCCCGCCGCTTTGTAAGCTCTCTGCTCGATTGCCTCTAAATCTTTTTCCAGCGTTTGGGAGAATTGTTTCAGGTAATCTCGGTCGATACGGATACCCAGAGATTCCATATCGGCTAAGACAGGCTCCAAGGGTTGCTCAACATCCAGCAACAGCTTGTGCAGTTTCGGGGTTTGTTTCAGTTCCTCCCGCAGCTTAAGAACCAATCCAAATGTAGTATAGACATCCATCCCGCAGTAGTTAGCGACGCTGGGGATATCAATATCCGCCATCGTTTTGCCTTTCGGCACTAAGTCAGTGAATGACTTGGCAACAATACCCAGATATTTCAACGCCAAGTCACTCAAGTTATGGCTATTGTCAGGATTTAATACATAGCTTGCCAGCATCGTATCGAAGACGACACCCCGCAGGTGAATGCCCTGAAAATGCAACACTAAGCGGTCAAATTTGGCATTTTGCAGCGATTTTGGATACTTATCGCTTTCTAAAATCGGGCGCAGTGCTTCTAGAACCGCGTCCTTCTCTAAATTTCCACCCGCTTTGTGACCAATGGGGATATAGGCGACTTCCACATCATCCCGCTCAAGTTCCGTTTTACCCTTTGCCTGTTTGCCTTTAGTAAAGCAGCAGCCAATCCCCACCAGTTGGGCATCCCGTGGCTCTAAATCGCTGGTTTCTGTGTCCCAAGCTGTCGGGATTTCCGGGTCAGTGCAACCTTGCAGTTGCTTGACCAACTGAGCCAGCTTTTCGGGAGTATCAATGATGGTTGGTTGCAGCTCATCCTGAGAGGCTTGCTGCTGCTGGTATTCTTCCGTCTCCTCCGCACTGAAAAACCACAGGTCGTCGCCAGTATCGGGGGCGAGAACCTCTTCGGGGACAGTCCCCGTCGGAGCCTCTTCAACAGGGAAGCCGCCAAATCGTTGCTGAAGCTGGTCAATTTTCTTTAAAAATGTCTGAAATTCTAGCTTTTCTAAAAGGGGTTTGAGAACGTCGGTGTCAAATCCCTCTAACTTGCCCTCTTGTAGCTCCATGTTTACAGGCGCATCAAAGGCTAACTGAGCTAAGTAGCGGGAGTGTTCTGCTTCTTGTTTCCCTGCTTCTAGTTTTTTTTGCGTTGCGCCTTTGATGCTGTCTAATGAGGCATAAATTTTATCTAGGGAGCCGTACTCTTTGAGCAGGCTTACCGCTGTTTTGTCGCCAATACCTTTAACGCCAGGAATGTTGTCTGATTTGTCACCACAAAGGGCTTTGTAGTCAACGACTTGTTCTGGGGCGATGCCGAGCTTTTCTCTAACCTCTTCGGGCCCAAATTCCGTAGGGCCGGTGGAGTTACCCCGCTTGAGGAAAGTGCTGTTGAGGTAGAGGACGCTGATGCCTTTCGTGGGGTCAATGAGTTGGAATAGATCGCGATCGCCTGTTAATATCTTCACTCGATACCCTTGGGCACTAGCCTGACGAGCTAAAGTCGCCAACACGTCATCCGCCTCATAACCTGGGGACGTTACTACAGGCACTTTCAACGCCGTCACCAACTCTTTGAGGTTTTTCAGGTCAGGAATAAAATCTTCCGGCGTGTCTGGACGGTCGGCTTTGTAGGTGTCGTCCGCTTCATGGCGAAATGTCGGCAAGCTCAAATCGAAGGCGACAGCCATCGAGTCTGGAGATTCTGACCCCATCACTTCTGTTAGAGCCTTGAGAAAGCCAAAGCAAACACTTGTAGGAATCCCCGATTTCGTTTTCAATCCCCCATCTCGCCCTTTGGCAAAGGCGAAATAAGAGCGAAAAGCTAAAGAGTGACCATCAACCAGGATGTACAGAGGCTGCTGTTGAGAGGAATCAGCAGCACTTTGGGGTGCAGAGGTGGTTTGAGACATAACTCTATTTTATTTGGGATTGGAGAGGAAGGGTGAAGACAGAGTGCTGAGTCCTGAGTAAGGATTAGGGAGCAGGGGAGCAGAAAAGCAGGGGATAACTACACTCACCCTTCCCTTCATACTTCACCCTTCACCCTTCCCTTCATACTTCACCCTTCACCCTAGCCTCCGGCAACGGCTTCGCCGAACATACTTTCTTCCCTACTCAGGACTCAGGACTCAGGACTTATAATTCCGCATTTAAGCTGGTTATTAAGCATATTTACTTAACTTATTGTTCGCTCTGAGCAAACTGGCTGAAAGCAACCTGATACAAGTGTTTCATCCAATTTAGGAAACTTTTTGAGAAAGGATTCCATCTTTTGATTCTACAGAAGTACCTATTTAGAGGTATAGGCACTTTGTCAAATTATTGTTATATTTCTTAATAGCGAAAGACATATAGTCTTTAGCTGACAAGGGTTTCTGTTCTGAACCCATTTATCTCTCTTAAGTAGGAGAAAGTATCATGTCTCAGCCTGTTGAACTATCCTTGGAACAACAATTTAACCTTCGCTCATTTGAATCTCAGGTTCAACACATGAGCCGCGAACAAGCCCAAGACTTCTTGGTTAAGCTCTACGAGCAAATGATGGTGCGCGAAACAATGTATAAGGAGTTTCTCAAGCACGAATGGGGACTAGCGCCTAATAACGAATCTGAGTCATAGTCGCCGGATGTCTAGTCAGCGACCTCTTTCTCTTGCTCGGTTCCCTCCTGAGGAAAGGAGCTGGGGATGCTGGGGCGTTAACTTGACTCTCAACACTGCCTATTAGCAAGATTTGATAAAACCTCATTTCAAAAACGTTTTATCCCATTTTTATTTATTCACGTTCGTTGATGCTCAACCGCAGTTTCAATTCGTCTCAAGTGCCTAAAGCTGCGTAAAAATCTTGTATAAATAAGCATCCTACTACTACTAGCTAGGACTTCCATATTTGGAAGCTGCGTAAGGGCTTTATCTCTCGAATGTATTCTTTCGCCTGGACTCGCAAGAGGGTGTGTGTTTGCAGAAAGTTAAGCTGCTGCGTCTCAAATTCTATGCAAATCTGCTGCACGAATCGTTCTGTGACATATTCCATCACCACGGGTTGCAAAAAGAATAACCCATCTGCTTTTTCAATTTTGCCGTCTGAAATTTCTGCCATCCCTGAGGCGATTATTTTCCTCAAGAACAACCGCCACCATTTGAAACTACTTCACTTGGTCTAGCTATTGCACCGCAAGTAATCATCTTTATCTCATCCATTTATTTGTCTCGTTGGTGGGGCGATGTTCAGAGGTTATTTGTAAGGCGATCGCGCAACCAGTACATTAAGCTAACGAAGCCTGTGGCAACAAGCGTTCCCGATATAATGTAAACAGCTATTCTCTCTTGTGCCACTTTTATGGACTACCAACACATCATCACAATTGAGCCTGGAAAGCGCAGTGGCAAGCCGTGTATTCGGGGAATGCGAATCACAGTGTATGACATCCTAGAATATTTGGCGAGTGGGATGAGCGAGGCGGAAATTCTGGAAGACTTTTCTGAACTCACTTCAGAAGACATTAAAGCTTGTCTTGCGTTTGTAGCCGATCGTGAGAAAAAGTTATTTGTGGCATCGCTGTGAAACTGCTATTGGATGAAAACCTGTCAGACCGAATTGTTTCCAGAATTGTCGAACTGTATCCAAATTCCGAGCATGTCAAGACATTAGGACTGCTCAATACAGATGATGTAGTGATCTGGGAGTATGCAAAGGTAAATGGGTTTGTGATTGTTTCTAAAGATTCTGACTTTCACCAACGCAGTTTACTTTACGGTCATCCACCCAAGTTTATTTATCTCCGGATTGGCAATTGCTCAACATCGAAGATTATTCAGATCTTGAGAGATAATTTGAACACGATCAATCAATTTGGAAGTAGCGAAACACAAAGTCTTCTAGTGTTGATGTAGTGTAGAACCGCTGCACAACAACCCGCTTGCATGCTGACCGTATCGAGTTGGTTGATTGAGAACGAAAAGTTACTAGCGACGGGTGAAACGGAACATTATGTCACTTACGTTAGCGATCGCAAGTCTTATCAGTTAGATTAAGTCTGCAAAAGCAGATGGCTATCCACGTGCATAGCAAAGATGTCGATGGGGCTTTCACAATTATCGAAGTGAATGTTCCAGAGACCTTAATCCTTCAAAGTTAGCCTTCAGAGGGGGGTAGGAGGGGGTTTGAGATGGTAGTGTTAGGAAAATCCATTCTCCCTAGATATGTTTCATAGTTGCTTAATCTGCACGGATTTTACCGACGGTTTGTATCGGCTTGTGGATTTTGTGCCCAGTTTGGCTGCCAGTGGCATGAAGAAAATTGTTTTCACCCACAGCGTACCGTTATGGGAAGAGGGTGGAATTCCTCGTATAGATCAAGAAGCAATCGAAAAGGCACAAAATCGACTTCAGGGACGTTTGAAGGATGTACCCTCAGGAGTCAATGTGCAGTTCGATGTCCCATCTGGGCGTCCACTAGATACAATTCCTCAAACGGCAAAGAAGCATCAGGCAGATGTCATTATTACGGGAATGCCAGTCCGGAACTTGTTAGAAGAAAAGCTCTTTGGCAGTACGACGACTGGGTTGGCAAAAGCCTGTAATCGACCTTTGATGATTTTGCGCCCAGAACTAGTTTCTACTTATACTTGCGAAGAACTAGAGTTACGCTGTCAGCATCTATTCCGGTACTTACTGCTTCCCTACAATGACAGCCATGCCTCTAAATACCTAATCGGTAAGGTTAAGGAATACGCCCAGAATCGCCCAGACGACTCTCTCCAGGAGTGCTTGTTGATGTGGGTGGTGGATGAAGGGGGACGACGAGAAATCCCGAAGGACTATCAGCTCCAAGAAGCTCAGGAGAAATTAGCACCGATTCAGGCAGATTTGGAACAACAAGGGCTGCAAGTCTGTACAGAAGTTTGCTTAGGCAATCCATTGACGGAGATACTGGATGCGGCGTTGGAGTACGACATCAGTGCGATCGCTGTTTCTTCTGATAATCTCGGTAAATTGATAGCAGCCCGTAGCTTTGCTGGTGAGTTGTTCCGCCGTAGTTGGCACCCGATTCTTTTCTTTCCTTCTTCCAAGTAAGCGGCGCTAAGTTCTTAGTTGATTCAATCTAGTGTAGCGATCGCATTTCCCCCCTCAGTGACAAGACTGTAGGGGGCTTTTTCTATCTTTGGTTAGATTACTGCCAATAAAGATTTATGCCATTCAGAATAGGAATATATAGCTAGGGCTTCTTAGGATGAGATTAGGTGTATTTTACGAAGCTTGAACTAATAAGTCCCGCACTTTTAGGTAAATTTAGTAATTTTTCTTAAGAATAGAAAACAATGCGTCAACTACAAAACTCAACAGTAGCGACTACTATCCTTTCACTGGCTTTAACGGCATTTGCTGTTCCCTCGATTGCCGAAGCTTCTTCCAGAACTCAAAGCCTTCAGCCCTCCGCCTCACAAGCCCCTTCCGCTTTGACAGGCGATTATCAACTGGCACAAGGACAAATCCCAGATACCTGCCGCCAAGTGTCAGCAAGAGGGGTTTTGGGTATCCGGCAACAGCCATCGAGCGAAAGCCCTGTTGTGGGAAATTTAGTAAATAATCAGCGAGTGGTTATTCAAAATCGCGGTAACAACGGCTGGGTGCCGATTTTATCCCCAGTAGAAGGGTATATTCCTTCGGCGAATCTCGTCTACTGTACGTCTGCTGCCCCAGCACCGCCACCTGCCACCTCCGACAACTGCCGCCAAGTAAGAGCCAGGGGAGGGTTAAATATCCGGCGAGAGGCATCAACGACCAGTGCTATTGTCGGACAGTTCGCTAATAGGCAGCGAATTGTTGTTGAAAGCCGAGGTAACAACGGTTGGGTGCCAGTCGCATCACCCGTACAAGGGTATGTCTATGCCCAGTATCTTGGTTATTGTTTCTAAGAGTTGCTGCCATTAAGTGGTGGGTTACGGTTGAGCCGAACCCACCCTACAAATAGCGCTAAGACTAACGCCTGCGGGGGCTAAAGCGGCAATTTGTCAGTAGCAGAGGCGTCAAACTCATTAATAGAAGCTATGTTAATTTCACTCATAAAATAGAGTTATCAGAAGGCTTGACAACGATCGCCTTCGTCCAGAAAAGGAGTTTGCCTGCTGTGGTTGTACAAGTATCTGACCGTAGCTACGAAGCCAAGACCCAGGAAATTGCCAAGCAACTCCTGGAAGCCACCCGCGAGAAACGCTCCTTATTTGCCCAGATGCGCGACCAAATGCGCTGGGATGATAAGTTACTGGCTTGGGCGATGAGTAACCCGGGTTTAAGGGTGCAGCTATTTCGCTTTATCGACTGTCTGCCTGCATTGCGGAGTAAACCGGAGATTGCCCGTCACTTGCAGGAATATATGGGGGATGAATCTGTAGAACTCCCCTCCGCCCTCAAAGGGATGCTCAACTTCGCCAGTGCTGACTCCATGCCGGGACAAGTTGCCGCAACGACTGTATCTACCGCCGTGGAAACCCTAGCGCACAAATATATTGCTGGGGAAAACATCAAGCAGGTGCTGAAGACGGTTGAGCGACTGCGGAAGGAAAAGATGGCGTTTACCCTAGACTTGCTAGGGGAAGCGGTAATTACAGAAGCTGAGGCGCAGTCCTATTTAGAAGGCTACCTGCAATTGATGGAACAGCTCACACAGGAAGCCAAGCAATGGTCACCTGTGCCAGAAATTGACGTTGCCGATGGTGAGGAACTGCCGCGCGTGCAGGTATCGGTGAAGCTGACGGCGTTTTACTCGCAGTTTGACCCCCTGGATGAGGAGGGGAGTCAAGAACGGGTGTGCGATCGCATCCGCATCTTACTGCGTCGTGCCAAAGAATTAGGCGCGGCGGTTCACTTTGATATGGAGCAGTATGTCTACAAGGACATGACACTCTCCATCCTCAAGCAACTATTGATGGAAGAGGAATTCCGCTCCCGCACGGATATTGGACTCACCTTGCAAGCCTATCTGCGAGATAGCGAGCAGGATTTGCAGGGCGTTATCGCTTGGGCAAAAGAGCGGGGCTATCCCCTTACTGTGCGCTTAGTAAAAGGGGCGTACTGGGATCAAGAAACCATTAAAGCCGCCCAAAAAGATTGGTCGCAACCTGTTTATAACGACAAAGCGGCGACTGATGCCAACTTTGAGCAGATGACTCAGATCATGTTGGAGAATCATCAGTACATTTACTCCGCCATTGGTAGTCATAATGTGCGATCGCAAGCTAGAGCGATCGCTCTAGCCGACAGCCTCAATATCCCCCGTCGCCGCTTTGAGATGCAAGTCCTCTACGGTATGGGCGACCAACTTGCTAAAGCGTTAGTAAAACAGGGTCATCGGGTGCGGGTGTATGCCCCCTATGGCGAACTTCTCCCCGGAATGGCGTACCTGATTCGCCGCTTGCTGGAAAATACCGCCAATAGCTCCTTCATCCGACAAAGCCAGGAAGACCGACCTGTAGAAGAGTTAATTGCGCCTCCTGTGGTTAAGGAAAGCCAGGAAACAGGGGAGCCGGGGAGTGGGGAAGAGTTATCCAGCATGGATTACCAATTCCCCAATGCCGCCGATACAGACTACGCCCAGATCAAAGCCCGACAGGACGCTCAAGACGCCTACGCCAAAGTGCGGCAACAGTTGGGTAAAACTTACCCACCCCTGATTAACGGCGAGTATGTGGAAACAGAGGCAACGGTTAACTCCGTCAATCCCTCCAATCCTGATGAAATTATTGGCACCATCGGACTGCTTTCGATTGAGCAAGCGGAAGATGCCCTAAAAGCGGCAAAAGCTGCCTTCCCCGCTTGGCGACGGACTCCTGCACGGCAACGTGCCGAAATCCTCCGCAAAGCTGGCGATATTATGGAACAGCGACGGGCCCAACTGTCTGCTTGGGTGTCTTTGGAAGTGGGGAAAGCGTTGCGGGAAGCGGATGCGGAAGTTTCAGAAGCGATTGATTTTTTCCGCTACTACGCTGACGAGATGGAACGTCTCGACCGGGGTTATAACTACGATATTCCGGGGGAAAATAACCGTTACGTCTATCAACCACGAGGGATTGCCGTCGTTATTTCTCCGTGGAATTTCCCGATCGCGATCGCTACGGGAATGACGGTGGCGGCTTTAGTTACAGGCAACTGTACCCTCCTCAAACCCGCAGAAACGTCTTCTGTAATTGCGGCGAAAATTGGGGAAATCTTAGTAGAAGCAGGAATCCCCAAAGGCGTTTTCCAATTCATTCCCGCTAAGGGTTCAACCGTCGGTGCCCATATAGTCAAGCATCCTGACGTTCATCTGATTGCCTTTACGGGTTCAATGGAGGTCGGTTGTCGGATTTATGCAGATGCGGCAATTGTCCAGCCGGGACAACAGCACCTGAAGCGCGTCATTGCAGAGATGGGTGGGAAGAATGCCATTATTGTCGATGAAAGTGCTGACCTCGACCAAGCTGTAGCGGGAGTGGTGCAATCTGCCTTTGGCTACAGCGGACAAAAGTGTTCTGCTTGTTCCCGCGTCATCGTCCTCGAAACTGTTTATGACAGCTTTATTGAGCGGATGGTAGAAGCAACGCGATCGCTAAATATCGGTGCAGCGGAATTGCCCAGCACACAAGTCGGGCCAGTGATCGATGCTACAGCCCGCAATCGCATCCGTGACTACATCGAGATAGGGCGTCAAGAAGCCAATGTCGCGTTGGAAATGCCTGCCAGCGATGACGGTTACTTCATCGGGCCGGTGATTTTCCGGGATGTCTCCCCCGATGCCAAGATTGCCCAAGAGGAAATCTTCGGGCCCGTTGTCGCCGTCATGCGGGTGAAGGATTTCCAGGAAGCCCTGAATGTGGCTAACGGCACCAAGTACGCCCTCACAGGCGGCTTGTACTCCCGCACCCCATCCCACATCGACCAAGCGACGGCTGAGTTTGAAGTCGGCAACCTCTATATCAACCGCACTACCACCGGGGCGATCGTTTCCCGGCAACCCTTTGGCGGCTTCAAGATGTCCGGTGTCGGTTCCAAAGCAGGTGGGCCCGATTACCTGCTGCAATTTCTCGAACCCCGTGCCATCACTGAAAACATCCAGCGGCAAGGTTTTGCCCCGATTGAAGGAGCTGAGTAACTAACGATTCCAATTTCTTGAGATTAAGGCGATCGCGTAACCACCTAATAGCAGCCAGATTACGATCACGATACCCGCTGCCACCCAGTTACGCGATTTTTTCCCGCTCATTGTTGCCGCTTTCTCCCGGCATTCTGTCATCACTGCTGGGGGAATCAGCTTCACTACCAGCCAAATCCCCAATGGCACAATCAGCAGATCGTCTAAATAACCGATTACAGGAATAAAATCTGGAATCAAGTCAATGGGGCTAAAGGCATAGGCGACCACAGCCGCCGCTAAAATCTTCGCATACCAGGGAACCCTAGCGTCTTTGCAGGCAAGGTAGACAGCTAGGGTTTCCTTTTTTAGTTGCCGTAGCTGCCTTTTGATTCCCTGCATACTAACTATCCCATTGAGGCGGAAACAGGCTGTCTAACCGCTTCCCGCAGCAATTCTGCCTTATCGGTTTTTTCCCAAGGCAGATTTAACTGGGAACGCCCAAAGTGACCATAGGCAGCAATATCTTGATAGAAACGACCGCCCCGCTCTGCTGGCAAAGAGCGCAAGTTAAACGTCTGAATAATTCCGGCTGGGCGTAGCTCGAAATGCTGCTTCACCAGTTCCAGTAAGCGCTCTTCCTCAACGGTCGCCGTGCCAAATGTCTCCACAAAGATACTGACAGGTCGTGCCACTCCAATGGCATAACTCAGTTGCACCTCACACTTTTCGGCTAAACCAGCAGCAACAATATTTTTTGCTACATAGCGGCAAGCATAAGCAGCAGAACGGTCTACTTTAGTGGGGTCTTTACCAGAAAAGGCACCACCACCGTGGCGGGAGTAACCCCCGTAGGTATCGACGATGATTTTGCGTCCTGTCAGACCGGAATCTCCCTGAGGCCCGCCAATGACAAACTTACCTGTAGGATTAACCAGAAAACGAGTTTCTTTAGTAGGTTTAAGCTCAATGTCAGCAAATGCTGGCATGACCACGGCTTCCCAGAGGTCTTCTCGGATTTTTTCCTGTACGGCGGCTTCGTCAGTAATGTTGCCAATGGTAGCGGTGTGCTGAGTGGAAACCAAAATAGTGTCAATTCCTACCGGGCGTCCGTCTTCGTAGGTGACGGTGACTTGAGTTTTGCCATCAGGACGCAGATAGGGCAACTGTCCAGATTTGCGGACACCTGCCAAATGGCGAGAAATGCGATGCGCCAAACTAATCGGCATGGGCATCAGTTCCGGGGTTTCGTTGCAGGCAAAACCAAACATCAAGCCTTGGTCGCCAGCACCAATCGCGTCTAGCTCATCCTCACTCATGTGCTCCCGGCTTTCTTTAGCAACGGTGACGCCTTGGGCGATATCGGGAGATTGCTCATCTAAGGCAACTAAAATGGAGCAACTATTAGCACAGAAGCCATTGTTGCCATCTGTATAGCCAATTTCAGCAATTTTCTGGCGAGCCAAGTTAATATAATTGACTTGAGCCTGAGTAGAAATTTCGCCCGTAATCAGCACCAATCCAGTGTTGACAACGACTTCAGCGGCGACACGACTATAGGGGTCTTGCGTCAGCAGAGTATCTAAGATTGTGTCGGAAATTTGGTCACAAATCTTGTCAGGATGACCTTCTGTGACTGATTCAGAGGTAAATAAGTAGCGACGAGCCAATGACAAATTCTCCTTTTATGGGGTTTAACAATTAAGGGTTTGGCTAGTGTAAACAGTTATAAATTGCAATCATAACAAGATTTGCCCAGAAGCTAAATTTACTTCCTTTCAAGTATTGCTAGCGCATGTCACATTGTTCTAGCCTTGCCGCCAGCGAGGCACAGATTAGATCCCACTTGCCCATGCTCACATCCCCTACGCCTCCCGCCGGGAGATGACCAGGGGGAGCTGTATCGGCGTCAAAGGTAAGCTCGCAGTAGGTGAGCCACTTGCCGTTGACACGCCAGCCGACCTGTTCGCCAAAACGACACCAGGTAGCATAATCAATTTTTGAGCCTCCCCCAAGACTATCCCAGATGCGCTTTTTAGGGACATAACCAAAACGTCCGTTGCTGTAATGCGTCCACATATTTTCAACGGTATTGAGCACTTCACAAGGAAAGGTTCTAAAGTCTTCGACTCTGAGCCAGTTTTCTTCGACGCGATCGCATACTTGCAATAAAATTAGGCGAGTTTCCCTATCAGCCTCTTGCCATTGCTTGGCAGCGAGCAGCGCCTGGAGTGGGCGGTAACCTACTTTTACGGCGGAACTTAAATGAGCATCAGTAAGAGCAGCATTCAAGTCTGGCGCTACGGAGACAACCTCTTCGGTCGGAGCAGACTTGAGAACCTCCATCACCTCGGCAGCCGATTGATAGCGGTCTTTGGGAAAATGCTCTACAAGTTTGTCTAATACGCCTGCCAGAGTTGGATTGACGGTTATCCCCACAGGTAAGTGTTCTTGCCAGAACCAGCGACCTGACATCGGATCGTAAATGCCATCAGAGCCATCTTGCTTAGGAAAACGATTCGTCAACAGACAAATGCACGTCACTCCCAAGCTATACAAATCGCTGGCGGGGTAAGCCTTCCCCAGCATTTGCTCCATTGGGGTATAGCCTGCGGTGCCAACCATCGTCCCCGCTGTACTCATAGCGGTTACAGTTGATTGCTTAGAAACACCAAAATCAATCAACATTAATTTGCCATCACCGCGACGGCGCATGATGTTGTCGGGTTTGATGTCCCGGTGAATTACACCTCGGTCGTGGATAAACTGCAAAACTGGCAGCAGGTTATCCAAATCCGAGCGAATCTTTTTTTCGCTGAAAGCTCCTGCCATCGCCAATTCTTGCCGTAAATTCTGCCCATCGATCCATTCTTGAACCAGATACAATTGCTTGTTTTGTTCAAAATGAGCGAGTAAACGGGGAATTTGGGGATGCTCTCCTAGCTCAAACAGTCTGAGTGCCTCTTGGTTAAACAATCTTATGGCTGTTTGTAAGGTGACGGGAGCCGACTGAATGTCTGGGGAGGGCGAAAATTGTTTGACCACGCAAAGGGCGTTTAAGCAGTCCGTATCCTCGGCTAGGTAGGTTCTGCCAAATCCACCACTGCCAAGGGGTTTGATTACTCGATAGCGATTTTTTAGCAGCAGTGGAGTACCGCAAGCTTGGCAGAAGATGTTGTTACTAGGATTTTGAGGCTCGCGACAACGAGTGTTGAGGCAGTAAATCATACCTTTGGAGGATGCGGGAGGAAGGATTAAATATATCTTAAATCTTGCCTAAATCAGTCGCTGATAATTTGTTACTAAAGGCGGAGAAAGGGTGAAGATGAAGTCCTGAGTCCTGAGTTCTGAGTCCTGAGTGGGAAGAAAGTATGTTCGGCGAAGCCGTTGCCGGAGGCTAGGGTGAAGTATGAAGTATGAAGGATAAAGTATGAAAGATGAAGTATGAAAGATGAAGGGTAAGAGGTTCTCCCCTGCACCCCTGCACCCCTGCACCCCTGCACCCCTGCATCCCTGCACCCCTGCTCCCCCGCTCCCCCGCTCCCCTGCCCCCCATCTCCTCATCTTCCCATTTCCCCATCACCCGACGAGGGGTAGTCTATAAGGGAAGATTTACGGGTTGCAACTCGGAACGTTTAGGATTCAGGACAACAACTGTGGCTTTTAAAATCGGTTTATTAGGATTGGGAACGGTTGGTACGGGAACGGCGGAGATTTTGCTTGACCCCCAGGGGCGTCACCCGCTGCTGAAGGAAATAGAAATTCATCGGGTAGGTGTGCGATCGCTAGATAAACCCAGAGCTGTTACCCTCCCCTCAGAGCTGATTACAACAGACTTAGAGGCAATTGTTACTGACCCCGCTATTGATGTTGTGGTGGAGGTAATGGGGGGATTGGAGCCAGCGCGATCGCTAATTCTTAAAGCGATCGCCCACGGTAAGCACATTGTCACAGCAAATAAGGCAGTAATCGCCCGCTTTGGGGATGAGATTTTTACGGCGGCAAATGAAGCCGGAGTTTACGTGATGCTAGAGGCGGCGGTAGGCGGCGGTATCCCTGTCATTCAGCCCTTGAAGCAGTCCCTAGGAGTTAACAAAATTAGTGCCGTTACGGGCATTGTCAATGGCACCACCAACTACATCCTTACCCGGATGCAAACTGAGGGCGGTGAGTTTGCAGACATCCTCGCAGACGCGCAAAAGCTCGGTTACGCAGAAGCTGATCCCACCGCCGATGTAGATGGGTTGGACGCCGCAGATAAAATTGCGATTCTTGCCTCCCTTGCCTTTGGCGGACGCATTAACTTGCAAGAGGTGCATTGCGAAGGCATTCGTCAGGTGAGTGCCGCTGAGATTGCCTATGCGGAAAAACTGGGGTTTGTCATTAAGTTGTTGGCGATCGCCAAACGGCTAGGAAATGAAGCCGCAGGGCAACAACAAACCCCTGACACTCCTCAGGACTCAGCACACTCTTCCCCATCGCCAATTTCGGTGAGAGTCCATCCCACCCTTGTTCCCCTCACTCATCCTCTTGCTAGCATTAGCGGTGTCTACAACGCCATCTTGGTAGAAGGCGAACCCATTGGACAGGTAATGTTTTTTGGCCCCGGTGCGGGAAGTGGCCCCACGGCTAGCGCTGTCGTCTCAGATATTTTGAATATTATTGGCGTGCTCAAAACCAGTAGTGATAGCCAAAAGATGCATCCTTTGCTCAGTTGCTCCCATCAGCACTACTGTACTGTCGCACCGATAGCTGAGCTGGTCAGCCGATTTTACGCTCGCTTCCTCACCAAAGACCGTCCTGGCGTTATTGGCAGTTTAGGTACCTGCTTTGGCAAACATAACGTCAGCCTAGAATCTGTGGTTCAGACTGGTTTCCAAGGCGGTTTAGCCGAAATTGTCGTTGTCACCCATGATGTTCGGGAAGGGAACTTTAAGCAGGCTTTGGATGAGATTCGGGCGCTTGAGGCAGTAGACAGTATTCCGAGCATCTTACGCGTATTGTAAAAAATACAGCGATTTTTAGAGGAATACACTACATTCATTCATCAGTAGGGGTCAGGCACTGTGCCCAGTCTCTCAGCACAATCTGTAGTCCAAAAAGTGTGAAAAACACTGCAAGTAATCAAGAGAAAGCCATGTGTGTAGTCATACAAAGGGAGGCAAATTATGGGTATTAAAAAGTCTTTAGCTCTTAGCCTTTTCTGGCTAATCGTCCCCATCGGCACTCCCCTTACCCTGTCTCAAACTCCCAACCCTCAAGAAACTAACACCGAGACTCGATATATCTTCGGGGCACCAGCGACAACTGAAGCTATCTGCCTACCACCTGTCCTCTCGCGACTGACACGCCATCGCGTAGCGGCGGGAGAAACCCTGGAGAGTGTTGCCAGTCGCTACAATCTTGTCCCCGCTACCTTGGTTAGCGTCAATCCTGGCTTACGAGGAGGCAAACTGCCCGTTGGCAAGGAAATTCTCATTCCTCCCTTCAATGGCACCCGTGTGGAAACTCCTTCAGGTGCAAGCTGGCAGGACGTTGCAGCCGCCTATGGTGTGGGAGCGGATGTTTTATTTGAGATCAATGGTTGTCAACGCCAGCCGAAGTTAGTTTTTATTCCTAGCGCTAAACCTTCCTCAGGAGGGGGTCAGATGGTGGATACTTACACCGGATTTCCGGGTTATCCGTTACCGACTGAGGTAGCAGTGGGACTAGGTTATGGCTGGAACGGCAATCCGGAAACGGAGCAAGCAAGCTTCCATGGCGGTATTGATTTACTGGCAGATCCGGGAACCTCTGTACTTTCAGTTGCTGTTGGGACGGTGGCTTTTGCAGATCAACAAGGGGATTATGGCAATTTGGTGGTGATTAACCATGCTGGCGGACGCCAAACCCGCTACGCTCATCTGAACCGTGTGAGTGTTACCCTCGGTCAGCAGGTTCAGCAAGGCACGGTTTTAGGGACTGTCGGTTCCACAGGAAACCCCAGCATAGACCAACCCCATCTACATTTTGAAGTCCGCTACAACTCGCCCCAAGGGTGGGTTGCCCAAGATCCAGTACTACACATCAAAGCAAGACCAACTGCTCAAAGGTGATTCAGTTGCTTAGTTACTTAATGTGCGATCGCGCCTTTCAAATTGGCACCGATACTACTCAGCGATCGCTATTTGGATTGAAGTATGTATTAAGCTAATCTCGCAAAAAAAATCGACTGCTCACTGGACTATAAGCGATCGCCTATAATGCTCACACGCACTTATAGAGCATAAGCCTTTATGTCTCAGAAAAATGAGTTGATTCCCCTGTTGATTTCTCTGATTATTACCATTCTTTTGATTGGGGCTGGGTTAGGGTGGCTAGCAAAGTATTCAGAGGTGAGTGGGTGGGATTCATTTATTAGCAATCAAGATGGTGATAGCTCCCAGGAGAAAGACCAAGAAATCTCCGAGCGCTTCAGTACAGGGGAAAAAATTCTGATTCCGGGAGCAGCTTCAGCTAATAAGCAATCAGGCGTGGCAGCCTTGGCGCAGGGAAATTACGAGCAAGCGATCGCTTCCTTAGAAGCCGCCCGAAAAGGCAACCGCAACGATCCAGAAACTTTAATTTATCTTAATAATGCTCGTGTTGGTAAACAAAAATCTTACACAATTGCCGCCGTAGTACCAATTAATGGGTCTAATCCGAACAATGCCCTAGAAATGTTACGGGGATTTGCCCAGGCACAAGATGAAGTCAATCAATCTGGCGGAATTAATGGAGTGCCACTCAAGCTGTTGCTTGTCGATGATAGCGATAATGTAGAAATTGCAAAAAAAATTGCCTCTAGATTAGGTGAAAATAATCAAGTTTTAGCGGTTACAGGTCATTGGACTAGTGATGTCAGCTTGGCAGCAGCATCCGTCTATGATGCGGAAAAACTTGTATATATTGCACCAGTCAGTACTACTGTTAAACTTTCTAAGTTTAGTCCTTATGTTTTTCGGACAACTATTAATAACTACACGGGTGGTAGAGCGTTAGCTGATTACATGCTAAGGAAGCTAAAACGCCAAAAAGTAGCAGTTTTCTTCCTTCCTGAAGTGACTTATAGTCAGGAACTTAAGTCAGAATTCGCTACGGCTGTTTCCTTAGGAGGAGGGGACGTTGTTGCCGAGTTTGACTTGTCTAACCCTAGTTTTAGCGCGGCTCAAAGCGTTAAACAAGCAATAGAACGAGGAGCAGAAGTGCTAATGCTCGCGACTAACAACGCGGCTGTAGATAAAGCATTGCAGGTTGTTCAAGTTAATAATAAACGCTTAGTTGTTCTGGGAGATTTAGCAAACTTGTACACCAGCAAGACTCTAGAAGTTGGTGGGGAGGCAGGTGTTGGGATGGTAATGGCTGTTCCTTGGCATATTGAGGGTAATCCGCAAGCTAAATTTCCGCTTCAGTCTAGACAGCTTTGGGGCGCTGACGTGAACGGGGTGACAGCGATGTCCTATGATGCGGTACAGGCGATCGCTGCCGCCTTGAAGCGCAATCCTACCCGCTCTGGAATACAACAGGCGCTTTCTGCTTCAGACTTTTCTGCCAACGGAAGTGCTAGAACTCTGCGGTTTTTGTCTTCAGGTGAGGTGAATGCGCCTGTGCAAATCGTGAAAATTAGTCCCGCTAATCCCTCTCGCTCCGGTACTGGTTACGATTTCGTTCCAGAATCGTCAAATTGAAATTGCTCCAGTTGTAGTCATAAGTTATCGGGATTTTCTCCTAACTCCCTCAACCGCGCTGCTAACCGTTCTGCCCGTTGCTGTTGGGCTTCGGCCCGTTGGCGTTCCGTCTCGGCCCGTTGCTGTTGGGCTTCGGCGCGTTGGCGTTCCGCTTCTGCCCGTTGGCGTTCCGTCTCGGCGCGTTGCTGTTGGGCTTCGGCGCGTTGGCGTTCTGCTTCGGCCCGTTGGCGTTCCGCTTCCTCTGGTAATAAAACTAAATTGCCCTCTGGGTCAAAAAATCTCAACCAGAGTGCGGTTTCTCGGTCTATCGTTCCTTCCCAAATTCCCAGCCAAAATCCTAACGTTTCGCACCACAACGATCCTTGCTCGTTGGGGACTAATGGTTGATAGCGGAAATTAGCATCCAACCGCCATCCTTGCAACGAATCGGGGTTGAAGGGGTCGAAGACAAAATAGTCTCGCGTTCTAAAAACCCCTTCGTAAATCTCCTTTTTTACTCCCGTATCTGTACTGGCAGTTGAAGGTGACATGAGTTCAACAATCGCATCCGGATAGCGTCCATCTTCATCCCACACCACCCAACCTTGGCGAGGGCGCGTTCCATCCACGTTTAACGCAACAAAAAAATCTGGCCCTTTGAAATCCCGATTTCGTGCCTGGGTACGACTGTAGTAGACAAACATGTTGCCTCCTGCAAAATAGTCGTCTCGCTCTGCCCAGGCTTGCTGCAACGAGCGGATCAAGAGGTTCATGGCGATGCGATGGCGATTGCTTTCCAAGGGTTCTCCGTCATCGAAGATTAGATCACTAGGTGGCGGAGGCGGCACCCAGTCGGGAGTATCGGCTGTCTGGTAAATTGTTTCTGGAGTGGCATCAACTGACATATCCTAAGTCCTCCGCGATCGCACATTTCCCAGCATATCTTTTGTGCCTGCGTACTGTAATTGAAACAGAGCGCTTGTACTGCCAGCCTCAATGCCATTCCAAATATCGCTCACTCATTATTTGACTAACTATATGAGGGTAGGCACTGTGTCCCACCCTCCTAACCAATGACTTAACCTGTAACTCTAGCTACTGGTTGCTGTTGTACGTCTTTGACTGGTTCATCTTCAGGCATACCAAGGATATTTTTGTACATCTTTTCATACTCTTTAGCCGATGTCTCCCAGCTAAAGTCCGTTCTCATACCGCGTTGCTGTAGCTTCTGCCATTCATCTTTAAAGCGAAAAGCCTCGGAAGCCCGCACCATACAGGTGTAAAAATCTAACGCTTCGTAGCGGTCGAAGCAGTAGCCAGTACCAGCATTGTTAACCGGATCATTGTGGATGACGGTATCGACTAAACCGCCAGTTCGCCGCACGATGGGAACACTGCCGTAGCGCATGGCAAGCATTTGACTGATGCCACAGGGTTCAAACCGTGAAGGCATAAGGAAGGCATCACTACCTGCATAAAAGCGTCTAGAAAGAGCATCGTTGTAGAGCAATTGAGCTGACATCCGACCCGGATAACGGGATGCCATCTGCCACAGTTGGGTTTCGTAGTAGCGATCGCCTGTTCCCAACAAAATAAACTGACTATCGGTATAGGCCAAGAAGCGATCGAGAACTTGAAGCAGCAAGTCAACGCCTTTTTGATCCACCAATCGCGATACCATCGCCAAGAGGAAGGTATTGGAATTGACTTGTAATCCTAATTCTTCTTGTAGAGCAATTTTGTTAGCACGGCGTTTTGCCAGGGTATCGGCAGTGAAGTTTTGCTGGATATATTTATCAGTCTCTGGATTGTAGATTTCTGTATCAATACCATTAACAATCCCTACCGTCTTTTCACTAATAAAAGACAGCAAACCCTCTAAAGTTTCACCGTATTCCACCGTTTGGATTTGCTGGGCATAGGTAGGAGAAACCGTATTCACCCGGTCAGCAAACTGCACAGCCGCCGCCAGCGTATTGTGTCCCTGCATATACCAGGGGCACCAAGTCATCTGTTCCAGTTTCCAGCGCCACGGGCCTTGATAAGCAAGGTTGTGAATAGTAAATACTGTACTAATGTCGGACGATTGGTGCATCCACACCGGAATCATCCCGCTATGCCAGTCATGGCAATGAATAATATCCGGCTTCCAGTAGTTCCAGGAAAACTCGGCGGCACCATTAGCAAACAAGGTAAATCGCCAATCTTCATCGGGGCCACCATAAACAGAACGACCGGAGAAAGAGAGGTGCCCAAACAGGTACAACGGCACATCAGTTCCCGGTAAAACTGTCTCATAGACAGCGAAATGCTGAAACATGGCATCTCCCCACCAAATCGGTTCGTAGGGGATTTCCATCTTGTCTGACAAGAAACCGTAGTAGGGCATGAAAATCCGCACGTCATGCCCCATCTTTCTCAAAACTTTGGGTAACGACCCCACAACATCACCCATACCACCCACTTTGGCAAGGGGAGCTACTTCTGCCGCAACAAAGAGAATTCGCATATTAATTTTTGTGTCCGTTTAGATATCACTTAGTAATAGTACCTAAAGGAATGCCTCACTGTACGCGCCCGAAGTGAAATTAGCCACTCAGTACAGGCAACAAAAGCAGAGGTTTTAGCGCTCCGTCTGGCTCTCAATCTACATTCAACATTAGAGCGAGACAGTACTCACCTTAGGTGGGGGCATTAGATTCAAAAGTATTCAATGATACTTAGACAAAAAACGAAATCTCTAACTTTAGCAATCTAATATCAATAACGCACCGGGAATACAGCTCCAAACCGTCCTCCATTAATACTCAGATCAGAGAAAAATTTATGAGCAATTGACAAAACTATCCCGATGTGGTGAATGAAGTTGTGGAAGAGGCAGTAGATAAGGTTTTCTAAATTACGCTGAAATCAATTATTTATCAAAGGAGAAATTTTATGATTTTGCCACTTCTTGCTTTTTCAACTATCTTTTTGCTTCTTACAAATGGCACACTAAATTCCGAAAGGGAAACGCCTGAGGAACAATTACAAGAGGATCTGGAAAAATACCTTTCAAAACGTGGAAAACGCCGCAAAAATCGATAGTTTTGGCGAATTGTTTCGGAAAATTATTTAAAAAGAAGCGATATTCCAAAAGGATGGAGAAGCGGTGTAAGGTGATTCACTTCTTGCACCTGAAGTTTCGATCCTCGTGCATCCTGGCAAGAGATGTGTGTGCACCGTCGATTTATGGGGGAAGCCATTTTTTAGTTCTAGTTCCCCCTAATGGTGCAACTGAGATGATCTACTTCTCCATCCTTTTGTTTTTGATGATTTGAGAAACTAGGAGTTAGGGATTCTTGAGACTTTCTCGGCAAAGTCTTCACCGCGCTCAATTTGAGCAAAGATTTCTTCGAGAATCTCTTGCGCTCCCTGTTGCCGCATCCGTAGGGCAAGTTCCTTGCCGATTTGTTCTGCATCGCTGGCAGAACCCCTGATGCTATCTTTGACAGATCTCTTGCCATCCACACTGATAACGATACCGGTTAAGGTGAGTGTATCGCCTTCAATTGTGGTGTTAACGCCAATTGGCACCTGGCAACCACCTTCTAGCTGGCGCAAAAATGCCCGTTCAGCATTGCATCTTTGGGCAGTGGGAAGGTGTTCGATTGCTTTGAGCAGTTCTAAAACTTCTGTATCCCCAGCACGGCATTCAATCCCTAGTGCCCCTTGTCCGACAGCATGGAGAGAGACTTCAGGGGGGATAACTTGATGGACGCGATCGCCCATTCCCAGACGCTCCAATCCGGCAACTGCCAGAATAATCGCATCGTACTCCCCATCATCCAGTTTTTTCAAACGGGTGTTTAGGTTGCCCCGAATATCTTTAAAGGTTAGGTGAGGGAAATGGTGCCGGAGTTGAGCCAAGCGGCGCAGGGAAGAAGTCCCCACAATTGCCCCTTCTGGCAGCGTCTCAAGTTGCTTATCTTTGTGCTGTTCATGCACAACAAGGGCGTCAGCGGGATTTTCCCGCTCGGTAACGATTCCCAGTACTAACCCTTCGGGTAAGTTAGTCGGTAAATCCTTCAAGGAATGAACCGCCAAATCAATCTGTTGATTGATCATGCTCAGTTCTAGTTCCTTTGTAAACAGTCCTTTATCACCAATTTTAGATAAAGCGACATCGAGAATCTTGTCGCCTTGCGTACTCATGGTGTGGACTTCAAACTCCCGATCGGGAAAGTGTTTTTGCAGTTGTTCCTGTACCCAATAAGTCTGCACTAGAGCGAGCTGGCTTTTGCGGGAACCAATACGGATTGTGCGAGGAGGGCTAGAAACCGTTGATGAAGCGTTAGGGGACATATCACAGCAGCTTAAAAAGAGCGGATTAAAGTGGCTTTATCTAGACTATCGCAGTCAGTGACTCCCATAGCCCGACGCAACGGATTGCAATAGTTCTTCTCGGTTTCACGTTGGCGATCGCAAGCGGGTGAGATTTTCTTCGCCGTAAATATTAATAGAAATTCAGTTTTTACTTGTTTATCTGGCATTCTGCCGCAGAATCGATTGGTTAATGCCGAATGCTTTGTGTTAATCAAAACCTAAAGTTTTGCCGCAAGTTTACTTACAATGAGGCAGTTCTTGTGTTTCCTCCCTAGTCTGCCTCGTATCCCCCTATCTCCCCTGCTATTTGACGCCATGAACCTATCTTTTCTCCCTTTCCCCTCATCACCAGATCAAGAATGCAGGTATTTAATCGGGAAAACCTTTCCTAATCTTCTAGCTTCCGTTGTTCTCGGCACCGTCGCGACTCTTAGTTTAGGTTCTTCCTCGGCAACTGCTGCCCTGTTGGTAGGCAATACAAGAGGTGATAACGTTGTACTCTTTGACGATCGCACGGGAGACTTTTTGGGCGAGTTTATTCCTTCAGGTAGCGGTGGGTTACTCTCTCCCGATGACTTAAACTTTGGCCCTGATGGTAACTTGTACGTCACCAGTGGCAACACTCCTGAGACTTCCGCTGTCCTGCGCTACGACGGGAAAACAGGCGCATTCATCGACGTGTTTGCCTCTGGTAACGGCTTATTTCGTCCCTACGGGGCAGCATTTGGAGCCGATGGCAATCTCTACGTCAGTAGTTTTCTCAGCGACCAGATCCTACGCTACGACGGGAAAACAGGCGCATTCATCGACGTGTTCGCCTCTGGTAATGGGCAACCCGGTAGCTTAAATGGGCCGAATGATTTGTTATTTGGTGCTGATGGTAGCCTCTACGTCACCACTCAAGGGAGTGTGGCGGTGAATGGTGAGCCTGACTTTAGCAGGGGTTTGCCCAGTCAAGTGCTGCGTTTTGATATGACAACGCGAACCTCGACGGTATTTGTCGATCAGCCAACTCCCTCACCAGACAGTTTTGGCTTTGTCAGTTTCCTGGGGCTGGCTTTGGGAGCCAATGGTGATTTGTTTGTTAGTGACTTCGCTAACGATATCCAACGCTACAACTTAGCGACAGGAACATTGATTGATTCTTTGTCTGCCAACTACACAGGTACAGTTCCCAGTAACAATTTCATTGGTAATTTAACCTTCGGACTTGACAACACTCTTTATACTGTCGGCTTTGACTTGACGAACAATAATTTTGGGGCAATTTTGCGTTATGACGGTGTGACGAGAGAGGCTTTGCCTGCTCCAGGTAATGAGGGTGCTGTCTTTGTGGCTACTACCCCTCAATTGCTGCGTCCTGTCGGCATCACGTTTACCTCCCAACCCCTTGCCTCTGTCCCTGAACCAACGGCGACAGTGGGGTTGCTAACCTTCGGCACTTTCTTTATGGCTTCACGTTGGAAGCGTCAACGTAACTAAGGCTGAAGAGTAAGAGTACTGCGTGCGATCGCCAATCCTAATTAAGTGTGGCACTGTCTCTACCTACATGCCTAGGCGGTGTTTGCACTGATCGCCCTTTGCAAAAACCCTCACGCTCTTAGCTGCCTCTCCCGTAATCATCAATAAAACTCTATGAAGAGCATCAAAACTATTGATTCAATATGAGAGCGATTTTTTTCGGGGGAGATAGAGCAGGCGATACGGTAAGATGGCTCAAGGTCTGATTCTTCTTTCCCTGTCATTTATCATTTGTTTGCAACATTGCCGAAAATAGCTGTTGTGCCAAAGCCCAAGGTATATCTCAACGATAGATGTTGTGGAGCCTAGGTTGAGGACAGTTTGCTGAAAAGGGTCTGACTCGGCAATGTTTCAACAAGAAGGGAATGAGTATAAATATTTAGGCAATTTGGCTCGCTTTCTGTCCATCTCTCCCGAAAAAAATCGCTCTCCTAGTAACCGCACCTTCTAAACGCTCTATACCCAATTGTTCAAAGACAGCAGCGCGGAATGAGGGGTCATCAAGAGGAGCAGTTCCCAAGCTAATTAGAGGATCAGGAGAAGTTCATTGGCCCAGACCTATGGGTCGCGCGGCTGTTGAAGATCGACGACGCAGACCTTGACATAGCCGCCGAGTTGGTCTGCCGGGCCAGGGGCTCATCGGCAGACCGCAACCCGTCTGGGATCAGCCGCCCATCAGCGCCTGGGCGATGCCGACGAAGAGCGGTATTCCCAAGGCGATCGCAACCGGCGTGCCGATGGCTGTGGACGCGCCTATGTAGGCGGAGGGATTGGCCGACGGGATACCGGCTCGTAAAGTGGGCGGCCCTGAGATGTCTGAACTGGAGGCGGCAATGACGGCCAGGAGCGCGACGCCGCCAGGACTGAACCCCGTGGCGTAGTGGGCAATCATGCCGAGACCGAAGGCGATAAACCCATGCAGCAGCGGACCCACGAAGGCATATACGGCGTACCACTGAGCTACCTTGCGCAGCTCGTTAATCCTTGACCAAGCCTCCATACCCATTACCAGCATCAGTATCGAAAGCAGACCGCGGAAGAGGGGTTCGTAGAAGCTTTCAACGACACTTTCCGGCCGGGTTAGGATGCCTAGAGCGAGGCCGAGCAGCAGTGCCGATAGGGCAGAGCCCTCGAGGCTTTCCTTCACGATGGGCCATATTTTGACCCGCTCGCGCTGCTGGTCGGGATACCCGCTTGCGGTAATGCGCTGCCGGCTGAGATACTCCTGCCTGCTGGTGGGATACTTTTGCTTGGTGGGATACTCGCCTGCGGCAACCGACTGCTTGCTGAGAGACTCCTCCTTGCTGAGAGACTCCTCCTTGCTGAGAGACTCCTCCTTGCCGAGAGACTTTTGCTTGCTGGTATAAATGCTGGCCAAGACGATCGCAGTCACGAGCGCGGGGATGTCCATGAAGGGATAGAGTGCGCCGGCCCAAGGTTCGTATGCGATGCCTTGCGAGTCCAGTACCGTTATGCCGGCGGCGAGGGTAGAGCCACTCACTGCACCGAACAAGCCCCCGGTCGCAAGGGCATCCACTGTTCTAATGCCCGGCAGCTTGGCTAACGTGTAGCTTGCGATGAACACAATAAGGATCCCCATTACCACGGCGAACAGCGCAGGCAACAGCATCTCCGTCAGATTGGAATTGCGGATCGCAATGCCGCCCAACAGGCCGACTTTGATGAGCAGCATGAAGACGATGAACTTATAGATCGCATCTGGAATTTGCAGCTTGCTACCGAGGGCGGCAATGACTATACCACCGATCAGAAAGCCGAGCGTTGGGGACTGCAACTGCGCCCCGAATTTCGTCAAGAAGTCGGAAAAGAAATCCACGTTGTAATTCCTCTTTAATCAGATTTTAGGGGTCAGGACGGCAGGCAAGCGTAGCCTCAAATCCTGGGTGGCTGGCTCCACGCATCCGGGTGAGCAGCGAGTCAACCTGCCACTAAGAATGCATCTGCATCCCGGTGCGTCGTGTGCTGGAAGATAAGGTTTAGCTCCGGCGATCGCAAATGATCGCGCTAATCAGTGGTGATTCATTGGCAATGGCTTGTTGCGGCCATAGTTCACCAGTAATTGGTTCGTAAAATCCGAGCGATGCATCTGGGAAAGCGTTTTCGGGTAACCACTCAGGTGGGGAGCGCTCATTCATCATTAGCAGCAACGGACAATGGTGCATATTCGGGGAATGCATCGACTGAGCGCCCAGATTAGCCCGGTTGATGATGTCGGCATAGGTCAACACCGGACGACCTGAAGAATCTATCACCAAGTGATTAAAGGTAAAACAATTCAGGTTAAACGCCATCGTACTCACCCCCAAAGCCGCAAACCAGATGCAGACTGGAAGATAGATCCGGCTACGGAAGCCCCTGCGGTGTACAGAAAGTTCCGACGAGTCATGCGAGAGAAATTTGCCATGAATACCTCCTCCGCCTCCTCTAACGAGGAGTGATTATTGTGATAAGTGATCTTTAAAAACTTGAAGAAAGTATGGATGAAGCGCTTCATCCCTTCAGCACAGGTGTTACGCGAATACACATCGACAGGGTGTTCAGAGGTGGTCGCTCTCTGAACGGGGCTGGAAGGTGTCGCTGTCCCGCAGCAACTCCTATATATCAAGATCTATTAAGACCCGAATTTCTATGTGTTTAAGTCTATCCTTAAATCCGCACAAATTTGCGATCAATTTATATGGATCTGCTAAATAATATCAAATTCAAATCATAAGCTTTCCTTGTATTTTCAGAAAACCCGTATATCCCTGGTCAACGTAAATAGTAATCATAGAATTTCCTCTATACGCTGTTGTTATTAAGAAAGGCTTTCTATGACTGCACTTCCCAAATTGTGTTGGATGGTAAATTGAAGTTTGATTACTCTACCAGTGGACGGTACTGCAAACGGCAGAACCCTCGTCCTAGTGCCCCCTGCAAGCTGATGTTGAATGGTGGTCATAGCGCCAAAAAGATAAGTGTTTTTTATAAAATGCTTCCGCTAATCTGAGTCAATCTTTCTCAACAGAGGGTAGTAGATTCGCCGATCTTTGGCATAAACTTAAAGGCATAAACTTAAAGATATGGTTCAAGGCAAAACCATAGAATCTTGCCTTGAATTGTCACAACAGAACGCATCAAGAGGTAACCCACATGACCCAGAAAGCCAGTAAGCTCATCATAGTCACGGAAAAGTTGCTGCTGAAACAGATCGCCAAGATCATCGACGAAGCTGGGGCTACCGGTTATACGGTGATGGAGGCTGGCGGTAAAGGCAGTCGCAACACGCGCTCATCGGGACAACCCAGCGTTTCCGACACCTACTCGAATATAAAGATCGAGGTGCTCACCTCTAAGCGGGATATTGCCCTGAAGATTTCGGATGAGGTCGCAGCGAAGTTTTTCGACGATTATTCGGGCATTGCCTATCTCTGTGACGCGGAGGTACTACACGCGCACACGTTCTGAACTCAAAACCCCTTAGTGGTGCAGAAAACTAAAACTCTGTCGTCCACGGTCAATGGTCTCACAGGAGAACGTCACCACCTTTGAGAACTCAATCCGAGCGTCTCAGTCCTGCTGGTAGTGCTTCAGGGCATAAGCTTTTTCCTGTGAGAGCGATTTTTTTGGGGAGAGATGGACATCAAGCCAGCCAAATTGCCTAAATATTTATACTCAGTCCCTTCTTGTTGAAACATTGCCGAGTTAGACCCTTTTCAGCAAACTGTCGTCAACCTAGGCTCCACAACATCTATCGTTGAGATATACCTTGGGCTTTGGCACAACAGCCATTTTCGGTAATGTTGCAAATAAATAAACGCCCACCTCCTCACAAACAGAAGAATTCGGAGCGGCTTTCTTTGAAAATACTTGTTACCAGCACAGGTGAGGCAACGGAACCAAGTAAGCTTTTCCGAAGGCAAGATTTATATCAACATCCTTTAGCATTGCGGCAAAACGTTCTAACATATCCCAAACTGGATATTCTTGCCTTGCCTGCATAAAGCCCCTCTTGTCCGCCGCAGTTTTCTTTTGGACAAATGCCTTTACCACCAATGCAGACCGGATAACAGGACGATGACTTGGGTGATACGATGGCTTCTACTCGGAGTTGATAACGCCACGCACCCGCTGCCGGATGAATACTGAAGTCATATTCCTATAAGAACTGCTCTTTTTCCCTGAATCCAAATCTGGAGAGCTTGACAGCTAAAAGCGCGATCGCCCTTTGCAAAAACCCTCACGCTCTTAGCTGCCTCTCCCGTAATCATCAATAAAGCTCTATGAAGAGCATCAAAACTATTGATTCATTATCGGAGAATATTCGGATTATAATCTTTTCTAATGAAACTTCATGCTTCTTTGCTAAACCTATGAGGATAATGATGATTTTTTTCAGACTATAAATGAAGTTTATTTTAGTCGTTGTAAAAATTCATCTATCTTCATAGTTTTTCTTAGTCTTATAAAATCAATAAGCCAGAGATATAATTTTTCTGAACTGACAGGCTGACATTAAACTCAAGCCACGTCAGGAGATTTTATAAAAATTTTCCATGATTGTGATGTCTCTACTCAATCTATTCCGCTTTTGAGGAAAGGCTGCAATGACTCAATTTTCAGCCAAGATTGAGAGAATTTTTTAGCTACAAAAATTAGAGAGAAATATTTTGAGCTAATTTTTGTAGCTAAACACTTAACTCTTCCTTCATTGCCTTGTTATGCAACTCACAAATCGTATCCATTTCAGAAACTTACGCGGCGATATCTTTGGTGGGATAACTGCCGCAGTTATTGCCCTGCCGATGGCATTAGCATTTGGTGTCGCCTCCGGTGCTGGAGCTGCGGCTGGTCTTTATGGTGCTGTTTTGGTCGGCTTTTTTGCGGCGCTTTTCGGCGGCACTCCGACATTAATTTCCGAACCCACTGGCCCGATGACCGTGGTGATGACGGCGGTCATTGCTAGCCTCACGGCTGCTAACCCAGAAAACGGTTTAGCAATGGCATTTACCGTGGTCATGATGGCAGGGGTACTCCAGATCATTTTTGGTGCATTGCGCCTGGGTAGATACATTACCCTCATGCCCTACACGGTAATTTCCGGCTTCATGTCGGGGATTGGCATAATTCTAATCATCTTGCAGCTTGGCCCTTTCCTCGGACAGGCTACTCCTAAGGGTGGGGTAATTGGGACAATTCAAAACTTGCCCCAGCTTTTGAGCAATATTAGTCCCGTCGAAACCGCCTTAGGTGTTTTGACAGTAGCTATTATTTGGTTCATGCCATCGAAATTCAGGCGGGTTATTCCCCCGCAGTTGGTGGCTCTAGTTGTAGGAACACTAATTTCGCTCTTCCTCTTCCCAGGTCTTGATATCCGACGAATTGGTGAAATTCCCTCAGGTCTGCCATCCTTGCAGATGCCTGTCTTTAGTGCCAGCCAGTTTCAGACGATGCTAATTGATGCCTTGGTTCTGGGAATGCTGGGCTGCATTGATGCTCTACTCACCGCAGTGATTGCTGATAGCTTGACTCGCACCCAGCACGACTCCGATAAAGAACTGATTGGTCAAGGTCTCGGCAACCTGGCTTCTGGATTATTTGGCGGGATAGCTGGTGCGGGGGCGACGATGGGAACGGTGGTGAATATCCAAGCAGGGGGACGCACAGCCCTGTCTGGTTTAACTCGTGCCTTCGTTTTGCTTATCGTTGTCTTGTGGGCGGGAAGCCTGACTGAAGTAATTCCGATGGCGGTTTTGGCAGGTATAGCGCTCAAGGTGGGGATTGATATTATCGACTGGAGTTTCCTAAAACGTGCTCATCAGTTGTCCCCTAAGGCTGCCTTAATCATGTACGGGGTGATCGGACTCACCGTATTCGTTGACCTAATTGTTGCCGTTGGGGTTGGGGTTTTCGTTGCCAATATGTTGACAATTGAACGCCTCTCTAACCTCCACGGTAAGGATGTGAAGGCAATCAACGATACGATTACCGATGCTGATGATGAAATTCTCTTGAGCAACGAAGAGAAACGGTTGCTCGATCAAGCCAATGGTCGCATTCTGTTGTTCTACCTAAGCGGGCCGATGATCTTTGGGGTTTCTAAAGCGATCTCTCGTCAGCACGCCGCGATGGAAGACCATGATGTTTTAGTTTTAGACTTAAGCGATGTGCCACTGTTGGGCGTGACTTCTTCTTTGGCGATCGAGAATGCGATTCAAGAGGCTTGTGATAAAGGTCGCCACGTGTTCATCATCGGGGCTACGGGTCAAATTAAGCGGAGACTGCAACGCTTTGGGATTTTGGACTTGTTACCCCCGCAGCACCTGGTAACGAGTCGTTTGGAGGCACTCCAGCAAGCCGTTGCCTTAGTTAACACCAATGGAGTCCAAGGCTCTAGTAATTTCTCAAATGGGACTGTAGGACTGGATGACCCTGCATTCGGAATTTAGAGATGCTGAAACATCTAGCTAAGTAGGAAGGCTAAGGGGGTTAAGCCCTTTGTTACGACAAGATTGTCATCTGATTGTCAAACTCACGTCACATGCGTTCAGTAAACTTTCCGTAATTCGGCGTGAATTTCACTGTCGTTCTCCTCAGACTATACAAACGATGCTCTCTCGATAGACATAGCGAGAGGGCATTTTTTTTTGCTTAAACTGTGGTTGAAGGGATAGAGGAAATGCTCAGCGATCGCATACTTGTTATCTGATTGCCACAGTATTGTCATATCGGTTGTTTAACCTCAATAGTAAGCAATTGATAAAATTGCTCCTCATGCTACCCAAATGAATGATATGGATGCTCTCTTGTGTGAAGACAAGAGAGCATTTTCTTTAACCATCAAACTCCCGAAGCCTGAGTTAAATGAGGGATTTGTGGCAACGCTCTCATCATCCCTCGACTTCACTGGAAGCTAACCCTGTTTGCGGTTACGGCGGCGAAGACCAGCCACACTGACAGCAGCGAGACCAGCTAGTGCAGCCGTTGTGGAAGGCTCAGGTACGGCGGTGAGGTGCTTGACGTTCTTTTCACCAATATCGACAGCAAAGACGGCATCGTTAAAGTCGCGGTCTGAGTACTGATTTTTGCCGCCTATTGCTCTGTAAGAACCATACAAGTCCTCGAACCCTAGTAACAGATAGCGACTGTTCTGGATGGCGTAAGCAACAACGTGCTGTAAGCTATCGGGGTTAGAACTGGTTTGAGTACCAAAGATATTTGCCTTATTTCCAAGGCTGAAGCCGTCTGATCTGAGAAAGAAATCGAGTTGGGTACCAGCGGTAATTTTTCCTAGATTGACACTATCCCCTTTCTTCAGCGGTCCGCCAGGGTTAGGCAAAAGAGACTCTGGCGATGAAATGTCCTTAAAAATCAACCCGGAACTTGTGGTTTGACCTGTTGCTTCGTAAGCCAACTGATTTCTATTAGCCGCCCCTTCATTGATGAAGAAGACGCTCACATTGTAGCTATACTTCAGTTTCAAATTCTCAGGGTCTAAAAGAAATTGTCCAGCATTCGCTAATTCCATTTTTTCTTTTTGAACAAACTGCTGGAAGAAAGTATCGTCAAAGCCAGTTTGAGACTTACTGTAGACAGTTGGCTGTGTCCACGAATTATTCCAGGTAAATGCAAAAGCGGTATTGGCAGAGAGGACACCCGTCAAAGTAGTGGCGGCAGCAAGCAAGCTAGTAAATAGTTTAGTTCTCATTTTTACTCTCTATTTGAGTTAGTAGTTCTTGTATTTGTTCGTTAGATATTTACGCAATAAAGCATTAAGAACATCAAGGTTTGTTTATTTACTTGAGCTGCTTTGCTTCGTAATCTATATTTTTTATATTTCCTTTAACCTATGCATGTCCATAGTTTCTGGGATTCTTTACTGAAACTTAGTTTTAGTTAAAAACCAATTAGAACTATTGCTTACGTACGTAAACGTATAATTTAAGACAATGTAATTCAATCGCATTTTTACTGAGTAAAAAACTAAGATTGGCATTAAGAAAAAGAGGTTAAAGTAGGTTACCTAGGTATTTGCACTGTTGCGGTCGATGCCTTTGATAAATATGGTGTTTTTGGGCTTAAGTAGGCAAAAAAAACCCTACCGTTAGGTAGGGAGTTTTACTTAAGTTTTGCGGTTATTTAGTTGCAGCAGGGCAATGGCAACTTACATCTTTGTGCCGCATTCTGGGCAGAAGTTATTCGTGGCAGGGTTTTTGGCGTCGCAGTTGCTGCAATAAACTAGCTCAGTGGCTTCGATGTGGCTGCGTTCGGGCAAACCAAACATCTGGGCATTGCTCTTGCCTGGAGCGACCATGGGGTAACAGTTTTCGTTTTTAGTGACGTGAATATTCATCAGCACGGGGCCGTTGTGGGCAAGCATTTCGGCGATCGCGTCAGTGAGTTCGCTGCGATCGCGTACGATTATGCCTTTAACCCCATAGGCTTCTGCTAACTTCACAAAGTCTGGCATCCCTACTTCCATATTGGAGGAAGAATAACGCTCGCCGTGGAACGCCTGCTGCCACTGACGCACCATTCCCTGCCAGCCGTTATTAATAATCACAGTCTTCACATTGATGCCGTACTGTGTCAGGGTTCCCAATTCCTGAATGTTCATTTGAATGCTGGCATCTCCCGCGATGCAAATGACTTCCTCGTCAGGGTGTGCCATCTTCGCGCCCATCGCTGCTGGTAAACCAAAGCCCATCGTGCCTAATCCAGCACTGGAAATCCAGCGACGGGGGCCATTTTTAAGGAATTGTGCCGACCACATTTGATGCTGACCGACATCGGTAGTGTAGTAGGCATTGGGTGCCTGATTAGCCAACTCGGAGATCGCTTCCTGGGGAGAAATACTATCGGAATACTGCGGCACCATCAAAGGATAGTCCTGACGCCAACGGTTAACGCGCGATCGCCATTCTTTTGTCTGATTGGCGTCAATCGCCACGTCTAATTCTTGACCCCGTTGCAGTAAGTCAATTAATACCTGACGCACATCCCCCACAATCGGCACTTGCGGAGCGCGGTTTTTGCCCACCTCAGCCGGGTCAATGTCGATGTGAATCACTTGAGCGCGGGAGGCAAATTCATCCAATTTCCCGGTCACCCGGTCATCAAAGCGTGAGCCGACAGCAATCAGCAGGTCGCATTCGCTAACCGCAAAGTTGGCGTAGGCGGTGCCGTGCATTCCCAACATTCCCACAGCAAGCGGATGTTTCTCATCAAAGGAACCCTTGCCCATCAAGGTTGTTGTGACGGGGATTTGGAACAGTTCCGCTAGTTGCCGCACCTCAGCATGGGCATTGGACGCGATCGCTCCCCCACCGATGTACAGTAAAGGTCGCTCTGCTGTGCGAATCAAATTCAACGCCTGGTTGATTTGGCGCGGGTTGCCCTTAACAGTAGGGCGATATCCCGGCAACTTAACGCTACCCGGTTCAACCGGAACGTAGTCAAACTCTTCTAAACCAACATCTTTAGGAATATCAATTAAAACCGGGCTGGGGCGTCCAGTGCTGGCAATATGGAAGGCTTCTGCCACAATCCGTGCCATATCTCTGGGGTCGCGCACCACGTAGGAATGCTTCACAATCGGCAGGGTAATGCCATAGATATCTGTTTCTTGGAAGGCATCGCTACCAATTGCTGCCCGTGGTACCTGACCTGTGATCACCACCATCGGAATCGAATCCATATGTGCCGTGGCAATCCCTGTCACCAAGTTTGTTGCGCCGGGGCCAGAGGTACCAAAACAAACCCCCACTTTACCCGTAGCACGGGCATATCCATCGGCAGCGTGGGCGGCTCCTTGTTCGTGTCTTGCTAAGATGTGCTTGATCTTTCCCGACGCTTCCCAATGGTATAGCTCGTCATAAATTGGTAGAATTGCACCGCCAGGATAGCCAAAAATGTGCTCAACGCCGTGGCGATTGAGACTGTCAAGCAAGGCAAATGCCCCAGTTCGGCGGTCGATCGTTGTTGGAAGAACTTTGCTTTCGGAAATACTTTGGGAACGCACGAGGTAACCTCACACAGTGACTAATTTTTTAGTTTAGATTTTGTATCTAATCAGCTATTGCACAAATAATCTTGCAAGCTCTGGCTATTTAAAGTTAAGAGCCGTAAGGTATCCCTGACTCTCTCCTCAAGTTTATAACCCTCTCCAATTAGTTGAGTTATGCCTTTTAGATGCACTACAGCTTAAATGCCTGTATTAATTGTGGCTAATATTCCAGTCTAATGATTAGATAAATTCCTGTCGAGTGAATTTTGAGACAAAGTAACTCACAGGCTTGAGCTTGAGGAATAGGGCTAAGGGTCAAAAATATACGGGAGTGATGGAGAACACAATAGGATAAGCATAAAGTTGGTATTATGACTCAATGCTTAAAGAATCTTATTACAGGTTTTTTACTCGTATCCACCGATGGCTGATTAAGTAAGCTGTCCTTCCTGTTGCATTTACGAGGTCGAACTTGCTAGTTTTCTTAGCCTGTTACTCAACGTTAGGGGTGTTTGCATATTTAGCACATCACCACCGCGTCGCTTCTTCGCCTTGGCTCTTGCTTCTATTCCCTACCGTCACTACGACTTATATTGATATTACGAGTTACCTGATTCAAGCCTGGACATTCTGGAAGTCTGAAGCATGGCTAACTAACTTATTGCAGGTTTTGATGCGGGATGCTTCTCTGCCTACGGCTGGGATTCCCAATCCCGTCCTATCAAAAGCCTTTGCTCCCCTTGCTTCGGTTCCCCAGCCAGAGCGTTCCCAGTTGTCACAGAACCATGATTTTTGGCAGTGTCCCCTTGGCAGGATGCGAGAAGATGCAAAAACCAAAGCCCTTAGAGAGGCTAAATCAACAGCCTTGTTGGAGAATCATCCTTCTTGCTACGATCCGCTAACTGGCTTACTCAATCGTCAAGGGTTCATTGAGCGATTGAACCAGAGACTGCAAGCGACACCAAAATCGTCTCCTGTTGTCCCGTTTGCTGTGTTGTTTGTTGATTTAGACCGCTTCAAATTTATCAACGATAGCCTGGGACACGAGATTGGAGATCAACTTTTAGTAGCGATCGCAGAGCGACTTCGCCACCACTTTACTCAACAGGCGATCGCGCCATCTCCTGTGACATTGGCACGAGTTGGGGGAGATGAGTTTGCAATTCTCCTGGAAAAACTGCCCAGCATCAACGATGCGACAAAAGTAGCAACAGCGATTCTGCAAACGTTAGTATTACCATTTCATCTCAATGGAAATGAAATCTTTGTCACAGCAAGCATTGGGATTGCCTTGGGGAGCAAAGCAGCCGAGGAGGCGAAAAAGGGGAGTTCCGATGATGGCAAGACGTTTTCTGTTAGCCACTACCGAGCAGTAGACTACCTGCGGGATGCCAATCTCGCCTTGTACCGGGCAAAAGCGTTAGGTTCATCTCGCTATGAGGTGTTTGACTCCAGTATGCGGGCTTCGGCGATCGCTTCCTGGGAATTGCAGACTGATTTGCGGCAGGCAATCGAGCGTCAAGAACTTCGCCTCCATTACCAGCCCATTTACTCCATAGCCACGGGGAAAATTTCGGGGTTTGAAGCCTTGGTACGCTGGCAACATCCTACTCGCGGCTTGCTATTTCCTAAAGAGTTTATTCTCTTAGCAGAAGAAACGGGGTTAATTGTGCCGTTAGGAGCCTGGGTTCTGCGTGAAGCCTGCCGTCAGTTGCAAGCGTGGCAGCAAGAGTCACCCACGTTGCAACCGTTAACCATGAGTGTCAATTTCTCTGGTAAGCAATTTCTACAAACAGATATAGTTGAGCAGATCGACCGAGTGTTGCAGGAAACTGGGTTATCCCCTAAGAGTTTGAAGTTAGAAATTACCGAAAGCTTGCTGATTAGAAATACGGATACGATCAAATCCGTCATGAATCAGTTACGTAACCGCAATATTCAGCTTTCTCTAGATGACTTTGGTACAGGCTACTCCTCTTTGAGTTATTTACAAATATTTCCCCTCAGCACCTTGAAGATTGATCAGTCCTTTGTGAGGACGCTAAGTGCTGAGAAATTGGCAATTGTGCAGGCGATCATTACCCTGGCGCATAGCCTGGGAATGGATGTCGTTGCCGAAGGAGTAGAAACCAAGGCACAACTTGCCCAACTGCAAGCCCTACACTGCGAACACGGACAAGGCTACTGGTTTTCGCAGCCCGTAGATAGCACAGATGCAAAAAAATTAATCGCCACCGATCTTGCCCTTCAACCCAAACCTTCCAAAAAGGGATTAGGAACTGGGAAGAAAGTTTTGAGTTGTTCTTAGCTAATGGCGCTTTAGTTCATCCTTTACCCTTCATACTTCAAATAACGCTGTAGCTGCCCATTGATAAACTGAGCGGCGGTTGTCGGGGTGCGGGTTTCACTTTGAGGATCGATCCACCAGCCAGAACAAGTATTAGGCGATCGCCACAACTCTAAATGTTCCACAGGCGGATCAGCGTAGAAACTATCGTCCCCCGTACCCAATAGGGCGGAACTCCAGTGCGTAAAGTAATCATGACTCAAGCGATGGATCGGGAAATTGCCTCCTAAGACAACACCCCAACCATCTAAAGCCAGAAAAGCCTTAACCTTCCCTCCCGCCAATTGCCACAGCCAAGCTGCCCCCATTGCGCCCACCACTCCAGCACTAAAGCTGATAAAGATTAGAGGAGAGGTAACAGAATGCGACTGTAGAAACTGCAAAATATGGGAAGCTGAATAAGCAGGGTAATTTTCAACTGGAAAAATCAGTATATTTGCGTTATGACTTCCGTTAAATTTATTAGATAATTGTGCTTTCAGGCTGTCCAAAAAGTCTTGAGTCAGTTTCAAATCGTGAATTCCAGGACAAATAATAATAGTCATTACCTTTGTTTAATCCGTTTTGATTATTACTTTTATCAACATTGCTCTGCTACTTTATTAATCGCATATACAACTTCTATAGTTGAACATTTATCAATTTTTTAGATTCTTTTTAGGAATAAATATATCATTAATGATGACTATTAATAATAACTGGCTCAATGCAGCAACTGAAGAGTTATTAGAGCAAAAGTGACTTATGCAAGCACCGCTACCAAAAAATGAAGTCGCAAGGCTCGGAGTTTTGCGCCAGTGTAAAATTCTCGATACGCCAGCTGAAAAGCCTTTTGATGAAATCACTAACTTAGCTGCCTACCTTTGTGGCACTCCGATTGCCTTAATTAGCTTCATTGATAGCGATCGCCAGTGGTTTAAGTCGAAAGTGGGGTTGGAAGTAACTGCAACGCCTCGCAAAGATGCGTTTTGCGCCCATGCAATTCTTCAACCAGAAGCTTTAGTGGTTCCAGATACTTTAGCGGATAAACGCTTTGTCAATAATCCCCTCGTCACAGGCTTTCCTCATATTCGCTTTTATGCGGGTGTACCGCTGATTACCGTAGACAGACAGGCGCTGGGAACTCTCTGTGTTATTGACTATGTTGCCCGTGAGTTAACTCCACAACAGCTAAATGTACTAAAAACCCTAGCTCGCCAAGTTGTTCGGCAGATCGAACTGCGTCGGAGTCTAACGGAGTTGGAATCCCAAGTTGCCCGGCGTCGAGAACTCTCCCAAGAACGGGAGCGTTTCTTTAAACGGATTAGCATCAGCTTTGGACTTGCCTCAACAACTTTGGTGGCGGTGGGGATTTTTTCTTACACCAACTTGATGCAACTAGTAGAAAATTCTCGGCAAGTTACTTCCTCGCGGCAGGTATTGGCACTAGTAGATGAAGTGCTTTCCCAAATGAAAGATGTGGAAACCGGACATCGCGGCTATGTAATTACTGGACAAGAGCTTTATCTAGAACCCTATCAGTCAGCGGAGAATATCATCGGGCGGAAAATAGAAACGCTCCGGCAGATCACCGTCGCTCAACCCCAGCGGCAACAGCAGCTAGATACGCTAGAGCAGCTCGTTGATCAAAAGCTTGTCTTCAGTCAACAGATTATTGACTTACGCCGGAATCAGGGATTTGCAGCGGCACAGCAGTTGTTGCTGAAGGGACAGGGAAAAGAATTGATGGATGAGATGCGTATCCTTGTCCGGGAAATACAGAATCAAGAAACCCAGGTATTACGCAGGCGATCGCTCTCATCCCAAACCAGCACCCGCAACACGATATTGAGCTTTACCATCGGTATCTTCCTCAATGGTTTGATTCTGGCATTGGTTTACCACTGGATTCGGCGTGAGATTAGCAAACGGAAGTACGTTGAAAGGGAACTCGAACAAGAGCACGACTTTATTAGCACCGTCCTCGATAACGTCAGCGCGTTGGTTGTTGTGTGTGATACTCAAGGGCGGATCGTCCGCTTTAATCAGGCTTGCGAACAAACAACAGGTTACTCATTTTTTGAAGTGCGAGGCAAGCTGTTTTGGGATCTGTTTTTACTTCCAGAAGAACAGGAGTTAGCCAAGAGCAATGTCCAAAAGCTGTGTTCCGGTGAATCTTCCCATCACTATGAGAATTATTGGCTCACGCGAAGTGGCGATCGCCGCTTAATTGCTTGGTCAGATACCGTCCTTCGCCATGCAGAAGGTGCAGTGGAGTTTGTCATTAGCAACGGCATTGACATCACCGAACGCAAGCGAGCAGAGGAAGCACTGCTAGAAAAGCAGCGTTTGATCGAACAGATCGCTGAGGCATCTCCCAATGTTCTGTACATCTATGACCTCTCGATCCAATCTAATATCTATAGCAATCGCCAAGTCAGCGCCGTTTTGGGATACACCTCTCAAGAAATTCAAGAAATGGGAAGTCAGTTTTTTCCTTCCCTCATGCACCCAGACGATTTTGTGCAACTTCCGGAACGTATGAATCGCTTTATTGCAGCCAAGGGGAGCGATGTCATTGAGACGGAGTACCGGATGAAACATGCTGATGGGCAGTGGCGCTGGCTGATCAGCCGGGATATTGTTTTTACTAGGGATGCCGATGGCAATCCCCAGCAAATTTTGGGTACAGCTCAAGATATTACAACGCGTAAGCAGGCAGAGGAAGCACTACAAGCAGCAAATCAGCAATTGAAGAATTGGGTAGGGGAGCTAGAACAGTCTAGCCGCGAGATTACGTTGCTTAGTGAGATGAGCGATGTCTTGCAAGCATGTAGAACGCTGACAGAAGCCTACGGCGCGATCGCCTCCCTAATACAACCTCTATTTCCTCATGCTTCCGGTAGCGTTTTGATCATCAGCGCTTCTAGACAGTTAGTCGAAGCCGTGGCAACTTGGGGCAGTGAATTATCCAGCCAACAGATGTTCGCACCAGACGAATGCTGGGCACTAAGGCGCGGTCGTTATCACTTTATCGAATCTACTTGTACAGGTATACGCTGCCACCATTTCCACAATTCGCCTACCTTTAAGGAGTCCCTATGCGTGCCAATGATGGCTCAAGGAGAAACCTTGGGCTTATTGTATTTGAATGCTACAGAATCAGGACAACTGAATATTACTAAACAACGATTGGCAGTTACGGTTGCCGAACACATTGCTATGGCACTGGCTAATTTAATCCTGCGGGAAAAATTACACAAACAAAGTATTCGCGACCCCCTCACGGGTCTATTTAATCGGCGTTATCTTGAAGAGTCTTTAATCCGGGAGGTTCACCGAGCCGCCCGCAATCAACAATCTTTGGGCATCATTATGCTTGATGTCGATCATTTTAAGAGCTTCAATGACACCTTTGGGCACGAGGCAGGGGATTCGGTGCTGCGGGAGTTAGGACTGTTTTTAAGCAAGCAAATCCGGGAGTCTGATATTGCCTGTCGCTATGGTGGGGAAGAGTTGACGCTGATTTTGCCGGAAGTGTCTTTAGAGGTAACCCGACAGCGAGCCGAACAAATCCGCGAAGGCGTCAAGCACCTGAGTGTGCAACATCGCCGTCAACCCTTGGGCGGCATTACGGTTTCTCTGGGAGTGGCGGGTTTTCCTAATCACGGATTAACGGGTAAAGCTGTGATTCAAGCAGCGGATGCGGCGCTCTATCAAGCAAAGGCGCAAGGACGCGATCGCACTATTGTGCATACTTACGAAGAGAGTCCTGAGTTGGGGATGAAGTATGAACTGTGAAGGGTGAAGGATAAAGTATGAAGTATGAAGTATGAAGTATGAAGTATGAAGTATGAAGGGTAAGAGGTTCTCCCCTGCTCCCCTGCCCCCCTGCTCCTCATTTCCTCATCCCCCCATAGGGGATGTTACCCTTGAAGCATAGTAGAGAGGTGCATCTAAAACAATTCTGAGGCACCCCTACAATGAAAGCACTCAGAGGAAAAGAACGTGGTAGCTACCCCGGAAAAAACCCACCAATCCACCCCCACCCCTGCATCTGACAGCAGCGATCGCGTTGCTGTTTTGCTCATGGGCTACGGTGAAGTAGAAAGTTATGAAGACTTCGCCAACTATAACGAACAAGCTTTAAATTTACTGACAGCAAAGTTTGCCCCCGTTCCCACCTGGGTTTATCCCCCCCTAGCCAAACTCTTAGCGATGTTTGACTTTCATGAGTGGGGTCATCAGCACGGGAATTTCATTTCTCCTCACAACAAGATTTTTGAGCAGCAACGAGAAGGTATTGAGAAGAACCTACAAGAAAAATGGGGCGATCGCGTTAAAGTTTTCAAAGCCTTCAACTTCTGCGCTCCCTTCCTTCCTGAGCAAGTTATCGCAGAAATTAAAGCCCAGGGCTTTGACAAACTACTCATCTATCCCCTCTTAGTCGTTGATTCCATCTTCACCAGTGGCATCGCCGTCGAACAAGTAAACAAAGCTTTCGCTCAGATGGCTGACGGGAAAGAACACTGGGTAAAAGGGCTGCGCTACATCCCCTCCTTCTACAACGAACCTGCCTACATCAACTTAATGGCACGGATGGTAGAAGAAAAGATCGCTCGTGACCTTGCCGTTGCTCACCTACCTTCCCAAACTGGCATTGTCTTGATGAATCATGGTTGCCCTCATGAGGCAAAAGGATTCACAAGTGGCATCACTGAAAGTCAGGCACTTTACGACAAAGTCCGCGACAAGCTGATTAACAAGTATCCCATGATTTCTGTAGGTTGGCTCAATCACCAAACCCCCCTAATTAAGTGGACGCAACCTAATGCGGACTTAGCTGCCAAAAACTTGATTGAACTGGGGGTGACGGCGATTGTATTTATGCCCATCGGCTTCGCGACGGAAAACCACGAAACAATCCTGGACGTTGACCATATTATCCATGACTTGCGGCGTCGGCACCCGGAAGTGACTTACGTTCAAATGGAGTGCGTCAACGACAACCCAGAGTTTTTGCAGATGGCTGCAGAGTGGGCAAATCCTCAAATTGAAGACCTCTTTTCAGAGCAAGCACTGGCAGTTAACCCTGAGTTAGCCGCAGTACAAGCCCAACATCATCACGACCATTCACACGGTCATGATCATGGCGAGCATAGCCACGGTGAGCATTCACACCATCATCACTAAGTACGATAGGGGCACGGGCACAGTCCGTGCCTTTACTTTTTGAGATAGACTTACCAGAACCTCAATTTTTAAGCGGCATCTCGAAGCTTTTGGGTATTATCTACTAAGCTTTGAGCAAGCTGGTCAAAGCGTTGAGAGAGTTTTTCATCCAGCAGTTTGCCCTCTTCATCAAAAGCTTTCCAGGATTGAGCGATCGCCACTTGCTCTGGAATCACCCAACCATGTACCCAGCGCACAATCAGGCGCATGTCGTTGAGGGCGTTGCTGTTGGACTGACCCCCTAAGACACTAATCAATCCCGTAACTTTGCCTGAAAGATGCTCAAAACCCATCAAATCCAGAGCATTCTTCAAAACGCCACTAACGCCACCGTGGTATTCCGGTGTTGACAAAATCAATCCATCAGCCTTTTTAACGGTATCCTGCAAGCGAGCGACATCCGGGTAATCGGGATACTCATCACCGCCATCACAAAACGGCAGTTTCATTTGCCGTAAATCAAGTATTTCTACGTCAGCTCCTAATGCCTCAACGCGTTGAATTGCCAAGTTTAGGGCTTTATAGCTAGAGGAGTTTGGGCGTAAACTGCCACCAATGCCAACAATTTTTACCATGTTCTTTAGTTAAGGGTAATAAAAGACAATTGCAAGATTTGAGTACTTTGTTAAATTTAAAGCGGACTCGTTATGAGTACATTATATATAACGAATTGCAATTTCTCTACAATTAGATGCCCTTGCTTTTCTCCTGGCAGATACACCAAGAATTAGAGATAGTTAAACTAGACAATAAAGACGTTTAACTTTTAGCCAAAGCCCTTCTAATCGAAAACAGGGACGCTCTAAAGTTGAACAAAGGCAGAGGCAAAGGCAATCAGCAATGAAGAACAGTTCCTGGAAGACAGTACGGACAGGGTGTAAGTCGAAAAACGATTCGACTAACCAGCAGGCACAAGCTAAGGGGATATTGAAGAAAGGCAAGTCCGCCACCACAACGCGATCGCTTTGGCGTCTTGCTGCCAGTTTGGTGCTTTTCCAAGGGGTAGTTATGGGAAGCCCAGCACTGGCGCAGGCAGAGGAAGAAACTCTTTCCTACGGGGAACTGTTGCAGAAAGTTGATGCTGGGGAAGTCACCAGAGTTGAAATTGACCCCGGTAGCCGAGTGGCACAAGTCCAGCTAGAAGGACAACCGGAAGACGCTCCCCTTCAGGAAGTGCAATTGTTTGAGCAAAATCCAGAGCTAATTGAGAAGCTCACCGCCAACAACATTGAATTGAGTGTGGAAGCGGCGGCTAATAACACGGCAGCTCTAGGGCTAGTTGCAAACTTATTTTTACTCTTGTTATTACTGGCAGGATTAATGATGATCCTGCGCCGCTCCAGTAATTCCTCAGGTCAAGCGATGAACTTTGGTAAATCCCGCGCTCGCTTCCAGATGGAAGCCAAAACGGGCGTCACCTTCAAAGACGTTGCTGGGATTGAAGAAGCCAAAGAAGAACTTTCAGAAGTTGTTACCTTCCTCAAACAGCCGGAACGTTTCACCGCCATTGGCGCACGTATTCCCAAAGGAGTGCTGCTCGTTGGCCCTCCAGGAACCGGGAAAACCCTCCTTGCCAAAGCGATCGCCGGAGAAGCTGGCGTTCCCTTCTTCAGTATTTCCGGTAGTGAATTTGTGGAAATGTTCG
>JAHHHJ010000035.1 GCA_019359445.1 Kastovskya adunca ATA6-11-RM4 | reverse complement strand
CGAACATTTCCACAAATTCACTACCGGAAATACTGAAGAAGGGAACGCCAGCTTCTCCGGCGATCGCTTTGGCAAGGAGGGTTTTCCCGGTTCCTGGAGGGCCAACGAGCAGCACTCCTTTGGGAATGCGTGCGCCAACGGCGGTGAAGCGTTCCGGCTGCTTGAGGAAGGTAACGACTTCTTGTAATTCTTCTTTGGCTTCTTCAATCCCAGCCACATCGTCAAAGAGGACGCCCGTTTTGGCTTCCATCTGGAAGCGAGCGCGGGATTTACCAAAGTTCATCGCTTGACCTGGGCCACCAGGAACGTTGCTGGAACGACGGAAGAGGAAAAACAGTCCAGCAATCAGCAGAATTGGGAAAATTAAGTTCCCTAGCAATCCCCAGATTGCACCATCATTGCGAATCGGATGGGAATCTAAACTGATGTCTGCTTCTCTAAGCTTGGCAACCAGTTCTGGGGAGTTAGCGGGCAAATCTACGCGCAGGCGCTGTATGCGATTATCGAGTTCTGGATCAACTGCCTCAACAATTGCCGTACGCCCAGCATCATAGAGGTCAACACTGGTGACTCTCCCTGTAT
This sequence comes from Kastovskya adunca ATA6-11-RM4, assembly GCA_019359445.1. Classification (GTDB taxonomy): domain Bacteria; phylum Cyanobacteriota; class Cyanobacteriia; order Cyanobacteriales; family Coleofasciculaceae; genus Kastovskya; species Kastovskya adunca. The sequence continues at coordinate 21,128 of JAHHHJ010000035.1, read as the reverse complement.
CTAGATAGTCTAGAAAGCGACCATAGGTCATGCGAGTGCTAGCTGTATTTTTGCCTACGTCACCAGCGGCAGGGGAGAATGTCCCTTGCCACAGGAAAAATCCGATGACTAAGGCAGGCAATGTCCAAAGTAGTATGATTCTCCAAGAAATTTTCATCAGTTATCGGCCTCTAGATATTGATCTTATTAAGCTAATGTCAGCCTTGACAGCGCTTTATGAATTGCAGGACTTGGCAAACGAGTTGCTTAAAGCAGAGCCGTGTGATGCCAAGGACAATTCATGAGGTGTGTCATTGGGCTCGGATTTTGAGTTCCAGAACGGCTGATAAAACACATCAAGCGTTAACTTAAAAGTATTAACTTAATTAAATTTAACTTAATTATCAGACTTGGGGCAACTGACTTGATAGATGAGGCGATCGCTGATATCGCTTCCAGGGCGATCCTTAGCTGTTTCCGGCTAGGGAGGTGCGTCAGAGCAAAACTGTTGATTTTTTTACCAATTTCCAGTCCAATTTGGTAAGGAATGGTATATAATGCATCGTTATTTTAGGAAAAAAAAACGACTGACGCGTCTTGATCTCCAAATGGTCAACTAGGAAATTTAGACGCGCCAGTAAATCTGCTTTAGTAGGTAGCGATCGCAGTCTTAACTAAAAAACTGACTCTTTAGTAGGTCTCTACATGCCAACGACCTGCCTTCTTCATTGCCCGTTGGTATTCCGACCAATTTAGATCATCCTTTTCGGCTTGAGCAGACAGTGCTGCATCAATGCCATCTTCCATACCCTTCAAACCGCAGATATAGCTGTGGGTTTTTTCTTTTTGGATTAAGTTCCACATCTCTTCAGCGTTTTCAGCTACTCGGTGCTGAATGTACATCTTGCCGCCTTCAGAATTCTTCTGTTCTCGGCTGATGGCATAGGTGAGGCGGAAGTTGTTCGGGAACTCTTCCTGCAATTTCTCTAGGTCTTCTTTGTAGAGAATATTGGGAGTGGTGGCGACACCCAAGATTAGCCAAGCGAAACCGTTAAACTTGTAATCTTCATGTTGCTCTACAAACAACCGCCGCAGGTAAGCACGGAAGGGAGCAATTCCAGTTCCGGTTGCCATCATAATGATGTTGGCATTGGGGTTTTCGGGTAAGAGCATTTCCTTCCCGACAGGCCCAGTGATTTTAACTTCATCGCCTTGGTTGAGATTGCACAGGAAGGTAGAGCAAACACCAGAAACGGTTTCTCCTGTTTCTGGATGCTTGTACTGTAGCTGTCTCACACAGAGGGATACGGTTTTGTCATCTAGATGATCGCCATGACGAGTTGAGGCAATGGAGTACAGCCGCAATTTATGAGGTTTGCCATTTTCATCAGTTCCATCTGGGATGATACCGATACTTTGACCTTCTAAGTACCACAAATCTCCGCCAGAGATGTCGAAAGTTAGGTGACGGCAAGTACCAATTCCACCTTCAGCAACCAATTCTTCATTGCCTACACACCGACCAACAAAGGGCGTTTTCGGTCGATAGATATTAACAGGAATTTCAGTCTTTGCTTTTGCTTGAGTCATAGTAGGCTTTTCTTTTTTGTCTACCTTGGTTTCTTGAGCTTCCGGTTTTTTGACCTGGGTTTTTTGAGCTTCAGATGCCTTGGAGATTTTGCCGTTCACTTGATTCTCAACGCTTAGATGCTGGATACTGACAATTTTGCCACCCATACGCGTGATGCGCTGCATCTCTTGATTCATGCGGCTGTAGGGCACTGTGATGAACACACTGCCACTACGACGAATCGGGTAGTTAATCTTGTCAGTTTCTTCATTCTGACGAAGACCAACTACTTCGTAAATGAACATACGGCTACCAAAATCCGTATTCTTGGCAGAATTTGCAGCTGCGCTGGGACTATACATCGCTTCAATATCTCCAAACCAAACTTTGAATATGTTGCATTTTTTCAGCCCTTTTTGCCTGAATCCGTGCAGAATGCCGGACTGTGTTCCAGGTGAATTAGAGCCAAATCTGCAATATAAGCGTAACATTGTGAAGCTTACCCAGCGCTGTTTGACAGCTTTTCCGGTAAAAGCTGATCAGGTTATGCTGATCAGGCTACCCAGAGAAGAAGGAAAAAACTGTCACGATTGAATCAATTTGACTTTTTATTTCCTCAAACTGCACGCGCTACCTTAGCATGAGTACTGGAGCAAAATGAGTCCAATCCCCATAAGTCTTGTAGGGATAGTAGTGTTTTGGTAAGATTTATCGTTAGCAGCTAGTACTAAATACTTACGCCGTACCTTGCTTAAGACTTCCCCAAGGGTTTGTAATCATGAAGGTTACGCTTTCCTATTGGTGTTTATGAAGCAACTTTTTATAGAAAGACGGTGTGACCTCCAAGCTTATGGATTTAGCTGGCTTAAAACTTTAGGTAAGAATAGGTTTTGCGTAAGAGGGAAGCTATGACCACTCAGCTGGACCGCGTGGTTCTAATTGGTGTCGCCGGAGACTCGGGATGCGGAAAGTCAACTTTTCTGCAAAGACTTGCAGATCTGTTTGGTGAAGAATTGATGACAGTCATCTGTTTGGATGACTATCATAGCCTGGACCGTAAACAGCGTAAGGAGCAAGGAGTAACTGCATTAAATCCCAAAGCGAATAACTTTGATTTGATGTATGAGCAAATCAAAGCGCTGAAAAATGGTCAATCAATCGATAAGCCAATTTATAACCACGAAACAGGCGAACTCGATCCACCCGAGCGGGTTAATCCGAACAAAATTGTTGTCGTTGAAGGACTACATCCTTTGTATGACGAACGAGTGCGATCGCTTCTAGACTTCAGTGTCTATCTCGACATCAGCGATGAAGTCAAGGTTGCCTGGAAGATTCAGCGAGATATGGCAGAGCGCGGTCATCGCTACGAAGATGTTGTCGCTGCTATCAACTCCCGTCGCCCTGACTTTAAGGCATACATCGAGCCGCAGAGAGAATTTGCCGATATCGTACTTCAGGTATTGCCCACAAACCTGATTAAAGACGATAAAGAGCGAAAAGTTCTGCGGGTACGGATGCTTCAGAGCGAAGATAGAGCAGGTTTAGAACCGGTCTATCTGTTTGATGAAGGGTCAACTATTAACTGGACTCCTTGCGGACGGAAACTGACCTGCTCTTACCCCGGTATTCAGATGTTCTACGGGTCTGATGAATACTACGGTAAGTACGTCTCTGTTTTGGAGGTTGATGGTCAGTTCGACAACCTAGATGAAGTGATCTACATCGAAACCCATCTCAGCAACACGTCTACGAAGTACGAAGGTGAGATGACTCACCTATTGCTACAACACCGCGAGTATCCTGGCTCTAATAACGGTACAGGACTCTTCCAAGTGTTGACTGGGTTGAAGATGCGAGCCGTCTATGAGCGTTTAACAACTGAAAAAGCCCAGATGACGGCTAAGGTGTAATCCGCTCAGGTTTCGGGCTAAATAGCCGACTAATCGCGAGATGCTAATCTTAGCGCTCGCGATTGATTTTAAAATTCAAAGTTGAGAATGCTGTGAGGGATGATAATATCACATCCGTTTACTGACATTGTTGATCAATTTTTTGAGTCACCACGACAGTAATCAGCACGGACTTGATATGGGGTTCGATCGATGAGAGTGTGGATAGCTAGCTTTGTTTTGCTATTTGGTATTGCAGAGCTTTATCAGTGGTTCGAGGAAATTACCTTACCGTTACCCGTCTATATCTTAGGAGGCGTTTTTTTGGCGATCGCCTCTAACTACAAGAAATATGCAGGCTGGTCGTTCCAAAGGCAATCAATAAAAGCCGAACTTGAGCAAGTCTCAGTACCACCCGTAAAACTTCCTGTCGGGTCAGCTAACTGGTCAAGGCTCAAGCAATATACCAGCAACGCCGCTCCTCAATTGCTGCGTCCAATATCCTTTACTATTCGTCAAACTGAAGACGAAAACTGATCGTCAGTTCTTTACTGTCAAGCTAACTATCTACCCAGATTGCGCTTTAGCTGTTCTAGTTCATCCTCCATTTCCCAGCGTTTAAATTTATCCTCCAAGGGATCTGCTCCATTGGGGATACGGTTGGCGCTTTGATTCCATCCGGAAGTTTCCCAGACTGAGTCTGCTTTATAGCTAGAACGGGCTGCAGCAACCTCAGTTGCTTTTGCTATAACTTCTTGGCGACGCTTTTGGATTTGTCCCTGTAAGTCTTTGGCTTGAGCAATGCGCTGCTTGCAGCCTTCCATCTGTCCCCAGCGCTGATTTCCCTGGCGTAGCAATGCGGCTTCTCGCTCTTGTGCCGCTTGTGCCAAGTCCTGTCGTCCTGTTGCCTTCGCTTTATTGCTACGCTCGTGCCAACGTTGAATGTCTTGAGCAATTGCTAGAATTTCGTCTTGCAATTGCTTTTGCTGTAGCTGCAAGTCGGCGATTAGGCGTAGGGTGTCTTCTTCTTGTTCTTGTAGCTGTTCCTCTAGAGCTTCTAACTCTAGATGTGGGTTGTTGCGAAGGAATTCATCTAAGCGGTTTTCCAAAAACCGATTGAAATCGTCAAATAGTCCCACCGAAAACTCCCATTCGTCAAGTAATGTCTCTATTGTGATGGGTCATTTGCCGTTAGTCATGAGTCATTGGTGAGGTTGGTTGCTCCTGGGGCACAACAACTCAACTATCAACAATGGACAACTAACAAATTTAGAACTTTTGCCCAACAAAGACCGAGCGAACTTCACCGTTGCGACGAACCACCGCTTCTTGGTTGGCAACTGATACAAGCGTCCAACCGCTGTCACCAATAGATTCACCGATGCTAATGCGCTGAGTAATGCCCTCAATTTCAAACAAAGCTACCGAGCGAGAGCCTTGTTCTAGCAAACCCACTAGAGTATGTCGAGGAGAGGATACAGGAGAGGGCGGTGCGGCGGGAGCTGGCGAGGCTACAGGAGCTGGTGCGGCGGGAGCTGGCGGTGCGGCGGGAGCAACTGCCACGGGTGCAGGAAGAGATTGAGCCGCTCTGGGAGGGGCAGTCGCAGCGGGAGCCGCCGCTCTCGGAGGGGTGGTCGCAGCGGGAGCCGCCGCTCTCGGAGAGGGCAATGCCGGGGCTGGAGCGGCAGCAGGCGGGGCGACAGCAGGCGGAGCAGCCGGTGCTTGTGGTGAGGGGTAGACAGGGATATAGACCCGCTCTAGAACCGTTGGAACCTGACCGGATACCGCAGGATTACCAGGAATAGATGCTGCGGGCAGGTTTGTACCTGGTACTTGAGTATTATTACCGCCTGTAGTTTGTTGCTGGCTGGCGGCGTTCTTGCGGTCAATCGCTTTTAGCGATCGCAGCATGTAGTTCACAAATTCAGTATCAGCGGCTGAGATAGAACTATTTGGGTTAGTGGTTGCTGCCGGATTAAATGACTGTAGCCATTTAAAGCGTTCCTGGGTTGCCAGCAGGAGTAAAGAGGTGATGATTAAAGAGGCACAGGCAATACCCAGAAGCAGTTTGTCAAGAGACAGACCCAAGCCCCGACGCTCAGTCGTGGTAGTCGTTGTATGAGTTACAACTGTCTCTCCCGTCGGCTGATCTAGCTCTGCTTTGCCATCGGTGGTTGGAGCGACCAAATCGTTTGACGTTATCAAGGCGGGTGGCAGAGTAATTTGCGGCACCACAATGGACTTCAAAGCGACATACTGTGGCTGTGCCGGCTCGGTGGGTAACTTGCTGCCCCCTTCTAAGATGCGGTCGATATCTGAAAATAAATCGTCCATCAGCTTGTCAGCCTCATTTTCTGCCGACCAAGGCTGAATGGACAGAGTCGTTGTCAACGGCTCTTTGGTTCTCTGGTTAGTGCTAACGTCCTGAGACATGGATGGCTCACTCTCGTGGCTACAGAATTAACAATACGCTTAAAGGTATTTCCTTGCGCCTAGATTAGCAGTGAAATTACCGATTGTTGCACAAAATCCTCAATTCTTAGTTATCTAGAAGTGTGCCTGAATCGCTAACTGCTGGCAAAATTAGTTTTTATTGACAATTATCATGCCCCTGACCTTGGCAATTTTATCTGATTAGGGGACTGGCGAAGCGGGAAAATAGTCGGTGAGTCCTGAGTCGGTGAGTCCTGAGTCCTGAGTCGGTGAGTAGGAGAGAAGGATGAAGTATGAAGGGTGAAGTATGAAGGGTGAAGTATGAAGGGTGAAGTATGAAGGGTGAAGTATGTAGGCGATTGGAGTAATGGCTCATCGTTGTCAATTTTTATCTCATCTGCTCCCCTGCTCCCCTGCTCCCCTGCTCCTCTGCTCCTCTGCTCCTCTGCTCCCCTGCTCCCCTGCTCCCCTGCTCCTCTGCACCCCGGCACCCCTGCTCCCCTGCTCCCCTGCTCCTCTGCACCCCTGCTCCCCTGCTCCCCTGCTCCCCTGCTCCCCTGCTCCCCTGCACCCGGTGCTTCTAGGCTGTTGGCACAGGACTGGTACGCGATCGCACTTCCAGATAGATTAGCAGGGCATTGATATCGGCTGGATTTACACCACCAATTCGCGAGGCTTGACCGATTGTTAAGGGTTTGACCTTCATCAGCTTTTCGCGAGATTCCTTCGATAGGGTATCAATGGCTAAATAGTCCAACTCTGGCGGTAGTTGACGATGAGCTTGGCGGGAAATCTGGTCAATTTGATTTTGTTGGCGCTGGAGATAGCCAGAATACTTGATGTCAATCTCGGCACCTTCTTTTTCGGCTAAATCCAGATTTTCTGAACTACTCAAGCCAAAGCGATCTAGGTCAACGTAGTGGAATCCTGGACGCCGTAGCAACTCCGCCAAGGTGACTGAGCCTTTAATTTTTTGCTGCGTGTTAGTGGCGATCGCTTTACCAATTTCATCATGCTCCTTTACCCGTGTGGAGTAGAGGCGTTCTTTCTCCGCTGCCATATTTTCCTGCTTCCGGGTAAATAGCTGCCAGCGGCGATCGTCAATCAATCCGATTTCTCGTCCCAACGGTGTCAGACGTCGATCAGCATTATCCGAGCGCAGTAACAAGCGATACTCAGAACGAGAGGTGAGCATCCGGTAAGGCTCCCGCAAATCCTTCGTACACAAATCATCAATCAAAGTACCGATGTAGCTTTGCTCGCGGGAAAAAACAATCATTTCTTGATTGTCAACAAACCGAGCGGCGTTAATCCCAGCCACAAGACCTTGAGCGGCGGCTTCTTCGTACCCGGTGGTGCCGTTAATTTGTCCGGCACAAAATAGCCCTTCCACTTTCTTCGTCATCAGTGTGGGAAAACACTGAGTGGCGGGCAAGTAATCATACTCAACGGCATAAGCCGGACGTAGCATCGTACAGTTTTCCAAACCGGGGAGTGATCGCAACATCGCTATCTGCAACTGCTCCGGCAATCCTGTAGAAAATCCCTGAATATAGAGTTCAGGAATGTCTCGTCCTTCCGGTTCAATAAAGATTTGGTGGCTTTCCTTATCCGCAAAGCGCACGATTTTGTCTTCAATGCTGGGACAATAACGCGGTCCTTTGGCATCCACCCAACCGCCATAGACAGGCGATAAATGCAAATTCTCCCGAATTAGTCGATGCGTCTGGGGAGTCGTGCGAGTCAGGTAGCAGTTCATCTGCTCCCGTTCTACCCAGACTTCCGGGTCAAAGCTAAACCACCGCACCTCTTTGTCCCCTGGTTGCGCTTCTAAGTTGCTATAGTCCACCGAGCGCTTATCCACTCGTGCGGGAGTGCCTGTCTTCAAACGCCCCGTCTCAAACCCTAGCTGATTGAGTGTTTCGGTCAAACCAACAGCGGCAAACTCTCCCGCTCGTCCGGCTGGCATTGATTTATTACCTACCCAGATGCAGCCCCCTAGAAATGTTCCCGTTGTTAAGATCACCGCTTTGCAGCCAAAGGCAACACCAAAATAAGTCTTAACGCCAACCACTTGATCGTTCGCGCCCAAGACTAAATCCGTTGCCATGGCTTCGCGAATTGTTAGATGCTCCTGATTCTCAACAATTCCCTTCATCAAAGCCGCATATTCTCGCTTATCTGTCTGCGCCCGCAATGCCCACACAGCAGGCCCTCGTGAGGAGTTCAGCACTCGCTTTTGCAGGTAGGTGCGGTCAGCCATTTTGCCAATTTCCCCACCCAGTGCGTCTACCTCATGAGTGAGTTGGGATTTTGCTGGAGCGCCTACAGCTGGGTTACAAGGCTGCCAAGCAATCTTGTCGAGGTTCAACGTTAGCAGTAAGGTACGACAGCCTAAGCGGGCAGTAGCCAGTGCTGCCTCGCATCCGGCGTGTCCAGCACCGACAACGATGACATCAAATGAATCTTGGATTTCTACGGACGTTGGCGAAGGCATGGCAGTGCTTGAATTTAAGCAGCAAAAAGTCTGATCTAATTTTAGCGGCTACAATTGACCGCACTTTCTGCTAGAAGCTAACTCTCTAAAAACTTGGGAGTTTTAATTAAGATGCGATGAATTAGCTCCTACGGGAACCGGGTTGCCAATTGCGGAGAAAAGCCGTTTTGTAGAAAATCTAGTGAATGATTTTCAATAGCCGAATTAGGGAATTGAGGTGAGCTGGCTTGAATCCGCATCTGGGTTCGGAACCAGCAGGCATCCGGCTTCTAGCAGTAACAATTACTTAGCAAGGGAACAAAAGAGCGATCGCTTTTTTATCTCCCATCGGCAGAAAAAATCGCACCTAAACTACCAAACCTCCTCCCAGACAAGGGATAATTCCCTCAAACTCTGTTGTAGCGATAAGTTTTGTGAAGTATTTCTTTCTTGCTGATGGCTGGACTGTGGGTCGAGTATGGGAGTTTGGCGGACTGTGGAACGAACACAGTTGGCGACGCAAACCGGAAATAAAGCGTATAAATCTTTGTTTACTAGAGCAAGGGGAGAAGTTGTGGCTCTATCAGGTTGAAGAGGCCGTGTTAATGGTGGAAGTCTTTCCGACCGCTCCTCCAAGTGCGGAAGGCGCAAAAACAATTGGTCAAGTCGTCCTCAAACGACTAATTACCGCTGACCAAGCCATTGACAGATTAGCGGCAAGCGAACCGACAGTTTAGGCTTTCTGATCTGGAAGATTAACGTTTTCCTCCAGATGAGGGAGTAAACATTTCTATCTTATGGTGCTAGAAGTCTTGAATTTGCTTGCAATCGCCTCTAACAATAGTTACACTTCTTTAAACAATCTTCAGTTTCACAAGGACATACTCGTCCAATCCAACTGTTCATGCTGTCTTCACCAAAAACTGGTGACAAGGTAGAGGTGGACAGTGATGAATTCTATATATCGATTAAGAAAAGAAGCGTCGAAGTAGACACTTTAATTATCTTTAGAGGAGGAGCGTAGTCAATGGGACTACCCTGGTATCGAGTACATACAGTCGTCCTGAATGATCCAGGTCGTCTGATTTCCGTGCATTTGATGCACACTGCCCTCGTGGCAGGCTGGGCTGGTTCTATGGCCCTTTATGAACTGGCAATTTTCGATCCCAGTGACCCGGTCTTGAACCCAATATGGCGTCAAGGCATGTACGTTATGCCCTTTATGGCACGTTTAGGGGTGACGGACTCTTGGGGTGGCTGGAGCATTACGGGTGCAAACGTCACGGACGTTGGTCTGTGGTCTTTTGAAGGCGTCGCCGCCAGTCATATCGTCCTTTCTGGTCTTTTGTTCCTAGCTGCTGTATGGCACTGGGTGTATTGGGACTTGGAGCTGTTTAGAGACCCCCGCACTGGTCAACCGGCTCTTGACTTACCCAAGATGTTTGGTATTCACCTGTTCTTATCTGGTCTTCTCTGCTTTGGATTTGGAGCTTTCCACCTCACTGGTCTATTTGGGCCAGGAATGTGGGTGTCTGACCCCTACGGTCTGACGGGCAGCATCCAACCTGTAGCACCGGCATGGGGACCAGAAGGATTTAACCCCTTTAACCCCGGCGGTATTGTGGCTCACCACATTGCGGCGGGAATTGTTGGCGTGATTGCGGGTCTTTTCCACTTAACGGTTCGTCCACCGGAGCGGCTATATAAAGCTCTGCGGATGGGGAATATTGAAACAGTACTGTCCAGCAGTATTGCCGCTGTATTCTTTGCTGCTTTTGTTGTCGCAGGAACGATGTGGTATGGCAGTGCTGCCACTCCCATCGAACTGTTTGGACCAACCCGTTACCAATGGGACGACGGTTACTTCAAGCAAGAAATTGACCACCGTGTTCAAGCTAGCTTGGCTCAGGGCAATACTTTGCAAGGAGCTTGGTCTGAGATTCCAGAAAAGCTCGCTTTTTATGACTATGTCGGCAACAGCCCCGCTAAAGGTGGTTTGTTCCGGGTAGGCCCGATGGACAAAGGCGATGGTATCGCCCAAGTTTGGTTGGGTCACCCAGTGTTCAAGGATGGTGAAGGTCGAGAACTGAACGTGCGTCGCCTTCCTAACTTCTTTGAAACCTTCCCAGTCGTCTTGACTGATGCCAATGGTATTGTTCGGGCGGATATTCCGTTCCGACGGGCAGAATCAAAATATAGCTTTGAGCAGACTGGTATTACGGCTAGCTTCTACGGTGGTGCTTTGGATGGTCAAACCTTTGACGATCCCGCCGTTGTGAAGCAGTATGCCCGTAAGGCTCAACTAGGCGAGCCGTTCATCTTTGACCGTGCAACCCTGGATTCTGACGGAGTCTTCCGTACTAGCCCTCGGGGTTGGTTCACCTTTGCTCATGCTGTGTTTGCGTTGTTGTTCTTCTTTGGACACATCTGGCACGGCTCTCGTACTTTGTTCCGCGATGTGTTTGCTGGTGTTGAGGCAGACCTGGAAGAACAAGTCGAGTGGGGTCTCTTCCAAAAAGTGGGTGACAAAACCAGTCGCAAAAAAGAAGCGGTTTAGAGCCGCAACTCTGTAGGGAAAGAAAGGCAAAAGTGAAGATTTTCTGACTTTTGCCTTTCTTTCTTCTTTTGAATTTTGCTACGCAAGGTAGACTGTTAAATAGAAAGATAGTCAGGAATTATTGACATGGAAAGCATTGCTTATATCTTGATCTTGGCTTGTGCCATCGGCACCCTGTTCTTTGCGATCGCCTTTAGAGAGCCACCTCGGATCGGTAAATAATTGACGGTAAACCCCGGCGCGGATCAGCGAAGTGTCGTGGTGAAATCGTCAGCGCGATCGCTTTACACCGTTGCCAGAACTTTATTACTTGGTTGGCTATACTGAGCCGCAACAGTCTATCCATTTCTCACTTCTAAGTATTTGGATAGACAAGCCACGGCTCAGATTTTTGTATTTAAATGCAGATCCCTCTATTTAGAGGAAAATTGGATTTGTACCCCGTCCAAGTCCACCCAGCAGGATCGGAGGACGTTTACTATGCGATGTCCCTATTGCCAGCACACCGACAGCCGCGTGCTTGAGTCTCGCTCCACCGAAGCCGGACAAAGTATTCGGCGACGACGGGAGTGCTTGATGTGCAAACATCGCTTTACTACCTACGAGCGCATTGAATTTGTGCCAATAACTGTGATCAAACGGGATGGCACTCGAGAGTCCTTTGATCGTTCCAAGTTACTGCGAGGAATAATCCGAGCCTGCGAAAAAACAGGCTTGCCTCAAGAACGCCTGGAAATATTGGTTGATGAAATAGAAGCGGAACTGCAACAACAATTTGGTAGAGAAGTCACCAGTAATGAAATTGGTGAACTAGTACTCCAGCAACTGCGAGAGCTGAGTGAAGTTGCCTACGTGCGATTTGCTTCCGTTTACCGACAGTTTCAAGGAATCCGCGATTTTGTCGAAGCCTTGAATCATCTCCAAAATCATCCAGATAATAGCGATCACTCTGAAAATTCTCCCCTATCCTTAACGGAAGTGGCAGAGCCAGAAACCGCCACATCTTTCATGACACATTCTTCAACCTGACGTAAAGACTGGCTTTTTTATCAACGCAGAACGGATTCGTAACAGCTTTTTGCTGGTAAGCCAAGGATTACTAAACATTGAAAAGCTGTGGGTAGCGATCGCACCAAAATTTGAGCATCCAGAAAATTTAAAATGAAGTGACTGAACAGAGTTATAATTGAGAGTCTGGATAAAAAGAGTTTATCAGGAAGTCTCACACCAAGAATCTCGCCACAAGCGTGCTGTTTTTGGGCGCGGGTCTAGAAGAGAGGGAACAGTAGAGATGTTAAACTCAAGTCAACAGAGTGGCACTCCACCGAAAGTTAATTTTAAACATTGAGTGGAAACGCTCGACTCTGCCCAGTATGACCCGAAAGGTCAGCTCTAAATTGCTGCCGCCAGCAGTGAAGTAAACTCAAGTTTCTCATCACCCACGATTTGGGTGAGTGAGATTGTCAAATTGGGCTTATATGAGCAATGTAGGTGTAGCAACACGCAATCATTAAACGTGCGTGTACATCCACAGGAGGCAAAGTAACTACGGAGATAAACCTAGGAAACGATACTCAACATGGTCAGTCAGAAAACAACTACTACAGATATTGGCTTTACACACGAAGATTTTGCCGCACTACTCGACCAATACGACTATCACTTCAGCCCTGGTGATATTGTCGCCGGTACAGTTTTTAGCCTAGAGCCGAGAGGTGCTCTGATTGACATTGGTGCTAAAACTGCCGCCTATATTCCGATTCAGGAAATGTCTATCAACCGAGTTGACAATCCTGACGAAGTCTTACAGTCGAACGAGACGCGGGAATTTTTCATTCTGACTGACGAGAATGAAGATGGACAGCTTACCCTATCCATTCGCCGCATCGAGTATATGCGGGCTTGGGAGCGCGTTCGCCAACTGCAAACTGAAGATGCTACAGTCCGCTCTTTAGTTTTTGCAACCAACCGAGGCGGTGCTTTGGTACGCATTGAAGGATTGCGAGGTTTTATTCCTGGTTCTCACATCAGCACCCGCAAACCTAAGGAAGATTTAGTCGGCGAAGAACTGCCGTTAAAATTCCTGGAAGTTGATGAAGACCGGAACCGTCTCGTCCTCAGCCATCGTAGAGCGTTGGTTGAGCGCAAGATGAACCGCTTAGAAGTTGGCGAAGTGGTAATTGGCTCTGTACGCGGTATCAAGCCTTACGGTGCCTTTATCGACATCGGCGGCGTCAGCGGACTGCTACACATCTCGGAAATTTCTCACGACCACATTGATACGCCCCACAGCGTCTTCAATGTTAATGATGAAGTGAAAGTGATGATTATTGACTTGGATGCAGAACGAGGTCGTATTTCCTTGTCTACCAAGCAGTTAGAACCAGAACCCGGTGACATGATCAACAACCGGGACTTGGTCTACGAGAAGGCAGAAGAGATGGCAGAGAAGTATCGCGAGAAGATGCGTGCTGCTCAGCAAGAAAGTAACGAACCAGAGGAAATCGTCGAAGTCGAAGAAGAGATGGTTTCTGCAATCGAAGAATAAGCACGGGTAAAGAATTATCTGGGTCTTAAACTACCTAGAGGTTTTAAGAAGAGGGAACTTCCCTCTTTTTTATTGCTGTTTTATCAAGCAAGAAGGTAGCTGTGGTTACAATTCGTTGTGGGGAGCTGACGTTCCCAAATATTCAGGCAATTATTTTTGATAAAGACGGGACGCTGGAGGATTCCCAAACCTTTTTGAGGGAGCTAGGGCAAAAGCGATCGCGCTTGATTGACGCCCAGATTCCGGGAATTGGGGAGCCACTGCTAATGGCATTTGGCATTCAAGGCGACAGCCTCGATCCTACGGGGTTAATGGCAGTTGGCAGTCGTAGGGAAAATGAAATTGCGGCGGCGGCTTACGTTGCAGAAACAGGACGAGGTTGGTTAGAGTCAGTAGCGATCGCCCATAACGCCTTTGAAGACGCCGATCGCTATCTCAAACGTGCTGGTACATCTCCTCTGTTTACTGGCAGTTTAGAAGTACTCAAAACCCTCTCAGATGCTGGGTTAAAACTGGGAATTCTCTCCGCCGCTACCACGGAAGAGGTCAAAGCCTTTGTCGAGCGTCATCAACTCAGGGACTACATTCAGCTAGAAATGGGCGTCAACGAAGGGCCAAGCAAGCCAGATCCAGCTCTGTTTCTCCAAGCCTGCCAATTACTGGATGTGGAACCAGGGGCAACATTAATGGTTGGAGATGCTGCCGGGGATATTGAAATGGGACATCGTGCGGGAGCAGCAGGTTGTATTGGCATTTGCTGGGAAAATCCTGCCGCTGCTCATTTAGAAGCCGCCGATGTAGCGATCGCTCAACTTGATGAAATTCAAATCCTTGCTGCTTAGTAGCACTAAAGTCAGCGTAGTTCCTTCCGGTTGTAAGACACCTTAACGTCTGGGTTGAGGGCGCACAGACTCCTCTACATGGCTAAGAATTTTGGCAATACGGTTTTCCCAAGAAAACTGACTGACCCAATCCCGGCTATCGGAATAGCCTTCGGCTTTCCTGGGGTGGGTTTTCAAGACATGCTGAAGGCATTGACCAAAGGCAATAGGGTTATCAGGCTCGCACCAGCCAGCGATCGCCTCCGTCTGCTTGAACTCTATTAACGGTGGAATCTCTGTTGCCACGATCGGGGTTCCAGACGCCATATAGTCAAACAGCTTTAGAGGTGAGGTAAATGTAGCCGCTAATCCCGCGCAATGGGGGTGAGCCAAAATGTCAGCGGCTTGTAGCAAACTTCCTAACTGATTTTGCGGCAGATACCCCAGAAACGTGACGTTCGTCAGGTGCTTATCCTTGACTTGCTGCTGATAAGACTCAACTTGGGAGGCAGGTCCCCCTGCCAAGACAAACTGAATTTTTTCCATGTCCTTAGCCACATCAATCAGCAGATCGATCCCTTTGAACGGTTGCAGGGCACCGGAATAAACGACCAGATGTTGGCGATCGTCAACCAGGAGTTTTTTCCGCCAGGCTTCAGCGGCTTCCGGCTGCCTTACCAGGAATAAATGATTAAAGCCGTTATGGAGCTTAATGACTTTTTCCGGTGGCATCCCATTTTGAATCATGCTGTCTCGAACCGGATCAGCAACCGTCACAGCAAGTTGAAACAGCGGGTTGTGAACAATGTCTGGCTCGAATTGCTTGTGTTCGTGATGGTGATGTTCGTAGATTGCTGGCACACCTCGTTTTACCGCTGCTTTGACGAAATTCCAATCTCGCGTGTGAACAATCTGGGTATGGGGACGGATATGAACCGGAAAATAGTACTTTGAGACAACACTGCTAGAGTGAGTCCACTTGCCACCGACTCGATCGATCGGCCACGGCATCGGTAGAGCAGCAACTTGAAGATTGTGCTGAAGATTGTAAAAATTGGCGAGATCTTCTGCTGGTTGTTGGGGATGAAACGGATTGAGCAACTGCAGCGGATTGGGAAAACCTCCACCCTGGCTTAGGTAGAGGAGAACCGTTGAGTAACCGAGATTAGCCGCAGCATTGGCACAATGGGCAACTTGAACCAGATGAGCGTGGGATTGGGGCAAGACATTGCGGGTAAAAAAGATATAGTGCTTGGTCATGGAATCTTTAGCCACTCTGTTTCAAGACTGGAATACTGTCGCAATTGTGTTCACAGCTCAGCTAATTCTTGTTCTCAAGATAATCGATAGTTTTGAGAATGTTGATTGCCGAGGAGTAAGATTCTTCAATCAATTCGCTTTGCTCTTCGGGAGAGTCTACAAGCTCGTCTACAAGTAACTGTAGGAAACCAATCATTGAGTTGAGATGAGTGCGGATTTCGTAGGAGGCTCTGGTAAATTTTTCAGTAAACCTAGGCACCTCTTCCGGTTGTTCAGCAAACTGCATCTCATACAGACGCGCATAGTAGCCACCCTTGCTCAACAATTCTTGGTGGGTACCCACTTCCACCACGCGTCCCTTATCGAGTACAGCAATTTGATCCGCTTTTTGCACCGTTGAGAGGCGGTGAGCAATTACCAGCGTCGTGCGATCGCGACAGAGTTCCTCAATTGCCTGTTGCACCAGCCGCTCAGACACTGTATCTAGAGCGCTCGTTGCTTCATCCAAGACTAATATATCGGGGTTACGCAGCAAAGCCCGCGCGATCGCCAATCGTTGCCGTTGTCCTCCAGAGAGCATCACGCCGCGATCGCCAACCTCTGTTTCAAACTTGTGAGGCAGTTGTTCAATAAATTCGTAAGCATTGGCTCGTTTTGCCGCTGCCATCACCTCTTCATCCGTGACATCTTCCTGCCCATAGGCAATGTTGTAACGAACAGAATTGTTAAACAAAAACGTGTCCTGGCTAACAATTCCCATTGACTTTCTCAGCGTTCGGAGGTCATATTCCCGCAAATCCTTGCCATCAAGGACGATACAACCTTGCCTCGGATCATAAAATCTTGGTAGTAAGTCCGCTAGCGTTGATTTCCCCGCACCGGAGGCACCAACCAAAGCTAAAGTTGTTCCTTTCGGTAGCCATAAATTGACCTGGTCTAACACCAAATCCTTGTTTCCAGGATAGGCAAATGATATGTCTTTAAAGGCAATTCCTTCTTTCAGCTTCGTGTAAAGGAAATCGCCTTTCACCATGAATGGCTTGTTATCCTGTCGCATAAAATCAGCCACAATTTCAGCACTGGGAGCGGCATTGGCAAATTCACTACGAGCGCCATTTAACTGACCAACGAAGGGAAGTAATCGAAAGAAAATAACTAGATAAGTTAATAAAATTGCCGAAAGAGAGTCTAATTGACCGCTAAAAAAAATCCGCCCTAAGGCAACAATTGCTAATATCGTAATAATCCCCAATACTTCATTAATGGGGCTAATAGCAGCAAAATTTGCTTGAGATTCTAACTCAGCTTTTTCTCGCTCTCTAATTAGTAACTCTACGCGTTTATATTCATAGTCTTCATTACCAATACTTTTAATTAACCGAATTCCGCTTAATAACTCGAGCAGGGCACTAGAGTAAGCGCGTGATTTATCACTAAGTATTCGTCCAAACTGTTTAGCTCTCTTAATAAAATACTGATTGGAGAGGGTTACCAATAATAGTAAGCCCGTTGCTGCCAAGGTTAATTCCCAGGAAATCAAGAGTAAAATGCCGACATATACTAAGATATTTATTGCAGTTGCAAACATGCGGATTGCAATCCGAATAGCGTTAGAAGTTCGACCAACTTCTTGATTTATGTGATTAATTAAGTCGCCAACTTTATGTTTATAAAAGTAGTCAATATCCACCTTTAAAAGTAACTGTAATCCTTCCAGGCGCATCCCATTAACGAGGGAACGGGATAAATAGGTAGAAACTAATGAGCCAATGTAAGTTGTGACATTCTTTAAAATGATCGCCAGTAAAACAGCTGCTGTCATTAGGATCAGACGGTAAGTTTCTGGCGCACCATCAAAAAGGGACAGCAATTTCTGAAGAATTGGTGGTGCGCCTTGTAAGTTAGTGACATCTTGACCTAAAAAGCTCAAAACTACGGGCACAATCAAAGCTGTACTGATGCCATTAAAGAGGGCACCAGAAAAACCCAAAACAACTGTCGAAATTACTAAAAATGGATAGCGTAGCGCATAGCTCAGGAGTAGCTTATTCGGAGACATGCCGTATTCCTTGCGATGAAATCAAATAATTGTCCTAAAAACTTACTAACTGACCTTCAAGTCTGCAATAACGCTGGAGAGAATATCCGCCATTGAATCAATGCTGTAGTATTGCATGCAACGTGTTCGTGCTTTCATCCCCTGAGCATTTGCTGCCTCTAAATGCTGAAATATCCATTCAATTTTTGCGGCAATTTGTTCTGGAGAACTTGGCTCAACAAGATATCCAGTATCTCCGAGAATTTCTGGAATATCACCCACAAAGGTAGAAATAATTGGCTTCGCCATTGCCATACCGTCAGTTAGTTTTAGAGGGAACTGCGCCTGTGTGGCTGGATGATCTCGTTGAGGAACAACGATAATGTGAGCTGCTGCAACAACTTCAGGCATCATAGAAACTGGAAATTTTGGCAGTTTAACGATCCATTTTTCCCACTGCTGAATTAATTGATTGTCGTAGTCATCGTAGGGGCTTCCTCCTACAATAACCAGTCTTAAATCTGGTTGATTAAGATGGTCTAATGCCATCAGCACATCTTCTAGCCCTTTATAGGGACGTGGGGCACCAGGAAACATCAAAATTCGATAGCCTGATAAACCGTACTTAGCTCGACTTTCCTCAGGGTCGTAGCGATCCGGATCGAATAATGATATATCTTTGCCGTTGGGTAATGAGACTCCTCCAAAACGTTTTTGCAAAAAACTATTGTGGGTAGTAACTGTGTCGGCATAAGAAACTAACCCTTCAATCCACTTCAAATACAGAGAATGATCCGGATTTCTTAAAGCTCCATCTGGCTTCAAGATGTCTCTAGCCAATTGCTTCAAAGTCGGTCGATATTGCCATTGCTCCCCGCCGTGCCAACTTAATTCCCAATCATCTATGTCTAAAATAACGGGGCAGCGACTTTTAAATTTCTTAATTAATGCAATTCCAAAGCTGCTTGGCTTCAGTTTGTACGCATAAATAATATCTCCACTAATATTTTTTAGAATAGTGTTGATAGAAGTAAAAAATTTAGGATATTTGTAGCCATTTATAGAAATTGTTGGGATCTCAGAATCTGGAATTTCCTCTGAACTCTCATGAGGGACAAAGCCAATAATCTCTACGTCATAATTAAGCTTTTTTAGAGCTTGATACAGTAAAAAGGGACGGTCTGCACCTACTCCCCATCGGCCAGAACCACTACTAGATAAGTCACTA
The DNA here is from genome assembly GCA_019359445.1 of Kastovskya adunca ATA6-11-RM4. Taxonomy (GTDB): domain Bacteria; phylum Cyanobacteriota; class Cyanobacteriia; order Cyanobacteriales; family Coleofasciculaceae; genus Kastovskya; species Kastovskya adunca. The sequence goes on along the minus strand of JAHHHJ010000035.1, from coordinate 2,326 downwards.
ACAACTAAGGAAATTTTTGGTTTTTGATTAGATTGAGCCAAATTTACACCATCCAGGTTCAGTTCAGGAACTTTAAGCAGTCAAGTTAAATTAAGGTTGACGTATTTTGTCCCATGTGCGAATCAGGATATTTTTTAACTTGTTGTGGACTAACAGACTAATTGATTGCCGACTACAGTGACTAGCTAACAAACTTTAGCCTTTCCATTTGCCGTTCGTCAAAAACCTGATTAATCAAGTAGCGTTCTTCTTCTGTAAGTTTGTAGCCAGAAAGAAAGGCATTCACTAGCTGAAGATGCTCTTGACGGCTTAATCGACCAGTACTGAGAATTCGCTCGACCATCTGTTTAAGGGCGAGGTGAGATTGAGTGGAAATAGTTTCTGCCCCAGACTGTTGCTCATTCAAGAAGGTTTTTGCTCCCTGGTTACCTGAGAAGTTCTTTACTGATGTTGCTTGTGCGTACTCGACGCCGTCTCGTCAAAGCTGCCAAGGTACATCAGTGCTAAGAATAGAGTAACCCTGCTGATTTTATTTTGGTACGGGTTTAAATCATTTGTCGATGACCTAATTAAGGAGGAATTAACAAATGCAGGTGAGTCTGCTGCCAGCACTTTCTGATAACTACATTTTTGTGCTGCATGACCCGGATCAGAATATTGCCGCTGTTGTCGATCCAGCGGAAGCTGCGCCAGTATTGCGGCGTTTGGAAGCGTTGGGGGCAAAATTGGTGGCAATCTTTAATACCCACCACCATATGGATCATATCGGCGGCAACAAGGAGTTGATGCAATCTTATCCTGGCGTGGGTGTTTATGGTGGTGCGGCAGATCGAGGCAGGATTGATGGACAACAGGTCTTTTTAGAAGAAGGCTCGCGCGTTGAGTTTGCTGGGAGAACCGGAGAAGTTTTCTTTGTTCCTGGACATACCAGCGGTCATATTGCCTACTACTTTCCTCCCGCCACAGAGGGCGAGTCGGGGGAGTTGTTTTGTGGGGACACGTTATTTGCTGGGGGTTGTGGCAGGTTGTTTGAAGGTACGCCCTCGCAGATGGTGGACTCTTTGAGTAAGCTGCGGGAGTTACCCGATGACACGCGGGTATGGTGTGGACATGAGTACACCCAGAAAAATTTACAATTTGCCTTAACCGTGGATGGGGATAATCCGGATTTGCAACGGCGGTTTACGGAAGTCAAAGAAGCACGTCGTCGCTTGGAAGCCACTATTCCTTCGCATTTGGGCATTGAGAAGCGAGTGAATCCCTTTTTACGCTGGGATGTTCCAGAACTACAGGCGGCGGTGAAAAGTAAAGACCCGGTGCAGACTTTTGGACGGCTGCGGGGGATGAAAGACCAATTTTAAGCGATAGTTTGAGGTGAGCGATCGCCTACATCACCAAAAGATGACCAACCCTCCCATCCCCAACCCCCGATCGCGCCCTCCTATTCCCCGGACAACCCTCACCTGGCTGTTGCGGACAATCCTGCAAGTGCCGCGTAAGTGGCTGGTTGTGAGTGGGTTATTTGCGTTCTTGAGCTTGTTTGAAGTGACTTGGACGCAGGAAACAGGCTTTTCCTTTAGCTTTCGGGTGACGAATACAACGTTGTTGTTTCTCGCTCTAGTTTGGCTCCCAGCGCTTTTGCAAGTCTTTGCTTTAGTAGGAGGAATGATTAGAACGCCTGCTGGAGAATTCACCAGCCCTGGAATTGAGCAACTGCTGCATCTGTTGGACTCGGAAACGAAAGATGAGGCGCTAGGAGCCTTGAAGGTTGTTCTAGAAAGAGCTGAGGAACGCACGCCGACACCAGATGAACTGCATCAAGTCCGCCAAAAACTCAATGAAGAGTACATTCTGCCCCTCTCAACGGAGCAAGTGCGACGCGAACTCAGTCATATGGCGAACCGTTACCAGGAACTACGAGAGTCTCCCTCAGGAGCGCGGCGTAACTTTTTGATAGAGGCGATCGCAGGCATTATGCGGACGCTGACTCCCAAAGCCCAGCTTTCTGTAGAAGAAGTAAAAACCCATCTCCGGTCTAATCATCAAGGTCAGCGCTTAGTCGGGCTTTCGTTCCTGGAATCTGCTGCTGCTGATGTGGGTCATTTTGAGGAGGTACTGAAGTTGGTCGCTCAACCTCAATCTGCCTTTGAGCAATATCATGCACTTCAGGCTTTAGAAAAAATGCTACCCGATCTCAACTCAAAGGAAAAACAACGAATTCGAGAGGTGCTGCATTCCCAGCGACAGTATAGCCAAGGAAAACAGCAATGGATTAAGCCGCATTCTGATCGCTGGTATTTGAGCGATCGCCTCTTAGCCGCAACTG
>JAHHHJ010000025.1 GCA_019359445.1 Kastovskya adunca ATA6-11-RM4 | reverse complement strand
AAGTATGAAGTATGAAGTATGAAGTATGAAGTATGAAGTATGAAGTATGAAGTATGAAGTATGAAGTATGAAGTATGAAGTATGAAGTATGAAGTATGAAGTATGAAGTATGAAGTATGAAGTATGAAGTATGAGGGGTAAGAGGTTACAGGACTTAAAAAACCTGACGCGACTCTAGATGGGCTTCTATGTCTGGACGCGATCGCCAAACATTTCTTAACTCATTCCGAATATACAGCGGCAATTGGTCGCCAATGTGGGGAGAATCGGGTTGCGTGGCATTACCGTAGGTCATCAGTACTTTGGCTTTGATGGGATTAGAAAACTCAATCGCGGCGATATAGGTGTCGCCCGCCACTTGCTGAAAGCCTCCGCCTGCTTTTGGGAGCAAGTCAATCACTCGAAAGCTCCCCACTCGTCCAGGAGCACCGCTAGCAGGTAGATCCACATTCCCGTAGCGCAGCCGTGCAACTTCGCCCCAAGGCACATCCAAAGATCCGTAAAGTAACTTAACACTGGCAGCGACGGTTTCTAGTACCCTCACGGCTTCTGTGGGATTGGCTAAACCTTGCGGGGTTGTTAGGGGGAAGTTCTCATTCCAAGGGGTGGCAAAAAGACCAGAAGAAGGCATCATCGTTGCCCATAGTGTAAAGAGAACAGCTCCTTTGCTCTCTGGTGCCCCTTGCCGATCCCAGGCGGCTAAAACTTCGGCGGCTTCCCGTCCTGACTCGTTCCCCCGTTCCCGTGCGGCGGCAATTAGTTCATCTAAGATCCGGTCTGCCAGTTCCATTCGGGAAGAGAACTTATCGGCAACTACGTCCTCAAAGCTCAACTTTTCCTTTTCTTGGAGCATCCGGACGGAACGCTGCGATCGCAGGTTCATGAAACGGGGAGCTAGGTAGGCGGGAAAATCTTCAGGATTGAGGGCTGGAGGGAAGGTGGCTGTCCAAGGGGGGTCGTTGGCATTCTGTAACCAGCCGCTGGCAGGGTCAAGAATGCGCGGTAAGTCTTGGTAGGGATGGGTTTGCCTCCCTAGGGTGGCGGAGGTGTCTCCGGGGACAATCCCTTGCCAGTAACGCCAATCGCCTTGGGAGTGGAGGGGAACTAGAGCGTTAAATAGATACAGAATATGCCCATCTTTGTCGCCGTAGAGAATATTAAACATCGGCAATTGCAAGGATTTTAGTGCGGCTTCAAACTCGCTCAAGTTGCTTGAGCCTGCCATTTCCCAAAACTGTTCTAAGATATCGGGTTGCTCTAATCCGACAACCGACAGCGCGATCGCATTATTCTCTCTTTGCTCCACCACTGAACCGTGAATAGAACGTCTGACAACGAACGGTTCTTCCCGCAGCGTGCCGTTTGCTTGCTTTACTTTAATAACCTGGTTTTCTATTTCAAACGGTCGAACGGTGCCATCAAACCTGTAACCATCTTCGGCTAGGTTGAGTTGGTAAGCATCCCAGCCATCATGGGTATTAACCGTCAGCGCCCAGCCCAGGTGGTCGTTAAAAGCGATCGCTAACATTGGCATTCCTACCAAAGCCGCACCATAAGCATCAATACCGGGTGCTGTTAGTTGGGCTTCGTACCAAAGATACAAGTCAAACCAGGGTAAATGCGGGTTAGCCAGTAACATCGCGTTACCACTCTTGGAATGAGTTGGCGCGATCGCCCAAGCATTAGAACCGACGTTGGCTCCACTACGCCTCAGACTCGCCACACTTTCTGGATTCACCACAAAGTTGAAGTGAATGACTCGCTGCACATGCGCCAGCACATCCGCCCCATTAACGGGTAATACCTGCTCAACTTCATCGGCAATTTTGTCTGGGTGTTCTTGGGCATAAGCATTGATACCTGCGGCAAACGCATCCAAATAACGCCGCATTTCCGGCTTTTGTGCCTGATACCACTCCTTAGCCCGTGAGGGGATGCCCATTGTCCTGACATATTGGTCAGACGGTAAATACTTTTCACCCCAGTATTCCGCCGCTTCTCCTCTGGCTTGCCCATAAAGGCGCAAAATCAAATTCCCGTGACTCTGCATCTGCGCCCAGCCAAAGGCACGGAACAGCCCCTCCGCATCTCTCCCATAGACGTGTGGTACTCCCCAACTGTCCCAGAGAATTTCTGTTTGCCCTAAACCGGAAGCGGGATTACGAACTGCTACTAGAAGCGTGAGAAGGAAGCACAGCAGCAATCCAAACAACCAGAGCGATCGCGGCTGAGAACGGGCAAAGCGCATAGTTCATACAACGACTTAACCCTCAATTTCTAACAAAAAAAATGGGAACTCTTGGTTGTGAGTTCCCATTTAATTAATAATTTCTCTTAACGAACTAGGTGTTAATGCACGACCCATCAGGCTTACATCAAGCCGAGGAAGTGTACGAAGCTTTGACCTGTTGACAACTCAACGATTAGTGCAGCCAGGAAGCCAAGCATTGCCAGACGACCGTTCCACAGTTCAGCGCTGGGGTTGGAACCAAATTCAAACTTGGTGCCAAACTCGCCGTACTTGCGTTGAAACTGATCGTCGTAAGGGGTTTGTGTATTCTGTGGGTTAGTCATGGGTTAATCTCCAGTGAAAAAAGTATTTCAAGTTTCTTGTTAATTAATGTAAACAATACTTGCTAGATGCGCCGTCATCCTTTAGACATGGAAAGAAAAATTCTCAGCCGACTAAAACTCTACCCAGGGAGAGGAGATAAATTCTCAGCACAGATATGCTCTCAATAGCTTGTTAGTGCTGCATCCTAGGTATTTTTTCGACGTAGATAGCGGCTGGTAAAGCTCTGTCGCCGTTGCACTGGGCAATTTCTGCTCACAAATCATTAGAAGAGTTTGATAGTTGGTGAGGTAGTCCGGTTTAAAAAGATGTCAGGAGGATTTTTCTTGTCATAGGGGAGGGATGGCAGCACTTTACAATAAAGACAGTTTCGCTAACAGATGCAAAGGGGATTAGCTCAATGCCAGTAATTACCGTTATTGACTACGACATGGGGAACCTGCACTCTGTCTGCAAAGGGTTAGAGAAAGCGGGGGCGACGACGAAAATTACTGATTCCTCGGCGGAAATTGAACAGGCAGATGCGGTAGTGTTGCCGGGAGTTGGTGCGTTTGATCCGGCAGTGCAACGTTTGCGATCGCGTGATTTAGTCGCCCCTATCAAGTACGCGATAGAAAGCGGCAAACCATGTTTGGGCATCTGTGTAGGATTGCAAGTTCTCTTCGAGGGTAGCGAAGAAGGTAAAGAACCGGGCTTGGGTATTGTTCCGGGTATGGTGCGACGGTTTCGCCACGAACCGGGAATCACTATTCCTCACATGGGTTGGAACCAACTGGATTTAACTCAACCCCACCTTCCCTTGTGGCAAAATTTACCTGAGCAGCCTTGGGCGTACTTCGTCCACTCTTACTATGTTGACCCTGCCAATCCAGAAATTCGGGCAGCGACGATTACCCATGGTAGTCAAAGGATAACAGCCGCGATCGCTCGCGACAATTTGATGGCAGTTCAGTTCCACCCGGAAAAGTCTTCCATAGCCGGGTTACAGATTCTCTCTAACTTCGTTGCTCAGGTGCGGGAGAAGGTTCCGGCGTAACATTCAGCTCGAAAATGAGAATTTACGGTAATCGTCAATTAAAAACTTTACCAGGACAAGCAACGCGACCAACCGCAGCGCGGGTGCGGGAGGCAATCTTTAACATCTGGCAGGGAAGTATTGAGGGTTGCCGATGGTTGGACTTGTGTGCGGGAACGGGTTCAATGGGGGCAGAAGCGCTCTGTCGGGGCGCTAGCTATGTCGTGGGTATAGAGCAATGGGCAAAAGCCTGTGTAGTTATCCAGCAAAACTGGCAGCAGGTGGTTCAGCCTGAGCAAGACTTTAAGATTGTGCGGGGAGATGTGGTGCAGCAGTTGAAGAAACTCAAAGGCGATCGCTTCGACCGGATTTACTTCGATCCGCCCTACGCCAGCGGTTTGTATCAACCTGTATTAGACGCGATCGCCCTTCATCAACTATTAGCGGAAAACGGCGAACTCGCTGTTGAGCATAACCCCAATAGTTGGGCAATCAAGCCGATTCCAGGTTTGGAAATTTGCCGCCAAAAGGTCTACGGCAATACAGCCGTCACCTTTTATCAGTATGAGGAGCGAGATACGAAAAGTTACAAGACTGGGCACGAGTAGGTCTAATCGCCCCGCCTTCTCACCCCTGCACTCTCGCCCCTAGGTTTGACTACAGACCTAGCTGGTCACCACGCTTGTATTGCAGGTAAGCCGCGACGAACAACCCAGCGAGGGTAACAAAGATTAAGCCAAGCACAATGCCCGAAAGCAGTGGTTCGACCACGTCAGTTCTCCTTAAATTGAAGTTTTTGCCTGTTTCTCATCCTACTAGCTACAGCGACGAAACGCTTCCGACTCAGCAAAATGGTGCAGCTAGCAATCATCAATCTGCAAAAAATGGCTGAAACAACCCTTGCCTGCATTGTCTATAAATTTTAAGCTGTGTTTATTAATCGATACACTTAGAGATAGACCGACATACTTGAGTGATTTCAACGCGATCGCTTATGTCAGCGTTAAATGTCTAAAGTGAAAACTGTTTTGTCAATATCAATTTAATGAGAAAGCTTTGGATAACCAGCTGGCAACACCAGAAAGCCTGATACGGCGGATTATTGTGATGGCGATAGCGCTGCTCCTTGTCGTCCTCGCAAGTACTATCGGTATCCATCTAGTTCGCGTATCAGAGCCTTATATTCACGATGTTTTATCCCTGAGGGGCGATTCAATTCGAGGCAAGGCAATTTTCCAGATCAATTGCGCTGGCTGTCATGGCATACAAGCTGATGGTCGAGTTGGGCCTAGCCTGCAAAATGTCTCGAAACACAAGTCAGAAGTCGGACTGATTCAGCAAGTGATCAGCGGTCAAACCCCACCCATGCCAAAATTCCAGCCCAGTCCTCAGGAAATGGCTGACCTGCTGAGTTACTTAGAGAAACTTTAGGGGCGGAGTCCTGAGTCCTGAGTTCTGAGTCCTGAGTTCTGAGTCCTGAGTTCTGAGTTCTGAGTCCTGAGTTCTGAGTCGGTGAGTTGGGGATGGGGATGAAGTATGAAGTATGAGGGAACAAGGGCGGCTCGGCTTCGCTAATCGCCTTCGACCTTCATGCCATCCCTAACTAAACTGCTGGGCATAGAAGCGGGCGTAGCGTCCGCTTTTTTCTAACAGTTCCTCATGGGTGCCGGATTCGACAATTTGTCCTTGTTCGACAACCAGGATACGGTCAGCGCGGCGTACGGTGGCGAGGCGGTGGGCGATGATAAACACAGTGCGATCGCGCATGATTCGTTCTAGGGCTTCCTGAACTAAGGCTTCGGATTCTGAGTCCAAGGCTGAGGTGGCTTCATCCAGAATCAAGATTCTGGGGTTGAACAAAACTGCACGGGCGATCGCAATTCGCTGTCGCTGTCCCCCAGATAAGTTGATTCCCCGTTCTCCTACCCAGGTGTGATAGCCCTGAGAAAATTGGGAGATAAATTGGTGGGCGTTGGCAATTTCTGCTGCTTCCTGGATATCTTTGACATCAAACTCCGCTTTTCCGAAGGCGATATTTTGAGCGATTGTGCCGGAAAACAGCGTCGTTTCTTGGGGTACGATGCCGATTTGACGCCGTAAGCTATGGAGGGTGACATCGCGAGTGTTGACCCCATCAATGAGGATTTCCCCTGCCTGGGTGTCATAAAAGCGAGGCAGTAGATTCGCAATAGTCGTTTTTCCTGCCCCGGAAGTCCCCACAAGGGCGATCGCTTCTCCAGGAAGTGCCAGCAAGTTCAGGTTTTGCAGCACAGGTTTGTCGGCATGATAGGCAAAGCTAACGTTACGGTACTCAACTTTTCCGGTCACATCCGGCAGAGCGATCGCATTAGGCTTTTCTACTACTGTCGATTTAATGGCAAATAGTTCAAAAATCCGGTCTACAGAGGCTTCTCCCTGCTTAAACTCGTTGTAATTGTTGGTGAGAATGGAGATCGGATCGATCAACATTGCCACCCCGGCACCGTAGCTGACAAACTCACTCCCTGTGAGATTGCCTTGAGAAATTTGCCAGCCACCGAGTAAAAACACCAGCAGGATGCACAAGGCTTCCAAAAACCCCACCACCGGAAACTGAATCGCCTTCAGCCGTTCTGCCGCATACTTTGCTCTGCGGTTATTTTCTGCCTCTTGGCTAAATCTCGCTAAGGCATAATCTTCCGCTGCAAAGGCTTGGATTAAACGAATACCGCTGAAAACTTCAATCAGCAATGCTGACAAATCTGACACCTGATTTTGGCTGCGGCGAGAGTATTTCCGCATTCGTTCCCCAAACCAACCAATCAACACCCCCATGAGCGGCGCAATCAGCAAAATTGCTAGAGTTAGCTGCCAGTTGAGGTAGATGACATAACTCAAGACAGCGACGAGTTGCAAAATACAGGGGATAAACTGCTGAAAGATTTTGTTCACCACTTCCCCAACTCGGTCAACATCCTCAGTGAGGCGATAAGACAAATCCCCGGTTTGAACGGATTCAAAGTAGCCCAAACTCAACTGCTGCAAGTGAGCGTAAATGCTTTTGCGTAAATCGAGAGCAATAAATAAGGCAGCTTTTGCCATCAGGGTATCTTGCCCGAACTGGGCTATCTTCTGAACCAGGAAAATTAGTGCAGCGATGCCTACAAGTTGCGCGATCGCCCTGACATTTCCTTCACCCACAAAGCCAGCAATACGACCCGCTAACCACGCGAGGATCGGCCAGCAGGCGACAAAGAGTAATGTACAACTCAATGCCAGAGCGATGGTTTTCCACCAAGGTCGGATGTAAGGCAATAGTTGCCAGTAAGTTGAGCGGGTTTTCAAGCGATCGCGTCCAGAACTAGATTTTTCTTTTTTGACGCTATCAGCTTTTGGGCTGTTTCTGGCATCAGAGGATTTTGCTGAATCTGCCATCAGTCTGTAGCATCACCGATACCAAAGCGCAATATTAACGGGACTTACGCCAATAATTCGTCTATAGCGGCATGGCACTGCTGACTCTGCGCCTGGTGCGGTTAATTACTCTATCCTGCTCCCAAAACAGCAGGAACGCGATCGCGCTTGATTATGTCTTATTGTCTTTGAATCACAAAAGACAATTTTTCTGCCCATGTTCTCATTTTTGCCCGTACTCTTTCTCGCTCAAGCTACCCCAATCCCCACACCGACACCGGAACCCCAACCCATCCTACAACCGCAAGAAGTTCGACCTTTACCAGGGCAGTTGGATAAGGTTCCAGTCTTCAACAGCAATAGTCCAGAACTAGTACAGACAGAAGGTATTTTACTCTCCACATTTCCACCCAAGGGGAAGGCGACACCAACAGCCCACTTAAACTTTCCCTTCCAGGGACGCTTTGATGTGTTTGCCCACCATATAGCTAAAGCCGCCACCCCGGAAGATTTGCGATCGCTGTATTTAGGAATTGTCCTGCACAATCCGGGCACTAAACCCGTGACGGTAGACATTCTCCAGGCAGCAAGTTACCTTAGTCAGCCGGATGCCCCCTTTATTGAGTTGCCCTCACAGGTAGAAAATCGTTTCGGGCGAGTGTATGCGGGGCCAGGTTCGCGGGTGATGAACGATATTTTGCGATCGCGTCGTCAGTCAGGCTTCCCCCCCCAGTTGGTGATTCCACCGGGACAAAGCCGCATGTTGCTGAACTTACCCATCCCCGTGCGGACATTAGAACCGCCGATTAACGGTCGCTCCACATTAATGCGCCTGCGGAGCAATGGTACGGTTTATGCGGCGTCCTTAGCACGGTTTGCACCTGTAGATAGCAACGGGGAAGAACGGGCACCAACCTTAGCTGAATGGCGGGAATTACTGGATAAAGGAGACTTGGCAGGGGCGCGCGATCGCACTCCCACTCCTCCCGATCAAACCAGCAGTGGAATTATCTACGGTCGGGTGGCGGGGGTTGCCCAAGGTTCCCAGTGGCAAGCCCAGCTTGTAGATCAGCCCAATACTGCCTACCTCAGCATTCCCCAGCCCGGACAAGCCTTTTCCTACGGTATCAGCACCCTTCCCGGTGGGCGACTGGGAACAAATCAGGCGCAAAGTGCGCCGATGTTGGTGCGTTATCCCGACACCGCCTATTTTGCCCACGGTAACTATGGAGTGCAGTACAGCCTGACGTTACCCCTAGTCAACCGCACATCAAACGCCCAAACCGTTACCCTTGCCCTCCAAACCCCAATTAAGGAAGACCAAATCCAAGGGGGGTTACGCTTTTTTGAACCGCTACCCAGACAAGTTTTCTTCCGGGGTTCCGTGCAAGTTCGCTACAAGGATGACGCTGGGTTGCCCCAGACGCGCACTGTCCACTTGGTACAGCGACGCGGTCAGATGGGAGAAGCCTTAATCCAGCTAAGAATGCCACCCTCCGATCGACGACTGGTACAGGTGGACTTGCTTTATCCTCCCGATGCCACACCACCCCAGGTTTTAACCGTTAAAACTTTGGAGCAATAACTCACAGGAGATACTACCTAACCAGAACACTACAGGAACGCGATCGCCCCTATCCGTTGCGCTTGCGGGACGCTTTGAGTTTTCAACATTAGCTATTTTTCTCTAGTTAACGCTATAGCGATTCTCGAAAGTGCAAGACACCTGTAGGATAAAAAGTCAGCAAAACACTTAATTTTTCTACATAGTTACAGCCTTGAGCGGACGGATAATCCGCCTTGCTTACTGTGTCTGCTTCGCCTTGTCGTTCCTACAACAGTAGTAATACTTCATGCTGTCATTGTTGCCAATTTTTTCTCTTGCTCAAATCGCACCGATTCCCATTCCTGTACCTCCACCTAATCAAGCTCCTTCTGCAACGCCAGAAGTGGTGATAGTTCCCTACCCGATACGAGCTTTACCAGGAGAATTGGACGACGTATTTGTATTTAACAGCAACAGCCCTGAAGTAATTGAGACAGAAGGCATCTTACTTTCGACACTCCCCTCGGACGGAAAAGCAGTTCCTGGCGCTCACCTAGACTTTGCCCTCTCAGGACGTTTTGATATATTTGCCCATCATATTGCTAGAGCGAACACCCCAGAGGGACGCCCGGTATATCTGGGAATAGTGGTATATAACCCCGGCAAACGCCCGGTAACTGTGAATGTTCAGCAGGTCGTTAGTTATCTCACCCATCCCGATGCACCGTTTGTTGACTTACCCAGCTTGGTAGAAAATCCTGATGGCAAAGTGTATTCTGGGCCAGGTTCGCGAGTGATGAATGATATCCTGCGCGGCGTACGTCAAACAGGGTTCCCCTCGCAAGTCGTCATTCCGCCGGGAGAGAGTAAGATGTTGCTCAACGTACCCATACCGATTAGTAGTGCTCGCTCGACGTTAATGCGTTTGCGGAGTAATGGAAAGGTGCATGTCGCGAGTTTGGCGATGTTTCCCCAGCTCGACTCATTCAATAAGGAAGATAACCCCACAACCCCTTCCTATCGCGCTCCGCTGCTAGCAGAGTGGCAGCAGTTGTTGAAGAATGGAAAGTTAGCCGAACCCCGCGATCGCGCTCCTACTCCCCCAGATGAAACCGACGGTCACATTATTTATGGTCGGGTTGCAGGGGTCGCTCAAGGTTCTCAGTGGCAAAGCGAAATTGTCGATCGCCCAGGGAAAAAGAAACTCACCATTCCCGAACAGGGACAAGCCTTTTCCTACGCCCTCAGCACAGTTACTGAAGTTACCTTGGGAACGGGTCAGGTTCAGAGTGCCGCCTTACGGGTGCGCTACCCTGATACTGCTTATCGAGCGCACGGCAACTACGGGGTTCACTACAGCTTGAGCTTGCCACTCCATAACGCCACTCGCGAGACGCAAAGGGTAACGGTGTCACTCCAGACTCCTTTGAAGCGAGAAGATCGGCAAAACCAACTCTATTTTCTCCAAAACCCCGCTCAAGAGCCGATATTTTTCCGAGGAACTGTTCAAGTTACCTATAAAAACGATCGCGGACAGGAAAGTAAGCGTTACGTACATTTGGTGCAGCGGCGAGGTCAAAGGGGAGATCCGTTAGTGACGCTGAATCTCGAACCCGATGAGCAACGATTAGTGAAGATAGACTTTCTCTACCCCCCCGATGCAACACCGCCGCAGGTTTTGACGGTGACGACGTTGAGTTAGGTTCGCTCTCAATCAGTCGATGAATTTGTAATTCCAGAACGCTGCGGCTTGACCATGGGGCTGGTTTTTTTCATCGACTACATTCCAAATCACCGCATTTTCAATCTGGAAACGTTTACCTGTGCTGGAGATGCGAATCGCGGAAAAATTACTCACAAAACCTTTAGCGGCTGTTTCCGCCAAGAGGCGATCGCGTTCTTCTTGCCTAAGGGGTTCAGCCGCTAGGCGCGAAGGCATCTGAGTAAACTGCTCCCAAGGAAGCTCCCAGAGTGCCGAAGCCTGCCGATTAGCGTAGTTAAAAATTGGGTCGGGTTCTGTACCGTGGGAAATCAAGACAAACGGCGCTTCAAACATCTGTTGCGCCAGTTCTACCGCCGTTCCCTGAGTCTCAAGCAGAGAACGCCCCGTCCAATGTTGGAAGCTGTACCAGAGGCGCTGGCTTTGCTGAATCACGGCTTCCTGCTGCCAAGGTGCTTGGAGATTCATTAGTCGCATTTTTACTCAACGGCTAGCACTCATTCTCCCTCACGCCGCCCAGTCTTTGCACAGTAACTCAGCCTGTTGCAGCACCGTTAGTGTCGCTCTCTCCTGTTTATCTGGTGGGTAGCCATACTTCCGTAACAGTCACTTTACTAAGGTTCGCAGCTTTGCTCTGACGCTCTCTTTTACCGTCCAGTCGATTGTTACATTGCGGCGGACTGCCTGCACCAGTTCGCGTGCTGCCGCGAACAAATCCACTACCTGTTCTGAGGCGACGGCTTTGGAGACTTTCCTGGATTCTTGGGAGTTCAACCATGTCTTGCGCTCGACAGCCCCCGCTTAGTTTTATCTCCAAAAGCCCATGTTTCGCCTAAAGGATTGTCCAAAATATTTACTGGCTATTTATGCTTGTGTTCTTTTTTGCTTCAAGCTTTTTTATTACTTCGTCTAAATAATGTTGAGTCTCATTTTCTAAAACATAGCCGCTAACTTTTCCTTTCTTCTGATTAGCTTCATTTAGCAATAGACTGTAAACAGATTTAAGCCAACTCAGTTCTTCAATTAAATTAATATTATTACTATCATATTCATAGCGTTCTTTTAATGCCCAATAAACTACTCTTCGTTCTTCAACTTCCATACCTATGAATTTTTCTATAAATTCATCTTCCTTTATATAATTTAATATCGGAGTCTTATAGTATTTCTGATTTTCCGAATCCCAATTCGACGAATTATTTATGCAAATCATTCGGTAAAATTTCCATACATCATTTTGCATAATGGAGAGTAAATATTGAGCAGCAGAAGGTAATTTTTTAATAATTACTAACTGTATAACTTCGGTAACATAAGAAATAAATTCTATAAATTCTGCAAATTCTTTTCTTTGAAAGCCTAAGCCGCGATAGCCATTATTTAGACGCTCAAAATAATCTTCTTGATTTTTAAGATCTACATCTAATTTATCCTTATCCTTCAAATCATCAATATAAAGCTTTGAATCATTTAGGATTTCTTCCTTGCTCTTATTATATAAACCAACCTCAGAAAACATTAAGAAAAGTCCTAAAACATGCTTGATTTCTCCAAGGTTAACAAATTTTCTATTTGCATATTCTAATTCGACTTTATTTAATAAATCATTAAACTCATCGTCTTTAAGGGTAGAAAAATGCCACAACCTAACCCAGTTAGGAGTATTTTCATCTTGAAAATATTTACTGGTTAACAGTGATTGGTCTAGCTCTTGCTTATCTAAGATTCCTTTATCAAGAAATGTTTGCCACCATAAATTGCTTGGGAAAAAATTATCTAGATTGAGATTAAGACTTCGATACCTATCAAGGACTTCTTGAAGTGAATTTTCCTCTTGGCTATTTTCTTGTGTGGTTACAGTGGATAGTTGATTATACTCATTCTTTAACATGTGTTTTACATTGCGTTCAGCTTGCTTTTGAATCCCAAACCTGTATACTTCTTCTAATGTGCTAATATCTTTTGGAAGCATTTTTCCGCGTTTAATTTCAATAGAAAAAATCATCAAAAATTTCAAGATATCTTGAAGAAGCTCCGGTTTATTTCTTGCCTCATCTGGTAACGATTCAAAAATTCTCTCAAAATCTAAAACAATCTGTTTTAAATTTCTTAAATTTTCATATTTTGCTTTACTATATAAATTTTCTATTAATTCAAGATTATCCATCAAAAACTTTGTAACACTTGAATTATTTACCACAGTAATAAAATTTTTTAATGCACCTTCCAAATCGAGAGATACACCAAAGGTTTTGCCTATTAGCTTCTCTTTAATAGCTTTGTAGTTATCAACTTTAAGCAATTCCTCTTCGTTTGCGATAATAATTACTTTTAACCCTTTATGTTCTACAAAGTAGTTGATATATCCCAGAATATTACCAATATCTATTTTACAACGCTCTAAGTCATCAAATATTAAAATACTTTTATCAGCATCTTTAAGATACTCAGGAAGGTCAAAATCTGGAATCTGGACACTCCATGTTCCATCGTCTTTTGCATCATTAGTTAAATCAATTTTCAGTGTACCTTTTAGAAAACTCTTTAAAATTTTTCCTGTTATTGCCATTCCCTTTGATGACAGTATAGGGTGTAATTGCTGAAAGAACGCTTCTTCTATCTCAGAAAAGCTAGTCTTTCCATAAAGGCTGACATACAAACATCGTTGATTCTTGACTTTAAGCTTTTCGCGGTACTTCTTGATAAACCAGGTTTTTCCAGCTCCCCATTGCCCTTTGAGTAAAACGGCGAATTCAGGGGCATGAGATAACCCACAGTAATAATCTAAGTATTCTTCGATGTGGCTATTGAGTGGCTTGTTGTCTTGAGTCATCTTTAGCTTTCAATTTTTTTCATACTACATGATGAAGGATGCCGACCTTATTTTTGCCGATCTGAGTCGTAACAACCTGAGTCGTGCTGATGTGGAGAAAGCTCAGTTTGGAGCCAATGTAGGACTTACTGAAGAAACGTACCCTTCGCCACCATCCGATAAAGCTGTCCTTCAATTAACTCCACCCGCTCATCCGGTGCCAGAATCCCAGCCTCCACCATGCGGCGGTAGTCCTGCACGCTTAAGCATCGAATCTCTACTGCAACTGTCATAGTCGGTACCCCAACCCCTTGAGATTGTCCCGAATCTCTGCTTCTAGTTTGGCACTTAGGGCAAACTGCTCCTCTAACTTCGCCGTCAGCAGCAGCGTCTAAAAGTCTTCGGATTCCCGGTAGAGTTCCTGAAGCGCTTGTTGTTGAGAGCGACGGGAAAGCCGACGATATTTTTTGCTTTCTAACTTGGGTTCGTTTTGGGTTTGCCCTTTCCCTTTTGTTTTTACTTTCATAGTCGATTCGGGATCGGCTTGGTCGTTCAGCGCTTCTTGCCACGCGATCGCCTCGTCCAACAAATCTAGATAATACTCATAGCGCTCCCAATCTCCCCGCACCGCGCAGTTCGGCTCATCTCGATGGGAGCAATCACTAAACTGACAGCTATCGACTGCTAATCTTGCCCTAGCTTCCGGAAAACATTGGACGACTTCCTCTGGGGAAACATCAAGGTTTGGCTGATTAAAGCCAGGAGTATCTGCCAGCAGTCCCCCATGGGGTAAATCAAACAGTTCAACGTGGCGGGTAGTATGACGCCCTCGGTTGAGTTTACCGGACACTTCGCCGACTCGGATATTGAGATTGGGAATCAGTTGGTTAATTAAACTTGACTTACCAACACCAGAAGGTCCCGCGAGAACGGTAATTTTTTGAGTAAGCTGATTGCTTAGTTTATCTAAACCCGTGAGGGTGTAGAGACTGATAAATACAGGGTCGTAACCCCAGTCATTCAGGCGATTTCTCCAGGCATTTTGCTGCTCTGGCTCTACCAAATCGCTCTTATTCAAACACAAACAAACCTCTAATCCGGTAGACTCTGCCTTCGTGAGAAAGCGGGTAAGTTGATAGGGGTCTAGAGGCGGTTCTGCTAAGGCAAAAACAAGCAGGATTTGATCGGCATTGGCGATAGGGGGACGGTCTAGCTGGGTTTTTCGGGGCAGGACATCAGCGATCGCGCCTCGCCCATCTGCCCAATCTGGTTCTTCCACCACAACGCGATCGCCCACCATTACCCGCTGACCAATTTTTTTCAGACGCGCGCGGCGAGTACAAAGGAGGCGCGGGGGTTGGTCGTCAGTCGTCGGTCGTCCAGTGGAACTCGGCTCAAAATCGCCCCCTTCCTCTTTTACCCCACTCAAGGAGTCCAACTGTACCTGGTAAAAGTTTGCTTGCACGGCGATCACCGTACCCATCAGTGGTGCATCCACGTCAGAGCGCTGCTCAGACCTTGGTGCCGCCTTCATGCCGATGCTACAGGACGCCGTACTTGCAGGGCAAAAAACTCCCTGCGGTCTTCAATTTGCTCGATCGCGTAGCCTTCCATTACTAGACTATCGGGTACCTGCTCAATCGGTTCACCGGGGTCTAGCCACACTTCCAGCAAGGCTCCAGGCGTCATTTGCTCTAGGCGTAATTTTGTCCGCACAAAGTTGATCGGGCAAGGCGTCCCGCGCAAGTCGAGCTGAGCATCAGGCGTCTGGTTGGGCGTTGCTGCGGCGGGCATACTCATCCGCGAAACAGCCCTCCTAAGAACCCTTCCAAACCACCTTTTCCAGTGCGATCGCCTTTAATTTTTGCCAATTTCTCCAACAGTTCTCGTTCTTCTGTTGTCACTCGCGTGGGAATATCAATCAACACCGTAATCAAATGGTCGCCACGGCTGACCGGATTTCCTAACCGAGGAACACCATGATTTTCCAAAGTCAGCACGGTACTTGGTTGTGTTCCTGGCGGAATCAGTAACTCGACTGGGCCATCCACCGTACTCACTTCTAAACGGCATCCTAAAATCGCTTGCAAGTAGCTAATCTTAATTTCCGACAGGATATTAATGCCATCCCGCTGAAATTCTGAGCTTTCCTCAACAAACAAGTAAACATACAAATCTCCCGGCGGGCCGCTGCGTAAACCAGCATCTCCTTCTTTGGAAACTCGCAGGCGGGTACCATTGTCCACACCAGGAGGAACAGTGATTTTCAGCTTTTTAGTTTCTTGCTTGCGACCAGCACCACCACAGGCTTCACACTTATCTTCAATCACCTGTCCTTCCCCATTACAGGTGGGACAGCTAGAGACTTGCGTGAAGCTGCCAAAGGGTGTGCGGGTGGCACGACGAACCTGACCTGTACCGCTACAAGTTGGGCAGGCACGCGGTCGGGTGCCTGGCTTGGCTCCCATACCACTACAAACATTACAGGTTTCTAAGTGGGGAATGCGAATTTCCTTTTCATCCCCGAATACGGCTTCTTTAAATTCCAGCTTCAGGTCAAGCCGTAGGTCATCCCCCCGAACGGGGCCATTCCGTCTGCGAGTTTGTTGACCTGCGCCCCCTGCAAAGCCGCTGAAGAAGCTTTCAAAGATATCGGCAAAGCCCATATCTTCCATGCCACCAAAACCAGCCCCGGCACCGTTAATCCCGGCTTCTCCAAAGCGATCGTAACGATCCCTGGTTTCTGGCTCGGAAAGAACTTCGTAGGCACGGTTAATTTCTTTGAACTGCTCTTCCGCCCCTACTTCCTTGTTGACATCCGGGTGATACTTCCGGGCGAGGCGACGGTAGGCGCGCTTCAGTTCCTCTTTGTCGGCATCACGTGAGACACCGAGAATTTCATAGTAGTCGCGGGCCATAGAGCGCTGGTTTGTTTTAACGATTGAGAGTAATGGTGCTAGGGACTAGGGTAACAGAAACGATTAGGCATTGGAGAAATCACGGAGATTTCCAAGCAGTTAAGCGGGTTGAAGAGCCAAAAATTGCTTTTGTGACTATACTTCTTCCCTCCAATGCCTAAGAGTGCTAGTCTACGGGTTCGTAATCCGCCGCTACTGTGCTGTCTTCATCAAAGTCAAAGTTGAAGTCTTCTTGTTCTTCCTCTGCGGCAGGTTCAGCCTCTTGGTTAAACTCAGCAACGGAAGCATTTTCATCCTCTGGGGCAAATTCTTCTGCTTCAGCACCCTTTGCCGCATTGGCGTAGATAAACCCGCCAATCGCAAACAACGTTTGCTGGAACTCGTCAATTTTTTGTTTGATTTCCTCGACCGCAATCGAGTCATCAGTCATTGCCGCTTGGATTTCCTCCATTTTCTCTGCTGCTTGTACCTGCATTGCTTTGGCTTGCAGATTCTCACGAATCAACTCTCCATTATCTTTTAGAGTCGATTCATAGCTATAGAACAGGCTTTCAGCTTGGTTTTTGAGTTCTACCAGTTCTATACGACGGCGGTCTGATTCAGCATATTTTTCTGCCTCTTGCCGCATCCGTTCCACTTCATTGCTACTGAGTCCACCTGTGTTGGTGATGCGAATGCTTTGCTCTCTGTTTGTGCCTTTATCAGCGGCGGAGACTTTCAAAATACCATTGACATCAATTTCAAAGGCAACTTCGATCTGCGGGACTCCCCTGGGAGCTGGGGGAATACCAGCTAGCAGGAATTTACCCAGGCTCTTGTTGTCTTTTGCCATTGCCCGCTCGCCCTGCAAGACGTGAATTTCTACGGAAGTCTGTCCATCCGTGGCAGTGGAAAATACCTGAGACTTGCTGGTGGGAATAGTCGTGTTACGCTCAATAATTTTTGTAAAGACTTCTCCCAAGGTTTCAATTCCTAAAGATAAGGGAGTGACATCCAGTAGGAGTAAGTCTTCAACTTCGCCACCCAAGACACCGCCTTGAATTGCGGCACCTAAAGCAACGGCTTCGTCTGGGTTAACTGAGCGATCGGGCAATCGCCCTCCAAAGAATTTTTTGATCGCTTCTTGAACGGCCGGAATCCGGGTTGAACCACCAACCAGCAAAATCCGGTCAATATCATCGGCTTTCAAGTCACAATCTTTGAGAGACTGAATCACGGGTTCAATTGTCCCAGAAATCAGCTCGCCAGCAAGTTCTTCAAACTGGGCGCGGGACAGTTCCATCTCTAGGTGCTTCGGCCCTGTTTCATCAGCAGTGATAAAGGGCAAGTTGATGGAGGTACTCCCCATGCTGGAGAGTTCGATTTTGGCTTTCTCCGCTGCTTCTCGCAAGCGCTGGAGTGCCATCTTGTCAGATCCCAAGTCTATGCCATCAGTTTCCGTGAACTTGTCAATCATCCAGCGCACAATAACGTTGTCGAAGTCATCGCCGCCCAAGTGGTTGTTCCCTGAGGTTGCCTTGACTTCAAAAACGCCGTCGCCAAGTTGCAAAACTGAAACGTCAAAGGTACCGCCGCCTAAGTCAAAGACTAAGATGCACTGTTCTTCATCTTGTTTATCTAAGCCATAGGCAAGGGCAGCCGCCGTTGGCTCGTTGATGATGCGTAGCACTTCCAATCCGGCAATGGTTCCGGCATCTTTGGTAGCTTGTCGTTGGGCATCAGTGAAGTAGGCAGGAACCGTGATCACGGCTTGCGTCACGGCTTCTCCGAGAAAGTTTTCTGCATCCTGCTTCAGCTTTTGCAGGATCATGGCAGAAACTTCCTGCGGCGTGAAGTTGCGCCCGCGAATTTGCACATCAACGGTGTCGTCCCGACCTTTGACACAGTTATAGGGGACGCGCGATCGCTCCGTATCTGTGTCCTCCCACCGACGACCAATAAAGCGCTTGATGCTGTACACAGTATTTTCGGCGTTGGTCACTGCCTGCCGCTTTGCCAGCTGACCAACTAAACGATCGCCTGCTTTGCCAAATCCTACGATGCTTGGTGTTGTTCGCCCACCTTCTGAGTTAGGAATGACAAGGGGTTTCCCGCCTTCTAAAACAGCCAAGCAACTGTTGGTTGTGCCCAGGTCGATGCCAATGACTTTTCCCATAGGGCCTCAGCGTAAAGGTTTGTAAAATTTTTAAACTTTTCTGGGAATGGAGACTAGGGATAATTCCCAACTCCTTAAGTAAGAATAGGCGACACCAATAAACTGTCGCTGCCGCCCGTCTATTAAGTTTCTGCTGAGTCGGAATTACTTTCCTCTGAGGTTATCACGGGCTCCTCAGCTGCCGCAACTTTGACCATGGCGTGACGAAGAACGCGATCGCCAATGAAATATCCCCGCATTAGCTGTTCAATTACGGTTCCTTCCGGTTGTTCGCTGGTCGGTTCCCGCATTACCGCTTCATGGAGATTGGGATCAAAAACTTGTCCCTCAGGACGCATGGGAGAAACCCCGATCCGCTTGAGACAGTCTACCAGTTGCTTGTATACGCTCTGGTAGCTTTTATGGATCGTCATCTCGCCTTCGTCTTGCGGTTTAATATGCGATCGCGCCCGCTCAAAATTATCCACAACCGGAAGCAATTCAATAATCGTGGTTCGCTTAATCTGAGCTTCCAAGTCTTCTTTTTCCTTGGCAGTGCGCTTCCGGAAATTATCAAAATCTGCAGCAATTCTGACCGACTGCGTTTTGAAGGCTTCACACTGCCCTGAAAGCTCGTCCATCTTTGCTTTTAGGGCTTCATTTTCCTGTCTTAACGCCTCTTGTTGGCTACGGTCTCCGTCAGATATTAATTCTTCTAGAGGGATTGATGCGGCTGGCATCGTCTCTACTCCGTCTCCCCCCTCAGCCACAGTCGCTTCAGACACAGCTTCTGTAGCTGGCGCTTCCGCACTCTCAAACTGCGACTCTGAATCCGGTTCTATACTCAAGTCCACCTCCATCGCTGCTGTTTCTTCGTCTCCCACTGCGCGATCTTCCCTTGGGGTTTCATCGGCTTGTGAAGCGTTTTCCGGCAGATTTTCTTCTTTGATCATGATCTACTTAATCTTAATCAAGAGACTGCTAGCAATTGCGCTCTCATTTATTTTGTACTCTTAGGCAACCCAATTTCCACTCCGGTATCCTCTAAAGAAGATCTTGAACAATCACTACACCATTAGAGCCGAGATTGTTACTTCCGGTGAATTTGGGTATGCCTGGGCAGAATGCTGATAGTCTGCACCTAGAGCGAACTCCAAAGTGCATTGCACCTACCCTGATGCTGGCATTCTGACATATCTTTACCTCTATGCCGTTCAGCTTTGCATCCCTTAATTAAATTTAACACTTTTGCCGACACCTGCTTCGCTTGTGTCATCCCCAAGACATATTCACGACAGTCGTTGTCCAACACCTCTCTTTTCACCCACAGCCGACAACGGACGAATACTCAAAAAAGCAGGCGATTTTTATAGCCAATTGGCACTTACCCATTTCTTTTTGGGTGCAAACACAAGTTAGTAAAGGCTATTATTGAATGTCAATTCCAACGTTGCTTTAGACCTCACCGAGAGTGTTACTCCCTTAGGACTTGCCCCGAAACCTCGCCAGCAATTTTTTAGCGGATATTTTTAATCGCAGCGTGTTGGCAGATGACCTATCGGATCGGCTCTTGCCTTTCCCCTTTAGGCGATCCAGCGTACTCTAACAAGGTAGAGCCAATTCTTAACCCCGTTCGAGCATCTTTCTTAAAATGTCAGCTAACCCGGAAGCTATCTCTTCTTAGCTTCCGAAATGTAAATTCAGCCACAGCTTTTGGGAATACTTTGTCTAAGAGATATTTTTAGCAAATATGACTCACTCCTCATCACAACGACGCGCCCTTGTTGTCCGCAACGATTTTTCTCCCTTTGGCAACAAGCTGATTCAGTCAGGTTTTGTTGACAACGAACAGATGCAGCAGGCACTGGTGGAAACTCGCAAGTCAGGTAGACCCCTGACAGAAGTGCTTGAATCCATCACCGGACGCCAACTTTCACCTGAGCTGTTGCGTCAGTTCAAAAAGCAGCAGTTATTTGAACTCAAGGTTTTATACGGCGTTGAATCGTTAGATCCGGAAATTAGCGAGATTTCTAATAATCAGGTCAGTCAACTGATTGACACGTTGCTGCCGATTGACATCTGTCGCCGCTATAAATTGGTGCCCTTGTCACAAAACGACACGCAGCCCCCCTCTGTCTTGGTGGCAATGGTTGATCCTGACAATTTAGATGCTCAGGATGACTTAAACCGGATTTTGCGACCCCAGGGAATTACCTTGCAACGAATGGTTATTACCCTGGAAGACTGGAACCAGGTTATTTCTAGGTATCTGGATGAACAACTTCAGAAAGAGGAAGCCGCAAAATTCCAGAAATCTGTAGCCATTGAAGGGGATTTAGAGAATTTAGATGGTCTGGACAGTTTGCAGGATGCGCCCGACGACGCTGATGCCGACCTAGACTCATCTTTAAATGATGCCGCTGGTGCTCCCGTCATCAATCTGGTCAATAAAATTCTCGCCAAAGCCCTCAAAGAAGGGGTTTCAGACATCCACGTTGAACCCCAAGAAGAGTACTTGCGCGTCCGTTTCCGGAAAGATGGGGTGTTACGCCAAGCCTTTGAACCATTACCAAAGAAAATTACCCCGGCGGTTTCAGCTCGCTTCAAAATTATGGCAGAGCTGGATATTGCCGAACGACGCCTGCCCCAAGACGGTAAAATTCGGCGGATGTTTGAGGGTCGGAAAGTTGACTTCCGGGTTAGCACCTTACCTAGCCGCTATGGCGAGAAAGTGGTGCTGCGGATTCTAGATAACTCGGCGACACAGCTCGGATTGGATAAGTTAATTTCCGATCCAGACACCCTGGAAATCGTCAGGGAAATGGCAAGCCGTCCCTTTGGACTCATCCTCGTCACGGGACCAACGGGTTCTGGTAAATCAACTAGCTTGTATTCGGTGCTGGCAGAGCGTAACGATCCAGGGGTGAATATCAGTACAGCAGAAGACCCCATTGAGTATTCGCTAGCAGGAATTACACAGGTGCAGGTTTTGCGGGAAAAAGGCATGGACTTTGCCTCAATTCTGCGTTCTTTCCTGCGGCAAGACCCAGATGTAATTCTTGTCGGTGAGACGCGAGACAAAGAAACCGCCAAGACAGCGATTGAAGCCGCGTTAACCGGTCACTTGGTGTTGACTACGCTGCACACGAACGACGCGGCAGGTGCGATTCCGCGTTTGGATGAAATGGGCGTTGAACCCTTCATGATTTCTGGTGCCCTGCTAGGAGTGTTGGCACAACGCTTGATGCGACGAGTTTGTGCTGAATGTCGCCTTCCTTACCAACCTAGTGCGGCTGAGCTGGCTCGTTTTGGTCTCTCAGTTGCCAGTGAAGGGGAAATTACCTTGTATAAAGCTAATACCCTGCGATCCGACGAAATTAGTACAGCCCGCTCCCAAGGAACACTGTGCCAAAACTGCAATGGTCTTGGTTACAGGGGACGGGTTGGTGTCTATGAGGTGATGCAAATCACTGAGCGGCTACAAGGGTTGATCAGTCAAGGCGCTAGTGCCGAACGCATCAAGGAAGTGGCTGTAGAGGATGGCATGATTACTCTCTTAGCCTATAGCTTAAATTTAGTGCGGCAAGGTCAAACCACCCTCGAAGAAGTGGAACGAGTGACCTTTACGGATTCTGGTTTAGAGGCAGAACTCAAAGCCAAGCGCAAGAGTTCTCTAACCTGTAGCTGTTGTAGTGCTGAGTTACAACCGGAATGGCTAGATTGTCCGTACTGTATGACGCCTCGTTTTTAAGAGTTAGTTTTGGCAGATGAGTCTCTCACAACTGGTTACTGATCGCACTAGTTACTTACCAATCAATTAAAGGAGATGGCTGTTATGGAATTGATGATTGAAGACTTGATGGAGCAACTCATTGAAATGGGTGGTTCTGACATGCACATTCAAGCGGGGGCACCGATTTACTTCCGGATCAGTGGTCACTTGGCTCCTATTGGCGATGACCCGTTGACGCCTCAAGAGTGTCAGCGGCTGATCTTCAGTATGCTCAACAACACTCAGCGTAAGGAGTTGGAGCAAAACTGGGAGCTAGATTGTTCTTATGGAGTCAAGGGCTTGGCTCGCTTTCGGGTCAATGTCTACAAAGAACGGGGCTACTATGCCGCTTGCTTGCGGGCATTGTCTTCAAAAATTCCCAACTTTGACCAGTTAGGACTGCCAGACATTGTTCGGGAAATGAGCGAAAGACCACGGGGATTGGTACTGGTGACGGGGCAAACGGGTTCCGGTAAGACCACCACGATGGCGGCAATGATTGACCTAATTAACCGGACGCGAGCCGAACATGTTCTGACGGTCGAAGACCCGATTGAATATGTGTTTCCTAACGTTAAGAGTTTGATTCACCAACGCCAAAAGGGTGAGGATACAAAAAGCTTTGCCAATGCCCTGAAGGCAGCACTCCGGGAAGACCCTGATGTGATCTTGGTTGGAGAAATGCGAGATTTGGAAACAATTGCTCTAGCCATCTCTGCAGCAGAAACGGGTCACTTGGTTTTTGGCACCCTGCACACGAACTCAGCCGCACAGACGGTTGACCGGATCTTAGATGTCTTCCCGCCCATTCAACAACCACAAATTAGAGCGCAGCTTTCTAGTTCTTTAATTGCTGTCTTCAGTCAATGCTTGGTGTCGAAGAAAAACCCCAAACCGGGTGAATACGGTCGGGTGATGGCACAGGAAATTATGATTGTGACGCCAGCGATCGCTAACTTGATTCGAGAAGGAAAAACCTCTCAAGTTTACTCGGCGATCCAAACCGGGATGAAAATGGGTATGCAGACAATGGAGCAGACGTTGGCCGCCTACGTTAAGGCAGGTCAAATCTCGTTTGAAGCCGCCGTTTCCAAAACCTCCAAACCAGACGAATTACAGCGTATCCTTGGAGGTATGGGCGGAGCAGCCATGACAGCCAGGGCTGGTGCCGCAAAGCCTTAAGGAGTTCAAAATAGCTCAGGGTAGTAGTTTTTTGAGCTACTATCCTGAGCTATAAATTACCAGAACTTTCTTAACTCCACACTGACCAGATAATATTCAAACTCAAAATTCTACATAGGTGAGCAATGCCTACCTTCATCGCTGAAGTTCGGGATGCCAGAGGCAATGTTAAGAAAGAGAAAATTGCTGCCTCGTCTCCTGAACAAGTCCGTTCCATTCTCCAGAATCAGTATCCAACTGTTGGCACGATCAAGAAAACCTTTAGCATTGATCTCGATTTCTCATGGATTGAATCGAGGATAAGTAATGTCACGATCAAAGACAAAGCAATCTTCTCGCGGCAATTTGCCGCCATGGTCAATGCCGGGGTTGCCATGGTCAGATCCCTAGGTGTTTTATCTGAGCAGTGTCCCAATCCCAAACTTAAAAAGGCACTAGTTGCAATCAGTAGCGAAGTGCAGCAAGGAACTAGTCTTTCAGAGGCGATGCGGAAGCATCCTGACTGCTTTGATACCCTCTACATCAGTATGGTGCAGGCAGGGGAAGTTGGTGGTGTTCTTGATGAAGTGCTAAACCGCTTGGCTAAGGTCTTAGAAGATATGGCACGGTTGAAAAACCAAGTCAAATCGGCAATGGCTTACCCAACTGTGGTGGGACTTTTAGCCGTCGTTGTCTTTCTAGCCATGACGATCTTTCTCATTCCCATTTTTGCAGGAATTTTCGAGAGTTTGGGTGGGGAGTTGCCTGCCTTGACTGCGTTTATGGTTTTTCTCAGTGGTGTACTGAGAAGCTGGCGAATTATCATTCCGATTATCGTGATCATTGTTACCTCTATTGCCGTTAGGCAGTACTACAAGACACCAATCGGTCGCGTACAAATTGACGGTTGGCTACTAAAAGCCCCTATCTTTGGCGATCTGAACGAAAAGTCGGCTGTGGCTCGCTTTTGTCGGATTTTTGGGACTTTAACTCGTTCTGGAGTGCCAATCCTCAATTCCTTAGATATTGTCCGTGATACCGCAGGTAATCAGGTAATTGCTAACGCGATAGAAGCCGCAAAGTTAGAAATTCAACAAGGTGGAATGATTAGCCTTGCCCTGCAAAAAGAGAAAGTGTTTCCGGTCATGGCAATTCAGATGATTAGTATTGGAGAGGAGACTGGTGAGTTAGATTCAATGCTGATGAAAGTTGCTGATTTCTACGAAGATGAAGTTGAGCAAGCGGTCAAAGCCCTAACTAGTCTTATTGAACCGCTGATGATGGTTGGTTTAGCGGGGATGGTGGGTGTAATCTTGCTTTCAATGTATCTACCGCTATTCAAGATCTTTGACCAACTGGGTTAAAAATCAGTCTTAGCCGTCGCTTCAAGCGCGGTTATTTTTGGCTTTAGGGCAAAACAAAATCTACCTGTCCCTGTAATCAGTTAAGAGATAACGTGTTTCTAGAACTCCTCTAGTGCCAATTTAATCAGGGTATGGCGAATCCATCTTGTGGTAATGCTTTTTGCCCTGAGGTACTCATGCCAAGTTTGCTTAGTGAACGCTACACTTATAGCCCCTCTAGCCGACGATAAATAAAGATTTTTCCTAACATTCCCTCCTGAGTAAGAGGGACTAGGGGGAAATTAATAATCTGTAGCGTTAGTTAAGCAAAACGGTATAACCTGTGCGGATTTGAGCAAAAATTTGCTTGATTGTCCTAATTTCCCGGAAAAGATGCCTGTTAAGCAATCTAAATATGAAGCGCTACTTGCGGAGTATAGCAATCGCGATTTTGCGATCGCTTTATTGAAAGAACACCGACCCTATCTGGAAATGATTCCCAGTATGCGTCGCCCTGATGAGAGCGTAATTACCATTCCCCTACCTGTGGTAAGAATTCGCTCCCCCAAGTCCTATGAGGGGCACAACAGCAATACAGCAGCCGTTTCAGGAGCTGTTTGCCTCCCCTGTGATATCGCTATTTTGATGTGCGATCCGGAATGGAAAATTAAAATGGGGGTGGAGATTTTTGTCTTCATCCATCGTCCCCAAGAAGATTTTTCTGATTTACTGAGTCGTTGGCGTCAAACTCAGGTTTTGCTCGATAAAGACTACGAATGGTTGATGCCGCTGCGCTATCAACATATTCTCAGTGAAGGCGTTGACCGCATTTATCCCCTATTTGTGGTTTTTCCTGAAACACCGGAACGAATTCAACGGGGATTATTAGGTGCCAGTCTGCCCTTTGTAATCCAGACGGTAGAAACCCCAATAGAAGAGATACCCTCTTCAGAAGAGGGATTAGAGGCGATGGGGTAAAGGGTTTTGAGGGGGAGAAAACTCACCGGATTAACCTCTAACTATCTTTACCTAGTCTCTAATCCCCGTCCTATTTTCCTACTTCACAAACTGGGGCATCACTTCTGCTGCCGTAAATAAGCCGTAGATGCCTCGTTGATGAAGAGATTTCCCAGCTTTGAGATAGCCAAAGGCAGGGCCGCACACGTTTGCTGCCATGCTAGTTTCATCCCCCAGGGTAAAGGTGTGGGTGGAAATTTTGCCCTCAAAGGTACGACCTGTAACTTTAACGTTCGTGCTGAGGGGTTTTTTGGGATTGCGGGTATCGACAACACCGCCGACGGTGACGCGATCGCGTGAAACAATTCCCGCTAGTTCTAGCATAATGTCGTCAGCGTGTTCCATATTCTGCAAACTGATAATGCCCTCAGTTTCATCCAGTAAGGCTTCCACTTCGGCATCGCTCATCGCGCTAGCTTTAGCGACATCATACCCTGGCATATGGGCAATATCTTCCCGAATCGTTGCCCGATAAGCTTCCCAATTAGCAATTCCCACGCCAAAGGTAATGGTGACATTGTGGATTTCCGCGTAGCTTTGTGCCGCTAGTGCGGCGGCGGCTGTCAATAGCCCTGGCGTTGCTCCGCAGCCAGTCATGTAAGTAATCCCAGCGGCTTGGAATTCAGCTTGCAACTCTAGCATCTGCTCAACAGCACTGGTGCGCTTGAGAGCATCGACTAAAACCCCGCGCCAACCTGAGCGAATAAATTGCCGTGCTACAGATGCCATAAAGGTATTGGGCAAATTCGGCAGGGCAAGAAAATAGCCATCAACCTCAGCCTGGGTAATTAAGTCTTCTATACTCTGGTTGCTGAGGACACCATTGGGTTCGAGATAGCCGAGGGAACCTTGAGAGCGGTAAGTCGTGATGCAGGTATCTGGGTTTAAACCTGCCATGTTATAGACATAGCCTTTTTGATCCGCCGCCGCTACCCAGATTGTTTCACGCTTGGGAGCAAGGATTCTGGCAGCCGCTTGCCCCAATCCGCCAAAACCTAGCACGCCGACCCGCAATGGCGTCATTGCAGAAGGATAAGCAGTGGTTGTCTGATGGGGACTGGTGCCAAGATGTTCGCTCATAGTGCCTGACTTTAAATAAAACAGACTTTAATTATCTGGGTTCGTTGGCTCGATAGATCAGCCCAAAGATACACGTAAGCGTAAATTTAACTATATATATTTTTATTAAGTATTAGTTTTCTATAAAAACCATAGCTTGACTGTAGTTAAAAGTTAAGCGAAACTTACATAGAGAATAAGCAGACTCCTTACAAAATACAACTTTTTGTTAATTTAGTGCTCGTATTGATACGATTGCTGGCAGTTAATTAAGCAACAGCCAACCAATCAGACGGCAGTTTATCGGTGCGATCGCACTCCCCTACTGCCATTGCCTCACTGCATAAATCCCTTAGTTGAACATTACGCAGCCGTCAGCCATGAGCATGGAAGCCCTGGAGTTTATCATTTATCCAAATGGTAGAGTACAAGAAAAAGTCACTGGCATCATCGGCAGTTCTTGTGCCGAGGTGACAGCGGCAATCGAAGCTCAGTTAGGGCAAGTCGTCTCTCAGGAAAATACCTCAGAGTATTTTGCTCAACCGCAAAATCAGTCAGTAACAGCGACTAATCAAGCAAGCTTTACTGAATGGTAAGTTTTTTTGTCAAATCCTCAGTTATTTTCTTTAAAAAAAAACGATGTCACACTTCAGCAACATTAAAACTCAAATCCGTAACCTAGAATCTTTGCAATCCGCTTTGACCGATTTAGGAATTGATTGGAAATCGGGTTCTACCCCTGTGCGAGGCTACAAAGGACAAACCCGCAACGCCGAAGTTGCCATTGAACAAGATAATGGCTACGACATCGGTTTTAGCTGGAATGGCAAAGAATACGAATTAGTATCTGATTTGGAATATTGGCAGCAAGCATGGTCTGTTGATGGTTTCCTTAACCGCGTGACTCAGCGCTATGCTTACCACACGGTAATGAATGAAACCGCCAAGCAAGGATTTCAAGTTGCCGAACAGCAACAGACTGAAGATGGTGCGATTCGTCTTGTTGTCCAACGCTGGAGTGCGTAATTGTCATGTCTGATTCATCCCCAATGCCGGATCGTTCAGGTTTAGAGCCGGAACTGGGAGGTATTTTTCGGGATGCCCCAGAACGTTCTGGTCTAGAGCCAGAGCTAGGCGGTATGCTGCGGCAAAAAGGGGTTTATGTGGATGAAATCACCTGCATCGGCTGCAAGCACTGCGCTCATACCGCTCGTAATACCTTTTATATCGAAGAGGATTATGGGAGAGCGCGTGCAGTTCGACAAGACGGCGATCCAGAAGAGATTATTCAAGAAGCGATCGATACTTGTCCAGTTGATTGTATCCAGTGGGTGGATTATACCAAGCTCAGACAATTAGAAGAGGAACGCAAATACCAAGCCATTCCCGTTCCGGGTTATCCCATCGATTCTGCCGTTGTTGCCTCCTTAATTCGCCGGAAGAAGTTAAACAAACGGAAAAAGGGAAAATATTAGCGATCGCGCTTAATCCAAAAGTGGTTCTAAACCACTTTTTTGTAAATAAAATCCTCAATGGCTTACTGCTGTTGAGGGTTTTATTTTAGGGGGTGGTTTTCGTTAAGGATTTTTTCAACTCTCGCTTCATCTACCCTAGCCGTGAGGCGTTTGGATTCATGAATATCTCTGGTTGTTTTTGACATGCTGACCGTTGAGCCGACAGTAAAGGCTAAACCCATACCCATGTAGCCTTTGACCCAGTTATCTACGGGAAGATGCACAATGCCAATGGTCATACCCGCGATGGAAATAACAAAAGACGCCCAAGCTTGAACGACCCAACCTGTACTGTGAACTTGATTGCTCAGTGGTGATTGCATAGCCCCGCTACCTTTTCCAATGATTTGTTCGCATCATATTGGCAGCAATTATCGCTAGTAGGGTCAAGGAGGACAGTTTTATAACTGGGAAATGGCGATCGCTCTGGCAGCAGAATTTGAACAAGCGCGATCGCCAATTGAGGCATTTTTTTAATTCATCCGTTCCAAGAACGTCTCGACCTTACCATCTGGAGCTAAAACCAAACGAATCCTGGGATTTCGTTCGCCTTCAACCGCAGAAACAAACTTTTCTCCAATCAGAGGAATATCCGTGCGGTCTATATAATCTTCTGCTGCTTTACCGCGAGGAATGATGCGTTGAATAGAGCCATCACGATTGAGCAGCAGACTGTACTCCAGAGATTGGGTTAAACCCGTTGGCGGTTCCCAGCGTTGCTGGAAGTAACTTCTCACTTCCGCGACCTGGGGAACGGTGTCAAATAGGCTAGGTTTCTCTTCTGCATCATTGGCAGTAGTAGACTCGGGTTCAGCTAAAGCAGCAGTAGTGCGAGAAATACCAGACGGCGTCACCGAAGGAGTTGCTCGTTGTGCCAGTTCTGTAGGTGGCGTAGGTTGCAGTGGTGGCAAGTTGGGTAAGGATGGTGGTGTTGTCGCTGGGCGGGAGAGGATGGGGCTAGGCGACGAGCGCGACTCTGTACTTCCTGCCGCAGCACGGGGAGCGGCGAGGCTATCAATGGGCGCAGGTTTTAGCAGTGGGCTAGAATTGGGCGCGGGTTGTGGCAGCGCGGCTATCCTACCAGGAGAGGGAGCGGTTTGCTGTCGAGGTAAGGCAGGGATAGTGAGTGCTGGAGTGCCAGAACGAGCCTGACGCGAACTGAGCGCGGCAGAATCGTTAGGGAGTATTGTTAGGGGGCGACTCGGCGGTTGAGTCACAGGCGGAGGAATCGCACCAGGAGCAGGAGAAGGAACCGTCACCGCCGGGGGGGGAGGCAAGATGGGGCGGGTAGCCAGAGGCGATGGCAGCGTCGGTGAGGGAATTGGTGTGATGGGTAGGGGAGACGCTGGCAGAGGCTGCAACTGCTCGAGTGCTGGCGTCTCGCCTAAAGTGGGATCTTGAGTGCTAGCGGTTTCCTGCTGGTAAGGCTGGTCAATAATCTTCACAATAGCCGTGGTGACGCCTACTGCCAATACTGCCCCCGCCGCAATTCTTGCCCAAGCAGGTGGCATTCTCTGACCCGCAGCACCATCAAGGCTCGGCAAGGCAAGCATTTCTGTGGCATATTCATCCAACGCCGTCGCTAAGTCAAATAATTGCACTGCACTTAATCCAACGACGGCTCCTGTTTCCGCTGTTGCCAGAGAACCTAGAAACAGGTCATGAGCTACTAAACCTCTTGGTTGGAGATGAATTTTGGTCGGCAGTGCTAAAACATCTCGATTGGAGGAACCAGGGCTAGGTAAGGCGAGAGTCTGTAAGGATTCTGGCTCTTGTGGTGATTCGTTGGCAAAAATATCCTGTGTCGCTGCCGAAGGCTTCCACAACGGCAGTGCTTCCTGGTGGGGAGAGGGGAGGAGAAAGTTGTGGACGTAGGTATTAACGGTATCGCACAAGGCTTCTAGGGCTATGCGATCGCCCCGAACAGTGACTCGTTGGGTTTCCGACTGTCGCGGGTCGTCAAAGTGCAACTCAAAGCGTAACTGCTTCAAAATTGGTTGCCTTGTCCAACGAGACAAAGGCGAACTTTTTGCCACAATTTCCAGAGTGCAGGTAGGGGGAGTGTAGCGTCGCAGGACTGAGTTAGACAAAGGCATGAGATTAACTAAAGTTTTGCGTTAAGGGCTGGGGGGCTTAACTCCTCACTGTTAAAGCGCCAAGTGCTTTAGTCTCGCGAGCGATCCAGGAGTGCTAACCAGAGACGCCGATGACCATTGGGAGCGCTGTAAAACAACAAATCAATGAGTAGTTTGAGCGCCAAGTGACTTAAGGCATCCGGTGAGACCTTTTCTGCCTCATCCATCCGCTCTTGGTAAGTATTATTGAAGGCATCCAGATAATCTCCCAATAAAGCAGTGGTGTGGGGTTCACGATTTTGCTCTGCCATCTGTTCTAAGAGGGCAACAGCACGGCGGATGAGTTCATGATGCTCTCTTGCCAGATAGCAAATAATTAGCACCAGCGATCGCGCTTCTTCCACATCGAGTTTTTTCCGTCCTCCCGAACTTTTACGCAGGGGATTAGACTGACGTAGCCGCCATAAACTGACTCGATCTGCCACCAACGATTCTAAATTTAGCTCCGCTGCTGCTTGCAGCATTGCCTCCGAACCAATGCCTGCCAAGACCTCTAGTGCTAGGAGCACCAGATCTAGCTGAGCTTTGATATTGTCCAACTGCCTTGGGTCTGGCGATTGACCTAGAGGCAAATCCTTCCACTGGGGAGACGGTGTCGGTGTATTCGCTGTAGAGCGCATAACTTTAGGGTATAAAACCAAATCAATTGCGGCGCTTGTGTTGCCAGTCTTGAAACAGGACTGTGAAATTTTTCAGTCAGGTTCCCGTTTGTCAGCAGTCAGTTATCCGTTGTTTGTTGAAATTCCTCATCTATAGTCAAAAGTTTTCAATTGACAGTATTTATAACTCAGAATTCAAAACTCAGAACTTTACTTAATGTAAGCAATTGTGACACCTGTGCCGCCTTCTTTTTGCTCGGCTAGCTCGAAGCGGTCAATCAGGGGATGCCGGGAGAGGAATTCATGGACACCCTCGCGGAGCTTTCCGGTACCTTTACCGTGAATAATCCACAGGACGCCTGATGCTGTTGCTTGGGAAATGGCTTGTTCTAGATCAAACTCAGCGTCAGCAACGCGCTTACCTCGGATATCAATGGTGTTGTTAGAGGTGCGTATAGCTGGGGCGGGAGGGGGAGATGGCGCGGCAGTTGCCGGGGCAGGTTTGGGTTGTTTTACAGGGATATCGGCTTTTTGACCGTCCAAGGATTCGATATCCGCTAGCGTTACAGGCATTTTCATGATGCCGAAGCGCACCGTGAGCTTGCCGTCTTCATCGGGGTCGCTCAAGACTTCTGCGGTTTGACCTAAGCGAGGAATTCGCACGCGATCGCCTACTTTCGGTCTAAAGCCGGGTTTTGGTTTGGGAGTTTTCGCCGTCCGCCGTTGATGCTCGGCAATCTCATTAATCGCGTCAGTCGCTCGTTGGGCATTTTGTGCCAAGAGTGGCCCTTGCTGAAGCTGGCGAATCACCTTAGCGATTTCTGCTCTCGCGGCGGCGATCGCTTCTTGTACTGCCCGTTCCTGAGACAGCTTCAACTCTTGCTCCCGCGCCTGCAAATTAGAGGCTTTTTCTGATACCTCCCGATGCAAACGCTCGGTTTGTTGCAGCAGTTGACTGGCTTCTTGGGCTTTGGTTTCTTGCCGCTTCCGCTCTCGCTCCAATCCAGCGATCGCTTGGTTGACATCTTCGGAAGCTCCTCCTAAACGCTGTTGAGCCTGCTCCACAACCTCTGAGTTCAAACCCAGTCGTCGGGCAATGGTTAAGGCATTCGAGCGTCCGGGAATTCCCCAAAGCAAGCGGTAAGTCGGTGAGAGGCTAACATCATCAAACTCCACCGAGGCATTCTCAAAGCGCTCGTCTTCGTATTTCAGGGCTTTAAGTTCGCCGTAGTGAGTACTAGCAACCGTTAGTTGCGCCGTGTCTGCCAAGTGTCCTAAGAGCGCGATCGCCAACGCACTTCCTTCTGCTGGATCAGTTCCTGCTCCCACCTCATCAAGTAGGACAAGTGCTGAGTGCTGAGTGCTGAGTCCTGAGTTTTTTGGAGAGTGTACTGCTACGTCTTCGCTAAATTCTTGAGAAATAGCGTCGGAGGTATCTGCGGCCTTCTGGGGACTAATAACATTAAGAATACGACTAATGCGGCGTATATGACCAGAAAACGTCGATAAGCTCTGCTCTAGCGACTGTTCATCCCCAATATCCGCCAAAACCTCCTCAAACCAGGGCAACTCCACTGGCTCTCGTGCGGGGATAAATAACCCCACCTTCGCCATCAGGGCGGCTAGTCCCAGGGTCTTCAGGGTGACTGTCTTCCCCCCAGTATTCGGCCCGGTAATCGCTACAACGCGAGTTTGGGGCTGGATCTGCACGTCAATAGGGACGACAGGAGTGCCTTGTTCGTGCTGCTGCTGCCATACCAAAAGAGGGTGACGCAGTTGACGCAGGGTAATAGTTTCCCCAGCATCGCGGTCAATAAATCGGGGAGGATTGGCTTCTAACCATAGGCTATAACGTGCCCTAGCTGTCGCTAAATCTAGCGTTGTGGCAATGGCAAGTAATTCCTCCAAATCCGGCTTGACTGCTGCCACTTGCTCGGTAAGGGCACGGAGGATGGCTTCTTCTTCTACTTGTTCTTGTCGCCGTTGTTGACGTAGTTGATTGCCTAAGCCGACGATCGCATTCGGCTCAATATAAAGGGTCGCTCCCGTGCTGGAGGAGTCGTGGACAATACCACGAATCGCATCTTTTTGCGGTGCCTTAACGGGAATCACGAAGCGATCGCCTCGTTGCGTAATCACTTGCTGCTGCACGGCATTTGCTTGGCGCTGCAAAATTCCCTGAAGAATTTGGTGGATGCGATCACGGGTGGACTTTACCTGCATCCGAATTTCCCCTAACTTCGCACTCGCCCGGTCTGCTACTTCACCCCGCTCATCAATGCAGCGGTGAATTTCCTGCTCTAGTTCGGGATAAGTGCGGACATCAGCGACTAGCTCGGTAAGTACCGGGACATCTTCTTGATCGTCAATCATCCGCCGCAGTCGCCGGACACCAAAAAGCGTTGTCGCTATGCTTAAGAGTTCGTCTCCTGAAAGTAGTCCCTGAAGTTCTGCACGCTCCAAAGACTCCCCAATATCCTGAATACCCTCAAAAGGCAACCCAGATATCAGCTTAAGTTCCAGTTCGTATACTTCTTTAGTCTGTGCCAAGAGTTGCAGAGTTGCCTCTTGGGTTTTAGATGGATAGAGATTACGAGCCGCAACGGCTCCCAACTTCGTAGCGGCAAATGTCGCCAAATGAGTCCGCAGGCGCGACCATTCCAGTAGTTCTAAAGTCTCAGATTGAATCAAGTTCAAACATCAAAGCTTACCCTGATCTTATTATCAGGTAGTTTCCTTAATGAAGGGAGTAGGAATAACCGAAGGCTGCCAGTCATGTAGACAAACCCCAGTCCTGACCTCCTGTGATGTCGCCTAGCGATCGCCTTATCCCTAATGTTATGTATTCCTCAACTCAGTTGAGGTAGCGCCTGCGGACTCAATATGGCGTTAGAGGTAGTCGATGCTTTAAAAGAACTGCAAACGACCCAACCGTCTTCTTCCCAGGGTTCTAGAGGCATAACTGAAAACTCAGCTATTGCCTCAATTTGAGACGTCACCTCAACCTCTAGCTCCGCAAACATTGAGTTGAGAGCTTGGCGATCGCGATCAGTTAGAGGTAGGGGAGCGGCGTAATTGCTAGCCGATTTCATCAGAGTTTCTCCAAGAAACCTCGTCCCTCTTCAGGGCGGGGTAGTTGAATGTAGTGATTAGAAAACAGTTACGTATTGTTACAAATTATTACTGACTCGGACATTATACCTCTGTCGATTTGGATAGATACATGAGCTTTTAGTTAGATCTATAGGGAGATAAAGGGAAGTAGGAAGAGTCAGGGGTACAGCAAAGTGCTGAGTCGGTGAGCTGAAGATGCAACCAGTATGCTGGCTTTGGGGAATTAAGACTGTTCTCACCTATACTGCAACGGCTATATATACCCTTGGCGATGGGTGGGCGGGATGAAATTAATTATGAGAAGTGGTGACTGACCCAGTAAGAACTCAAACTCTGCTCTAATTTCCCGACTTTTCAGAAATCAGTAGTTGGACGGTTGTGGTTTAACAACAAATCACAACGGGACGATCTCGCGATCGCATCTACCCATGCTGTTTGACCTCGCCAACTTACCCTATTGGATTTTCCTGGGGATGGGAGTCCTACTGTTTTTGTTAGTGATTGTTTCCGGTGGGGGAGACGACGATTTAGACCTAGATGTTGATGCTGATGTTGATGTGGATGCCGACATTGGCGACAACTTTTTTGAGGTAGATACAGACACCGATGCCGACTTCAGTATTGGGCAGATTCTGGGGTGGTTGGGGATCGGGAAAGCCCCCCTAATTTTGTTGCTAGCGACTGACTTTAGCCTCATAGGAGTGATTGGCTGGATGTTGAATGTCGCCTTCAGTAGCTTCACAGGTAACTTTCCCAGGGGTTTGCTAGCGGTCGCAATTTCTGTCTTATCTGTCTTTATTAGCTTATTTATCGGTAGCCTGATTGCCCGACCACTAGGGAAAATTTTTGCATCTTTTGGAGAAGATGCCAGTGGCGATCGCCTAATTGGCTGCCACGGTACTGTTGGTTCCGTCTCAATTCCCCTAGAAAATCAAGGCAAAATCGGTCAAGTTGATGTCCTTGATCCTGCCCGTAATCTTGTCACAATTCATGCCACATTACCCGATTGGGCAAGCGTGATTCCTGGACGGGGAACTCAAGTCTTGGTGATCGATCGACAACCTCACAGTTATCTCGTCATTGCCAAAGAAAGTTCCGATGAAGCGAAGTGGTTATCCAATCCTTCTCGAACTAAAGATTTCAGTTAGTTACTTTCTCAACTCTTTGAACAATACATTCCCTAGTCTTTAATCCCCAAGCGTGGGTTAGCCGTTGCTTGACCTAACTCAACGCCGGATTAAGGAAAAATTGGCAAAAGACCTGAGCCGTGTTTATGTAATTTATATCCTGGTCATACCATGTCACAAACCACTAATTCTTCAACGATTCAATCTGTACCCACACAGGTATCTCTCGCTCAGATTAGCCCCGGTATTCTCTTTTTCCCTGGTGTAATTGGGGCACTAGTTGTCTTGTTGATATTAAGTATCTTGGCGTACACAAGAGTTTATACAATTACGCCAAATAACGAAGCCTTTGTCAGAACAGGCGGCATTTTTGTTAAAGAGAAAAAAGTCATTCTCTACGGGGGCTGCATTGTCCTGCCGGGATTTCATGAACTGACTCGCGTTCCTTTACGAGAACTCTCGATTGACGTAGAACGCACCGGAAAACTAGCGGTTCGCACTCAAGATTACCTCCGCGCCAATATGCGGGTAACCTTTTATGTCTGCATTAGTCCCGATGAACAAGATGTGTTGACCGCAGCAGCAAGACTTTCTCGTCAAGGGAAAATTTCTAGCGAAGACATTAAAGAAGCTCTGGAAAAACGGGCAGATGATGCCATTCGGGCAGCGGCAAAGAAAAAGAGTCTAGCGGAAATTGACTCCGATAAACTGGGGTTTGCCGATGAAGTTTTGAACTTGATTCAGCAAGACTTGAAGAAAGTTGGTTTAACCCTTAACAATATCGCGATATCTGAAATTGAAGAAAGCGATACTTACGATACCAATAACTTTTTTGATGCTCAAGGCGTGCGCTTGAGAACTGAAACCATTCAACGCTCGATTCAGCAAAAAAGAGAAGTTGAACTGAGTACGCAAGTGACGATTGAGCAAAAAGAACTGGATGCTCAAAAGCAATCTTTGCGAATCGCCCAAGAAACAGAAAGTGCCAGACTTGCTCAACAACTAGAAATTGAAGCCCTGACGGCTCAAAGAGAGCGAGAAATTCAAGCAGCAAAAGACACAGAGGCAGCAACAATTCGGCGGACAAAGATTTTGCAGGAAAAGTCCGTTGAAGAAGAAGAAATTCGCAGAAAACTGGCAATTCAACAAAGTCAAATTGAAGCGGATATTGATCTGGAAGAACGCAATAAAACGCTGAAAGTAACCCAGGCGTTACAGAAACAAGAAGCAGAAATCGCCGAAATTGTGCGTCAGCAAAAGGTAGATACGGGTAAGCTACAAGCGCAAGTGCAGATAGCAGATTCGGAACGACTGGCACGACTGGCACAAGAAGACATGGCGATCGCTGTTGCTAACAAAAAACGCGATAGCTTCCTGGCTGATGCCGCAAAAGCCAAAGCCGAGGCTTCTGTCACCACCGCCACTAGGATTGAGGAAGCCGAACGGGGAAAACGTCTTTCTCTGATTGCGGCGGAACAAGAGGCACAAGAACGGAGTATCAGCGATCGCAACGTTGTGGAAATTGATGTCTTCCGCCGCAAGCGTCAAGCGGAAATTGCCCAGCAAGCCGCCGAACTGGAAGCCGAAGCGATTCGTACCCTAGCAGAAGCCAACCGAGACAAAGCCTTAGCCGAAGCGCAAGGTCAACGGGCATTAGTTGAAACAGAAAACGCCCTCAGCGACTCAAAACTGAGTGCCAAGATTATTACCACCATTTGGCCAGAGTTGGCAGATAAACTACCAGAAATTGTCAAAGCCTTGGCTCCTCAGCCGGGAGTGCTGGGGGATGCACGGATTTACGCCTTCCCCGGTGGCAATGGCAGTAATGGCAATGGCAATGGCAATGGTATCGGTGATATTAACAAAATGCTGCTTTCCACCAGTGGCTTATCGATGATCAACACCTTCCTGGAGGACGGAAAGCTCGGCTCTTTGATCGGTCAGGTTAGTCAGCTAGTTCGCAGCAACGGCACAATTCCTACAGACGCGATCGCTAGCACCCTCAACCCAGAACCACCCGCAAGTAAAACATCCCCAACCATACCGGAAACACCACAAGCACTGATATCCATGAAGAAGCCGATGGCTCCTCCCTCCACCACAACGCCTACCGGAACAACCGAACAATCCCCGCCTTCCTAAAGACGATTCAACATTAATTAGAGACGTTCCGCCGGAACGTCTCTACAAACTAAATCTACATTTATCTGCCCTGAAGGATGGGCTAATAATTCCCCAAATCCAATTTTCGGATTGGCTCTTAATCCGATGTTCGCTCCGATTTGATACGCTATCACAAAACAGTGTTGGGAACGGGTACAAGCGTGGATATTCAAATTGGGCGAGGTAAAACAGCTCGCAGAGCTTACGGAATCGATGAAATTGCCCTGTGTCCAGGAACCAGGACACTAGACCCCAGTTTGGCGGATACTCGCTGGCGCATTGGTGGTATTGAGCGGGAAATTCCGATCATTGCTAGTGCCATGGATGGGGTAGTCGATATCCGGATGGCGGTTTTGTTGTCTGAGTTAGGGGCAATGGGTGTCTTGAACTTAGAAGGCATCCAAACCCGCTATGCTGACCCAGAACCGATTTTAGACCGTATTGCTTCTGTAGGCACTTCAGAATTCGTCGCTTTGATGCAGGAGCTGTATGCCGAGCCGATCAAGCCGGAGTTGATCGAAAAGCAGATACGCCAAATCAAAGATCGAGGTGGCATTGCGGCAGTCAGTGCTACTCCGGTTGGAGCGAGTCGATTTGGTGAAGCTGTTGCCTCGGCGGGTGCCGACATATTCTTTGTGCAGGGAACGGTTGTCTCTACGGCACACCTCTCACCAGAGTCAGTGACGCCTCTGGATTTGGCACAGTTTTGTCAAGACATGCCAATGCCCGTGGTGTTGGGGAACTGCGTCACCTACGAAGTTAGCCTCAACTTGATGAAGGCGGGAGCTGCCGCCGTGTTGGTGGGGATTGGCCCCGGTGCGGCTTGTACCTCCCGTGGAGTCTTGGGTGTAGGCGTCCCTCAAGCGACAGCGATCGCGGATTGTGCGGCGGCTCGCGATGACTATCACCGCGAAACAGGTAACTATGTCCCGGTGATCGCTGATGGCGGCTTGATTACGGGTGGTGACATCTGTAAGTGCATTGCCTGCGGTGCCGATGGGGTGATGATTGGTTCTCCCTTTGCCAGAGCAGCAGAAGCTCCTGGGCGGGGTTATCACTGGGGCATGGCAACCCCTAGTCCTGTACTGCCAAGGGGGACGCGGATTCGTGTCGGCACCACTGGCACCTGTGAGCAAATTCTCCGGGGCCCGGCAGGATTGGATGATGGTACCCACAACCTCTTGGGCGCTCTGAAAACCAGCATGGGCACTTTGGGGGCGAAAAATCTCAAAGAAATGCAGCAAGTGGAAGTGGTGATTGCGCCTTCTTTGCTAACAGAGGGTAAGGTTTACCAAAAAGCCCAGCAGTTAGGTATGGGTAAGTAGCCCAACTTGTTGCCCTTGACTAAGGTAAATCTGGAGGGGCAAGTGGAAGTGGCGATCGCCATTGATAGGAGAAAATTGTTACTTTTATCCACTCCCCAGTTCTCCCTCTGACAGTTTTCGCACTAATCCTTGGGTATAAATTTGCGGTCGTTAAAAAAATTATCCTGACAGCCCCTAGGAACCCTCGAAAACTTAAAGCTGTCGCCTACAATAGAGAAAGCCACAATGAAAATTGTGGTTCACTCCTCACACCACACTCCGCCCGGACTATGTTCGGGCGGTTCCTTTTGTTTTCTTAAGTTTTGCAGGGGCAACGCCGAACCTACAACCGAAAACGGGAAATTTATGTCTAAATGTATAGGTTTTGCGGTCGAGAACGTCTGTTTTCACTATGGTAAAATTGCGTGTAATTAACTTAGAAATAATACATCCAAGGATTTCCAGGCATGTCAGCAGCCGTACAAGTTACAGATTCCAGTTTTAAACAAGACGTACTTGAAAGTGAGATTCCCGTCCTAGTTGACTTTTGGGCTCCCTGGTGTGGTCCCTGCCGGATGGTAGCACCAGTTGTAGATGAAATCGCCCAACAGTATGACGGTCAGGTGAAAGTTGTCAAACTCAACACCGACGAAAACCCCAACGTGGCTAGCCAATATGGCATCCGCAGTATTCCGACTTTAATGATTTTTAAAGGCGGTCAACGGGTTGATATGGTAGTGGGTGCGGTTCCCAAAACCACCTTGGCAAATACCCTTGAAAAGTATTTATAACTTTCAGCCCTAAAAAGTAGTTTGGATAAAAACGGCGTGCGCTGTGTACGCTGATACCGATTAGATAACTTGCAAAAGTCGATGCAAGTTGTAGCGTACATATGGGAAAGCCTGGACATCTGTTCGCTAGTTGCATTAGTTAGCGCCGCCTGATTAATGTTGCCCTGATTTGTACTAAAAAGAAGAGCGCCTAAGCATGGTCGTGCTTAGGCGCTTTTTTGTGGCGATCGCTACTGGATAGAAACGCAAAAATGTCTCAAAGGCTACAAATGGTCACCGGGGGGGTATGGTTCTCGATAGAATAGAATGCCGTCAGCGATCGCTCTTTTATGAATATTTCTCAGCCTTCCTCTACCAATGAATCCGTTGAAAAAGACTTGACTGCACTGATTAACCAGTTGCCAACTTTGGAACATGGTAAATGGATTCAAAGGGCATTGGCAGTGCTGATCCGGCTAGCTGGGGAAGATATAGAGCGTCTGGACTGGAAAATCTTAACCACTTCCTTAGAAGATATGGAGCGGGGTTTTCAAGTTTTTCACCCCTACAGGCATACCCGCAAAGTCACAATTTTTGGTTCAGCCCGCATTACCACCGAAAGCCCAGAATACCGTTTAGCTGCCGATTTTGCGCGTTACGTGAGCCAGCAAGGTTTCATGGTGATGACAGGTGCGGGGGGTGGCATCATGCAAGCGGGAAATGAAGGCGCGGGTGCAGAAAAATCTTTTGGTTTGAATATCCGCTTGCCCTTTGAGCAGGGTGCCAATCCCTTTATTGAAGACGATCCCAAGCTCATCGACTTCAAATACTTCTTTACCCGGAAGCTATTTTTCCTCAGAGAAAGCGATGCGATCGCGCTTTTTCCCGGTGGCTTTGGTACCCAGGATGAAACCTTCGAGTGCCTAACCCTATGCCAAACAGGTCGCTCTGGCCCAATCCCAGTCGTTTTAATCGACCGTCCTGGAGGTACCTACTGGCAAGATTGGGATGCTTACATTCGCAAAAATTTAATCGCTGGCGGCTTGATTAGCCCTAGCGACCCTAACCTCTACACCATTACCGACAATCTAGATGTCGCCTACGAAGCGATTAACAGCTTCTACCGGGTCTATCACTCCAGTCGCTATGTTGGCGATCTCTTTGTCATGCGGCTGAAGTCACAACTGTCCGACGAACAAGTTGAGCAACTCAACGTCGAATTTAGCGACATTTTGGTGAA
This sequence comes from Kastovskya adunca ATA6-11-RM4, assembly GCA_019359445.1. GTDB lineage: Bacteria > Cyanobacteriota > Cyanobacteriia > Cyanobacteriales > Coleofasciculaceae > Kastovskya > Kastovskya adunca. The sequence continues at coordinate 54,390 of JAHHHJ010000025.1, read as the reverse complement.
AGGGAAAATCGAAAAAAGTCAGGCACTGCCCAAAGAAGCCAAAGATGAAACCGCAGAATTACCGCGCTTAGTACTGTACTTCAATCAACGAGACTTAGGGCGATTGTATGAACTGATTGCCACCATCAACGAAATGGCGGCAACCGCGCCAGAAGCTGCCCACCCAGAGAAGAAGTAGGGTAAAGGGAGTCCTGAGTCCTGAGTCGGTGAGTCCTGAGTCGGGGAGAAAGTATGAAGTATGAAGTATGAAAGGTAAGAGGTAAGAGGTTCTCCCCTGCTCCTCTGCTCCCCTGCCCCCTGCACCCCCACCCCCCTGCTCCTCCTAACTGGCAGTTACCCAGTTAACGAGAGTACGAACTCCAAAGCCGGTGGCTCCGGCATTGTTGCAGCCGCTTTCTTTGTCTGCCCAAACTGGGCCTGCAATATCTAGGTGTGCCCAAGGTGTTTCTTGAACAAACTGCTTCAGGAAGAGGGCAGCCGTGATCGAACCGCCAGCACGGGGGCCGGTATTCTTCATATCCGCAATCGGGGACTTCAATCCCTCGAAGTACTTCTCTTCCATTGGCAGTTGCCAGAATTTTTCGCCAGCCTCTTCAGCGGCGGTTTTGAGTTGAGCAGCTAGAGCCTCATCGGTTGACCACAGCCCGGCGATATCATTCCCTAAGGCAACGATACAAGCTCCTGTGAGGGTTGCTAGATCGACGATCGCGTCCACTCCCAGTTTTTCAGCAAATACTAGCGCATCGGCTAGTGTCAGGCGTCCTTCAGCATCGGTGTTATTGACTTCAATAGTCTTGCCGTTAGAAGCGGTGAGAATGTCGCCGGGGCGCATTGCCTTGCCGCTAATCATGTTCTCGGTGGCAGCGCTGATGAAGTGAACCTCGACATCGGGTTTCAATTGCCCAATTGCCTTGGCTGCGCCTAAGGTGGCAGCACCGCCACCCATATCCATCTTCATCGTCTCGATACCGCTACCTGCGCCTTTGATATTCAAGCCGCCAGAGTCAAAGGTTAAACCTTTGCCAATAATGGCTAACTTGCGGCGGGGAGTCCCCTCCGGTTTGTAGGTGAGGTGGATAAATTTGGGGGGTAGATCCGAGGCTTGGGCAACAGCTAAAAACGCACCCATTCCTAGCTTTTCACAGTCTTCCTGTTCGAGAATTTCTAGCGCTAAACCGTGTTCTGAGGCGATCGCCTCAGCAGTTTCTGCCATTTTCATTGGGGTGAGGGAGTTGGGTGGGGCAGAGACTAATTCCCGTGCCAGAATCACGCCATCGCCAATCTGTTTAGCACGGGTAATTGCGCTGTCTTGACTCCCCAGCCCAATTAAATCAAGGCGTTCGAGTTTCGCCGCTTTCTCTTCTGGTTCTGACTTAAAGCGATTGTCCTGGTGCAGGGCAAGCAGGATTCCTTCGGTAATTGCCTGAGCTGTGAGAGCCGGATCGTTCGCCGCGATCGCTAAACTAATACCCAACGTTTTAACGCGTTCTTTTTTCGCGATCCTAGCGATCGCGGCGGCAATATTTCGCAGACTATCCAACGTCAAGGCGTCAGACTGACCCAGTCCCACCAAGATGATTTTACGAATCGGGCTATTTGCCCCCACCCGCGTCACGGCACTGCTGCCGGATTTGCCATCAAATTCTGTTTCGCCAATTAATTCTTTTAGGGTACCTGCCAGCTTTTCATCTAAGGCTGGCAAATCACCGTTCAACTCAACGGCATTTTCAAATAATCCAATCGCGAGGGCATCTCCACTCCACTCTAAAATTGGTGTCTCAGTCGCTCGAATTTCCATTCCTAATCTTCATTATTCTTTAACTACCTGTAAACCAGTATTGCTCAAAACTCTAAGGGCAGTGCCGTTAGTCCTAAGTCTGGAAAAAATTAAGAACAAACCCCTCACACCAGCGCAAAAATGCTAAAGTCTCAGGGAATCTACACAGAGACTTGCGAGTTCGGATTAATGCTAAAAGGACGAACAAACAAAATTCCTGTGGCAGTAGGAACAGGAGTATTGGTCTGCGCGCTACTTGGCTCTTCACTGTTAACACTGAAGATGACAGGGCTACTAGACCGCTGGACGGGTAACGAACAAACCGCCACTCCACTGCAACCCACAGAAATAGCACCACCATCGGCAGTGCTGCCCCTGGTATCGCTGCCACCTCAGCAACGGGCGGCACGCCTTGCAGAAATTGCCTCAGTAGATAAATCTTTAGACCGCGCCCGCGCCCGTTATCTTTTAGCAACAGATTTAATTCGACAACAGCAAGGGGAAAAAGCGCTCGTATGGCTGGAAGGGCTGGAGTCCGATTACCCCGTGCTTGCCCCTCACATAGCCATGAAACGCGCTCAAGCCTACGAAGTGATGGGTGATAGCGCCAAGGCGCAGAGTGCCTGGAAAGAGCTGCTAAAGAACTATTCCGACCAACCTGTAGCAGCAGAAGCACTGTATGTTTTGGGTAAGTCGAATCCGGAATACTGGAATCAGGCGATCGCCCAATTTCCCAGTCATCCCCGTACCCACGAGATTGTTCGCCAACGTTTAAAGGAAAATCCTCAGCAGTCGCAATTGCTCCTCCTCCTGGCAAAACACGACCCCCTTACCAAGGGCATGGGCGGTGTTCGCGATCGCTTAGTCTCTCAGCATGGCGCAGGACTAACCCCAGAAGCTTGGGAAGCCGTTGCCTTTGGCTACTGGGAAACGCGGGAATATGGCAAAGCCGGGGATGCCTATGCCAAAGCCCCCCCAACTCCCAAAAATATCTACCGGGCTGGGCGGGGGCGTCACCTTGGAGATCAACGCACAAGCGCCAAAGTCGCTTACCAACATCTGATTAAAACGTTTCCAACGGCGAAAGAAAGCGGATTGGCATTGAGACGCCTTGCGAGCCTCTCAAAGTCCAATGAAGCGATCGTCTATCTTGATCAGGCAATTAGCAATTTTCCTGAGGAAGCCCCGGAAGCTTTGCTAGCTAAAGCTGATATTTTGGAAGCTTTAGGGAGTTCAAAATCTGCGACTCAAGCCCGTCAATCCGTGTTGACTCAGTACGCCAGTTCTAATGCCGCCGCTAATTATCGTTGGAAAGCGGCACAGCGACTAGCCGCAACAGGAGATTGGCAAGCCGCATGGCAATGGGCAGCCCCAATTGCCAAGCAAAGCCCAGAAAGTGATTTGGCTCCCGAAGCCGCATTTTGGGCAGGGAGATGGGCAAATCAGCTGGGTCGTCAACAGGAAGCACGGGAAATGTTTGAGCATGTGCTTACCCATTACCCAGAGTCCTACTATGCTTGGCGTTCCGCTGCCTTTTTGGGGTGGAATGTTGGTGACTTTACTACAGTACGGCAGCTAGAGCCTCAGGTGATTCGCCCGCCAGTGCGATCGCTTCCTCGCGCTGGTTCCGCCTCCCTCAAAGAACTCTATCAACTCGGACAAGACCAGGATGCCTGGAGGCTTTGGCAGGCGGAATTTACAAACCTGAAAGAGCCAACGGTTGATGAGCAGTTTACCGATGGGCTAATGCAACTAGCGGTTGGGAAACATCTGATTGGAATTGACAAAGTTTGGAATCTGAACCAGCGAGAAACTCCCGAAGAGCGATCGCAATGGCTGGCTCTCCGCCAAGACCCTGCTTACTGGCACGCTTTGTTTCCTTTCCCCTTCTTAGAGCCAATTGTTAATTGGTCTGCTCAACGGCAACTCAATCCCTTACTCGTTACAGCACTGATCCGCCAAGAATCGCGCTTTGAGCCAGAAATTGGCTCAATTGCGGGTGCCACGGGTCTGATGCAGGTAATGCCGGGAACAGGAAGTTGGATTGCTGAAAAAATTCAACTCCAGCAATACAACCTAAAAAACCCCAACGATAACGTCAAGATGGGTACCTGGTATCTAGACTTTACCCACCAAGAGTACAACAACAACTCTCTGCTAGCCGTGGCTAGCTACAATGCTGGGCCAGGTAATGTTTCTAAGTGGGTAACCAAATACGGCTTAAGTGACCCAGACACGTTTATCGAAGCCATTCCCTTTCCCGAAACCAAGGGATATGTAGAATCCGTATTTTCCAACTACTGGAATTATCTGCGGCTCTACAACCCTGAAGTTGCTCAAATCGTTTCTCAGTATACAAGTCGCAAGTCCACTGTCCTTTTGCCTTAATTTCCCTTTTTTCTGCTGTCATGGGGGATTCTTTCCCCCTCATAGCTGTAGGTTTTTCACATTTAAGATTGTTTAGGGCAGGAGAGCAGGGGAGGATACCAACGCTAACCTGTTGACCCAGATACAATAGTCAACGAACTGCATTAATTTCTAACTGATGATGCCTTCAGACGTAGAAACTGCCCGCCAATCTGACTCAGACACAACGGAAGACTCGTCTTTTGATGAGCTGCCCTATGATGTCGAAATGTCCCTGTTCGACCATCTTGAAGAGTTACGACAGCGACTTTTTTACTCGCTAATTGCGGCAGCCGTTGGGATAGTTGGCTGTTTTTTCTTTGTTAGACCCATCGTTCAGTTGCTGGAAGTCCCCGCGCAGGGAGTAAAATTTCTACAACTGGCTCCAGGAGAATACTTTTTTGTTTCACTAAAAGTTGCTGGATACAGTGGATTACTCCTTTCTAGCCCTTTTATCCTTTATCAAATTATTCAGTTCGTTTTACCCGGACTCACACGCCGCGAACGACGCTTAATTGCCCCTATAGTTTTAGGGTCAACGGTTCTATTTTTTGTTGGCTTAGCATTTGCTTATATCGCCTTAATTCCTGCTGCGTTGAACTTCTTCATTAGCTATGGAGCAGATGTTGTCGAGCAGTTGTGGTCAATTGATAAATACTTTGAGTTTGTCTTGCTGTTAATGTTCAGCACGGGTTTAGCCTTTCAAATCCCGATTATTCAGCTTTTACTAGGCTATTTGGAAGTTGTCTCTTCTCAGCAAATGTTGTCAGGTTGGCGTATCGTTGTTTTAGGTTCAACAGTGGTAGGAGCCGTACTAACTCCCTCGACAGACCCCCTTACCCAAAGCCTCCTCGCAGGTGCCGTTCTCGCCCTTTACTTCGGCGGAATTGGCATGGTTAAACTTGTAGGGCGGTAACTTGAGTTGAATTCCTAAGAGGCTTAAATAACAACATCTGCTCGAAGAGGCGTAATTAAAAGATGGAAAAAATTACGTTCAGTGATTTCGAGAAGGTTGAAATTCGCGTTGGCAAAGTCATTCAAGTCGAAGATTTCCCTAAAGCACGCAAACCCGCTTACAAACTTTGGATCGATTTTGGTAATTTAGGGATCAAAAAATCTAGCGCTCAAATTACTAACCTCTACGAAAAATCAGCTCTAAAAGAGCAATTAGTTTTGGCGGTTACAAACTTTCCACCTCGTCAAATTGCCGATTTTATATCGGAAGTTCTTGTCTTGGGTGTAGTAGAAGATGAAGGCGAGTGTATAGCCTTGCTTCAACCCGACAGAGATGTTCCTTTGGGTAAAAGAATTTTTTAACAATCACGAATAACTAAAGCAACCATTCTGATGCTCGCTCACCTAGTTCTAGAGGAAAGCTTACCGCTTTACCCAATCTCGGACGTTCGCGGGTTTTTTCAATAAAGTCTTGTACCTGCAACGTTCCGCCCCAAGCATGAAGATAACTGGTGACTGTGTTGAGATGCTCTATATACTCTGCTTCTGAGAGTGGAAAAGATGCTTGCTCTAAGTATTTCCACATCACTTGCAGGAAGATTTTACCCTGAGTACGCCGGATCTGGATGTCATAAGAGTAGCCCCACTTATTGAGCAGGAGTTGGCGCAAGTCCTGTCCCGTCATAGTCTTTCTTTATTTAATTTAAATTTACATTTTGTTACAAATGTGACGCTTCTTGACTTCATGATACGGTGTAAAAGAATGTAATAATACCCTAAGCGCAAGCTGTAAATCCTTCTCCTGAAGGGCTTGTGGCATCCCTGCTGACAATTGAAATCGCTCTACATTGAAAAAGCAGGGATTAAAAAAGTCTGGGAATTTCTCCCAAGTAGTTAAAAAAAATATACCCTCAGGCGTTCAGTTATGGCTCAAGTTTCCGGTTCTGCTGACGTTCCCGATATGGGGCGTCGTCAATTCATGAATCTCTTGACATTTGGAACAATTACGGGCACTGCATTAGGAGCGCTCTATCCAGTTGTCAAGTATTTCGTCCCTCCTTCCACTGGTGGTGCTGGTGGTGGTGTTACAGCCAAAGATGCTTTAGGCAACAACATCGTCGTCAGCGATTTTTTGGCGAATCACAATGCTGGCGATCGCACTCTCGCTCAAGGTTTAAAGGGTGACCCTACCTACATTGTGGTGAAAGAGGATGAATCGATTGCCAACTACGGAATCAACGCGGTTTGCACTCACCTAGGTTGTGTTGTTCCCTGGAATAACAGCGAAAACAAGTTCATGTGTCCTTGTCATGGTTCTCAGTATGACAGCACTGGTAAAGTGGTACGCGGGCCCGCTCCTCTATCTCTAGCACTGGTGCACGCCACGGTGACAGAAGACGATAATATTGCCTTCACTCCTTGGACTGAGCAAGACTTCCGCACCCAGGAAGATCCCTGGTGGACTTAAATCAAACGATTAGGGACTAAGCAAAGTTTTGAGTTTTGAGAAATTGCCTCAAAGACATTTCTGACTTAAAACTCATCCATCTAATGGACTTATAACCCCATCCCCCAATTCCCCAATTCCCCAATTCCTTTTCGAGTTTTGAGTTTTTGCTTAAAGATGAGAACACCCTCTGTATCGGTGATGCGTAACTTCCTTGGCAAGCGGATCATCAGTAAAACTATCGCGCTTGTTCTGGCGACCATCGCCTTTTTCTTCACCAGTGACCTTGCCGTTCCTCAATCGGCTGCGGCTTATCCCTTCTGGGCACAGCAAACTGCTCCAGAAACTCCTCGCGAACCAACAGGACGAATTGTTTGTGCCAACTGTCACCTAGCCGCAAAAGCGGCTGAGTTGGAAATTCCTCAGTCAGTTTTGCCAGACTCCGTATTTAAAGCTGTTGTCAAAATTCCCTACGACCTGAATACACAGCAAGTCTTAGGTGATGGCTCTAAAGGTGGACTGAATGTCGGTGCTGTCGTAATGCTGCCCGAAGGCTTTAAGATTGCCCCTGAAGACCGAATTCCAGAAGAGATGAAGGAAGAAGTCGGAGGAGTATACTTCCAACCCTACAGCGAAGACCAGGAAAACTGGCTCATTGTCGGCCCGCTACCAGGCGAGCAGTACCAAGAAATTGTTTTCCCTGTTCTTTCTCCTAACCCCGATACGACTAAGGGTCTCTACTACGGCAAGTATGCTGTTCATGTCGGTGCTAACCGTGGGCGCGGTCAGGTTTATCCTGCCGGGAACAAGAGCAATAACACTGTCTACAACGCTCCTCAAGACGGACAAATCACTCAAATTTCCAAGCAGGAAGATGGTGGCTATGAAGTGACCATTCAAACAGCGAACGCTCAGACTGTCTCTGAGACCATTCCTACTGGGCCAGAACTGATTGTCTCCGAAGGACAAACTGTGGTGGCTGGTGAAGCCTTGACGAACAATCCTAATGTCGGTGGATTTGGTCAGGTAGATGCGGAAGTGGTCTTGCAAAACCCTGCCCGGATTAAGTGGCTGATGGTTTTCTTAGCGGCAATTGGTTTGTCTCAAACCCTGCTCGTGCTGAAGAAGAAGCAAATTGAAAAGGTACAAGCTGCCGAAATGAACTTCTAATTTTGCCTCACACACGGCTAATTAGTTTAGGGACAGGTATAATGCCTGTCCTTTTTTTTGTCAGATGCAGACAGCCTTTCAGCAGGGGAGATGGGGAGAAAATTGCTAAGAGCGATCGCCTCCTCCTAAAGGCACATATATTCCGTAATTGTCAACCCTTCTTAATCTTTCATCAAAGCTTCATTAGGGTGTTGTAGATTCTTCTTCATCCCTTTACCTAACCCCTTGATTCCGTCTGTATCGTCGTAAGAAGAACAGTCAATCCTTAGCTAAGAAGCAACGCAAGACGCGCCTAGCCGCACACCTTACTAACGCTTCTTCAGTACAGACTTATGACATTGACACAAGATAAAAGCAGTACACCCAACCTAGCAAGCGTCTCCCTCCATAGCTTGCCTTCTGAGCCGCCACAAAGGCTAAAGAGACGTTTAGACTTACTGCAACCTATCCGCCACTGGCTCGATCGAGTAGAGATTGACGACGCGCAGTTTGCTCGCTTTCTTTCCCAGGTAATTCCGGCTCAATGCCCTTTCGAGCGCGACATCAAACTCTTCGGTCGTCTCATCGCTCACATTCCCCCATTGTGTAAACTTAACCCGTTCTACGATCAGTTAGTCAGTCTGCGCTTTCGCGCCCTGTGTTATCTAGTCGATCGATGTGGTGAAGATATCCAGTCCTACATCTCCTAACGACAAGCCTTAGTCTGCGTAGGCGGGCTAAGTTTTTTGTAGCCCCAGGCTTGAGCCTGCGACGATAAGTATAGAATTTGGGTTAAAACACTAACAATCCTGGAAACTTGATGTAGTGGCATCATCACCAAGTTTCCAGGATTGTCAAAATTAGTTGAATTGAAGCGAAAATTTAGAACAAAGCTGTCACAGTTTACTCGGCTGTTGCCAGTTCTGTCCCACCCCGACGACGGCGGCGTGTCAGTGTATTGAACAGAATTTGTCCAATTGCCATAACTAAATTGCCTTCGAGTTCTTGGTACATTTTCATGTTCATACCAAAGGCATTATTGGCTTCCTCGACAATCCGCTCGGCGGTTTCCTCGTCAACAGGTAGGTCGTTCAAGGTTTGCCGATAGTTGGTTTTGAATTCCTTCTCATCAGCAATGTCTTCAAATTCGTAGAAGGCTATACCTTCTCCTTCATTTAAATTCATACCTCGTTGAGCCATCCCTTTGAGAATCTGCCCTCCCGATAAATCACCTAGGTAGCGAGTGTAGGAATGGGCAACTAGCAATTCGGGATTAGCAGCAGAAATTTCCCGCAGGCGATTGACGTAAGCTTCTCCAGCAGGTGAGAGCGAGATTTGATCGCGCCAGTTGGAACCGTAGTAGAAGGACAAATCCTGCTCAATGCTGGGCTTGCGATGCAGCTGAGGAAAGTCGATTTTTGAGATGATCGGATGCCCGTGATGGCGTGCCAACTCTTCTTCCATCGCTGAATAGACAAAGTAGAGATTAGCGACAAACTTCCGATAAGAGTTTTTCTCAACAACTCCTTTTAAGAAGCATTTGACGAACCCAACGTTTTCCGCCATTGTGTGAGCTTTTTTGGTGCCCTCACGTAACTTGGTGGCTAAGTTTACGCTCATACTAAATTTTCTGTCCTTAAAGTTGACAAGGCAGGCGCATCAGCCTTTACGAAAAGACTAAACTGCCTAAAGGCTTAGGATAGTCTGATTTACTGAGAGATTTTATTAAGAATGTTTACTAATGCACTATTGACTCCTCAGATCCCCGACTTCTCTAAGAAGTCGGGGATCTCGCCTTCACGAATCAAAATCCCGCCTGTATCTAATGTTGTTTAATCGTCAATATTATGTCTTCTAAAACTGCCCTGTAAAACAAAATACGGTTAGGGAAACTACACCTAACCGTACTTAAATCAATTTCTATCTTTGGCGCAAATTTTTGTTAGCTTTGGCGCGAACTGACGATTTTTAGATATCCAAGTCCATTAGATCCAGTTTTGAACCATAGGTTTCGATGAATTCACGACGAGGAGCAACGCGATCGCCCATGAGTATAGTAAAGATGCGATCAGCTTCTGCTGCGTCTTCAATCTCCACCCGTTTAAGCGTCCGGCTTTGGGGGTTCATTGTGGTTTCCCATAACTGGGTGGGCATCATTTCACCCAAACCTTTGAAACGCTGGATGGTGTAGTTGGCGTTTGCCGGGAACTCATTTTGAACCAAGTTTGTGAGTTCGCGCTCGCTGTAGCAATAGTAATGATTGCGTCCGCGCTCTACTTTATATAAAGGTGGGCAAGCAATATAAATGTAGCCCTGATCGACAAGCGATCGCTGATAGCGATAGAAGAACGTCAACAACAGCGTGCGGATGTGCGCCCCATCAACGTCAGCGTCCGTCATAATCACGATGCGGTGATAGCGTAGTTGCGTGGAGTCAAACTCATCTCCCCTAATCCCCAAGCCAAGTGCTGTAATCAACGCCTGAATTTCTGCGTTCTTATAAATCTTGGCGTCGTCGGTTTTCTCAATGTTGAGAATCTTACCGCGCAGGGGCAAAATCGCTTGGAATTGTCTGTCTCTTCCTTGCTTTGCACTCCCACCAGCGGAATCTCCTTCCACGATAAAGATCTCTGATTCGGCGGGGTCTCTTGAACTGCAATCTGCCAACTTACCTGGTAACGGAGACGATTCCAGCACCGACTTGCGACGCACCAAATCTCTGGCTCTCCGTGCTGCTTCCGCTGCTCGAAAGGCTTGAATGGCTTTGTCGAGAATCGCATCAGCAACGGCGGTATTGAACCCCAGGTACTCCGTCAAAACCTCACCGATCAAAGAGTCCACAATTCCCCGGACTTCGGTGTTACCCAGCTTGGTTTTGGTTTGCCCTTCAAATTCTGGATCGGGAACTTTGACGGAAATCACGGCAGTTAAGCCTTCGCGGATATTTTCACCCCCCAAGTTGGGTTCGTTATCTTTGAGCTTGTTTCGCTTGCGGGCAAAGGTGTTCATTGTCCGCGTCAAAACAGCTTTTAGCCCTTCTAGGTGTGTCCCTCCATCAATGGTGCGGATATTATTGGCAAAGCCCAGCAAATTATCCGTAAACGCATCAGTACACCATTGCAACGCCGCTTCTACCTGCACACCGTTGCGCTCTCCAGAGACATAAATAATCTCCTCATGCAACGGTTGCTTGTCTCGGTTCATGTAGGCGACGTATTCTTTGATGCCGCCATTGTAGTGATAGGTTTCTACCCGTGGTTCGTTATTTTTGAGTAACTCTAAGCGCAAATCGCTAAAGGTAATCCTGACACCAGCATTCAAGTACGCCAACTCACGAATGCGTCCTGTCAGCGTTGTGTAGTCAAACTCAATACCCGTAGTGATGAAGATTTGGGTATCAGGTTTGAAGGAGACAGATGTGCCTGTACGGGGAACCTTTAGGGGTTTAACTTGCAGCTCTGTAACAGGAATGCCTCGCTCAAAGCGTTGGATGTGTTCTTGTTTATCCCGCCACACCGTCACCTCTACCCATTCTGATAGAGCATTGACGACGGAAATACCCACACCGTGTAATCCTCCAGAAACCTTGTAACCTCCACCGCCAAACTTTCCTCCGGCGTGCAGAACAGTCATGACGGTTTCTAGTGCCGACTTGCCTGTTGTGGGGTGGATGTCGATAGGAATGCCTCTACCATCGTCAGTGACGGTAACAGAACCATCGGCATTCAGATCTACTTCGATGTGGCTGCAATGTCCTGCTAATGCCTCATCAACAGAGTTATCTATTACCTCGTAAACTAGATGATGAAGTCCCCGTGGCCCTGTAGAGCCGATATACATTCCAGGACGCTTGCGGACGGGTTCTAGACCTTCCAGTACTTGGATTTGATCGGCACTATAACTGCTAGTCATGAAAGGAATTCTCCGAATATAAGCTTAGAGCCAATAGTTGACTCTCCAAGGGGAAAACACTCATAAATTCTAACACAAAAGGGTTGTAGGCTGCCCTAGGGCATTCTTATGAGCAGTTTAATGAGGGGATGAACCCAGGGGTATTTCGGGGCGCTTAGGCTAGGGAGAGCGGTAGACAAGGATGAAGTGTGAAGGATGACGCGGGACAAGAGGGACGAAAGACTTCTGATTGTGGTTTGCGGTGCGACGGCGACGGGGAAGTCGGGGCTAGCTTTGGTGTTGGCACAACGGCTAGGTGCGACTATTTTGAGTGCAGATTCGCGGCAGGTGTATCGGGAGTTTGACATTGGCACTGCCAAGCCAACGGTGGCTGAACAACAGTTGGTACCGCACTATTTAATAGATATCTGTCAACCAACAGAGACGATGACATTGGCAGATTATCAGCAGCGATCGCAAACCTTGATTACCCAGTTTCATCAACAGGGAATAACTCCCCTACTAGTTGGTGGTACGGGTTTATACATTCGTTCGGTGACTAGGGGCTTGAAAATTCCGAGAGTCGCACCTCAAGCTGAGTTGCGATCGCAGCTAGCTTCTCTGACTCAAACCTACATTTACGCCTGCTTGCAACAGGTTGATCCCGTCGCTGCTCAGAAAATTCACCCGAATGACAAAGTGCGGACATTACGGGCATTAGAAGTATTTTATGTCACCGGAAAGCCAATTTCAGAGCAGCAAGGCGAAAATCCACCCAACTATCCCATTCTGCAAATCGGCTTAGATTGTGAACCTTCCCACCTCACCCACCGCATCGGGCAACGTACCGCACAAATGATCGCGGCGGGGTTTGTAGAAGAAGTAGAGTTTCTCTGTAAAAAATATGGTACAGATTTACCTTTGCTCAATACCTTAGGTTATCAAGAAGTGAAGCAATATCTAAACGGAGAAATTTCCTTATCGGAAGCTAAAGAATTAACCGTTTTGCACACTCGCCAATTTGCCAAACGTCAGCGCACCTGGTTTAAAGCCGTTCCAGAAATTGACTGGTTTGACGTGCAGCAACCGGATTTATTAGAGAAAGTTTGGCAGCGAGTGCAGGAGTTTATAAACATTGCCTAGAGACGCTTCATTGAACAGTTCTACAGAGAATCTGGATCTATGCCCATTGCCCGCAACCGCTCTGCTAGTTGTTGAGCGCGTTGTTCAGATTGTTCTGCGCGTTGCCGTTGCTGTTCCTTTTCTAGACGTTCCTGTAATGCCTGTTCATCTCCAGTCAGCAGAACATTTCCCTCTCTGTCGCACCAACGCAGCCAGACATCCTGCCTCCCTTCAAATTCTCCTTCCCACAGAGTCAAACCCAGCCCAACTTGTTCTAACCAGGTTTCTGAATCAAAGTAGCGCATTCCTCTAAGTTCATAGAGACGTAATACTGATTCTCCTAATTGTTGAGTAGGGTCATATACGATGTAGTAGCTCACTCGCATTTGTTCGTAAATTCTCAGTTTATTCCCCAGTTCATCACCTACTTTATTGGAGACAATTTCAATCGCAACTTCTGGAGGTTTGCCAAATTTCCAGACGAAGTAAGAGCGATTTTTCTTTTCCCACCAGTTATCAGGTACTTGAACATTCAGGCTGAGAAAAACATCCGGCACGATCGCAGGTTGATGGGCTGTATGGAAGATGCCGACATTAGCTTCGGCTAAAAAAGTCCGCTCTTGCCAAGAACTGTAAAGACAGCTTACTAAAAGGCGTTGTTGCTTGGCAGAGGCGAAATTATCCACAGGCGTGTCGTCTTCGGTAATTAGATTATCGGCATCTGGTACGAAGTAATCTTCAGCGAGCAAAATTGGCTCAACCATGAGTTTATTCCTTGTTGCTTGCAGGTACTATCCATAGCTTAATTATTGAATGAGCAGGAGGGCGATCGCATAACCTCCCATTAAATGTAATCCCTGCAACAATATGAGGTGGAGCCTCTGATTTACCAATCCCCCATGCTGACCCTGGATAAACAACAACGCAAATGGAACGCGATCGCCAAACAGTTTGAAAAAGTTATTGGCAAAAGCGGAGTCGTTCGCCGCAAAGAGGAGTTACTGACCTACGAATGCGACGGACTAACCAGCTACCGCCAAAAACCAGCCCTTGTGGTGCTGCCGAGAACGACAGAGGAAGTCGCAGCGCTGGTGAAAATTTGCCACCAGAATGACGTTCCCTGGGTAGCACGGGGGGCAGGGACGGGTTTATCCGGCGGTGCCTTACCTATTCAAGATTGCGTTTTGATCGTCACCGCCTTGATGAAGCGCATCCTCGATATTGACTTAGAAAATCAGCGCATCGTTGTGCAACCGGGAGTCATCAACAACTGGGTGACCCAAGCGGTTAGTGGTGCGGGGTTCTACTATGCCCCCGATCCTTCTAGTCAAATCATCTGCTCAATCGGGGGGAACGTTGCTGAAAACTCCGGCGGCGTCCATTGCTTGAAATACGGAGTCACTACCAATCACGTTTTGGGCTTAAAACTCGTCATTCCTGACGGGTCAATTGTGGATGTCGGCGGATTTGTGCCGGAAATGCCGGGGTATGACCTCACCGGAGTATTCGTTGGCTCTGAAGGTACCTTGGGAATTGCCACAGAAATTACCTTAAGAATCTTGAAAACGCCGGAATCGATTTGCGTTCTCTTGGCAGACTTTACCAGCATCGAAGCAGCGGGGGCGGCTGTTGCCGATATCATCAGTGCCGGAATTATTCCGGCTGGCATGGAAATGATGGACAATCTCAGCATCAACGCCGTGGAAGATGTAGTTGCCACTGGGTGCTATCCCAGAGATGCCGGGGCGATTTTGTTGGTGGAAATTGACGGCTTAAGTGTGGAAGTGGCAACCAACAAAAAGCGCATTGGTGAACTTTGCAAAAAAAACGGCGCTAGGGATATTACAACAGCAAGTGACCCCGAAACCCGGATGAAATTGTGGAAAGGGCGCAAAGCTGCTTTTGCGGCGGCGGGTCATCTTAGCCCGGACTACTTCGTGCAAGATGGTGTGATTCCTCGTACACAACTAGTCAGTGTCCTCAAAGAAATTGAAGCCTTAAGCGAGAAATATGGTTACGCGATCGCTAATGTCTTTCACGCGGGAGATGGCAATCTTCACCCCTTGATTCTGTACGACAATTCTATTGAGGGCGCATTGGAAAAGGTGGAAGAGTTAGGCGGTGAAATTCTCCGGCTTTGTGTCAAAGTCGGTGGCAGTATTTCTGGGGAACATGGTATTGGTGCTGATAAGAAATGTTACATGCCAGATATGTTCACCGAAGCTGACATGGAAACAATGCAATTCCTTCGCCAGGTATTTAATCCTAAAGGGTTAGCAAATCCGGGCAAACTTTTCCCTACCCCCCGGACTTGTGGCGAAGCAGCAAGGGCAGTTCCTGCCAAGCTATTTGAGGGCGTAGAGCAGTTTTGATCGCCCCAAAAAATCAAATAAGCATTGACATCGGGTTGTTAAGTGCTAGGGAAGAGAGCAATTAAATCCATTAAAGTGAAATAGGTAAATTTCGAGAACAGCCTGAAGGGAACACTGGTATGCACCTGAGTGAAATAACCCATCCTAACCAGTTGCACGGTCTGTCAATCCGTCAACTGCAGGAGATTGCCCGTCAGATTCGGGAAAAGCACCTCCAAACAGTGGCAGCAAGTGGCGGTCACTTGGGGCCGGGATTGGGGGTTGTGGAATTGACAATCGCCTTATATCAAACCCTTGACCTGGATCGCGATAAGGTCATTTGGGATGTGGGGCACCAAGCCTATCCCCACAAGATGCTCACGGGACGGTACAACCGCTTCCATACTCTGCGGCAGAAGGATGGTGTCGCTGGCTACCTCAAGCGCTGTGAGAGTAAATTTGACCACTTTGGTGCTGGTCACGCCTCTACCAGTATTTCAGCAGGGTTAGGGATGGCACTTGCCCGCGACCTCAAAGGTGAAAACTTTAAAGTAGTTTCGGTGATTGGTGATGGCGCACTAACCGGGGGTATGGCGTTGGAAGCCATCAACCATGCCGGACATTTACCGAAGACGAACATGATGGTGGTGCTAAATGACAATGAAATGTCTATTTCGCCTAACGTTGGTGCAATTCCACGTTACTTGAACAAAATTCGCCTCAGCCCTCCCGTCCAATTCCTGTCTGACAATTTAGAAGAACAATTTAAGAACATTCCCTTTGTTGGCGAGTCCCTGACGCCAGAAATGGAACGGATCAAAGAAGGAATGAAGCGTCTGGCTGTACCGAAAGTCGGCGCAGTGATAGAAGAACTGGGCTTTACGTACATGGGGCCAGTGGATGGTCACAATTTGGAAGATTTGATTTCCACCTTTCAAGCGGCTCACAAGATTTCTGGCCCTGTGTTGGTACATGTGTCAACCATGAAAGGCAAAGGATATGCGATCGCCGAAAAAGACCAGGTTGGCTACCACGCCCAAAGCCCCTTCAACCTCGCCACAGGCAAAGCAATTCCTGCTAGCAAACCCAAGCCCCCAGGCTACTCAAAAGTCTTTGCCCATACCCTGGTGAAACTGGCGGAGAACAACCCGAAAATTGTCGGCATTACCGCCGCCATGGCAACGGGTACAGGCTTAGACAAACTGCAAGCCAAACTCCCCAACCAATACATTGATGTAGGCATTGCCGAACAGCACGCCGCCACCCTCGCGGCGGGACTCGCTTGTGAAGGCATACGACCCGTTGTGGCGATCTATTCCACCTTCTTGCAACGCGGCTACGACCAAATTGTCCACGACATCTGCATCCAAAACCTCCCCGTTTTCTTCTGCCTAGACCGGGCAGGAATTGTCGGTGCTGATGGCCCCACCCATCAGGGGATGTACGACATTGCCTTTTTGCGCTGCCTACCCAACATGGTGTTGATGGCACCGAAGGATGAAGCAGAACTACAGCAAATGGTCGTCACAGGCATCGATTACACCGACGGGCCAATTGCCATGCGCTATCCACGCGGCAACGGCTATGGCGTACCTCTGATGGAAGAGGGCTGGGAAGCATTGCCTATTGGTAAGGGCGAAATCTTACGCAATGGTGATGATGTGCTGTTGGTTGGCTATGGTTCGATGGTTTATCCTGCCATGCAAGCCGCTGAAATTTTGAGCGAACATGGCATTGAAGCGACTGTGGTGAATGCTCGTTTTGCTAAGCCTCTGGATACGGACTTAATCCTGCCCTTGGCGAAGCAAATTGGTAAAGTTGTTACCTTGGAAGAAGGTTGCTTGATCGGTGGATTGGGTTCCGCCGTTGCCGAAGCACTAGTGGATAACAATGTCCTGGTGTCTTTAAAGCGCTTAGGCGTTCCCGATCATTTAGTCGATCACGCCAGTCCAGATCAATCTAAGGCAGAGTTGGGATTGATGCCGTCGCAAATAGCCGAACAGGTGCGGGAATCATTCTTCTCTCAGCAGCCGTCAGTAGTTAGTTAGAATTTTTAACGCCAAGGAACAAGAGAGGCTGATGCAAAGGTCGCAAAGTTTTTTCCTCTGTGTTCCTCCGCGTTCTCCTTGGCGTTTCTCTGCATTAAAATAGGAAATTAATATGTCACCTACCAGCCAGGTTTATGCCGTTATTTGCCACGAAAACCGCGTTCTACTAATCGATCAGACGCGGTTGCCCTCTGAATATACTGTCGTGGAAATTAGTCGCTCTCAAGATATGGCAGAGGCGATTAAAACGATGATTGTTCGAGGCGCACCTGCCATTGGTATTGCTGCTGCCTATGGGATGTATCTTGGGGCGAGAGAGATTCAAACGGAAAACCGAGAGGAGTTTTTAAAGCAGCTAGAAGCCGTTGCCAAGATGTTGCGGCAAACTCGCCCGACAGCCGTGAATTTGTTTTGGGCGATCGCGCGGATGATTAGAACTGCCTACGAAACCATTGGTTCCATCCCCGAAATTCAAGAAATATTGCTAAAAGAGGCACAGGCGATTCAGCTTGAAGATTTACAAACTTGTCAAGCCATAGGCGATCGCGGATTGGAAATTCTCCCCGCCACGCCCCATAAACTCCGCCTCCTCACCCATTGCAATGCTGGGGCGCTCGCTACAGCGGGTTATGGTACTGCCTTGGGTGTTGTCCGTTCTGCCTGGAGAGACGGGCGTCTTGAGCGCCTTTACGCCGACGAAACCCGCCCGCGCCTGCAAGGAGCAAAACTAACCACATGGGAATGCGTCCAAGAAGGCATCCCCGTCACCTTGATTACCGATAGCATGGCAGCCCACTGCATGAAGCAGGGCATGATTGACGCCGTAGTTGTTGGGGCAGATCGCATCGCCGCTAATGGTGACACGGCTAACAAAATTGGCACCTATAGTGTGGCAATTGTCGCCAAAGCCCACAACATCCCCTTCTTCGTCGCCGCCCCCTTATCAACTATCGATTTTGACCTAGCCACAGGTAGCGAAATCCCCATTGAAGAACGCGATCCAGCAGAAATTTACCAGATTGGTAACACCCTCATTTCTCCTGCTGGAATTGATTACTATAACCCCGCCTTCGATGTCACCCCAGCAGAATTGATTACCGCCATCATCACCGAAAGAGGGGCAGTTCCTCCCCATCAGTTGCAACAGTTCCAAATTAAGCAAATGGCTTAGTTTTAGTTGCTTCCATCAAAACCTCTGCGTTAAAAAAAGCACTCACTAGCAGCTTATTAACGAAAAATCAAATCTAACCGCCGCTGGGCATCTTGCAGGGCTTGTTTTGGCGATCGCTTCCCCAGCAAGACTGCCTCAATTGCCCGACCTAAATTTTCCGAAATGCGGCGGTAGCCTCTAAAAAGTGGACGCGATCGCCCATACTTTGCCTGCTCTAAAAATACCTTAACCGCAGGCTGCCCCTCGGCAAACTGTTGATACACCTCGCTTTCCCGTGCCTTCAAATTCACAGGAAGATAGCCTGTTCCCATTGCCCATTGTGTTTGAAACGCCTCACTCATCGCGTATTCAGCAAAGGTAAAAGCTGCCTGTTCTCGTTCCGGCGTCGTTTTGAACACAAACAAATTCTCGCCGCCAATTACGGTGGCATGTCGTTCTTGACGAGGGATAGGCAAAACGGCAAAATCAGCCCCCGTTGCTTGCAACGCGGCTAACGTCCAGGGGCCAGAAAACTCCATCGCCACCTTACCCGCAACAAACCCGTCCATCTCATAACCGCGTTCCGGCAACGATAGTACAGCAGAACCATCATCTAGTAAGTCTCGCCAAAATTGTAGGGCGGCGATCGCTTCGGAAGTCACCAACTGCAAATTTTCCGGATTAGTCGTATTTGCCTTATCTGTCAGTTCCCCGCCAGCACTCCACAAAAACGGCAGCCACATAAACACCGTCCAGTCTCCCTTCCCCAAAGGTAGTAAGATGCCATAGCGATCGCTACGTCCATCACCATCCGTATCGCGAGTTAACTGATGGGCAACTTGCCGCAACTCCTCCCAAGTTTGCGGCATCTGCGTTATCCCCGCCGCTTTAAATAAACTAGGACGGTAAAAAATCCCCGCATTATTCGTCCCAAACGGCACTGACCAAATACGCCCCTGGAACTGCATGGATTCCCACAAGCTAGGATCAAGTTCATCCCCCACAGGCGACGCCGCTAGTAAATCATCTAAAGGACGAATCGCCGCCATTTCCACCAAGCGACCTGTAATCGTGGGGTTGTACCACAACAAATCCGGCGGCGAATTGCCAACAATTGCTGCCAAAATCTTCGGTGTCTGTTGGTCTTCTTGCCCCACATAAAGCGACTCCACTTGAATATCGGAATGCTCTTGATTAAATTGGTCTACCAACGTTTGTAATACATCGCGATTGGATGGCGGATTTACCCCATGCCACAGGGTGATTTTTGTTACCCCACTCTCCGCCGCACTTACTGGTAACAATTGACAGCCTGTTAAAACCAGAAGCATCCAGCCGACGAGGAAGCAGTGACCAAGACGACGCCACATAGTTAGTAATTGAGAGTGCTGGAGAACGAGAAATACCACGGCAATGCTACCCGACTTGAGTCCTAGCTTGTTCTGGAGTCTGCATAGTTAGACTTTGCTGATCTAGCTTCAGGTTTTAGCCTGAGTAGATAGTCTGTCACAATATATAGAGCAAAATTGCTCTCTAGGAAGTACACCTGGAAAAGGGACACCCACACAGGTTGTCCTTCATGTGCGAATCCTTCAAGTTGCATTCATTGTTTTTTATGGCAGGACATAGTAAGTGGGCGAACATTAAGCGTCAGAAGGCAAGAGTAGACGCCAAAAAAGGAAAGACGTTCACTCAGCTTTCACGGGCGATTATTGTGGCGGCGCGTAATGGGGTTCCCGATCCTGAGGGAAATTTTCAGCTTCGTACAGCGATAGACAAGGCAAAAGCAGCAGGCATTCCCAATGACAACATAGAACGCGCGATCGCTAAAGGTGCAGGTACTTATGAAGATGACGCGGATTTAGAAGAAATTCGCTACGAAGGCTATGGCCCCGGCGGTGTCGCCATCCTCATCGAAGCCCTCACGGATAACCGCAACCGTACCGCTGCTGATTTGCGCGAAGCCTTTAAAAAAAATGGTGGCAACCTCGGTGAAACAGGTTGTGTCAGTTGGATGTTTGACCAAAAAGGCGTCGTTACTATCTCTGACAAGGTAGAAGAGGAGCGATTGTTAGAAGCGTCCTTAGCAGGAGAGGCGGATTTTTATGAGTTCCTTGAGGATGGCGAAGTAACGGCTGAGGTGTATACCGATGTCAGTAACTTAGACAACCTCAATCAGACTTTGCGAAATGAAGGTTTACCTGTAAGTGAGATGGAACTACGCTGGATTCCCGGCAATAGTGTTGAAGTCGATGACCCGGAGGTGGCGCGATCGCTTCTGAAACTTCTCGATGCCTTAGAATCCCTAGACGATGTGCAAAACGTCACCGCCAATTTAGAAATGGCTGACGAGTTAATAATGAGTATGGCTTAGAAGAAGTATGAAGGATGAAGGGTGAAGGATGAAGGGTGAAGGATGAAGTATGAAAGAGGTTACTGGTTCTCCTCATCTCCCCTACTCCCCTGCTCCCCTGCTCCCCTACTCCCCTACTCCCCTACTCCCCCGCTCCCCTGCTCCCCTGCTCCCCTGCTCCCCTGCTCCCCCGCTCCCCTGCTCCCCTGCTCCCCTGCTCCCCTGCTCCCCTGCTCAGGACTCAGAACTCAGGACTCAGGACTTTGCCATGTATTCCTTGCTTGCCCCAGTACTTCGCGTCAAAATGAAGGAGAGTAAATATTTTTAACGTTTTAGACGAATTTTTAGAAAATGGTGCTGGAATCGCTCAATCAAACAACCTCAACCTTGCCGTCACCCGCTAATCCATCAGACTTTGATTGCGATATCGCCATTGTTGGTGGTGGTATTGCCGGGGCGACGCTGGCTTGTGCATTGAAAGAGTCGGGGCTGAAGGTTGTAATTATTGAGATCCAACCCAAAGCCGTTGCCGCCGCAAAGCGCCAAGCTTATGCGATTTCTCTTCTTTCTGAACGTATTTTTGAGGGAATTGGAGTTTGGGATAAGATACAGCCAGAAATTGCGACATTTGACAAAATTAGCTTATCTGATGCCGATCATCAAGGAGTGGTGCATTTTCAGCCTGCCGATTTGGGGACAAAGGCACTGGGTTATGTGGGGGAGCATCGTCTGCTTTTAACTGCACTACAGCAGTTTTTAGACGATTGCCCTAATATCTCTTGGTTATGTCCGGCTGAGGTTGTGGGTGTGGAGTATCCCGGAACTGGGGCAAAGATTGAGGTGAAGGTGGAAGGCGAGATGCGGCAGTTGCGATCGCGTTTACTCGTTGCGGCTGATGGAGCGCGATCGCAAATTCGTCATGGGGCTGGAATAAAAACCCGTGGCTGGCAATACTGGCAGTCCTGCGTCACTGCCGTCATCGAAACGGAAAAACCTCATAATAATACTGCCTTTGAGCGCTTTTGGTACAGCGGCCCTATGGGCGTGCTGCCCCTATCGGAAAACCGCTGTCAGGTTGTCTGGACAGCTCCCCACGCAGAAGCCAAAGCCTTAAGAGATTTAGATGAAAAACAATTCCTAGAACTGCTGGAGTACCGCACTGGGGGGCTATTAGGACGATTAAAGTTGATGGGACAACGCTTTGTCTTTCCCGTGCAATTGATGCAAAGCGATCGCTACACCCTCCCCGGATTAGCCCTGATCGGCGATGCGGCTCACTGCTGCCATCCCGTCGGCGGACAAGGCTTAAATATGGGCATTCGCGACGCGGCTGCTTTAGCGCAAGTTTTGCAAGAAGCTGATCAACAGGGTGAAGATATCAGTTCTCTTAACGTGCTGAGGCGCTACGAAGGTTGGCGCAAACGGGAAAACTTCACCATTTTGGGTTTTACTGACTTACTCGATCGGATGTTTTCCAATAGTTGGTTGCCAGTCATCATCGTGCGTCGCTCAGGATTGTGGATGCTACGGCGAATTCCTCTCGTTAAATTCTACGCACTGCAATTGATGACAGGTTTAAGAGGGCGTCTTCCTCAATTAGCGCACTCTAAAGTTCAGAGCAGCATCAAGACACAAACCTGAGCAGGATTTAGGTAAATTGCAACTGTCAATCAGTCAGTTAGACAACATCGAAAGTCAGTTTCAATTTCTCAAGGGATTTAGGTAAATTGCAACTGTTACTAAGCGGAGTTTGTCGTCTTCCTCTCCTTCCAAGCTATTAAGTATCTATTCCCTAGCAAATCCCTACAACCGCGCCGCACAAACTGCCGCACCAATTAACCCCACTCGTGGGTTCAAAATAATATGTACCGGAACCTTTTCTAACAAGGGACTAACCCGCCCTTTTTGAACAAGCGCCCGTAAAAAGCTGCCTTCCTTCAGCAGCGTCAGATTTTTGGTAGCGATTCCACCCGCTACATACAGCCCTCCATAAGGCAAAAGCTTAAGGGCAAGATTCCCGGCTTCTGCACCGTAGGCTTCGACAAACATCTGCATGGTTTGCCGCGAGAGGCGATCCCCATTTATGGCCGCAGCGATCGCGATTGTAGCGGCGGGGTCAACAGTCTTTTCTTTACCCATTTCCTGTTCCCACGTCCGGATTACCTGCCCCACTTCTGGTAATTCTTGGGCAAAATGGCGCTCGCGTAAAAATTGGTAAATCGCCACGATTCCCTGACCAGAAACGACCCGTTCCACCGAAATTCGCTGAACATTGTACTTATCGCGCAAATACTGCAACAGTTGAAACTCTAATTCCGTGCGAGGGGCAAAATCTGCATGTCCCCCCTCCGAAGGAAAGACTTTATAGCTACTAGATGCCAGCTCAATTAAAAAACCTTCCCCCAAACCCGTACCTGCGCCAATGATACCAATGGGGGCACCCGGCTGAGGGGTCATATCTTGCAAGGTATATAGATCTGACGGTTCCAAACCCAAAACACCATAACCCACTGCCTCAAAATCATTAATTAATTTGACCGCAGCAATTCCCAGTTCTATTTCTAAGCGCTCTCTCTCCAGCAACCAGGGGAGATTCGTCAGCTTTGCCGTGTTGTTGACAACAGGGCCAGCGATCGCAAAACACGCCTTTTCCGGTGCTAGTGTTGATCCCAACTGCTGCCCCGCTACCGTTAAAAACTCTTGCACAATCGGCACCAAGTCAGGAAAGTTACCACTGGGGTAAGTCTCCTCGTAAAGTGTCTGCAATTTGTCTGTCTCCAGTGACAGTTTGTTCAATCGCAGGATAGTTTTAGTGCCGCCGATATCTCCAGCTAGTAGTAGTGTCATGCATCCTTTGTAGTTTTTTAGCGATCGCGTGCCAGTTGTCAGTTTCAATAACTTATAACACTCTATTTTTTCAATTAAAGCGAATGACGCTCTCGCTTTGACTAAGGTGAGACGTATCTCCCTTAAGTTTCATCTCCCATTTGTCATTTTGGCGCACGATTTTAACTAGACAACACAACACCGCATTCACTTCCGGTGTTCCACCCAGTAATCCTTGAGCCGTCCCCACCACCGAAGCACCATGACCCACCAGCAAAATGTCTTCGGAAAACTCAGCAACCAGACGTTTTGCCGTTTCCTCTGTGCGTTTCAGCACATCCTCGCTCGTTTCAGGATAATGCGCCAAGACACAGGAAGTATAGCTGAGATCGATCCGGGGAAACTTCTCCTTCAACGCTGCCAATGACAATCTTTCCGGCATCGTTGGCATCCATTCTGGATTTAGCCATTCGCTCAATCCAGCCTCTACCTTAATCGGTAAATCCAGCGCCTCAGCCACTTGGTTAGCCGTCTCTATGGTTCGCAAAAAGGGCGAAGCAAAAATGTGAGCAATTCCTTCCCCGACCAGGCGTTGACCTAATTCTTTGGCTTGTATAACACCATCGTCGGACAAAGGGGGATCGTAGGGACGTTCTGCGGTGTCAAACCACTCCGGCTTGACAAAATCAAGACGGTTTCCGTGTCTGGCAATCCAAATTGTTTGGCTCATTGTTTGTCAGTAGTCAGTTGCCTGCGATCGGTTGAAGCGCTAGAAAGTTTTGACTTTTGAGTGTAGAGTATTGAATTCAAGCTAATTAACCTCTCAAAGGTCAAAACTCAGAACTCCTTGCCTGTCCTCAATTGGGAGATTTTTCCGATTTTGTTTTCCAGGATGCATTTGTTTAGACCCTACCTGGGTAATCTCATAGTTAACAATCCTATTAGTTGTACTAGTCTTCGAGGCTCCAGGAAATAAAGCCATCCCTTGTTCAGAAATGTTACAATAGTTAACGATGCACTGCTTTACATAAAAAACTTTTGAGACATTCATGATTTTGATAGGTCTACTGGCAGCAACGGCTGTACTAGTAGTAAACTTAATTTTTCTACAGCCTGTTAGCGATTATTCGGCGTTGGTGCCTGTATTGGGTACGCGCCCCACTACGCAACACAAGTTCAAAATCTTCTCAGAGAAAACACATCGCTCGATTCCCTCTTAAGTCCGATTCAAACGCCAGCATTACACTCTTTTAACTCAATTTGTTACTTAAGCGAGCGCTATGAAAACTGCTCAGACCTCTACAGATCTAGTTCGTACCTATCTGCGAGAAATTGGTCGCGTGCCGCTACTGACCCATGAGCAGGAAATTCTTTATGGAAAACAGGTACAGCGACTGACTTCTTTACAGGAAGTTAAAGAGACCCTATTTGATCAGCAGGGTCATGAACCTACCTTTTTGGAATGGGCGAAAGCGTGTGATTTATCAAACGCCGAGCTACAATCCTGTGTTGCGGCTGGCGAATTAGCCAAACGTAAAATGGTGGAAGCCAATCTTCGCTTAGTCGTATCGGTGGCGAAGAAGTACATTAAGCGTAACGTAGACTTGCTGGATTTGATTCAGGAAGGCACGATTGGGATGCAGCGAGGGGTGGAAAAGTTTGACCCAACTAAGGGGTATCGTTTTTCTACTTATGCTTACTGGTGGATTCGGCAGGCAATTACGCGAGCGATCGCTGAAAAAGGACGCACGATTCGTCTCCCGATTCATATCACTGAAAAGCTCAACAAAATCAAGAAAGCCCAGCGTCAACTCGCTCAACAACTAGGACGAGCCGCCACTGTTTTAGAGCTAGCAACAGAACTGGAATTGACCCCTAAGCAGGTGCGTGAGTACCTAGAACGGGCGCGTCAACCGTTATCGCTAGACTTGCGAGTCGGAGATAATCAGGACACCGAGCTGGTAGAACTCCTCGAAGACACTGGCCCTTCTCCAGAAGACTTCGTTACTCAGTCGGCGATGCAAGTGGATTTAGAAAAGCTGATGGCAGATTTGACACCCCAACAACGCGAGGTACTATCCCTCCGTTTTGGCTTGGCAGATGGGCAGGCAATGACATTAGCCAAAATTGGCGATCGCCTCAACCTCAGCCGCGAACGTGTACGCCAAATTGAACGCGAAGCCCTCGCTAAACTCCGCAAACGCAAAACTGATATGCGTGAATACATCGCTGCTAGTTAAGTAAATAAGTGTCAAAAGCAGCAAAATTAATCAGCAGGTGGGTTTAAAACCCGCCTTTTTTTTTGAGTTTCTACACAGCTAACTTTGATTTGGTGATTTTGCACCGCTATAGTACAATTGTACTGAAAAAGATTGTTACGTAGCCACTCGATATCGCTATGAGAGAAGAAGGCACAAGAATGCGATTAATTCGGGACAACAGCGAGCCACTACAGCCACAATCTATAGAGCAAGAAGAGGCACGTCAGTTACCCGCAATAGTACAGTTGCCACCACTGACTCCCCAAAAAACAGGATTTGCTGTTCCCACCCCGTCATCTCCACAGAGGCTACAACAACGCACAACGGATGGATTGAAACGTTTGGAAAGTCAAGCTAAACGAATAAATTTACTTTCAACGCAATTAGAAACAGCAGTTTTGGAATTCAAAGCGATCGCCTCAGAAATCAACAGAGACTGGAAGGCTATTCAATCAAGCCGTGAACCCTCTACTTATGCCTCTATCTGCGAGTACCGCGCTACTGCTGTTCCCCAGGTTGTCTCCAAGCAAGATGGCTCCTTTAAGCTGATTGCCCGACCTGTAGACTTATTTCAAGCCGAACGAGAAGCGTCATTGTTAGCACAGGTATTACGACGTCGAGCTAGAAAAAAGCAGTCAACCCGTCGCAAGAAGTATTAAAGCAAAGCGGCTGCTTCACATTTCGGAAACACCCGCTTCTTTGCCAGACGCTACCACCAGCATCAAGGCGCTGTCGTTCATGAGCGATCGCATCATGCCCAACCTAGTCCTAGGGTGTAGGAACGCGATCGCTTTTCCGCACAAAGAGTGCAATACTTCCGAGAACTAGAAATGCGATTCCCCACCAAAGGGAGCTACCTGGGACGAGACTGAGCAATAGCGTCACAATTCCCGAAGTAATCAGCGACCACCCTACTGTTGTTTGATACTGCATAAGTTACAACTAATACCTTTTACTTAAATGTCTTTTGAGTAGAGGATAATTCACCCTACTCTATTACTTAAGGTAGCTAAAACATCAAACAATAACCTCCGTCAATTGGCATAATGCCTAAGCGGGTTTCGGCTGAAATTGAAGGATTAAGTTTGTCGCCTACCTCCGCTTCTCCCCTCAAAAAAAGGATTTTAGATTTTTCTAACCATCAGCAATGGAATTCCTAATAAGGATAGAAGAATGCTTTGAATAATTGGCGTTTGATCATTCAACCGACTCTTCTATCGGATTAATTTCTTCGGGGTTAGACGTTCTTCAAAATCGTCATTTATTGCTGGAATTCCGGAGTTTAGTTGAAGTTATGAATCAATTTCAATCTTATTTACCTGATGGAACGACCGCCAAATGGATGCTAGACGACTATCACCGCATGATTGAAGTCGGACTTTTAGAAAGTCGTCACGTCGAACTTTTAAACGGAGAAATCATCGAAATGCCCCCAGAGGGTGCAGAACACGCCCAGCAGAGTACCGATACCGCCGACTACTTAAAACAATTGGGAAACCGTGCCGTCGTGCGCGATGCTAAGCCAATTACCCTACCCGATAGCGCCAGTGAACCCGAACCCGACTTAGCCATTGTCGAACCCCTGCGTCCCTTGTATCGTACTCGTCATCCTTATCCCGAAAACATATTTTGGCTGATCGAATACGCTAACACCACCCTCAGTAAAGACCTCAATATCAAGCGCAAAACCTACGCCGCCGCCTCAATTCAAGAGTATTGGGTTATAGACTTAAAACATCGACAACTTAAGGTATTCCGCGAACCTGTTAATGGCGACTACGCGAGTGAAGAAACATTAACAACTGGAGAAATTCGTCCCCTAGCATTTTAAGACGTTGTGGTTTCAGTGCAACGATTGTTAGAAGGATAAGACCATGATCGCCTCCCCCCAACACCCCTACCTTACAGCCGACGAATACCTGCAACTGGAGGAACAAAGCCCCGTCAAACACGAATACATCGACGGACAAATCTACGCGATGGCAGGTGCCAGCGACCCCCACGTTACCATCGCCCTCAACCTAGCGACCCTCCTCCGCAACCACGTCCGAGGCTCCGGTTGCCGCGTCTACATCTCCGACATGAAAGCCCGGATCGAAACCCTGAATCGATTCTACTACCCCGATGTGATGGTTACTTGTGACTCCCGCGACCAAGAAAAACCCACCTACAAACGATTTCCCACTCTGATCATCGAAGTGTTATCCGACTCCACCGAAGCCTTCGACCGAGGCGATAAGTTTGCCGACTACCAAGAACTCGATAGCCTGCGCGAGTATGTCTTAATCAACACCAAACGTACTCGCGTCGAGTGCTTCCGTCGCAACGATGAGGGACTGTGGGTATTGCAGTCCTACACCCCAGAACAGAGAGCATTTCGCCTCGACAGTATCGACTTTGAGGGAACCCTAGAAACGCTTTACGAAGACGTAGTGTTCGGATAGCTGGGTAAATTTGGGAATACTAAATCAGGAGTCCTTTCGTAAACGTTTCCGATGGCATCCAATTTCGACTTCCTGCAAAATCGTTACCCTACCCTCTACGAACACGCCACCCACGCCGAAGCCTTGTCTACAGTGCCCCCCGTGCCAGTTGCTTCTATACCCGCTTCACCTTAGAGCAAGCCGTTCACTGGCTCTACTCAAACGACCCTTACCTCCAACTTCCCTACGCCAATAATCTCGGTGCGCTCATCCACGAGCAAACCTTTCAAGACAACCTGAAACCGGGACTGTTTCCCAAAATCCGCGCCATCCACAAGATGGGGAACATCGCCGTCCACGACTCCACCTCCATCACCCAACGGGATGCCCTCAACTCTAAGACTACCTGACCCAAAATGGCGTGATGGACCCTGGTTTGCTCTATGAGCCTCCCTTCACCGATTCACATCCAGAAGGCTTGGATGGCGTGTTTAGAGACAACGATGCCGATCAAATTATCTCGCTTGTGCGCTCCTTTAACGAAACCGTAGAGGTAGAGTTTGGGGTAGCTTGATAGCCAATTGGTCACGTTGAAAGGGCGATCGCTTTTTGAGCTGCTAGCGACATCTTTGCCTACTGGCTAACCATAGGGAAATTTCGGCGATTTGGTAGATTCAGCGACGTTCAGAGCCAACTAGAAAGTCAAAGTAGTGCGGATGGTTCCGATATAGACCGTCTCATTATTGTCATTATGTTCTGGGTTGGTAATTACAAAGAAACCTGGAGTAATCGCAATATCATCTGTGAGCTGATAACGATAAAACGCTTCCAGATGTAGAGAAGTGTCCCTATCCTCAAAGTCAGCATCGAAGTCATTTTCAGTAGTCTTCGGGGGTTGACCAATCACAATACCCCCCAAACTGCCCTCATTACCAAGATCGGGGAAACCCAAAAGTACAGCCCAAGTAAAAATATCGGCTTCTGGTTCATTGCTGAGGTCTTCAGCTTTGGCTTGAATCCAACCAACCCGACCTCCAAGGCTAAAGGTAGGACTGATTCGCAAAGAGGCTTCGGCTCCAAACGAGTTGGCGATTACTTGGTCAGCATCGCCATCAAATGGGTCATTAGCGATAGCACTACCTGTTCCCGTGCGGAAGCTGTTGTAGGAACGCACGTAGGTTAAACTTAACCCTACAGCTTCACTGGGTTGCAAAATTAATTGTGCGCTCGCTCCATAAGGGCCATCAAAAATCCCCTCTTCAGGGTCGTCGGGGTCACTAGCAATATACCCGAAAGACAAATTAACGGTCTTTCCAAAATTGTGAAAGATGCCAATTCCCGCTCCATCTCCTTGTCGCCGGATTGGATTCTCTCGCCCAAATGTGGAGATGGAACCCTCGCTACTACCGCTAAATAAAGGACTGACTGTAGGCATAAGGTCGCCCAAACCTATGCCAGCAACGCCGAGATAGACTCTTGTATTCTTACCGAGTGGAAAGCGATATTCCACCTCGTCAAGTTCCAGTTCATTGTCATCATCCCCATCAAACCCCAGATTCGCCATTCTCGTACCTGTGGCATCTTCCAATTCAGGGACGTTGCGACCTTGTAGGCGGAATTTCAGCTCATCTTCTCCTGTAAAGCTTGTCTCAAAGCCTAGGCGTACCCTGTTGCTAACAGTCAGATTATCGTCCACGGGTTCACCACTCCCATCAGCTTTTTCACCACCAGCCACCCCAATGGCAGCAATGATCACTTCTCCTTCAAACTCGGTAGTGGTTGAAAACTGCTGTGCTTCTAAAGTAGTTGTTCTGGCTTCTAAGTTGTCTAACTGTCCTCGAAGAGCAATTAATTCTGTTGAAAATTCCTCCTGCAACCGCTGGAGTGTGGTCAGGTCTTCCCGATCCACTAAATTAGTTGTGTTATTGGCAATCAGTGTATTAATTTGATTCAAACAGGCATTCAATCCAGCAGCAAACTCATATCGAGTTAGGGTTCTATTGCCTCGATAGGTACTATCAGGATATCCCGTGATGCAACCATAGCGCTCTACTAGCGATCGCAGAGCCTGAAATGCCCAATCATCAGGACGGACATCTGATAGCTGAGAAACAGATGTAACTTGCTCCATCGCGCTGTTTTCCTGGGTTTCTTGGTTCAGTTCTTCCCAAGTAGGTGTAGGCTGTTCTGGGGTTACAGTTTCTTGCTCTATCACTGTTTCTGTTGGCAAAAGCTCACTAGCGAGTGCGGTATTTGTTAGTAGCAGTGGGTAAGTCAAGGCAGCTAACCCAAGCCTGAAGTAATACCAATTTCTAATGATGCTACAGATTAGATCCCCCCGACGCCACCTTAAAAAGGGGGGGAAATCTTGAGGATTTAAAGTCCCCCTTTTAAAGGGGGATTTAGGGGGATCTTCTAAGTGTGGCATTGTTTTATTCCCGACTGAAAAACTGCCGCATGATTACTCGGCAGGACTGAATTTACTAGGTTTACTGCAAAAACAACTATTGAAATCTGTGGTGTGTGTTAGTCCGTCAACACATCAAGCGCTGGAGAATGATTTGCTCGTCAATTTGCGCCCTACCGTGTCCAAACGTTGTTCGCATAGTTCTAGTAATGCTTCAGTAAACGGACGCCGCTCTGCAATTTGAGTACTGATGTAAATGTGTCGTACCAGCGTCAACGTCGTGTAAGAGTGTATCGCAGCACGATTTGCTTCACCAGAAAGCTCGACAAATCGTTCTTCCAGAGCTACTTCTTGCTCTGCCAAAGCATCTGGACTGCCCAATGTGCGTAAGCTCTGTTCTGTAATATGCCCAATGAAATTGCCAATATCTAAACCTGGATTTCCTTCACAATAAAGGTCAAGGTCTAGTAAGTAGAGACGGTTTCCGTCTACAATCACTTGGTCTGGATAAAAGTCTCGATGAATTCCCAAGAGCTGGGCTTCTGGAGTTGCAGCACCAAGCTGTTCACAAGCTTCTAAAACTTGCTCCAACCGTTTTTGCAGGTGCGGATAAATCTGAGCTACCATCGGCAGTCGCTCATGTAAAATACGCAATTCGTCTGCTATTGTATGGCGACGTTTGGGTGGGATGCCTGCTTGGTGAAGCTTATGAGATGCTTCGGTAATGCGTTTTGCTAAAGCGATTCCGTTTTGTTTGGCTAATAGCTTGGTTGCAATTTCACCAGGCACTTTACGCTGAAGCCACATCTGAAACTCTGGCACAATTCCTATCGGTTCTGGTACTGAAATACAGTCTTCGCTATTGTCAGAAAAACCTGCATTCCAGAGGGATTGCTGGAGTTGGTAGCTATTGGTATCTGTCCCTTTTGCACGCACTTTACCAATTAGAGTGATGACCTGAGATGAAGCGTCAGGATTTTCGATTTCCAGGTCATACTCGATTAAGCAGCGTCGTCCGGGCTTATGTCGAATAACGCGGATTGCACAGAGATTGATATTTTTACTAATAGGTGTTTGACCCCACCCCAACCCTCCCCTTAGTAAGGGGAGGGAGCTAGTTTCCCCCCTTAACAAGGGGGAACTAAGGGGGGTAGTTTCGACGTTTGTAAGAGAGCTAATGTGTGATAAGCATTTTGTAAATTGCTGATGTACGTTGAGCGGATCGATCG
This sequence comes from Kastovskya adunca ATA6-11-RM4, assembly GCA_019359445.1. GTDB lineage: Bacteria > Cyanobacteriota > Cyanobacteriia > Cyanobacteriales > Coleofasciculaceae > Kastovskya > Kastovskya adunca. Next base: position 22,596 of record JAHHHJ010000025.1, on the reverse strand, counting down.
CCCTTGCCACGAAAGGCATCTTTGGATCGGCAGCAACATTAAATGGATCAATTACCGGAACACTCAATGCCCTCGACCTCCTGAAATCACTTCAACCTCGTCATCAGTGCTGCGTACCGCAGACTGCATCTGATATAGGGCGGCATATCGACTTTGAAGTTGCATCAACTCGGAATGAGTTCCTTGCTCCAACACCTGTCCGTGTTCCATGTAGAGGATTAAATCAGCACGAGTGGCGACATTAAGGTCGTGGGTAATTATAAAAGTAGTGCGATTTTGAGCGACACGTTCAAGCGCTTCAATCACCTCTTGTTCGTTCTTTTTATCCAATCCTGTGGTTGGTTCATCCAAGATGAGGATGGGGGTTTTGCGAATGGCTGCACGAGCGATCGCAAGTCGCTGGCGTTGCCCCCCGGAAAGCGTTGAACCTCGTTCCCCCAGAATCGTGTCATATCCCTGAGGAAGCGCCTCCACGAACTCATGAGCATTGGCGAGGCGGACAGCCTTCTCAATATCCTCACGGGTAGCATTAGGTACGCCATAAGCGATGTTTTCCCAAACGGCGGCGGCGAACAGGATACTGTCTTGCAGAACCACACTAATCTGAGGTCGCAAAGACTCTATCGTATACTCGCGGATATCGCGCCCATCAATTATCACTCGACCTGCGATCGGGTCATATAGCCGCAGCAGCAAGCTAACGAGGGTAGACTTACCACTTCCGGAGGAACCGACTAGCGCCACCTGTTGTCCGGGTTGCACCTCTAGGTTAATTTCTTTGAGTAAATCTTGTCCCGGTTCATAGGCAAAGCTGACGCGATCGAAGCGTACTGCTCCCTTAAATGGAGGAGCATGGATAGCATCGGGTGAGTTGCAAACATCCGGTTGTTCTTCCAAAATATCAATCACGCGCTCTGCTGATGCTGCCGCCTTTGATAACCGTCCCGTGTATTTAGCAAAGTTCTGCACGGGTTTGAAGGCATTTTTGAGATAGGTTAGGAAGACTAAAACATCGCCCGGAGTGAGAGCATCGCGCAACACCAACCGCGCTCCATACCACAACACGATCGCAGTCCCGATCGCAATCACAACATCAACTGTCCGTTCCAGATTAGCTGACAACTTCTGCGTTTTAACGCTTTCCTTCAGACTCTTCTTGTTTTCAGTAGAGAAGATTCCAGCGAAAGCGTCTTGGAGCGAAAGCGCCTGTATGAGTTTAATTGCCCCAATCGACTCAGCAAGCGTGGCAGCAACCGCTCCTTCTCTCTGGCGCTGCTTTCGAGAAGAATCCTTAATGCGATCGCTCAAACGGGTTGCGGCAAACCAGAAAAAGGGAAAGGTGATTAATGCCAGTAGTGTTAAGTCTCGGTCGAGCCAAAACATCACCCCAACCATACCAAACAGGGTGAGAATACTCACTACCAGTGGCAGAATGGCTGTCAATATAATTTCTTGTAGCCTGCTCGTATCGGTACTAATTCGCACGAGCAAGTCACCACTCCTCGCCTTGCTATAGTAGGCGAGCGACAGGCTCTGGAGATGGCGATAAAGGCGATCACGAACTTCCATCAATACGCGACTACTCACCAAAGCCAAGCCAACTGTACTCCAGTAAGAGGCTAAGGATCGCAATCCTGTAATTGCTACAACTCCGAATGCTGAGAGAGTCAGTAGCGTGAGTGGATCGAGTGTATTGAGGAAAGGAATTGCCGCTAGTCTGTCGTCAGATGATTTAATCAGGACGTGGTCAAAGACAAACTTCAAAGGCCAAGGTTCTAGCAGCCGCAGAATCACATCAGCGAGAAGTGCGATCGCGCAACTAATCAGCCAAACCGATTGATTGCGGATGTAGGGCCAGAAGTGATACCAGAATCGTCCGAGACTGGGTATGGATTTTTGGAGCGATAGCGAAGCGCTGCTGCGAAGCGCAGATCGTGCATTTGCCATTAGCGTTTTATACCAGTTTCATTAATACTTGCGGGAAACCTCTCCCCCAGCCCCTTCCCTGCAAGGAAAGGGGAGCCTCTTTGTTCCCCCTTCCCTTGCAGGGAAGGGGGTTAGGGGGTTAGGTCACTCGTTAACTTCATGCCATTACTTTTTGAAATCGGTATTGCTCCAACCAACTGAGATACTTGGTCAAAACCCGCTAATTGGACAATGCGTTGGGTAACGGCATCCCAGGTATGGTTTTGCATCATTGCCTTTCGTGCCGCTTGCCCCAAACGAGTCGCGAGATTGGGGTCTTGGTGTAAGCGATCAAGCGCCGTAGCTAAGGCAACTGAGTCACCCGGAGGAACTAACAAACCATTTGCTTCATCTTCAATCAGCGACTTCAGTTGTCCAATGTTACTAGCAACAACCGGAAGCCCTGCCGCCATATACTCGTAGACTTTCAATGGTGAAAAATAAAAGTCCGTTTGTGCTGGATAAGGCGCAACCGCAACCGTCATGGAAGCAAGCAAACCAGGAATTTCACTAGGGGCAACGGCTCCTGTAAAATGAGCGGCATCCAGTAAGCCCCGTGCTGATAAATCTGCCATTAAATTCTCGCGTTCTGGCCCATCCCCGACAATTAAGAGTCGAGTATCAGAACATTGCTGAAAAAGTTGGTCAAATGCCTCAACTAAAATGGGTAGTCCATGCCAAGGCTTCAGAGTGCCAACAAATCCAACGGTAAATGTTCCGGCACTGGTAGGCAAAGAGGGTTTAATATTGCTGGGAAAACGGTCAGGGTTGACGCCATTCGGGATTACATGCACCCGTTGGCTAACTCCTGGATACCCCTCCTCTAAATACGTCTTGATTTCTTCAGAAACCGCAATTAGAGCCGTCGCTGCACTAAAGACTCGTTCGGCTACTCGTTCAGCACTAGTGCGATCGCTTAAACCCCGGTGTTTTTCCTGCTCCTCAATTAAAGGCGCATTCACCTCCAACAGTCCCGGAATACCGACCGCTTGGGCATACTCCATTGCGGTGAAACTCCAGAGGGAGTAACGCTCATAAATTAGGTCAAAAGGTGCTTCCCGCTCCAGTGCCAAACGCAGATCGAGGTTTGTAGATAAAGCAGCTTGTTCCCGGACAGCTTGCTCTCCCTTGGGGATAGCTGGAAGTTGGTGAACTGTCACCGTCTCCAACCCAGCAGGTGGATCGCCTCCTAATCGTGTTGCAAACAGTTCCACTTGGGCACCTTGCCGTAGCAACGAACGAATCACCTCCTGAACGTGGATCGAGCAGCCCTTTTGACCAAAAACGGGGACACCTGGATCGGCACAAATATAAGCAATTCGCATGATTTACACCTCCTGAAGGGCTTTCATTTTCGCTCGATTTGTAGTGTGGAAGAGGGTACGCAGCAAAGCTGTATTCCGGTGAATATCAAACTCTGATTCAATCAATTGCCGTGCCTGAGTTGCCAGTCGCACCCGTAAAGTTGGATCGGTGAGTAAGCGAGCGATCGCATCTGCCAATGCTTTTGGATCGTGTTGCGGTACCATCAACCCTGTTTCCTCATCGCGCACCACTTCCGGGATGCCAGTCACGTCCGTTGCAACGCAGGGAGTGCCTAGCGCCATCGATTCCAGCAGGACTGTTGGAAGTCCATCGCGGTTACCATCTTTGCCAATCACGTAAGGTGCAGCGAAGACAGCCGCTTGCTGAACCTGCTCAAACACCTCATTTTGAGGGCGGGGGCCAATAATTTCGACGATTGATTGCAGACCGAGTTGTTGAATTTGCTCTCGTAATTCTGCTTCCAGGGAACCACTGCCGATAATTTGGCAGTTAAACTGGCAACCTCGACTCGCGAGAATAGCACAGGCATCAATTAAGATTGGAACGCCTTTTTTCTCCACCAAACGCCCGACTGAGATAATCTGCGGTGGGCGATGCAAGGGCGACTCATAAGAGAATTGCGTCAAGTTCAGACCATTGTAAATCCGCTGGACGCGAACTGCGGCATCTCCGTAGGTTTGTTGCAAGTATTCGAGATTGTAGTCACTAACTGTGATTACATTTGCTGCATCACTCAGCTTCCGCTTCATATCTTCAGGCTCGACACTTTCATGGAAAATGTCCTTGGCGTGAGCAGTGAAGGTGTAGGGAATCCCAGCAAAGTGGGAGGCGAGACGTGCTACAGTCGTTGCCACCGTGCCAAAGTGGGCGTGCAGATGAGTAATTCCCTTGAGACGAACTTCACGCGCTAGCCATGCTGCTTGGTAAACGCTGCTGGCTTGTTCCCCTTGCGCGATCGCTAGCTTTGCCCAAAAACCTGGTATAACCTTGCTTGCTTCCTGAAGTTCTGCCCAGAAGTAACTAGCGGCTGTAGGTGCAAGGCTATTGAGAGACTCGCTGACCCGCCCCTGAATTGGCTTGCGAATATAGTGAACTGGGGCGCGTACTTGAGAAATGATGTTCTGAAAGTGGGTTTCAGCAGGGGGACGCAGTGCAAAAATCTCAATTTCTAATCCCGCTGCTTCATGAGCCAAAATTTCATTAACCACAAAGGTTTCGGAGTACCTGGGATATCGTTTCAGCACGTAGCCAACGCGCATGGGTTCAGTCGAAAACATCCTTGATTTCTCCTTTATGAAACTTTGCAAGCAGAGGAAACTGGAGCAGCGACTGCTGCTGCAAGTAATTGGGGCAGACGTTCCAAGCCTTTGAAATCAATACGTTCGCGGCTTCGTGGGTTCATTCCTATACTTTTACCAATCCACTCAGTTAGGGCATAGGGATTGACCTCATTGGGATGAAGCACATCAACTAGACCCAACTCTTGCAAACGTTCAGCCCGAATTAGCTGCTCGCGCCGGGGTTTCACTCGTGGCACGATGAGTGCAGGCTTCTCGAAGGAGAGGATTTCGTAAGTCGTGTTGTATCCTCCCATCGCGATAACGCAATCAGCACGGCTTAACAGTTGTGTTGGTTCCGAGATGAACTCCAACACCCGTAAACGAGAATGCTCTGCTGCCCTGCGGTGCAGGTGTTGCCGAACCTTTTGCGGCATGAACGGCCCTGTCAAGATTACTCCATTTGTTTCCGGGGGCAGATTAGCCTGGGCAAAGGCTGCCGCCAGAGTCGCCCCATCCTGTCCACCTCCTACCAGGCATAGTGCCAACCGACCCGACGGGAGATCAAGCGCCGCAAGCGGGTCAGGGCTTTGAGTGCTGGCAAATTCAAGCCGTTTGCGTTGATCGAAGCAGCCCGTATACCACACTTTTGCCGCTATATCAGGGAAAAATTTGTACTCCTTTACTGGGTCATATACATCGGGGTCTCCGTACACCCAAACGCGATCGTAATACTTGCCAATGATGTCCTCGTTAGCGGCGTGCTTCCATTCGCGCTTTACTGTTATGGGGTCGTCTAGCACATCGCGCAGACCAAGTATGCAACGAGTATGCCCTTGCGCGTGGAGATATTCAAGGGTCAGATCGAGTTCCCGCACTGCCCCTCTTGGCACGTTGTCCACAATCAGGACATCCGGTTTAAATGATTCAACAGTGGCACGGATGATGTTGGCTCGTAGGCTAATTATCTCCCGCAGCGAGAGATTCAAGCGGCGTGACTGGTACTGTCCATCTTTCCCTTTATGTAGAGCTGGGAGAGCCACATAGTCTACTCCATCCGGTGTCTGAACGTCACTTCCCTCACGCATTCCAGTAATCAGCAGAATGTCAGTCTGCAAAGGAGAGCAGGCAAGCGTTTGGGCAATCAACAGATTGCGCCGCTTGTGACCGAGACCCATTGTGTCATGGGAATACAAAGCGATTCGTAATTTCCGCGAGCTTATCTCACTATCCTGTCCAGCTAGTGGGTCTAGAGGCTGAAACCACTTTGAAGGAGAAACATTTGTTGAACTACTTGTTAATCCTGGCAAAAGAAGATTCTGTTGGGCATCAAACTTTGTAACTTCACTACTGGAACTCCTTTGTGTATCGGAGTGGTTCTGTAGTAACTGCTTTTCCACCAACATATTCTCCTCCTTTGATTCGATCTGTGTCTCTCGCTAATGTCTCGATGGGATTGGCATCTAAATTCGTTAGAGTGTTAAATGCAGGGTCAGTTTTACTAGGGCGTGAGTTTAACGGTTTTATCAAAAATTAACTTCAGATTTACCTGTACTTAATTTAAGTTTGGTAAACTCCTATGAAAAGAGGATGAAGCTTCCATGAGAGTTTTCTCATATTGGAAGCAGTAGTCTGCCTTTCCCACAGCCTTGCTCTTCTTACTTTGTAGGCGCAACACAATTCACTCCCCCTGATGTGGGAGTTGCGCCCGGATTCGAGCCAGCAACTGCTTAAGTTTAGAGTTACTAACTCCGATGAAATATCCATGAAGCTTTCATGAGAGTTTTCTTATGTTCGCAGTCGGTAGCCCATGCCTCTGACGGTCTCAATTGGATCGCCACCTAGCTTCTTACGTAGGTAACCCACATAGACATCAACAATATTGGAGCCAGGGTCATAGTCATAACCCCAGACATAATTGAGTAGCTGCTCTCGGCTCATCACTTGTCCGGGGTTGCGGAGAAAGACTTCTGCTAAGGTAAATTCTCGTGCGGATAACTCGAGCAGGCGATCGCTTACTCGAATCTGACGGGTACGCAAGTCAAGGACAATGTTACCTGCTTTTAAGAGCGTTTCTTCCTTCCTTCTGGGTAAGTGGCTGTCGCGCAACCGCAAACGCACCCGCGCCAGCAATTCTTCAAAACGAAACGGCTTTGTCACGTAATCGTCAGCTCCACCCTCCAAGCCAGCGACTTTGTCCCTCACATCATCGCGAGCGGTGAGAATAATAATCGGCAGATATTCGCCCCGACCTCGCAACTCTTCCAACACCATCCACCCATCTTTGCCAGGAAGACCAATGTCGAGAATGAGCAGGTCAAAATTGTCGCTACTAGCGATGAGAACCGCTTCATCACCGTCCTTGACGACTGTGGTGGTAAATCCGTTAGCTTTTAGACCTTTCTCCAGAAAGTTGGCGATGCGAGATTCATCTTCTGCGATCAGAATCCGGTTCATGAAGCAACACCTCCTGGGGGGGGTCTAGTGGAATCACAAGAGTAAACGTTGAGCCACCACCCCGTTGGCTGAGAAGTTCTACCCTACCGCCGTGCGCTTGAGCGATCGCACGCACAATCGACAATCCCAATCCTGCCCCCTCAGAGCGACGGCGACTGTTGGTAGCGCGTGCAAAGCGCTCGAAGATTCGCTGCTGATCGGCAAAGGCAATGCCTTCCCCAGTATCGCGCACCCAGAAATGGGCGTTGCCCTCAATAAGCGCCGAGCCAAGCGCGATCGTATCTCCATTTTTCGTGTGCTGGGTCGCGTTCTGAGCTAAGTTCATCATTGCCTGAGTCAGCCGTTGTCGATCAGCTACAACGCGCCCCGTACCTTTATTCTCCAGACGCCAGTGCCGTTCGGCTAAGGCTCTGGCTTTGGCATACAGTTCCTCAGTCAAATTGCCAATTTCCAAGGTTTCCAGGTACAAAAAATTGGGTTGCTCTGCCTTAGCCAGTAGTAAGAGGTCATCGACAAAGCGACTCATGCGATCCAACTCATCGGTGACTAACTCTATCGTTTCACGCCGTTCTTGGGGGTCGTCGCCCAGCAGTTCTAAATGACCTCGGATAATCGTGATTGGAGTCCGGAGTTCATGACCTGCATCATTAATAAAGTCTCGTTGACTGGAGAAGGCCGCTTGGAGACGGTCTAGCATCTCATTAAAGGTGATGGTTAGTTCGGCAATTTCGTCTTTTCCTTGCACGGGAATGCGTCGAGTCAGGTCAGACTCGGTAATGGCGTAAGCCGTTTCGGTGAGTAAGCGTAGGGGAGACAGCACCCGTCCAGCCACGACCCAAGCCAGCACTGAAGCCACAGCTATCACGACAATCGTCACATGGATTGCGACGAAAATTACCTCATCCACCTTACAATACTCATGGGCAGTCGAGAAGCCTACCACAAACACCCCATGAGTTTTTCCCCTAACTATCGGCTGAGCCAGATACATGATAGTGCCATCTGAGGTTACCTTTTCACCTTGCTGACGCTCACTCACCTGTGCCCAGTGCTTTACTAGATCCGAATTAGAATTTAGAGAGTCTGGAAGGACTGTATAATTGGATTTGGATTTGTAGAATTTGCCATTTAACAGCGTAATTAAAAATTCATCTTCCTCTGTAAAGTTGCGAGATAAAAATACATCAAACATAGCAGCAACTTCATTGCCGAAGGGTTGGCCTGTATATGGATTTCGTCCCTCGACTAATCGGAGAAATTCTTTTTTCTCCTGAATCAGGGATTTTTCAAACCGCTTTTCTATGCGAACCAAGAGGACTTGACGAATAGTTAAGATGGATATTACTAGACAGAACATCATCAGCACGACGTACCAGAGCAAGATACGTGTTCTGACTCCGAAAAATAACATACGCCATCCCAGATTTTTATTTGTATTTGTCACGTCTAGTAAAGTGAAAAATTTTTCAAAATCGAGCAATCGCCCAAGTAGTTTTATAGCGTCATAGCGAACTAGTACATCCCGATAGACGTAACTGACCACTTAGAGTTGCTTGACTAACAAAACTAAGAAGCTAGGTGTTGCTGAAAGAGTAATGATTTCAGCGAGGAGAGGAACTGTCTGAATACAGCAAAACAGTGGAGCAGCAAGCGAAGTAAACACTTCAACATCTCCAATGATTTGAAGTAGGTTTTTCAACGATATGTCCACACTAGGAACACCTTTTAGAACCAGGGAACCATCGGTCAAGTTGAACGAAAGTTCTGCCATACCCGAGAGACTTATAGGCAAGCTGCCTTGTCAGTTCTCCCCATCCGGCGTCCAAGAAATTTACTTCAATGCGACTTGGTAGTTGACCACTCTTTTCGGAAGCTGGAGAACTTTGACAACTCACTTGACCACGAGTATTAGCAAAGAACAAGACATCCCTGTTATACAATTCTTTTACTATTTTTATCTCAGTTTTTGAGCGAAAATATATCCCAGACCATTGCAGGAAATAATCTTTGTCAGGTTGAGCCTGAAAATATTCCTCATAATTGGTATCCGCTGGAGGAACAAAAAGCGCTGAACTATTAGCTACTTTTTCTATATGTGTTTTCCATCTCTCAGTAAAAAACAATCTCCAATAATGAGGTGTGTTATGTCCATTTTTTTGGTGTGCATAAGCTAGATGTAGGTCAGGATGTATTTCAAGATAAAAACCTGGTTTTGTCTTTGAGTACAACCAGTTATTTAATGCCTTCCTTTATGCAGAGTAGAGACGCTCCACCGGAACATCTCTACCACAAGAAAATTTCTGTTTTGATGGTCTAAACCCATTCCTAATTTACTCGTCGTGAGCGAAGCGGTGGAAGAGGTAGTCTAGGGCGTGATTCCGCAGTCTGTAGTATTCTGGGTCTTCCATGATCAGGGCGCGATCGCGCGGACGCGGGAAAGGAATGTCCATAATCTCACCGATATTCGCCGCCGGACCATTGGTCATCATTACCAAGCGATCGGCTAAAAACAGCGCTTCATCAATATCATGGGTAATCATTAGAACCGTGCAGCGGTGGTCGTTCCAGATTTTCAGCAGTTCTTCCTGCAACTCTTCCTTGGTGATGGCATCCAAAGCACCGAACGGTTCATCCAAAATCAAGACTTGGGGACGAACCGCCAAAGCCCTAGCGATGGAAACCCGCTGTCTCATCCCGCCGGACATTTGCGGCGGCTTCTTATCAGCCGCTTCCGACAAACCCACCATCGCTAGATGTTCCCGGACGATCGCCCTTTTTTGGGCCTGGGACTTTTTGGGGTGAACGGCGTGAACAGCTAGGTAGATATTTTCAAACGCTGTCCGCCAAGGCAGTAGGGCGTAGTTTTGGAACACAACCATGCGGTCTGGCCCTGGCTTGGTGATGGGCTTCCCTTGCACACGCACTTCTCCGGCAGTAGGAAAGGCGAAACCCGACACCATGTTCAGCAGGGTCGATTTGCCGCAGCCCGAGTGACCAATAACGCAGATAAACTCGCCTTCTTCTACGGTCAGGTTAACGTCTTGGAGTACCGGGTACGAACCCTTCTTGGTTGGATACACTTTGGAAACGTTCTCGATCGTCAGGAATGACTCGGAATTGATGGCGGTTGCCCTTGGCTGTCGGGCAGTTTCGCTAACACTAAAGGCAAGAGGACGGTCGATCATGGCTTTTGTTGTACGTAGTTGGTAAGTGGACGGTAAGGTGAGTGATTAGTCTGTTGCTGGCTCGTTGCTCATCTTTGCTTACCCCCCCAGCCCCCCTTACTAAGGGGGGAGTACAAGGAGAAACCTTTCAGTCCTGGGAGCAGTCAGTTTCCGGTTCCTGTTCCCGTAAGGGGGGAGTACAAGGAGAAACCTTTTAGTCTTGGGAGAAGCCAGTTTCCGGTTCCTGTTCCCCCCTTAGCAAGGGGGGTTAGGGGGGTGCAAAATTTGCAGTGACCAATGATCTAAGCAGCTACAGAAAGACGAGGTGAATCGAGAACGACTTCCGCAATGCTGAAATCGCGTTTAATCTTCAAATTGTTGAGATAGCCAATCGGATCATCGGCAGTAAATGTGGTGCCATCAAACATGGCGATCGCGCCACTGGTATATTTCACATCCAACACACCCAGTTCTCGTGCGGCGGTGCTGAACACGTTTACCCGGCACACCCGTTCCATGATTTCCACCCAGTTTCGGGGGAAAGGTGTGTGACCCCAACGTGCCAACTGAGTCATGTGCCAAAGGTGTTCAGTTCGACTAGGGCGATTGACGCCATCGCCAAAGAATAGGTGATGGGCAAACTCTCGCATCGGTTGATCGAGACTACAGAACACTTCGTTGGGGTTTCCGAGGTGGATGTAAGCAATATCTGTATTCACGTACTCCCTCTGGGCGACAATCTGACGCACTTCTTGTTCGTTGGCAGGGTCAGTACAATACTGAGATGCCTCTAGCAACGCTTTAACTAAGGCAATGTGGGTGTTGGGATAAGCGTTTGCCCAGTCTTCGCGAACACCAAGCACTTTTCCTGGATGTCCGGGCCAAATTTCTAAGTCTGTGGCGACAGTAAAGCCAATCCCTTGCATCGCCGCCCGCGTATTCCAGGGTTCCCCAACACAGAAACCATCAATGGTTCCCCCTTGCAAATCGACGACCATTTGGGCTGGCGGGATGCTCTGGAGTGACAAATCGTGGTCGGGGTCGATGCCACCACTGGCTAACCAGTAACGCAGCAGCAGATTGTGCATTGAGGAAGGATGCACCAATCCCATCCGGTGCTGGCGTTCCGGGGAGGCGAGCAGCATTTTCTTGAAATCTGCTAGAGTGTGTACCCCTTGGTCGTAAAAGCGTTTATCCAGGGTGATGCCATTACCGTTGCGAGTCATGGTCATGGCGGTGACGATGGGCAACGGTCGGTCTTGATATCCTCCCAAGGTTAACCAGAGGGGCATTCCTGATGGCATTTGAGCTGCATCTAAGTAACTCCCGACCATGCCATCCATAATGCCGCGCCAGCTAGTTTCGCGCACGAGGTTGACTTCATCTAAGCCGTGTTTCTGGAAGAAGCCTTTTTCTTTGGCAACGGCGAGGGGGGCGCAGGCTGTTAGTGGGACAAAACCAATATCGAGGTTAACTTTTTCCAGACCGTGACGCGCGATCGCTGTCGTTTTTCTCGCCCGAATTTTCTTGATACGCTTTTGCTGATTGAGGAAGTAAATTATCTCACTCCGCAAGCTGTAGTAGCTGGGGTGTTCGACTACTTCCATCCGCTTGCGAGGTCGGGGAATATCCACCTCTAAAATCTGACCAATTTTGGAACCTGGCCCATTGGTGAGCATGACAATCCGGTCAGATAGCAGTACTGCTTCATCGACATCATGGGTAACCATGACGGCAGTGACTTGGTTTTCTTCGCAGATTTGCATTAACTGCTCTTGAAGATTGCCTCGCGTCAGAGCATCCAGCGCCCCAAAGGGTTCATCAAGGAGTAGCAATTTGGGACGGATGGCAAGGGCGCGGGCGATCGCAACTCGCTGTTTTTGTCCACCCGATAGCATCGTCGGCTGTTTGTCCGCATGAGGGCGCAACCCCACCATGTCGATGTGTCGCTCTACAATTGCTTTGCGATCGCTTGCAGGCAAATCCTTCATCACCGAGTCAACAGCTAAGGCAATATTTTGCCGTACTGTTCGCCAAGGCAACAGAGAATAATTCTGGAACACCACCATCTTGTCTGGCCCTGGCTGTTTAACTTTTTGCCCTTCCAGGGTCACTATCCCATCACTCGGCAAATCCAAACCTGCAATCATGTTCAACAGGGTGGATTTACCGCAGCCGGAGTGACCAATGAACGAGATAAACTCTCCTTTTTTAATGTGTAGGTCAATCCCTTTTAAGGCAACGTATTCACCACCACCAGTTAACGGAAAAACTTTATCAACTTGATCAACCGCAACAAAAATACTCATTAGTTTTTAGTCCTTGGTTCTCAGCCATTGGTCATTTATTCTTGGTTATTAGTTATTTGTTATGGGTCAGAAACAACTAACAACAAACAACTAATCACTACTTCTTTTCCTGTGGAGCAATCCTGGACTGCAAGTATGCTATTGCTCGGTCTAGAAGCAAACCTACTGCACCGATGTAAACAACAGCCAAGATAATTTCACTGACGTAGTTCTGCTGATAGGCATCCCAGATGAAAAAGCCAATTCCGACAATGCCTGACATCACGATTTCTGCGGCAATAATTGCCAACCATGCCAAGCCGATCGCAATCCTCAAGCCTGTAAAAATGTAGGGAAGTGCTGAGGGAAACAGAATATTTAAGTAATATTCTTTACGGGAGAGTTGCAAAACCTTAGCAACGTTGTTGTAATCATCAGGGATTTGTCTGACACCTTCTGCGGTGTTAATCAGAATTGGCCAGACTGAGGTGATAAAAATTACGAAAATAGCAGCGGGTTGGTTTTGTTGCAGGGCGACTAGCGCAATCGGCACCCAAGCCAAAGGCGCGACCATCCGCAAGAATTGGAAGAGTGGATCTAACGCCTTATTAATCAGTGGCTGTGTACCGACCAAAACGCCCACGCTAATGCCAACCAGTGCCGCTAATGAGTAGCCCTGAGCGACTCGCCCCAAACTCGCCATAGTCTGCCAAAATAAACCTTTGTCTAGACCACCCCGGTCATAAAAGGGATACATCAGTAGTATCCGGGTTCGGTCATCTGTCCAAACACTCAAGGGACCTGGCAGCCTTGTCACTCCGGAGCTGGAAAGTAGCTGCCATACGATTAAGAATCCCAAAATTCCCAACAAAGGCGGCACAATATCCTTAGATTGCTTTTTCCAGAAAGCCTGGATTGCATTGTTTGAACTAGGTCTTGGCTTGCGGTTGATTGTGTTGACAGTCATTTTCTTCCCCCTATTCAGATTGGGATGTAATTTGGGATGTAATTTGAGCAGAACTTGGAAACTTTTCCGTTGTGGAGTAATTTTTGACTTTTGACGCAGCGGATATATCCGTTACCCCAAAACCAGTTAATGATTCCTTAGCCAATAACGCATCCGTTGCTAAACTTTCTTAATCGCCAGACTATTGAGGTAAGCCTCTGGATTTTCTGGGTCGAACTCTTTGCCGTCAAAAAACTTCTCAACGCCGCGAGATGTACTTGTAGGAATATCGGCATCAAATCCTGCTTCTTTAGCCGCTTCCTTCCACAAATCCTCGCGGTTGACGGCATCAATAATCTTCTTAGCTGTGTCGATATCTGTAAGGCGATCGCGGTGGAAACCCCAGCGCATTGATTCTGTTAGGAACCACAAGTCATGACTCTTGTAGGGATAGGAGACATTACCCAAATCGTCTTTCCAGTACAGGGGACCTGCCTTAATGTCATTAAAAGCTTGTTGACCATCCCCCATTTCATACTTCCCTTCATAGGGAGGAGTAAGAACAGCTACAGGTATATTGAAGTAATTGCGTCCGGCACAAATTTGCACCAATTCTGCTCGGTTTTCCGGCTTATCGCACCACTGCTGTGCTTCCATTAATCCTTTTAAAAGGGCTTTAGTTGCCTTGGGATTCTTGTCTACCCAATCGGCTCTCATCGCTAAGTATTCTTCGGGATGAAATTTCCAGATTTGGTGGGTGAGTGCTGCCATGTGACCGATATCATCAGCAACGATGCGGTAGGGCCAAGGGTCACCTGTACTGAAGGCATCCATTGACCCGTTACGCATCCCTTGCACGGTTTCTGCCGGTGGTACTGCTAACAAGTCGATATCTCTATCCGGATCGACACCACCCGCCGCAAACCAATAGCGAATCCAGAAATCCTGATTCACGTTGGGAAAGGTGTGTGCCGCTTTAAACTTGCGTCCCTGACTGGCTTCAAATCCTTTGATATAGTCGGCGGCATTGGAAATATCTAATTGAAGTCCTTTGCCCTTATGGATACCTGCGATCGCAATCCCGTTCCCCTGCGTGTTCAACTGCGCCAGAACGTACATGGGCACCTTTCTCCCATTTGTAATAATGCCCTCGCTGATCAGATGAGGCATCGGCATCTGCCACTGTCCCCCATCAATGCCACCCCCTTCAGAACCAATAGTTACGTTGTCCCGTGCAGATGCCCAGTTCGCTTGCTTGGAGACTTCAACATCGGTCATGCCATACTTGGCAAAGAAGCCTTTTTCTTTCGCAATCACTAGAGGCGCTGACTCAACAATGGGGATATATCCCAACTTAGCTGTTGAAGTTTCTGGCATTTGTTCTGGGCTGATATCAGCAGCATTAACCGCATCTGCTGCTGGAACATTGGCTGTCTCAGGTGGGTTGCCCAAACAGCCTTTGAGGAACACAGAACTGGCAGCAGATGCACCAGCAGTGATCAGAAATTTCCGGCGAGAAAACCTAGAAAAATTGGACATAAAAACTCCTTGCAGCTAATACTTTCTTGTGTAGTGCTACTAAACAATTGCTATTGTTTTAGGGAATTGAAAACTCTTGAACTCTCTTGTCGGGTTTAGGTGCTATGAGCAAGCGACGCTTAGGTTTATCGAAACCTAGCGGCTTTCCTTTAGACAAGTTGGCTAGACAATTTGGCCATCGCTGAGTTAGGTCAAATTACTAGTAAACCCAATCTATATACATAAGATTAAATTGAGTGAACTTATCATTGTGAAGTGGGTGAAGAAACTCGTTATTTCTTCCCTTTTTTGGCAATGACAGTTTGCTAACTACTTTACAACTGGGTATAGATTAACACCTTTGCCTAATGAATAATTAGTTTTCTAGGGTAAAAACCAAAGGAATATTAAATGATACTTATAAAAAAATTGTTAATGTTTTGATTGCCGGATACTCAGGATAGTTGCTATAGAGTTATATCGATAGCAACCATTGATTGTGCCTTCTATTTCAGTAAATACTTTGTTAAACTGAACGCTAATTTCTCAGGAAACTAATAATACAAAAGGAAATAATTCACCAGTCAAGTTCTTCAAAGAGGGGAATATGTTACTTTTTTCATAAGCAATTATGCTTAGCCATTGAGTGGTGGTGAACCAACTGACCCAACAGCGATCGCAAATCCAAGTCAAAGACATCATTGGTCGCAAGTTGTTTTCTGACTTTGATTTTCTGACTGTCTTGCCGCTCCAAGCGCAAGATCATCAAAAAACATCGCTTCTCCTGACAGACCAGCTCAACTATAAGTTTGCCGAATGATTTGCATTAGGGGTCGTTAGACAGATACTGCAAGCACTGCTCGTACTGGCCTGGGTAGTCCTGGGCGACCCGCTGTTCTAGGCGTTGGGCGATCGCTACATCATGCTTGGCATTGCCGATCAGGTGAGTATAGCCCAATAGTTCTGGCTGCTCCGATGAAAAGGCGGCTTCTGGGGATTCAAACAGACACTGCATTGCAACGCCTGGAAAACTAGAGTTCGTAATCTGCTGGTGATATTCTACGCAAGCCGCAAGGAAGTATTGTTCAATTAACAAACAATCTCCTAGCTTATTCTCCATCCTGACAAAAGCGGCTTGATTGCGTGGATGGGTGGCAATTTGCAAAGCCAGGTCTGTATAATAGCGAAGATTTTAGTTGGGTCTGGGGGCATTGAAGGCACCCTAGCGACAATTTGCGTTGCAGTGGGTGTACTGAGCAGGGTCGCTGCCACCGTGCCAAACCGAACTGGGGGCGTTCCCTAGTCAAAATCGCTGCCTGATATCGTAATACGATCGCCTACCTGCCCTGACTTCGGCGTAAATTGCCCAGGAAATGGGTTGAACTTTGGGACTGGAGGAGCCGCAGGCTCTACCACAAACTCTCGTGTAAATCGGTTATTGGTCGGTACCTGATCCATTAGCACATTGTCGGGATCTACCGTGAAGCTTACCCGATAGGTGCCGGGTTCATTGAGCGTGACCTGAAACTCAGTGGATGGATCGAGCAATTGCTCCTGGATTCGCAGAGCACCATGAAGGTAAATTTCTGCGATCGCCTTATCTGATGGAAGAGGGGGTATGTCGTCCGATTCATCAATTTCATCAATGACATCAAGGCTAGCCTGAGCACTCAACTCAAGTGGCTGGCTTCCAATCAATCCTGCTTTTAGCGACACCTCCGTGAGCATCGCCGGGGTTTGGGTTGCGCCATGCAGGTCATTAACGGAATGAATGCCGACGGTTTTGAGCCGTTGGATTTCGCTGTCCTGAATGTCTGGCAGTGTATTGAGCGGCTGGAGATTATCCGTGCCCAGGTCTACGGACTTGCGGGTTTCCTGCACCTGGGTATCGAGGGCGGGGGAATCGTTGGCAAAGAGGGAGCGATAGTCTGCGATTCTTGCATATTGGACTCTTCTGCGTTGGAGTTTTCGTTCTGATTACGAATACGAGTCATGGTTTTTCCTTTTGTGACGATGTCGTTTGACGTTGACGGATGACGGTCAAGCCGTCGTTTGAGCAATCTAACTGGATGATGCAACTCCAGGAGCAGGTCATTTTGCTCCCATAGCTGATCGTGACAGTTGAAACTTTGTGAGGAGGATGGTTGAGGTGTTGATGGTTCCTGCGTCTATCACAGGAACCATTACCCCTTTCCAGGGCAAAAGCATCCTCTGGTGCTGGAAGATCGATGCTGCCGAGCTCGCGGGTGGTCACAGTAACCACGCCCGTGGTTTTTCATTGGGAGGGTGTTTGAGATAATCATTTTTCGTGTGCTACACGATGAAAAATCACCTTGAGGACCCACAGGCGTTAGCCACCGCCAACGGGATGAGCCGTACCGACTTCCAGGGGATGACGGGAATCAGGCATTCAGCCCGAAGACGTCCGTATCCACCCAATCTTGTTTGAGGAGAACCCACCAATCCACGGAAATCCCTCGCTGGATGTAGGTGTAGGGCAACCAACCATAGCCTTCTTTACCCCAATCCGTTCCCCAGGAATTCCGGATGAGAATAGCCCCTTTGGTCTTAATTCCACCCGGTTTGAAATGCTCAATCACCAGGGAATCGTCGTAGCCCACTGCAATCATGGCATGACCACCCAGGGGGCGATCGCTATTCACTGGATAAGGCAATTGCCCCAGAGTATCGGGACAACTGGCATGAATCATGGGTGAGTCAAACATCATCGTGCCAAAGGTCAGGGGAAATCCGGCAGCTAATTGGGTTTTGATCGCCAGCAGCTCATCATCGTAAATATCGGGTGTATCTAACCGGACGTAATGCATCACTTTGTAGTTGGATGCGAAGGCATAGCAAAAGGCTGGGGGTTCAACATCCAGTTGGCTCAGGTCGCAAGTCCAGTACTCTTCAGGGGGTAGTCCAAACAGTCGCAAGGCTCCCATGGTTGTCCGCAAAAAGACCCCTACGTTTCCCTGCACCTTTAGCAAGTTTTTGGTGGTTTTGTAGAGGAATAGCCGAGAGCGGTGGCGATACTCTTGAAAGGCTTTTTGCTCCAGGTATTCGGCGATCGCTGTCACCACATGGGCGGTGCAGGACTCCAGTTTGCCCTGATTCTCCACAGGAGAAAATCCAGGTCGGAGATCTACAAAGGGTGACAGATCTAACTTTTTGAATTGCCGAGTCTCAATTAATTTGGCAGAACTGCCCATTACGGTATCTAACAGAAGACGAATAGTCTTGCTGGTTAGCCGTAAGTCTCGATAATCGGGATAATCTCGAATCCAGCCCATACCGTGCTGGCGACGAACAGTTTCATTCATGCAGCGTCATCACTTTTAGTCAGAAAACTATCCATAAACTGGGGAGTAGATGCAGAACCAAATGGCACAGGCGTTAGCCCCCGAACCATTCGGTCATTGAGTGCAATTCACACCGAGTCCTAAGGGGAGAAGGCTCCATAGGTTTCTTGAACTCTTGGTAATGGAACTACATAGGGTACTCTGTAAACGTCATCCCCCTTTTGAAAGGTTCCGGATTTTTAGCGTTAAATGCAAGTATCAGAAGCAAAAAAGGAAAGCACCATGACCTCAGGAATTTCCTACTCTTGGTAAGTCCCCTTTCCCAGAAGTAACTCCAAGCCTCACCGAGCCAGACTGCCTCGCTTTCAACTAATAAGCAAAGTCAAAAAATATATATCGGGGGCTGGCTCCTCATCGCTAACCGCGACACTATAAACCAAGGACTGTAAATGAGAACTAACGTACTATGAGCAAGGTCAATGTAAGTTGAAGTAGAAAAAAGCGTGATTTATCGCTGGATAAGACTTTTAATCAAGTGGTGACAGAAAATCAAATTTTGGGGAGTCAGGCACAAAAAATTGAGGGAGAAAAAACATGACTCGCAGAATAATCCAGTTCAATATCTTAGCGGTCACGGCACTAATGGCTACCTTGTTTCCAGGAGGTCAAGCTCTGGCAGAAGAAACCTACTCCCAAAAAGCTAGCCTCTTAGCTGACATTGCCGTTCAGTATAGAGCGATAGGACAATCTGAGCAGGCTCTCAAGATTTTAGACCAAGCCCTGCCCTTAGCCCAAGTGAGTACCAATGATTGCTTCAAAGGCACTGCTTTAGTAAAAGTGGCTGGAGGTTATATCCTGGCTGGACAGGAAGCGTTGGGGAAGAAACTTCTAGCAGAAGCCATCCAGATTGCCCGTACCCAAACAGCAACGGGCTGTCATGTTAGTGCAACTTCTCCGGAAGAATCTTTACTAAACCGAGCTTCTGAATACGCAGAAGTTGGGTACTACGACTTGGCTGTTGAGATTATCACAGGGGTGAACAATCCTGTGTTCACTCCTATAGAAATGGCAGAGGTGACGGGTCATTATGCCAAAGCCGGAGAGGGTGAGCAAGCAACTCAGGTCTTGAACCAAGCACTCGAAATGGCACAACGCATTGACAATGCCGAATATAGAACTCTGACTCTGAGGGGAATTGCCTCTTATCTAATTCAAGCAGGACAAACAGAACTTGTGCCTCAAGTGTTAGAGCTTGCCCTTAAGAGTACATCTGCCATCAATGAGGTACAATCCCGCGACAATGCCGCCGCCATAAAACTGTCTGGGATGTTAGACATTACTTCTCAATTTGCCGAAGTTGGACAACAACGTCGAGCCAAAGAGCTTCTCGATCAAACGTTACCAAAGATACGGACATTTGATTCTAAGCCCTTTCCCCTGCAAAAAACGCTCAACCTGGTTGAAACAGCAGTCCAGTATGCCGCATTGGAACAGAACAACTTGGCAGTCGAGATATTAGCCGAAGCTCGAGCCTCGGCACAGATAATTGATGAATCTCAAACCAAAAACAATGCAATAGCTAGGGTAGCTGGAGGTTACGCAGAAATCGGAAACTTTGAGATGGCGCAGCAAATTGCCCGCTCTATTAAAAGTGTTAACCATAGGGAGCAGGCATTCCGTGGAATTGTGCTTGCTTATGCCAAAGCCGGAGACTCTGAGCAAGCGGTTCAACTGGCAAAATCGATAGGAAGCCCATACGTCACCTTTGGAGGCATTGTCAGGCATTATTTACAGAGTGGACAGTATGACCTAGCGCTTGAGATTGTTCAACAAAATAATCTGTCTGACTTGCTGTCGGATGTGGCGATCGCTTACCTTGAGGCAGGGCAGCCTGAGCAGGCTCTAAAGATTGCTCAGTCTATCGACTCCCCGTCTGATACCAGGCATCAAAAGGATGGGAGATTTTCGGCGATCGCTCCTGGGTTTGCCAAACAGGGAGATTGGGAGCAAGCGCTTCAGGTGGCTCGATCCATAAAAGACAAAAGTTACAAAGCTCAAGCTCTGACGGCGAGCGTCGAACAACATGTGACCAGAGAACGAGAGAGCAAAGGACTGATTCAACAAATTCTTTGGATGCTTACCCGTCGCTTCAATTCTCTATTGGGCAATTCGAACGACTCAAACGACTTAAATAAAGGCAAAGCCTCGGATTTTCTAGAGCAAGCGCTTCAAGTTGTCAATTCAATGACACCAAAACGCTAAGGAGCAATATCTTGTAACAGCGCTGAACAGGAAGTGGAGTAACATTTATTCCTAGTTTCGTGGCGACAGGAACAGGTGAGACGCGATCACCTTGAGAAGTGTTGGAAAGATGAACTGCTACCTCATTTGTGCCAACCTAAAGTAATCCCAAGTTCGAGGAAGAGCAGTAAGGGGCAAAGCAATGCCCAAAGCCTATTTGACGTCCATCAGAGCCCGAGCGACAACCATATCCGGGATTTGCTCGACCCGGTGACACCTGAGCACGTTTTTCCAGTGTTTGAGGAGAATCTTGCAGGTGTTGGACAACAGGGGCAGTTGGCGGGCTTCCGCTCGGTTGCAGCCACCCTGTTAATTGCGTTAGACGGCACCAAATACTTTAGTTCGAGTCATATCTACTGCTCGGCCTGTTCAACGCGCACCTTGAAGTCAGGGGAGACCCACTACTTCCATAGCGTCATCACTCCGGTCATGGTTTGTCCAGGGCAGACACATGTGATTCCGTTGGTGCCTGAGTTTATCGTGCCGCTTTCTGGGGCATGACAAGCAGGACTGTGAGAATGCTGTGGCAAAACGATGGTTGTCGCAGCATGGGCAGCAAGCAGCCTCTCTCCTCGTTCCTGGCGACGCTTAACATCTTGTCCTTGCTATTCCACACGTTGCTGGAGTTGCTTGACCAGAAGTACAAGCTGCTACGAGCGCATTTGCCTACTCGCAAAACCTTTTTTGATGATTTGCGGGCGTTAACTCGTTATATGACATGTATTTCGATAGTTAGGATCATCTACTCACCTTCATGCTTGAATGTCTAGAGCTAGACATCCCACCGAATACCAGTGAATTTCCACAATGAGAATTGCTAGTGCGATTGCTACTTCGCCCTCTCAAATTATGGGATGTTCTGGTTCCTGATTGACTCATACCCTAGATTAACGTCAGTACGGGTTAAGCAAAAGGCTGAATCCTTGGTAGGGTAGGACTCCAAGCCCGACAGAAGAGGAAAAGGAGGGAGCGATTAGCTGAAAATATCAAATAACCAATCATTCAGCACCCCCTTCCTATGACTAGTCTAGAAGAACTATTTTGCCAGATCGATGATTTTTGCCAAAGCTTTGAACCCCGATGGCAGGCAACGCTTTTAGGTAATGGCTTGAAGCCTCGTCAGCGCCGCCGAGCCTTGAGCTTGAGTGAAATCATGACAATTCTGGTCAGCTTCCATCGGCAGTCGTACCGCAATTTCAAACATTTTTATCAGAAACACGTCTGTCTCTACTGGCGGCAAGCCTTTCCCGGACTGCCCAGTTATCAACGGTTTGTCGATTGGATGCCCTCGAGCTTGATGCCGTTGTGCCTCTATCTCAAAGAGTGCTTTGGGCAGTGCCGTGGTATCAGCTTCATCAATTCCACCAGCTTAAAGGTCTGCCACCTGACACCGGGTAATACCGATGACCGTAAACCCGTCCCCGATCTGCTTAAACCCTGCTTTGGTAAGGTGTTTGCCGACCGAGGCTATGTCTCCAAAAAGCTCGCTCAACAGTTACTTGAGGACTTTGACATCACCTTCTTTGCTAAACCTAAGCGCAACATGAAGAATTAGTTGATGAGGCTGACTGACAAGTTATTGTCCCGTCAGCGTAAGGGTTATTGAAACGATTATTGACCAATTCAAGAATATCTCTCAAATTGAGCATTCTCGCCATCGTAGCCCCATCAATTTCCTGGTCAATGTCGTCTGTGGATTGATTGCAAGAATGCCATCAGCCCACGAAGCCTTCCCTCAATCTGGACTGGGCTTTACCCTCTGCTGCTTAACCGTACTGACGTTAGATTAGCCACGTTCACACTTGCTTTTCTATCTAGAGCTAAGCTGAAAATGAAGGTCAGTTTCTCCCTAGCGCGAGGAAAATCAACTAACTCAAAAAGAAAAGCCCCTTTCATCGAGAAAGGAGCTTGTTCATATAGAAGTAATAGACCTGGCATTGAGCTATTTTCCCGTAGGGTTACCCCCAGAGTATCTTCGCCGCTGCAGCGTTTCACCACCGAGTTCGGGATGGGTCGGAGTGGGTCCACCGCGCTGGAAACACCAGGAAAAGA